>NZ_LMBV01000011.1:0-143 GCF_001439925.1 Peribacillus muralis
GAAATAATGCGCTTTATTCGGGAGTTTGGGCAGTTTATTCGTGAAAATGGGCGTTTTATTCGTGAAATTCGGATGTTTATTCGTGAATTCAAGAGGTTTACTCGCGAATTCGGGTCATGGTGTGAAAAAGTCGCAGTTAATAT
>NZ_LMBV01000011.1:286-10931 GCF_001439925.1 Peribacillus muralis
TGTACGTTTATTCGTGAATTCAAGAAGTTTACTCGCGAATTCGGGTCCGATGTGAAAAAGTCGCAGTTAATAAGAGCTCTTAAATAATGTGAATTCAAGTAAAATACTCGTATCTTTCAGTCAATTGCTTGTGAGTTACTGTATTCGTTCCGCCGATTTATAGTATTGTCCTTTTTCGGCGTATTCACGTACAATTCGTTCCATGTCCTGACGATCTTCGGCGTTGATTTCCCGAATCACTTTAGCTGGGCGTCCGAAGGCCAACATATTTGGCGGGATGACTTTGCCCTGGGGAACGAGACTGCCGGCTCCGATAAATGCTCCTTCGCCGATTTCGGCTGCGTCAAGTACGATCGATCCCATGCCGATCAAGGCTCCTTTGCGGATTTTACAGCTATGTAAAATGACCTGGTGGCCAATGGTTACTTCATCCTCAATGATCAATGGATTATTTGGGCTTTGGTGCAGGACGCTGTTATCTTGGATACTGACTTTTTTTCCGATGATGGTTGGGGCCACATCGCCGCGGATGACGGAATTGAACCAGATTGACGATTCGTCACCAATTTTCACGTCGCCTGTCACGACAGCATTTTCCGCAATATAAGCACTTTTGGATATTTCCGGCTTCTTATCTTTAAACGGATAAATAATCATTTTCAATCATTTCCTTTCCGAAGTGAGTGTTTTTATGTATTATTTTAATATACCGTATGCAATTACACTTGGCTATTTATAATACGAATGTACAACATGTTAGTTTTCTTTTTTGTTGGAAAATGAGAATATGGTTATAATTTATCTATATTATTTTAACAATTATGGATCTAAACAATATGTTAAAAGTGAAAGGGGGAATTCGAATGTGGAAATGGGAGACAGAAGGGGACGCAAAAGGCGTCATAGTCATCATTCATGGGGCAATGGAGCATCATGGCCGTTATAAGTGGGTAACACAAATGTGGCTGTCAGCCGGATATCATGTCGTCATGGGCGACCTTCCTGGGCAGGGGATGACCACTCGTGCCTACCGAGGACATATCGACTCCTTTGATGAATATTTAGACGAAGTGAAAAGCTGGATAGAGGATGCCTACGAATACTCGCTCCCGGTCTTTTTGCTTGGGCATAGCATGGGGGGGCTGATTTCGATTCGCCTTCTTCAAGAAGAGGAATGGGATATCGCAGGCGTGATTTTATCTTCACCTTGTTTAGGACTCGTAACAAAGCCTCCGAAGTTCCTGGCAAGCATCTCACATGGCTTGAATCTCGTGATGCCCCAGTTCAGGGTCGACTCGGGATTAACTCCTGAAATGGCAACAAGAAGCTCAGAGGTCCGTGAATGCGATAGAAATGATACACTATACATCACAAAGGTTTCCGTTCGCTGGTATCGTGAACTTGCACAGGCAATGAAGGATGCTTTTGAAGAGATTCCTGAATTTCAAGATGTGCCGCTTTTGGTCATGCAGGGCGGAGACGACAAGATCGTCAATAAAAAAGCGGTTCGCGAGTGGTTTAACTATAACTTGGCCAGTGAAAAGCAATATAAGGAATGGCCAAAGCTTTATCATGAAATCTTCAACGAGCCTGAACGTGATGATGTATTCCAATATGCGCTGAGCTTTGTTGAGAATCGTCTGAAAATATTAGGGTATGTCGTTTGAACGGGATATAATGCTATGCTGGATACATGAAAAAGCTGCCGAAATGAATGATCGGCAGCTATATTCAAGCAACTCATAATCTGTGAATGGCAAAAAAGGGCCACCTGCTTTGAATATGCCCTTAATTCGTCCTACATTCCTTTCAACGTGCAAAATCCGTCCTACGTCCGTATAAATTGTCCTCTAACGCCAATCAATCAACCTCTATGCGAAAAATTCGACCTGAAGCTTCAATAATTCGACCTAAACCGCAAGTAAATCGTCCTCGAACCAAATAATTCGACCTAAACCGCAAATAATTCGTCCTCTGACCAAATAATTCGACCTAAACTGCAAAAATCCGTCCGACCCCCGCAAATAACTTCCATAATCAAAATTCTTCAGTATTGATTTTCGATGTTGGAACAGTACCGTTCTTAATGGACGGTGTTGTTTCATCTCTTTTCAATCGCGATGATGAATGGGGGATTATTGGCTTGGTTGATGAAGCCGTATTTCAGGATGTGAGCTTTTTGTTGAGGAAAGTGCTGCACATAATCGATCAGTGCATCGCGTTCCTGTGATCCGCCTGGATGACCATGGTAGATGACGAGAATGATGATGCCTTCCGGCGCCAGCATGTCGAACAGTTGATCAAGGGCGGATATGGTCGTATCGGCTTTGGTGATGATTGATTTATCGCTGCCCGGGAGGTAACCGAGGTTGAATATGGCACCTGTAATCTTGCCAATATGTTCTTTGCCGATATATTTATTCAGCTGTTCATGTCCATCATGGATGAGGGTGCATCGATTATATAGACCCTCGGTTTCCAGTTTGGTCTTTGTGTTTTGGATGGCTTCTTTTTGGATGTCAAAGCTATAGACATGTCCGGTTTCACCGGTAAGTCCGGCAAGAAAGGCTGTATCGAAGCCGTTGCCCATCGTGCCATCAACGGCGATATCTCCGGATTGCACGGTTTTTTCAAGCAAAATCCTTGCGAAAGGCAAGATGCGGTCAAGCTTCATCCGTTTGTTCCTCCCTGTGATGATTTTTCCCTTGCCAGCTGTTACGGCGTTTCAATTCGGCATCGATGGCATTCAGGACATCCCATTTGTTGACGCTCCACATCGGACCGATCATCAAGTCGATCGGACCGTCACCTGTTATGCGATGAACGATCATTTCCGGAGGGATTATTTCCAGCTGGTCACAAACGAGGCTGACATAATCGTCACGGTCAAGAAACTCGAGCAGGCCTTTTTCATATTGCTTGACCATCGGTGTCCCTTTTAATAGATGAAGTAAATGGATCTTTATGCCCTGCACATCGAGTTTGGCGACTTCCCGGGCCGTTTCCATCATCATGCCGTAATCCTCCTGAGGAAGGCCGTTGATGATATGGGTGCATACGCGGATGCCATGTTTCCGCAGTTTATCTACGCCTTCTTTGTAGCAATCGAAGTCATGGGCACGGTTAATCATCGTCGCGGTCCGTTCATGAACCGTCTGAAGACCAAGCTCGACCCAAAGGTAAGTGCGTTCGTTCAATTCTGCCAAATACTCGACTACATCATCCGGCAGGCAATCCGGGCGTGTCGCGATCGAGAGCCCGACCACACCTTTCTGCGTCAAGACACTTTCATATTTCTCGCGAAGCTCTGCCACGGGTGCATGCGTATTCGTGAACGCTTGGAAATAGGCCATGTATTTGCCGTCTTTCCATTTATGGTGCATTTTTTCGCTGATTTTTTTGAACTGGACGTCGAGCGGCTCAACGCGGCTGCCGGCAAAGTCACCCGAGCCTGAAGCACTGCAGAAGGTACAGCCACCATGTGCGACGGTGCCGTCGCGATTCGGGCAATCGAAACCGCCATCGAGTGCAACCTTAAACACCTTATGTCCAAAGTGATTCCTTAAGTGGTAATTCCATGTATGATATCGTTTGTTATCCGTTGCATATATAAACGGGTTTGCTTGATTCAAATCAGCAACCTCCTTGGTATTAATAAAGCGCACCATATATTATACAACATTCTTGCAGCTAGGTCTTTTTTTGAAAAATAAGCGTATAATGTATACTTGAGGGCTGAATTTCTGGCTGCTAATTCGACATTTAGTGTAAGACTATATCCAATCGGGAGCTGATGGACATGACCGGTCAAGTTGAAGAAGCGATTAATCACATGAAAAAGCGATTAGCCGAAAAAAACCAGGTATTCGAAGCAAAGGAAGATGGATTTATATACCAAGCCACTTGTACCTTCAATTCACCTGCTTCAGATGAGGACATACATTCCTTTGAGAAGAAAACCGGATTGCTGCTGCCCGAGGATTATAAGGAGTTTTTAAAAATCACCAATGGATGCCGTCTGTTCGAACGAGAATCAGGTGGGGAAAATGATTTATATAGCCTGGAGGATATCATTAATTACACATATGAAGTGCCATATGAGGGATGCTTTAAGGTGGCCTGCATATATCAAGACAATATCGTCATCAACGGGGAAGCCGTATCCAAGGGAGATAAGGATTATATCATGGTAAAAGGACATATCGATGACTTTGAAGAAAGCAAGAAACTGCATATGAGCTTTGCTGATTGGATCGAGCGTTTCATATCCCATCAAGGTGAGAAGTTTTGGGAAAAGTGATGATCCAAAAAAATGATGATAATCCTCTCGTTATTTGCTCAAACTAATCAAGATGATTAGAAATCATCCAAATGATACGCGAAGGAGAGGGTTTGAAATGGCAACCAGACAATCCGTCGATCATTTTTTAGAGCAATGTGAAGGGGCTCTCCATTTTGCAGAGTTTGAATATAATGAGGCCTCACGGCAAGAGCATTATGATGATGAACAATTTCAAAATTCGCAAAGGTATATAGAAGAGGCTTTGACGGATATGGAACGATTGTATGCCAGTTCGAATGACCAGCAACGGGAAATGCTTTCGCGGATGAAGCAGCAGTTGAACGAATTGAGGAATGAAATGACTTTACTGCGACATTAAAGGGAAGCAAGGGAGCTATGCATGCATAGCTCTCTTTTTTGCACGATTTTTCTTGAATTCGCATATATAATGAAAAACCTGTCGATAATGTTTATGAACGGCTATTGCAATTGTCGGTGAAATTGACTAGAATGTAATATAATCAAATATTCTCATAAAGACTATGATGAGGAACAGTAGCGATTTTATTCCAGTATAGAGAGTTGACGGATGGTGCAAGTCAACCTGGGGTGTTCGTGAACTCGCCTTGGAGTTACAGGTGTGAAGGTGTAAAGTAATGCCTGTCGTTTTAATCCACGTTACGGATGTTTGAAGCTGGGCGGATTGTAATTATCGCCAATGTGGGTGGTACCGCGGGAAGATATACATAATCCTCTCGTCCCTATTTTGGGATGAGGGGTTTTTTATTGTTTTTTATACGTAAATTAGGAGGAAATCAAATGAGTTTCGACCATAGAAGCATAGAAACGAAATGGCAAAAGTATTGGGAAGGCAACAAGACATTCAAGACGGGTGAAGAAAGCGGCAAACGCAAATTCTACGCACTTGATATGTTTCCATACCCATCAGGGGCCGGCCTTCATGTAGGGCACCCAGAAGGTTACACGGCAAGCGATATTTTGGCACGGATGAAACGGGCGCAAGGGTATAATGTTTTACATCCAATCGGTTGGGACGCTTTTGGACTTCCGGCAGAGCAATATGCGATCGATACGGGAAATGACCCGGCTGAATTCACGGAGCATAACATCAACACGTTCCGCCGCCAAATCAAGGCGCTTGGTTTTTCTTATGACTGGGATCGCGAAATCAATACGACAGATCCTGATTATTACAAATGGACGCAATGGATATTCTTGAAGTTATATGAAAAAGGTTTGGCTTATATTGATGAAGTGGCCGTTAACTGGTGCCCGGCACTTGGCACGGTGTTGGCGAACGAAGAAGTCATCGATGGGAAAAGTGAGCGCGGAGGCCATCCGGTCGAGCGTCGTCCGATGAAGCAATGGATGCTTAAGATCACAGCTTATGCAGACCGCTTGATCGACGATTTGGATGATGTGGATTGGCCGGAAAACATCAAGGATATGCAGCGTAACTGGATCGGCCGTTCCGAGGGAGCGGAGGTTACATTCAATATTGACGGCTTTGATGATACGTTCACGGTGTTCACGACCCGTCCTGATACGTTATTCGGGGCAACATATGCCGTATTGGCTCCAGAACATCAGTTTGTCGAAAAAATTACGACAGCTGATCAAAGGGCGGCAGTTGAAGCTTATTTAGATGAAGTGAAGCATAAAAGCGACTTGGAAAGAACGGACTTGGCAAAAGATAAATCAGGCGTGTTCACGGGTGCTTATGCGATTAATCCGGTAAACGGCGAAAAAATGCCGATCTGGATTGCCGATTACGTGTTGATCAGCTACGGGACAGGTGCAATCATGGCCGTTCCTGCCCATGATGAACGTGATTATGAATTTGCCGTCAAGTTCGAGTTGCCGATCAAGGAAGTCGTCGCTGGCGGAGATGTGACAAGTGAAGCATATACGGGCGATGGCCTTCATATGAATTCAGAATTTCTTGATGGATTGAATAAAGAAGAAGGCATTTCAACCATGATCAAATGGCTTGAGGAAAAACAAATCGGTACGAAGAAAATAACCTACCGCCTTCGCGACTGGTTATTCAGCCGTCAGCGCTACTGGGGTGAACCGATTCCGATCATCCATTGGGAAGACGGCACGATGTCTGCAGTGAAGGAAGAGGAACTTCCTTTGATTTTACCGAAAACGACAGACATCAAGCCATCAGGTACTGGTGAATCTCCACTTGCGAACATTACTGAATGGGTGAACGTAACCGATGAAAACGGACGGAAAGGCCGCCGTGAGACAAACACGATGCCGCAATGGGCAGGTAGCAGCTGGTACTTCCTTCGTTATATCGATCCGGACAATAAGGAAGCACTTGCAGATCCGGAGAAATTGAAAGAATGGATGCCGGTCGACATATATATTGGCGGTGCCGAGCATGCGGTGCTTCACTTGCTTTACGCTCGTTTCTGGCATAAATTCCTGTACGATATCGGTGTCGTGCCAACGAAGGAGCCATTCCAAAACCTATTCAACCAAGGAATGATCCTTGGCGAGAATAATGAAAAAATGAGTAAATCCAAAGGAAATGTCGTGAACCCGGATGATATCGTGGAAAGCCATGGTGCCGATACACTTCGCATGTACGAAATGTTCATGGGTCCATTGGATGCATCGATTGCTTGGTCCACGAACGGATTGGACGGTTCGCGCCGATTCCTTGATCGTATTTGGCGTTTATTAGTTAACGATAATGGAACGTTGACCGATAAGATGACTGAAACGGATGACACCGGCAAGCTTGAGAAAATCTATCATCAAACGGTTAAAAAAGTGACCGAGAACTATGAAGAATTGAAATTCAATACGGCAATTTCACAATTGATGGTATTCATCAATGATGCTTATAAAGCCGATGCGCTTCCTAGAGTGTATATTGAAGGCTTCATTAAATTGCTTGCACCGGTTGCACCGCATATCGCCGAAGAGCTTTGGTCTAAACTAGGTCATTCCGAAGGCATCACTTACGGAACATGGCCGGCGTTCGATGAAGCGAAGTTGGTGGATAACGAGGTCGAAATCGTCATCCAAATCAACGGGAAAGTCAAAACGAAGCTGATGGTGCCGACTGACACCACGAAAGAAAAACTGGAAGAGATCGCGATGGGTGATGATTCCATCAAAGAACAAATCGATGGGAAAACGATTCGTAAAGTCATTGCCGTACCAGGCAAATTAGTCAATATCGTCGCAAATTAAAATAACTCGAGTGAAAACTGCTCCGCATGAGTTCATGCAGGGGCAGTTTTTTTACGGACAAAACAGGACTTAAGTAATGTTTGTGTTAGCCGGTTTCAGATAAAATCATCAGGAGTTGTCCATAAGATTCCAATTATGTCGCTAACTTGGTACGTGGGAATCATTTTTCCGTTCGGCGCTCACATATATCAGCATTTTCCATAGAAAAGGGAAAAAATTGGTTGATAAAATTTTGCAGTGTGATAGTTTAGTATAGTACTATATTTTTTTTTAACCAAATATTGGAGGTAAAAACGTGAAACTTAACAATGCTAGTAGAATGACAGTGTTTGTACTTATTTTTGCCCTGATTTTCAGTTTGATGATTCCACAAAATTCACATGCTTCAACTACATCGATTGAAAATGTAAAAACGATAAAAAATGGAGACACGTTGGACGGAAAGTTTGAAAAACCTGATGTTCATTGGTACCAAATCACCCCGACAGCAGAAGAAGTCCAAAAATTCTCCCATGTCGAGTTTGAGGTCGATTCGGATAAAATTTTGAATATTTCCGTCTATCCAAGTAAGGAAAAAGCCGAAAAGGATGAGAGCAACTATTGGTTTTCTTCTTATCCGGATGAAAAAGCGGTAATTGATTTCCCTTATGCCTGGGAAGGAACGTATTATGTGAAAGTTGAATATTTAGGCGAAACGGATGATGAAGGAAACCCAATCCCGGATGCCAAAAATGAAGCGGGATATTCCATCAATGCCCATTCGGTAACCTTGCCGCCATCCGCCGGGGAAGAGGAGATGGGACTTGAAGAATGTCCGGTCGAAGTGAGTGCGTACGACAAAAAAACGGGTGAAGCATTGTTGAAATCACTCCGTGTGTTTAGAGATGAAGTTCTCACGACGTCCTCTGAGGGACGCAGCCTTTCTTCTTTATACTATAAAGCTTCGCCATTCCTTGCCTATCATCTGGCTAGCAATAAAAAAGCGAGGGATGCCGCGTATAAATATTTAGTCGAGATTAAGCCGCTGTTTGACGACATTAATGAAAACGGAGCAAGCACCACCGAAGACATTGACAAAGATCAGCAAAAAGCTATTAAAGAATTGTTCACTATGGCTGCGGATGCCGCACCGGCTGGATTGAAAAAGGATATGGACAGCCTGGCAAAGAAAATCGATCTTGATAATCTTGCAGGTGAGAAAATCGTCAATATCGCAAGCAAAGCAGGAATCGAGCTGCCAGCTTCAAAAAACACAAAAAACAAATACATCGTTAAACTAAAACCTGGGAAGTCATTAAGCTCCGTCCAATCCAAGGTAAAAGGATATGGAACATTATCGACTCCCGAGAAGCAAGAGCCAATGTATGATGATATGTACGTCGTTGAGTTAGAGAACGAAGCCCACACGAAGGCCTCTGCTGCTCTATCAACCATCGAAAAATATCCAGAAGTGGAATTTATCGAACCGGTCAAAACGTATAAAGCTCTTTCAGCCGACATTCAGTCACCGTATCAATGGTCGTTGAATAATGCTGGTGGAGAAGAAGGCATCACTGGCGCGGACATCGATAACGAAAAACTGCAGAACTTGATTACAAAACGTAATTTAAAGGAAACGTTAGTAGCGGTTATTGACACGGGTGTCGATGATTCACTAGCCGATTTACAAGATCGCGTTCGCATGGACTTAGGTAAAAACTTCATCGATAAAAAAGGAAATGCAGTCGATGACAATGGCCATGGAACACATGTATCCGGAATCATCGCTGCCAAAGCAAATAATGGATATTCCATGCAAGGAATCAATCCATTAGCAAAAATCATGCCTGTTAAGGTCCTCGATTCTTCGGGATATGGAGACAATGAAAAAATTGCCCTAGGCATAAAATATGCCGTCGATAAGGGTGCCAAGGTGATCAACCTTAGCTTGGGCGGAGAATACAGCAGGACGATTGAATATGCTTTGAAGGACGCGGCTGCCAAGAATGTAATGGTTATCGTGGCAAGCGGCAATGATGGGGTGGAAGCTTTATCTTATCCTGCATCCTCCAAATATGCGATTTCCGTCGGTGCAACCAATGCCCTTGATTTAGTATCCGATTATTCCAATTATGGATTCGAGTTGGACATGGTCGCTCCTGGGACAGCCATTCCAAGTCTTGTGCCTAATGGAAATGTTACGTATATGGATGGTACATCCATGGCAGCTCCCCATGTTGCGGCAGCTACAGCTCTGTTACTATCCGCAAACCCTGGGTTGAAAATCAATGATGTAAGGAAAATCCTTCATGATACATCGGAATATGTGAAATTTGATGAAGAAGATAATGCATACCCTACTGAGGAATATGTAGATGAAGACGGGGAAATCATCTTACCAGAAGAAGAACTGCCTGTCGGCAAAGATTTAGTATCAGGATATGGAAGATTGAATGCGTACAGTGCACTAAGTGCAGTGGATCTACAAGCGATAGTCAATCCTGTATTCGATAACAAAACAACACTGACTGGATCGGCTAAAAAAGGTTCGGCAATCGAAGTGAAAAGCGGAAGTAAATCACTAGGTAAAACAACAGCTTCAGCCAACGGAACGTTCACAATCAAAATTCCGGTCCAAAAAGCGGAGCAGATGCTTACTGTGAATATCTCTGATTCTGCCAAGCTAGCAGTATCTACAATCAAAGTATTCGTGAATAAAGGGGCAACCCCTAAAAATCCAACTGTTAAGCCTGTCAGTGACAAAGACGTGTATGTAACGGGTCAATCGCAAGCCGAGGTGAAAGTCACGGTCAAAAACAGTGCGAAAAAAGTGATCGGCTCAGCAAACACGGACAGCAAAGGGAATTTCAACGTGAAAATCAGCAAACAAAGTGCTGGCTCTAAACTGTCCGTCACAGCTACCGACTTAGCAAAACGGGAAAGCAAGGCAACTACCGTGACGGTTCTCGATAAAACCGCCCCTGATGCACCGAAAGTGAATGAAGTAAGCGACAGCGCAATCAAAGTAACCGGTAAAGCGGAAGTGAGTTCAACCGTTACCTTGAAGCAAAACAATAAAAACATCGGAACGGCAACCGCTGATAGTAAGGGGAACTACTCCATCAAAATCAGCAAGAAAAAAGCCGGCTC
>NZ_LMBV01000011.1:10936-23747 GCF_001439925.1 Peribacillus muralis
GGGCAATATAGGAAAAGCAACAAAAGCAACGGTTAAAGATAAAACGGCACCATCCGCACCGAAAGTGAATGAAGTAAACGACAAAGCAACAAAAGTAACCGGTAAAGCGGAAGTGGGATCAAGACTTACCGTGAAGCACAACAACAAAAGCATCGGAACGGCAACCGCTGATAGTAAGGGGAACTACTCCATCAAAATCAGCAAGAAAAAAGCCGGCTCNNNNAGGCAATACAGGAAAAGCAACAAAAGTAACGGTTAAGAAAGCTAAATAGTAAAAGGTGAAGGGCCGTTTAACTTATCTGTTAAACGGCCTTTTTATTGTGGGGAAAAACCAAGGATGAGTCGTGATTTTTGCAATGAGCGTACTTTGCCGACCATGAAGATGAAGAAGAAGACACTCTTGCATGATATCAATTATGAGTTTAACAGCGGGAAAATTTATGGTTTGTATGGAAGGAATGGCTTCGGTAAAACGATGGTCCTTAGAGTGATTACAGGATTAATCATGCCAAGCTCAGGAGAAATTGCCATGTACGAAATAATCCTTCATAAAGATATTTACTTTCCTGCTAATATTAGTGTCATTATTGAAAACACTGCGCTACTGCACCAATATGTCGCTTATATAAATCTGAAAATATTAGCAAAAATCAAGAACATTGCTACTGCTACTGATGAAGATATTAAACTAAATATAGAAGGGTCTTTGCGTAAGGACAGTTGTTTTTATGACGGAACTATTTAAGGGTGATTGGAGCGGAGTAGCGGGACAGGTACCCACAGGCATTCTCGCCGAGGAGGATCCATTGCCCGCCCTCTGTAAAGGTGAGCATTGGAGGGGAAATCAACGCACCGCATTACTTGGTGAATAGCAACAAAGTATGCGCAAACTGCTCGTTTTAAAAATATTTATGGGAAGAGCCATTTCTAAAGTATAAAAATAGTTATTGGAAAGATAATACTATTATAAATTCACTATAGGAGTGTATATATATGGATGGAACTCTTTACGAAAAAGTTGGCGGAGCAGAAGCGATAGCCAGCGTAGTTGACTATTTTTATTCTGAGTTGGTACTTAAGGATGATACGATTAATCATTTCTTTAAGGAAACGGATATGGAAAAGCAAAAACGTCATCAATCGAAATTTATAAGCTTTGCATTAGGCGGTCCAAATCAGTATTCTGGAAAATCAATGGAAAAAGCGCATGAAGGATTAGATTTACAACCGGCGCATTTTGACGCTATTGTACAACATCTTCACGATTCTCTAGCACATTTTGGCGTGAAGGAAACTGATATTGATGTTGCTTTAACTAAGGTGGCTTCATTGAGGGACGATATACTATATAAGTAACTTACGACGTTGGATTTCTGTAATGGACGATAATGAAACTTGAGAATAGAGAATGGTAAAAGTGTCTTGAAGCTAGCGAGCATCAGGCATAGATCATCCTATATTAAAAGCCATAAGATTCGTTACTATTATGATATCTAAAAAATTTAAGGATGCCTCTATCCAGTTAATGGTTAGAGGCATTACTATTGAAATTTCATATAATGATACATTTTTATGGTTAATTGGAGGTTTAAAAACTTTTCAGTATCAGATAGATGCATGGACAAAATCTCTTCGATTCTCCTCAAGCGATAATTTAAGGTATTAATATGTAAATGAAGTATTTTTGCTGTATCAGTACCTTTTTGGTTATTTTCTAAATATTTGATGAGGGTATGCAATAAATCCCCTTTTTTTGTACGATCATATTTAATTAATGGTCCAAGTGTCTCTTGAATAAAATCTTTCAATTCTTCTTCCGAGCTTTGCAATAGGAGACGATGAATACCAAGGACAGAGTACTTCAATACATTTGTTCTTAAGTTATGTCCCTGAATGAACTGAAGGCATTTAGAAGCTTCCTGCGCTGATTTATAAGCATTTGCTAATCCGGATTTTAAACGTCCGATCCCAAAAGAGACAGAAATATCCCATTTCTTAAATGTTAATTCGGCCAGGAAAAGGTTTATCACACTCTCAACTTTAGCGTTGCTATAAGAGAGTGTAGATTTTGAATCAAACGAAAAGAGCATGATAATCTGATTGTGTTTAGTTACAATCAATCCATTTTTGTTCTCTTCCCTGCATACTTTATTAGCAATCTCTGCCAGATGACGTTTTTTTTCATCATGACCGCTTCCTTTGATATTGATATTAACCACCATATAGTCCCGGCTTTCATCGATTTGTAGATGTTTTGCTTTACGTTTAAGCGAGTCATCCATTTTCCCCGAGAAATGAATTTCAATGAATTCTCCTTTTAATCTTTGTTGCGCCTCAAATACTGCTTGTTCTTTCATCATTTCAAGGGAGATGACTGTAACTTTACTATTATTAGTAGGCGGATTTCTTATTTATAAAGTGTTCTTTGTTTCTTCAGCGATTAGTGTCGATAATAGAAATACGGAAAATAACACAGCTTCCTATAAGGTGTTGGAATCACAAAACATCATTGTCGGGAAAGATATCGATCAGGGTTATTACGATATTAAATCCCTCGATAGTGAAGCTGAGTTTTTTGGCAATAAAATGCACAAAAATGCTGTACTGCATGCAAAACCATCATATATTAATGAAAATTTCTCGATTAAAGGGAAGATTGAATTCAAGTCTTCTGAATTTGAAAAAGTCGTGAAAAAAAATGAAAAAATCATCATGAAAGATCCTGGTCATTATGTGGTCGGTACAGAAATCCCAGCGGGGAATTATCTACTATCAAAAACAACCGATAAAATCCGAGTGTTTGTCGATATAAAAGATGAAACGCAAACCGAAAGCTTGCAGACGATTCAATGGGAAACCGACGAAAAAGTGAAAAAGCCAATCGTGCTCGAACTGAAAAGGGGCTCCACCTAATTCCTCTTGATTTCCTCACTTGAAGCGTGGGTTACCACAGCATCAATTCTGATTGGCGTTTTTTTGATTCGGCCTTTTGCCCATGATGTCAGATTTGGTCTTTCGCGTTTTAAAAAAGAAACTTCACGTCGCTTTTTTTCTTGTAATATAGCTGGTAACGGAAAAAAACAAGAGGAGAGAACTTATATGCAAGAAAAAGCAATGGCAACGTTACTTACAGTGGTAGCGCTGTTGTTTTGCCATTCCATTGAGACTATTGACATCGCAAAACTATACTCAAAAGCCATCTTTGGCTAAATAACTAGCATGAGGGGATTTCAGATGAAAATGTTTAGAAGTGTGGCCATGTCCATTCTGTTTGCGGGTGTTTTCTTTTCTCTCCATTCCATGATATCGGCAGCCAATCCGGTTTGCGAACCAACAACAGGAACGACCATCCAATTATTCGACAAGAATAATACCCTTATGGAAACATATACGTTAGCACCAAACTCTGCAACGTCATCTGTAAGAGTTGCTGTTAATAATGCCATTCGTAGCGTTTCAGAATTTCCGAGGGATACCGCAACCGGAAACCGAGGGACCGTTCTTCTATCGAAAGGGAATTTCACGGCGAGTGCTTTTATTTTGATGAGATATGGAGTTACATTGGAAGGAACCATGGATAACGGCAAGTCGGTCACGACAATCTGTACCGAATCAAGAAGTGACCCGGTTACTATTAAAATACTGGAAAGTCAGGCTAGCATTAAAAACCTTAAGCTGGATGGGAAAAGAAAAACAGAAGATACCGTAACAGGAGAACCAAGGAAGTATTATGCATCAAGACATAGAGGCATCCAGGTTACCGCTATCGATCAAACGAAATCAACGGATGAATTAGTTGGTACATACCCGACAACCCATAACGATGCTGACGCGAAAAGGCTGAAAAATATCTCGATTGAAGATGTTCAAATTAGCGGCTATGAAGGGTATGGCATTTATTTGGAGTTTGTGGACGGTGTGACCATCAAAGGGTCCGATACCATTTATAAAAAAAGCATGAATATCACGGATATAGGCTATGCCGGCATTGGCGGCGTCTCAGCGAATAATGTGACCGTAAAGCATACGACCGTGAGTGACCTTTGGCCGGGAGCAACCGTGGGCAGCTCTCAGCAAAGCTATGGCATGGCTTTTAGCCACCGGAAAATCAATCACACAGATGTTCATGCACAAGCAAAGTTCCCGCCAAGCAACACCATTGCGGTCGATCAGAACGTGGTCGCCAATAATCCGACATGGGAGGGAATAGACTCACACTCGGGACAAAACGTATCCTTCACGAACAATGTCATTTTAAATACACGTTTCCCGATCGTCGTTGGAGGAATGGAGTATGCTGCCGGCAAGATGTCCGCTTACCCGCCTCGAGACATTACGATTTCAGGAAATCGGATTAATAAGCAAAGAGTGGGCACCCAGGATGATTATGATGTTTATGATATAGAAAAAAATGACACGATTACTGAACGAGGCATCGCCGTTACCGGATCACAATTTACGGACCTGACTAAAATGGAGACGGGATTTCTGGAATCGGTTGTGATTAAGGGTAATTACGTAAGCAATGTCGAAGCAGCCGATGAATCACATGGAGGTATCAGCATCCACGTGACAAAACATGCGGTCATTGAAGACAATACGATAGAAAACAGCTTCAACAATGGAATTGTGTTTCTCAGTTCCAACAAGTCCACGAAACTGCAAAGAAACAACATTTACCATGTCGATAAATCCGCACATAACTTTATCCCAGCTGGCATCGGCATACGCGGTTCCCATAATAATGGGAATGTTAATAATGACTATACAGCTTTGCCATTGACCTTGACCAACACCTTGATTGAAAATGATCACACATTTGCCAGTGTTGGAAGTGAGGTTCATTTCCAAGCAGGAACATCAAATAATTTATTGAATAATCGAATCGGTATCCCGCCTGCCTTCACAACTCAGGACGATTTGAGACATTGATGATAATAGATAAGCTCAGCAGTCAAACAACGGATTGGTTCACCCTCAAGGAGCAACTAGGTTTTAACATCTCCTTAAAGGATAGTCTTACCTATTTTATTATGAAGTCTTATGCCGTTTCTAGGATGAAATTTACGATGGTCAATATATCCGCCTTTTAGTTGATGTCCAAGAGAGCAGGCAATGGATATGGTTGCAAAGAGAAGGATGATTTTTTTCATTGGTTAATCTTCTTTCTATAAATATTTCACTTTAAAAGATTACACCCAGAAAGCTATTACTTCAATAGTTTTTTTGGGGAAGTAGTAAGCGTGATGACAATATGGAACAAAGCAGCCGTACGAGCGATGGCTGCTTTTGTTTTGGAATCCTTCACGTTATCGCAAACCTCAGACGACATTTTTTTTACGAACTATTTGGGACAAAGTGCGGAAAAATTCATTGATATTGCTCGAGAACAGAGAAGAACTTTTTGGTGAATTGGTAAAAAACCTTCTCGGAGGGAGCCAATTCCCTGTTTTTTGGCGTGATGATGCCGACAGTCCGTTTGACCTCCGGTGTATCGATGGGAATTTTGACGGTGAGTCTTGGGATGACTTCATAAAAGGTGCTGTCTGGAAGCAGACTGACCCCGATTCCGGCTGATACAAGGCCTTTAATGGAATCCATGTCTTCTCCTTCCGAGGCAATGTTCGGTGTGAAACCCGCGGCCTTGCATGCCTCGATCGCGATGCTGTGAAGAATGTATCCTTTGGGATATAAGACGAATGGGTCATTTCTTAAATCACTTAAACGCAGGCTTTTCCGGTCAGCGAGTCGGTGAGTGATTGGCAGTAATGCAGATATATTTTCGGTGAATAAGATATGGCCCTCGATATCGGGATCATTCGTCGGGATTGGACCAAGAAAGGCTAATCCGATTTCGCGATTTTTGACAGCTTCCTTTAATGCGGAATATGATCCTTGTCTTAAGTGGAACGCGATATTTGGCTGCTCATCTTTAAAGGCGGAAATGACTGTAGGCAGCAAATGGGTGGAGAGGCTTGATGGAAATCCGATTTTAATCGTTCCGTGTTCAGGATCCAAAAATTCTTCAATTTGATATTTAGCATACTCTATCGCCTGTATCGCCGTTTTTGCATGAATCAAGAATATTTTTCCGATTGCCGTTAACTGAATATTTCGACCGACCTTTTCAAATAAAGAGACACCAAGTTCTTCTTCCAGTCGGGAAATTTGCCGGCTGATTGCTGATTGGGCGATATGTAGGTGCTCCGCGGCTTCAGAGACATGTTCTCTCTCCGCGACTTCCACAAAATAACGTAATTGCCGTAGTTCCATTTATCCATCTCCTTTGCATTCATCTCAAATTGAGATAGATTCTACTAGAATTATATATTGTTTATATCGATTTGAAAACCTAGAATAAAATGTAAGTGACATAACGGTGTAAGAATACGATGGGGGCGATTATTATGACATACAACCAAATACCAAAAGCACAAGGGCTCTACCATCCTGAATTTGAACATGATGCATGTGGGATCGGTTTATACGCTCATTTAAAAGGGCTTGCTACACATGACATCGTCAAACAAGGACTGAAGATGCTGTGCCAATTAGATCATCGCGGCGGACAAGGAAGCGATCCCCTGACAGGAGATGGCGCAGGATTAATGGTGCAGATTCCTGATGGATTTTTTAGGCTGGCATGCCCGGAAATGAATTTGCCGGCAAAAGGGCGCTATGGTGTAGGTATGCTATTTTTCTCAAACGATGATGTGGAACGGAATGAAATCGAAGCTCGTTTGAATGCATTTATCGAGCAAGAAGGCCAAACGGTATTGGGCTGGAGAACGGTTCCTGTAGATGCAGGGAAGATCGGGGAGGTCGGCAAGGAGACATGTCCGACGATCCGTCAAGTATTCATCGGGGCAAGCGAAGAATTGTCAGATGATTTAGCATTCGAGCGGAAATTATTCATTATAAGAAAACAAGCGGAAAACTGGGCTCGTGAACGCGGAAATCGTTTTTATTTTGCCAGTCTTTCAAGTGCTACGATCGTATACAAAGGCTTGTTGACGCCAGAGCAGGTGGATGCTTTTTATCTTGACCTTCAACAGGAAGATTTTGTTTCGGCTTTTGCTTTAGTGCATTCCCGCTTCAGTACGAATACCTTCCCGAGTTGGGAACGGGCGCATCCAAACCGCTATCTGATCCATAATGGTGAAATCAATACGCTTAGAGGTAATGTGAATTGGATGAAAGCACGTGAGCAGCAGTTTGTTTCAGAAGCATTCGGAGATGATCTGCAAAAGGTCTTACCTATTTTGGATATTGACGGAAGTGATTCCTCCATTCTTGATAATGCACTCGAATTCTTCGTGCTTGCAGGACGCAAACCGGCACATGCAGCGATGATGCTCATCCCTGAGCCGTGGACGGAAAATCCGCATATGACGAAGGAGAAGAAGGCATTTTACGAATATCATAGCATGCTCATGGAGCCTTGGGACGGACCAACCGCCATATCCTTCACGAACGGCAAACAAATCGGGGCCATCCTTGATCGAAATGGTTTAAGGCCGGCACGATATTATGTGACAAAAGATGATTATATCATTTTCTCCTCTGAAGTCGGCGTGATCGATGTAGAGCCTGAAAATGTACTATATAAAGATCGTTTAAGCCCAGGCAGAATGCTGTTAATAGATTTAGAGGAAGGCCGAATTGTTTCCGATGAAGAGATCAAGTCGGAAATGGCCCAGGAAAATCCATATCAGCAATGGCTGGACGAACAGCTTGTTCAATTTAGTGACGAAGAACCAGTGCTCGAAGGGGAGCCGTTGAGTGATTTATTATTTAGGCAAAAAGCGTTCGGATACACGTATGAAGATGTCCAAAAATATTTATTGCCGGTCATCAATGAAGGCAAAGATCCACTTGGAAGCATGGGGAATGACATTCCGCTAGCGGTCTTATCCGATCGCCCGCAATCGCTTTTCAACTATTTCAAGCAATCCTTTGCCCAGGTAACCAACCCGCCGATCGATTTGCTTCGTGAACAAATCGTCACGTCCACGATGACATTCCTTGGGGCGGAAGGGAATTTGCTGAAACCGGATAAAACGAACAGCCGCCGCATTCAATTGAATTCACCTGTTTTGACGCCAGGACAAATGCAGCAGCTAAAAGAGAATACTTTTCCGGAATTCAAAAGCAAGGTCATTCACACTTTATTTTCTGAAGATTTAGAGAGCGAACTTGACCGCATCTGCCGTGAAGCGGAGCAAGCGATCGCTGAAGGTGTGAGCCTTTTGATCTTATCTGACAAAGATATGAGCAAAGAAAGTGCTGCGATTCCTTCGCTGTTGGCTGCGAGTGCCCTTCATCAAGAACTGATCCGTCATGGGAACCGTACGAAAGTGAGCATCATTGTTGAATCGGGGGAAACAAGGGAAGTGCATCATTTTGCAGCACTGATCGGATATGGCGTGGATGCGATTTACCCGTATCTTGCTTATGAAACGTATAAGCAGGCGATATTGGAAGGCAGCTTAGCCGTCAGCTACGAGGAAACGGTAAGGAAATATGTTCGCTCCGTAACGGAAGGCATCGTAAAAGTAATGTCGAAAATGGGGATTTCCACGATTCAAAGCTATCGCGGCGCACAAATTTTCGAAGCGGTCGGAATCGGTGCTGAAGTGATCGAACGCTATTTCAGCGGGACGGCCTCGCAGCTTAGCGGGATCGATTTGGAGACGATCGCAAATGAAGCGTTGATTCTGCACAGAAAAGCAGCTGCAGCCTCCTATGACCAAACTTTGGAAAGCGGAAGTGATTTCCAATGGCGAAAAACGGGTGAACATCATGCCTTCAATCCGAAGACGATCCATACGCTGCAATGGGCCTGCCGCAAAGGCGATTATCAATTATTTAAACAATACTCAAACTTGGCGAATGAAGAAAGACTCGGGTTTTTACGTAATTTATTCTCGTTCGATCAAAAGCGCCAAAGCATATCCATCGATGAAGTCGAATCCGTTGAATCGATTGTCACCCGTTTTAAAACGGGCGCGATGTCATTCGGTTCCTTAAGTCAGGAAGCACATGAAACATTAGCGATTGCGATGAACCGTTTGGGCGGAAAAAGCAATAGCGGTGAAGGCGGGGAACATCCAAGCCGCTACCATTTAGATGAAAACGGTGATAACCGCCGCAGCGGGATTAAACAGATTGCATCCGGACGTTTCGGTGTGAAAAGTCATTACCTTATTAATGCCGATGAGCTCCAAATCAAGATGGCACAAGGAGCAAAGCCGGGTGAAGGCGGCCAGCTGCCAGGAAACAAAGTATATCCGTGGGTTGCAGAGGTGCGGGGTTCCACACCGGGAGTAGGCTTGATTTCACCGCCTCCGCATCATGATATTTATTCGATTGAAGACCTGGCGCAGCTGATTCATGATTTGAAAAACGCCAATCGTGATGCCAGGATCAGCGTCAAGCTTGTCTCAAAAGCAGGCGTAGGCACGATTGCAGCCGGTGTGGCCAAAGGGGCCGCGGATGTCATCGTCATCAGTGGCTATGATGGCGGAACGGGTGCATCACCAAAAACGAGTATCAAACATACGGGTCTTCCTTGGGAGCTGGGCCTTGCCGAAGCGCACCAAACCTTGATGTTGAACGGCCTGCGCAGTCGGGTGGTCCTTGAAACGGATGGAAAGCTAATGACGGGGCGCGATGTGGTCATGGCAGCGATCCTTGGGGCGGAAGAATTCGGTTTTGCTACAGCGCCGCTTGTGGTCCTTGGCTGTGTGATGATGCGTGCGTGCCATCTGGACACTTGTCCAGTCGGGGTAGCTACCCAAAACCCTGAGCTTCGCAGCAAGTTCACTGGAGATCCGGATCATGTCGTCAATTTCATGCGCTTCATTGCTGAGGAAGTGCGGGAAACGATGGCAGAGCTTGGTTTTAGAACACTGGAAGATATGGTCGGCCGCACCGATGTTTTACAAGTGAGCGAGCGGGCACAAAACCATTGGAAAGCGAAGCATCTGGACTTGACGACACTTCTTTTCCAACCGGAGGGGATACGTACGTATCAGCTTCCGCAAAACCATAAAATTGAAGAATCCTTGGATATCCGTGAGATTTTACCGGTTGTAGAGCCTGCTTTACATGATCAAACCCCGGTGGATGTCAGCTTCCCGATTACAAACGTGAACCGTGTGGTCGGTACGATTGTCGGCAGTGAAGTATCCAAGCGTTACGGAGAATCCGGCTTGCCTGAAGATACGATTACACTCCGATTTACGGGATCGGCGGGCCAGAGCTTCGGTGCATTCATTCCAAAAGGGATGTCGCTGTATTTGACAGGTGACGTCAATGATTATGTTGGGAAAGGCTTATCTGGCGGAAAGATCGTTGTCACGGCACCTGCTGGCAATCAGATTGAGGCTGGGGACAATGTTATTGCCGGAAATATCGCCTTATACGGTGCAACAAGCGGCGAGGCGTATATTAATGGCCGTGCCGGAGAACGATTTGCAGTACGGAACAGCGGAGTCAATGTCGTCGTTGAAGGAATTGGAGATCATGGCTGTGAGTATATGACAGGCGGACGCGTGGTCATTCTCGGAGACGTGGGCAAAAACTTTGCGGCGGGCATGTCAGGCGGCATCGCGTACGTACTTGCTGATGATGCAGAACAATTCAAGGCATTATGCAATGCTGAAATGATAGAATTCGAGACGCTTGGCGATGATGCAAGCGAGGTTAAAGAGATGATTCACAGTCACCTTCACTATACGGAGAGTAGTAAAGCTTCTTACGTATTGGAGAACTGGGATGATTTTGCAAAGAAATTCGTGAAGGTCATTCCGAAGGATTACAAACGGATGATGAGAAGCATCGAAGAGCAGAAGCAAGCAGGATTAACGGATGAAGAAGCGGCCATGAGCGCCTTTCAAGCCAATGCCGTTCAAGAAAAAAAAATCACGAAACAAGCAGTGATGCTGTAAGAAAGGGGAGAGAAAGATGGGAAAAGCAACAGGATTTATGGATTATCCGCGAGAAAAGCCAAAAGACCGGAATCCTCTCACTCGTTTAAGCGATTGGAGAGAATATACAGCTCCTTTCTCTGATGAAAAATTAAGCACACAGGGAGCGCGGTGTATGGACTGCGCCACCCCGTTCTGCCATATGGGCATGGAATTGAACCGAGTGACGACGGGTTGTCCGATCCACAATCTGATCCCGGAGTGGAATGACCTTGTGTACCGCGGCAGATGGAAAGAAGCACTGGACCGTTTATCGAAAACGAATAATTTCCCTGAATTCACCGGGCGCGTCTGCCCGGCCCCGTGTGAAGGATCTTGTACGGTGGCGATCAGCGATCCTGCGGTTTCCATCAAAAACATTGAACGGACGATCATCGATAAAGGGTTTGAAAATGGCTGGATCACGCCTCGCATCCCCGAAAACAGGACCGGCAAGAAAATTGCCATCATCGGCTCAGGCCCAGCAGGATTGGCGAGTGCCGACCAGCTGAATCAAGCCGGTCACTCTGTCACGGTTTATGAGCGCGCTGACCGTGCAGGCGGACTTTTGACATATGGCATCCCGAATATGAAACTGGAAAAAGATGTCGTTGCCCGCCGAATTACTTTATTGACACAAGAAGGCATCGATTTCGTCACGAATACGGAAGTAGGCAAAGATATTTCAGCCGAACAACTTCAAGAGCAATATGATGCAGTCATCCTCTGCACAGGAGCCCAAAAACAACGTGACCTGGAAATCGAAGGCCGCGCGGCAACAGGCATTCACCTGGCAATGGATTACTTGACGACGTCGACCAAAAGCTTGCTCGACTCCAATTTTGAAGACGGCCAGTTTTTAGATACAAAGGGTAAGGACGTCATCGTCATCGGTGGCGGCGATACAGGAGCGGACTGTGTCGCGACTGCACTTCGCCAGGAATGTAAGAGCGTCGTGCAATTCGGGAAATATCCAATCCTGCCGACTGCACGTACATCCGATAATATGTGGCCAGCTTATCCGAATGTTTTTTCACTTGAATACGCGTACGAAGAAGCCGAAGCGAAATTCGGTTCCGATCCGCGCCAATATTCGATTCAAACAAAAAAAATCGTAGCCGATGAACATGGCAACGTAAAAGAACTGCATACCATCTCCATGGAAAAAATCAAAGGCGAAGATGGAATCTACATTTTCAGAGAAATCCCGGGCACGGAAAAAGTATGGCCGGCACAATTCGTATTCATCGCAATCGGATTCGAAGGCACGGAAATGCCGCTATTGACCCAATTCGGCGTAGAAACGGCCAATCAAAAAATCGATGCCGTCTACGGCAATTACAAAACGAATGTCGAAGGCGTATTCGCTGCCGGAGACGCAAGAAGAGGACAAAGCCTCATCGTCTGGGCCATCAATGAAGGTCGTGAAGCAGCACGTGAAGTCGACCGCTACCTGATGGGCGCATCCGTCCTGCCCTAACTGTTAAAAGAAGCGCCATAACTTATGGCGCTTCTTTTGCTTGTTGGCAATTCACGAATAAACGCCCCAAACTCGCGAGTAAAGCACTAAATATGAGTTTGAATAGTAAATTTAGCTATAAAAATAGCAGAAACTCGCGTGAAAAAGGTCCATTTTCAAGCCGAAATCGGAATTCACGAATAAAGTGCTCAAACTCACGAATAAAGTGTTCAAACTCACGAATAAAGTGTTCAAATTCACAAATAAAAGCGCGAAACTCACGAATAAAGTGCTCAAACTCACGAATAAAAGCGCGAAACTCACGAATAAAGTGTTCAAATTCACGAATAAACGCCCCAAACTCACGAGTAAAGCACCGAAT
>NZ_LMBV01000011.1:23785-23882 GCF_001439925.1 Peribacillus muralis
AAAAATAGCAGAAACTCGCGCGAAAAAGGTCCATTTTCAAGCCGAAATCGGAACTCACGAATAAAGTGCTCAAACTCACGAATAAAAGCGCGAAACT
>NZ_LMBV01000011.1:23889-24254 GCF_001439925.1 Peribacillus muralis
AGCGAGTAAAACACCGAATATACGTAAAACTAGCTATAAAAATAGCAGAAGCTCGCGCGGAGAAGCTCCAATTTTGGGCTGAAATCGGAATTCACGAATAAAGTGCTCAAACTCACGAATAAAGTACTCAAACTCACGAATAAAAGCGCAAAACTCACGGATAAAGTGTTCAAATTCACGAATAAACGCCCCAAACTCACGAATAAAGTGTTCAAATTCACAAATAAAAGCGCGAAACTCACGAGTAAAGTGTTCAAATTCACGAATAAACGCCCCAAACTCGCAAGTAAAACACCAATATGAGTATGATCCGTAAAATTAGCTATGAAAATAGCAGAAACTCGCGTGAAAAAAGTCCATTTTCA
>NZ_LMBV01000011.1:24318-24421 GCF_001439925.1 Peribacillus muralis
CACGAATAAAATGCTCAAACTCACGAATAAAAGTGCGAAACTCACGAATAAAGTGTTCAAATTCACGAATAAACGCCCCAAACTCACGAGTAAAGCACCGAAT
>NZ_LMBV01000011.1:24553-24705 GCF_001439925.1 Peribacillus muralis
TCAAACTCGCAAGTAAAACACCAATATGAGTATGACCCGTAAAATTAGCTATGAAAATAGCAGAAACTCGCGCGAAAAAGGGCCATTTTCAAGCCGAAATCGGAATTCACGAATAAAGTGCTCAAACTCACGAATAAAAGCGCGGAATTCAC
>NZ_LMBV01000011.1:24739-24825 GCF_001439925.1 Peribacillus muralis
TGAGTATGACCCGTAAAATTAGCTATGAAAATAGCAGAAACTCGCGCGAAAAAGCTTCATTTTCAAGCCGAAATCGGAATTCACGA
>NZ_LMBV01000011.1:24845-77549 GCF_001439925.1 Peribacillus muralis
GTAAAATGCTCAAACTCACGAATAAAAGCGCGAAACTCACGAGTAAAGTGTTCAAATTCACGAATAAACGCTCCAAACTCGCGAGTAAAGCCCAAATAAGAGAAAAAAGCAATCCTTCCATGAGGGATTGCTTTTTTCGTTTTATTTCAGCCGCGCGATGAGATCGTTCATTTTATCTAGGGTGGTGATGTTTTGGTTGCATTTCATGCTATCGAGGCAAATGTAGTTTCCTTTTTTTATGAAAGTTCCTTGGGCCGTTCCTTTTGTTTCGGACATGAACATGCCTATTTCCTCAAAGCGGCTGCAGATGGCACAGATTCCTTTTTTGTTGGCTGGTTTAATCGTGCCGTGCAGCCCGGTGAATTTGTCGTGATGGGGTGCGATGATGAATTTCTTTCCGGAACCGCCATCGTCCCAGCCCAAGTATGAAATCTCCCTTAAATCGATGTTTTCCAGCAAAGGGGCTTTTAGCTTCTTTGCTTTCGGGAATAGTTTTTTTATCGTTTTTTCGGTTATTTCTTTAAAGGAGATGACATATGGCTTTATCTGAAGGAGAAAGTTCTCGGCTTGTGCGGGATCTTTAATGGTATCCACCGGATCCAGCAGTTGTTTTTGCTCTGCGTTCAACTCGCTGAATAAACTTAATACCCTTTCTTTGGCGATTGTTTTCAGGGTGTTGATTACGTCTCTATCGTTGGCAGTCGCGTGCCCATTTATGAGAATCTGTGTTTGTAATTTAATGAAGTTATATTGCTCGCTTCTGATAAAAGGTTCCATTGTCTTCACTCTCCTGTTACTGGTTATACCGTTTCTCTTACTTTACCCGAAATCGCATTCTCATGAAAAGGGAAAAAACGGCTAAGAAATATTCTTGCCATAGGAAAAGCACTGATTTCATCATCAGTGCCAGCTTTGTGATCTTATTTGGAATAAACGATTTTCTTTATCGTCTCCACGGAGAGAAAATGTTCTTCAGCCAATGCATGGATCGTACGACCGCTTTTGAATGCAGATCGTATGGTCGCATTTCGATTATCAAGCTGCTCCCTTGATCCCGAGCGAGTTCCCCATTTACGATGGGTCTTTTCAGGTTTGGGAATATATAGGGTCTCTCCTTGTACGTACTTTTGGATTTCAACGATTAGCCTTTCAGGCAAAACGGCCGTTGCTTTTACATATTTCATTTCTGCCAGCCCCTTATTCTTTTTTAAGAATGAAATAAGGTGCAAAGCTAAATATTGGAAATGACAGGTGTGGCGATTTAGTCTAGCTATGATTTAACCCCATGCAAAGTATCGCCTCCAATACTAGGCTTTGCATGAGACGTTGCAGAAGGTGGCATTAATGTACGTATTGCCAATCTTTACACCTCCCCGATGTTTTATTGTCATTATTATAAGGTAGATAAGTTGGATTGCCAAACTTTTTCCATTGTGTAACGGGCTGATTGTTTGATAATGAGCTTCGTCCATGAAATAATTTGTACGGAAACCACACTAACCATTATGGGAGCTGACTTTAATGAAAGTATTCGTAGTTGGGGCAAATGGGCAGATCGGTAAACACTTGGTGGACTTATTGAATGACAGTCAGGAGCACAGTGTACGGGCAATGATCCGTAAGGAAGAACAAAGAAGGCACTTTGAGAAAAAAGGGATTGAATCGGTTGTAGTCAGTTTGACGGGATCAGTGGAAGAGATTGCGGATGCGGCGAAAGGCTGTGATGTTATCGTCTTTACAGCTGGATCCGGTGGAAGCACTGGGGCAGATCAAACGCTGCTGATCGATCTGGATGGTGCCGTTAAAACGATCGAGGCGGCAGAAAATTTGGGCATCAAGCGATTCATCATGGTAAGTGCTTTTCAGGCGAATAATCGGGATAACTGGAATGAAGCCATCAAACCGTATTATGTTGCCAAGCATTATGCCGATCGA
The DNA here is from genome assembly GCF_001439925.1 of Peribacillus muralis. Classification (GTDB taxonomy): domain Bacteria; phylum Bacillota; class Bacilli; order Bacillales; family DSM-1321; genus Peribacillus; species Peribacillus muralis. The sequence continues at coordinate 26,781 of NZ_LMBV01000011.1, forward strand.
GCCTTGCTGCAAAGCGATCTGCTCTATACGATCATTCGGCCGGGCGGACTTGTGAACGAACCGGCAACGGGAAAAGTGATCGCAGCTGAAGCGGTGGAACGTGGTTCGATTTCACGGGAAGATGTTGCTAGGACGATTGTTGCTGCATTGACCGAAGAAAATACCTATAAGCGTTCTTTTGATTTGGTCTCTGGGAACACGGCGATCCCGGAAGCGTTGAGTAAAATTTAACAAAAAAAGGCGGAGCCCCTCGTAAATAGAGGGCTCCGCTATTTATTTACCTCAATGTACTTGATGATCTTCGCTGGATTACCACCTACAACGACGCCATCAGGAACATCTTTTGTTACAACGGCCCCGGAAGCGACGACGGAATGATTTCCTATTGTAATGCCTGGGTTGATTACCGCCCTCCCGCCAATCCAAACATGATCTCCTATCGTAACCGGTTTTCCGTATTCCACTCCTGAACTACGTTCGAACGGATCAAGTGGATGTGTGGCTGTATAGATATGGACTCCAGGAGCCAACATGCAGGCGCGGCCGATTTTCACTTCACAAACATCCAAAATGACACAATCGAAATTAGCATAAAAATTTTCCCCGACCGTAATGTTATATCCATAGTCACAACGGAAAGTGGGTTCAATGTAAATATTTTTCCCGATTGAACCAAAAAGCTTATTCAGCAGTCCCGTTCGTTCAATCCCATCGCTTTCGGTTGTCTGATTGAATAGCCGGGTTAATTTTCTGGCATGTTCCCTGTCTCTGATTAATTCCGGATCCGCAGACAAATATGGCTCTCCATTCACCATCTTTTCTTTTTCTGTATTCATATTTCCTCCTTCAGATGTATATACCATTAAACAAATTCTGCATCGGAACAACATAATCCTTCCCACCGCTTCATTTTCGTTTCCTTAGTTAAGAGGATCAAAATTGAAATGCTTCATGCTAAAAAAGGAACGAGGCTTAGTTGTTATAAGTGGTACATTTGTTATCTGAGGGTGAGTGTAACGGAATCCAGCTATAGAGGAAGTGAATAAGTGAAAATTCTATATTTGCATCAATATTTCAATACCAATAAAGGAAGTACTCGATCTTATGAAATTGCCAAATACTTGGTTTCCAAAAATAATAAAGTCACCATTATTACCGGAAATGAAACAGATCCTTGTGCGGGAATAAAGATTAAAACAACCAAAACCAAATATAAACAAGATTTTGGATACGGAAAAAGAATACTTTCCTTTATTCATTATATGTACAAGAGTTTTTTTATTGGGCTGAAGGAAAAGGAAGTGGATGTCGTTTTTGCATCTTCCACTCCTTTGACAATCGGATTGATAGGGATGCTGCTTGCAAAGGTGAAACGCTGCAAATTTGTTTTTGAAGTGAGGGATGTATGGCCAGATATACCTATCGAGATGGGGATCATAAAAAACAAATGGCTTAAGAAGATTTTATTTGCGTTGGAAAGCATGATTTACGCTGCAGCCGACAAAATCATCGTGCTCTCGCCAGGCATGAAAGAAGACTTATTGAGAAAAGGGGTTAAACGGGAAAAAATTTCGACAATTACTAACTTTGCGGATATAAACTATTTTTCTCGAATTCTTTCTGAAGATAAAGAAAAAGCATTGGATAAATTAGGTTTAAAGGACAAGTTTATTTGCTTATATGCAGGCACATTAGGATTCATCAATAATATCGATTATATTTTACAGCTTGCCGAAGAGACGGATGACCCCGATATTGTCTATTTAATTGTAGGGGATGGAAAGGAAAAAGAACGCTTGATTCAAGTGAAAGAGAGCAAAAAATTAACGAACGTCATTTTCCTGGATCAGGTATCTAAAAAAGAAGCTTATTTGTTAATGTCCGTATCTCATATGGGTCTATGTTTTGTACGTGATCATGAAATTTTGAATAGGAATAGTCAAAATAAACTTTTTGATTTTTGGGCAGCCGGAAAACCAACATTAATAAACTATAAAGGCTGGCAGGATGAGGTCATGACAAAATATGATGCAGGTCATGGTTTTGAATATAGTGAACGATCAAAGATGATAGAGTATATAAAATCAATGAAAAGTGACAAACGAATGTATCTGGAAAGACTAGGAAATATCGAGCGTTTAACCCTGAATTATGAGAAAACCAGATTGATTTCGAAACTGGAGAGAACACTGTCGGAATTGGTTGATCCTAATCATTGAATATATATTTGCCTGCTTTCATTAACGTCTATTGAATTTTGGAAAAAGGATGGTGTTCCATGGAGACTATCGTAAATACAAAGCCAGTGATAACGGATTGGGTAAAACGGGATACGTTACGAACGTTGAGCGGATTTTGGATTCTGGCAGGTTAATTTTAGGTGAGTATACAATACAGTGATTCTAAGTTAACGGTGCCCATTCAAAAGAAGCCGGACATGCTATATGAAAAGCTAATTAGCTACCATCCGCCCAACGAAAATGGAAAAAAATTCATTTACAGCAAATTTCGGACGTTTATAAAAAGGCTCCGTATTTCCAAGATTTTTTCCCGCTGTTGGAGGAAGCCTATCAAAAAGAACACGCTTTGCTAGTCGATTTAAACGTTCATTTAATAGAGTTGCTTTTACATTATTTAAATTATGAAGGTGAAACACATCTTTCCACTGATTTTGATACAAACGTTGGGAAAACCGAGAGATTGTTCAGCTTACTTAAGCAAACTGGCGGTACATGCTATTTAAGCGGGAAAAGCGGCAGAGCCTATCTTGAAGGAGTTATTTCAGCAAGTAAATATCGAGAGATTTCATTCATCCTGTGTATGAGGCGAGAAATGAGAAAGAGTGTATAAAAAATGTATCGATTCTTGACTGGATGATGTACCATCCGGCCGATCAAATAAAAGCAACGTTAATGAAAGATTAAGCTGATCAGAACAATGCACAAAAACTAGAGATGTGGCGTGATATGGGAATATGAAAATGAAAAATGAATTCATGAATAAGTTACTTGTATTATTAACGGGGAATTCCGTTGCACAGCTGATCATCTTTGCAAGCTCGCCCATATTAACAAGAATATATAAACCAGCAGATTTTGGGGTGTTTGCAAACTATACTTCCCTTTTGGCCATTCTCATGTCATTTGCCTCTCTTTGTTTGGAGAAGGCGATTCCTTTGGAAAAAAACCACAAAAATACGGTTCATTTAATGTACATTAGCATGTTTACGATTGCCTTCGTTTGTTTCTTGAATCTAGGTTTAGGCTTCTTTGGTTTATCGTTATTCCGATTATACGGTATAGAAACCTCCATCATGAATGACGTTTTACTTTCATTCGGCCTGTTTTTTGCAGGGGTTTATCAAGTGATGAGCTACTGGATGTTAAAAGAAGATAAGTATAAAGGGATCACCCATTCTAAACTGCTTCAATCGATCAGTAACGTAATCAGTCAGTCCTCGCTTATTTCCTTTAATCATGTGACTCCAGGAATGGGTTTAATCGCGGGAGATATGATTGGACGCGGAATCTCCCTTGCGTATATATGGAGATTTTTCTTAAAACAGATGCACTGGCCGAAAGTTGATTTTAGAAGAATGAGATATTTGCTAAAAAAATATGAGAAATTCGCTAAATACTCCACATGGTCCACTTTTTTAAGTTCTTTATCTCTGCAAATCATATTTTTGTTATTGATGCGTCTATACGGACCTGAGGTGACAGGGTATTTCTCCATGGCTATAAAAACGGTCGGTATACCCATTAGCTTGTTGGGCGTGAGCATTTCGACAGTATTCTATAGCGAAGTGTCAAAAAGCATTAAAGATGAACCAGGAAGAGTTTTGCATTTGTATAAGAGCATCATTACTAAAACGGCGATGATTGGTTTACCAGCAATGGCACTTTTAGCAGTGATTGCACCCAGTCTTTTTAGTTTTGTTTTTGGAGATGGATGGCGGGTATCTGGCCAATATGTGACATTGATGTCGTTTATGTTTTTAGCTCAAGTGAACATTGTGCCAGTTTCGCAAATCTTGTTTTTAGTCAATAAACAAAAGACTCAGCTTGTATGGGAGATTTCACGGCTGTTGTTAATATCTATTGGGGTAGTGGTCAGCTTCACTTTAGGGAAATCGGCTGAAACAGCGATACTTTATTTTAGCATTTGTATGGGGGTCAGCTACTACTTTCTTGCTCTCCTTGGCTATAGGGCGATACATTCCGCAGAAGGAGAGGGACATGTAAAAAAATGAAGCTTATCCAAATTGGTTTAGTAGGATTGTATGTTTGGTTGCTCGATGTTTCCTACGTTCATTTCATTTATCCTGAATACGGGTATATGGGATTCGTTTATCGCGGAGCACCGAGTGCAGGGATGATAGCCGTATCGATGTTCTTCATCTTATTACCTGCCCTATGCACAAAAAAAGAACTGGAAAAGCCGTCAGAATTCGTTTTTTGGATTTTATATTTCATTGTTTATATACCTGTAGTATGGGTTCCCAATTATTTATTCAGTGATATGCAGCCTAATTTTATGTATACAAATGCCATGATGTTATTTTGTTTACTTATCATTGGAAACGTAAATCGATTGCCAACGCTGAAGCTTACACCCGCGCAAGTCAATATGGGTCTATTAAAAGTCGTTTTCATTGTGACGCTGCTGATTTTTTTCCTTTATACCTTCAGGGTTTCGGGTGGAATCAGTCTGAAGCCTCCGATAGATGCCGAGGATATTTATGATAAACGAATGATTTCACGAGTCAATTTAACGCCGGCTGGAGGGTATATCATCCAGTGGCTCGCTAAAGTATGGAACCCCCTTATCGTGATCATCGGTTTATGTCAGAAAAAATATCTCTATGTGTTTATCGGGCTGGCCTTGCAATACTTGTTGTACACCACAAACGGATTGAAATCGACACTATTATCGACGTTTTTGTTAATTATAGTATTTATTGCGTCCCATGATAAAGGGCGGAATTTCGCGATATATTTTTGCTTGAGTCTGTGCTCGCTGCTGGGCATCAGCGTTGTCCTGGATTTTATCCTTGATCAGGCTTATTTAACCAATTTATTCGCCAGAAGGATGATCATCACTCCAGGTTTGCTGACAACCTATTATATCGACTTCTTTTCAACCCATCCAAAAGCGTTGCTATCGTATAACATTTTAGAAAGATTCATTGATCCTGTCTATGACAGGAGTCCGCCCTATATTATCGGTACAGAGTACTTTGGCCGGCAGCAAATGGCCGCTAATGCGAATATGTTCGCCGATGCTTTTGCTAATTTTGGTTATATTGGATTCTTCATGTATACAGGGGTTTTGTCGGTTTTATTATGGATTTATGACAGTCTTACCGAGGACGTAAAGTGGCGGCGGTTTGGAATCATGATACTTGTCATACCTGCATGGTGTTTAGCCGATACTTCGCTTACAACTACCTTTGTTACAGACGGGATGGTTTTCACTTTCCTTATCATGTATGCATTGCCAGGGGCAGATTCACAAAAAGGAGTTAACAAATGAAATTATTTTATAATATTAGCTCGGTTCATCCGTGGAGTGATACGAGAATATATTTTCGGCAAGCATTCACTCATGGAGAAACAGGTAAATATAAGGTCAAGCATATAGCGATTGAAAATAATCTAATCCCCGGGAATATCCCGCCCAGTATAACGGTGGAATTGCTGCCTAAACGGCCAAAGAAAAAAAGGATGTTAACGTGGATACCATTATACAAGAAGATTAAGAAAGATAAACCTGATGTGATTCAGTTTCACGATCCAGAGCTGCTTATTTTAATGAAAATCATAAGCTGGATTCCTCACTATCGGCCCGTCATCGTATATGACATGCATGAAAATGTACCAAAGGTTCTCATGAGGAAAAAAATCCCTGGTTTTGCATTGAATATGTATCGGCAGTGGGAAAGGCAATTGCTAAAATCCTGCAGCGGGGTCGTTTTCGCAGAAAGTACGTATAAAGATGACTATCAATTCCTGACTTGTCCAACAATGGATGTGTATAATTATCCGAAAGTTCCTTTTATGAAAGAAAATGACACGAAAGAAGATGTGTTTACTTTCATTTATCTAGGGAGCATTTCAGCTATTCGTGGCGGGGAAACGATGCTGCTTCTTGCTAAAAGGTTAGTGGAATTAAAGAAAACATTTCACATGAAGATTATCGGAACGGGCAGTGAAGAGTATATTGGGCAATTAAAAACCTTCATACTTGATAATGACTTGGGCGAATATGTCAGTCTTGAGGGTGGAATGGCCTTTGATCATGCATTTGAAGCGATTCAGAGGGCACATGTAGGTATGGCATTTTTAGTTCCCGATCCGAATTTCATCGGCAGTAAAGCGACAAAATGCTTTGAATATATGGCTGCGGGCATCCCATTCATGGTTTCAGATTTTATGATTCAGGATGAACTGGATAAATGGAACTGTGGCGTGTCGGTCGATGTATCCAATATAGATGATGTCGTTCAAAAAGCGGTTGATTTACTGGATTCCCCTGACAAGGCAGCACACATGGGGGAACGAGGCAAGACTGCCTATAAACAAGAATACAACTGGGAAAAAGAAGAAGGAAAATTACGAACTCTGTTTGATGAATTAGAGTCACGCTCCTAGGAGGTTTAGTATGGGGTGTTATTTATATGGTTGAACAAATTGGCATGTTTGTTTATCGGATAGGAAATATCATTTACTATAAAAACGACTATAATGGATTTTGTACCGCATGGAGCCAAAGGCATTATCATCAATCCGTTTACTAAAATAGGCGACCATGTTACAATCTTTCATCAAGTAACATTCGGGCAAAATAAAGAGAGCAGACAAGCACCTGAGGTTTGTAATCATGCTTATATTGGAGTAGGCGCTAAATTATTGGGTGGCATCCGGATCGGTATGCATTCGAAAGTGGGGGCAAATGCAGTCGTTTTGAAATCCGTTCCCGATCATTGCACGGCAGTCGGAGTACCCAGTGTAAATATAGAAAAGTTAAAGAACTAAAACCGATTTCCATCGCATGTGGAGAATCGGTTTTAGTTCTTTCTTGCGCTTTGGATTACTGCTCTTTTTCTTCGTGTTTGTTTTTAGTGGGAAAGAGCCTTAAAATGTACAAAAAGGGGTGTAGGAACATAATGATCAATGAATTACCAAAAGAAATCGCAAACATATTACAATCGTCCAAAAAAAATCCTGCTCAATATGAGGAATTGATTCGGCCGGGCGGTTATTTGCCTCCGGAGATGGACTTGATGGTGGATGCCATCACTGCCTTGAGCATGGGGAAGAACATTCTCTTGAAAGGGCCGACAGGGGCTGGGAAAACAAAGTTTGCCGAAACATTATCGCATTTATTCAACCAGCCGATGTTCAGTGTCAACTGCTCGGTCGATTTGGATGCCGAAAGCTTATTGGGCTTCAAGACATTGAATTATAAAGAGGAAAAACAGGTGATTGAATTCGTTCCAGGACCTGTGATCAATTCGATGAATCACGGTCATTTCTTATACATAGATGAAATCAACATGGCTAAACCGGAAACACTGCCGCTAATCAATGGGGTGCTCGATTACAGGCGGACGATAACAAATCCGTTCACGAACGAAGTCATCATGGCTAAGGATGGCTTTAATGTGATTGCGGCGATCAATGAAGGATATGTTGGCACGGTACCGCTGAATGAAGCGCTGAAAAATCGGTTTGTCGTCATAGGGGTTCCCTACATTGAAGGGGAGCAGCTTAAGCAATTGATCGAGACCAATACAAAATTGAAGGATTCAAGAAGTATCGACTTGTTCGTTAAGCTGTCGAGTGATTTGATAAACGCTGTCAATCAAGGAAAGGTTGCCGAAGATGCCGCATCGATCCGGGCTTTGCTGGATGCTTGTGATCTGAGTGTCTTGATTCCTCCGAAACGGGCGATCCTTCGTTCGATCGTCGATAAATTGGACGAGGAGCGGGAGCGGGAGTTTGTGAAGAATCTGGCTGACACATTATTCTAACTAGGAGAATGCCTCATGAAGTACATCCGGTTCAATGATTCAATAATTGATACGGCTCTTTTTTTGCAGCTGCAGGATCTATCAACTGTCTTATCCGGAATTCCTGACCTGGAATTCGAATACAATTATGGCTCCTTCATCGACTTGGCCGAGAAAAAGGTCACAGCCAGCCATTTCTGGGAAAATGGCAATAAGGAAGTGAAGGAAGCCGGTTTGAAAACGGACGTGCTCCTTAGAACAATAGGCACGCTGCACTATTCAGCAATCAAAAGCATGAAGGAATATCAGGACATCATGACAGAATGCTCGTTTCCGAAGTTTGCTGCCCAATTGTTCGCATTATTGGAAGACTTGCGTTTGGAAGAGCTGGTGAAGAAAGAAAGGCCAGGCACGAAAAGCTGGTTTTCGGTAAGGGGCGCTTACCTTAAACAATATTTTGAAAGCCAGTTGGCCACGAATGTCACAAGAAGCTTTGCCCTGGATGAATTATACTGCCTCATCTATTTACTGCTTCAATCAGACCGGCCAGATCCGATTTTTCCGAGAGCCAACATCCGTCAGCTGGAAGAGCTGGAGAAAATCAAACCGTACATCCATTCCGTATTTGAAGCGAGGAAAACGGATGATATTACAAGAATTTGTGAGCAAATCATTTTTCGTATCAACGATGGATACGAGGATACGATGAACGAATACTTCATTTTCCCAATCGCCAATGTCGCTAAGTACAAAGGCAATACGTTGTTTGACGAACTGACCAGAAATGATGAACTGCTTAACGATGATACGGAAGATGTGGATGAAGAGAAGAGCGAGTTCATTGATGAAAAATTCTCGACATGGCATCGCGAGAATAAGAACAGCGAGAGTAATTCGACCTTCCTGCAATTTGAGCTGGAGCAAGGAACGAAAACAAGTTTGATGGGCGGAGGTGCACGTGAAGCCGAAGATGCCGACCAAGCATTGGCATCGATTCAAGGTTCGTCAGGGGAAAGTCAACAAAAGGAATACAATCAGCAGGAAACGCTAGAGAAGAAGCAAACGAATGCCGGCAAAAGTGGTGAACATCCATTTGGTGAAGACAATAAAGACGTCGTTCAAGTAATCAAAGAGGCAAAGGTGCCCACTCCTGCCGAAGAAAAACAGTACCGTGAGTTTGTCGCGGATATTGAGCCATTCAAGCGAAAGCTTTCAAGCACGATCGAAAAGACGCTTGAAAATAAGAAGAATGCACCTAGAAAAGATTTGGTTTTTGGACGCTTATCGCAGAAATTACTGCCGCTTGTACTCGATGAAAATCCAAGGGTGTTTTATAAAAAGAACCAAGATTCGAATGAACTGGATGCCGTATTTACATTGCTTATCGATTGCTCGGCTTCGATGCACAACAAAATGGCTGAAACGAAACGAGGTGTCGTCCTCTTTCATGAAGTGCTGAAAAAGCTTAAGATTCCCCACTCGATCATGGGATTTTGGGAAGACGCAAATGAGGTGAGAGAAGGATATCAGCCAAACTACTTCCACGTAATCCAGTCTCATTCCGATTCGTTCTATTTGAATTCAGGAGCAAAAATCATGCAGCTTGAACCGGAGGAAGACAATCGTGACGGTTACAGTATCAGGGTTGCGGCAATGGAATTGGAAAAAAGACGAGAAAAAAACCGTTTCTTACTCGTGTTTTCCGATGGTGAGCCAGCAGCAAGCGATTATGACCAAAATGGTATTGTCGATACACATCTTGCCGTTTCAGAAGCCAGAAAAAAAGGAATAGAGGTCATAGGTCTGTTTTTAGCCGATGGAATGATCGAAGAAAGCGAAGAAAAGACAATGAAAAACATCTATGGCAAGGAACGGTTGATGGTTCCGAGCGTAGCCGAGCTGCCGGAACAATTTACACCGCTTTTGAAAAAACTATTATTGAAGACGATTTAATTGAAAACTGAACGAAAAATCATATCCGAAAACACAGTGGAAATTCCACTGTGTTTTTCTGTATGTGATGTAAGTTATGTGCAGGAAGCGATATATTGAAAAGAAACAAAAGAGAAAAACGAAGGAGATTTCTTTTAGCCGTTTTTGGGTAAACCATAGATGAGGAAGTGATTAATTTGCTGAATGCATTGTTTATGCTGCTATATTTTATAATAATTGTTCTTGTTATTGAAATATCGGTTACGTTGTTGAAATTGACTGGATTAAGGTCAAACGTAGCCAGATTCCAGGTAATATCCATGCTGACAGGTACGGGGTTTACGACGGACGAGTCAAAATCGATCATCGATCATCCTGTTCGAAGGAAAATAAGCATGTTTTTAATTTTATTTGGTGCTTTCTCCCTTGCAGTCATCATTTCATCAATCAGTACTTTACTTAGTGATGATTTACGCTTGACGGAGTTGAGTATCATTATTGGGATATTGGTTGTTGCAACTGTCTTCATCAAGTCACCGTTCATGAATAACCGACTTTCAGCTAAAATGAGGAGTGAGATGTACAATCATTATGAATTGTGGCAGCACCCGATAGAAGACGTCCTATTTTTAGAAGATGATGATGTGGTTATGAAGATTGATATTTATGAGAAGTCGGATCTCATAGATGTTAAAGTCGGCGATATGCTGCCGCAAGAAGCGGATATCAATCTATTATTTGTGGAAAGCGGGGAAGTGAAGCTTAGGAAAGAGCTATGTGAGTATAAAATTAAGTTGGGCGATATCTTGTTTTTATATGGTAATAAGAAGGAGATAGAAGAAACGTTTTCAAAGGAAATCGACGTGATGAAGGAGAAAAGTGCAGCTGAGTGAAAATGAAGGTAGACTGGCACTCTCAGTTTTGAGGAGTATACTAAGACCATTGCTTTCCACTGCAGGCACTTAGCTTTCCAGAGGCGGTCCGTAAGCCTCCTCGGCTTTGTCACCCCTTACCCGCATTTTCCGCAGGAGTCTCGCACCTTTCGTTCCATTCCACTCTTCTTCAGAACAAAGATGGAATCCTCATTACTCGTTCGTTGCTTTACTCGTGAATTTGACGAGTTTACTCGCCGATTTGGCTGTTTTACTCGCATGGAGTGATCGACTCTTTTTTTTAGCTGTTTTCTATCCAACATAAATGATAATTCGACCTGTGCGTGAATAATTCGACCACTCCAAACTATTCGACCACCCCAAAGAATAATGTCGCACCTGCCGCTTCAATCCACTATTTGGAAATTTTTGTTGTCCATAGTTTTATTGGGTTTATTAGTAAAAAACCATATACTATATATAAGAACGAATAAAAGGTGGTGGGTAGAATGAGCTTACCAAAAGGGAACTTCGTTACTTACGAAGAATACGAAGAAATGAAGAAGAGTTCAGAACATCTAATGGAATATATTGATGGAGTCGTTTATATGTCTCCTTCTCCTTCTCCTGACCATCAAAGAATATCCATGAAGCTATCTCTGGTACTAGGAAATTTATTGGAATGAAGTAGACGTAACGGGTCGTCCAATTAGCAATTCCGAGATGAGCGCACACTAAAGCAACGCCAAAGTGTCGTTGCTTTAGTGTCTTGCACTATCTTTAACCATTCCAGTGAATGGATTGGGCGATGATCAAGAAAGCGCCAGAAATGAGGAACCAGATAAAAAATAAGGGGAGGTAAAAGCGCACCCATTTTTGCCACGCAACTCCTGCTAGTGCAAGGGTGGCCATGAAGTAGCCTGATGTTGGATATAATATATTGCCGATTCCGTCTGCCAATTGATAGGCTAACACGGCTGTTTGTCTTGTAACGCTGATGATGTCGGATAATGGTGCCATGATGGGCATGGTAACCAGAGCTTGACCACTTCCGGATGGGACTAATAGACTGAATAGCATTTGGACAATAAACATGCCGATGGCGCTAAATACAGCAGGGAAGTCCCCGACAAGATTACCGAGGCTATGAACGATCGTGTCCATTACTTGACCATCCTCCATAACAACAGCGACAGCTCTTGCGACACCAACTATGATAGCGCCGACCAAAACCTCCCGAAACCCTTCATTAAATCCTTCGCAAATTTCGTTGATGTTTAACCCGGCGATCAGGCCAACAACGATTCCCATAATGATGAAAAGCCCTGCCATTTCCAACATGAACCAGCCTTTCGCCAAAACGCCATAAACGAGGAGAATCAAAAAGCCAAACAAGGTAATTGAAGCAATTTTCTGTTTATTGTTCGCCTTATATTTTTCAGATTCAGGTTTATTCAGAAATTGCCTCCGTTTGTCCTTGTCCTCATCCCATACAAAACTATATACGGGATTTCCTTTAACCTTTTTAGCATAGCGCATGATGTAAGCGGTCCCTGCGGTAAGGAAGATGATAAAGGCGATTATCCTCAGCTCAATACCAGAGTATACGGGGAGTCCTGCGATTTTTTGACTCAAACCGGTGTTGATGGGGTTAAGGAATCCTGTCATGAATCCAGCGGTAGTTGCTACTAATGCTACAGAGACGGCAACCATGGAATCGAATCCCAAGGCAATCATTAGAGGGAGGATGACGGGAACATACACTAAGCTTAATTCCTGTGTGCCGATCAAACTGCAAATAATCGCAAATGCTGTTGTGAGGATAGGAATCAACAGCATACTTTTCATCGCAAATCGCCTTGCTAATCGATCCACTCCGATTTCAATCAATCCTGTTTTACGAAGTACAGAAAAAATTCCTCCGACGATGAAAGTGAAAAAAACGACCTCTCCGGCAGCAATCAAGCCCTTCGGAATAGCTGTCATGAATTCGACTGGCGTAATAGGTGACTGTTCAACGGTTTGATAGGAGTCTGGATTGATCGTGAGCCTGCCCTCCGGACCGGGAATTCGCTCATATACTCCAGCTGGAACGAAATAAGTGGCGATTGCGGCAAGTGAGATGAAAATGAATAATATGACATAAATATGTGGCATATTAAACTTCTTTTTTTTGAATGGAGTCACTTCATCAATACGAACCATTTTTTTTGAATTTTCTAAAGTCATTCTTTTTCCCCCATCATCTTTAGTGAATGATTCGCCGATAAATTACTGGATGCATTTTGATGTTATATTATGTGACGTATCTTGTGAGGTATTTATTACATAATAAGTTAATGATAACCGAATGTCATTGTTCATGTTCACTAAAAAAAGAACGGGACAATTAGCTAATGTGAATAATTGGAAGGGGATACTGAAATGGGGGCGGAGTGTTTCTAAACTGTAATCTTAAAAAAAATGGACAAACCAATATGATCGGTTTGTCCATTTTGCGAAATAGGAGTTTTATTTACTTTCTCCTAAATTCCATAATCCAAATGGGTTGTAGAAGGGGTGATCCTCTTCATACCTAAAATCCTGAAGGCTTGTTAATGTGAAGTCAGGGGCATCTTGACGAATGCTAAAGGTTTCACCGTTCGTAAAGAGAGGCCGTTCACCGACATGGAAATAATTGAATGTGTTGAGCAGGGCAGCTGCCTCTTTCGGACTCATTGTGTTGAGGGTGACGGCATCTGGAAGCCCAAAAGCTTTCATTCCGTAAGAACAGTAATAATCTTCCTCGCCTATGATCGTGACGAAGTGGGCATAAACGGAGAGAATATCAGGGCTATGATGAAGCTTTAGCCAATCTTCCTTCGAATGGGCCATTCCGCTTGTTTCGATTTTCACGGCCAATCCGCCTGCCCTAAGGATGGCTGCCCCCGCATCGATCAAATCCGCAACAGTTCCGGTGCCGGATATTTCGGCTAGTATATAAACGGTAAAGGTATGGTCGTTGATTTCGGCTAGTAAGGTTTCTGGAAAACTTCCTTTACTGGCGTAGGAAAAGGTCTCTTTTAAAGCTGGTTCATAATCCTGGATCTGCGCCTGAAATGTAATGTTCTTCTCGCTGTTGTGAAAAATATTTCCGGCTAACAAATACCCTTCGCTTGTTGAAGCGACCGTTTGGATCAATTCCGTCCGGCTCTTCCATTTTCCGGGTATCCCGATGATGATTTGATTTTCCGTCATGAATCTCTCTCCTTTCCAATCACTTCATACTATACCAATCTTGATGTTTACCATAGCATTTTATGAAACGAAGCGCCAACCCGTCCAGTTAAGCCAGCTTTATATGGTCCCAGAACTTTTTCAAATATATACAATTGATGTATAATATAATCTAGTAAATGTATGGTCGACCTCGGGAAGGTTTCCCATTGCGGGTTACCTAGGAGGCCAGTTATCATCATAAGCTATTCGCATATATTCAATGATGAAAGAGAGTGAAATATAATGGGTCGTAAATGGAATAACATTAAAGAAAAAAAAGCGTCAAAAGATGCAAATACAAGCCGGATTTATGCTAAGTTCGGCCGGGAAATTTATGTAGTGGCAAAACAAGGTGAACCTGATCCGGAATCCAATCAAGCGTTAAGGGTCGTGCTTGAGCGTGCCAAAACATACAATGTACCGAGAGCGATCATCGACCGTGCGATTGAAAAAGCAAAAGGCGGTTCGGAAGAGAGCTATGACGAACTTCGTTATGAAGGCTTCGGTCCAAATGGATCAATGGTCATCGTGGACGCATTGACAAATAACGTCAACCGGACGGCATCTGATGTACGTGCGGCATTCGGGAAAAACGGCGGGAATATGGGTGTCAGCGGATCTGTCGCTTATATGTTCGATGCAACGGCGGTAATCGGGATCGATGGTAAAACGGCCGATGATGTACTTGAACTATTGATGGAGGCCGATGTTGATGTACGCGACATCATTGAAGAAGAAGAAGCGGTCATCGTTTATGCCGAACCTGAGCAATTCCATGCTGTGCAACAAGCATTCAAGGATGCGGGAATCAACGATTTTACAGTGGCGGAGCTGACCATGCTTGCACAAAACGACCTAGAACTTCCTGAGGATGCACAGGCGCAATTCGAAAAAATGATCGATGCCTTGGAAGACTTGGAGGATGTTCAACAAGTTTACCATAATGTCGATCTTGGGTAATAAAAAGACGGTGCGGACCTTTGCCATTTATCAAAGGTCTGCTAATTTTATTTGCATGCAAAAGAGCCTGGTCCGAACGGACAGGCTCTTTTCACTTGCTTATTCATTTACGGAGATTCCGGAAAGTTCACGGTCCTTCTGTACCTTTTCCAATTCCGAAATGGTGACCATTTGATAGCCCTTGTCGTGAAGCTGTTGAATGATTTTCCCTGCAGCTGCAGCGCTGGTTTGGTAAATATCATGCATCAATATGACTTTGCCATCTTTGGCTTTGCTCATCACTTTGTTCACGATTTTCTTTTCATTGCGGTATTTCCAATCTTCGGGATCGATATCCCAAAGCACGACCTTCAAATCATCCATATCTTCACGCACATTGTCGTTAATCGCTCCATATGGAGGACGGATCATCTTTGGCTTAGAACCTGTCGCTTTATCTATGGCGTTCTGGGTGCTTTGGATTTGTCCTTTAACCTTTCCATTGTCCAAGCGCGTCAGCTGCGGATGATCCCATGAATGGTTGCCGATCTCGTTCCCTTGTTCCAGCATTTTATGCAGAACCTCCGGATAATGCTGAACACGGTTTCCAAGCACGAAAAAGGTCGCATGTGCATCATGTTTTTCCAGAACCTTCAGAATGGACATCGTATGACTAGGGTGCGGGCCGTCATCGAACGTTAAGGCAATGACCTTTTTGGCTGGATCAATCCATTGCTTCTCAGGCAGCTTGGCGACAATATGCTTAGGCTGCCATTCCTTTACACGATCCTCATTCAACTCTTTACTTTGATATGAATCTAGCAAACTATCTTTAAAAAGCTCCTTATTGATGGCGATCGTTCGAACCTTGGTTGAGTCGTCGGTTTTAACGTAGAAAACAAGCGTATCTTTAAAGATTGAAAAAGAATCAAAGTTGGCTGCCGTCAGTCGTTTTTCCTTTTTAATGAGACTCTTCGAAATGCTATCTTCTTCTCTCGCGGTTAGTTCCTCAAAAACAATTTCGGATAAAACGGATAGATAGTCAGTATCCGGGGCAAAAATGTTTTCTAAGGAGAGTTTCTGCTCGGATGGGATGTCATACGTGAAGATTTTTGATTCGCTATGCTTCTTTCCTTCCACCTGTTCATATTTATCAAAGGAAATGGTGAAGGTTTGCTTGCTGAAATGGAGGATCGTATAAGTGAGGTTAAGCTCTGACGCTTTTACGTCGGAGGACTTCCATTTCATTTCATAATCCTTGATTTCTTTCTTTATGTAAGCTTCTAGTTGTTTGTCTATATTCTCTACATGAATAACCGGCCTGCTCACTGAATATCCGCCTTTCGTATTGTCCTTTACATACGTTTGGATATCAGCTTCCGGGTAATTTTCATCTTTGGTATAGGCCGAAACGGTTTTCTTTTTATCAAAAGCAAGGCTTTTGATGGCCAATCCCATCGTACCGATTGCGGCTGTTAAACAAAATAGAAAAATAAAGACTTTTTTATAATTTAATCTCCTCATGTTGCACTCCACCTCGCTAATAATTCTACTATATAGACGCGGCAAAAGTCTTAAAAGTTTGTAAAATTTTTCATTAATTCATATGAAAATATTTCCTTATGAAATATCAAACTTTTATTACCTTACAGGCGTCTATCCTTTGTACCTAGGATACGTAATTTAAATGTAAGGAGCTCTTTCATGCAATGAAAAATCTAGATATAAATCAGTTGTTAGCCGCCAGGATTACCGAACGGCAAGATAATTTGTACAGACTTGCTTTTTCCTATGTGAAGAATCAGGAGGATGCACTTGATATCGTCCAAGAATCGATCAGGAAAGCGCTGGTCTCCAGCAATAAAATCAAGGACGTGTCATCCATCGATAGTTGGCTTTATAAGATCATTGTCCGAACGGCACTTGATGTCTTGCGCAAGAAAAAGAAGCTGACCGTCGCCGATGATGAAACAATCGAATACTTGCGCCGCGGTGAGGAAGATCACTACCCTGATCTTGATTTGCAAAAGGCGCTGGAAGGACTTTCGCTCAAGTATCGAACGATAGTCGTCCTGCGCTTTTTTGAGGATCTGAAGTTGGAAGAAATAGCAGAAGTTCTGGAAGAAAATGTGAGCACGGTTAAGACGAGGTTATATAAGGCACTGCAGCTATTGCGGACCAAGATGACTGAACAGGGGGAAACGAAAAGATGGAAAAAGAATTAATGAATCTGCGTGATGAGTACCTTCAAACACCGATTCCCAAGGAATTGAAAGATGTCGTTCAGGCAGCTCTGAATGAAAAGCCAAAGAAGAAACCAAGGCTTGGCAGAAACATCTTGATGTCAGCGGCTGCAGCCCTTCTTATTATGACAGCATCCGTAAATGTAAGTCCGGCAGCGGCGAAAGCGATGAGTGAAATACCGTATATGGAAAAGGTCATAAAAGTGATTACCTTCGTCGAATGGAAAGAAGAAGATAATAATTCCTCGGCCGTCATCAGGACTCCGGCCATTTTGGGACTCGAAAATGAACAATTGGAAAATAGCCTGAACGACAAGTATTTATCGGAAAGTAAGCAGCTCTATAAGGAATTCACCGACTCGATGTCAAAATTGAAGGAAGGGGAAAAGGGAGATCTTTCGGTTGAAAGCGGGTATAGCATCTTGACCGACAATGAAACGATATTATCCGTACAGCGTTATACGGAAAGGATTTCTGCCTCCAGTTCCACTGAAAGTCAATTTGATACAGTCGACAAGAAAAACGAAGTGCTATTGACATTGAACAGCCTATTCAAAGACGATCGCTATCTACAGGTGATCAGCAACAACATCAAGGAACAGATGAAGCAGCAGATGGCAGCGAATCCGGATACGATATATTGGGTCGGAAATGATGATGTTTCGGCATTTAAAAGCATTGATGAAAAGCAAAGCTTCTATATAAATAAGGACGGCAAACTTGTCATCGCCTTCGACAGCTTTGAAGTTTCCCCTGGATATATGGGGGAGGTCGAGTTCATCATCCCGACCAACGTCATCTCAGGACTGCTTGTCGGAGATCAATACATTCATTAGATTGAGCTTAAAAAGACAAACCAACTTTACCTGACTACAGGAACCTTGGTTCGTCTTTTTTTTGTGCTAAAATCCATCTGACCTTTGCTCCAGCTTCATCTTTTCCGTTTCCAAAAGAAAGTTTTCATGCTTAAGTTTTTCAAGCTCCAATTGATCCTTGAGCATATTGTGTTTCATCTTTAATTGTTTCTCGAAATGGCAAGTATGGGAATTTGCCTCCTACGTTATCGTTTACTTTCATTATTCGGGGTAAAAACGGTTTTGGCTGGGTTTCTTCAAGTTCGCATGATCTATTTTCGAAAGGTCAATAATTAGTTCATGGTTATAATAAAAAGATATCTTTGGTCATACAGGGCGAGAAGTTAGGGCAATATATTATAGAAGGACGGAGTCTTTTTACCAAAAATCCTTTCGGGACTTGATGAGTATAATGCGAAAAAAAACCCCATTACATAATAATTTATAAATTAATTATTTAAATATACTAAATATTTATTTACAAAGCGGAAAATAAAAGTTATTATACAATAATAAAAGGAGGGCTAGGTATGGCAACGATAAATAAACAGAAAATTGTGGATAGTGTACCTCAAAATGGGTTTTTTGGTAATCCGAAGGGATTATTCACACTTTTCTTTACTGAGTTCTGGGAGCGATTCTCCTATTATGGCATGAGGGCCATTCTTGTTTATTATATGTATTATGAAGTTTCAAAAGGGGGATTAGGCCTTGATGAAACGACGGCCCTTGCCCTTGTATCCATTTATGGATCATTAGTTTACATGTCAGGTATAATTGGCGGTTGGCTCGCCGATAGGATTTTCGGGACTTCGAAAGCCGTATTCTACGGGGGAATCTTGATCATGCTCGGACATATCGTCCTTGCTCTGCCAGGCAGTCTCTCCATGTTCTTTGTTTCCATGGTACTTATCGTTCTGGGTACTGGACTATTAAAACCAAACGTCTCCAGCATTGTCGGAGAAATATACGCGGAAAATGACGAACGCCGGGATTCCGGTTTCAGCATATTCTATATGGGTATCAACGCAGGGGCATTTATTGCACCGCTTGTTGTTGGTTCTGTAACGGGCTACAGCTTCCACCTTGGCTTTGGACTAGCGGCAGTTGGTATGTTAGTTGGTCTAATCGTCTTTGTTGCAACAAAGAAAAAGAATCTTGGTCTTGCTGGAACGATTCCTGCAAATCCGTTATCACAAGATGAAAAGAAAGCGACATTCACTAAACTTGGAATTGCTGCATTGGTTATAGCTGCCCTCATCGGCATCAGTGCCTATGCAGGAATCTTGACGATTAAAACCTTTATTAATCTTGTAGGTATCCTAGGTATCGTTATCCCGACACTTTATTTCATTTTCATGTATCGCAGTCCGAAAACGACTTCCGTTGAACGTTCACGCTTGATTGCCTATATTCCTTTGTTCATTGCAGCAGTCATGTTCTGGGCGATCCAAGAGCAAGGTGCAACAATATTGGCAAATTATGCAGACAAACGCACACAGTTGAACTTTGCCGGAATTGAAATAAAACCGGCGTGGTTCCAATCATTGAACCCTTTGTTCATCATCACTCTTGCACCAGTATTCGCCTGGTTATGGATTAAACTAGGAAAGCGCCAGCCTTCCATCCCGAAAAAATTCTCGTTAGGCTTGGTGTTCGCCGGTTTATCATTCCTGGTGATTTTGCTTCCTGTTTATTTCGGCGGATCAGACTCATTAGTCAATCCACTATGGCTTGTACTAAGCTACTTCCTAGTCGTACTTGGTGAGCTTTGTTTATCGCCGGTTGGACTTTCAGCAACGACTAAATTGGCTCCAGCTGCCTTCTCGGCACAAACGATGAGCCTATGGTTCCTGGCAAGTGCAGCGGCGCAAGCATTGAACGCGCAAATCGTTAGATTCTACACTCCGCAAACCGAAATGGCTTACTTTGGCATAATCGGTGGTGCTTCAATCATCCTTGGACTGGCCCTGCTGGCCTTATCACCAAAGATTCAAGGTTACATGAAAGGCATTCGCTAATACTTAGCAAGCAGCAAAAGAAAGATGACCTCTGAATTAATCAGGGTCATCTTTTTTGTTATATCTCGTGCACTGCAACTTCCTGCTTGATCGATTCATTGAAAAAATCATTTATAGGTGTTTTATGGGTAGGAGGAAGGAAGTATAAGTATGAGCTACTATTGAGAAACGCCAGGAGAGTCGGGTCCAAACCTAAAGGTATTGAAATGCCATCTTCACCTGTATGGAGTCCCGATCATATAAAATCAGCATATGTCCTTCGTATTTCAAGGTGGTTCGTGAAGAAAGCAAGGAACCGGAATGAGCCCTGCACTTCCGGTTCTTTGCAATTTTTAGTTTGCTGCTTGGATCAATCCTTTATCGATGGCTACTTCTTGTATCGAGCGGTAAACCGTGTCGACCATGGTATTCAATTCCTCTTCAGACATGGCTAGGATCGGCATCATCGTGATGACGGCGCCAAGCTCCCGGATGATTAGGCCGTTTTCCCGTGCCTTCACGATGATTTCGGATACGACGTTCTCTTGAAGCGAGAACGTTTCTTTTGTTTGGCGGTCTTTGACGATCTCCACTCCTATCATCAGCCCGCGCTGGCGGATATCGCCGACAATGGGAAGTTCGTATAGTGCCTGCAGTTTGTTTGTCAGTTGTCTTGATTTCACCTGGATGTCATGGATGAGCCCGCGCTCCTCCATCAGCTCGATATTCTTCAGCGCCAATGCGCAGGCTAGCTGGTTTCCTGTATAGGTGTGGCCGTGATAAAAGGTTTTATGCTCCTCACGCTCCCCCAAGAAGGAATGAAAAATCCGTTCGTTCATGATGGTTGCCGCAAGCGGCATATAACCACCAGTGATCCCTTTGCCCATGCACATGATATCAGGGACGACATCTTCTTGCTCGCAGGCAAACATCGTACCGGTGCGTCCGAATCCTACGGCCACTTCGTCACAAATCAAGAGGATATCATACTGCTTGCATAACATTTCGACTTCTTTCAAAAAGCCATCTGGATGGGTGACGATGCCAGCCGCTCCTTGAACAAGCGGCTCGATGATCAATCCGGCAATTTCCGCGGATTGCTGCTGCAATAGCTTTTCCAGTTCATTCAAACAATGGTTTTTCACTGCTTCATTTTCTCCGTATTCAGTCATGTGATAGGCATATGGTGAAGGGACGGAGATGCGTTCGAATAAGAGGGGTTTGAAGATTCTATGATATAGGTCCATTCCGCCCACGCTTACAGCTCCAACAGTATCTCCATGGTATGCTTCGTCAAGGGAGACGAATTTGTTTTTATGCCGATGCTTGTCGGGATCGATATTCTGCCAATATTGATAGGCGACTTTAAGGGCGATTTCGACAGCCGCAGATCCCGTGTCAGAGTAGAAGACCTTCGATAAATCACCTGGTGTGATCTCCGCCAGTTTTTTTGCCAGCAAAATCGATGGAACATTTGCAGATCCGAGCAGCGTCGAGTGCGCGATCTTGTTCACTTGTGCAATAAGGGCGCCGTTGAGCTCCGGTTCATTATGGCCGTGGACATTCACCCATAAGGATGCATAGCCGTCGAGATAGCGATTGCCATCCACATCGATCAGGTAGCTGCCCTCACCGCGCTCGATGATTAATGGCTTGCTTTCGCGATATGTTTTCATTTGGGTGAACGGGTGCCAGACATATTCCTTATCCCATTGCTCCAATAAGTAATTGTTCATCCTTTGAACACCTCTTTCAGTTGTGAGATATATCCTTGGTCACCTAGGAGATCAAGGGTTTGCGTTCTTAAGTCTTTTCTAACATCGGCAAAGGTGGGAAGGCAGGCAAGACGCTTGAGACCTGTCAGTTTTTCAATCGTTTTGATATTGTCGCGATGAATCAGATTGTCTGGCCGGTAATGGTTATAAGCAATCGTTTTAACGCAAACATCATGGCTGCGGGCATAAGATTGTGCCGTCACGACTTGATGAATCGCACCTAATCCACATGTCGATACGAATATGACAGGCATGCCGCAATCCTTGATGAAATCCTTCGTCATATAAAAATCATGCTTTCGTTCAATGAGTGGTACCGCCAATCCGCCTGCACCTTCGACGAGCACGATGTCATACATGCCCTCAAGCTCATGGACCCTTTCCACGGCTTTTTTCTCATCGATTGATTGTCCTGTCAATTTAATCGCCAAATGCGGAGAGGTTTCGGGTTCAAGGGTGTAAAACCCTGGATTCTTAACACCGAGTTCTTGCTCGAACCAGGAAATGTCCGGGTATGTATTGTTTTCTTCAATGATTCCGGTTTGGAAAGGCTTGAATATCGTGACGCTTTTCCCCAATGCTTGAAGCGATAAATAAAGGGCACTCGTGATGATCGTCTTCCCTATATCCGTTCCGGTTCCGGTTATAAAGTAGGCTTGGCCCATGGACGATTCAGCTCCTTTACGTTGATATATCTTGATAGGCGCGGACGTACTTGCTGTATGATGACGGCACATAGAATGCACAGCAATAAATCCCCGGGTGCCGGTATTAAGAAGCCGTAAAGCACCGTTTGATAGAGGGAAAGCGGCGCTTCCGAGATCCACTTCATTGCTCCATACAGCCAGATGCAGCCGAATAAGTAAACGGTTAGCAATGTGGCAGCATTAGCAAAGAAAATGGAACGGATCGTCGAGAGATTGAAACGGTTGATCAGCCATCCGTTTACATAAGCTCCAAGAATATATCCGAGCAAATAGCCGAAAGTGGGTTTGAATAGGTAACCAAATCCCCCGCCCTCCGCGAACACCGGCACCCCGATCAGTCCGATTCCGACGTAGCATAATATACTGAGTGACCCAAGGCGGGGCCCAAGCAATGCGCCTGCCAAGTAGACAGCCAGAATCTGCAGCGTGAATGGGATGTACGGGACAGGTATTTTAACGGCGGCGCCAATTGCCGTTAGCGCAGTAAAAAGGGCCACATAAGAAATCGTTGTCGCTTTCAAGTCAATAACCTCCTTTTTTTTAAAAATGGCAGGAAAAATGCCCACTACTAGTTTGCCTGATGGATAATTTATATGTCAACTATTATATTATTTAGTTAACATATAACGCGATTAAAAGGAGCGAAAGGAAAATAGTGAGAATTAGTGGTTGGAAAATAGTTTATTTGTATGATATCATTCGTAAATATGTTAACTTTTTTATTTTAAAGTTTACATATAAATAGATTGGGAGGTTCGTTTATGGTCGGACGATTGATGAGTGACGAGGTTAATGCGGGATGATTTGGGAGCAGGAACTGGCAGCGCTAAAAGAAAATGGATTATATCGGCAACTACAATCGGTTGAAACGCTGAATGGTAATGGACAGGCTTTGGTGAATGGACAGAAAATGTTGATGTTCGCCTCCAATAATTATTTAGGACTTGCCCAGGATCAACGAGTGATCGAGGCATCGATACAGGCGACCGAAAGATTCGGAACAGGCTCGACTGGCTCCCAATTGACCACTGGCCATTCCATTATCCATGAGAAGTTGGAAACTAAACTGGCACAATTCAAGCAAACGGAAGCGGCGATATTGTTGAATACAGGATATATGGCGAATATGGCAGCATTGACGACCATTGTAGGTAAAGGTGATCTCATCTTATCGGACGAAGGCAATCATGCGAGCATCATCGATGGCTGCCGTCTATCACGCGCGGAAACCGTAATATACAGCCACGCTGATTTAGACGATTTGGAAATGAAGCTGCAGAGCAATCGAGGCTTCAAGAGAACCTTGATCGTGACCGATGGCGTTTTCTCGATGGATGGTGATATTGCTCCGCTCCCTGGCATCGTCGATCTTGCCGAACGCTACGGAGCTCTGATCATGGTGGATGATGCACACGCGACTGGTGTGTTGGGCAAGGACGGCAGGGGAACTTCCGAGCATTTTGGATTGAAGGGGAAGGTGGATATCGAGATGGGGACACTATCGAAAGCGATAGGAGCGGAAGGTGGTTTCCTTGCAGGAAGCAGGTCATTAATAGACTTTATCTTAAACAAAGCAAGGCCATTCATCTTCTCTACCGCTTTATCACCAGGTATAGTGGCCGGTGCATTGGCTGCCGTGGAAATCATCATGACCGAACCTGAACGCAGAGAGCACCTTCAATGCATGAGTCGGCGGCTTTATGAAGAATTAATCTCCCTAGGCTACACCGTTACGGGGGGAGAAACGCCGATTCTTGGCATCATTTGCGGGAAACCGGAGCAAGCTACGCTCCTTTCGAAGGACTTACATAAGTACGGAATTTATGCACCAGCGATACGCCCGCCAACAGTGCCGATTGGGACTTCCCGCATTCGTCTCACCTTAATGGCGCAGCATCAGGAACCACATATTGATCACGTGATATGTGCGTTCAAAGCAATCATTTCCAATGATAGAGATAATAGAGAAATGACGGTACCAATTGGATGAAATGATAACAGTTAACAGAGATGAGGGATTGAATATGGAAACATTAGTAAGTGATTGGAAGAGGTTAGCCGAAAGCGTTATCAGGGGATATAAAGTGACAGCAAAAGAGGCTTTATCCATCGTACAAGCCCCGGACGATGAGGTTTTGGAAATTTTGAATGCAGCTTACCTCATCCGCAGGCATTACTATGGCAAAAAGGTCAAATTGAATATGATCATCAATACGAAATCTGGTTTATGTCCAGAGGATTGCGGCTACTGCTCGCAGTCGATTGTCTCGGAGGCACCAATCGAGAAATATGCGTGGCTTACGAAAGAAAAAATTGTCGAGGGTGCGCAAGAATCGATCCGCCGTAAAGCAGGCACATATTGCATCGTTGCCTCCGGACGGCGTCCAACGAACAGGGAAATAGATCATGTCATTGAAGCCGTAAAGGAAATCCGCGGAACGACCGATCTGAAAATCTGCTGCTGCCTAGGCTTCCTGAATGAAGAACATGCCGTAAAACTAGCAGCTGCCGGGGTTCATCGTTACAATCACAACCTGAATACATCACAGGAAAACTACGGGAAAATAACCTCGACACACACCTATGAGGATAGGGTGGATACAGTCGAAGCTGTGAAGGATGCTGGAATGTCGCCATGCTCAGGTGCCATTTTCGGTATGGGGGAATCCGAAACGGAGGCAGTGGAAATCGCTCTTTCCCTTCGCAATCTGGATGCGGACTCGATTCCTTGTAATTTTCTCAATGCGATTGACGGCACGCCGCTTGAAGGAACTTCCGAGCTGACACCCACTACATGCTTGAAATTGATTTCAATGATGAGATTCGTTAATCCAACTAAAGAAATCCGTCTAGCCGGCGGTCGTGAAATCAACCTCCGATCGATGCAGCCCATGGCCCTTTACGCCGCCAATTCCATCTTTGTCGGTGATTATTTAACGACAGCCGGTCAGGAACTGACTGCAGATTGGGGCATCATCGAAGATCTAGGGTTTGAAATTGAAGAATGTGCCCTTTAGGGTCTGATGGAACCATCGATAGCAAAATGGAAGGCCGCCGTTGCAGGCCTTCCTCTTCAAAATGCTTCGTGAATGCCAGAGCCTGTCCGCGAAATTTCACAATTACCTAAAGCATCGATCTCCGCTTGAAAATAATGAGTTCCTCGCTTGTTGAAGCTTTTAATAAAACAACGTCGTAGCGTTGGATCGTTTCCTCGTTTTCATGCCCTTTAAGGTTTTTAGTAGGAATCTTGATGCTCCGTAACTGATCAAGGTCAGCTCCTCGTTGTTTACATCAGACCAGTTTGAATGGTGACGTATAAGCCATGAGATTAAGCAAAATGCATGGATATCCATCAAGATTTTTTTATAAGGAAGATTGTATTCCCCGATAAGGTAATTTTTAAAGAAAGGAGGATTGATTAAATCCGCAAATTGTTTTCTATCTAATAATACATAGTTATAATTAGTTATTACTAGATGA
Organism: Peribacillus muralis; assembly: GCF_001439925.1. GTDB lineage: Bacteria > Bacillota > Bacilli > Bacillales > DSM-1321 > Peribacillus > Peribacillus muralis. Next base: position 52,855 of record NZ_LMBV01000011.1, read on the forward strand.
AAGGAAGAATGACTTTGAAAAAATTACATTTCTTGATTTTTGCAATGCTGCTGCTTGTTTTTATCGGTACGGGCTGCTCGAATGATGAAGGCAAAAACGAGACACAGAAAGACGGCAATCAAGTCGAGTTGACGGTTTCCGCAGCTGCTAGCTTGCAGGATGCTTTAACGGATATAAAGACCGCCTTCGAAAAGGATCACCCAAATGTGAAAGTTAATTTTAACCTCGGTGCCTCGGGAGCCCTTCAGCAACAAATTTCACAAGGTGCACCTGTTGACCTTTTCTTCTCAGCCGCAGAAGATAAATTTGAAAAATTAGTAGACGAAGATCTTATCGATGAGAAGAATAAGATAAATTTAGTCGGCAATCAGCTGGTGCTCGTCGTGCCAAAGGATTCCGATAAGGACTTGCGATCGATTGCTGACCTCACAAAGGCAGATAAAGTTTCAATCGGTACACCTGAATCTGTCCCAGCCGGGCAGTATGCGAAGCAAACATTGGAAAACAGTAACCTCTGGAAAGAGATTGAAGACAAAGTCGTATACAGCAAGGATGTCAGGCAAGTGCTCACATATGTAGAATCGGGAAATGTCGACGCTGGACTCGTTTATAAAACGGATGCACTCAGCTCATCCAAAGTTAAGCTCGTCGCAACAGCCAAGGAGAACCTGCACGACCCAATCATCTATCCCGTAGGAATAATCAAGGAAAGCTCACACCAAAAAGAAGCACAGCAATTCTATGACTATCTCCAAACGCCAGCATCCATGAAAATCTTTGTGAAATCCGGATTTGAAGATTTGAATAATAAAAAATGACCACCAATTTGGTGGTCATTTTTTATTGTTTCAGTCGAGAATTGAATTAAAGCGGATGAAATACGACTAAAAACATGATTAATCGACCGAATAGAGTAGGAATCAACCTAAAGTGGTGTAAATTCGACCAAATACAGGAGGATTCGACCTAAAGCGGTGTTAATTCGACCAAATAGAGTAGGGATTCGACCTGAAGCGGGATTAATTCGACCCAAAGCGGTGTTAATCCGTCCGAGAGTCGAGAAAGCCATCCTTCATTCAAAATCTCCCTACCAGCTTGTTCATAAAGAATTAATTGTTATATTTACCAATTGTTGATAGTATTTTTAATAAGCTGTTAGTCAAAAAGTGTGGATCAAAAATACATTGTCGAGAAAGAGGAAATATGAAGAGAATTTCGTTCACCCTCCTAATTATATGTATATCGCTCACCTTTCTTTTAAGTTTTGCCATGCCTGAGTCAGCGGGCAAATTAAAAGACAGTATAAGCTCGATGAAAGTCATTTATTCATACAGCGTCACGAAGTCATTCTCCGAGCGAACCCACGATACGATTGAATTGGCATCCGTCCCTTCAGGGAAAGAGGAGACAAAGGATATCCATGTCCAAATAGTATCTAAGCTTGAGGATACTCCGCTAAATATTAAAGCGGTGTTGAGGGAGAGTCTGAACAAGCCGGTGGCGTACAAATCCGAAGCGCCATTATCGGGACCGGAAAAAGGATTTTCTAAGAGGAAATATTATCTTACCAAAAATTATGATAAAGGAAGATACACCGTCATTCGAACGAATAAAGTGACGAAAGCGGAAAAGGTGTATGATGGAACCTACTATGAACCAAGTGCGCGCGACCCATTCGTCCAATGGACACGTGATGAAAGATAATATGGAAAAGGAAATCAAAATCGAGGATTATAACCGTGATTGGGTTAGCGAATTCGAACAGGAAAAAACGAGGATAATGACCGTGTTACAGGGTCACCGTCTATATGTTGAGCACATTGGCAGTACGGCTGTGAAAGGATTGGCCGCAAAACCGGTGCTGGATATTATGGCTGGTGTCCGGCATTTAGATGAGGTGGAAACGTTCATACAGCCGTTAAGGTCGATCGGGTATGAATTTGTCGCACATAAGGAGTTTCCAAAGAGGCGTTTTTTTAGAAAGGGTCAATGGCGTGCGGGGACACACCATTTGCATTTCTATGAATTTGGAAGCGAACAGTGGAAGAATCAACTTGCATTTAGGAATTATTTAAGCACCCATTCCCATGTGCGGCAACAATATCAGCAATTGAAGCAGGACTTAGCCAAAAAGCATTCATATGACAGGACGAGATATACGGAGGCGAAAGCTCCATTTATCCATAACGTCCTGAAGAAAGCGATTGAGGAAGTACCGCATACGCAAACAACGGGGAAAACGGAAGGGATCAATGTCAATGACGATACCATTTAAAGCGTTTTTCAAAGAAGAGCTAACGACAGATGAGATACAATCCGCCTTGGAAAAGGGAGACATAACAGCAAAAGAGCTGACAATGTATTATTTATATCGAATTGCCAAATTTGATCAAGATGGTCCACAACTGAACTCCATCCTTGAGATAAATCCAGATGCCCTCTTCATTGCCGAAGCATTGGATCATGAACGAGCTTCCAATGGTGTCAGGGGACCATTGCATGGCATTCCGATTTTATTAAAGGACAATATCGAAACGAATGATAAGATGCATACGAGTGCAGGGACGATTGCACTTGAGAATTATAACAGTAAGGAGGATGCATTTCTTGTTAAAAAGCTTCGTGAAGCTGGAGCCGTTATTCTCGGTAAAGCGAATATGACCGAGCTGGCGAATGGGATGTCTTATGAAATGTGGGCCGGATACAGTTCAAGAGGCGGACAAGTATTGAACCCGTATGGAGATGCGAATCTTTACGTTGGTGGTTCCAGTTCCGGTTCGGCAGTGGCGACTGCTGCGAATTTTACGGTATTATCTGTAGGGACTGAAACGGATGCCTCCATCTTAAGTCCAGCGATAACGAATTCCGTCGTGGGGATTAAACCAACTGTGGGTCTGGTGAGCCGGAGGGGAATCATTCCTTTCACATACTCACAGGATACGGCAGGTCCGATGGCAAGGACGGTCACCGATGCTGCGATTTTATTGGGAGCATTAGCGGGTGTTGATGAGCTTGATCCCACGACACATAAAAGCGCAGGGAGGCTAACATCGGATTATACGGAGTATTTAGATCAAAACGGTTTAAGGGATGCGAAAATCGGTGTATACAAACAGGCCCCTGACGAGTTTTATGCATCAGCTGAATATGACGAAAGTTTATTTAAGGATGTCGTTCGGACCTTGAAGGATGAGGGGGCGATTGTCATCGAGGATATAGACATTCCCTCGTTCAAGCGGGAGTGGAGCTGGGGCGTTTCTTTATATGAGCTAAAAGCTAGCTTGGATCATTTCCTTTCGAAGCTGCCTCCGCATATGCCGGTTCATTCCATTTCGGAATTAATTGCATTTAATAAGAGCATAGGCGATCGGGCATTGAAATATGGGCAAAATAAATTGGAAGATAGAGAAAGTCTGTCCAATACGTTAAGAAATCCAGATTACCTGAATGCGAAACTGGAAGACATCTATTTTTCTCAGGAACAGGGCATTGATTTTACCTTGAAGAAGTATGATTTGGATGCGATTCTTTTTCCTGCTTACATTGGCTCCACGATTTGTGCCAAAGCAGGGTACCCTTCCATTGCCATGCCTGCAGGATTCATGAAAAGCGGCAGGCCATTTGGTGTGACTTTCGCCAGCACCGCTTATAGTGAAGGAATACTAATAACACTCGCATATGCCTATGAACAGGCTACTAAGCACAGACGAAAGCCAAACCTATGATCAGCATTCGTTGAACGGAAGGAGGTTTAATATGAGAAGAGTCGAGGTTGTTGCACATAAGCGGGAGTGGCAGTTATTATTCAGGGATGAATGCGAAAGCTTGTATTCGGCGATGAATTGGTGAAATTATCACATATTGGCAGTACGGCCATTCCGGCGACCTCTGCCAAACCAGTCATCGATATATTGGCCGGGGTTCGGAGCATCGAACGCGTCGCAGATTTTAATGAAGAGATGGAAAAGAGTGGCTATGATGTTAGGGAAGAGAATGGCATCGCTGGACGAAGGTTTTTCAGTAAAGGCAAAGATGAGCGGTCACATCATGTACATATGTTTCAAGCGGGTCATGAGGATATTGCAAGGCACCTCGCTTTTCGGGATTATATGCTGGCCCACCCGCAGGAAGCAAAAAGGTATAGTCAGCTCAAGCTAAGCTTGGCAGCGGAATTCCCAACCGATATTAAGGAATATGTCAAAGGGAAACATGCGTTCATCAAGATGATTGATGAAAGAGCGAAGCGTTGTTGGTTAAGTGACAGGAATGTTTTTTGAAAATAATTTTTGGAATAGGAGGTGACTGCGATGAAGTTACATCATGATACACAATACATCAGAGGCATGTACCTGAATCGGGAGCGCATTTCTTCTTATGACTTTTTCCCGCTTAATCTGCCGGTTATTAAGCATCTTCAAGAATTGGCCTTCCATCCGAATGTAACCTATGTTGTCGGGGAAAATGGCATGGGGAAGTCGACTCTGCTCGAAGGTATTGCGATTGCGTACGGCTTTAACCCAGAAGGAGGAACGTTGAATTTTAATTTTTCCAATTATGATTCGCACTCCAACTTGGACGAATACCTCCGTTTGAAAAAGGGCGTGTACAAACCGCAGGATCATTTTTTCTTTAGGGCGGAAACGTTCTATAATTTAGCTACGAATATAGAGGAACTGGATAGGGAATCATCGTATGGGTCGAAAATCATCGATTCCTTTGGAGGGAAATCCCTGCATCAACAATCTCACGGCGAATCGTTTTTCGCGGCTTTCGTAGAACGGTTTCAAGGCGATGGGCTGTATATCCTCGATGAGCCTGAGGCCGCTTTGTCGCCATTGCGGCAAATGTCGATGCTCGCCAGGATCAATGAGCTTGTTGAACAAGGGTCTCAGTTCATCATTTCCACCCATTCCCCAATTCTCATGGCCTATCCCGAGGCAAAAATCCTCCAAATTACAGAGTCTGGAATAAATGAAGTGGCATTGGAGGAAACCGATCACTATTTGTTAATGAAGCAGTTTTTCGAAGATAAAGATCGCCTGCTGCATCATCTGTTTCAGTAAATATCGTCGTCACATATTTTATTCCTTCCATGGAAAACTAGCACCATGATTACCCATTAACATAGGAAGGGTGAAAATTTTGCTTTTAATTACAGGATCGACCGGCAACGTAGGAAGGGAAGTAGTGAGACACCTGCAATCCGAGGGGATTCCGTTCGAAACGGCAAGCCACCGGAGCGATTATGGTGACCGCTATTTGAACTTTGAGGATGCTTCCTCATTTTCCGGAGCTTTACAGGGGATCAACTCCGTCTTTTTGATGCGCCCTCCGCATCTTGCTGATGCTAATAAATATTTTCGTCCGTTCATAGAAGAGGCGAACAAGCAGCAAGTGAAACACATCGTATTTCTTTCCGTGCTCGGGGCGGACAAAAACAAGATCGTCCCACATGCCAAAATTGAAAAACTCATCTTGGAATCAAAAATCCCCTATACATTTTTGCGCCCGAGTTTCTTTATGCAGAACCTGCTTACACAGCATGGTGAAGAATTACGGGAGATGCACGATATATATGTTCCGGCGGGCAAAGGAAAAACGAGCTTCATCGATGTCCGTGATATAGGCGTCGCTGCCATGAAGACTTTGATACATGAAGAGCATCGAGGGAAAGCTTATGATTTAACTGGAAATGAAGCTTTATCTTATCAAGAGGTAGCCGAAATATTCAGTGATATAACAGGGGAAAGCTTCACTTATTCCAATCCAAGCATTCTTGAATTTTGGAAAACATGCCGAAAAAAAGGAATAAGCAAAGACAAGATTGTCGTAATGGTGGGGATATACACAACCGCGAAAATCGGTTTTGCGAAGCGGGTGACAAGTGATTTACATGAAATATTGGGACATGCCCCGATTTCTTTTGAGCAATTTGTCAAGGATAGTGTTGATGTATTGAAATAGTAGAAAAAACCCCGACTGCACAGCGTATTCGGGGTTTTAATTTTATATTGACAGGTAAGGTGTACTACGGGTATAGTACATATATAAAGTGTGTGAACCACATAGTACATACACGAGTATCATACTTTTTTTACTAAATAGGTGGTGGTTTTATGAACGTTAATACCCGGGAACCGGTATATTTGCAAGTCGTTCGTCATTTTAAAGAACAAATAGCCATCGGCACCTTAGTGGCAGGACAGGAGATCCCCTCGCGAAGAGAACTGGCGGCTACATTGAACATAAATCCTAATACTGCTCAAAAAGCGTATAAAGAAATGGAGGAACAGGGCTTGATCCATACTGAACGTAATTTTCCCAGTCAAATCACGACGAATGAAACGGTATTACAGGCTGTGAGGCAAGAGCTGATTCTGGAAGCCGTAGAATCTTTTGTCGATGCGATCCGTCCGATTAATGTGCCAGTCGATGAATTGCTTCGTGTCGTTAAACAAAAATACTCGGAAGAAATCAGGGAGGAGGAAGGAAAATGATCGAGGTAAAAAAAGTTTCTAAAAAATATGGCCGTAAAAAAATATTGGACGGTGTGTCCTTTACCGCCAATAAAGGCGAAGTCACCTGTTTGATCGGGATAAACGGTGTCGGTAAAACGACTACACTCAAAGCGATCATGGGCTTGACGCCATATAAAGGGGAAATATTGATCAACGGCCAAACAATGACAAAGGACAGCTATGAAAAAATCACCTTCATTCCGGACGCTCCGACGATGCTTCCGCAAATGACGGTTAAACAGGCAATGGTGTTCATGAAGGATTTCTATCATTCATGGAATCAGGAAAGAGCCCTTCAATTGCTGGAATTCTTCAAGCTGAAAGAGGAAAGCCGTATATCGGAATTATCCAAAGGTAATACAGCCAAGCTTAACTTGATGCTCGGGCTGTCCCTTGATGTGGATTATGTCCTGATGGATGAACCGTTTTCGGGAATCGATATTTTCAGCCGCGAGCAGATCGCCAATGTTTTTGCGAGCCATCTCATTGAGGATAGGGGCGTCATCATCACGACCCATGAAATCGGTGATATCGAGCATTTAATCGACAAGGTCATTTTATTGGATAACGGAACAGTGCTCAAGGAGTTCAATACGGAAGAAATGCGTGAAGAAGAAGGGAAATCGGTAGTCGATGTAATGAGAGAGGTGTATCAAGCATGATGCGTTATTTAAAGCTAGTCAATTTCGAAATTAACCGTTTTAGTAAAATCTATCTTACCCTCTTGTTGATCACCTTGCTTTCGCAATTTGCCGGGGTGCTGATCGTAACGAAGAGTCTTCTTAATGATGCCAAGGAAATCATGTTAGAGGAAAAGCTATCGGAAGTCGCTTATCTTAGTGAATATGGAGGCATTGATTTTACCCATATCGCTAATACCCTTTGGTTTCTAGGCCCGATTGCGTTAAGTGCCGTTGCGCTTATTTTTTACATTTTTTTAATTTGGTATCGTGATTGGTTTGGCAAGAACACGTTCATATATCGCCTCTTAATGTTACCGACATCCAGATTATCAATCTATCTTTCCAAAGCTACGGCCATCTTCTTGATGGTATTAGGACTGATTGCCTGGCAAATGATCCTTTTACCGCTGGAAAATGCGCTATTTCATTCAAGCGTGCCAGAAGCTTTCTTGAATATGGAAATGTCAACTTCCTCCATAGCGGCAGCGAATGGAATACTGATGTTGATCATCCCAAGTACCTTCACTCAATTCTTGCTTTCCTATGGCATCGGTCTCATGGTTATGTCGATATTATTCACGGCGATCATGTTTGAACGGAGTTTCCGGATGAAAGGAATTTTATTGGGGTTGCTGTATGGCGGTGTTGCTGCTGCACTGTTCTTAACTCCAGTTTTCATAATGGCAAGTGAGATTTTCCATTTTTACTCGAATGAATTATTCGGTCTTCTGCTCACACTAGGAATTATCGTGACAGGGTTATCGATTTGGCTTGGTTCATGGTTATTGAAAAACCGTGTAACCGTATAAAAACAATCAAAAAGGAGAGTGAACAAGGTGAAACGTTATTTATGCAGCATCATCATCGGCTTGGTTGTCCTCTTAAGCATCGGGACCTATTATGTTAAAGTAGCTTCCTCCGCTTCAGGCCTTCCAACGTTTTCGTTCAAGACGATTGAAGGCAGTGATAAAGAGCTTGATCCGGTCATCGTACAAGCAACACTTGAAAATAATAATCTTTATGAACCATTGACGATAGAATCGAATATGACCACATATGGCCACGATAGGTCATTATGGTCTGACAGAAATGATGTTCAAATTGAAAGATTGATAAAGAAACATCGTTCATTCATGCGCGGGAAGGACTTTATCGATTCCTTTTATGAAGACGACGATTTCCTCGCTTATGCCTCGGTGAATAATGAATATACGAAGAGTGGGAAAATGGAAGCGGAGTTTGATATCGGTGTACTGGAGAAGAAAGACGAAGATGAAACGTCCTTTCGAATCGACTTTCCCCATCAAGAGAGGTTAATGAATATGGAAGTCAGGGATGTTCAGCTGATTCATTCGAAGCTACAGGTTTTGACGATGAATGATGTGGATTCAAGCGATGATAAGCAAACGAAAGAGGTTCATCTATATACAATCGATTTAGCCAAGAAAAAGGTTGTGAACGACAAAACCCTTGTCTCTGAAACGTTTACGTACCCGAATCAAGTGGATTTTGAAATGCCGGTGAATACAGCACCTTCGCAGCCAAACAATATGATCTTATTTTCCATGATTAAAGGTGTAAATCATGAGGAAGGTGAATATGAGGAAAAGCTAAAGGAAAGCAAGCTGTTCTCTTACCAGTATGATACGGAAAAATTAACAACGATTAAGGGCGATAAGAAAGAATCGCTTAATCTGGACATCGCCAGATCAGGCTATACGGATGGAAAAAGCCTATATGCAATAGATTTCACCTCCGGAAAGTATCAACTGAAGACATTTGACATAAGCAGTGGTGCGTTAACGAATGACATCGAGCTGAACGTAGCTGTTGGTAAAGAGGAAGCAAACTTCGTTGCCATTAAGAACGGGCGTGTATACTTCCTATTAGGAAGCGGTATGGGTGAAAACTTAACGTACGAACCTGCCCAACTGCTGATTGCCGATTTAAAGACCGGAAAGACTTTATATAAAGGGGAAACAATCAGGCATGCAGCTGATAAAAAGAATGAACAAAAAATTGGGTTTATTATAAGTACCCTGGAAGTTATATAATGAAGTGAAAGGTCCTCTCATTAATGAAGGGACCTTTCATTTTGGTTTCACGAAGGATTCGATCTCAGCAGGCAAAATGGCTGTATCCGAAGGACTCCAATACCACTTTTCTCCATCAAAGAACATCGGGAACTGATGGGCGAGCGGATCTTCTCCATAAAAGATGATTTTGTAGGAAATCGGATCACCCTTTGCTATATTCGGCGAATAATCGTTATTGATTTCACCTTGCTTGAGCAGGGTAATTAAAGCTTGGATATCTGTTTTTGAAGATAAAGTCCGCAGCAGGGATGGCGCCGTATCGTCGGAGTATAATTCAACTTTGGTTATTGCAGCCGTATCACTGTCTTTGTCTATACGGAATTCATCGTTTTTACTTGAATCCAGGCGATAGAGCCGATATCCATTAATTACGGATTCATCTTTGATCGCGATACATTCCGGCTTTTTCTTTACCGCATAGATCTTGGTGCCTTTCTCAAGGTATGTTGCATCGCCATTTCTCGTTTTGTAATCAACATCTGTAATCTCATCGGCAACCTTGAACTGTACTTGACCAATTTCTTCTCCGATGAAGGTTTGTTCGGCAATGATTTCGGAATAGGTGGCTTCATATTTCTTGCCATTGATTCTTACGAAATCAACCCATTCAATGATTGTGCTTGTTTTGTTACAGGAAGCTAACAGGAAACTGCATAAAAACAATCCAATAATTCTTTTCATGGAAACTCCTTTCCGTCCAATTTAACCCATTTTAATACAATTTCAGGATATCGAAAAGAGGTTTATCATAAAGTTATTTCATTACTAAACAAAAAGGGCTCGGAATCAATTCCGAACCCTTTTTCAGTTCATCTGTTAAGCTGAAGCGAGTAATGCTCTTGCAGCACGTTCTTTTCTTCCATGCAGGAAGTAGTATAAGACGGAAGTTGCGATGACCGCGACGCCTAGAATGACATAGAGCGCGCTGTAGCCGGTTATCGGAATGATGAAGCCGAGAATGTATGGACCGAAACCGAGTCCTGCATCCAGCATGATAAAGTAGGTGGATGTTGCCATACCCATGCGGTGAGGCGGTGTCAGTTTAACGGCAATCGCCTGCGAGCTTGATTGCATATTTCCAAAGCCAAGACCGATGAGGAAACCAGCTGCCAATAAAGTGAAGCTATTGATCGTGGTGCTTAGAAGCAGCAACCCTGCCCCGAAAATGATGAAGGCAGGATACATGATGAAGTTCGCTCCTTTTCGATCCATCAATGGGCCGGAGAAAGGACGTGACAATAAAACAGCCACTGCATAAACGACAAAGAAGAAGCTTGCTGTATTGACCAGGTCGATTTCAATGGCGTAGAAGCTGATGAAAGAAAGGACGCTGGAATAACAGAATGCCAATACTAAAGTAATCAAAGCGATGGGCAGTGCCTTGGGTTCAATAAAGTTGGAAAGCTTGAACCCTTTATTTTCAACCACTTTTGCCTCTACCTTCAATGCCGGAACATTTAGGAAGAATGCAGTAATCAGACTGATCACACCTAAGGCCAGGCAGAAACTGAAGATGACTTGGAAGCTTGTGCTTTGGGCCATATATAGCCCGATGAAGGGGCCGATTGCCGTTGCAAGGGTCGCGCTCATGCTGTAATAGCCAATGCCCTCGCCTTTTCTTGTTGCCGGGATGATTTGGGCGACGATCGTTCCAGTCGCGGTACTGGCCATCCCCATCGCCATTCCGTGAATTAGGCGGTTAACAAGCAGGAAGCCGATTCCGAGATCGACAAAATAGAGAATGGTCGTCAACGTGAAAAAGACCATCCCGATGAATAATGTTTTCTTACGGCCGATTGAATCAATGAAACGGCCAATGAACAAACGCCCGATCAATGTCCCGATTATGAAAATACCCGATATGAGTCCAGCTTGGCTTGTAGATGCATTCAATTCATTTACAGCATAAATGGCAAGTGTCACCATCAGTAAATAAAAAATTAATGTTATGAAAAAGTTAATGGAAGAAACGATGATAAAGTCCTTCGTCCATAGTTTTGGTCTGGATTGTTCCATTTTATGATCTCCTTAATTTTTTATGTTATTTCTTATTTCGCCCATGATGCGTATCGCAGAGAGCTGATCTTCTTCCGTAATCCCTTTTAGGATGTCCTGTTCGTACTCGTCGATCGTTTCGCGGACTTCACCATATAGCTTTATGCCGAGCTCGGTAAGTCGCATTCTTTTCTCGCGTCGATCCTTGCTTGGCACATGCTCGACATACCCCAATTCTTCCAACCGGGTGATGGTCCTCGTAATCGTCGGCTTTTCGACGCTTTGGTAGTTGGCTAGCTCGACAAGTGTTGCCGATTCATAATTGAATAAACAATGCAAAATCGACCATTGCGCCCTGTGTAAATCATGCTTGTTCAGCTGTATATTGAGATTATTTTCAAATGGACGGTACAACTGCAACAGTTGCTGAAAGAAGATTTGGTAAGTCTTTATAGGAAACACCTCTTTTAATTATTATATAGTTACCATGAGTAATTGTTACCCTGAGTAACTATAATATCAGAATTAATATAGTATGTCCAAGCGGATTTGCATTATTTAAGCGGATCAAGGACTATTTGTCTTCGGAAGTGGGAAGATAGGAATGGGAGATGATGTTGATCATGTATAAATCAATACTTGCATTGGTTGCCTCAGCAACGATGCTAACTGCGTGCAATAACGACCTGGCAAAGGAAAAGCCAACTGAACAAAAAGAAACGAAAGCGGAGCCTGAAAGAAATAAATGGTCCTCACTGCCCGAATACAATGAAATCATCGAGCAAATCGGTAATGAAGACTATTCGTTCGATAAGGAAACCGATAACGATGATAAACGTGTTTTCCTGATTGAACAAAACGGAACAAAACGATACAAAACCATTTTCGTCAAAAAAACCAAGCGCCTAAAAATCATCAAAATAAACGGCGGCGGAGCGATTTATGATGAAATCATCAAATAAAAACCGATCAGCTGAGCCTTTTTGAATTTAATTATGTATCCAAACCGCTAGAACGAATAATTCGACAAAAACCGATGATAATTCGACCGACCAAGCGGGAAACTCGACCGAAACTATAATAATTCGGCCTACCAAGCGAATAATTCGACCTAAACTATAATAATTCGACCGACCAAGCGAATAATTCGACCTAAACCGATAATAATTCGACCGACCAAGCGGGAAATTCGACCTAAGCTATAATAATTCGACCAACCAAGCGAATAATTCGACCTAAACTATAATGATTCGACCGACCAAGCGAATAATTCGACTTAAACCGATAATAATTCGACCGACCAATATAATAAACCGTCCCAGCCGGATATTTTCCATAGTCCACGCGCCCGGATTCGAGTATAGTGAATTCAACCATTCAAAGAGGAGTGGAACGAGGCATTCCTCTGGTTTAGTTCATGGATAAGGTGGGTGAGGACATTGTCAAAAGGATTATTGCATCATATTGAGTTATATGTTTCTGATTTGGAAAGGACGGTTAATTTCTGGGGCTGGTTTTTGGAGGAGATGGGTTATGAGTCATTTCAGGAGTGGGAAAGCGGGAAGAGTTGGAGGTTAGGGGGAATGTACATCGTTTTTGTCCAGGCGAAGGCGAGGTTTCTTGATGTTCCTTATCATAGGGGAAGGGTGGGACTTAATCATCTTGCTTTTCATGCTTCTTCCCGTCAGCATGTTGATGAGGTGACGAGGAAATTAAAGGACAGAGGAATATCTGTTCTATATGCAGACAAGCACCCGTTTGCTGGCGGGGAGGATCATTATGCGGTCTTTTTCGAGGATCCTGATAGGATGAAGGTCGAACTCGTCGCCCCTTGTATTTAAGGGAAACAGCTTATAGGTAATGCTTGGCATAGCTATATTGGCTGGAAGGTTCACTCTTGCCTTCACTAGGGTGTTCATTTTCAACTTCAAGGTAAAAGGCGTCGATTAAGATAAATGCGCCGAAGACCTGGGCCCAGCTGCCAAGCAAGAGAATTTGCTCCCCCAACTGGCGTTTTTCATTTAAAATGAAGATGTTTCCGATCGATTCAAAAAAAGAACCTGCAGCAATGAGACTATTGCCTTTTATTTCAAGCGAGCGTGATAATGAATCCTCCGTAAGAAAGGCTCCGAATGCTCCAAAAGCGGCTCCGAGACCTTGGATGCCGCTGCCGAGTGCATCGGTTTTTTCCCCCTCCACCTCTGAGCCATTCAGCTGCATATTGACCCCCACGGCATTTGTCGTATTACCTGCAGCCTCAAGCCAGGCGCCAAAAATGAAGTACGTTTCAGAACTTTCATTTTCCGGATCCAACATTTTCGTTCGTCCGATTGCTTGCAGGGAATTTCCCAAGGCTTCGATGCCATTTCCTTTTAACACTAAGTCCTTGCCGAGTTCAGTTCCCGTTAACGTTTGCTGGGTTTGCCCGATTGCCGCAGTGAGACTGCCGATGCCCAGCAACCATGCTCCTGAAATAAGGAGGTCATCTCCATGAGTCATCATATCTCTAACGCTCCTTAAAAGTGGTTACCTTATAATATTCAGGAGCCAGAGTTTGTTTACATATAGCTTGAACACGAGGTGCACCTGGATATAGGTAAATGTACTAATTATTGGTATAATGGCAGTTGGAGGAGATAAGATTGACTTTTAACTATTTTTCACAAATGATAATCACTGCACTTTTCTTTATGCTTTTTTCATTTTGTACCTGGTATGAAGGCAGCGAAATATTGGATACCCCAGGGGAATGGAAGTATTCAACATATTTTTCCGCTGCATCGGGTGATCGATTGACCAATGCCGATGATATTTCCAATTTGGACTATTTCGTTTATGCCGCTAAATTCAAGCCATTATTTCCTGTGCTTATGATATTCACAGCCTCATACATGATCATGCTTACGGGTTATATCCTTTTCAAAACAAAGATGAAAAAGATGGCTTTATTTATGTCTGGATTTGGAGTGCTTTTTCTTGTTTCCAGTGGTTTGTTATCCAACTCCCCGACTATAGGGGGAACGGTCTTTCAAGCTTTCTTTTTGATAAGCGGGATGATATCCATCATAGCTGCGGCCCTATGTTATTTCCGAATTCCAAAAGGGTTTGTGACTGTAAAATAATATGAGTAGATTCGCGATATCCATCGCGGATTTTTTTGCAAATATTTAAATAGCATGCTGCCTGTTCCATATTTGGTATGACCTTTAATGTGAGGATTAAATAGAATATTTTAAATATTGACAATATAACTCCTTGAACCTAAAATAAATTTAACTTGCTTCTGTTGAATACGTATTCAAACCTAGGGATACTACGAATATTAGAAGAAAGAGGCTTTGATGTTATGTGAAGAACTAACAAGCGTGCATTGCCTGTCTATTATTATTCATAGGTTTACTGCTGTTATTTCGGCTACGCTGCAGACAATTACATGTTTCTTTAAAAAGAAGGTTAGGGGGGAAAGTTGTGTGGTCAGACCATGATAAAGAAGGCTTTTACTCTTCTCACCGAATCCATTCAACTGCGACAGGTGAAAAGGTTAACTTTAGCACACCCGTGGATTGCAGTGTTCACACAAACCCCATATATGAAGTCCGGCAGCTTGGTGGAGGTCAGAATGCTGATGAACTGAAGAAGGACTCTGTCTTACAATTAAGTAGTGACACGATGAGTGGTTCGTTACCGGATATGTTTGAACCATGCTCTTCTCTTTTCATAATAGGAGATTTTGTTATGGAAATGTACAATAAAGTGTGGGAATGGCGTTTGTTTAATCATATAAAGGACTATTACGCCGACCATGCAGTGGTTCACTATACTTGTGATAAAGATCTTGTAGGCTACAATCAAATACAAGGAATGCTTAGAAGATTTTTCGAATCAATCCCGAATGCTAAAGTTGCAATTGATTGTATAACATGCAATCAAAGTGGGGAAATGGGTGACTGGGATGTATCTGTCAGATGGCGTTTGCAAGGGTTTTTCGGTAATCCGATCCAGTCCCCAGTTGAAATTCTTGGTATCAACCAGCTGCGTGTGCAAAACGAAAAGATTGTTGAAGAATGGTTCACGTTCGACATTAACACATATTAAAAAATATTGGTCGGATGGAGAAGGCGGACTCAATGGGTTCAGTCCTTTTATGCGGTTTGTTATATTGTGTTCCTCACTTATGCGATGCGATCCTTATAAATGAGTTTTAGGTGATTGAACTTGACCTTGTTATGAAGTAAAGCCGGATACATTGATGGTGAAAGTCATTCGCGACTTTTAGGATATTGCCTTCAAAGTTCGCTAATGTGTAAAGTGAAAACGGTTGGAGAGGCACAGCAACCTCTTCAATGGAAGGAATGGGCATCGAGACATAACTCCTAAATTAGTAAACCTGGATATTACTCTAGCAGCCGTAACTTTATGTAGTCCGGGGATCTCCTGTTTTTTCAGTGGTCCTTTTTGAGCATGAGGCAGTGAAGGTGCAGAATATTGAATAAATGAAACTTTGCTTTACAATATACGGTAAGTGGATTGGGGGGAGTAAACGATGATTATCAATAAAGTCACATTATATAGCCATGTTCTGAGTGAAATGCGGGATTTTTATGTTAAGGAGCTAGGGTTTGAGGTACGAGCGGATGCTGATGAAGGCTTTGAGATCAAGGTGGGGAACAGCGTGCTTGAAATTAAAAAATATCATCACCCGGGTAAGCCTTTTTATCATTTTGCGCTGAACATCCCGACGAATCTATTCAACTCAGCAAAAGAATGGGCAAAGACAAAGGTGGAACTAACGAGGGAAGATGATGAGGACTACGTTTACTTTCCCTATTCGGATGCGCATTCCTTTTATTTTTCAGACCCATCAGGCAACATTGTCGAGTTCATCTCGAGATATGCCATATCACCAAAATCCGATGCAAAATCTTTTTCGGTTCAAAACGTTCTGTGCATTAGTGAAATAAACATGACGACAGATGAAGTTAAAACAGTTGGAAATCAGCTGATCAATAAAGGTGTACCCGTAAGGAGCGACGAAGCAATTAACGAAAATCGTTTGAATTTCATCGGGGAGCATGAAGAAGGCTCGTTCTTACTATTAGGTCCTAGAAAAAGGCGTTGGATTTTTTCGGATAGGGACTCGGAAGTCTTTCCGCTATCGATTATCATCAATCAGCAACTCCATCTTTCATTGGATGGCGAAGGAAAGATGGAATTGAAGAAAGTGGAATGAGTTAGACTTATTAACTACTACTTTAATGCAAGTGTGTCCTAATATCACATTCTTTAAATTAAATCTCCTTCTACTTACAAACGTCGGTTAGCTAATCAATATATATATAAAATTAAAAATTTGGACAAACAGATGCTTTAGGGTTTGTAGAAACATACCTTCTACTTAATTTACTTGGCACTCATCTGTCAACATCTCATATGCAAAAGGTTATTGATCGTGATGGGTTTGGGATCTATGCCTCGATACGATAAAATGATAGGCAATGGTTGTGGTGTCTCCTGATGGGCGCCTTGATCTACTATTTGCTGTAAAAGGAGTTTGATGATGAATGAAAAATGTCACACCTTTCTTGATGTTCGAAGGAAATGCGGAAGAAGCCATGAATTTTTACACATCTTTAATCGAAGGGTCGAAAATAACCAGCATACTACGGTATGGTGCAAATGAAGCAGGCCCAGAGGGAAGTGTCATGCAGGCTACCTTTACCTTGAAGGACCAGGATTTTATGTGCATCGATAGCTATGTTAAGCATCAATTTACGTTTACACCTTCGTTTTCAATCTTCCTTACATGTGATAGTGAAGAGGAAATTGACAGGCTTTATTCGAGTTTAAGTGATGGCGGACAAGTGCTCATGCCATTGGGTGATTATTCCTTTAGCAAGAAGTTCGGGTGGATATCTGATAAGTTTGGTGTCTCCTGGCAACTGACTCTCCCTATCGAATGAACTGGAAAACGCCACTTGCGTTAGGTCGAATTATAGTTATAGAGGTTGAATTAATGAGTGTGTAGGTTGAATTATAAATGATAGAGGTTGAATTAATGGGTGTGTACGCGAAGTGGAATGGAACGGAAGGTGCGAGACTCCTGCGGGAAATGCGTGTCTACGTGAGACCCCACAGGCTGAAAGCCGAGGAGGCTCACGGACCGCCCGCGGAAAGCGAGCGACTGCAGTGCAATGAAACGGCCATTGTTCAAATCCTCCAGCACTGTGAGCAATCTGTATCCCTTCTTCATAGTCATGCACAGTGGAAAGAAAACGGAAGGTGCGAGACTCTCGCTTAGGAAATGCGTGTCTGCTTGAGACCCCGCAGGCTGAAAGCCGAGGAGGCTCAAGGGCCGCCCGCGGAAAGCGGACCTGCAGTGCAATGAAACGGTCTTTGTACAAATCAAATGATGGTTGAGGATAAACCGTTTGTGCTGTAAGGGAATTAATTATATATTTATCGTGGAGTACATTTCTGCTTGGATTTCAAAATGAAAATTAGTAAAGCCCGGAGGAGAAAATCATGAAGAATATTAGCACAGAGCAAGAATACCGTGAACAAATTAAACAAGAAGGATTGACGGTCGGGGTTTTTACGACTACATGGTGCCCAGACTGCAAACGGTTAGACATGTTCATCGATGAGATCACTGAAGAACATCAAGACAAACATTGGTTTACGATCGATCGTGACGAGTTTCCTGAGATTTCTGATGAGCAAACGGTAATGGGAATTCCATCGTTATTGGTATTCAAAAATGGAGAAAAGGTGGCACATCTGCACAGTGCAAATGCAAAGACTCCAGAAGCAATCAATGAATTTTTAAATGACCTTTAATGCTCCTGACAAAGGTAACCCCCGCATGATTCGTGATGCGGGGGTTACTTTTCGTTTGCACGATTTGCGTTTGCTTCAGACCTGAAGTCGTTTGAAAAATTTTCTATGGAATATCTTGATTTTTAAGTTGAAACGCGTTTTAATTATAGATGTGAAATATCCATTATGGATATTGGATATCCAAGTATATATGAAGAGGTGAAATGATTTGCAATTAACTAAAGGGGTGGAGCAAGCGATTTGCATCATTGTCATACTCTCGACCCAGGATAAGAAGGTGCCGCTTTCGTCTAATGAGATCAGCAAAATGTTAGAAGTATCTCCTTCGTATTTAAAAAAAATCATCCGGAAATTGGTCGTAAAGCGAATCATCACCTCGGTACCGGGCAACAATGGCGGGCTCTCTCTCGCCAAGAGTGTAGATGAGATTAAAAATCTCGAAATCATTGAAGCGATGGAAGGCCCGATTTCGATGTTTCCCGATACAGGGCTTATAGAAAAAGCGTTTAAAGATGGCGAGTATGCGGAAAAGGGAATGGACGTTCTTCGCCGGATGTTTACTCAGGCCGATGAACTTTTAATGGAGTTCTTTTCTAGTCAAACGGTGGCAGATTTACTTAAAGAAAGCTTCGGTACGAAAGAACTTCCGACCCTGAACTGGAATTCCGCGCATTTGGATGAATTAACGAGTGAAAAGACAGGTGAAGAAAATTGAATATGTTTAAACAAGAATGGAAGCTTTTCCTTTCGAATAAAAAACTGGTGGGAGTGGCCATCGTTTTGCTGTTCGTTCCGATTATTTATGGAGGGTTATTCCTTGGTTCCGCTTGGAATCCTTACGGCAAAACAGGTAAATTGCCTGTAGCCGTCGTGAATAATGATGTGAAGGCAGAGTATGAAGGAAAAACGTTGACAGTCGGCAATGAGCTTGTCGATGAATTAAAGGACAATGATGATCTAGAATGGCATTTCGTTTCGGAAAAAAAGGCGAAAAAAGGGTTTGAAGATGGTACATATTATATGGTCGTGACCATTCCTCGGGATTTTTCTAAAAATGCCTCTACCGTTATGGATGAGAAGCCTAAGAAAATGAATTTAACCTATGATGTGAATCCTGGACGCAGTTTCGTTTCTGAAACAGTCGGAACCAAAGCAACGAATAATTTGAAAACGGAAATTGCCGAAAGTGTCACGAAAGAATATGCGGAAGCGATTTTCTCACAACTGGGAGAAATCGGGGATGGGTTCAACGATGCAGCAGATGGAGCATCAAAATTGGATGACGGTGCGGAAAAACTGCATGATGGAAACAAAAAAGTGAAAGACAATCTGAATAAATTAGCTTCAAGTACATTAACTTTTAAGGATGGGGCGAATAAGCTTCAGGTTGGCGTTGGCAAGTTTTTGGAGGGCGTCAATAAACTTGAAAACGGCGCAACCGAATTAAACAAGGGAATAGCTCAATACACGAATGGTGTCGGGCATCTCCAAACGGGTGTTAATGAACTTGCATCAGGTACAGGGAAGTTAACGGATAATAGTGAAGCATTGATGCAAGGCTCGTCGCAGCTTTCGAATGGACTTTCGAAAGTGGTTCCAGGTGCGCAAAATTTGAATAATGGGTTAGCGAAGGCACAAACCGGTAGTGCCAGTTTGAATGATGGCCTCAACCTATTATCGGAAAATGCGAATCAATTGACGGACCAGTCTACAGGCATTCCCAAACTGGCGGAAGGCCAAAAGAGCTTGAATGAGGGAATCGTGAAGCTGTCAGAAGGAAGCGAGGCATTGAATGATGGTTTGAAAAAACTGGATGGCCAATTGCCTGCTGAAGAACAACTAAGTCAGCTTACACAAGGATTGACAAGCATTCAAAGCGGCGTCAATAAATTACAAGAGGCGATTCCAGCAGGAAGCAGCACGTCGGGCACCGTCTCTAGCATTACGACGGATCTTGAGAATAGCAAAGCTGCTTTAACGGAGCTTCAATCAACAATTGCCAATAACGGTCAAAGCACAATCGATGCGGTCAAAGGTACTGAAGCCTACAAAGGCATGACAAGTAGCCAGCAATCCGAATTGCTCGGAGCTATACAAAACGAATCTCAAACCCAAGCAGGGTCACAAAAGCAAATTGCATCGGCCCTTGCAGGCAGTATATCCGATTTATCTGCTCAATTAACGAATAACGTAATGCCAGTATTGAATGGTTTAGGACAGCTGCCGGAACAAGTGGCAACCTTGAATGGTGCTGTGAATAAAGTCAATCCGAACGCGGTTGCAGCGTTGAATGGATATACGGCCATAGAAAATGCACTGGAAAACCAATTCATCCCAGGTGCGGCGCAATTGAATACAGGTCTGTCAGAAGCTGCTAAGGGCAGCAATCAATTAACGGAGGCCACTCAAGCTTTAAATGAACGAACACCGGAACTAGTGAATGGCATCAATCAGCTAGCACAAGGCAGTTCGTCGTTAAATAATGGTCTTTCAAAACTAAATGAGGGTTCTGGTCAATTGGTTGATGGAGTCTCTCAGCTTCAAACAGGCTCAGCAGCCTTTGGAAGTGGTTTAGAAAAGTACACGTTTGGTGTCAACAAGGTAGGCGAAGGGGCAAACAAACTTGCCGATGGCGCCAACCAACTGAATGCCAACTCAGCGGCCTTGAACAACGGTTCATCAGCGCTTGTTGAAGGCATGGGAAAATTGGAAAGCAATCTGCCCACCTTAAGCAATGGTGTCATCCAGCTTGCTGATGGTGCAGGTAAGATCAATGAAGGCTCATCAGCACTTGCAAAAGGCTCGGATAAATTGGGAGATGGCATCTCCTCACTTAAAGATGGAACGACAGAGCTGTCGCAAAAATTAAGCGATGGTGCAGAAGAAATAAACAGTAATGAAACATCGGAAGCAAATTACAGCATGATCGCTGAACCAACAAAGGTTAAAGAACATAAAAAAAGCGATGTGCCCAATTATGGCCATGCTCTTGCTCCTTACGTGCTGTCCTTAGGGTTATTCGTAGGTGCGATTGCCTTCAATATGGGATTCCCGACAGGCAAGCCGTCGACAAGACCTACATCAGGAGTCGCATGGTGGTTCAGTAAATTCACGGTCCTATTAATTCAAGCAACGCTATCGGCATTGGTGCTTGATGCGATCATGATTTGGGGAATGGATTTACAGGTCGAGAACATCGGTCAATTCATCGTGGTTTCGATATTGACTTCCCTCACCTACATGTTCCTTGTAACCTTCCTGGCCGTAGGCTTTGGAAATCCAGGCCGTTTAATAGCGATGATTTTCCTTGTATTGCAGATAGGTGCAAGCGGGGGAATGTTCCCTGTCGAGCTAATGAATAACTTCTACAGTGCGGTTAATCCGTTCATACCGATGACGTATTCCGTCATGGGCTTCCGTCAATCGATGAGTGCGAGCCTTGGAGCGGATGCATTGACGTCCAGTATTCTTTTCCTTACTGGGTGCATCATTGTATTTAACCTGCTCTTATTGCTCACGTTGGTCATTCGCAAGCGCAAAGAACAAACTATCGATGGTGAAGCATAAAAATATATGAGAAAGCCCCCGGTGCAAATTGTACCGGGGGTTTTAATTTCCTATTCTTTGACCTTCACTGGATTTTCAACCACATGCTTAAGGATGGAGAGTTTGTTATCCCAGAATCGGTCATAAAATGAAAGCCACTCCTTCAATTCGTTTAAAGGCTCTGGCTGAAGCCGGAAGCGTTTCTCTCTTCCTACCTTCCTCCCGCTGACCAATTCAGCTTCGGAAAGGATATGCAGATGCTTGGCAATCGCCGTACGGCTCATCGGGAAATGAGAGGTGATGGCTGAAATGGGCAATTCCCCTCCAGCAAGCAATTGCAGGACTTTTCTACGAGTGGGGTCGGCCACCGCTTGGAATACATCATATTTCTCTGCAGAAGAAGACACTTAGCCCTCAACAGCCTTTTTAAGTCTTTCATTGACGATCTGAACCCATCCATGTGCCATACGATCGCGGACAACCGAGCTTTTTTCATTCGCTTTAGGAAGGATTGATTCAGGTTGCTTCCACCCGCCGTGGATAAGGGTGAATTCAGTTTTGCCCTCATGCTCTTTTAAATGGAATGAAACGATCCAACCATCAGTATCCCATGAGAAAGAGAGGCGATGTGGGGCATCTATCTCCAATACCTTACATGGGGAGGGACCAAACGGTGATTGTACATGGAACTCATGTCCCACTTTCGGCTGAAAATCATTTGGCATGAACCATGAAGCGATTCCCTCGGCAGTCGATACTGTATCCCAAACCTTTTGGATAGATGCTTCAAGCATGACGGTCTTCTTGACATCTTCTAAAGTATGTTGTTTTTCCATAGTGATTCTCCCTTATTAAAGAAATATAAAACCATTTGGTTTCGTTTTAATGATTATATAAAACCATTTGGTTTCATGTCAATGGATATCGCCGGAAATCCATGTGTTTAATTCCCTAATTTTTCAATTTGGTTGGCCAAGTCCGTTATTTGATCGATGGATTGTAGGATCTCTGAATCCTCCAATGCCTTAGGATCTAATTGGCCTTTTTCAATATTATTTAGATATAATTCTATTCCATCTAGAAGCTGTTGATTTGAAGCAATTATTTTTTCATGGATTCCTTCGGCGACTTGCGGCGGCTCAGTGGCATTGAACTCTTCAATCTCCGTTTTCATCTGTTGCAGTTCTTTTTCCAGGTTTTTTCTTACTTCGGTATCCGTGACGGCATCTTGGGCCATTGCAGGTACTTCATTGGCAAATGTCTTAACGGTATTAACATACTCCGTCGCATTATCTGCATATTCCAAGGATGAATTGACTTCTCCCAAAAGCGAGCACCCGCTTAAGGTAAGGATGGATAGAAGAGCTATCGCGATTATTTTTTTCATATGTGCCTCCAATATGTGTGTAGTTTCAATCAGATGGGAAAGAATCTTTTTTTATAAATCGCCGCTATTGTATTCAATATGAATCCAGGTATCTTTTTCGGAAAAAATGACTTCGAATAGAAATGGTGAAAAGCGCTTTTTAAATCGTGCCACTGTTTGCAGGATTTAACCTGCTTGAACCTTGCTACATCAATGATCTTCACCTTTTTTTCGGAAGTGATGAAGATATTCCTTAAATGGATATCGGAAGGGTTCAATCCTTCTTTTCTTGCTAGTTGCAAAGCAAGGTCAATTTCCTCGATGTTTTCTTCGGTTATTGGAATCCCTAACGTCAAACATTCAAAAAGGGTGTTGCCTTCAATGTGATCGATGACCAAATAATTCATGCCTGCTGCATATAGGGTTGGATAATAATCGATGGCTTGAACGGTTTTGTATATGTCGGCTTCCACTTTAGCTGTTTGTATTTGGTCCGGGAAAAACACTTTTAGCGCTTTATTGGTGGAATGTATCCGGAATACATAAGCACTGCGGCCCTTTCCGATAAGGGTCAGGGATGGGTCGGCATCAAGCAAAATACTTTTTTTATCATCGGAAATCTTGACGCTTGCTGCTAATTCATTATAGTTCTGCATACTATTCACCTCAATTGTGCAAATTTCTAATTAAAAAAGACGATATAACCGATTATTGGTCATACCGTCTTTAATAAATCAAAAGACCTCACCAAATAATCGGCAAGGTCTTGCAAACAACTAGAATCAGTTGCCAATAAAGCCGAGGATATAATCCTGTACTGACGACTTTATTGTATAGCTACTCCCCTTAACAGAAGAATTTTTATAGATATATATATGGTAATTATATAGTTTATGGCAGTAATCCGTCAAATATGAGGATCGAGTGGGGGGACTCGCATTTATAGATACAGGTTGTTCTATTAATTATTTTAGTATACCAAATTTGCGTCATCAGGCTTCTGTGTCCTTTTGTGAGAAATTTCACGATATGAATATATTTCAAGTATTACTAAAAAGTTACTTAAATGTCTTTTAGTTTACTAATATGTTAAAACCTCAGCTGTTCCCTTCTAGATCTAAAGAAATATGTTATGTTTTTAATGAATAAGTAAATATGCCTATATTAATATACTGATATTAACCGATATTTAAATAAATGTTAAATATATAATGCTTTAGTAGGGAGAATGATATGAAAAAATTAATTATACCGACTTTCTGTTTCGCAGTTTTATCGACAGTTGCTTTTGAAGAAAAGATATCTGCAGCTCCACTACATGCAGAACAGACCAAACTTGAGACGCGTGTCATGTATGTACATGTAATTTCCGGTTCGCTCAATATGCGGAAAACGGGAGCGGAAAATGCCGATATAGTAGCCAAGCTATCAAAAGGCACGCCAGTAACGATTTATTCGGAATCCAATGGTTGGGCAAGAATCAAAGCCGATGGAAAAGATGGGTACGTCAGCACAAAGTATTTATCGGCAACGAAGCCAGGGGTTTTAACGAAGGCTGCGGTTCCAGTGTCTGCCGTATCTGTAAAGACACAAACGAACCAGGTAACGAAAGCCGCCGTACCTGTAAAGACGGTGNNNACGAAATACGTGAATG
>NZ_LMBV01000011.1:77560-77849 GCF_001439925.1 Peribacillus muralis
TCAGCGCGGATTCGCTCAATATGCGGAAAAGCGGGGCTGAAAGTGCTCCTGTAGTAGCGAAGCTAACAAGGGGCACGTCTGTCACGGTGTATTCGGAATCCAATGGTTGGGCAAGAATCAAAGCCGATGGAAAAGACGGTTACGTCAGTACAAAGTATTTATCGGCAACGAAGCCAGGGGTTTTAACGAAGGCTGCGGTTCCGGTGTCTGCCGTATCTGTAAAGACACAAACGAACCAGGTAACGAAAGCCGCCGTACCTGTAAAGACGGTGNACGAAATACGTGAATG
>NZ_LMBV01000011.1:77863-78193 GCF_001439925.1 Peribacillus muralis
CAAGTACGCTAAATATGCGGAAAAGCGGGACGGTAAGTTCAAGCATAGTCACGAGGCTTTCAAAAGGGACAAACGTGACGGTGTATTCGGAATCGAAGAGCTGGGCAAAGGTCAAAGCGAATGGAAAAGACGGGTATGTCAGCACGAAATATTTGTCGGCGAAACAGCCGGTAACCAATTCGAAGCCAGCTGCCACTAATAAAACGGCGACGAAATACGTGAATGCAAGTACGCTCAATATGCGGAAAAGCGGGACGGTAAGTTCAAGCATAGTCACGAGGCTTTCGAAAGGGACGAAGGTGACGGTGTATTCGGAATCGAAGGGCTGGG
>NZ_LMBV01000011.1:78205-89042 GCF_001439925.1 Peribacillus muralis
GAACGGAAAAGACGGGTATGTCAGCACGAAATATTTGTCCTTGAAACAGCCGGTAACCAATCCAAAGCCAGCTGCTCCTAATAAGACGGTGACGAAATACGTGAATGCAAGTACGCTCAATATGCGGAAAAGCCGGACGGATCGTTCAAGCATAGTCACGAGGCTTTCGAAAGGGACGAAGGTGACGGTGTATTCGGAATCGAAGGGCTGGGNCAACGGAAAAGACGGGTATGTCAGCACGAAATATTTGTCCTTGAAACAGCCGGTAACCGATCCGAAGCCAGCTGCCCCTAATAAAACGACAACGAAATACGTGAATGCAAGTACGCTCATCATGCGGAAAAGCGGAAGTGAAACGGCAAGCATCGTCGCCAAGCTATCAAAAGGCACGCCGGTAACCGTGTATTCGGAAACGAAGGGCTGGGCGAAGGTCAAGGCGAACGGAAAGGATGGTCATGTCAGTACCAAATATTTATCGGCAACAAAGCCGGTAACGGATTCCAAACCATCGACTCCAGTAAAAATAACAAAATATGTTAATGTTAATTCGGGAACGCTCAATATGCGGAATAAGCCAGCAGAAAACGCTTCGGTCATCGTGAAATTGGCGAGGGGTGTCGAGGTGGAAGTTATCTCGGAATCGAATGGCTGGTCAAAAATTAAAGCATATGGCGGGGAAGGTTACGTCAGCACGAAATACTTATCCCCCTCGAAGCCTGGTGCAACACCGGAAAACCCCGAACCAGGAAAGACGCTTACCAAATATGTAAATGTGATTGACGGTTCCAGTTTAAATATGCGCTCAGCAGCATCATTGTCCGCTTCAATCATTACCAAGCTTGTAGATAAAACGGCCGTAACCGTGTATTCCGAGTCTGGCGGCTGGTCAAGGATCACCGCTAATGGTAAAACGGGTTATGTCAGTACGAAATACTTAACAGCCAAGGCACCAGCCGTTCCGGGCAGTCCCAATGAATCGATCATCAGGATCGATAAAAATTACAACCTTACAATGGACGAGATGGTTCAAATTCAAATGGCGGCAAAAGCGCAAACGGATAAAGCGTACAATACCTACATACGTGAGGATGGCTTGAGTCTCATCAATTCAA
Source organism: Peribacillus muralis (assembly GCF_001439925.1). Classification (GTDB taxonomy): domain Bacteria; phylum Bacillota; class Bacilli; order Bacillales; family DSM-1321; genus Peribacillus; species Peribacillus muralis. The sequence continues at coordinate 79,318 of NZ_LMBV01000011.1, forward strand.
AAACGGGGACCGTTAAAGGTACCGGTTGGCGCGTAAGGGGCGGAGCAGGCCCTAATTATTGGGTAGTCGGTGATGTAAGCAATAATCAATCATTGACTATCAAGTCAAAAGTCAAAGGCTCTGACGGGTACTATTGGTACGAAGTGAGTTATAACAAAACATGGGTCAATGCTAGTTCAAAAGATGTGGAATATAATCTTAATCCTAATAATTTTGTGAATGATCCAGTCCTATCATACCAATTCGTCAAGCTGTCACAAGTTGCCAATATGAATGTTTCCGAAGTGAATGCCAGAATCCTTTCAGGCAAGGGCATTCTACAAGGTCAGGCGGCGACCTTCACTTCGGCGGGGACGAAGTATGGAGTGAATGAGATTTATTTAATTTCTCACGCCCTGCTGGAGACGGGTAATGGCACTTCGCCGTTGGCAACTGGAGTGAAGGTGAATGGGAGAACGGTCTACAATATGTATGGAGTTGGAGCATATGACGGTTCAGCGGTAAGCAGCGGTGCTCAATATGCCTATAAAGCTGGCTGGTTCACTCCGGAAGCGGCCATTATCGGCGGCGCCGAGTTCATCGCCAAAGGCTATATCTCCGCAGGGCAGGACACACTTTACAAAATGAGATGGAACCCTACCGCGGCAGAGAAATATGGCTATGCTTCACACCAGTATGCCACCGATATTGGCTGGGCAACGAAACAAGTGAAACAGATTTATAATTTGTATAGTTTATTAGATTCCTATAAACTGACGATTGAAATTCCTAAATATAAATAGAACCATCAAAAAACACATGAGCCGGCCTCATGTGTTTTTGCCTCATATAGGATGGATGAGAAGCAGTTAAATCGCCGAATCTTTTCTGGAGTTGCTTCGTTTATCTTTTTCGATAATCTCCTTAACGACATCCTCGATCGTAACTGCGCCCAATGCTTTTTCCAAGGCTAGTTCAGCAACCGAAAAAATCGGTTCTAATGAGCTCTGTATATTTCTGCCAACAGGGCATGCTGGGTTAGGATTTTCATGAATGCCAAATAGCTCCTTATCGGAGGTCACGTTAACAGCGTGATAAACATCGAGTAAAGTCATATCGGACAACCCCTTTGCCAAGGTCGCTCCCGCAATGCCAGGCCGTACATTCACCAAGCCTGCCATCTTGAGCATCCCGGTAATTTTCCTAATCAAGGCGGGGTTGGTGTTGACGCTCTTTGCCATATAATCGGAAGTGTTCACGCTTTCTTTATTTAACTCTAAAAGAGATAATATATGGATCCCTACGGAAAAACGGGTACTGATGGACATCTTTTTCTCTCCTTTAAATTCCAATTCCTCTATAGTATAAATTAATTAACATGTAATTCAAGTAGTTACAAGTCGTAATCAACATTACGCACTTCGCTGCCATTTTTGGCAAAATTAAAAGGTATGTTAAATTGACAAACCTTCATCATGAAACTTATATTATAACATGTAAATCAATCAGTTACAGGTAAGCGGTAATGGGGAAGGGGGAACGGAAATCAGCCTGAATGGTGTCCAAGGGCCCCGCTATGGCTGTATAAGGAGATTCTAAACAACTACAACGGATATGGAGGTTCATGATGTCTAATAAAAAAAGTAAAAATCAAAAACAATCTTCTGCATTCACGTTTTGGATCATAGGGTTAGTCGCTGTTATCATCATTGGATTTATATTCTTGGCGAACGGCAAAAAAGAGGATCCTGCCGCTGTTAAAGAAATGGATTATAAATCACAGCCCTATTTGGGAGATGAAAAAGCCCCTGTGCAAATTGTTGAATTCGGTGATTATAAATGTCCCGTGTGTAAGACATTCGAGGAGAAATTCTTTCCATCGATCAAAAGTGAGTTGGTCGATACTGGTAAAGCGCAATTTTATTTCATGAATTTTTCATTCATTAACGTCGATTCAACCAGATCCGCTAAATTTGCTGAGAGCGTTTATCAGGAATTGGGGAATGATACGTTTTGGAAATTCCATGAGCTGTTATTCAGTAAGCAGCCAGATGATCCAAAATATGAAAAAGAAGACATATTCACCGACAAATTCTTAGAAGAAACATTGTCGGAAATCGCCAATGAAGCTGAAGTGAAAAAGGTGGTTGCCTCTTTTAAAGAAGGCAAATCCGAAGAACACTGGAACAAAGATATGAAAACAGCCGATGAATTGGGTGTAACTGGAACACCATCCTTATTCGTTAATGGCAAGAAGTTTGAGGGAAATACGATAGATGATTTAGAGAAAATGGTTGATGAAGCAGCGAAGGAGAAATAGTAGATGAACAAGCAGCTATTATTCGCTTGGATACTATCCATCATGGCTACTGCTGGAAGTCTCTATTTTAGTGAAATCCTGCATTATGTGCCTTGTACCTTTTGTTGGTACCAAAGAATCCTGATGTATCCACTCGTCATATTATTAGGCCGGGCCTTTTACGAGCAAGACTTGAAAATCCATCGATACATCCTCCCCTTGTCGATTTTGGGGATGCTTGTTTCAGGATATCACTATTGCCTGCAGAAGATCCCAGCACTGCAGCAGTTCGAAATGTGCCAAAGCGGTGTCCCTTGCTCAGTCGATTATATCAACTGGTTAGGATTCATCACAATTCCGTTTTTGGCCTTTATCGCATTTACACTCATTACAATATGTATGGCACTGCTGATGGTCAGAAATCAAAAGAACGCATAAACTACACTATTCTTTGTGGGTCAATCCTACAGAGAATAGTGTTTTTTTTATTGCCGAAAACAAACGGGAATTTAAAAAAAATGATGAAAATCAGGTTATATCGACGAAAAACGAAATATATCAACGGAACTTGCACTTATATCAACGGAAATCAAAATATATCAACGAAAATGGCACTTATATCGACGAAAAACGAAATATATCAACGGAACTTGCACTTATATCGACGAAAAACGAAATATATCAACGAAAATGGCACTTATATCGACGGAAATCAGAATATATCAACGAAGCAGTGAAGGTGAATACCAAATAACGGGTAATTATATAATTACAGGTTTTTTTGGTTTTTGTTAGGTTCAATTTTTGTGGAAATAGGTATATAATGAAACGATTGGTAAATTTTATTATTAATAGAGAACGAGACTATGTTACTATGGGTATATGATTCAATAATACTAGATGGTGCTATGGATTTCGGATTATACAATAATAGTTAGTACTATGGATATGTTAAAAGGGAGGACTATCAATCAATGAAGAATGTTAAAAAGGCGATAATACCTGCTGCGGGATTGGGAACTAGGTTTTTGCCTGCTACGAAGGCAATGCCAAAAGAAATGCTGCCGATAGTGGACAAGCCAACCATTCAATATATTTTAGAAGAAGCCGTGAAATCTGGAATTGAAGATATCATCATCGTCACAGGGAAGAATAAACGTGCGATTGAAGATCACTTCGATAATGCCTATGAACTAGAGAATAATTTGCGGGAAAAAGAAAAATTCGATTTATTGGAGAAGGTTCAATATCCTTCTAATCTAGCGAATATCCATTACATTAGGCAAAAAGAGCCTAAAGGTCTTGGACATGCTGTATGGTGTGCACGTAACTTTATTGGAGATGAACCATTTGCCGTCCTTTTAGGTGATGACATCGTACAAAGCGAAGTGCCTTCCTTACGCCAGTTGATTAACGAGTATGATGCAACGGGCTCGTCCATCATTGGTGTGCAGCCAGTAGATGAAAACGAAACACACCGGTATGGAGTTATTGACCCGGTTACACAGCAAGGAAGAAGGTACGAAGTGAACCGTTTCGTTGAAAAACCGAAACAAGGAACCGCACCATCCAATTTGGCCATCATGGGAAGATATATCCTAACTCCTGAAATATTCGATATCTTGGCTAAGCAAGAAACAGGAGCCGGCGGCGAAATCCAGTTGACGGATGCGATCCAAAAATTGAATGAAATCCAAAAAGTATTCGCCTACGATTTTGAAGGAAAACGCTATGATGTCGGAGTTGTGGATGGCTTTGTGAAAACGACCATTGAATTTGCCCTGCAGCGACCTGAATTGAAGGACGATATCATAAAAGAATTGGAAAATATACTTAAGCTGCATAAGTCGGCAATCAAATAATCCTTTCATACATGTAAGGTAAAGCCAGCTATGATAGGCTTTTTTCTCCTTGTCCAGTTTTTTTGCGGTCCCATATCACCGTTATAGTAATTTGAATATTCAGTTTATTAAAGTGGATCGAATTAATCCTATGGGAACCGTTGTGGAAAATTTGAAATGCGTTAAGATGCCTTTTACGCGTCACCCCGACTATCGGATACGCATCATTTTTATTGTTTCTGATAGTTGGAAATATTATTTTGGCTGTTGAATGACAATTAATAAAAGGGGTTGCCTGTTAAGTGAATAAGAAGGTACTAAAAAGAAGAGCTAATTTCCTTATACAACCTGTTACTAATTTCTTCTTAAAGGAAAATCATAAGCGTGTCATCACATATGCGAATTATTATGAAAAATTGACCGTGGAAAAGAACACGATTTTATATGAGAGCCGCGATGGAAACAGTATAACCGACAGTCCATATGCGATGTTTACCTATATGCTAGGCAATCAAGACTTCAAGGATTATACGCATATTTGGTCGATTCAGGATTTTAATGCGCTCTCTGGTGTGATAGCGAAGTATAAGGATATGTCTAACGTTACATTTGTTCAACGTAATTCAAAGGAATATTTAAAATGGTTGGCGACAAGTGAGTATTTAATCAATAATTCGACATTTCAGCCTTTTTTCATTCCAAAAAACGATCAAGTTTATATTAATACATGGCATGGGACACCGCTTAAGAGTATGGGCTTCGATATCCCAGGAAACCCATCTGTTTCCCAAAACGTGGTCAGGAATTTTTTGAGTGCTGATTATATTTTGAGCCCCAATGCCCATACGACGAATATGTATACGAAAAGCTATAAATTGAACGGCTTGTTTAAAGGGGAAATTATTGAAGAAGGATATCCGCGGATTGATTTGACCCTGAATACGAACAGAGAAGAGTATAAGGGATATTTAAGGACACTTGGTTTGGCCCTTCAAGATGGCAAGAAGAATATTTTATATGCTCCTACATGGAAAGGAACGAACCTTGCCAAAGTGGATAACGATATCCTTCAGATCATTGCCGATATGAATTATCTAGGAGCTCAAGTTGGAGAACAATATAATATATTGATTAAGGTCCACCCTTTTCTATATAAAGAAGCCGCCAAGCATGAGGATATCAAGGACAGATTAGTTCCAGATCATGTAGATACGAATGAATTACTCGCTGCAGTCGATTTGCTTATCACGGATTACTCTAGCATTTTCTTCGATTACCTTGTAACCAATAAGCCGATCCTGTTTTACACGTGGGATACGGATGTATATTCGGAGCAAAGAGGCCAGTATCTTAAAAATGACGAACTTCCTGGACCGATGCTTTTCAATGCAAAGGAATTGGTGCAGGCCATAAAGGATATTGAACAGGTGAAAAAGAGCTATGCCAATAAATATACTAAAATGCAGCAACGTTTCACGAATTATGAGGATGGGAATGTCACAGAGAGAATTGTGCTTCATCTATTCAATAAATCTACGAAACAACTCAACACCATTACCGGTCTCGATTCCACAAAGGAAAAAATCCTGATTTATCCGGGCGGTATGAAAGATAACGGGATCACATCCTCCTTCATCAACTTGATGAACAATATTGATTATGAGAAGTATGATGTCACCTGTTTTACCGCGACTCCCAACTCGCAGGAAGCTTTGAAAAACTTGAACAAAGTAAATGAAAATGTTCGTTTTCTCTTTAAACCAGGCTTGCCTGTATATAAATTGGGGGAAGTGTACAAGGATAAATTCATTCATAACAGGGGGGAAAGAGGGGCACTGGGGAAAAAGCTTTACCCGGAGGATGCATATATCAGGGAACATGCCCGTTTATTCGGGAAAACCCAATTCGACTATGTCATTGATTTTAGTGGATACAGCCATTATTGGGCAAAGTTCCTCCTAGCTGCAGATGCAAAAAAGAAAGTTTGTTATATGCATAATGACTTGCTTTCCGATAGTGAGCGGGTGATTAATGGAAGGCGGCCTCACCGTATTAACCTGAGAGGGCTTTTTTCGGTTTATCATCGATTCGATAAGCTCGTCAGTGTATCTGAAGGAACAATGGAATTGAACCGAAAGAACCTTCTTCAGTATGCAGACTTTGAGAAATTCGATTATGTCATGAATTCCATCAATCCTGAGAAAATCCTTCAAATCAATACAGAAGAAACTGAATTGGCCGGAAATGGCGAAGGTTCTTCTTCGATTGCGACGGAAAATTTCAAGGCACGAGCGATATTAAGGGACGTCAGGAGCCATCATGCCTGGAATACCCTTCCTGGGAATGCGAAGGCGTTTCAATTCCCTCTGGATGATGGATTGGAAGCGGCTGAAATCATGATTTCGAGAAAGGCCAACGGTAATGAAGCGACCTATTATAAATTCAGCTTCAATAATCAAATCATTGGCTGGATCAACGAAGAGGCTGTAGAGTTTTTGCCGGACAGCATCATTTACGAAAAGGAACTTGATAAAATCGCAAAACTCGTTAGGCCAAGAGGCAACTTCATCTGGTCGCTGCCCTACAAAGTTGAAGGAACATACAAGGTTTCCGGCAGTCATGACTTTAAAGGCATCCTCGTAAATATAGATAAGGAAGTAAAAACACAGCATTCGATTTATAGCAGAATATCAATAAACCAGACCGAAATCGGTTGGATCGATAATTCAGCTTTAACGATGCTTGAAGCGTGCACGATCACTGAAGACATGAGTGAAGTGGACAAGCTGCAAATCATGTTGAAACGAAAGTACGTGCTAGCGCGAAACTATAAAAAACATAAAAAATTCCTTGCTAACATTGATAATCGGACACTGAAGGAAGTAAATACGAGTGCACAGAAGTATGGGAAAATAACGATCCCCGAAGACCACACGATCTGGACGAAGGCATATCCGAATTACAAGGCCAAAAGGGTGGCCAAGGCAACGGAATTCGAGGGCCAAACCGTGAAGATCACCAAATACAACAGAACAAGAAAAGGCGGCTACTACCTTTTCGAAATGGACAATAAGAAAATAGGCTGGCTAAATACAAATGCGTTTGAAATGATCGAAGAGCCTGTCGTGTTAAAAGAACGCGAAGTGCGTGGAACGGCCGAAATCAAGCTAGGGAATTATAATATCTTTACAAAGCCGTATGGATTATTGGATGCGATGGTCGTTCCGGAAGGCCCGACTTTTGATGGGTGCCTTGTTGAATTCGACAAAGAAGCCGTTACTCAGCTTGGGACGTATAATCATATGGTGAAGGACGGGAAATCGTTAGGCTGGTTGGATAAGCAGGCGTTAATCGTACAGGAAGTCCATGGATTGGAAGTGAATAATCAATTCATCCCATATCCTAATGAAAATGATTATAATTTTGTCAATATGGGGAGGCTGTCACCGGAAAAAGGCCAGGATAATTTGATTCGTGCCTTCGCGAGTTTCCATGAAAATCACAAAAACAGCAAACTGTATATTTTAGGTCAAGGTCCTTTAAGGGGAGACCTACAGGCCATCATTGATGAACTGGAATTGAATCATAGCATCCACCTCTTGGGTCAGCTCGAAAATCCCTTTTCATTCATGGAAAAATGTGACTGCTTCGTTCTGTCCTCACATTATGAAGGACAGCCTATGGTTTTATTGGAGGCAATGACGTTAGGAATGAAAATCATGGCTACGGATATAGTCGCGAACCGGACCGTTCTGGAAAACGGGAAATATGGGCTGCTTGTTGAAAACAGCATAAATGGACTTGAAAATGGGTTAGCGACGATGGCGAATAATGCTAATTCGAATCTGGAAAAATTTAATTACCGTCAATATAATGAATTAGCCATGGAAACCTTCAAGAAATGCCTATAAAATGAAAGCAGGTACTTCTCACCAAATGAGGCAGATAAAACCTAATCAGAAGTTAATGCAAGGCTCTTTTCGTAAAGTTTGTTGTTTATATAATGAAACGATTAAGGTTGATTGGAGCAGCGAAACAGGTGAGAGACCGCACAGGCGTTCACGCCGAGGAGGCTCATCCGCCCACTGGAGGGGAAATCAACCACACCGCATTACTTGGTGAATAGCAACAAAGTATGCGAAAACAGCCTAAGTCAAAGAAAGCAGTTTCGAAAGGGGAAATGTAATGTGATTTTGGTCGTTGGCGGTGCAGGTTATATTGGAAGTCATCTTGTAAAAGAATTGGTGAATGAAAAAGAGGTTGTCATCTTGGATAACCTTTCAACCGGTTTTCGTTCATTGGTTGATTCGAAGGCCACCTTGGTGGAAGGGAATTTAGGGGACGAAGAAGTTTTGAATGAAATATTCAGCAAATATCCGATTGAAGCGGTCATGCATTTCGCTGCTAATAGCTTGGTGGGGGAATCGGTACAAGACCCATATAAATACTATGAAAATAATGTGGGAGCAACCCTTACGTTATTGAATACAATGCTCAAGCATGATGTGAAGAATTTCATTTTTTCATCAACAGCGGCAACTTATGGGATACCAAATGTAGATATGATCGATGAGGATCAGCCAACTGCTCCGATCAACCCATACGGTCGTTCCAAATTAATGGTGGAGCAAATCTTAGGTGACTTCGCACAAGCCTATGGCCTCCGCTATGTTGTTTTGCGATATTTCAATGCAGCTGGGGCACATGAGTCAACGGAAATCGGAGAAAGCCATGATCCGGAAACACATCTGATCCCAATCATTCTGCAGCATTTATTAGGTCAGCGCGAGAAGATTTCCGTGTTTGGTACAGACTATGACACACAAGATGGTACGTGCATTCGCGACTATATTCATGTAACCGATCTAGCCAAAGCCCATATAATAGCGCTCCAAGCACTATTGTCCGGGAAAAAGAGCACGGCAACCTACAACCTTGGCAACGGAAAAGGTTTTTCGGTGAAAGATGTGATCGACACATGTGAAAAAGTCACAGGCGTGAAACCGAACATCGAATATGCAGACCGTCGCCCCGGAGATCCAGCACGACTTGTCGCTTCCGCTGCTAAAATATACGAAGACCTAGGCTGGAAAGCAGCCATAGACTTGGAAGAAATCATTGAAAGCGCATGGAAATGGCATAAATCCCAACTGAATTAAACGACAAAAGGGTTTCGGAATGGTCTCATTCCGAAACCTTTTTGCTTTTACGCAGGCTCGATTTCATGGTGTATTGGAATGTTCCGGATAAAATACAATTCCCAAAACTGTAGGTGTAAGCAATGGATACTCCATTTTCGTTTTCACGCACAGTGTAATGGAACGCAAGGAGGGAGACTCCTATCCATCACATATCATACTTGGAAAAAACGAATCATTTATTGGGTTTTGCAATCCAGAAAATACATTTAATGATAATATATACATAAGGTTACATTCTTGTAATTGTGTTGAAGGTGCCGTTCTAAATCATCGTGATGTATGCATTGGTGAATAATATCCCGATCGTACACATTAGTTACTCAAATTTGATTATGCAGATATATCTCGATTTTCGTAGATAAAATCAGCAAATTCGTAGATATATCTCGATTTTCGTAGATAAAA
>NZ_LMBV01000011.1:89106-137177 GCF_001439925.1 Peribacillus muralis
AATTTCGAATTTTCGTAGATAAAATCAGCAATTTGGTAGATATATATCGAATTTCGTAGAAAAAATCAGCAAATTCGTAGATAAATTTCAATTTTCGTAGATAAAATCAGCAATTACGCAGATATATTCCGATTTTCGGAGATAGATCTGCCAATACGTAGATATTTTTTTATTTTCGCAAATGTTTAATCTAGCTTTGTATTCATGTCTTTTACTGTCTCCTTTGTAAATATGCTGAGGTGACCTATTTACGATATATTCATACTTTTCTAGCAGTTCATTAATAAATGTATTTTATCCTAGTATAGCAACTAAAAAGAGGAGGAATGATTGTGAAGGTGAGATCGATAGTCTTGAGTGGTTTACTTGCATGTAGCACGCCGCTTACTTCAGTATTTTTTGCAGCACCAGCTCATGCGGCAATGGAAAAGAAGGTGGAGGAAGAGATTTTAATAAAAGAAGAGATTTCAAAAGGGATCGTACATACCCAAAAGCAAGTGAAGAATTTTCATGATACGGATCGTGCTGAGCATATCAATGTGCTGGAGGCTGATCTTGATGATCCATCCATTGAAGTAATGACATCAAAGGCAATAGATTCTGTGGTCGCCAAAGAAGAACTAGTAAGACAAGCTAACCGAGAAACGATTAGAGGAAATGATGTTGTAGCTGGAGTCAACGGTGATATGTTTAGTGTAACGACCGGTGTCAATATGGGACTTCAAGTAAAGAATGGTACGTTACTAATTAATCATAATTCAATAACGGATGTTGAAAAATTTCCTGTGTTCGGGATGGATAAACAGGGAGAGGCCTTTATTGATACTCTTTCCATGAAGGGTGCTCTTAAGCTCGGTAAATCAACTGAGGTTATTTCAGCTTTAAATCGAAACGAAAACGTTGGAGGAAAACTAGCTATTTATACACGGGGGATGAATCAGCAACATGAATTACTATTCAACGATCCAACTGGAGCATTTACGAACAATGGTGCTTTAGCGGTCATATCAGGAATAGATGCTTCAAGCGGCATTAAAGCAGGCAAAAGGTATAAAGGGAAAATCGAGAAGGTGTACAAATCGACGGAAAAGATAAAAATACCTGAAAACTCCGTTATATTGGCAGGATTCGGTCAAAAGGCAGACTGGCTAAGAACAACTGGAGAAGAAGGAAAGAGCGTTTCGTTTACGTTTGATTTATATAAAGGAAAGGAAGAACAAAAGGTAAATGATGTAAAGGAGGCAGTCAGTTCCTACAACTGGCTAATAAAAGATGGCAAACCATTAACTGAACAAGAAATGCTGAATATGGGCTATGATAAAGCACTCGTAAGCAGCTTAAACGCAAGGACGGCAATTGGAATAAAGCAGGATGGGGATGTCGTCGCAGTTTCTGTAGATAAAGATGGCCCGACTTTCAGTGATAGCAAAGGTGTATCATTACCGGAAATGGCCAACCTCTTGCAAGAAGCTGGCGCAGTTCAAGCGATTGGGTTAGATGGCGGCGGTTCAACCGAGATGGTTGCCAGAGCCAAAGGGAAAAGTGAGGTAAAGACAGTGAATCACCCATCAGATGGTAAGTCGAGGCAGGTCACTAATGGGATATTATTTGTTAACAAAGCACCTGCTTCCACCAAGGTGGGTGAAGTTATCGTAGATAAAAAGATTACGATGTTCAAGGGGTCGAGTTATCCATTCAACCTTAGAACAACCGATAAAAATGGTAACCCATTAGATCCTTCCAATCGTCCAGTTGTTTGGGAATCTTCCATTGGAGAAGTGAGCAAAACAGGAACGTTGATCGCAACTGAAACGGGAGTCGGCTCGGTGTCGGCAATTGTTGATGGAGTAAGAGGCTCTGCTGATGTACATGTAGTGAATCAATTGGATTCACTAACCTTTAATGATACAGATCCTGTCGTGTTACAACAAGGAGAAGCGAAGCAATTTTCGTTTAAAGGAATGAAGGATGGAGACCCTGTCGTAATTGATACAAATTCAATAAAATGGAGTATGGATGAGCAAATCGGGACATTCGATAAGGATGGAATTCTCCATACAAATCAAAACGTTGAAAACGGAAAAACCGCGAAAATCACGGCGGAAATTGGAGGCGTGAAACAGTCAATCAATGTATTGATCGGCTTAAAAGAATCCTTGCTGGATGATTTTGAACATGCGGATATAAATAAATACTCAACAAACAAGAGCTATGTCAATTCTTACGATATTTCTATCAGTGATGAACAAGTTAAGTCAGGAAATTACAGTTTAAAGCTTAGCTACGATTATTCAGGTTGGAAAACAGGTAATGGTGCAATGTACATCACATCAAAAGAAAAGCCATCAACAAACAATATGCCGCGCTCGATTGGTATGTGGGTGTACGGAGACAATAAAGCACCATGGCTGCGTGCCCAAGTAACCGATGGGACAGGAGCAAATAAGACAGTTAGCTTCACAGGTGAAGGCGGTGTAGACTGGACAGGTTGGAAATACGTTCAAGCACCAATAGATCCAAGCTGGAAGCTGCCGTTATCATTGAATCAAATATATGCAGTGGAAATTGATAAAACACACCAAGGGGACGCTCAATATGGCGGTGAACTCTTTATCGATAATGTCCGGTTTGTATACACTGACAATGAAGATTTGGCAGGACCTACTTTTGCCAATATTAAACCAGCAGACGATACGGTGTATGACAATGAATTTACTGTTTCAGCTGATGTAACGGACGATATATCCGGTGTGGATGCCAATTCAATCACTGTATCCGTTGATGGACAAAAAATACGTCATACCTATGATGAAGCATCAGGCAGGATATCTGCTTCATTAAATGAGGTAGCAGAAGGGATTCACATCATATCAATGGCTGCAACGGACAAAGCAGGCAACGTAGCGATTCCTAAAGTGGAAAGGGCCTTTACGGTCGATTTGAGTGAAGATACGGAAAAACCAGTCCTTTCTGAGGTCACACCGACAGAAACGGCTATAGAAAAAACAAACACACCGCGTATCGCTTTTAAGTTAGAGGATAAAAAAAGTGGTATAGATGGTAAGGATATTGAAGTGAAGGTAGATGAAAAGGCGCTTGATGTAAAATATGATGAGAACACGGGATGGGGGTATGCGCTTGTATCTGCCGCCATACCTAATGGAATCCATGATTTTACGATACGTGCCAAAGATCGTTCAGAAAATAAGTTAGACACACTGAAACGTTCATTTACTATTAAGGCCATTCCACAGCCAAAGAACAAAAATCAATACAACATCTCCATTATTCCGGATACGCATACTTCGGAATATGGAAGACAGGCGTTTGAGCAGGCAATGAAGGATGATACAGGTCTTGTCATTCATATGGGAGACATGGTTGATCAGTCCAATGAGCAAGAATGGATGCAAGTAAAAAAAGATGTGGAATTAGTAAAGGAAAAGCCGTTCGTTGCTTTAGCAGGAAATCATGAAGCGTTTCAAGGGAATTTAGACAGCTATCAAGCTTTATTCGGGTCTTCCACCTATCACTTTGAATATGGAAATGCGTTAATCGTCGTTTTGAATACGGCATATGGACAAGGATTGAACGCTAGTGATTCGATGCAGCTGGATTATCTTCAAGAAGTGTTAAAGCGAAATAAGAAACAGCAAGTTCTAGTTTTTACTCATGTGCCAACAAAGGACGATTTTGCTACAGCACATGAAATGAATACACAAGACACACGGAACTTCGAGAAAGTTTTAGAAACCTATAAAAAAGAAAACCCTGATACAAATCTAAATGTTTTCTTTGGTCACCTTCATTTACTCCAGCAATGGGAGAAAAACGGAGTAACCTATACCATTACGGGAAATGCTGCTCAAAAAGGGTATGTTTCCAATGAGAATGGCAATATTCTAGGTACGGGGATAGTACACATAAATGAAAATGAAAGTACTTATAAGTACGTACCGTTTCTAACAGAGCTTCATCCCGTGGATGAAGCAATCAATCGGAACGGCGTATTGAAAATTGCTGAAGGTGCAACACGGCAATTGCATGTTGTCGGCGACTTTAGGGAGATCAGCTCTAATTACCTTTTGAATCTCACCAAGTATGACTTACTTCAAATAAATTGGTCTTCATCACAATCGAAAGTGGTGAAAGTTGATGAAAAAGGGATAATTACGGCCGAGAAAAAAGGAAAAAGCACAATTACGATCAGAACTGGAGATAAAGTCGTGACGTTACCTATCGAGGTCGTACCTGCTAGTAAAATAAATCCTGTAAAAATTGAAGCAAACCCAACAGATGAAAACATAGTGGTAGGAAAATCAACTGACCTTCAAGTAACAGCGACCGATATGTATAATAACCAATTTGCTCTTTCGCCTTCGCTAGTGAAATGGAGCACGAAAGAAAAAGAGATCACTATTTCCAAACAAGGAAGATTGAAAGCGAGCAAATCAGGAATATATCATATTTCGTATCAATACAAAGGCAGGGCAGGCGAATTGATTGTAAATGTAAAAGAGAAATAAACGGTAATATAGGGGCAGACAAAAACCCTGTGCTAAGACGTTTCGTGTCTTAGCACAGGGTTTTTTACTTGTATCATTGCCCCATGCTCATACCTTTTAAAACGACCGCAGTCAGAAACACGGTCACGCAAAGGATTGAGGTGGATACGACAATCGCAATCGGTAAAGTCATCGGAAAGCCGTCCTTTAGATGATGGTTACGGCGCTAAGATCAACCTTTGATCCGTGTAAAAAGTTGTAAGTGAGTTTATCCATCGAAGCTCCAGTGAAGTCGATTTTCTTTAAATCGGACATCCGGAATTGAACATTGATGAGGGTGGCATCGCGAAAGGATGCCTTTCTCAATGAAGTGCCCTCGAATATGGTTTGATTGAATGTTTCCCCATCAAATAGAAGTCCAGATAAATTACAGTTTTTAAAATGGGTTTTATTATAAATGCTGTTTTTGAAAGTTACGCCTTTTAAATTGGCACTTTTAAATAAGGTACCAGTTAAATTGGCGTTTTCAAAGATACAATGATCTAAGTTGGTGCTTTTAAATGTGCTGTTCGTTAGGTCGGAATCGCTGAAGTCAGAACGGCTTAAATCGCAGGAATTGAATTTCCCGTCATGGACCGAAACCGAGCGGAAGTCGGAATCCAATAAGCGGTGCCTGGAATAGTCCATACTTATTGCCTGCTCAAGCACATTGTATTGGAGGTTAAGTGATTCCATGAGCTCCGATACTTCTCCGATCGAATCTACAGTCAGCTTGTACGCTTCCTGCTCACTAGCACCATCCCTTATATGGTCATTGTATTTTTCCAGCAAGTTTTGCAGCAGCTCTTCTTCCAATTCCTTCGCTGTTTTTGCATTTTTGTATGGAGCGAAAATGCTATGAACATGTGCATTCAGTTTTTCCTTCATATTATATCTCCCTTTCTTATAAGAGGCTTTCAAGTATTCGCTTAGCCTGCTCCCATTCGTTTTTATTTTGTGTATACATGTCTTCCCCGATGGAGGTGATTTTGTAATATTTCCTTCTGCCGCCTTGGGTGGCATCTCCCCAATACGAAAGGATGCACCCGTCCTTTTCCAATCGTTTTAAGCTGGAATACATCGTCGCTTCCTTTATTTCATATTGCTCATTTGAACTCACATATATCAGTTTGCTAATTTCGTACCCATATTTATCGCCACTTTGCAGGAGTTTTAGAATCATCGTATCTACATGTCCGCGAAGCAGGTCTGAGGAAAGTTTGTGTTGAACCATATCCTCACCTCCTTTTGTATATCCTATAACATATTACTATGACAGTCAAGGTAATGTGTGCGTAATGATGTTACCAATTCCCCAATCTCCATTGAGATTGAGTAAACTGCATAATGGAGAATGGAAGCTCCATACTTTCAGAGATGAAAATTATGAGAAAACGTATTATAATTGGTAAAAGATACCTAATTAAAAGCGAAGGAGGAGTGGTGTTCTTGAAATTCCCATCAAAAAAGGATTGGTGGATGTACCTAGTTTTTCTCGGGATTTTTTTGGCCATTCTTTCACCGGTGGTCATGGATAAAGATTATTCCAGTCTGTGGGCGGCCATTCCCATCATCTGTTTCCTGCTATGGATCTGGCTCACGACCTATTATGTGATTGCGGATAAGACCTTACTGGTTCGATCGGCATTCATCCGGAAGACGATTTCCATCGATGAGATCAAGTCGATTGATAGATCGTTCAATCCATTATCGTCACCGGCGCTTTCGCTCGATCGTTTAAAAATACACTATGGCCTTCATCGCACCATTCTCATTTCTCCATTGGATCGTAACGCGTTCATTGAAGAGTTAATGAAGCGGAATCCTTCCATACGAACCAGTTTGAAGCGGTAAGTCGTATCAGCAGTTAGGAGGGTGACCATGATAAAAGGACTTTATGAGACACACTTACCGGTTAGTAATCTCGATGTCTCAATTGAATTTTATAAAAGACTTGAGTTAGAGCTTGCCTATCGAAACGAAAGGCTGGCATTCTTTTGGATTGAGAAGGGTCATAGCTGGTTGGGGTTATGGGAAACGGAACAAGTAAACATCCCTTATCATCCCTCCATCAGGCATATCGCCCTGCAAGTCGAAAGGGAAGATATGGAGAATGCGAAGGGGTGGCTGGAAGAAAAGGGAATGCAGATAAAAACGGTGTTTGGTTTTCCGCCTGAACAACAACCGCTTGTTTTGCCTAATGACCCACATGCACACGGGGCGATATATTTTAACGATCCTGATGGTAACTCCATTGAATTGATTGCTCCCTTGAGGCTGGATTTTGATGAAGATTTTGACATGATGTCGTTGGAAGCGTGGAATAAAAGATGAATGGCAAAGGAATTAATGAGAGGGAGAGATGAGTTTGCCGGAGACGATTACGACCTATGAAGATGTTTTGAATATGCTTGACTCGTTTTTACGTGAGCCGACTGCATTTTGGAATGGTTTTTATGAAGATCGTGAAAAGGGAATCCCCTTTTTCGAAAATCTCCCTGATGAGAATTTGGTAGCTTATTTTGAGAGAGGATTGCTTGATCCAGGGAAGGTTCTTGAGCTAGGCTGCGGACCAGGGAGAAATGCCATTTACCTTGCTCAAAAGGGCTGTTCTGTCGATGCAGTGGATCTTTCACAAGAAGCCCTTACATGGGGAAAAGAACGTGCTCAAGAAAAGAATGTGCAAGTGAATTTCATTCAAAGCAACATGTTTGATCTTAAAATAGAGGAAGCCGAATATGATCTCGTATATGATTCAGGCTGCTTTCATCATATTGCTCCGCATCGGAGGATTCATTATTTGGAGACGGTGAATAAGGCGTTAAAGCCTGGAGGAGCCTATTCGATTACCTGTTTTGTAGAAGGCGGCGAATTAGGTGGTGCCGCTCTTTCGGATTATGAGGTTTATAGGCAAGGAAGCCTTATGGGTGGACTAGGATTTACGGAAGAAAAGCTTAGAACCATTTTCAAGGAGTTTGAATTGGTGGAGTTACGTAAAATGAAGAAAACGGATAAAGCGTTTGGGGTAAAAGGGTTATGGACGGGGATGTTCAAGAAAAGGTGAAGCTTTTAAAAAGTTTTATGACAGATTATAGTATGGGGCCTTGGAGCAGGTCCTTTTTTTCGCGGGGTGAATTTTGTTAACCAAAAACAAAAATGGTAAACTATTAATATGATGCACTTTTTGAAAAAAATCCGTAGTTGTATGGTTTCAAAAGCGGCTGAGAAGGTATATGGAAAGAGGGCTGCTAACTTGTTGTACCATAAAAATAAATAGGTGGAGAAGTTTATGCATAGAAATAGAGAACTATATTCCTTTTTATTAGATAAAGCAACACAACTGACTGAGGATTGGTATGCAACATTGAATAAAAACGATAAGGCGGGGGTTTATAGCTCACCTGATCGCCATGTTATTGATAAATTGAAGCAGCAAAACCATCAATTTCATTTACATTTCTTTAAGGTTTTTTTGTTGGAGGAAAACCAGTTCTTTCATGATCTTGACGAATGGATTGAAGACATCGGTCAGGATGAGGAACATTTGAATACTCCCATCTATTTTATATTGCGGGAATTTTTCCGGACGCAAAAACAATACTTGGATTATATCGAGCAGTTTGCGGCATTGCATGAAGAGAAATATACGCAAGCGGAAATCAACGCCTGGTTCAAGATCGTGGTCAAGGTGTTCAGTGAAGTGATGGAGAGGTTTACTGCGGCGAACCATAGATATGCCAATAAAATAATGAAAGCCCAACAGCAAACGATCGCTGAATTGAGCTCGCCCATCATTTCCCTTAAAGATAATACGGCGTTACTCCCGCTGATCGGTGATATTGACACGGCGAGGGGCATGTCCTTGCTTGAAAACACATTACAGCAGTGTGCCGAAAAAAATGTCACGAGGCTGTTCATTGACCTCTCGGGCGTTCATGCGATAGATGGTGCATCCGCCCATCAGCTATCACAATTGATCGAATCACTGCATTTGATCGGAATCGATACAACCCTGTCAGGACTTCGGCCGGACATAGCGATGAAAGCAGTCAAGCTTCACCTGCCTTTTGATAAGGTGACAGTCAAATCAACTTTAGCGCAAGCGATCCATACGATAACATAATACATACCTAGCTTAAAAAAATCTTCGGGAAGGCCGCCAAATGGCGGTTTTTTTGTATTTTGAAATAATATGGAAAGCTAAAGCCGGATTGCGTAAACAATCAGTGAATAATCCAAATGGCCGGATTATTCGATATTGGCAAAGAAGGCTAGATCGTCTTTATTGCCAACCACTAGAAGCATATCTTGTTCAAGGATATCCTGATCCGGTGATGGTGCTATGATCATTTCTCCATTACTGACGATGGCAATGACGCTGATATTATATTTTGCACGCAAATCAAGCTCTCTGAGGCTTTTTCCCTTCATGCTCAAGGGTAGGATGATTTCCTCTATATTATATTCTTTAGAGAGTTCAATATAGTTCAGCATGTTTGGGGACAGAAGCTGATTCGCGACCCGTTCCCCCATATCCCTCTCAGGGTAGATGACCCAGTCGGCACCAACCTTGGTGAGCACCTGACCGTGATTTTTATTAAGGGCTTTGGCAATGACTTTTTTGACCCCAAGCTCTTTTAAAAGCAAGGTAGTCAAGATGCTCGATTGCATATCATTTCCGATGGCTACAATAACACAATCGAAATTGCGAATTCCAATCGATTTCAATGTCTCTTCATCAGTGGTATCCGCAATGATTGCATGGGTAACGCTCAGTTCCGCATTCTCGACTTTTTCCTCGCTGATATCAATGCCCAATACCTCTTGGCCCGCCGAATATAATCTATGTGCCACACTGGTTCCGAATCTGCCTAAGCCGATCACGGCATATTGTCGTTTTCCCATCTGTCACTCTCCTTCTTATCTGATTAACCAATCATGATTTTCCCTTTTGGACGGCGGAACGGATCGGGTTTGCGCCTCATTGCGATAGCAAAGGCCAAAGTCAAAGGACCCACACGTCCTGCAAACATCGTGAAAATGATGAGCATCCGGCTAATTGGGGATAATTCTGGGGTCAACCCCATTGAAAGTCCCACGGTCGCAAATGCGGAAGTGGCTTCAAATAATATCATCAAGAAATCAGTTCCTCTTTCCGTGATGGCCAGCAGGATGGTGATGATTGAAACGATCGATACGCCAATGAATGTAACGGATAATGCTTTAAAGATCGTTTCAGTCACAATGCGGTGACGGAATAAGACCACATCACCCTTTCCTTTAATCTGTGACCAAACCGTTCCGATAAGCGTCGCAAATGTAGTCGTTTTAATCCCGCCTCCAGTCGATCCGGGTGAAGCCCCAATGAACATCAAGAAAATGATGAGCAGCAATGTCGGCTGAGTCAAATCAGGGATATTCAACGTATTGGAGCCAGCCGTCCTTGGTGAAACCGATTGAAATAATGACGATAACGTTTTCCCCATGAAAGATAAAGGCTGCAAAGTCTTGGCATTACCGAACTCGAATAAAAAGATTAAAATCGCCCCGGCGATCGTAAGGATTAAGCTAGTCATCAGAACAACCTTCGTATGTACGGATAAACGATGGGTATCACGATATTCATAAAGTTCATTCATGACAATGAAACCTATACCGCCAAACGTGATGAGCAAGGCTACGGTAAGCGTTACGAAGGGATCCGATACATAAGGAGTCAAACTCCTGAAGTCTCCCATTAAATCAAAACCGGCATTATTGAAATTGGATATCGAATGAAAAACCCCGTAATAGATCGCCTTGCCGATGGGCATGTCAAAAGAAAAGCGAATCGATAAGATAATGGCACCGATACCTTCTATGATGGCGGTGAAAATCAAAAGCCGTTTCACTAACCGGACTACACCTGACATGGATAGATTATTTAAAGACTCCTGCAAAAGTAACCTGCCTTTTAAAGAAATCTTCTTGCCTAATAGGAAAAAGAAAAACGTCGCAAATGACATGAACCCTAAGCCGCCAATCTGAATCAGGGTCAAGATGACCAACTCACCAAAAGTGGTAAAAGTCGTTCCCGTATCCACTACGACCAGTCCCGTTACACATGTAGCGGAAGTCGAGGTGAATAAAGCATCCAGAAAAGAAAGACCATTGCCATTTTCGGTGGAAATCGGCAATGTTAATAAATAGGCCCCGGTAAATATCAAAATGGCAAAGCCGAGTACAAGTATTTTTGGCGGATCCAACAAATTTTTTGTTTTTATCAAATGATCATCCCTACTTACTTAAAAGAATAGTATAAACTTGTACGATATTTTTAAAGCACAACCTGCGAAAAACATCAACCGGCTATTTTGTGACAAAACCGACGAAGTTAAATGTCGAGGTTGATGTCGATAGAGCCTTTCACATCCTTTATGTAAGGCGATCTGCATACGCAATTCCCCTCTAGTTTAGGCCTATATATATTAAATGTTAAACGTATTCTACTCCCAACATTCAGCAATTGTAAAGCCTCCATATTGTAAAAAATATTTCCTTAATAAAACTGATAATTTACATTTCATTTACATGTTAAAAACGTATTGACAAATATTAGTTATCACATTATGATAGGTTCGATTCATTCGAAAATACGAATTTAAGACAATATATATAATTGTTCTTTTCGAGCAAAACATTCGTATCAATATATTAAAACACAACTTACAAAAAAGGCGGGCAATTATGGAGAAGACGTTCAATCGATATGTTATCAACGCTACAGGCAAGGGTGGCCAGACATACTTAACCCAATGCCAGGATAAAGATGCATTAAGAAAATGGATAGCCGATCATGAGGACCAAATCATCATGAATGAGTTAAGGATAACGGATAAGAAAAAGAATCCGTTTCTAAAATTGTTTTCTCAAAGGTGACCATTTCCTAGCGGCATTCATGCATGAATGATAGTCAACGCCGAGTCGAAAAATCCATATCTTGTTCCGCTTTCAAACTCATTGATGATCAATGGGTTTTTTGCGTTATAGTCATTTACTTTCCGAAACTAATAATGTTAAAATTTAGAAAATACATACCTTCTATTTATGCCGGAAATATCCTGGCGATTAAATGAACACTACATTTCGGGGGGGAACTGATGAAATTCAAACAAGTAGGAACTCTTTGGAAGTATCCTGCGATTCTGTTGTGCGGAATCGGGATTTCCAATTTCGGCGCGTGGGTGTACTTTATCGCCCTCAATTTAATCGTGCTCGATTTGACCAAGTCACCCTTAGCGGTGGCTGGTTTATATATTGTTAAACCATTGGCTACTCTATTCACCAATGTATGGGCAGGCAGCGTTATCGACCGGATGAATAAGCGGACCGTAATGGTTACACTGGACATAATCCGAGCGGCATTGATCGCTTTGCTGGCATTGAATTCCTCGATTTGGGTCATCTATTCGCTCGTTTTCGTGATCAATATGGCAGAGGCCATGTTCGGAACAACATCAAGGACTTATATAACAAAATTAATTCCAATACAACAGAGAAAACGATTCAACTCATTGCGAAGCTTGATCGATTCAGGGGCTTTCTTGATTGGACCAGCGATAGCGGGTCTTCTTTTCTTAATCGGCACTCCCGTAGTTGCCATCTATATCAATGCTTTAGCCTTAGTATTATCAGGTGTGATCACGCTATTCATGCCAGATCTTGAAAAGGATGATTCCTTTAGCAAAACCGATCGCTACCTATCCTGGACCATCGTGAAAAGGGATTGGGGCATCGTCCTGAACTTCAGCCGTCAATCATCTTATGTGATGCTCATATACTTCTTGTTTAGCTGCATGGTCGTAATGGAAACCGCGATGGACTCCCAAGAAGCAGCATTTGCCAAAAGCGTACTTTCTTTGTCGGACAGCGATTACGGATTCCTCGTAAGCATCGCCGGGGCAGGTATCATTACCGGAGCGATCATCAATGCAACATTCATCAGTAAAGTGCGGATATCATATCTGATTGGCTTCGGTTCGTTATTTGTTTCGATCGGCTATATGATGTATGCCCTATCCACTTCGTTTTCAATCGCGGCCACGGGATTCTTCCTTATTGCCTTTTCATTGGCTTTTGCGAACACAGGCTTTCAAACGTTTTATCAAAATAATATTCCTGTGGAAATAATGGGGAGGGTGGGCAGCATCTTCGGTTTGTTGGAAGCATTATTGGTGATTATGATGACAGTGATTGTCGGGGTTTCGGCTCATTTCCTTTCAATTCGGTTCGTAGTGATTACAGGCTCCGGAATCATGGTGGCGCTTTCGATTTTAATAATGGTGCTTAGTATGAAATCCTCGAAGAGCATGTATTATGCCAGCGGAGCGGTACTGAAGGATTCAACAGGAAGCTAAAAAGGCATGTGACGGAACGTGCCTTTTTTTGCAGCTCATTTAATGAATGTGCGTAATTGACTGATGAAGTTCAAGATTTGAAAATGAATCTTTGCCATTTCCTCAACTGATTGCTCCTCGCAATTCTCCAGCCACTCCTGAATCACCCCTAAAATCGCCGATGTCAAAAAGGCATGCATATATGTTCGAAATGCGTCATTTTGAGCTGCTGGATGCTGGCTGATCAAGCGGTCCAAGAGGACTTCACCGAATACACGCTTTATTTTTTTCGCAAAAGAAGGATCACCCTGATCACCAAGTATCGCTCTTAATGCTTGGGCATGCTCACCGATGAATTCAAAAATCGCTACGAATGGCGGATATAGCTGTTGTTGATGAAGGGCAAGGAGAGCCTCTTTCGGCAAAATCACCGTAATGCGTGCATGAAGATTTTCCAGCAATTCCTGCTGTAATTGATCCATCAATGCATACTTATCTGCATAATGAAGATAGAAGGTGCCTCGATTGATGTTCGCACGCTCGGCAATTTTCTTCACCGATACATGCGAGAATCCTTCTGCTTCAACGAGTGCAATGAAGTGATGCTGGATATGCGCTTTCGTTTTTTGTACCATTTCCTCATGAATCGATGCCACCTGAATGTCTCATCCCTTCACTGAACATTTTTCCAAATCTGTTTATTGTATTGAAACTCATGCTACCTTAGAATGATGTTACATTCAACACCGTGTTTATGAAAAAGTAGGGGGGTGCGTTCAATGAAACATGCGATTATTATGGAAGGAATGGTCAAAAACTTTCAACATAAAAGCGTCATTCAGCCGTTGGACCTCGCGATTGAAAAAAGTGGTATTTTCGGCTTGTTAGGTCCTTCCGGCTGCGGAAAGACGACCTTGATCAAAATGATCGTCGGTTTGATCAAGCCGGATGCCGGCAGCGTTACGGTTCTGGATCATAAGGTGCCAAATGAAGCACTATTGATGGAAATCGGGTATATGGCCCAAACCGATGCTTTATATACGGAGCTGACTGCTGCTGAAAATCTTGCTTTTTTTGCGAAGCTATATCGTTTATCGAAAAGGGAAAGAAGCGAGCGGATACGATATGCAGCCGAAATCGTCGGGTTAACGAGTGATTTGAAAACCCGGATTGCGTTTTATTCCGGGGGGATGAAGCGCCGTTTGTCTTTGGCGATTGCTCTCATCCAAAATCCCGAGATCCTCATTTTGGATGAACCGACGGTGGGCATCGATCCCGTACTGAAACGAGCCATTTGGCAGGAGCTGGAGCGGTTAAGAGACGAAGAGCACAAGACGATCTTGATAACGACGCATGTAATGGATGAGGCGGAACGCTGCGATAAACTGGCGATGCTGCGTGAGGGAACTGTCATCGCATCGGGGACGCCTGCCGCCTTAAAGCAGCAATATGCGGTGGAAACGCTTGATGATGTTTTTTTAAAGATTGGAGGAAGCCGATAATGCGGATTCTCTCTCTCGTAATGCGAATCATTCAGCAGCTGCGCCGTGATCGAAGGACCCTTGCTTTATTTTTCCTCGCCCCCTTGCTCATTTTAACGCTCATGTACTTCATTTTCGGCACAGAAGCGAGTGATTTGAAAATCGTCGTGACCGGCAGC
The DNA here is from genome assembly GCF_001439925.1 of Peribacillus muralis. Classification (GTDB taxonomy): domain Bacteria; phylum Bacillota; class Bacilli; order Bacillales; family DSM-1321; genus Peribacillus; species Peribacillus muralis. Next base: position 103,686 of record NZ_LMBV01000011.1, read on the forward strand.
GACCAGACCACGCTCGCGGCATTGAAGCAAGCCGATTTTCAAGTAAAGGCGGCTGAGGAATATTCAAGGAAACGAATGATCGACACCGCTACGGATGGCTGGCTGCACGTTGAACATGGAAAAATGGAGCTGACACTGTTGAACGACGAACCCGCGCGTGCAAAAGCGGTCCAAATGCAGCTCATGCTGGGACTGCAGGGACATGCAAGCAAACTCCCTTCCATTGCAGCGCAATATGTGTACGGAGATGAAGATACAAAGGGGTTTGATACGTTCAGTCCGATGCTCATAAGCTTTTTCGTTTTTTTCTTCGTGTTTTTGATAGCCGGGATCGCGCTTTTGAAGGAGCGCACAAGCGGGACGCTGGAGCGGCTGCTGGCCACACCGATCAAGCGGCATGAAATCGTCGCCGGCTATGTGATCGGATATGGTTTATTCGCCCTCATTCAGCCGATAATCGTCGTCCTCTATGCGGTCAATGTCCTGGACATCGTACTCGTGGGCTCTCTATGGCTCGTATTATTGACGAATATCCTTGTTGCCCTCGTCGCCCTGTCGTTAGGCACATTGCTGTCCAGCTTTGCCACCTCCGAATTTCAAATGGTGCAATTCATTCCGCTCGTCATCGTGCCGCAGGTGTTCTTCACCGGGATATTTCCCTTGGATGCTATGGCGGACTGGCTCCAAAAAATCGGCAAAATCATGCCACTCTACTATGCATCCGACGCGATGAACGGCATCATGTACAAAGGTTTTACTTTCAGTGATGTATTCCTGGATCTCATCGTCCTCCTGGCATTTTCGGCCGTTTTCATAACGATCAATATCATTAGCTTGAAAAGATATCGTTCCTTATGAACGAGCAAAAAACCGGCTGCCTTATCAGCAACCGGTTTTTTCGTAGCTCGATGCTCATATCTTCTTGACCATGACTTTTTCATTGTTGAAATCTGCTTCGCCATTGAAGGCAAAGCCGAATTTCTTATACAAGTGAGAAGCAGCCTGATTCTCTTCGACTATGCTCAAATAGATCTCGGGACAATCATATTCCCGGATTAACCGTTGTATTAAAAACTCGAGCAAGAGTGTTCCAAGACCTTGTCCCTGATGCTTTGCGTCAATGAAAAAACGGTCCAGCCAAACTCGTCCTTTCTCACCTTCACCGGGGAAAAAACCATACATCGCAAAACCGACCAAGGTATCTCTCATATAAAGACCGACTGGCCTGTAATATTTACATGCTATAGCGTCTTCCAAACATTGCTCGGTCGTTTCAATAAATGATCTTTGTTTTTCATGGATTTGCAGCTTCAAAATCTCCGCACTATTTTCTTTCGTGACATCTTTAATATGTACTGTCATATATTTTCCTTCCTCGTTTCGCTCCGGTTTATCCGTTTTGCTATCATGATATACTAATACCGTAAGCTATCTGGTTACCATATAGTCAAGAGGAGAGATTGAAATGTCCGAGTTAAATATAGGGAAATATTTCACAACCGGTGAATTCGCCAAGTTGTGCAATGTAAAGAAACAAACGCTCATCCATTATGATGAAATCGGCCTTCTAACTCCCGATATCAAAAACGACAAAGGGTATCGGTATTATTCTTATCAACAATATGAGGTGTTTTCAGTCATATCATTATTAAAGGAATTCAATATGCCCTTGAAGGAGATTAAGAGGTTTCTTACCAACCGATCACCTCTGGAACTAATTCAGCTTTTTAAAGAAAAATCGTTGGAATTGGAAAAAAAGATAAGAAATCTTCATCGAATGCAGAAAATCATCGAAACGAAAATATCCCTCACTGAAAAAGCGCTATGTATGGATGACTCCCAAATCACCTTGAAACTAGAGGAGGAAGAACAGCTTTTCCTTAGCAAAGGCATCCTGAACTCTTCTGATGCCGAATTTTTAAAAGCAACCTCGGATTTCATCGACTTCTGTAATGAAAATGAATTTTACACCGGATTCCCTATCGGGGCGATGATAAGCAAAGAAAGAATCATTGGCGGCGATCATGATAATTATTCATTTCTTTACACGAAAGTAAACGATATACATCCTTCCCTTGCTTTCCATGTTAAACCGAAGGGACGTTATATCGTTGCCTACCATAAGGGGAGCTATGAAAATATTTCCGAAACCTATAAAAGAATCATCCGCTTCATGGAACATGAAAACCTGAACATCAAAGCGTTTGCCTACGAAGAGTACATCTTGGATGAAGTCTCGGTAAAGGGATATGAAAATTACCTGACCCAAATCATGGTGGAAGTCGAATGAAGGGTATGACAGGATTTTGCCGTTTGTTGACGGTTTGCAGAAGATGACCTAGGATGAAAAGATAGGTATGATTTGGAAGGATATGTCGCTAAAATCGGTCCTGCTTTCCTTTTTTCTGTCGCAAGCGTTATTTTTATGCGGCCTGCCTTTTTTTCTCAAGCTCTCATTATATTTGAATCCTTTGGCACCTCGTTGTCTGGTTTTGTATCCTCATGCTTGTTTCGTTCGCCGTTCTTTATTTTCGCAGGGAAGCGATCACCGTCCAGAGGTTTTTTTGGCAAGCCGCGTTTGTCGGCTACAGTACATCACTATTGGTTTTGCTGTTTTTCCGGCCACAAGGTCAGGTCTATTCCTATAATATGACTCCCTTTTCTACCATTCTAGCATATGCATCGAACGAATTGGACGGACTTGTATCATTTTATAACCTTAGTGCCAATGTGGGACTCTTCATTCCATTCGGGCTGTATTTGTTGTTTAGGGAAGGGAAAGAGGTGACCGCCTTAACGAAATTCCTTTATCCGTTCATCATGATTTCCATCATCGAGATCAGCCAGTTTGTTCTCCGGCGCGGAAGCTTGGATGTGGATGACCTTATCCTGAACATGCTCGGTGTTTACTTGGGTTACCTCCTTTATCCCCTTTTCGCCAAGGTGGTTAAAATACTGCCTGGAAATGGTAAATGAAAGAGTGGTTTCCATCCATACACCTGATGAACATCTCAGTACCCTAAGCTTTATATACACATTAAAAAGGATGAAGTACCTTTAGACTTCTATATAAAAAAAGGAAGGGAGATCTGGTTATGAATCTGAAGATATTCATGATAGCGGCGGTAGCCATCATCTTATGGGGATCCGCCTTTGCGGCGATTCGTGCAAGCCTGCATGGCGGATACTCCGCAGGGCATTTAGTGCTGATTCGTTTTCTCATAGCATCAGGTGTTTTTATCCTTTATGCTCTATGGCCCACTAGCAAATTTCGTTTACCGAGAAAAGAGGATATCTTTAGAATAGTGATCTTGGGCTGGATTGGCATCAGTCTCTATCAATTGGGTGTAACATTCGGTGAAGAAACCGTTTCAGCGGGTACGGCAGCCATGCTAATCGCTTCTGCCCCCATTTTTACAGCAGTAATAGCTGCTTTAGTCTTAAAGGAGCGTCTAGGTTTGTTTGGATGGGTCGGGTTAGTGGTTGGTTTTTTTGGAATCTTTCTTATTACGTTGGGAACGGCCAGTTCAAGCTTCCATATTTCCAACGGAGCTTTTTTAGTATTATTCGCATCAGTTGCCACTTCGGCTTTTTTTGTTTTTCAAAAACCATTATTGCTTCGCTATAAGCCGATTGAACTGACGGCGTATTTTACCTGGGCAGGCACATTACCGTTTTTCATCTTTTCTCCAGGCCTTTTACATACGATTCAAGAAGCGACGCTGGAAGCGAATGTCTCTGCTCTCTATATCGGCATTTTTCCGGGAGCCGTCGCCTATGTATCTTGGGCAATTGCCCTATCATTAGGTAAAGCCAGTTCCGTTTCGAGCATGATGTATATTGAACCGGCTTTTGCTATTATCGTTGCTTGGATCTGGCTTCAGGAGCTCCCGAGTGGTCTTTCCATAACAGGGGGGCTTGTTGCGATTTCGAGCGTAGTCATCATCAATGGATTTGGAAGAAAGACAGAGCAGGTACTAAATGGATGATTGCTCGTGTACATGTACGTATACCGAAATCCCTTTTTAAATTGACCGAATCTCTTCAAGAATTCTTAAGGGTAGCGGTTATTTGGCGATTGTTAATTCAATCATTGCTGTTTATCTATTTTTCAATTTCTGATTTTGTATAAGAAACCTCATCATCAATTTTATGATTTTTTTCTAAGAGTCCATCAGGGAATTTTTCATTAAAAAATTCTTGTTTATCTTCTCCTTTTTTTGGAGTTAAATAACTGATAATTTCTCCGTCCTTATTACGTTTTAAAATGACAGGAAAATAGTCAGTATGAACAATGGTTTCACTTTCATTTACTAAAGCGTATTGATAAAACATATATATATTTTTACTATCAAACCCATATGTATAATAGGAATCAATTAAATTTTCGTTTTTATTCGCCTCATATACGATATTAACGCGTATATAATTCAGTATATGATTCTGCACTTCAGTTTGTTGTTGCTCTTTCTCAATAATATTTAATTTAGATGGAGTATCCTCTATAACTTTTTCCTGACAACTGCTTAATACAAAAATCGATAGAATGAAAAATGATATTTTTAAAGTTTTAATGATTTTAATTACCTCCTTTTTTAGGTTATTATACTAATTATAGTATAAAAGACCCGTTTGAATTGCGGGATTATCTTGAAGAGCAGATACGTAAATTTATGAGGCGTTCAAAATGATGTTGATGGAAATTTAGTGCAGATTGATTTGGATAAGCGTTAAAAAAGCCTTAAAGTATAAAGTTAAAAAAATTAAAAAATAAAAGAATGGTACAAGCCATAAAAAAATGAAGACATACTCGATTTTCATTGAGTCTGTCCATAGTCTGAAACGGTGTGAATATTACACCGTTTTTTTTTGCATTTCCGTTGCTTCAGGCAACTCCCGAAGGTTTTGATAGGGAACGGAATAAAATGGTAGAATTAACAATCATATTATTCGAATAATTAATCATTAGGAGGAAGAACGATGAACGAAGACACTAGCATCATTACACTAAAGAACATTAACTGGCGGAGGAAAGGGAAAACGATATTGAATGAAGTGTCGTGGGAGGTTCGGGAAGGAGAGCATTGGGCTCTTCTAGGACTTAATGGATCAGGGAAAACATCGCTGCTGAAGATGATTACAGGATATCAATGGCCAAGCAGTGGCGAAGTGTCAGTGTTGGGAAATGTTTTTGGCAAAACGAATATACCAGAGCTGCGGAAGTCCATTGGCTGGGTAAGTTCTTCTCTGGATCAGGAGTATCAGGCAAGGGCAAATGATTCAGCACTTGAAGTCGTCATGAGCGGCAAGTTCGCTTCCATTGGTATCTATGACGAAATTACGGACGATGATCGCAGCAAAGCTATGGAATTACTGGACCAATTCAGAATCAAGCCTTTGGCCAATCAATTCATACATACGCTCTCTCAAGGTGAAAAAAGAAAAGTGATGCTTGCAAGGGCCCTTATGTCTTCACCGAAGCTACTGGTGCTGGATGAACCATGCAATGGACTGGATATTCACGCTAAGGAAGAACTATTAGCAGCCATCGAAAAAATGGCAGATTCCCCAGTCGCCCCAACGATCATTTATGTTACCCACCATATAGAAGAAATCGTCCCAGCAATCACACATGCGTTATTAATCAATTCCGGCACCGTTGTGGCTAACGGTGAAAAAAAGGATGTCTTAACGGAAGCTAGATTGGAAAAGACCTTTCAAGTCCCAGTCACGGTAAAATGGGAGAACGACCGTCCTTGGATCAGGATCAAACATTTATTAACACAGAAATGATGCTGCAGAAATATCTTAGCCATTGGGGTTTCTGTTTTAAGGGGTTTCTAGTTTTAATTCTATTTTCTTATTAAAAAATTTTATTGGTATATCATCTTTGGAATTATAGGCATTATGTAATCATTATAAAGATAATATTCTGTTAATAATTCGTCAAATATTGTAAATTTGTTTTAAAATTGGATTATTTTGTTGTAATATAGGATATACACGAATTCTTACAGGAAAAAAGTAGGGGAATGCGTGTAAAGAAATTAAGTTTTTTCGGACGAAATTTTTTTGAAAAGCGTGTCAAATTCATGGTCATGTTAACGAAATATTATGTCAGTATAAAACTTATGGGAGGAAGAACTTCAATGGGGAAAAAGAAAATCGTGAAAATTGCATCAGCTGCCATTATGGCTGCGACAACGATCGTAGCAGTAGCACCAGCACCTTCAGACGCCGCTACCAGCTTGAATGGAAAAATCAAAGCAGCAAAGGCGACCATCAAAAAACCATTCGATACCTATTTCTACTCTTCTAAACTCGCTTCCGTGTCCACTGTCGAGAAACAAATCAAGTCTGCCAAACAAGCTAAAAAAGACATCAACTCTTCAATCAAAAAATCCGTGTTAAGCAAAAAAGAAAAAGAGGCCAAATATAAAGAAATTGAAGCCTACGATAAATATATCACTCGTTCGGAAGGCTATGTAAAAGGATATAAAGACGCTGAAAAAGCAAAGTCGGCACATGATAAGGCGATTACTGCCTTTACGAATGCGGTCATTGCCAAGAAATCCATTGAAATCAGGGACCGATACAACGCACTTGATAAAGCCGTTACAAAGACAGACAAAGCGATAAAAGATACGGTGTACGGTGCGAAAATCGAAATGCTTTTATACGATAAATTCACTAAGTCGACCAAAACCGCTTTGAATGGTGACCTTAAAGTGCCGTTTTACTATGAAAAAGCCGAGTACTGGGTGAAAAAAGGCGATTTAGCAACCGCAGATAAACGGATGAAAACCGTTGCGGCACAGCTGAAAAGAGTTAGTAAAACATCGAAGCTGGGCAAGTGCATCCATGCTTACGTAAAAGAAGTAACCGCTAAGTATGATGCTGCGGTGTATGCAGAAAAGAAAAAAGAAGTCGCCAAAAAAGTGAATGCCTACGTAGCTCTTGCCAACGGGGAGCTTAAGACGAAAGAACAGATAGATTCGGCTAAGAAAGCTAAGGCTGCCATCAGCTTAAAAGGAATGAAGGACGCCGATCGCAAGGAATTCGAGGCGAAGATTACACTGGCGGATAAAAAGGTTGCGGCTGCTGAAGAGGCATTAAAACCGAAGGCGATCACGCTTTCGTTGATGCACACGAATGACACGCATGCCCATTTGGACAATGTGGCTAAAAGGGTGACGGCTGTTAAGGAAGTGCGTCAAGCTAAACCGCAATCGCTGTTGGTCGATGCGGGGGATGTATTCTCGGGAACCCTTTATTTCAATGAATTCAAGGGACAAGCAGATCTTCGCTTCATGAATTTAATGAAATATGACGTCATGACCTTTGGAAATCATGAGTTTGATTTGGGATCTAGCGCTGAAGGGCATCAAGCTTTGGCCGATTTCGTCAAAGGGGCACAGTTTCCTTTTGTCAGTTCGAATGTGGAATTCTCCAAAGATAATAAGTTTAAAGGACTCTTCTCTGACTTGATTTCAAGTAAACCGGAGCAAGGGAAGATTTACAATGGAATCGTGAAGGAAGTGGATGGACAGAAGGTCGGGTTCTTCGGGCTTACGACTGAAGAAACGAAAGATATTTCCAGTCCAGGAAGCATAGCGTTCGAAAACTATCGGGAAGAAGCCGAAAAAGCGGTCAGGGCGTTCGAGGGCATGGGTGTGAACAAGATCGTCGCCATTTCGCATATTGGCTTTGATGACAATGCTGAATATGACAATGATCTAACATTGGCTGCCAACGTCAAAGGAATCGATGTGATAGTTGGTGGACATAGCCATACTCAATTAAATGCTCCTGTCGTCATTGACAAGGATGCAAAAGGAAACATGAAGGAGCCTACGGTCATCGTTCAAGGCTATCAGTATAGTGACTTTTTGGGAACGGTCGATGTGAACTTCGATAAGGACGGCAAGATTGTCGGCCAGGCCGGACAGCTGATCAAGCTTGCTGATAAGCAGGATGATGTTGAGGCGGCTAAAGAGCTTGAAACGTACTCCTCGAAGATTAAGGAGCTGAAGGAAACGAAGACAGGGGCAACCGCCGTGAATGCTTTGGAAAGCCCTCGTGATGCAGGAGATGCCACGAAGCCGAGTGTTCGTAAAAATGAAACGGAACTAGGTAACTTGATTACGGATGGAATGCTTAGCAAAGCGAAAGAATTTAATCGTGATGCGGTCATCGCATTCCAAAATGGCGGGGGAATCCGTGCGAGCATCGACCAAGGCGAAATCACGTTAGGGGAAATCCTGACCGTATTACCATTTGGCAATACGCTGGCGACAATGAAGCTGTCCGGCGCGGAAATCACGGAAGCATTAGAGCATAGTGTCAGCCTTGCACCTAAGGAAAATGGCGGCTTCCTCCATGTAGCCGGAATGAAATTCAGCTACGACAGTTCGAAGGCATCAGGCGACCGTGTGAACAAGGTTGAAGTCCTGGGCCAAGATGGAACATATTCCGAATTGGAAGCAACGAAGCAGTATGTCGTGGCGACCAATGCTTTTACAGCCAAGGGCGGCGATGGATTCACCGTTTTCAAGAAGGCTTATGAAGAAGGAAGAGTGACGGATCTTGGGCTTTCCGATTGGGAAAACTTACGAGATTATGTAAGCGGGCTGACAACTGTCGATCCAAGCATCGAAGGACGGATCAAAGATAGTGTTGGAAACTCTGCAGACCCGACTGTGGTACTGGCCAAAGACTTTGGCGGAAGTGCAGATGCACCGAAAACACATGAAGGAAATGTAGGTGTCGATATCTCGGATATTGCTTCATTGGAACATGCGGTGGTTAAAGGGAATCTAGCGTTGACCGGTACTCCTGCCGATGAGTTCACTTTTGCAAATGTTACAGTCGAGGGCGATTTGGATTTATCAGGACTTCAAGGGAAAAACGTGAACATGAGCGGTATCACCGTGAAGGGCGAAATCAATCTTTAAGAAACAGATATATGTAAAAATCTGGAGGGGTTGAGATCTTGAAGAAAAGTGGGGTAAGCAAGCTTTTCCTTGCGATATTGTTTGTGCTATCAACGGTTTTGCCATATGCCGCCGTTGCAAAAGCGGAAGGAACGACGATAACAGTGGGGGAAGCGATTAACAATAACAGCGGGACGGCAACTGTGAAGGGATACATCGTCGGCGTCGCAAAAAGCGGGACAAGCTATCAACAAGCATCACCTTTTACTGAAGCTACGAACATTGGAATTGCGGATAGCCGCGATGAAACGGATGTAAAGAAAATCATGCCCGTTCAGCTTCCAGCCGGAAGCATCCGGGCGGCTTTGAATTTGGTCGACCATCCGGAATTGTTGAAAGCAGAAGTGACGATTACCGGGAAATTGGAAAAATACTTTTCCGTATCGGGTTTGAAATCGCCGACCGCTTATACCATCATCACGGATGGCGGAACACCTCCTGAACAGCCTGATGTGAAGGTTATGGCTTCCATTGCCGAGGCCCGCACGAATACCGAGGATGTTGTGCAGGTGGATGGAGTGGTGACCACAGGGCTGGGATATTGGGGAGGAAAAGGCTTTTATATCCAAGATGAAACCGCTGGGCTATATGTGTATGGTTCTTCATGGCCTAAGGATGTAAAGCAAGGGGATAAGGTTCGTTTAATCGGCAAGGTTTCCGCTTATAATAAAGAATTGCAAATGCAGCCAACCAAACTGGAGGTCATTTCTTCCGGGAATGAGCTTCCGAAAAGCCAAACAGGGGACGCATCTGGCGTCAACGGGGACACTCAAGGAGAGCTCGTCACGATTGAAAATGTGAACATTACAGGATTGGCTGCATCCGGAACATATGGAACATTTGAATTTCTGGCGAAGGACGGTAAAGGAAACTCTGTGATCGTTCGTCATGATAACCGGAACGGTTCGACTTATGATGATTTCCTGAAAAGCTTTAAGGACGGTGATGTTATTACTGTCACTGGAATATCATCGCAATTCAATGACACGTACCAACTGAAGCCGCGTGGTCTTGAAGATTATGAATTAATCAACAAACCGGCTGTTTACACGGATATATTCCCTGGAACGGTTAGTGAACATACAAAGGTAACTCTTAATACGGGCTGGAAAGATGCGAAGATCCATTATACGGTGGATGGTTCAGCGCCGACTTCATCAAGCACTCTTTACACCGAGCCCATCAGCTTGACGAAAGATACGGTCATCAAGGCAATCGCTGTAAACGACAAAACGTCGGAAGTTTTCTCATTTGCCTATACCGTCTCGAAAACGAATGAAGTGAAGATTCGTGATATCCAGGGGATGAATCATTTTTCATCGTACGAAAATCAACTCGTCTCGGGTGTCGAGGGTGTCGTCACGTATGTAAAAGATGCGAATAACTTTTACATGCAAGATAATAACCCGGATCAGGACGAAACGACCTCGGAGGGAATTCTTGTATACAATAAAGCGCATAATCTGAAAGCGGGAGATCACATCAAAGTGGCCGGTAAGGTCGTTGAATGGTATATCGAGGGGTATGCCGAGATGAAAACGACCGATCTGCCAACAACGGAATTGACGAATACGACGATTGAAAAGCTGGGCACAGTGGCTGTACCGCAACCAATCGTCATCGGCAAAGATATCACTCCGCCGTCGGCAAACATCGATGATGATAGATTGACAGATTTTAATCCGAGCGAGGATGGCATTGATTTTTACGAAAGCTTGGAAGGGATGCTTGTACAAGTAGCCAATCCAAAAGTGGTTGCGCCACAAGACTATGGTGAATTGGTCGTGATTCCAGGGAATATGGAAACGACGACTGCAGTCAAAGGCGTGAAAATTACCGAAACGGATTTCAATCCTGAACGAATCATCTTGGATATGAATGATGAAACATTCGTGGCCAAAACCGGTGATTTCTTCAAAGGTTCGGTTACAGGCGTACTCAGTTATGGATTCAGCAATTACCGGATATTGACGGATAAGAACCAGCTGCCGACGCTAAAGGATGGAGGCACGGCCCGGGAAGTGACATCTCTAGAGAAGGATTCCGATAAACTATCGATTGCTTCCTATAACATCGAGAATTTCTCGACGCAAACGGCTAACGCGAAAGTGGAAACGATCGCAACATCCATTCTTACCAATCTAAAGCAGCCGGATATCATCGGCGTAACCGAGATGCAGGATAATGATGGGGAAACGGATAGCGGGACAACGGATTCTGCACAAAGCGCGAAGAAGCTAACGGACAAAATCAAAGAGTTGGGCGGACCGAACTATCAGTTCATCGATATCGCTCCGGAAAATAAACGCGATGGAGGAGCGCCTGGCGGGAATATCCGGGTCGGCTTTTTATATAATGTCGACCGTGTCAAGCTAACGGAGGGAACGAAGGGGACGGCGACGCAGTCCGTAGCCTACAAGGATGGAAAGCTTACATTGAACCCCGGACGGATCGAGCCTGCTGATCCTGCCTTCGCTTCAAGCCGGAAGCCGTTGGCCGCTCAATTCGAATTCAAAGGCGAACGTGTAGTGGTCGTGGCCAATCATTTTAATTCAAAGGGTGGCGACCAGCCATTATTCGGAAAAAACCAGCCTCCAGTGCTTTCAAGTGAGACGCAAAGGCTTAAGATTGCTTCGATCGTCAATGGATTCGTCAGTGATATCAAGTCACAGGATGATAAGGCGAATATCGTGTTGCTTGGCGATTTTAACGACTATGAATTTTCGGCACCGCTTAAAACCTTAAAGGGTAAAGACTTAACGAATATGATCGAGAAAGTCCCTTTTGAGAAACGTTATTCATACACCTATCAAGGCAATTCACAAGTATTGGATCATATTCTCGTTTCGAATAACATGGCCGCAGCGACGAAGGTCGATATTGTCCATATAAACTCATCCTTCATGGAAGTGCATGGACAGGCAAGCGATCATGACCCTGTATTGATTTCAACTGCTCTATCCGGGCCGGAAGTTGAACCGGTTGTCCCGGACAAGACGTATCATCTGCAAAACGTTAAAACAAAAAAACTTACGATTGCATCTCCTAGCGTTTTGGTCGATCTTGACGAAACGTCCAAAATCGAAGAAGGCATTTTGTTAAAGAGCTCCTATGCAGTACTCAAAGGCTTAGGACTCAAAAATGTAACAGTCACGCTCAAGCCGGATAAGGAAGGCGCAGTGATTGATTTAAGCGGCATGCCGGTGAAGGAAGTCATCATTGATAACGCTTCTGTAAAAGAAATCCGCGGCGCTGAAAATGTCCTGAAGTGGACAGTAACCGAAGGCGTCGACACGAAGGATATCAAGTTTTTCAATTCTAAAGGGGAAGCCATTGCTTCCCCTTTTACACCTAAAGATAATCAAGCACCAGTCGTGACCAAAGATTTGGAACATGTTGAAGTGAAAATCGGTTCTAAGGCAATGATTGATCTGGATAAGCATTTTACAGACCCTGATGGCGATCCACTGACCTTCACATCCACCATAGGTACGGTTGCCGGCTCCACGTTAACTCTTCCTACAAATGAGGCGGGGACAACCATTGTTGCAGTAAAGGCCGCTGACAAGCAGTCGGAGGCGGTTGCCCGGTTCACGTTGACCGTAACGAGTGATATGCCGCTTGAAGGGTATTACGACACGGCGGCAGGTAAAACGGGGACGGAATTGAAGTCTGTTCTGCACTCGATCATCAAGGATCATAAGATGGTCTCTTATGATCAAGTATGGAATGCTCTTAAGGAAACGGATGAAGATCCACAAAACAGTAATAATGTCATCTTGCTATACTCTGGAAAATCGATTTCGAAGAACGCTAATGGCGGCAATGCAGGGCAATGGAACCGTGAACATGTCTGGGCAAAGTCCCACGGTGATTTTGGAACAAGCATTGGCCCTGGGACCGATCTGCATCACCTCCGTCCCGCCGATGTGACGGTGAATGGCAAACGGGGCCATCTCGATTTCGATGAGGGCGGGCAATCGTACAGTGGCTGTGAATGCAAGTTCGATGCAGATTCATGGGAGCCGCCAGATCATGTGAAAGGCGATATCGCCCGGATGCTTTTTTACATGGCAATCCGTTATGAAGGAAACGGCGAGTTGGATCTGGAATTAGCCGATATGGTCAACACGTATCCGAAGCCGCTGCATGGAAAGCTTTCGACTCTATTAAAATGGAATGATCTCGATCCGGTCGACGATTTCGAAAGCCATCGCAATGATGTCATTTATGAATGGCAGAATAACCGCAATCCATTCATCGATCATCCTGAATGGGCGTCCAAGATATGGGGTGCCGTGAATACGAAGGATGAGAAAAAGGCGAGCTAGGATTGAGATAAAAGGGAAGCAGCCTGAGCGCTGCTTTTTTTTATGCAGGTAGTTATCTTAAAATACTGAAAAAAACAAACCTCATTAAAAAACGTAAATTTTGGTAGGTATGCAATTTAATATGTGTTAATATGGGATAGGTAATGAAAGGGTTTACATTGCAGAAATGATAAAAGTATCTTAATATAGTAATCATGGCGCTTTTTGTTATTCATTCATCTTTATTTGAGTTGAAAGACAGTTAACAAAATATACGGCCAGAAATGGGGCATTACAAATGAAATATAGATCTGCATTCGATATAATCGGTCCGGTCATGATCGGACCTTCTAGTTCACATACAGCAGGAGCTGCCAGAATTGGCAGAGTGGCAAGGACATTATTCGGGAAGCAACCTAATAAGGCCATTATTTCTTTATATGGTTCTTTTGCGAAAACCTACAGAGGACACGGCACGGATGTTGCTGTCGTTGGCGGGATATTGGATTTCGATACCGATGATGAAAGGATTCCAACTTCTTTAACGATTGCACAAGAAGCGGGTATGGAAGTTTCCTTTACAATCGAGGATACGGTGATGGATCACCCAAATACAGTCAAAATCAGGCTGTTCGATGAAGATAATGAATTAGAGCTTGTTGGAATCTCGATTGGCGGCGGAACGATCGAAATAACCGAGCTGAACACATTCAAGCTTAAATTGTCAGGTGAACACCCCGCCATTTTGGTTGTACACAACGATGTATTTGGAATCATATCTTCCGTTTCGACCGTTTTGGCGAATCACGAAATTAACATCGGACATATGGAAGTTTCACGAAAAGAAAAAGGTCAAATGGCCTTGATGGTGATTGAAGTCGATCAGAAAATCAAGAATGAGGTCATGAAGGAAATAGAAAGATTGGAAAACGTGTCGCAAGTCATTAGGATGGTTGAATGATCATCATTAAACGTGCTGACATAGATATGGAGGTAAAAACATGTTCCGAAATGTAGCAGAGCTGGTTGAACTGGCAGAAAGTAAAAACGTAAAAATCGCGGAAATCATGATTTTACAAGAAATGGAGTTCTCTGGCTTATCGAGAGAGCAAATCATTGAAAAAATGGACAGGAATTTGACGGTCATGGAACAAGCGGTGGAAAGAGGACTGAACGGAGTGCAATCCGTGACAGGCCTAACGGGCGGAGATGCCGTTCTTTTGCAAAATTATATTAAGTCGGGCAAGGCACTCGCAGGCGATTTATTACTGGATGCCGTCAGCAAGGCTGTTGCCACGAACGAAGTGAATGCAGCAATGGGGATGATTTGTGCCACGCCAACTGCCGGTTCTGCAGGAGTGGTTCCCGGTACCTTATTTGCCGTGAAGGAAAAGCTAAACCCGACGCGTGCAGAGATGATCGAGTTTCTTTTCACTTCCGCTGCCTTCGGTTTCGTCGTCGCCAACAATGCTTCGATTTCCGGAGCAGCAGGTGGCTGTCAAGCAGAAGTCGGCTCGGCAAGCGGAATGGCGGCAGCTGCGATTGTAGAGTTAGCTGGCGGTACTCCTAGTCAATCGGCAGAAGCGATGGCGATCACCTTGAAAAATATGCTTGGCCTCGTTTGTGATCCTGTGGCCGGATTAGTTGAGGTTCCTTGCGTGAAGCGTAACGCAATGGGAGCTTCCAACGCAATAACGGCAGCAGATATGGCTCTTGCGGGCATAACGAGCCGCATCCCATGTGACGAAGTGATCGATGCCATGTATAAAATTGGGCTGACCATGCCAGTTGCCCTTCGTGAAACGGCAGAAGGCGGCCTTGCCGCTACTCCGACAGGCCGGAGATTGGCAGAGGAAATTTTCGGTTCCTATAAATGATTATCCAGCTCCCATGTAAATGGGGGCTTTTTTATTGTGCTTACTACTGTCGTCCTCTGAAAGTAAGTATAATAAAAAGGAAAATAGAGGAAATTATAGGGATTCGGCGTTTCAATGCCCGGTGAGAAGAACAGGCGGGTGAGAATCTCGATTATCGGTGAATATGAAGGCTGAGTCACTTTGTCAGTAATCAATCGCAATGATAAGATGAGAACGAAATTTAATCTGGAAAGGGTTGATTCTTCATCAATTTTCTCGAATTAACGTACACGTCGGCAATGGAAAAAGCAATGTTTCAGGCTCATGGGATCAGTTATGCATTATATGCTCAAAAACTGGAGCAACGGATCATGGTTGAACAAGAACGGGAACTGGATTACTTACAAAGCAGGCGTATATCTGAGGGAATGAGGACCAATCTTTTTTTGGGGAATTAACATCGGCAAACGGGAGGGCAATCTTAAGGATTGCTCTTTTTGTCATTTAGCAAGAAAAAGAGGAATACCTATCTCCTTCAACGAATTTCATTATATCGGAGGAGGATTCAATATGTTGATAAGGGAAGCGACGGTCGCCGATGCACAAGCGATAGCGACCGTGCATGTAGACAGTTGGAGAACCACTTATAAAAATATCATCCCGAATGATTTTTTAGATAAGCTATCCTATGAGAAAAGAAAAGCTTTATGGATAGAAAATATATCTAAAGAAGGAAATCATATTTACGTAAAGGAAAATGGCGACGGAAGCATTGTCGGGTTCATTAGTGGCGGGAAAAGAGCAACGAATCAGGTCGCACATTCCGGTGATGTAACCTCCATATATATCCTTGAGGAATTCCAAGGAATGGGGATAGGCAAGAAGCTTCTGACGAAACTATTTTTGAAATTTGAAGAGCTAAGCTATCATTCGATTTTTGTTGAAGTTCTCGAAGGAAACAAATCGCGATTTTTTTACGAAGCTTTTGGTGCAAAGGTCATTAAGTCCGAAAACATTAAAATCGCTGGTGCAGCATTAACACTTTTGATATACGAATGGAACGATACTGCCCTCGTATTGAATCCCAATAATGTACGTTAAACAATCGGAGGATGATCTCATTGAAGAAAAGGGAATTAACAATCACTGCATTACCAGGATATGAACCAGAAATTGGCCGGTGGCTCTGGTGTTTAGAAGATGTCCGCCGCACGCTTATAACGGAATTAACCGGCGTCAGCCAAACTATCCTTGATACGAAGACGGATGGACGGCAAACGATCGGCTCGCTGCTCTATCACATCGCATTAGTGGAAGCAGATTGGTTATACGAAGAAGTACTTGTTGCAGAATGGGATCCCGAAATCCTCGCGTTATTTCCATTGGAAAGCCGCTCGGAAGATGGCGCCCTGACTCACATCGAAGGACAAACGATAGAAGAACATGTTGACCGCCTGAATAAGGTGCGTAAAGTCTTTCTCTCAAGCTTCCGATCCATCGACCTAAATGATTGGCGTAACCCAAGGCTGCTCGAAAAATATGACGTCACACCTGAATGGGTCGTATACCACCTGCTTGAACACGAATCACATCACCGCGGACAAATCTTTCAACTACTAAACAACTTACGAAATGAAATAAAAAGATAATCAATGGTGTAATCTGTCCGAAACAGGAATAAATCGACCTGAACAAGGAATAAATCGACCTGAACAGGAATAAATCGACCTGAACAGGAATAAATCGACCTGAACAGGAATAAATCGACCTGAACAGGAATAATTCGCCCTGAACAAGGAATAATCCGACCGAACGGCAAAATAATCCGTCCCAAACACAACATAATCCGGCCTACACCAAAATGAGAACAGACACAAAAAAAACTGTCCAGGCATTTTTCCTGGACAGTTTTTTTGCTGCTTTTTAATCAATTTGATGGTTATGGCTTGGGCGTATGAGGCTGCTGGCATATCCAACGATTCCTCCGACGATGGCAGGGACGATCCAGCCTAGTCCTGCACCATATAAAGGAAGGATTGCATTAAAGAAAGCATCGATGAATGAAATGTGGATGCCGGCTCCGCTCAATCCGTCAAACAAGCTGACGATGAAGGTTAACAGTAAGCTACCTTGATAAACTTCCGGTTTTCCTTTGAATAAAGAGTGGAAAAAGGTTAAGAAAATCAATACGATAGCTAATGGATAAATGGCTGTCATGACAGGTACGGAAATGGCAATCAATTGTGTCAAACCGATATTGGCAACTATTGCACTAAAGGCGGATAAACTGATCGCAATTGTTTTATACGGGATGTTAGGAAGCAGCTTGTGGAAATAAGTCGAACAAGACGTTATAAGTCCTACGCTCGTCGTTATACAAGCTACTGTGATCATCAGTCCCAATAAAATCCCGCCATATGAGCCAAAGTAGTAGTCCGAAACTTTAGCTAAGATGATTCCTCCGTTATCCAAATGTCCAAGCTTTTGGACACTGGAAGCACCCATATAAGAAAGGGCTGTGTAAATGGTTGCTAGGATAACGGCAGCAATGGCGGTCGCTTTGCCGCAAACGATCATGATTTGTTTTTTTGTTGTGGCACCTTTTGCTTTAACGGCATTAATGATGATGATACCAAAAACAAATGAGGCCAGAGTGTCCATCGTTAAATACCCTTCTCTAAATCCATTGAAAAATGGCTGAACGGTATAGTTCTTGGCAGGTGCTTGAAAGTCCCCGATTGGATGGACGAATGCGACCACCACTAAAATACCAATGAACGTTAACTTGATCGGTGTCAAGATTTTCCCCACAATTTCGACAATTTTCGCAGGATTGAGCGAAAGAAGGCACGTAATCGTGAAAAAGATGAGCGTGAAAATGATTAAAGGCAGTGGTCCTGGATTTTCGGGTAAGAAAGGTTTTACACCGATTTCAAAAGATACATTTCCTGTCCTTGGTATCGCGAATAATGGTCCGATGGCTAAATAAAGAACGGTTGTGAATACAATCCCAAACACCGGATGTACGCGACTCGCTAACGACTGTAAATCATCTTTTCCTGAAAAACCAAGCGCCAGTACGCCTAGTAAGGGCAGTCCAACTCCCGTTACTAAAAACCCAGCATTGGCAATCCAGACATTCGTTCCGGCTGATTGACCAAGCATCGGCGGAAAGATTAAATTTCCTGCCCCGAAGAATAAAGCAAACAGCATGAAACCAATCACTACTATAAATGAGGACGGTACTTTATTAGACAAATTAAAACCTCCATGATAAAACCATAATTTACTATTTTAAAAAATAATTAAATTTTCTAAAAATTATAGACGGTCCACTATTTAGGACCATGTCGTATTATATCTAAAAAAAATTGATATTTCAATATATTTTTCGTAATTTATAATTACTTATATGCCCAGATTCTCCGTTTTAACCTTTCTTATCATATTTTGAACAGTTAAAAGCAACTCATACCAATAAGTTGTAAACAATTATGACGGATATGTGAACATGCGGAGAAGTCTATAATCACCACTTTAGGCGATAGCACATAAATTAAAGCGAAATCGCCAGTTCCAACAATTAATGGAGGGATGCAGTGTGGTAAATTTTAAACCTTTTCATGGGATCGTCACCATGGTCAGTGATTTTCCAACCGGGCAAAATGGGGAGAGGGAAGGCTGTTATAAATTAGTATCTGTAGAAGACGGGGGGATATCGGCGAATTTCGTTGTTTCACCTAGAACGTACTTCGTGGACCAAGCTATCGTATCCGTCGGGGACCGGGTAACCGGATATTATGATGGTAATGCACCTGTTCCCCTTATTTATCCGCCGCAATATCGGGCGCTTATCATGGTGAAGGATAGTCCATATCAAAATGTAAAAGTGGATTATTTCAACGATCGGTTGGAGAGCGGAGATGGTCAATTACAATTGAATATTTCTCCGTTCACTCAAATCCTATTACAAAACGGGCAACCCTTTTCAAGAACTCCTGAAAACCGGAATCTAATTGTCATCTATGGACCTGCCACGAAAAGCATCCCTGCCCAAACCTCTCCATACCGAATCATCGTTTGGTGCTGAGGAGTGTTGGAGGGGTTCATTAGCCCGTTCATATGAACTGCAGGAGCATAGCTTTCCAGAGGCGGTCCGTGAGCCTCCTCGGCTTTCATCCTGCGGTGTCTACCGTAGACGCGCATTTCCCGCAGGAGTGTCGCCGCCTTCTCATTCCACTCTGTAAAAACTAAGTTGGTATACTGGATTCCTACAGTTTTGAGGTTTTGCCTCGAATCCATCCAGCGGAGGGATGAGGATTCCTGTTGCATAACACACAAGCTAGTTCCCGACGCTTAAGTAGTGTTTGTTGGACTGCTTTTTTTAGTGCGGCCAGGAAATGCCGTACGAGCGGAATTTCTATGACGGCACATTGACTCGTGGACGGTTGGAGGTGGAATGCGAGATATCTAATTTTTCTTAGTTGTCGGAATTTTATTTTATTGGTCTTAGAAAAACGTTGACAACCAATATGTGCAAGTATATATTTATTTTAAGTAAAAATTTTAGTTAAATTTTATATTTTTTTATCGGTAATTGAAAGCGTATTCAATTTTTGGCTTTGTTAAAGGGAAAATTAGCTGAACGGGAGTGTGTTGCCATAAGGGAACGGAACGATGTCTTACAATCATCCGTTAATGATTGGAACGTTTTCAAAAGAGAAACGAAATAAAGATAAAGGAGTTAACTTAGATGAAGAAGAAAAAAATAATTGGTGCTATCATGGCAACCGCGCTTGCGATCGGATCTTTGGCTGCTTGTTCCAATACGGATAAAGCTTCAACCTCCGGTGATGATGGCAACGGTAAAAAGATCACATTTTGGACACCATTTTCTGGTGCGGATGGTCCGAGAATGAAGAATATTGTCGAGAACTATAATAAATCCCAGTCTGAATATGAAGTGAATATGCAAATCGTTCCGCAATCGGATTATTATAAAACGGTCGATGTTGCATTTTCCGGACAAAAAAATGCGCCTGATCTATTAATCATGCATACTGATCAACTTACAAACTATGTAGAAAAGAATTTAGTGAAAGATGTTAGCGAGACAGTGGCATCTGCAGGTATAAAACCAGAGGGTTATTCCGAGACTGCATGGGGTGCCGGGACCGTGGATGGAAAACAATATGCGATTCCGTTGGATATTCATCCGCTGCTTCTGTATTATAACAAGGACTTGTTCAAGGCTGCTGGTTTAGATCCTGAAAAGGCCCCGGTAAATCGGGAGGAGTTCCTCGCGTTTGCCAAAAAGTTAACGGATAAATCAAAGGGGCAATATGGCTATGTCGTGCCGACCCTTTGGCCGAATCAGTTCATTTACCCAACGATCTTCTATCAAAATGGCGGGGAATTCTTAAAGGATGGCAAGCCAGATTACAATAGCCCGGCTGGAGTTGAAGCATTGACCTTCTTGACGGATTTAATCCATAAGCAAAAAGTGTCTCCGGCCAATGTTCAGCAAGATGGAGAAGTGAACCTTTTCCTTCAAGGGAAAAATGCGATGCAGTTCAATGGACCGTGGATGATGGAGCAGTGGGACAAGGCAGGCATTAATTATGGTGTTGCCGAAGTGCCGCAATTAGGTACGAAACAACAAGCTGTATATGCAAATGGTCATAATTTCGTCATCCCCGCTACTGTTAAAAATAAAGAAAAATTGGCCGCTATCAATGATTTCCTTAAATTCACTGCCGACAACACATTGGAATGGGCAAAATCGGGCCAAGCTCCTGCTTCCAAGGCAATATATGAGCAAAATGAAGAATTTAAAAGCATGGTTCAACAGCCTAAAGTTGCCGCTTCGTTCGAATACGCGAAGTTTGCCCCAAGAATCGCAAACTGGGGTCAGGTTTCAGATCCGTTATGGGCTGAAGTGAATCTGGCGTTATTAGGGAAAAAAGATCCAAAACAAGCGTTGGATGATGCTAACAAAAAAGCCGACCAAATCTTGAATAAATGACTTGTAGGGGGCGGCAAGTGAATATCACTTGCTTCCTCCTATTATTATATCGACCGCAGAGAGCTAATTAAGGAGAGGAACGTATGCAGCGAACATCGTGGAAATCAAAAGCCACTTCCAGTTTATTTGTGTTACCATACTTACTTTTGTTTACTGTTTTTCTCATAGCACCGATTGTATATGGGGTCTGGATCAGTATGCATGAATGGGATCTACTAAACCCGGTCAAAGAGTTTGTCGGGTTGAAAAACTATTTGAATATATTTGACTCGGATTCATATTTGCACAATTTATTTTTTGAAGGCCTGAAAAATACATTCTTGTTCGTCATCTTCAGCGTGCCATTGCTTGTCGCCGTAGGTCTTGGTTTAGCGCTGCTGCTGAATGCCCTGCCGAAGAAATTGACAGGTATATTCCGGACTGCCTATTTCATCCCCTACTCTGTATCTGTTTCAATCGTTGCCATCATCTGGCTTTGGATATTTGACACGAACAGTGGATTAATCAATCAATATCTCCAAAAGGTAGGATTTTCAGCGATCCCTTGGCTAACGGATACTCCCTGGGCCTGGGTTTCAATCATCATCGCGACACTATGGTGGACGATAGGGTTTAACATGGTCATATTCACCAATGCCCTAAATGAGGTATCCGAGGAATTGTATGAAGCGGGTTCACTGGATGGGGCCAACAGATGGCAGACCTTCATTCATATTACGCTGCCGACCATTAAGCCAACGATGCTATTCGTCACCCTCACCTCGACCATTGCATCCTTCAATATATACGGGCAGCCTTATTTGATGACCCGGGGCGGCCCAGGCACATCAACGCAGGTTCTCCTGATGAATATTGTCGAGGAAGGTTTCAATCAGCGACAATTGGGCAATGCCGCAGCCATGTCGATAATGATGGCCCTAATCATGATCATCATCTCACTCGTTCAATTTAGACTGACTAGGGAAAAGAAGGAGGCAATGAAGTAAATGAGAAATAAAGGTTTCAAGATATTTATAGTCACGATAGCGGTCGTCATTGCCATCTTCTTTATCGCTCCTCTTTTTTGGATGATGGCCACTTCCTTTAAGACAGATCAAGAAGCCTTCACCTCGGGATTAAAATGGATCCCGGAAGTTTTCACGTTGGAGAATTATACGTATAGCCTGAGCGGCGGCTCGGATACGCCAGTCTTTACGTGGATGTCAAATTCCCTTTTTGTCGGGATTATAGGCACCTTGATCGTGTTAATTGTCGATACCCTTGCTGCATATGGTTTGGCAAGGCTGGATGTACCATTCAAAAAGCTATTGTTCGGCATGTTCATAGGTTCTCTGACCATTCCATGGGTCATCACGTTTTTACCTTTATATATGGGATTCAACCAGTTTGGATTATTGGATACGTATGCCGTGCTCATTTTGCCTTATTCGGCAAATGCCTTTGGCGTGTTTCTTTTATATCAATCCTTCAAGGCTTTCCCGAAGGAATTGGAGGAGGCAGCTCATTTGGATGGAGCGAATAAATGGCAGGTGTTCATCAAGGTAGCCTTACCGTCCGCACGTCCCGTTATTTGGACATTGGCAATTTTCACCTTCATGTCGATTTACAATGATTTCCTTTGGCCGTTGCTGACGACAAGCTCGCCGGATATGAGGACCATCACAACCGGTATTGCCATCATGCAGCAAGGAAGCTTCGTTTCATCACCAGGAAGACTGATGGCGTTAACGGCGATTGCCACCATTCCCGTTATCCTTATCTTCGTTATGGGTCAGCGTTCGTTCATTAAGGGAGTTACCCAAACAGGCATTAAATGATAATGGGAAATATTGCTTTCCCCAAGTCTTTTACTTTTCACTTTTGGAATATATCCTTTCTTTTTTATGGATAATATGAAATTATTAAGGTAAGACACATACAGAAATCATGTAAGAATGGATTGATAAGAATGGCGACGATAAAGGATATAGCTGAAAAAGCTGGCGTTTCTATTGCCACTGTTTCAAGAGTTCTGAATTATGACGATTCACTTTCTGTTACCGATGAGACAAGGAAAAGGATATTTGAAGCAGCAGAAACATTATCATATAAACGGCGGGCGATACGAAAGGCAGCACCTTCTAAATTCGCAATCATCCATTGGTATACAGAAAAGGAAGAGCTGGAAGACTTATACTATATGTCGATCAGGTTTGGAATCGAAACGCGCTGTCAGCAACTAGAGGCTCAGCTTGTAAAATATTTTTATGATGACCTTGAGGACTTGAAGCAAGAAAACATCCAAGGAATCATTGCAATTGGAAAGTTCAGTAAGAAACAAGTCCTTGCACTTGCGGAAATTACTGAAAATATTGTCTTGGTCGATCATAGTCTTGAAGATGATTCAATTGATTCCGTCAAAATCGATTTCGAGAAAGCCACTAAAAAAATCCTTACCTATTTAATCGAAAAAGGACATACCTCCATCGGTTACATAGGAGGAAAAGAGTTCTATAAAGACAAATCCGGTGAGATAATCGATTTGCGCGAACAAACCTTTAAAAGCTATGGAAAAGAAAAGCAAGTGCTTGAAGATAAGTTTATCTATATGGGAACTTTTTCTGTGGAAGATGGATATCGATTGATGAAAGAGGCGATTAACGAGCACGGAGACGATCTGCCTACTGCCTTTTTTGCGGGAAACGACCTGATTGCGATCGGCTGTTTACGTGCATTACATGAAGAAGGCATACCTGTGCCCGAACGGGTCAATATCATCGGGCTCAATGATATAAGTGTTTCGAAATACGTTTATCCAGCATTAACGACCCTTAAGGTGCACACGGAACTGATGGGCGAAACGGCAGCCGATTTAGTCATGGAGCAAGTAACTGGCCGCAAAATTGTCAAGCAAGTCATGATCGGTACGGAATTGATCATCAGGAACAGTAGTTTCTGAAGAAAATGATGCAGAGTGAATCAAGGTAGATAATAGACAAAAAAGGTTTCGGAGCGCTCGCATGCCGAAACCTTTTGATTTTTTTATTGAATTTGAACGGTTATCAAAAATAATTAACTTCTCCAAGGCAATAATTAGGGAAAAATGTGAAATTATTATAGTGCTGCTACGAGCTAGCGGTTTCGTTAGTTCTAGGGCACAACAGGCGGCCGCAATGAGTGGTTTCTTTATTGTTAGTTGTAATTCAGGGCTCTATCTTTGAATTAATACTGAGTTGATTGGAGTGGGTATGCGAGATTCCTGCTTAGGAATGCGAGTCAAAGATTGCCCCGCAGGCGCATGCACCGGACATCTTCGTATCAAAACAGAGTGGAATGGAACGGAAGGTGCGAGACTCCTGCGGGAAATGCGTGTCTACGTGAGACCCCGCAGGCTAAAAGCCGAGGAGGCTCACGGACCGCCCGCGGAAAGGGAGCGCCTGCAGTGAAATGCAACGGTCATGATCACTATCATAAAAAATGCAACTGTCTAAGGATAAAACCTCCAAAACCATAGAATCCTCCTATGGTTTTTATTTTGTTCAAAAAAGGGTTAATAAAAATTTTACTAAAAATATTGACGTTATTTTACTGATTATATAGAATAGTATTGTAGGCGCTTTCAATAGGCGGAAAGAAACTGTAATTATAATGAAATCAAATATGTGTAAGGAGAGAATGCAATGACATATCGCCAGGAATACCCAAGACCTCAGTTCGTTCGCAAGGAGTGGTTAAACTTAAATGGGGTCTGGTCATTTGCTTTTGATGATCAACAGCTTGGTACCGATCAAAAGTGGTATGCGCAGGACTCCGCGGTTTTTGATAAGGAAATCCAAGTCCCCTTTGCCTATCAAACGAAGCTGAGCGGCATTGAAGATAAAGGCCTTCACGATATCGTTTGGTATAAAAGGAATTTTGAAATATCGGATCTATGGAAGGGGAAGCGGATCCACCTCCATTTTGGAGCGGTGGATTATCGTTCATGGGTATATGTGAATGGACAGTTCGTGGGGTATCACGAAGGTGGTCACACGAACTTTAAGTATGACATAACGGAGTATTTAATGGGTGGAGAAGAAACGGTCGTTGTAAAGGCGGAGGATCCTTCCACAGATGAAACGATCCCGCGCGGTAAGCAGTTTTGGATCGAGAAATCGGAATCAATCTGGTACACGAGAACAACAGGCATCTGGCAAACGGTGTGGATTGAGCCAGTTGAGCCCTTGAGTGTGGAGAATCTTAAATGGACGCCGGATATTGATCAAGGAAATATTAAAATGGAGTTCGAGGTATTTGGAGACTACAGCGGAAAGCATGTAGATGTCGAGATCAACTTCAAAGGAGAACGAATCGTCAAGGATACCGTGTTCATCATGGAGAAATATACGAGTCGCTCCTTCAACCTATATAATCATAAAATCTTTAGAACCGGCGCTCACGATGATGGCTGGAACTGGACACCGGAAAATCCCAACTTATTCGATGTAACGATAACATTAAAAGATGAGAATGACAGCTTACTAGATGACGTGCAAACATATTTCGGGATGAGAAAAGTCCATACGGAAAATGGAATGGTTTATTTGAATAATAAGCCTTATTATCAAAAGCTTGTCCTTGATCAAGGGTATTGGGAAGATGGGCTGCTCACGGCTCCCACGGATGAAGACCTGAAAAAAGACATTGAATTGGCAAAGGAAATGGGCTTCAATGGGTGCCGCAAGCATCAAAAGACAGAGGATCCCCGTTTTTTATATTGGGCGGATAAGCTAGGCTATCTTGTTTGGGGAGAGTGTGCGGCATCGGCTTCGTTCAATAACGATTCAATTGCCCGTTTGACGAAAGAGTGGATTGAAATGGTAGCAAGAGATTATAACCATCCCTCGATCGTTGCTTGGGTGCCTTTGAACGAAAGCTGGGGCATCCCGCATGTAAAGGGGAATTTCAATCAGCAGCAGCATTCGTTGGCGATGTACCATCTCCTTCACTCCTTGGATGGAACGAGGCTGGTGATCTCGAATGACGGATGGGAACTTACGAAAACGGATATTTGTGCCATTCATAATTACAATCACGGATCGAAGGGTGAAAAGGGCAAATATGAAATATACAAAGGGGGGCTGGCGACAAAAGAGGGTGCCATTGCCTCAATGCCAGCTAAGCGAAGTATTTATGCCGATGGCTTCTCACATCAGGGGGAACCGATCCTTTTGACCGAATTCGGTGGAATTGGCTATAAGGTTGGTGAAGACGCTGGTTGGGGATATACATCGGTCGCTAATGAGGAAGATTTTGTAGCGGACTATCGAAGGATTATGGAAGCTGTTTATGCCTCCAACGTGCTTCACGGATATTGTTATACCCAGCTAACGGATGTAGAACAAGAAATTAACGGAATTTTGACTTACGATCGAAAACCGAAATGCGACTTGAAAAAGATAAAGGAAATCAATGATATGTGGCATTCTGAGACGATCTCGTAACAGAAAAAGGACCAGCGGCAGAGGGTGTATAGCTTTGCACTGGTCTTTCATTTTAACGAATTAAAGGAGAGACCATGGAAAAAAACAAGTTAATCAAAGAGTTTCAACAAGTATTCTCAATCGAAGCAAGTGAGGGTGTGCACACCTTCTTCTCACCTGGACGCATTAACCTTATAGGTGAGCATACCGATTATAATGGCGGATATGTGTTACCGTGTGCGATCACGTATGGTACCTATGGCGTTGTCAAGCTGAGAGAGGACCGCCGCGTTCGCGTCTACTCAAAGAATTTCGCCGATAAGGGCATTATCGAATTCTCTCTTGATCTATTGGAATTCAATGCAGAAGATAATTGGTCCAATTATCCAAAGGGGATGATTCGTTATGTACAGGAAAGCCAAGGTTCACTTCCTGCTGGTTTTGATATGTATGTATCTGGTAATCTTCCAAACGGTGCGGGCCTTTCCTCATCCGCGTCCCTCGAAATGCTGACGGGGGTTATCCTGGATGAGCTCTTTGACCTTAAGCTTAATCGCATTGAGCTGGTCAAGCTTGGACAAAAAGTCGAGAACGATTTCATTGGAGTCAATAGCGGTATCATGGATCAGTTCGCTGTCGGGATGGGGAAGGTGAATTGCGGGATGTTCCTTGACTGCCAAACACTTGAATATGAGTATGCCCCTCTGGATATTGATGGCCATAAAATCATTATCATCAACTCGAACAAACGAAGGGAACTGGCAGACTCGAAGTATAATCAACGCCGTTCGGAATGTGAGCAGGCATTGGAGCTTTTGCAAAGGAAGCTGGATATCCAAAGCCTCGGCGATCTTACGGAAGCCGAATTTGAAGCCAATTCATCACTGATTGAAGATGACATGCTAAAGAGGCGCGCAAAACATGCGGTGTTTGAAAACAGCCGAACAAAAAGAGCCTTGAAATCGCTGAAAGAAGGGGATTTAGGCGCCTTCGGAAACCTCATGAACGAATCTCATCTATCCATGCGCCACGATTATGAAATTACGGGAATTGAAATGGATACCCTTGTGGAAGCAGCTTGGGCACAGGCTGGAACCGTGGGAGCCAGAATGACCGGCGGCGGTTTTGGCGGGTGTGCGTTAGCGTTGGTCGATGAAAATAAGGTGGACTCTTTCATCAAAGCGGTCGGTGAGCAATATAAGCAAAAAATTGGCTATGAAGCCAACTTTTATGTAGCAAGCATAGGGGATGGAACAAAACAAATATAAAGGTTCAATTTTGTAGCAGTCCAGCAACGCTAGCTGATGGAGGCTGTGAAAAATATTAATAACGGAGGAGTGTTCACATGGAGATCTATACAGCTATTCAAACACTTCTGAATCGGGCCCTTCAGCTCAATATGATGTTGAAAGAGGACGAAATTTATTCTCGTAATCAAATCATGGCCCTTCTTCATTTAGTGGAATTCCCGTTTGCGGCAGAAGAACGGAAACACGCAGCCATTCCTGATTTGCTTGAGGAAATAGTTGCTTATGCAAGCGAAAAGGGCATCGTTGACGATCTCGACATAGAAAAAGAGATCCTCAGCAGTAAGATCATGAATGTTCTCATCCAAAGACCGTCGGAAGTGAATGGAACCTTTTATGAAAAATATCATCAAGACCCACTGGCCGCAACCGATTATTTTTATCGTTTAAGTCAGAACAGCAATTATATACAAATGAAGCATATCGATAAAAACATTACCTACAAACTGGAAAGCGAATACGGTGAACTTGATATCACGATCAACCTCTCGAAGCCAGAAAAAGATCCAAAGCAAATCGCTTTGGAGAAAGAGAAAAAGCAAGCCGTTTCCTATCCGCGATGCCTCCTCTGCGTCGAGAATGAGGGATATAGCGGGAGAATTGGACATCCGGCACGCTCGAACCATCGGACAATCCGGCTTACATTAACGGATGAGCCTTGGCATTTTCAATTTTCTCCATACGTGTACTACAATGAGCATTGCATCGTTCTTTCTGAAGAGCACCGGGACATGAAAATCTCAAAGGCAACATTTTCAAGGCTTTTGGAATTCGTAGAGAAGTTTCCACATTATTTCATTGGCTCGAATGCGGATCTCCCGATTGTAGGAGGTTCGATATTGAACCATGATCATTATCAAGGCGGGCACTATGAATTTGCCATGGAAAATGCAGCGGAAGAATTTCGCTTTACCGTAAACGAATTTCCGGAAGTGCAGGCTCATACCTTGAAGTGGCCAATGTCCGTCATTCGTTTAAGAGGTGAAAAGAGGGAAGAGCTGACAAATGCAGCTAACATCATCCTGGAGAAGTGGAGGCAGTATTCGGATGAAGAGGTAGAAATCAGCGCATATTCTGATGGAACGCCGCATAATACAATCACGCCGATTGCGCGCTTTAAGGATGGTCAACTCGAGCTGGATCTTGTACTGCGCAATAACCGGATAAATGATGAACATCCACATGGTATCTTTCATCCCCACCTCGATGTGCACCACATAAAGAAAGAAAACATCGGCTTGATCGAGGTGATGGGTCTTGCTGTTCTTCCGGCAAGGCTGAAGGTGGAGCTGGAGGAGATCGAGGCCTATTTGTTGGGCGGAACGGAAAAAGTGCAAGAGTATCATATGGTATGGGCTAACGATTTAAGGGCTCGATATGATGAAAGCATTCGTAAAGAAACCGTTCAAGACATCTTACGAAAGGAATTGGGAGTTAAATTCCTCAGGACATTGGAAGACGCAGGAGTATTCAAAAGGGATCTTCAAGGTCAAAGCGCATTCCAGCGTTTTTGTCTGAGCTTATAGTATGGAGGGGAATTTAAATGCAGGTAACTGAAGCATGGCTCGAAGAACTGGATGGAAAGCGAATCATCGAACATAAGATTGTCACTGATGCCGGGATGGAGGTAACGACTCTTAATTATGGTTGTACAATTACGAGTATCTTCGTTCCGGACCGACATGGAAAATCAGAAAATGTTGTGCTCGGTTTTGATACTGTTGCCGAATATGAAAAGCATTCCCCTTATTTTGGTTCAGTGGTAGGACGCCATGCGGGTCGGATCAAGGATGGCCTGTTAACGATAGATGGAGAAACGTACAAACTTGCCCAAAACAATCTTGGAAACCATCTGCATGGCGGCATCAAAGGTTTGGATAAGGTGGTTTGGGATGTGTCCGTCACCGAAGAAGACGGCTCAATCAGCATTCGCTATAGCCATGTCAGTGATCATCTGAATGAAGGCTATCCAGGAACGGTTGAACTGCTGGTGATCTATACGGTTACGAACAATAATGAAATCATCCTTACGCTCGAAGGGGAAAGTGATCGGCGAACCGTTTTGAATCTGACCAATCATACGTATTTCAATTTGAGCGGTGACCTGAAAAGGACCATCGAATCACATCGGCTGACTTTAAATAGCGGTCAATTCCTCGAGCTTGATGAGAGCTTGATACCAACAGGTCACGCTATGGATGTGGAGGGCACTGTATTCGATTTCCGCAATGGACGTGTGATACAAGACGGGATCACATCCGAGCATCCCCAAAACGTCTTGGCTGGAAACGGCTATGATCATCCTTTTCTGTTAGAGGCGAGCGATGGTGCGGATATTGTTTTGCAAGACGATGAAAGCGGCCGGAGACTTAGCATTGAAACCAATCAGCCCTCGGTCGTTTTATACACTGGTAATGCATTAGGTGATGATTTTTCCATTCGCGGGAGGCAATCGGGAGAATATTTGGGGATGTGCTTGGAAACGCAGGGTATCCCAGATGCCATCAATCATCCACAGTTCCCTACTACTCTTGTGGAAAAGGGTGAGCGTTATAAGTCTGTGACAAAGTTGCGTTTTAGCACAATCGAATAAATAAGCTCCTAGAAACCTGACCGCACGGAGGTTTCAGACTGTAGACAAACTCGATATTGGGGTTTGTCTTTTGATCGTTTCATTTCACTTAGTGCGAAAACCTAAGATGGCATTCCCATTTCCCGCAGTTTGGAGAATCTGAAGTTTGGCCGTTTCATTGCACTGCAGGCGCTCCCTTATCCAGAGGCGGTTGGGGAGCCTCTGGATAAGGGAGCGCCTGTTGTGTCTCCCCTTGACCGCAGTTCCCGCAGGAGTCTCGCACCTTCCGTTCCATTCCACTTTGTATTAATACGAGGTTAGTTTCAATTACTACTTCTAAAAAATCTGCACCGATATCCTAGATTAGTCGTTAAAGCATTCTGTTGAATACATAAACCCATCGAATGGTGAACTTACTATTTAAGATACTAGAATCTTTGCAGTTTTTCTTTTTCTTGTAGCTCATAAGTTGCTAACTTATAACTGATTATTTCCAGATGTTTCAGGCTTTCATTCAATTGCTTTTGCACCTCTACCTTATGCTGCTTCATCATTTCTTTTCGTTTAGTGAAGGTACTATCGCCTGCTTCATAAAGTTCTACATATATCCTTATTTTAGAAATGGGCATTCCCGTCATCCTAAGAGCGAGTATAAAATTAATCCAGTTGAGATTTTCTTCGTCATAAATCCTTCTTCCGATGGAATCACGAGAAATATTTTTTAAAATCCCTTCCTTTTCATAGAACCGAAGTGTATTTGCCGAAACATTTAAAGTATCAATTACATATTTCATTGAAAAAGACATGAAACCAACCCCTTTATAGTTATTGTAACTATAACCAAAATATTTTCTAGACATTAGGATCTTTCATAATTTACTTATATAACAAGAAGTAATCATTAAAAAAATCAGCCTTGACTTATCGTTACAATAATAAACTACACTTTAAGAGTACTACAAATTCACTAAATATAGGGAGAGATATTAGATGATTCAAAATAATGTATGGTTTGTAACAGGTGCTTCTAAAGGTTTAGGGTTAACATTGATTAAAAAATTACTGACTGAAGGATTTAGTGTAGCTGCAACCTCTAGGAATCAGGATCAACTTAATGCAATAATCACCGAACATAATGAAAATTTTTTACCATTGCAAGTGGATCTTGTAGATGAAGGAAGTGTCAGAAATGCCATTAATAAAACAATTGAGAGGTTTGGCACAATCGATGTCGTCGTAAATAACGCAGGATTCGGACAATTCGGGGCACTAGAAGAACTAACTGACAAAGAAGCCAGAATGTCATTTGACGTCAATGTCTTTGGTACATTGAATGTAATACGTGCGGCGTTACCAAATTTGCGCCAACAAAGATCAGGTCATATTTTTAATCTATCCTCTATCGGAGGTTTCGTCGGTTTTGATGGGGCAGGAATCTATGGAGCTACAAAATTTGCCATAAACGGGCTAACGGAAAGTCTAGCAACGGACCTAGCCCCATTTGGTATTAAAGCTACTTGTGTACTCCCGGGTTTCTTTCGAACAAATTTTTTAAGTGAAGATTCCGTACGTTATCCTAGTGAGCCCATAGATGCTTATAAAGAAGCAACCGAAAATATGAAGGATTTCTATGCTGAGAAAAATGGAAAGCAACTGGGGGATCCAAATAAAGCTACTGAAGTTTTTATTGAATTAAGCCGTTTAGAAAACCCTCCAGTCCATTTATTTTTAGGAAGTGATGCACACGAATTATTTCAGAACAAGGTAGAACAATTAACAAAAGAAGTTTCTGACTGGGTGGAGTTATCAACATACACAGATATTAAAGAGTAACATATCCTTTTGATTGTTTGTGGAACAGTTACCTAAATTCTAAACTTGCAAACTATAAAAGAAATAAAATCTCTTCATCTTTATCGAGTATTCCGCTAAACGGCACTTTAATGAAGTAACTAAATCCTAATTTCTCGGTGATAAAAGTGAGAAATTAGGATTTTTTATATGTGGATTTACGTACCGATACAATTCCGTAGTTCCCTGATATTACTCTATTGTAGAAAAAAATTGATGAATTTGGTTAAATTCTAAAAAGGTCAACCAGAAATATCTGGTTGACCTTTAAATATGAAGAACCCGTTTGTTCAATAAAAAGCAGGTGGGATTGTGAAAAAGAGTGATTCCTTATATTTAGAGCAAAGAGTTGTCATGGGGATTAAAAGCCACCTACGAATCGAGCTCCAACTTGGTTTGATATGGAGTCTGTCACATTATCGTCTCGTCTATCCGAGTCGCGTGATAACAAGGTGTGCTGTAACAGGCCTTATTCCTCCAGCTAAAGGAGTTATGGTAATCGGCGCATTGCCAGCAGGATTTCGTACAGTGAGTATTGAATTGATTACTGTCGTTTGTACAAGAGCCATTCCTACTATCTGGGAAGTACCAGTTACTCGACCAGCTACCGTATCAGTTAAATCAGCGCCGTTTAAAGTTAAAACCAATTGACCTGGGTCGGTCACACTCACCTGGAATAAGACCTGATACGTGCCAATTGCAGACAAGGTAAATGAATCGGCAGTAGTCCGAACAATAGACGTGCCACTAGTAGGTCCATCTTGTGGAAAATCAACGTCTGTACCAGGAGCAACAGGTGTAAGATTATCAGGAGGCATTATTGCAAAAAAGTCTGCAAAACCTAAAACACCCCCCTGATCGCCTTGAGGACCTTGGAATCCTTGAGGCCCTTGTTCCCCTTGAGGTCCCTGGAATCCTTGAGGCCCTTGTTCCCCTTGAGGTCCCTGGAATCCTTGANCCCCAGTGGCCCCTTGAGGTCCTTGGAATCCTTGAGGCCCTTGTTCCCCTTGAGGCCCTTGGAATCCTTGAGGTCCTTGTTCCCCTTGAGACCCTTGGAATCCTTGAGGTCCTTGTTCCCCTTGAGGTCCCTGGAATCCTTGAGGCCCTTGTTCCCCTTGAGGTCCCTGGAATCCTTGA
>NZ_LMBV01000011.1:137282-138720 GCF_001439925.1 Peribacillus muralis
TCCTTGGAATCCTTGAGGTCCAGTGGCCCCTTGAGGCCCTTGGAATCCTTGAGGCCCAGTCTCACCTTGAGGACCCTGGAATCCTTGAGGCCCAGTCGCCCCTTGAGATCCCTGGAATCCTTGAGGTCCTTGGAATCCTTGTGGTCCCTGTTCCCCTTGAGGACCTTGGAACCCTTGAGCTCCAGTCTCACCTTGAGGTCCTTGGAATCCTTGAGGACCCTGGAATCCTTGAGCCCCAGTCTCACCTTGAGGCCCTTGGAACCCTTGAGGTCCCTGGAATCCTTGAGCCCCAGTCTCACCTTGAGGCCCTTGGAACCCTTGGAACCCTTGAGCTCCAGTCGCGCCTTGAGAACCTTGGAATCCTTGAGCTCCAGTCGCCCCTTGAGCTCCAGTTGTACCTTGAGGTCCTTGGAATCCTTGAGTTCCAGACGCCCCTTGAGGTCCCTGTTCACCTTGGAACCCTTGAGCTCCAGTCGCGCCTTGAGAACCTTGGAATCCTTGAGTTCCAGTTGCCCCTTGAGGCCCTTGGAACCCTTGAGTTCCAGTCGCGCCTTGAGGCCCTTGGAACCCTTGAGTTCCAATCGCCCCTTGAGGTCCTTGGAATCCTTGAGGCCCCTGTTCCCCTTGAGGTCCTTGAAATCCTTGGCCCCCAGTGGCCCCTTGAGAACCTTGAAATCCTTGAGGTCCAGTTTCCCCCTGAGTCCCTTGAGGCCCTTGTAATCCTTGAGTTCCAGTCGTACCTTGAGGCCCTTGTAATCCTTGAGCTCCAGTCTCCCCTTGAGGTCCTTGGAACCCTTGAGTTCCAGCCGCCCCTTGGGGCCCTTGTTCACCTTGAGCTCCAGTCGCCCCTTGGGGCCCTTGTTCACCTTGAGCTCCAGTCGCCCCTTGAGGCCCTTGGAACCCTTGAGTTCCAGTCGCCCCTTGGGGCCCTTGTAATCCTTGAGTTCCAGTCGCCCCTTGAGGTCCTTGTAATCCTTGAGGCCCCTGTTCACCTTGAGCTCCAGTAGCTCCTTGAGAACCTTGTAATCCTTGAGCTCCAGTTGCCCCTTGAGGCCCTTGGAACCCTTGAGCTCCAGTTGCCCCTTGAGGCCCTTGGAACCCTTGAGCTCCAGTTGCCCCTTGAGAACCTTGTAATCCTTGAGCTCCAGTCGCGCCTTGAGGCCCTTGGAACCCTTGAGCTCCAGTTGCCCCTTGGGGTCCTTGGAATCCTTGAGCCCCAGTCGCCCCTTGAGGCCCTTGTAGTCCTTGAGTTCCAGTCGCCCCTTGAGGCCCTTGTAATCCTTGAGTTCCAGTCGCGCCTTGAGGCCCTTGTAATCCTTGAGTTCCAGTCGCCCCTTGAGGTCCTTGGAATCCTTGAGTTCCAGTCGCCCCTTGAGGTCCTTGGAATCCTTGAGCCCCAGTCGCGCCTTGAGGTCCTTGGAACCCTTGAGTTCCAGTT
>NZ_LMBV01000011.1:138739-138827 GCF_001439925.1 Peribacillus muralis
TCCTTGAGTTCCAGTCGCGCCTTGAGGTCCTTGGAATCCTTGAGCCCCAGTCGCGCCTTGAGGTCCTTGGAACCCTTGAGTTCCAGTT
>NZ_LMBV01000011.1:138839-146513 GCF_001439925.1 Peribacillus muralis
CCCTTGAGCTCCAGTCGCCCCTTGTGGCCCTTGAAATCCTTGAGGTCCTTGAAATCCTTGAGTTCCAGTCGCGCCTTGAGGCCCCTGAGCCCCTTGATTACCTTTTTTACCATTATCAGATACGTTTACATTCACTTTAATTTTTTGCTCTACCCTTTGTTCTTGTTCAGATTTGCATTCGCATTTATTATGTCCGCAATCCTTACATTTTTTTTGATCACATTTGCATTTACTATGTCCGCAATCCCTGCATTTTTTCTGATCACATTTGCATTTACTATGTCCGCAATCCTTACATTTTTTTTGATTGCATTTGCATTTATTATGGCCACATTGTGCACATTTTTTATCCTCATTCAATTTCCCCACCCCTTCTCCATTAATACCATTCTATGAAGCTTGATTAAATTGGATTGGGTTGGACAAGTAATACTAAAAATGCGTTTCATGCTCCATTACTAATAATAAAGGGGGATACTGATAATAAGTCACTTCTTCAAAGAACGGCTGCGTTAGTTTTGAAATAAGTGATTTTTTAAGAACGAAGATAAATGTAAGTTAATCCTTTAACGGGGGCGTATTTTTCGTGTATTGAGAGATATAATGAAATGACTCCTTGTTCATTTTATTGGAATTTGAAAAGGTTTTTTTATTTTGATGGCGATGGGGATTACGAGGTCTTTGTCCTAGGAAGAAGAGATGGAACTTGCCATCAGAATGAAAGGAAGAATCATGACAAGAGAGGTTGGCAGCTATGCGAGTGGTGATGGAAGACTTGTATTGGTTCTTTTATAGACAGTAAAAAGGAGTGTATCTACTTTGAAAGTTTTTGAAACGAATCGATTAATAGGTCGTTGGTTAACAACTGATGATGCGGAGTTTATACTTGAGCTTTTGAATGAGCCTTCGTGGATCGAGTTTATCGGGGATAAGGGTGTAAGAACCCTCGAAGATGCGCGAAATTATATTTTGAAAGGTCCGGTTGATATGTATAATCGATTGGGCTTCGGTCTGTATTTGACTGAATTGAGAGAGGAAGGTACTCAAATTGGGATCTGCGGTCTGATAAAAAGAGATGACCTGGAAGATGTGGATATCGGATTTGCCTTTCTTCCTAGGTTTTGGGCGAAAGGATATGCCTATGAATCAGCCTCTGCAACAATGGCGTATGGAAAAGACGTTTTAGGTCTTAATCGCATTGTGGGTATAACATCTCCAAACAATCACAGTTCTGCTAAACTACTTGAAAAGCTGGGGTTGCAATTTGAACGAATGGTCAAGTTCCCTAATGATTCTCAAGAGCTCAGGTTGTTTGCGATTGATACCTAACTTAAAAAGGAACATCCATATTTATGGATGTTCCTTTTTAATCATTCAGAAAGTCTTAGCTATTTGGACAGCTTTATTTATCCCTTTTCCAATAATAGCCTCACGTTGATCAGGAAATTGATTATGCCCCTCGATAATTACTGTGGTAATATCTGTTATACCAAACACATTTAAATGATTTTTAACAAAGCTTACAGCCATTTCAGAGGAATCTCCTTCAGCGTATACTCCACCTCTTGCGTTTAATAATGCTACTTTCTTATCTGGTAGTAGACCAACAAGGCCTTCAGCTGTATATACAAAGGTTTTACGTGGGTGATGCAGATAATCAAGGTACGAGTGTAACACGGCAGGGACGGTTAAATTCCAAAGCGGGAAGGCGATGACCACTTTATCAGCAGCTATAAACTGTTCAAGGTGCTTAGCCACCACATCGTGTACAGACTTTTCCTCTAGTGTGAGCTGCATTCCCTGAGAGGCTTTGAAATTTCCACTAATCATCACATCGCCTAAATAAGGTAAATGTTCGTTATATAAATCGATTTCAATCACCGTGTCATTGGGATATGAGGCTTTGTAGCTCTCTAAAAATGCATCATATAATTTCCCACTAATGGATTCTAGACGATTATTCGCTTTTATAAATAAAGTTGTTGTCATGTTAATCTCCTCCAATTATGAGTAATAAATTAGCTTCAACCTTCCAATTGAATGCCTTTTCTCTTTGCTCTGTGATACTGGAAATAGTAAAA
Organism: Peribacillus muralis; assembly: GCF_001439925.1. Classification (GTDB taxonomy): domain Bacteria; phylum Bacillota; class Bacilli; order Bacillales; family DSM-1321; genus Peribacillus; species Peribacillus muralis. The sequence goes on from NZ_LMBV01000011.1 coordinate 140,921, forward strand.
CAACAGAATGACCACATGTAAAGCCGCAAGTACGAAGAAGATATTACTGTAAACAAAACCGTTTGGATTGATATTTAACGGATTCCAGAGACCTTCAGAACCAACATCCACAACCCAGCTATAAACCCCTGTAGCCATTCCTCCAGCAATAAAATTCATCATGGAAAAGAGCCCCATTCCCACTCCAATCTGCTCCTTTGGTAATGTTCTTGAGATTGAATTGGACATCGCGATGAGCATAAAGGATTGCCCGACATTACCGAAAATCAGAAACATGGCAATGAAAAATGGAGAACTCCCAGTAAAAGTTGATAGCAAAACAAAACAGGTCAATAATGATCCAGAGGCAATAAAGAATAGATGCGAGTTCCCCTTCAAGTCAGCTAATTTGCCACCCTTTCTCCCTAAAATGGCTGAGGCGATCGCGGCAGGAACCATGGCAAAACCAATCCAACTTGATGTTAGCTGATGAACCTGTGATAGAAGCAGGGGACTTAAAAAATAAAGTGAAAAACCAATCCCGTTTATTAGGAAAGCAAGCGTTAAAACGAGTAGATACTCCTTGTTTTCAAAGAGTTTGGGTTGAACGAATGGATCGGCAGCGGTACGAATTCGAGCTATGAAGAACACCAAGGCCAGTACCCCAACTAGCATGATCCACCATGTTCCATTCGTAACACCTAGAAGAAACAAAGCTACTGCTACAGCTAACAAACCTCCTCCAAACCAATCAAATTTTCCAGACACACCGTGCTCCTCATCTTTCAAATATTTACGATAAAAAGGAAGCGTGATCAGAATTAAGAGAGGGATACAGAATAACCAACGCCAATGAGCAAAACCAACAATTAAGGCAGAAATAACTGGTCCGAGAGCACTGCCTATTGCCAAACCTACTGCCGCCAGACCTAAAGCTGAACCTCTTCGCTCAGGAGCGATGTAGCGAACCGGAATTATCATCGCTGTTGCTGGGATAGCGGCAGCTCCCATTGCTTGCAGGCACCTTCCGACAAGCGCTAACCAGAATGTTTGGGAAACTAGGCCGACCAAGGAACCGATAGCAAAAAGTATCAATCCGAACGTCAGCAAATTTTTGAGCTTGAAGCTATCTGCTAACTTCCCGTAAGTCACTGTTCCAATCGCATAAATCAGAGCATAGGCAGAAGAAAACCAGCTTACTTGAGAGATAGAAAGATTAAAGTCTTTACTAATATCAGGAAGTACGATGTTAAACATTAAGCCACTCATCGCTGAAATGATGAGCGTAAACATTAAAATGAGCATCAATTTTTCACCTGTTTGCTGCTGAACTTCCTTTTCCATTGCTTACATTCCTTTCGTTTTCCATATCCTTAATGCACGGATTATGACTGTCTGTACTGACTGACATTTTGTTTTTAAAAAATACTAGGGGGTTAAAGCCCTAGTGAATATTTGGACACTCTCCATTATGAATTCTTCCAGTGGAACGGTAGGGAAGTTAGCATTTGATTCCAAATCATTCATAAATGCACCGAAGTTCATCATCATGAACGACAAAGCCTGAACTTCCGGATTCGTCCGTATCAGTTTGCCTTTCTCGCACATAACCGTGAAATAATCTGTTAAGATTTCCATTAATTGTTGTGGCTGTTTCTGTGTTCTTTCTCGGAACCCTGGCATATTGCCTTCTTCCTTTATGCTGATCTGGATCATTTTCCGGTTGCGGTTCATAATTTCGTGGTACGTCCTACTAATCATGAGCAAATCAGCCTGTAAATCCCACACTAGCTTCTCGTTAAAAAGCTTTTTCATTTCTTCAATATAATGAAAACGGTCAAAAGCGGATTCGAGAAGATTTTGCTTGCTACCGAAGTGGCGAAACAGCGTCTTTTCGCTCAAACCGGCTGTGGTGGCGATTTCCATCGTGGACACACCATTGTAGCCTTTCTCAGCTATTAGCTCGATAGCCGCCAGCAGCAGTTTATCATGGCTGCTAAGATTTTTACTTTTGTTCATTCTTTCACCAGCTTTATATCAAAATGGATTGTCAGTACTTACTGTCATTTTATCTTATTCCATTTAATGTTAAATGTCAAAGGGAATTCCCTTTTTTTTTAAAAAAATTCTAGATCGCCTAAGGAAAATATTCATGTGCTTAGGTGACAGGGAGCTTCTCATTCATTCACTTTAATCTCCTGTCCGGTAGTTGCAAAAGAACAAGCCAGCTTAATTACATTGTGGAAGTCTTTGAATGCAGCTCCTTTTAGAGCATGGAAAGCATAACCTGAATCACAACATTTTCTTACAACGAAGTGATCAGTAACCTTATTTAATGATTTCTATGTTTTAAAAATAAGCAGAGATAAATAAAGGAAAAAGGCAGGTTGATATCGTATAAGCAAGTTAAGATTATATTTTTTTGTTCGTCGTATTTTTGCATGATAAAGGGAGTGAGCGGCATAGGACTATCGTTCAATTCGGTTTAATGATGACATGGAGGATTAAGCAGACATGAAATACAAGGCATTAGTACCTGAATTATCAGTAACGAATATTAGTGAATCGAAAAAATTTTATCTTGATATTTTGGGATTTCATTTGGAATATGAACGTGTTGAAGATAAGTTCGCCTTTCTTTCTTTTGGCGAAGCGCAATTGATGATAGAAGAAATTAACGGAAGCTGGAATACTGCTGAGTTGATGTACCCGCTAGGTAGAGGCGTTAACTTTCAGATTGATATGGATGATGTTGAAGGAATGGCGGCTGCTTTAAAAAGGCATGAAATAAGTTTATTCAGAGATGTGATGGTGAATCATTATGAAAGCGATGATGGGGTAGTGATGGTGAAGGAGATTTTAGTTCAAGATCCGGATGGGTATTTATTAAGGTTTTCACAGCTGATAACCGCTGGAAGCAGTATTTAAACAAATGGGGGAGAGAGATGACCGAGATGCCTTCATATAAAATCAGGACTGGCGAATGCAAAGATGCAGAAGCGGTTTTGGAAATACAGCATGCCGTCATTTCCGAAGGCGAGTATTTCATTGCGGTATCGGACGAGTTCAATAAAACGAAGCAGCAGCAAAGAGAATCGATACAAGGACTTTTGGAAAATGACAGGGAAACGATCATTGTCGCCGAAGTGAACGGTGAAGTCATTGGCTGGATATCGTTTCACTCTGAAAAAAGAAAGAGGATGTCCCACAAGGGCTCATTTGGGATCATGATCAAGGAAGGTTACCGGGAGATGGGAATTGGAAAGAAGCTCCTTCAAGCATTATTGGACTGGGCAGAAGCAAACCCTCTCATTGAAAAGGTAAGTTTAGGCGTATTCTCCACCAATCAACGTGCCATATCGTTATACAAAAGGATGGGCTTTATTGAAGAGGGGCGAAAAATCCAGGAATTTAAGCTGAATGATCATGAATATGTGGATGACATCTTGATGTATAAGTCGGTTTGATGATCAACAGAAAAAAGGGCCCATGGAAACATTCCTCCATGCACGCCCTTTCCGTTATGTATTCGATTTATATGAATCCGATCAATTCGCAATCGATCACTTGATGATCTTGATCTTCACTTGCTTTCTTCCCCACGTTAAAGCATCCGCTTCTTTTGCGATGAATACATCGATTCTGTTTCCTTTGATCGCACCGCCCGTGTCTGCAGCGATGGCTTGACCGTAGCCTTCGACTTCCACGATGGATCCTAACGGAATTACATTAGGGTCGACAGCTATCAGTTTGGCATCATCATATTTTTTTAAGTCGACGCCCATTCTTGTGGTGCCTGAGCATCCCTGGCAGCTTGCTGTATAAGCTGTACTTGTAACCGTCAGTTCTTTAACGGCTGAGCTTGCTGAACTGGCTCTTTCTTCTAATTTACTGAAGGTCCGTGCACCGGCTATGCCGTCAGCGGATAATCCCTGTTGCTTTTGAAAGTTCATGACTGCTTGTTTTGTACCTGATCCATAAATGCCATCGACCGTTGATGAGTAAACATCCCAGGCTTTCAATAGCCTTTGCAGTTCAGCTACAGGTCTTCCCATTTCCCCGCTTTTCAGTGTCTGTATTTTCTGATTCGTTTGTGTTCCTGATATTCCATCGACTTTCAGTCCTGATTTTTCCTGAAACTCCTTAACGGATTCTTTTGTAATCGGTCCGAAGTAGCCTGTTGCTTCATGGTAAGGGAAAACCCCTTTTGTCAGCAATAATTCTTGCAGCTCTTTTACATCACTATTACTCATTCCCAATGAAAGTGTGCGATCCATCGCTGCGGCTTCCCCTGCAGTTGGCATGCAAACTCCTAAAATGAATACAGAAGCCGTTAGGATCGTTAATAAAATTTTCTTCATGTTTATCCTCCTCGTTGTTTCCTGCAGTTAAACAATTCGTGAACCGCTCGTCTTTTATAGCGCAGGTAAGGAAAAACACCGCGAAGGCACTAAGGAACTGTTAAAACATGTAACGGAAAAGCAAAGAAATGAGGCGGAAATACGGCTACGATATCCTTAGTTATCGGAAATCCTGCATTTGATCATCTTCATCTATGAACCGATAATCATGAACATCGAGGCCAGTTTAGTTGAAAGAGGATATTCAATCATGTACGTTTAATCAAGGAGCCTAAGCTTTGTCCACAAGCATGTAAGGAGGAAAATTTTATGATTAAAGCAGTTATTTTTGACTTTGATGGTTTGATTTTAGACACAGAAACAGCTTGGTATGAAGCATACAAAGAAACGATGGTTTTTTATGAATCCGATTTGCCTCTCGAACGTTTCGTTACATGCATCGGAACGGATAATACGGAACTTAATGCGTATTTCCAATCTCAATTAGGCGATAGCTGCAATATTGAGGAGATTGAAACGAGAGCAAAAAGCCTGCATGAAGGAAAGATGAAGACCCCAGAGGCACGTGAAGGTGTAAAGGAATATTTGGAGGAAGCAAAGAATTCGGGATATAAAATTGCCCTTGCATCAAGTTCATCCAAAGAGTGGGTCACTCATTATTTGGAAAAGCTCGGATTGTTACACTATTTTGAAGTGATCATTACGGGTGATGATGTGGAAAAGATTAAACCAGCGCCTGATTTATATATAAAGGCCCTTGAAGTGCTGAAGTTGGATGCGACGGAAGCCGTAGCCTTTGAAGATTCATTGAATGGACTTCAAGCGGCTCTAAAAGCTGGATTAAAATGTGTGATCGTCCCCAATCCCGTGACGGAGGCTCTAGCGTTTGAACATCATCATTTGCGCCTTCAATCCATGCTGGAAAAAAGCCTCGCTGATGTCATAAGACAGATTGAGCAATGATCTGGGCGAGTGCTAACTGATTGCCAATAACCAACGCCGAAGATATAAAGAGTCTTCGGTTTTTTCGTTTCTTTTGTTTCATGAAGGGATGACCATACAAGTTGAATAACCAGTAAAAATTTTATTCAGATTGCCTACAGTTTGGAGAACTGGACTTAATCCGTTGCATTGCACTGCAGGCGCTCCCTTTCCGCGGGCGGTCCTTGAGCCTCCTCGGCTAATGCACTGCCCCCAATAAATTGGACATCTTTTTACTAAGCAGCTTGCTCAAAACTAGTTCTATAAGACAC
>NZ_LMBV01000013.1:0-45289 GCF_001439925.1 Peribacillus muralis
TTTTAATAGTGTGTGCTCACTTAAAATTTAACGTTGGCGCTTTGTTTTGTTCAGTTTTCAAAGAGCAATCTTTATGTCGCTACTTTAGCAACTTTATTATTATAGCACCATCATCATAACATGTCAACAACAAGTTTCATTAAGTTCTTGTTTGCAATTAATGTCTCAAGCGGTGTATTTAATATACTATCACCTGGCCTAAGACAAGTCAATTTAAAATTTGATTTTTTTCGTTTTTTTTTCAAAAATGCCGTCTTCTTCTATTATAAGGCATCATTCTGAGAAATCGAACCCAATATAAAAAGGAGGGCAGCTCACGAGAGCTGCCCTCCTTTTTATAATATTATTAATTGATGGAAATAACGTCCGCTTCTTCCCTATCTACATTTCCGTTCTTTTCAATCTTTACACTCTCTCCCTCGGAAAGATTAGTAAAGACGATCGGCGTAATGATAGATGCCGCATTGTTTTTAACATATTCTAAATCAACCTTAAGCAACGGTTGTCCGCTTGTCACTTTATCACCTTGAGCTACAAGCGCTTCGAAGCCTTTGCCTTCTAGCTTAACTGTATCAATCCCGACATGGATTAAAATCTCACGTCCAGCTTCCGAGACAATGCCTATTGCATGTTTTGTTGGGAACAGATTAACAATCGTACCGTCTACTGGAGAAACGACCAATCCTTCGAGCGGTAAGATGGCAAACCCATCACCCATCATTTTTTCGGCAAAGACTGCATCAGGCACTTCCGTAATCGATTTCAATTCCCCTTTAATTGGTGAAACGAAGCGCTCGGATACTCCTTCCGTGCGTAAAGGTGCAGGAACGATATCCTCGATTTGATTTTCGACACCCTTTTCAGGAGACGCTTCAACCTTACGAGGTTTTTTCCCATCCATGATATCTTTCATTTGCCCCTTGATCGTTTCCGAACGAGGTCCGAAAATAGCCTGGATATTGTTGCCCACTTCAAGAACCCCAGCAGCTCCTAGTTTCTTCAACCTATTTTTATCGACGCTTCCGATATCATTTACAGATACGCGAAGACGGGTGATACAAGCATCTAAATGAGAGATATTTTCTTTACCGCCCATTGCATCAAGAATATCTCCAGGGAGGCTTCCTGCTGTACTTGCAGTTCCAGTAGATTCAGCGTCTTCATCTTCTTCTACTTCACGGCCTGGCGTTTTCAAGTTGAACTTCCGAATGGCAAATCTGAATCCGAAGTAGTAAATAAGAGCAAAGACTAAACCGACTGGAATGACAATCCACGCATTCGTTTGCGGATTAATCAAACCGAACAAAACGTAGTCGATTAGACCACCAGAGAAGGTCATCCCGATCTTAACATCAAGTAAATGCATCGTCATGAAAGATAAACCTGCAAACACACAGTGGATCCCGAAAAGTACAGGTGCAACGAATAAGAATGCAAACTCAAGTGGTTCTGTAATCCCAGTCAAGAACGACGTAAGCGCGGCAGAAGCCATCAAACCACCGACGATTTTCTTTCGTTCCGTTCTAGCCTCGTGGTAAATGGCTAAAGCCGCAGCCGGTAAACCGAACATCATGAATGGATATTTACCAGTCATGAAGGTACCTGCCGTTAGATTCTGTACACCATCTTTAATTTGTTCCATGAAAATACGTTGATCACCTTTAACCTCTACTCCAGCTGAATTGACATAGCTGCCAAATTCATACCAAAACGGAGAATAGAAGATATGATGCAAGCCAAACGGGATTAAAGCACGTTCCACTACCCCGAATATAAATGCTCCAAGCGTTAAGTTGGCACCTAACATATTTTCAGAGAAGGCATTTAGACCAGACTGTATCGTCGGCCAAATCAAAATCATCAACAACCCAAGAACAACTGCACTTACAGCTGTTGCAATCGGTACAAACCGTTTACCCGCAAAGAATCCTAAATAAGAAGGAAGTTCAATTTCATAAAATTTATTATACATAAAAGCAGCCATGACACCGACAATAATACCTCCGAAGACACCTGTTCCCAACGTTGGGATACCAAGAACATTCGTATACATCGCACCATTGTTCTTAATGTCAACGGCATCAATTCCAAGAACTGTGCCCATCGTTACATTCATGATCAAAAATCCGATAATTGCAGCAAGTCCGGCAACGCCTTCCCCACCAGCTAAACCAATCGCGACCCCAACGGCAAACAGCAAGGGAAGATTGCCAAATATAATATTCCCGGCATTCTCCATGACGGATGCGACCATTTCAACTCCGCCACTCGCTAAAAACGGGGCGATATCCAACAAAGTCTCATTTTGCAATGCATTACCAAACGCAAGCAAGATTCCAGCCGCTGGTAAAATGGCTACAGGAAGCATCAAAGCTTTACCGATCTTTTGCAACACACCAAACAACTTCTTAAACATATATTTTCCTCCTCTTTAATAATTTTCAGACTAATAAAAACGGTTACATATGGTGATTGAATGCATCTTCCCACGCAACAGATTTATAATACAAAAAAGGCATAAGCAAAGAGAGTATTGAAATGGAATCAGGTATATACTACCCTCTTTCATGACAATCATTCTCCTCACTTATGCCTGATCGAATCAGTTACACGTAAGAAATGTTTTTTATCTAATTTTCTTTTGTAATCGTTGGATATGCATCGTTAAGTAGACAGCTTCCGCATCACATACCGGCTTGCCTAAATTCCTTTGCATAATTTTTATTAGCTTCCATGAGATATTGTAGCACAAAGGATATTCTTCTTTCAATAGCAAAGCGATTTTTTCTGGTTCATCTACTGTTTCCCCGGACAGGACCCTATCTATCATGAATCTTAAATGACGGACCAAACGGGAATAATCGATGCTGTCCTTATTTATTTGTATGCCGAGCTGCTCTTCGACCACTTGGATGAGATGATAGATTAACTGCGAATGCTGATTGACTTCCGATAAATCCTTATTGGTTATTGCACTATGAATATGAAGCGTTATGAAACCGATTTCCCCTTGCGGCAGGCCGATGCCTGTCTTGTCTTGAATTAAATCGATAACATCGACTGCGATATCATGTTCAAAAGGATAGAGGGTTATCGTTTCTTTCAAAAATGGGTTTTTTATAGTCATTCCTTGTGAAACACGCTGAAGGGCGAACAATAGATGATCAGTTAATCCGACATGTATATGTTCATTGAGTTTACCTGACACTCGATTACTAATAAGATGAATGGATTCTATTATGGCAGCTTGAAGATTCTGGTCGATCTCCGGCAAAAGTTTTTTGTAACTTTCCTGTTCCTTCATATCTTTTAGAACAAATGTTTTATCAAAAAGTTGTGGACTTAACTCCTCGCCTTTCTTCCGGTTGAAGCCTATGCCCTTTCCAATGGAAACCACTTCACCATATGACGGATGCGTGGCAATCACCACGTTATTGTTCAATACCTTTTCGACGATAAAACCGCTCATTTTTCTCCCTCATTTTTTCACAAAGTCATCCTTATGCCCTCAGGATAAAGTACTTAGTATTTTGTCCCTTTACTATACACGATATATCCTTTCTCTTACAACAGAAAGAAGAGCCCCTAAAACAGGGCTCTTCTTAACAATGCTTATCATTACTTCAAGAAAATAAAATATAGAAGGAAGACGACTCCAAGGCCCCACATGATTGGATGAACCTCTTTAGCTCTTCCCTTCATCGACATCGTGATCGGATAGAAGATGAATCCACAAGCGATCCCCGTGGCAATGGAATAAGTCATAGGCATCATGATAACCGTAAAGAAGGCTGGTACGGCAACTTCGAATTTGTGCCAATCAATATTCTTAAGCGAAGATGCCATAAGCACTCCGACTATGACCAATGCTGGAGCTGTAACAGCCGATGTTACGACTGAAAGAAGCGGGAAGAAGAAAAGGGATAGGATGAACAGCAGCCCTGTCACCACAGCCGCAAATCCGCTTCGAGCTCCGGCTGCCACACCTGATGTTGACTCAACATAAGATGTAGTTGTTGATGTACCAAGAATTGCACCTGAAACGATGGATAATGAATCTGCTAGCAATCCTTTTCCCACCCTAGGAAGAACATTATCTTTCATCAAGCCTGCTTGTTGCGCTACAGCCACTAACGTACCCGCAGTGTCGAAGAAAGCAACGAACAAGAAGGTCAATATTACGATTAACATTTGTCCAGTGAAGAGATCACCCGGGTTTCCGAAGGCATCGAATGCAACTCCGAATGTAGGGGCTAAACTCGGGACAGGTCCGACAATTTTCTCAGGCACAGGTACTTGGCCAAAGATCATTCCCGCGATGGCCGTAATGACCATTCCTATGAACACGCCACTTTTGACGCCCTTTGTCATCAAAATCACGGTAACGACAATTCCGAAGACTGCCAATAAAGTATTTCCTGACGTTAAATCACCTAAACCTACAAGCACACTGTCATCATTCGTAATGATACCTGAGTTTTGGAACCCTACGAACGTAATGAATAAACCGATACCCGCTCCAACTGCATATTTCAGCTCAACCGGTATTGCATTGATAATTTTCTCACGTATTCCTGATAAGGAGAGTAAAACGAAAATGATCCCTGATATCAAAACACCAGTTAAAGCCGTCTGCCAAGGAATTCGAAAACCAAGCACAACGGTAAAAGCAAAGAAAGCATTCAAACCCATCCCTGGCGCAAGCGAAATAGGATACCTGGCGATGAGTCCCATCAATATTGAACCAATTGCTGCAGCTAGAGCTGTAGCAGCAAAAACTGCACCGTAGTCCATTCTCAATTCATCGGGTACGTCCTCTATGCTCTGTAAAGTTAGAATAACAGGATTAACAACCAAGATATATGCCATAGCAAGAAACGTCGTTAGACCGCCAAGTATCTCACGGCGATAATTCGTTCCCAATTCATTAAAACGAAAATAATTCTTCATTATGAGTCTCCCCTATCATAAAATCGTAAACCGAAAGACAAAAAGCCCGATTCGCTTCCGAACGGGACTTGACTACTGTTATGTAAAGGATTAGCCTTTTGGCCAATTTATTCACATCGTAGTCAAGCCGTTAACGGCAGCTTGGTAGAAACTTTTGGGCCATATCCCCAATATTATACGACAATTATGTTTTTTTATTAATATAGGTATAGTGTACCAGTCACCAAAATAATCGTCAATACATCTTACGAATATTTTTTATGTAATTTCAGGAAATGTTCGCGTTTCAGCTTAAATTCCTTACTAATTATGGGTATACGTTCACCAACATACGCAAAACCAAACCACATCACTTACTGTTTCGTTATTTCAAAAAAAAAAATCAGTGAAGGTCACCCTTCACTGATTACTTGCTTCTTCTATTCCCACTCGATCGTTGCAGGTGGCTTGGACGTAATGTCATACACGACGCGATTTACATGATTAACTTCATTAACGATTCTTGTTGAGATGATTTCAAGTACATCCCACGGAATACGTGCCCAATCCGAAGTCATTCCGTCAATGGATGTAACCGCACGAATGCCGATCGTGTAATCGTACGTACGGGCATCGCCCATGACCCCAACACTGCGGATGTTAGGTAGTACCGTGAAATACTGCCAGATTTCACGTTCCAAGCCATTCTTTTTAATTTCTTCACGGAGGATATGGTCAGATTCACGAACGATTTCAAGTTTTTCATCGGAGATTTCACCCAATACACGAATACCTAAACCTGGACCTGGGAATGGTTGGCGCCAAACGATTTCATCTGGAATGCCCATTTCACTACCAAGTGCACGCACTTCATCCTTGAATAGCGTATTCAAAGGTTCGATCAATTTAAATTGCATATCTTCCGGCAGACCGCCGACATTATGATGCGATTTGATGGTTTGTGCAGTGGCCGTACCACTTTCAATGATATCTGTGTAAAGCGTTCCTTGTGCTAGGAAATCGATACCTTCAAGCTTCGTAGCTTCGTCATCGAATACGTAGATGAATTCGTTACCGATAATTTTCCGTTTTTGCTCCGGATCGGATACGCCTGCTAGTTTCGATAGGAAACGCTCGGATGCATCTACCTTGATTACGTTCATATTAAAGCCTTCACTGAATGTTTTCATTACTCCTTCAGCTTCACCTTTACGAAGTAATCCATGATCAACGAAAATACAGGTTAACTGATCGCCAATCGCTTTATGAATCAATACAGCTACAACGGAAGAATCGACCCCGCCGCTTAGTGCACATAACACCTTTTTATCTCCGACCGTTTGACGGATTTTCTCCATCTCGATTTCAATGAAGTTCTCCATGGACCAGTCGCCTTTGCAACCGCAAACGCCGAATACGAAATTTTTCAAAATGTCATTTCCGTAAACCGAATGGCGGACCTCCGGATGGAATTGCACGGCATACAATTTACGTGACTCGTCACTCATTGCCGAAATCGGGCATGATGGGTTCGTCCCATCAACGGTAAAGCCTTCAGGTGCCTCCACCACTAAATCGCCATGGCTCATCCAGACGATTTGCTCTTGCGGCAGGTCACTGAATAGCTTAGATTCATTTTGAATGGCAAGAGTGGCTTTTCCGTATTCACGGTTTTTCGCTGGTTCCACTTTTCCGCCAAAATGTTTTGTCATAAGCTGCATGCCATAACAAATGCCGAAAATCGGCAGACCCATTTCAAAAATGCGCTCATCGCAGCCAAATGCCGCAGCATCATACACACTGTTAGGGCCTCCTGAGAAAATAATTCCGGTAGGATTCATTTTCTCGATTTCTTCTACCGTGATTGTATGAGGATGAAGCTCACTGTACACACCGAATTCACGGATACGACGAGTGATCAATTGATTATATTGGCTTCCGAAATCTAGTACTACGATCATTTCCTGGTTCTTTTGCAATTCTGTTTTCCCCGGCACAAACGTCACCTCTATTAATGTAATTCACCCGTAAAATCGAGTGATACTTTCGTATAAAAAATATTATCATAAAAAAAGAAAAACTAAAAATCCACCCTCAAAAATACACAAAAAGTACAGACGAAGGCAGATTTTCAGCTTTCCTGTTAAAATCCGCCTTCATAGTCAAATCATTTACGGTGATTCGGTAGAAACTTTCGATCCATATTATCGAGGATATATGAAGGATATATTAGTTTAAGTTAGTTTTTGTTATTGTATCAATATAATAAAAACCTGGTCAAGAGCTAGTTTTTTTCATCAAGCCTTCCCAGACCCTTTGAAAGTGCTCCCATTCGCCATCTTCAACGTCTCCACGATATATCATTAATTCGTATATAACCGTCAATTCGCTCATCTCATTAGTACCGTATACTGCATCGACATAAGCTGCGTACTCCCTTAAAGTTTGCCCATTTGGCCGATTTAACCGAGCCCGTTTTAATTGTTTTAATAATACGAGATAGGCAGACGTGAAATGAAGGCCGGATTTACGCCTAAACATAAAGATGTGAAAATGGGGCAACCATTTCCTTCTGGAGAAATAGCTGATCGACGTGACAATCAAGACACTCATAAGGGTGATGGCTATCCATTTCCACTGCCCTGCCAGCCTTTGTTCTCCAGCTTCCCCGATCGAGCTGGCTTCCTGGTCAGGTGTATCCCGGCGTTCCCTGGCCTCTTTTTTTATTTGTTCTGCATTAGCGGGAGCTTCCTCACTCTTTTTAATTTCTTCCTGTTTCAATTCCGAGTCATAAAATTCGACTTCCCCATTGAATCCCTTTGTTGGTTCGAACGGCACCCAGCCTATCCCCGAGAAATAAACCTCGACCCAGGAATGTGCATTATTATTGGTGACCTTATAAACGGATTCACCTTGAAAAATCGTTTTCTCCCCTTCGGTGTACCCTTTTACCCATCTGGCAGGTATATTCGCGGCACGAAGTAAAACGACCATTGATGTTGAATAATTATCGCAATACCCTATCTTTGTCTCGAATAAAAATTGATCGACATAATCCTGACTCGTATCTGGATAGGGAATATCATCTTTGGAATAAATGAATTCAGGACGATCAAAATAATTCTCAATGACCTTTGCCTTATCGTACCAATTCGTTTCATCTCTCGTAAGCTGAGATGCCAATTCATAGACCCGGTTAGACAAACCCTCTGGAAGCTGTGTATTGTTTTCCATTAACAGATCCATCGACACATCGGCTTCCGTGACCTTCCTTAGCTCAGCTATATCAAAACTCGGCATGTCATAGGTCAACTCATAATCTTCCATTAACTGAGGTTCGCCATTTTGATATTCGGTAATGATTTTGTCCATACCTAGATAATATATAAAATCCATTTTCGTGTCGGTATTGCCTTCAATCTTTTTTAAATACCCGGATTGAGGATGCAGGATATGTGGATACATTTCTTTCATGGACACTTTCGCTGTCATTTCCTTCGTTTTCACCACTTCAGGAACTTGGAAAATATCTAATTCACCCAAATCCTGGCCGATAGAAAAAGAGGCAACCTCTGGCTCCTCAATGGAAACCCACCCCTTTCCTGTATACACATCTTTGTTTTCCACTTTCCAGTAATGCCCCTCAGGTGCAGTGTTTAAAAAAACGACAGTGTTATCCGGCTCTATCGAACCACCGAGATTCGAATCATCTTCATCGTATCCGACGCTTTTGTCCCTTGAACCATCATCTTCTTGCATCGCCCTAACTGAATAAGATGTGATATAAGGAACTGGGTCTGGCCACTGAGGAGAGAGCTTTGGGCCCATGAAGCCAACGAGAGTACTTACCACTATCATTCCAAACAGCACCAAGCCAAACTTTTTGATGGATGCCGCCGACCATGCAATTTGCTCCTGTATCATCAGACGCAGCAGGGACAGCAGCCCGAGCATCAAAAATCCAATCATGATGATCCTTATCATTGCCATGTTCCCCGCGTAGGGAGTGAATGTATCAAGGACTGATACAAAAATCACCGTTAAAATGAAAAAGAACAAAATGCTTTGCCTCACCATCACCCAGTAATGAATCAAATACGTTACTAGCCAAAGAAGCACAAAAAATAGCAACGTTCGAAACGGGTTTGTGATCAACTCCCAATTCCCATCGTATATAACCCAAAAATTAGCCGTGAAATCCATTAGAAAACCTTTCATCCATGACAATGCATTATCTGAATAAAGGAGCTGTAAGGACAACATGATATAAGCGGTGATGAGGATTAAACGGATTGACCAATGAATCAGGAAATAATGCAGCAGCAATGAAAAAATTAAAAATAAGACAAAAATATAAATATTACCTGTATCCGTAAGTTTATCGACAGGCCTTAGCCACTCAGTAAGCAAAATCAGTCCAAAAACATACAGGATGATATGCATGAACCTTTGCAGCCTTTCGGAAGTGGCAGTCATTTTGCCATCGCCTCCGTTCTACTGAATTGCAGTTGCCCCTGTTCAATAAAGCTAACCTTGATACCCTTTGTTATAGCTGTAGATTTTGCCCTTTTTTCCTCATCCGATAGATTTGCCTGATTCTTCATACATAAAATCGTTACTCCCTGATTAGCACGGAAAGTATGCAATGTGTCCACCTTTTCCCGGGTTATTTCGGATACGATGAAAATCACGGCAGCGTTTGCCGGCAAATTTCCCATTCTTCCATTCTCGGCTAATGCGTTTTTGGCACTCGGTCCTTCTTTGGCAAGACGGGTAAAAATCTTCCGTCTATGAACCCTTCCTGCCCCGACAGGAAGGATTAGACCCGAACCGGTACTCGCATACCCAACCTTCATGCCTTTTTTTATCATGCTGTGTACAAAGGAAGCCGCCACGGTTATGGTTTGCTCAAAAAATATCGATGGCTGATTATCCAAGATGATCCATACATCCCGATTTTTTTGCACTTCGAATTCCTTCGTCATGATCTCACTCGTTCTAGCCGTCGCCTTCCAGTTAATCCATGACAGCTGATCACCTGGCTGATATGCCCTTACCCCAGCTACCACCGAATGTTCCCGCTGTGTTTTCTTTGTCGAGCCTGCTTGTCCCTGATTGAACAATCGATCAAGATATAGGGAAGTAAGCTCCTGATATGGGGGGAAAACGGTTATTTTCAATGGAGAATCAAATATTGCTTTCTTTTCAACGAGTCCAAAAAAATCACCTATCCAAAAGCTAATCGATTGAAACCTATGGTCACCACGGGGCAGGTTTTCCAAAACATAAGACATACTGATGGTACGCCTGAATCCAGGGAAGATCACAACTTTCCTATGAATTTCCCTATCTTCCAATTCCCTTGGCAACTTCTCCTCCATCACCAGAAATAAAAGGGGCAGCCGGTTTTTACGGGTGAACGTCAGATCTATTTCAACGGATTCACCTGCCTGGCATTCTCTTTTACTCACCTTTCTTTCAACCGTAATGGCGTGAAGAGGATAAAACAGCAAAATCGCGGCGTACGCGGCGAAAGGCAAAAACGAATAAAAAATGAACCAACTGACAAAACCGCCTTGAAACATCGCAAAGCAAAAGGAAATGGCCATAAGAATTACCAGTCCGACCGCATTCATATTTTTCTTTAGAAGATGAATGAAACGGCGCATTATGTCAGAGCCCGCTTCACAGGCACGTGAGTCTTCGCGACCAATTCATGAATGACCATTTCAGCATCAAAGCCATCATAATTCGCTTCTGGACTTAAAATCAGGCGGTGGGAGAACACGAACGGAGCTAAATATTGAACATCATCCGGCAGGACATAATCCCTGCCCTGGAGCAGTGCATACGCTTGGGCTGCCTTCATCAAGGCAATCGATCCACGCGGGCTCACCCCTAGATAGACCGCCTGATGTCTCCTGGTTTGATTAGCCAGTTCAACAATGTAGCCTTTTATCGTGTCGTCCACTATCACCGTTTTAGCCTCTGCCTGCAAAGCTTTCAATTCTTCCAAGGTGATGACTGATTCCAGTTCTTCAAGCGGAGCCATGTATTGAGCTCTTTGCAGGACCTCGATTTCTTCGGCAGCACTCGGATAGCCCATTTTCATTTTTAAAAGGAATCGATCCAATTGAGCTTCTGGAAGCGGGTATGTTCCCTCGTACTCGATGGGGTTTTGCGTCGCCATGACAAAAAAGGGCTTCTCCAATCCCCTTGTGACACCATCGATGGTCACGCTTGCCTCTTCCATCGCTTCAAGCAAGGCAGACTGCGTCTTCGGAGAGGTCCGGTTAATTTCATCTGCCAAAATAATATGGCCCATTATTGGCCCTGGCCGAAAAATGAACGCTTGTTCCTTTGGGTTAAAAATCGAAACACCGGTTACATCAGAAGGCAGTAAATCAGGCGTGAATTGTATACGCTTAAAGCTTGCACCTATCGATTTTGCCAGTGCCCGGACCATGACTGTTTTTCCTACTCCCGGAACATCCTCCAATAAAACATGTCCACCGGAAAGAAGTGCAACGATGCTCAGTTCTGCAATATTCCGTTTTCCGATAATCACCTTTTCAATATTCCCTAGAACCTGCTCCAGTTTTTGATTTGCCTGCTTATAAATCATTCTCTACCTCCCGGGAAATCTATCACAATTATTTCATGTCCACATCCAAGTTTAACTTACAGTAACATCCAATTAACCCTCACATTGTAAGTTTACTAGATAATCCGTAAACCATAAACGAATTTCTCTAAAAATATTATTGCAGCTTAAGGAAAAAGATATGGTAAACTATTCCTAAGTGAATATGAACCTTGCAGAAAAGGGTGCTGCCTTGCCAGCCTAATAGGGAATTCGGTTCAAAACCGAAGCTGTTTCCGCAACTGTAAGTGCTAATGAAATAAGATGATTACCACTATTTGACGATGGATAAAACATTAAATTCCATCTTATAGCTCAAATGGGAAGGTTCTTAGAGTAAAATGACGCACAAGCCAGGAGACCTGCCTTTTTTTATCGTATCATGCTCTTCGGAAGATAGGAGATTGTACGGCAGTCTTCCATCTTTTTTTCTATTAGGGATACATGGATGCTCGATGCCGACCAAACCTCTTGGTCGGCTTTTTGTTTTGATGCGAAAAGCGATACGAAATTCATTCACCAAACCACATAAAGGAGGAAAAGTTATGGCACAGAAAGACCTTCGTTTTATTTGCTACCCATACATGCGCGAATCGGTTTCCACAGTTGATTTTGAAATACGAACAGACTCATTGACGACGCAAATCGGCATGGCCGCATCACTGACGAAGGATATTCCTGACGTTCATCGGGATTTAATGGAGCTACTGCCCATGGCCTACCATCTAAATGGCTCTGTCCGTGGAAAACTAGCCATCACCATCGAGGATTTGGATCATTTAAGTTCGATTTATGACCGGTATGTTGCAGAAGTTAAAGAGCAAATCGAGACATTTGTTCTCCCCCAGGGGTCAACGGCAGCCTGTGTCCTGCATGCTTGCCGCAGCGAAGCCAAAAAGTCCGTCCGCGCTCTGCACAAAATCAGTCTGGAAAGGGAAGTTCCAGGCATCCTTTTCGATTACGCCCATTTGCTTGCAAACGTTTTATTCGTGATGGCAGTCTACATCAACAAGCAACAATGCATCGAAGAAATACCTTTTATCAGCAAATCTTATCCTACTAAACCGATGAAAAAATAGACGGAGGAATAAATAATGAAAATCACCCAAAAATTCAGCTGGATTTCCGTGCTAATGCTTACCCTTTTCCTTACAGGATGCGGAGTAACGGATCAATCAGCAAAAGATGATAAAAGTTCGGACAAAGCGAAAGAGGCTAAGGCCTATACAGTTACAGATGATACTGGAAAGAAAATAACATTCGATAAAGCACCAGAAAAAGTCGTTTCACTACAGCCAAGCAATACGGAAATTTTATTTGCCCTAGGACAGGGGAAGAAAGTCGTTGGCGTGACGGACTTCGATAATTATCCCGAGGAAGCCAAAAAAATAGAACATGTTTCAGATTCCGTGAATATCAATGCAGAAAAAATCATTGCCCTGAAGCCAGACGCCATCATCGCTTATACGATTGGCGATGAAACGAAGCTAAAGCCACTTGAAGATGCTGGCATTCCGATATTCATCATTAAATCCGCAGCCAGCTTCGATGACGTATATGGGGATATTGAGCAGATTGCCAAAGTGATGGGAGTTACCAATGATGGCGATGCATTGGTGAAGGATATCAAATCCCAAATTGCCAGTGTCGAAGAAAAAGTGGGAACCCTGGATGAACAAGAGCAAACATATTTCGAAATTAGTCCTGCTCCGGAAATCTATACAGCAGGCGACGAAACCTTCCAACAAGAAATCCTGGAAACCGCTGGCATTAAAAACGTCTTTGACGACCAAAAGGGCTGGGTTAAAATATCCGGTGAAGAAATTGTCAAGCGCAACCCTGAAACCATCCTTACGACTGCCACCTATGTAAAAGATGCCGTCAAGGAAATAACATCACGTAAAGGATGGGAAGATATCGATGCCGTGAAAAACGATGACGTCCATCTGCTAGATGAAAGTGTTATGTCCCGTCCCGGACCAAGGATCGGTGAAGCGGTAGAACTTGCTGCTAAAACCGTTTACCCTGACTTATTTAAATAATATGGTATAAGGATGCTCCGGTCCATCGGAGCATCCTTTCCTTTTTTTCTCCGCTCATTAGTGGTGGCATGGACCTCTGCCTTTCTTCCTATGTTTATGCTAAAATGAATGAAATCCAATCAAATGACTTTCCGAGGTATTGAACATGTATAAAAAATTCTTCATTTGGGTCTTGGCACTCGCCCTCCTTTTAGGGATTCTTAAAACCATCATGGACCTGTAGCAAAAACGCTAGACAACTAAAAGGAGATGCTGTCTGAATTATACGAGACGGCATCTTTTTTAGGTTCAACTGTCTCCTTAAACTTATTTAAGCTCCAATGCACTGTGGGTAATCTGAATTCCATCTTCGGGTTCCAAGCACAGTGGAATGCAACGATCGAAATCGAAACCCAACAGAATTGCTAGCTTTTGTTCGGTTCTAATGCTGAATGCTACATCAAACCACAGGCTATGGAGGTTCTATTATCGTTTCCACGCAGAGTGGAATGAAACGGAAGGCAGCGAGACTCCTGAGGGAAATGCGGTTATGGGGAGACCCCACAAGCTAAATGCCGAGGAGGCTCCCCGACCGCCCGCGGAAAGCGAGTGCCTGCAGTGAAATGAAACGGGCATAGTACAATTCTCCAAAACTGTAGGCATTGGAAAACCTATCTTCGTTTTCACGCAAAATGCAATTAACCTCTTAAATTTTACAAACAAAAGTACCCTGCAGGATAGACTTTTTTCAAAGTGTCTTCCTGTAGGGTACTTTTTAGTCAGGCTAAAGCCTTTTTCTCATTTTCGCTTAGCGTCTCCATTCAGCTTTCCCATTTTCGGGATCAGAATAAAAAACAAACATACGACCGAAAGCGCTACAATAACTCCAAGCAAAATCGTCAGATCAAAATTAAAGAGAGGCTCTGTTTCTTCTTCACTTCTCGTTCGAATGCTGACTTCTGAAAATAATCCAAGCTGATCGGCTTTAGAAGCAATTGTATTATCATTCCCTGCTACCGGAGATAGAAACAGGGTGTCCTTCACTGAATCCAGGACATCATATTTCCCTCGTTCAAAGGTAAGGTCCTTTTGCTCTTCAGGCAGTCTCTGCTTTTGCTCCAGCAAGTCCTCCTCATGGAAGTACTCCGTTTGAATATCAATATCCTTTTCTTGATATTCGTTAGGCTCCACCATCGGATCCTCGGCGTGACCATGGGGGCTAAGGCTAAAAAACAAGATGAACAAAATAACGAATACATATTTATTCCGCTTCATGGGCCATTTCTCTTCTTTCGGTAAAACGCTTCACTATATAGGAAATGATCGATCCGATGAGCGTCAGTATCAACAAGATGATGATAGCCGGAATGAATGCCGACTGATCACCGAACTGTATGGACATGTAAACGTCTGCCACCGGGTGATCGACGTTGAAATTAGGCATGATTAAATCCAATAATGGAATCGTAAAGAAACTGATCAAACCAATCACAAGGATAGCACCGACAAACGGCCCAATCGAGAAGGCAAGTCTTGTAAACGCTGAACAGAAGAATAAAAGCAAGACGGTGAAAACGGTCCATTTAATCTCCTGCATATCTCCCAGCGGATATATCTTCAAACCATATATGCTGATGATTAACCCTACGATCAGATTCAACAAGGTAAACAATGCTGCATGAACCATCATTGGAAGTGTTCCATAATGATGCAGGAAGAAACCAATTAATAGTCCGGAAATGAGTATGATCACCAACATGACGATCGGCGGGATATTCACCTTTTCCTGATGAAGGACTTCACCGCTGATTTGAACGGGATTCGCTAAGTATTCGTATACATACCCGTTCTGCTGATCATCGACTAGCGTGTTATTCAAGACACTATATACGTCCGTCTTGATTTGAACGGTCGAGTCTACATTTTTTGACCAATTATCATTAAGCTGATCGGCCCTTTCCTGTACGGAACCCACTTTCACTTGCAGGTCGGCGGTATCCCTCGCAACCGTGTCTTGACGCTCGGCCACGGAATTGACGAGTTCAGAAATGAAGCCGACAGTTGTCGCGGTATTATCTTGTAGCGATATAAACATATCACCGTCAAGGTTCACCGGTGGTTCGGGTTCTACTTCGGGTACCTCCATATGATCCGACAGATTGCTAGATACTTCTTGAGCACGTGCTGAAATTTCCGCCATTTCAGCTAATGTGGCTTCCTGCCCCGCTTTTACATTTGCATCATATTCCTTCATATAACCTAGAATGGAGTCCGAGAACATCCCGAAGTTCTCATTAACTCCCGCTAAACTGGCTTTAACGAGTTTCGCATCCTCATCTACGTTTGGGGAAACTCCATTTTTCAAGTTTTCCAATTCTTTTATATTAGCTGCAAATACCTTATCTACATTTGCTTCCGTGACTCTTTCAGCCAATTCTCCGTACGATGAAAGTGCTCCATAATAGGCAAGAAGGTCTTTTGAATTGCGGTTCGTGATAGCATGATTGAAAATCCCCACTAACACCGCTCGCCTTTCTCCCCCCACTTTTTCAAGGAGTGCCTGTTCGGAACTCTTGATCTCCGTAATGGCCTCGTCGATGGTCATGTTTTGGAGGTTCTGCAGTTCTTCGATATCCTTCTGTGACTTTTCCCATTCGTCACCGAGATTTTTATAATTGGCGCCAAGTTCATTATAATCAGCTTGAAGCTGTGTGTGCTGTGCCAGCAGTTCATTATATGAATCTACTAGTGTATTGAACTCGGTAATCACTTGATTGTAATTTTCGGTTCTGCCGCTCACCGTTCCGTTGAGATTATTTATTTCATCTTGAAGTTGTGCTGTAAGAATATTGATTTGCTCAGCAGCTCCTTCACTCCCCTCAGCTGGCACCAACGCTTCAAGAGCTGTGTGAATGCCAGTTAATTGGTCCAGTAGTGCCTGTAGCGAGAGCTCATCGATTGGATCCTTCTTTGAAGGGGCACCAGCCGATTCACCGATACCCGTTTCGGTCTCGATTTCCTCTATCTGTGCCTCATCCCCTCCAGTGACATCCGTCCCATCACCAGAACCGCTTGCTAGGTTTGCTCTTTGCGCAAGCATGGCGGCCTGAAGCTTATCAAGATCAAGCTCTTCCGTTTGTTTGAATTGTTCAATCGAACTTTGTTGATCTTGAGAAATTTTCGAAATTTGTTCGACTTGTTTGCCTTTCATGCTTGTTGCAAAGTTATCCAACTCAGCATTGCTGGTTTCAAGCCTATCCTTCACGACCCCGACATTTTCATTAAAGCCTTGGTCATTCAGGCTGTACTTAGTAGCCATCCCTTGCTGAATCTCTGGAACCTGTTCGTTTCCCTCATTCAACACCTTGTCATATGTTTGGACACTATCCTTGACGAGCTGCTGATTTTGGTTAGAAGCATCCGTAAATAGTTTGCTTTGGTTTTTTTGATAGTCCTCAAAAGACACGACATCCTTTACGAAGGAAGCCATTTGGGCTTTTGTCTGACTCATTTCATCCATTGTTTCATTACTCGTTTTCCCAGCATTCTTCGTTTCGGCGAATACGCCTTCAAGCATGTCCTTATGCTGCTTGATACTCCCAGCAAGACTTTCAGAGCTAGGGGTGTAGAATTCATACATCGTATTTTGAAACGCGATTTCCTTTTCAAGGACATTATCGAACTTCTTGCGGATGTCCTCGACAGATTGGGAAACATAACTCCAATACTGTGTTGAAATATGCTTGTTCATTTTGCTTTTTGTCTTCTCTAATTCTTTTTGTACCTTTTCCATATTCTCTGCATTTAAACTTGTTTGTACCTTGTACTTAATCCCCGCCTTAATGGGCTGTTCATCATCGAACGTATAAATATTCTTTGAAAAATCTGATGGGAAGTAAATAACCGCATCATACTTTTCACTGGCTAGCCCGCTTTCAGCCGTGCTTCGGTTAACCACGATCCACTCATATTCGGAATCCTTGTCCAAGGTTGTAACAAGTTCCGAACCGACGTAGATCGGGTTATCATTGAATTGGGTGCCATTATCTTCGTTGACGATGGCGATCTCGCGGGATGCCGTTTCCAGCTTTTTCATTGGATTTTGACCAATATAAGAAAAAAACAAGATTGGCAACGCAATGATTACAAGTATTTTACCGATTAACAGCATCGGTTTTATTTTTTCAGACACTCTCGTGCACTCTCCTCTTTTGTTCACTTAGTGGGATTTGGATTTTACTTTCCTGACCATTTTGTATAAAGTATCCGTAGCCCGGCTGAATTTCTTCTTCTTTTCTCGAATAAGAGAGTGTATACAAGCTTTGGTCGGATTTTTTAAGGAGCAAGATAGCCTGCCTGACTTGCTTCAATTCAGTTGTCAATGAATCATAACCCTTGGTGAAATCATTAGCATTTCCAGCGACAATCAGTCTGAACCCAAGATGACCATACTGCTTCATCATGCCACCGATTCGATCCTGTATCCTGCCATCGATCGTCTGCTGAAACCTCGAAAAACTATCAATCACAAAAACAATCGCTTCGGATTCCGGTTGCGTCATCGGTTTCATCTCCAAAGCCGCTAGATAATGCCGTTCACGCGCTTCAAAGATTTCCGTAATATGATCTAGCCAACCGGTTATCTGATCTTTTGTTTCCACATATCGTACCTTTTCGGTCGATGCATATGAGGATAATCCACGGTCGATTCCGTCAAATAAACCGATTTCGCCCGTCCGTTGTGTAAGCAAAGAATCCAGGAGCACTTTAAGGACATTCGTTTTCCCTTTACGTGACTGACCAAGGACAAGCAAGAATGGATCGACATTCAGCTCCACACAAACAGGTGTAACGCTTTCCTCCGAGAGACCGATTGGTATGGAGTCCTTCTTGATGGCCTGTGACCAGTAATCCTTGAAAGAGCTGACATCAAGGTGCTTCGGCAACATCGGTATGGCCGGCGGCTTAGGTGTTACCCGATAGGTATCTTTATGTTCAGCGACAGCTTGTTTCATTTCAGCCAAAACGGCTATATCATCCGCTCCATCTGCTGGTAAATACATCTGCACGAGATAGGTTTGATCTTTTTTCACCAGCGCTCTCCCTGGAACCGGTTCATTTTCATAAGGGGTTCTGCCCAAAACTGAATATTGCTCCGAACTGTCCATTAAATAGTGAACAACCTTCGTCTTAAGACTATTCATTAATGGCTGGCGAACCGCATTGATTCTAGTTGCCGTCAAGATCATGAAAATCCCCAGTGATTGTCCGTCACGTGCAAACTGGATCAATTGCGCTTCCTGGTCTGGCATCTCATCCTTGACTAAATCAAAGTTGTCGACCGTGATATAAATAATCGGCAATTTCTCCTCCGCTAACGCGTTATAAAGCTTGATGTTACTAAGCTCCTTATGTGAAAAAAGCTGCTTGCGCCTTTCGATTTCCGCTTTCATGAATAGCATGAATTTTTCGATTTTCCTTAGCTCATCGAATCGGAAGTAATCCCCTGTATGAGGCAGCTGGCGCAATGGCAGCAAAGCGCTATTGCCAAAGTCGAACAAGTAATAATGCAATTCTTCAGGAGTGAATTGATCTGCAAAGCTAAAGAGCAGTGTCAAAACCGAAGTTGATTTTCCATATCCAGAAGACCCGAATATCCCGATATTCCCATCCTCAATCCAGTTATAGCTATAGTTCGTCTGGCTCTGTAATTCAGGCTCATCCTTCATTCCGATATGGAATTGATTGCTCGTTTCGCTTCTTTCACTGCTTCTCGTTAGGCGGGCTTGAAGGGGAGGAAGCCATGGACTCGCAAGCTTCTCGATCTTCATTTCTGCCTGTGTCTTCACGATATGGTCTGCAACGGCTTCAATTTCACTGATCTTTTCCGTCCTTTGATTAGCGGCCTGTTCCGAAACACTTGAGATTTGAACAAGGCCAAGGTCCGTGACCAGTGCCACCTCATCCTCCGCCCCCGCTGTATCCTCTAAATAAGGTGCACCGCTCCAAGCTGACTGAAACAGTTCGTAAACCTCGTTGTTGCCTACCTGCAAATATCCCCGTCCTGTGACAGTGATATTTGCTGCATCGCTATTTTTAAGAATTTCCTTACTATCATTGGCGTCCTGCACCTTTAAGGAAATCTTGAAGCGGGCATTACTCCAAATCTGGTTATCTATGACGCCGCCGGGCTTTTGCGTGGCAAGAATTAAATGAACACCCAAGCTCCGGCCAATTCTGGCAGTGCTGACTAATTCACGAATGAAATCGGGCTCCTCATTCTTAAGCTCGGCAAACTCATCTGATATTAAAAATAAATGCGGCAGCGGTTCTTCCGCTTTTCCTTCTTTGTATAAATCGGTGTAGTCGTTGATATGATTGACTTCATACCGATCGAACAGGCGCTGGCGTTTTTTCAATTCACTATTGATGGAGGCCAGGGCCCTTGTACTGAAGTTCCTGCTACCCTCAATATTCGTAATGACTCCGAGCAGATGCGGAATTTGCCTGAATGGCTGTGCCATTCCCCCGCCTTTATAATCAATGAGCAAAAAGGCTACTTCATGAGGATGATAATGAACGGCTAACGAAAGAATGTAGGTTTGCAGCAGTTCACTTTTCCCCGACCCGGTCGTCCCAGCCACCAACCCGTGCGGACCATGCGCCTTTTCATGTAAGTTCAGTTCAACTCGATCATTTCTCCCTTTCAGACCAATCGGTACCGCTAATGATTTGGAGGACTGGTTGGTAAGCCAGTTTTTGCTGATGGGCAGCTCCGCCACTTCCCGTGCCCTTAATAATTCCAGAAAGGAAACCGTTTCTGGGATTGAATTGTTCATGCCCTTTTGATGATCTAGCGAGCGAAGCATACGTGCATAACGCTCATTCCCTTCTTTAGCATGGACATCGAGAGTAAATGGAGTATGGACAGCCTTCGATTGCTGGATAAGAATTTCACCTTGACGATCGTTTATATACTTTACGAGTGTATGGACATTTTCCGTCAAACTTTCTTTAGCATCGGCAGCAAAAATCGTCGAGATGCCCAAATCATCCGCTTTGCCTTCCAAGTATTCCAATATGACATGCTCAGCAATCAACTGACGATCCGTGACGATAAAGACGAAATGAGGAGTGAATCTAACCTTCCCCTTGTTCTCATCCAAATCTCTTTCCCTCAAAAGCCGATAAATCGAAGTTAATAGCTGGTCGCGTGATTGTTCATTGTATATAAATCCTTTTGCATAGGCATGCGGCAGTTGAAAATGGGGAAGCCATTTCATCCATTCCCATTCCCGATAATCGTTTTCCGGAAAAATGGCCACAAATCGGACATCATGATAACTATGAAAAAAGGCCAGTTGCCCTATCATTTGTTGCAGCTCCCGTTTAACGATCGACTCCTTTCCGACAAGCCCCATCGATCCATGTGATAAATCAATGGATAACGGAAGATCCTCCAGGTTTTTGTAAACATCGACAAGTTCCTGTGACTGTTCGAGTAAATCATCAATTTCACGATTGGACATATCGTTACTGTTAACCGAGACCTCATAGCTTGACGGTATTGTCGCCGTCCCGATCTTAAAGTGCAGTGCGTCTTCACTTTCCAACGTTCGCTCCCATATTCGGTCACTGATACTTTCGGTTAGCTGCTTCATCCTCTCGAAGGAAGGGTAATGATAGAACAGCACATTTCTTTGCTTTTCAGAAAGCTCTTGCAGTTCCTCCCGCTTTTGCTCTAGATACCGAGTGTATACACGGTGGCGTTTTTCATCCCTGAATTTTTGTTTCTTTTTGTCTTTAATGTATTGCGCCGTCGAGGTCACTAAAGTCGTGGTGAACATCACAATCGATATGATGATGAATATCCCCCGCGGCTGAACGATTGTGATGACACCCATGACCATCAACATCATCAATGGCGGCATCAGGATTAGCCATAGCCCTCTATTATTGTCTTCCGATTCCTGGCTCGGAAAGGAGATCTTCACTTTCTCGTCCGGCAATTCATAGATCATCCTTGGAGTCCGGCGATATTGCGGATAGCTTTTCTTCATTTCCGAAATCGGCTTCTTCACTTTAGGTAAGGATGTTGCATAGGATTCGGCACTATGAATCATCAATAAGTCGCCTTCAATCAACCTCAGTGTCATATTCGGCAAAAAAATGAGATCGCCGTTTTGAACGGGTGCTTTTGCCGCCACCCTTTCACCGTTGAGGAAAACCTTGCTTGTTTCATCGGGCAACAGAAACCACTGCCCTTGAAGAAGAAGCATCGATAAGCCATCACTCGAAAAAGATCCTTCCTTACGGAAAGTTGCTTCCGTCTTGTTCGATACAGTGACTTCTTTCAAGTTGCCGATATAATAAAGGCTTTCTTCCAATTCCCCTGCCAGATTAAAAATATCGACCGTATCTTCCCCTTTATGGAAGGTGAAGCTCCGTAACGGCTTTATATCACCAAGCTTCGTTTCCCCTCCGTAAACCTCATATTCGTCGAGCCCCTCCCGTTTTCTCAGTTCGATGGGTCCCTGTTGGAAAGACATCGAATGGATGGTGATCGCATCCTGTTTTGTTGGTCCAATCTTGATAGGACGGTTATGCTCACTCTTGACCGTATAAGATTGGAAGGTCTCCTTCGTATAAATCCATAATAAACCCATATAATCTCACCTCCGCAAAAGGCAATATCCTCACTCTTTGCTTTTCTCTTTTTCTTCAGATGATTTTTTCAAGGAACCCTCACTTTTTTCCTTTTCTGCTTCTTCTTTTACTGCAGGCTTAGCTTCCGCTTCAGGATCGGATTTCTCCACGTTCTGATCATTCAATTGCTTTTCTAATTCCTGTTTTTCCTTTTCATATTGGGACAACTCAGTATCGACTTCCTTAAGCTGTGTTTCCTTTTCTTCTCCTGATAGCTTGTCATCCAACTTTATCTGTTCTTTCTGGTTGATCAGCCCATACATAATCAATTCGCGGTCCTCCATGATTCTCGCCAAATCGATCGCGTCCTCATTCTCCCCCCTGCCTATATAAATCCAATACAGGAGATACTGACTATCGGTTTGCAACGTGATCGCATTTTCGACATTCTTCCTCCCGGCACCCTCCAGCGGTTCATATGTGACATAAGACTTTGCCAATTCATATTGAACGACATACGGCATTTTTTTTGGATTGTAGTTTTCCAAGCGGTCAATCACTTCACTATAATTCTGCTTTAGGAAGCTTTCACCGCTTTCGACGTAAGCAGCGTGTCTAGGCTGGGAGAAGAATAGGGTATAAATTGTAAAGAACAACAATGGCACAAGGGCGATCACCATTCCAACAAGACAATACCGTGCCGTTTTCCACTTCTTTTCAGGGATATGTACAAATGCTTTTTCTTCCTTCTCCAACGCATCTATTCTAGTTTGGATGACCGCGGAAAGTTCATCCCAAGTCCCGGCAGCCCATATACTTTGGACTTCGTTCGATAGCTTTAGTGTTTGATGGTAATGCAGGTACTCTTCGAATGACTGCTGCCCATCCACAAGCGCCGAGATCGTTGCCTTCGTTTCTTGAAATAACATATCCTGATTCTGCTCATAGGGCGGCAAACTATCTCTTACACCGTAATGGAGGAAATGCGGGGACAAACTTGAATCAAAAACGATATTTTCCGGACAAACGGAAAGCATCAGCCGAGTCAATTGATGATATCTGACCTTCTTCACGACTTGATATGAAGTTAACCATCGGACTAGCACATTTTTCTCTCTTGCACTCGAAAAATCAAAAAAAGAGGCAGGTGAATTTACTCTGATCTGCACCTCATCCTCTGTCACTTCTATATGTTTCTTTAGAGCAGGATCAGCTTCATGGATAAGCTGCAATTCCAATGGATCTTGCATCGATAGATTCGCCCGTTGGAAAACGAATATATATCCACTATCATCCTTCACCATGTGTGCTGCAATTTTTTTCTCCAGATATGTGGATTTCATCTCATCCATTCTATGTACTCCTTTACCCCTGCTAAAGGGCTTTAGACTTTTTTCCTATAATGAGGCCGCACTTAACCGTTAGAGGATCTCAAGGCGGTCCCCCGTCGTAATTCCGCTATCAAGCAGGGTATCATAACCTGAACATACGAACTCTTTATTCTGGACCCGCACCCAATAGCCTTCTTTAGGTGTATTGGCAATATTCTTAACCTGCCATACTATTTCCACTACCTTCTTGATGGAGCGGTAATCCGACACTTGCAAGTCAAACACTTCCCCCGTATACCTCTTTAAATCGATCGTTAGTTGAATATATATATAGCCCACCTCATTTCAAGCAAAAAAAGCGCCACGATCTTCATAAAAGAGTCGCGGCGCTTTTTCTAGACAATTCTTTATCTCTTTTGAGCTGATGATTATCCGCGAATTTGACTAGCAATCTGGTTATCTGTGTCTTCAAGGATTTGCGCTGATTTATGCAATTGATGAGAAACTTCATTCAACAATCTTGCCATATCCATGAATGAAGGCTTCAATTCTTCGTATTGCCCGACGAAAGCTTCACTTGAAGAACCTTCCCAAATGCCAGTTAAATGATCTCTCATTTTATCCAAACGACCAATGATATCCGTTACCTGTTGGCTCTCATTATCATATTGTCTAGCTACATCTTTCAGTTCTGAAGGTGTTACGCGAATTTGTGACATAGTAAAAATCCTCCTTTTATCTTATAGTTACATATTAATGTAACTATACAAATTCTGCCATATAAATAAAGAAGAAGTCGAAAAATGGTAAATTATAATTACAAAAATAAACCTAAATATGGAATCATTAAAGTCTATGTACCTGTTTTTTTAAATCACTAAACTATTTTTTTATGTGAACTTCAAATGTTTTACTTTTTATCGATAAAAAAAGTTCCATATACCCAATTATTTTGGAAACATTGCTCAAATATATGATTTTAGACGAAATCATTGTGACTTTAGACAGAATTAATCAAACGTTTGATTAATATTTGAAAAACACCAGCGTTTTCAGATAATTGGATGGAAGGACATCCGACAAACGGAAAATCGCCATTACCTAATATATCCGGGCCTGATTCGGCTTTTTTCGGCCTAACTTCAATTAATTCGAACTAACTTCAATTAATTCGGCCTAACTCTAATTATTTCGACCTAACTCCAGATTAATTCGGCCTAACTCCAATTATTTCGGCCTAACTTCAGATTAATTCGGCCTAACTTCAATTAATTCGACCTAACTCCAGACTAATTCGGCCTAACTTCAATTAATTCGACCTAACTCCAATTATTTCGGCCTAACTTTTAATGACCCGATCTAAAAAGTGTTTCACAAATCGGTCGGCATCTACTTCCGTGCAGACACGGATACTGGATTTGCGATCAGGCTCACCAATTGTTCTGCCTGTCTCTTCGCCTTCGGTTACCACCTTGACGTCCATCAATTCTGTACTTACAAAACCAGAATCGATCGCAACTCCGACTGCAAGTGGATCATGAAGAGCGCAACCGCCCAAACCTGGATGGGAGGAATCATAAGCCTTCATATAATGGTCGGTCATTTTCGCAAAAAATTGGGCAGATTCCGTATCAGTTGCACGCCAATCATCAAGCTTCGATTTCGGTAAACACGTTTGCATGGTCACATCAAGGCCCACCAGGGTTACTGGCAGATTTGATGATAATACTAGATCTGCCGCATCGGGATCGGATATGATGTTCGCTTCAGCAAAGGGGTTTACATTGCCCGGTACTTTCACGGCACCTCCCATTATGATCACCTCTTTAACGAGGGACATGATTTCCGGGGCTTTTTTAATCGCCAAGGCGATATTAGTCAGCGGGCCCACTGCAATAACCGTAATTTCATGGGGACGGCTATTCACTTGATTGATGATGAAATCCACTGCATTTTCATGTGCTGCTTGGAGGGAAAGTTGCCCCTTGAGTGTATTTCCTAGACCGTCTTCGCCATGGACATGCTTCGGATATTTCTTCTTTTCCCCGCGCTTCAAGGTTTGATTGGCCCCACTGTAAACTGGGATATGCTGATTTAATTGTTCTAAAACCGCCAGTGTGTTACGAGTCGCATCCTCAACGGCCACATTGCCAAAGCAAGTCGTAAAACCGAGCACCTCCAATTCTGGAGAATGTAATGCGTATGCCATCGCCAGGGCATCATCAATCCCTGTATCGACATCGAATATAATTGGTTTCATTTTTTCGCATGCCTCCCTAATTTTTTTAGCATTTCATTTTCATTTCTTATAATTCCCAACTGAAGTTTACCATTCAATCATAAACAGTTCCAGACAAAGGTAGACCTGCCCTCATCTCCTATCGATGATGGCCCGATGAATCTCCTTGTGATAATGGTTGACTCAATATTCATCCTAATGTTATAAAAAGAAAACAGATAAAGATATATATAAAAGCTGCATTCCGTTCTATCCGTTACATGCAAAATGATGAACTTATGGTAATAAGGTGGAAAAAGGATGAAGATGTATAAGTTAGTTAAAGATGAATCTTTTGCGTACAAAAAAGGAACAAAATTCTTTTTAATTTCACATTCTGAATTCATAGGTGTCAAAAGCTATGTGTTACTGGCCGAAAATTTACAAGGGAAGATAGAAATAACGGAAGAAGAATTATCAAGCAAGTTCGTTTCCATATATTGAGTCTTCTTCATTCACTCCGTGAAACTAAAAAACGAGGGAATCTCTATTGAGATTCCCTCGTTTTGTCTTCATTTTAAATCTTCAATCGAATCGATATCGACGTAATCAGGTACGACCAGACCATTCTTCGTTCCTTTTAGGTTTGGTCCAAGGTTTACCAAATCGGCTTTGTACTTATTATAGTAATCCTTATGTGTGCTAGGGAGCCATGCGGCCACCATGGCGTCGGCACTTCCGTTTGCAACTCCGGCAAACATCGGTCCCACCTCAACTTGGCTTAGAGTTACGTCATAGCCGTATTTCTCCAGAACCTTGCCCATTACATTCGTGCTGGCAATTTCCGTGTCCCAGGCAACATAAACCAACTTGATTTTTTCACCATTTCCTGACGCAGCACCTTTAGTCCATTCGGATACTTTGTCCTGATGTTCTTTTATCCACTTATCTGCTGCCTCTGAAGCAGACGTTCCATCTGCAACATCGACCATTACATCTTCCATATCTTTCGTTTCCCAGGAGAATTGATCCAGAATTTTATAAGCGCCTGGCGCATCCTGTTCAAGGCCTTTCCTGGCAATGGAATTTATATTTTCAGAACCGCCGAATACTTCATTCGGATCTTCGAGATATTTCAAGTCATATTTCGAGAACATCCAATGCGGTGACCAACCAGTAACGATGATTGGTTCTTTTTTGTCGATCGCTTTTTTCAGTTCAGCTACCATTGCAGCCGAAGATCCTTCCACAACATTCCAATCATCCAGTTTATAATCGGAAATAGCCGTTTTAGCCTGCTTCATTATTCCTGCTCCAGGTTCAATCCCGATTATTTCATAATTGGCTTTGGCAGCAAAACTGTTTTCATCACCTTTCACACCCGTGTCTTTTGCAAATGTACTGAATAATGCAGTACCTACCACGAGTATGGCAAGAACGATAAAAATGATTTTTCTGCTAACGAAGTTCTCGTAAGCCGGCTTACGTAGATTTTGCGTAATACGATCGAGAATGATTGCAATGATAACGATGGATAGCCCTGCCTCAAATCCTTGCCCTACATTTATTTGGCTGACAGCGCGGTATACATCTGCCCCAAGTCCTGGTGCACCAACCAATGAAGCTGTAACAACCATGGAAAGTGCGAGCATGATGCTTTGGTTGACCCCTGCCATGATCGTCGGAGTGGCCAACGGTATTTGTACCTTGATTAACTTTTGACCGCTTGTCGATCCAAAAGCATCCGATGCTTCGATCAAATCATTAGGCACTTCCTGAATCCCAAGATTGGTCATCCGGATTGTCGGTGCGATTGCGAATATGAATGACGCAATGATTCCCGGCACGACCCCTATACCAAAGAATAATATCGAAGGAATCAGATAAACGAATGCGGGCATCGTTTGCATGAAGTCCAAAATCGGAGTGACGATTTTGCGCACCGTGTTATTTTGGGCACACCATATTCCAATCGGTATCCCGATCAGTATCGTCAGGAACCCAGACAATATGACGATAGCCAGTGTTTGAATGCTCGATTCCCAATAACCAAGATTATCGATCAATAATAAGCTGATAAATGTAAAGATTCCCAATGGCCATTTGCTTGTATAAGTAACCAGTAGGGTTAGCACTAAAATCAACACGATTGATGGTCCGGCACTCATTACGTCGACAAGTATATTCAATAGACCTTCAATTACATTCGTAATGAGTGTAAATAATCCAGCAAATACAATAGTTATCCAATCCACTAAAGAATCGACCCAAGCTCCTAGTGGGATTTTCGGCATATTCATTGAATTATTCACTCTCCATTTCATTCAAGGAATCTTTATTGCCTGCCAAGGCACCGATAACGGCACCGCGGAGAAGAATTCCTTTAATTCTTTTTTCATCATCAATGACTGAGATTGGCAAGTTTGATGTTGCCATCACGTCCATAAGGTTTCCTAGTAACTCATCCTCTTTTACCGTTGGTATATCCGTTGTCATCACTTCAGAAATCGATTGATTATTGCTCATGGCCTGACGAGCCTGTTCAGCTGTGACCGCTCCCAATAACTTCTGCTTCCTATCCACAACAAAAATGCTGGAATACCCCTGTTTACGCATGATTTCCAAGGCAACCCGCGGTCCTCTGTCCACTGAGATCTTCTCTGGACGGATCATCACATGAGAAGCTGTCAATACTTTTGATAAATCTACATCTTCGACGAATTTCTCGACAAATTCATTGGCTGGATTCATCATGATTTGTTCTGGTGTTCCCAACTGAATCACGCTTCCATCCTTCATAAGCGCAATTCTATCCCCGATTCTCAATGCTTCATCAAGATCATGGGTAATGAAAATGATCGTTTTTTTGTACTGATCTTGAATTTCAACCAGCTCATCCTGCATATCTTTACGGATTAATGGATCAAGAGCGCTAAAGGCTTCGTCCATCAATAAAATGTCCGTATCACTTGCAAGCGCCCGGGCTAATCCAACCCTTTGCTGCATCCCGCCGCTAAGCTGGGACGGAAGCTGATTTTCGTAGCCTTTCAATCCAACAGCCTCAAGTGCCTTCATCGCCTTTTCCTGACGTTTTGCTGGATCGACCTTCTGGATTTCGAGCCCAAATTCAGCGTTTTCCAATATTGTTTTATGCGGGAATAAAGCAAAGTTTTGAAACACCATGCTTATTTTTTTTTGCCTTACTTCTCTTAAGCGGGCGGCGTTCATCTTTACGATATCTTCTCCCCCAATCAATATTTCACCAAGGGTAGGATCTATCAAACGATTGAACATTCGGATCAACGTCGATTTACCACTTCCGGATAAACCCATGATGACAAAAATCTCGCCAGGGTAAATCTCGAAATTCACATTATTAACGCCGACAGTATGTCCCGTTTCTTTCAGGATATCTTTTTTCGATTTGCCTTGAATCAATAAATCTGTTGCTGCTTTTGGAGATTTGCCAAAGATCTTCGAGACCTTTCTGACTTCTACATACGGCTTCATCAAGTCACCTCATTCTAATAGTTGCCCATATGGTTCAGTTTTGCTGAAATTCCCCGTTTTATGCGAGTGATGATGATTAATACACAAGCACCTTAAAATAACGGGAAGGTAAAAACGATTCTACCTCTACACTTTTTTCATATGCTCGATACTATATATAAGTCAAAAAAAGCGGATTTGACACATATGAGTGGCTCCTTCTTGTTATTACTATTCCCAAGAAGGAATTCTTTACTTGGATTACATGTGTGATTAATTGAGCATTTCAAGTAGGAAAAAGAGGTGCAATCACAACTGAGGAAATAAGCAGGCACAACCTATACCAACTGTAATATAAACGATTTCCACTTAGAGATATTGTCCAGGCGTCGGACAAAAGATTACCCTCTAAAGTACTTCATTTTCCTAATATCAGGTGGAATAATACTTGGCATGACACCAAAACGCATTGAAAAAATGAATACAGGATTCCCATGAATTTAATTAGAGTATTTCAAGCAGGGAAAAGAGGTGTAATACAACTGAGGAATCGAACAGGCACAGCGTATACCAACTGAAATATAATGGTTTTTTTATTTAAAGTTTTGCCAGTCCCATCACGAGGACTGAACCTTCATACCTAAAGTACTTCATTACCTTAACAAACAATGAATATAAATTCAAATGATGTAGGGCTAGGTCCTTGGCTTAAATGCCCGATATCTCATTCCTTTGCACTTATTCCTCAATCCTGAAAAAACGTTGATATATCAGCGTTTTGGCAAGCCGCAAAACTAAAGGCCCGCCCTCCGCCAAGAATTTTTTCAGTTTTTTTTCACTATGTAGTATTCCAATAAATCCCACTGTTGATTTCGAAGACATAAAAAATGGGTTTTTTTTATTTCTGTCCGCCTTTTAATAACCCCATATCTAATTCCCTTTATTATAAAAACAAAACCTTGAAATAACTTCCATTCCAAGGTTTTCATCCATATTACCTATTTAACTGTTCCTATGTTCATCAAAATCGATCCGGCACTCTTCCAACGGAATCACTTTCGTTTTCTTTACGAACTTATAACCAAGCCACATCACTAGAAAAAGCGGGATGCCGAGATAAGCTGCCATCACACCTGCCCAATTTATGTGGTCTCCCAGGAACGCTTGATAGTTTTGCGCCAATAAAACGAAGAAACACAATGCAAAGGAAAATATCGGACCGAAAGGGAACCATTTTGACAGATAGGGAAGGTCATCCAGTGAATACCCTTGGGCAATGTATGCTTTCCTAAATCGGTAATGACTCGCCGCTATTCCAAGCCAAAATATAAAACCTGTGACACCGACAGCGTTCATCAGCCAAATATATATCACTCCATCACCAAAAACGGATGCGAAAAATGCCAGCATGCCTACAAGTGAAGTGACGATAAGTCCCCAAATGGGAACGCCGCGCTTATTCAGCTTTCCGAACATTTTTGGTGCCAGCCCTTCATTTGCCATCGAGTACAACATCCGGCTTGTCACATAAAGACTTGAGTTACCTGCGGATAATACAGCCGTCAAAATGATGGCATTCATCACTGAAGCTGCAAATGCCAGTCCCACTTTTTCAAATACCATCGTGAATGGGCTGACCATTATCGTGTGTCCCTGAAGGCTCTCATTCGTATAGGGAACGATCAAGCCGATAACAAAAATCGCCAAAATATAAAAGAGGAATATCCTCCAAAAGATGCTGCGAACGGCCCTTGGAACATTCTTTGCCGGGTTTTCACTCTCTCCCGCTGCCACACCGACGATTTCCGTTCCTTGAAAGGAAAAACCAGCAGCTATGAAAATCCCCAAAGTGGCCAAAAATCCACCAGCAAACGGAGCGTCACCTACCGTGAAATTTTTAAAGCCGATCGCCTCTCCGTTCATGATACCGAATATCATCAATATACCGACTACGATAAAAATGATGATAGTCGCGACCTTGATGAGTGAAAACCAATATTCCCCCTCTCCATACCCTTTTACTGATACGTAATTCAAAAGGAATATTAAAACTAAAAACATTGAGCTCCATAAAAATGATGGACTGTGCGGAAACCAGAACTTCATGACCATCGTTGCGGCAGATAGCTCCGCGGCAAGCGTCATCGCCCAAGTGAACCAATAGTTCCAGCCAAGCGCAAATCCAAGGGCAGGATCGATAAACCTAGTGGCATATGTACTGAAAGCGCCGCTAACTGGCATGAAAGATGCCAATTCCCCAAGACTGGTCATAATGAAATAGACCATGATGCCAATGACGGCATATGCGACCAGTGCCCCTCCAGGACCTGCAGAATGGATGGCCGGGCCACTTCCGAGGAAGAGCCCCGTACCAATCGCGCCGCCTAAAGAAATCATCGTCAGGTGGCGTGCTTTCAATTTTCTTTGCAAAGAACGAGGCGGCTCGTTTTGCTCATTTTTAGCGGGCAGTTGCAATTGGCGATTTTCCAAATTAAATTCCCCTCCAACCATGCATAGGTAATCTCTAAAGCAAAGTCAATCATTCATTCGAATTCAGCTTGCGAATTTTATGTATCTAGGTCTTTTCTTTTATATGAAAAGACCTTTTTTTAGATTTTTGGGAATGATATATTTATGGTTCAAGAGCATCGCAGCATTTCCCAATGTTAAGTGGTGGGCAAGCTCCCAACAATGAACGAATTCCAATCCATTTCTAGTAACCAGCTGGCCGCCGCTTCAATATCCTTAGCAAAGATGCGATCTTGTGTAATGCTAGGAATGATCTTTCTTGCTTCCGTATAAAAATCGTTCGTGAATAAAGCCATCTTTTCCGTTCCCCGGTATTCCACAGCTTGCAGCGCACAAATGAGCTCAATTGCCAGTACGCGTCGGACGTTTTGGATGATTTGATGTGCGTGCCGGGAACCAATCGTGCCCATGCTTACATGATCTTCCTGATTCGCTGAAGATGGAATCGAATCCACGCTTGCCGGGTGGGCGAGTGTCTTGTTTTCAGAAACGAGTGAAGCGGCACAATATTGCATGATCATCGCTCCCGATTGCAAGCCAGGTGATGGACTCAAAAATGGCGGTAAATCATTCAGCTGGGGATTGACAAGTCTCTCTATGCGGCGCTCGGAAATATTCGCAAGCTCGGCAACGGCGATTTTCATGAAGTCCATCGCAAACGCTATCGGCTGACCATGGAAGTTACCTCCTGAAATAACCTTTTCACCATCATCGAAAATAAGCGGATTATCCGTCGCAGCATTCATTTCGATTTCCAGTTTTTCTTTAACATAATCGAGAGTTTGCCATGATGCCCCATGTACCTGCGGTATGCAGCGAAGGGAATACGCATCCTGTACCCGGAGCTCCCCTTGCTTGGTGATGAGCTGGCTGCCGTGGATCATGCGGCGAATTCGTGCCGCGACCTCGGTTTGCTGTCGGTAACCGCGGGCAAGATGCACATCCTCATCAAAGGCATCTTCAATGCCGCGCAACCCTTCCAACGTCAAGGAAGCAATCGCCTCTGTTTGATGGGCCAGCTGTTCCGCTTCGATGTAATTGACGAGGCCCATCCCCGTCATCGCCTGCGTGCCGTTGATTAATGCCAGCCCTTCTTTCGCTTTTAGTGTCAGCGGCAGTATTCCCTCTTTCGATAATGCCGTGATCGCCTCCATTCGCTCCCCTTTGTAGAACACTTCTCCTTCCCCCATCAATACTAGCGCCAAATGGGAAAGCGGTGCCAAGTCGCCACTCGCCCCAAGTGAGCCTTGCTGGGGGATAACCGGATGGACCCCGGCATTCAAAAGCTCGATCAAACGTTCGATGACCACAGGACGCACACCGGAGAATCCTTTTAATAGTGCATTGGCACGAAGCAGGACCATCGCTCTTGAAACCACCTCAGGAAACGGTTCTCCAACACCGCATGCGTGGGAATGAATCAAATTCCACTGCAGCTGCTCTACATCCTCGGCATCAATCAACACATCGCTGAATTTTCCAAAACCAGTTGTAATGCCGTAGACGACTTTCTTTTGTTTCACTATGTTCTCGACCGCTTCCCTGCTTTTTTCCACCTTCTCGACACTCTCGGCCGATGCCGTGACAAATGCCCCTCCATACAATACTTGCTTCGCATCTTCAATCGTTAAAGTTTGGCCTGTTAATGTAATCATTTTCCTGCACCCCTCATCCTTTTTTTCCAAACAAAAAGGAGGCCATATTGACAGACTTATCCAGTCATCAATACAGCCCCCTAATTCACTAATTACCTATAGGCTTTTAATTATTTAAATGTGGTTAATTCCCAAGCCAACCGCTTCATGTTCAAATCCCCGAACCGGTGCTCCGATCGTTCCATAAACCGCTACTGCAATCCATTCGCCCTCGTCACTGTTCTTGAACGGCCTGCCACGGACGATTGCAAACCGAAGGCCCGCCGTCCTCAAAAGACCGCCAAGCTCGACCTGGCCGCGTGTCACACCTTGAAGCGCTTCAATGATCGCATGATACAGCGCATGCATTTCACGATAGATATCGGAATTGACTAATCCCATTCTTTTAGCTGATGTCTCAATGGCCGCTACTATTTTCTGCAGCTCCATCGATCCGACCTTACCTTTTCCGTAAAGCCAATCCATCCGCTTTAAATCATTCGTTAATATAGCTTCTTCCTCTTCGTCCGCAAACGCGTACATGATTGCATGGCGCCCGATTCTTCTGTCGAATTCCTTTGTCATGCAAGGACCTCTTTTTCAATTTTCTAAATTGACTAATAACTAATTATCATTGTAAGCGGGTACAAGCCGTTCGGTCAACCTCTTTTTTAGATTTCTTTTTGCGATACTTCATCACACCGCCTCCATATTCGGGCTACACCCTTTGGAGTGGAGGAATTAAAATTTGACCTCTCTTACCTCTTCATTCAGTGTAAAAACAATGGATAAAATCCCGCCCACCGCGGTCCTCCTCGGTGCTTTAGTGCCTGCGCTGCTCCTTTGGAGTCGCACTCTGCATTGAAACAAAAAAAAGAAGCCGCCTGCAAAATACAGACGGCATCTCCTTCATTATTAGAAATGTCTATTCAAAAATTAGATTTTAAAAGAGCAGGATCTTGCCATGCACCGCTTCGATAACTAAATGTTTTTCACAAGCAAGTAAATAAAGTACGGAGCACCTAGAATCGATACGATGATGCCTACCGGAAGTTCCATTGGGGCCATGATGATCCGTCCCAATGTATCCGCGGATAACAGCAATAAAGAACCTAGGATTGCAGTCAATGGCAATAATCTTGCATGTCTCGCCCCCACTAGCCTTCTCGCCATATGTGGGGCGATCAGACCTAAAAAGGAAATGCCCCCGCCCACAGAAACACATACACCCGCCAGTGCGACGGAAACCATCAATAATAGCCTGCGTTCCTTTTCTACCCGTACACCGATGCCGATGGCGATTGAATTACCTAACTGAAGAACGTCCAATACTTTTGATTTATAAATGGCCAAGGGAATCAAGACAACCAACCAAGGTAATAACGCCCAGACAAACGTCCAGTTTGTGCCCCAAATCGTTCCTGATAACCAGATTAAAGCCTTCATGAAATTGTTCGGTTCCATTTTCATCTGGAAAATGACCAAACCTGCGCCGAACGCGGCATTGATGCCGATTCCGACCAGTAATAACCTCGCAGGCGTCACCTGCCCTTTTTTCCAGGAAAGAACATAAATTAAAAATGCGGCAAGGAAAGAACCAAGCAAGGCCGTGACGGGCATGATGAACACGGAAGATCCTCCATTGAAGAATGCAGTACCCTGGAAAAAGAACATATAAAGTACGACTGTGAATCCTGCTCCTGCATTGATTCCCAATATGCCAGGATCAGCTAATGGATTTTGGGAAATGCCCTGTAAAATTGCACCCGAAACGGCAATTCCCATTCCTACAAGCATCGCCAGAACGATCCTTGGCAAACGGAAATCGAAAATCGTCAATTCATTTTCAGCAGTGCCCTTTCCTAATAATGTTGATATAACATCAATCAGCGGAATCTTTAGGTATCCTGCATTAATACTGATGAAAAATACAATTACGGTTAAAATGCTCGTTAAGGCAAGCAGCTTCTTAAAGCGTCCCTCATTCGGGCCAGATTGCTTCGACATCATAATCCCCTCCCTTCCTTACGAGCTAAATAAAGGAAAAAGGGAACGCCAATAATGGCTGTGATGGCCCCAACAGGCGTCTCGAATGGAGCATTAACCATCCGACCGACGATATCGGCAACCAGCAATAGCACGCCACCGAGAATGGCGGAACAAGGGA
The DNA here is from genome assembly GCF_001439925.1 of Peribacillus muralis. Taxonomy (GTDB): domain Bacteria; phylum Bacillota; class Bacilli; order Bacillales; family DSM-1321; genus Peribacillus; species Peribacillus muralis. The sequence goes on from NZ_LMBV01000013.1 coordinate 35,608, forward strand.
TAATCAGCCTGTAATCATTCCCGACCAAAAACCTGGTGATATGGGGTATAACCAAGCCTACGAAACCAATCATGCCTGCAATCGATACAGCAGCTCCAGTCAGCAGCAGCACCGCAATCGTTCCTATAAGCTTCACGATGCCGGTATTTTGCCCAAGTCCTTTTGCCACGTCTTCCCCTAAGCTAAGAATGGAAATGGAGCGGGAAAGAACCAAGGCTACCAATAGCCCCACCACGATAAATGGAAGCGTAAATAAAACATGTTGTGGCTGCACACTTGAAACCCCTCCGGCAAACCAATAGCTAATATCTTTTGAAATATTGAATTTGATCCCGACCGCAGTTGAAAGCGAGCTAAGCAAGGATGCTATGGCAGAGCCGGCGAGTGCGAGCTTGACAGGTGTTATGCCGCCCCTTGAATACGACGTGATTCCGAACACCAATGCCGCGCCCAACCCTGCACCGGCAAAAGAGAACATCATTAACCCCAAATACGTTACACCCGGCATGACCACAAGCGCAATCGCAATGAAAAACGATGATCCAGCGGTTACACCCAGTATGGAAGGATCAGCCAAGGGATTCCTCGTCATCCCTTGCATGATTGCCCCGGAGACGGCTAACGCAGCTCCTACACACACTGCAGCGATTGCCCGCGGAAATCTTAATTGGCGAATGATCGTATGAGCGGGATTATTTTCATCAAATTGAAATAATGCGTTATATACATCACGATAGCTCAAATCGGCGGCACCGAGATTGATTGAAGCAATAATTGAAACGAGTAAGCATGCAAGGCCCACTATCATGATGACCAAGCTGGTTACTCTATTTTTATATGTATTTAGCGGTACCTTGTCGATTTTTGTTTTTGAATTCATCTGTACAACTACTCTCCAAAGGGAAATCCCCAAAAAAATAACGATTGACAATGAGTAATTTCTATATTTAAATTAATTGAAATCGAGAATCATTATCATGCATAAATTATTTTATCATATATTTAGGGGGATTTAAATGTATAACGTGATAAGCAAGAAAAAAATGCTGCAACTTTTGGGCGCTGGATTGCTAGCCATTTCCTTGGCTGCCTGTGGTGATGAAGAAGCGAAGGATAACCAATCTTCGACAAATAAAACTGATCAAACTTCCAATAAAGATAACAAAGAAGAAGTGAAGACAAGAACGCTAACGGATGCAATGGGACATAAAGTCACTATTCCGGCCAAGCCGGAGCGTGTCATCGCGTCATACCTTGAAGATAATCTTGTCACATTGGGCGTTAAACCTGTCGCGCAATGGAGTGTAAAAGATGGAGCAAGCATTCAAGGATATTTACAGGAGGACCTTGATGGGATTCCAACCATTCCACACGACCTTCCATTCGAAGCCGTTCAAAAAATGAAACCGGACTTGATCATCATGGACTCTGCAAGCATGGTCGAAGGCGGGAAGTATGAGCAATATAATAAAATTGCCCCTACATATGTAATCGGTACCGAAGTGAACAATGACTGGCGTGATGAGCTTAAGCGCGTTGGAGAAGTATTTGGCAAAGAAGATGAAGCCAAGAAGGCTTTAGACAATTACGAGGCGAAAGCTGCAGAGGCTAAAAAAACGCTTGAAAAAGAAACGGACAATCCATCCGTGGCAGCCGTTTGGCTAGTCGGCGGCAAGTTCTTCGTCGTAAGCGACAACCTATCGAGCGGAGCTGTCATGTATGATGACTTAGGCTTGAAGGAACCGGATGTTGTCAAGGAAATCTCCGCTAGTGCAACAGGAAACTGGAGTGCCATTTCATTAGAGAAATTAGTGGAAATGGACGCCGATCACCTATTCTTGATCAATAGTGATACATCCACTGGCTCAAAAGCGCTTAATGAAGCACTATGGAAAAGCATCCCTGCTGTAAAATCTGGAAATGTTCATGAGTTTTCTGCCGACGAAAGCTGGTTATACACAGGATCTGTCGCTAATGAACAAATCATTGATAATGTGGTAAAAAGTTTAGTGAAATAAAAATCAAGGCTATCACCTCAGGTGATAGCCTTGATTTTTTTAATAGACCAAACTCATATCTCGGGATTTCGTTGATATATCCCTATTTCCGTCGATATATCTCGATTTTCCATTGATAGTCCTATTTTCGTCGATATATCTCGGTTTTCCATTGATATAGTCCTATTTTCGTCGATATATCTCGGTTTTTCGTTGATATATTCCAGGTTTCGTCGATATATCTTAGTTTTCCGTTGATATAGTCCAATTTCCGTCGATATATCTTGGTTTTCCGTTGATATAGTCCAGTTTCCGTTGATATATCTCTTTTAAACGGAAGCTGCTGGAATGCGAGTCAGTACAATTCCTCTATTTTGTACCAATTTCCAACGCTTCATAGATCGCCGTCACGACACTTCCATAACTTCCTGTTTTAAAGAGGTCGCCGTAGAACTGATTGCTATTGGCTACAGGATTTACGAGCGGTGAATGTTTTTTGTTTGTAAGCAAAACAATTCCTAAATCTTTTTCAGGATCGATAATCGTCACGGTTCCCGTCCACCCTGTATGACCATAAGCATTTTCACTCGCATAAGGGCCGAACATCCACTTCATGCTATCATCGCCATTTCGTCTCCAGCCAAGGCCATAGGTCCGATTCATCTCGGAAGGTGCTACGAATTCATTGATCGTTTCTTGATCAAAAAGCTCATGCTTGCCGTATCCTCCGCCGTTCAGCATCACCTGGAGCAGGACAGCGATATCTTTCGTATTGGAAAAAAGCCCTGCATGACCTGAGACGCCTCCCATCGAATAAAAGGCCTTTTCATCATGGACCTCCCCTTGAAGGGTGTATGTGCGAATGTTAGGAAAATCAATCACGCCATCCCGCGTGTTGCCAAACAATTCAGTTGCAGCAAAATCTTTAGGCTTAAAGCCTTTTTGAAGCGGATTGAACTTTGTATTTTTCAAGTTAAGCGGCTTGTACAATTCATTTTCAACATACGTATCAAGCGGCTGACCCGTTATTTTTTCTATAATTGCACCGAGCAGCATATAGTCAACATCACTGTATACATTCTGTGTTCCCGGAACATAAGTCAACGGCGTTTTCGATATGAACGACATCGTTTTATTCCGCTCCTGTGAGTAAAGCTCCTTTGAAACAAGTGGATTGTGATATTGCGGATCTGGTTTGAACCCGGCTGTATGATGGAGAACATCTACTACCCTCAACGTATCCTTTCCCTTGATCACATCCGCTTCCGCATCTTTGAACTCAGGAATATATTGCTGAACTTTTGCCTGGATATCGAGCTTGCCTTCACTGACTAATTTTTGAAGCGCAAAATTTGTCGCATACATCTTCGTATTTGAAGCAAGGTCAAACATCGTATCGTTTTCCATTTTTTGAAAACGCTTTAGAGGCGTATGCTCACTAAACTTCCGCTTGTACCCGTAGCTATCATTTTTAACGATCTTTCCGTCCTTAATGACAATCAGGGCAGCTCCCGGGAAACCGGAAGCCACTTCCATTTCAATCAACTGATCGACCTTTTCCAGCTTTTCCGATGAAAAGCCCGCCTCTTCCGGGTTTTTTGCTTTTTTCAACACCTGATATGTACTGCCCGCTTCCTTACTCACATCACTCACTTCGTTTGAATTTGCTTGTGCATAGGATGTGAAAGGTACACATAAAGAAAGTGCCAAAATTGAACTCATTGTGCAACTTTTCCATATTTTCATCATATTCCCCCTTTGAAATCATCACTTTAGAAAATAAAGATCCACTTTACCGAAAGATAAATCTCATTCATTACGCTCTTTTTTCATATTTAATTTTATAAAGGTGGACAATCCCCGAAGAAGGATTGTATTTACAAATAATTCTCAATTTTCAGTATATGTTATTTCTAGCATTATTTCAATTTGATATTGATATATTTAAAATTATATTTCAAACCATGAGCTATAAGTCTCTCCCAGTTCAAGGATGAAAAACCGTTGTAAACATGGAATCAACGGAGAGGCTACTTGTAAATTGGGAAAACCCTTATAATAATAAGTTTCTAAAAAGATCAGAAAAGCCTCTGAAAAAAAGTGAAAGTAGAAGAAAAAGTCAAAAAGATTGAACTGAAACACATAGTTGTCCAATTAATGACCCAAGATAATGGTACATCAGGAGGAACAAGAAATAAATCAGCGGGATGAACACATAGAGCTTCGAGCATTAATAAGTATTAAACATTGTGAAGTACCACGGGAAACTATTACACGGTACCAAAGTGAATACGCTGTGCAGAAAAAAGGCCTCCCTCAGTATATACGGGAGGCCTTTTCCTGAATTTTCATATCGAAAGATTAGCTTAATTCAACCTTAGTAATTACACCTAAATACTCCCCACTTATAATGGAGTCTTCGTCTGCAACAACATATTCAATAACAGTCGGGCTTATGGTTCGAATGTAAACAAAAGCTGAATCGTCTACATGTTCAATTCGAAGCTTTTTCCTCTGTGCCTGTTTAATATCAAGCTGGTTGTTACTTGCTTCAGGGAGACTTGTGTAATAAATTTCAAAATCCTCTTCTGACGCATCAATGAAAAGATGCCACTTGTTATATTCTTCTTCTTGATCAATCATCGTTTTTAATTTACCTTTTCTCCCGATTCCAAGAAAATACTTGAACTTTGATTCCCCATTCACCATATCGCGATCAATAACTTTTATGCTTCCGCCTTTCCTGCTTTGTACAAGTCCAAAGGCAACGCCCGTTTTTCCTGTAGGAGCGGTTAATATATCGCGGTTAACCACTCTGTTTCTCTCTTCTTGCTTTAAAAAAGCGCCTTCTGTCCCTAGTGGCGGAAGAATCTCAAAAAGGTCACTGGATACTTCTCCCCAGTTTTGAGTGTTCTGCACTTCCCTTTCAATCCATTCATTAAATAGATTCATAACGACCGGGGATTTACTTGAATTACCCGCAAGCAGTATATTCACTTTATTAATTTTGTTGTGTTCTGTCCGGGCAAAAGCGCGCCTTAATGACTCAAAGAAATTTTTGATGCCTTTTTCAATTCTTTTCTCAATCAGTTGTTCCAGTTCATCTTGATCGATCAAAAGTTCCACATTGAGTTTTGCGTGGCCGGCTTTGTCAAACAAGTCTGCCCGGATCATGCCCCTTCCGAACTCTTCTTCATACCGTTCATGCCTTTCCCAAAGCGGTCTTAATTTTTCCACCAATTGTTTCGTATTTAAATAGGATTCTTGTGACTCATTAATCAGTGGTTCACTTCCGGGAAATTTCACACATTCTGCTGGGAGAGTAAAAGGAATGTTTAGCTCACGCATTGATCTTTGGTTGTTTTTAAACACTTGGAACGCCAAAAGCTCTAGCATGTTCTCCCCACCTAAATAACGGTCCCCGCCCGCTGCAAAATGCTCGATGACATAATCATACCTGCTTTCTTTCAAACCCGCTTCACGCCAAATACCAAAATCAAAATCTGTCGTTCCTCCACCAAAATCAAACACGCCATAGTACGTTTCTTCAGCCTCTTCCGGTTCAAATCCGTATTCCTGTAACGCACAAACGGCATAGGCGGCAGGTTCACTAGCCCCAGCGGTGACACGAAACTTTTTCATTAATTCTTCATCCTGTTGAATTGGCATAGGAAGCGTCTTTTTTAACCCGCGCTCAAAACACTTCAGGATTCTTTCCCTTACTTCTTTTTCATACGTCACCGGGAAAGATAAGGTGTAATCCAGGTAAATTCCATTGTTCTGGTTATTGATATACAATCCGAGGTAGTAGGCATATAACTCAATAGGGTTGATTTCCTGATCGGTTAATTCCAAAAAGGAGCGCAGTACAACGGCATATCCCCTCTTGTCTTTCAATCGGAGTTCGTTTCTCTTTTCTCCAGCCCACTGCTTTAGATTATTCAATATGGAATAATAATGATCACTCTTTCCATTCATCAAGTTGTTAAGCGCATTGTGGGAAACCGTCACATCCTGCCACCTTGTATCTGGTCTTCCTTCTTTTTCGTGATAAAGCTCCAGAAAATGTTCTAAATCGATAAATTCGATCACGGTTGGATTTTCATAATGCCAATCTTGGACTTCCGTGTTAAGGTAACCAACCCCAATTCGCATGGGAAGGGTAAAATCACTTTCTTCTTGATGGACGACCACTGTACTTTTTGTTCCAAAATCAATACCAACTATGCCATCCTCCCTGATATCCATTTTAGGATTTCTAGCCATTATTTCTTCGTTCAGTTTTATCGTTAAAGGTTTTTCGGGAGAGTTTACAGGCCATAGATCCCAATGTCCCCGGTTTGGATCTGTCAACATCTTCTCATCATATGTATCAATATCAGCTCTTACTTTTTCAGATTTTAAAAGCTTCTCATAAAACGTCTTGGAATCGATAGCGATCGATGGCAATTCCTTTAGCAAACTTTCCTGATCTAAACCCTTCAATTGATACAATGCCAGCAAATAATCATACTCCTTCTGGCGTTCTGCGCTTAATCCACTTGGTACTAACCGGTTTTCCAGCCAGAATTGGAGAGCCATTCGGTCATTGATTTCAAAGGCATTTTCACCATTTAAACGGAAAACGGGAACGAAAAATCCTTTTCCCAGCAAATTGTTTTTTTGATTTACTACATCGAAGCTTTGAATGTCGTACCCATTGGATATAAATGCTATGGATTTAGAAGAGTTAACCGTTTGGTTAGCAAATATCCTTGATATGGAAGGATTTTTACTCGTGGAGTAATCATCTAAAGCTAGTATCCTCTTATATACAGGATGATCGGTTGTATTGAAACTTTTTGCAGCTTCTTCCCGTGTCATCACATCACCTTTAAAACCGGAAACGTCCAGATGCTTTTTATAGTCAAAATCCTCGTCCATTAATTCATAGTATTTTCTATAAGGAAATAATGCTGCGATGCTGTGATCATATATAGCATTCCCGTTATTCATGTAAACCCATCTGGAACGGAGCATCTTTTTTATGTCTTGAAAGAAGCTCGCTTCATCCTTGAAGAAGGTTTCTTCTGCACTCTGATATAAATGGCTGATTAAAGATCTCACTTCTTTATAAGTCATTGAAATGGCAGAGATCGGAACGGTCTGGGAATCAGGTGAGAATAAAGCCTGCTCTTCGTTCTTACTCATTAAGTATATGGAACTGTCTATGTTGTTTTCATCAGCTAAACTTGTTACGTTCTCAAGCGGCTCTTTATCTTCTATCGTTTCATTTTTTTCAACTTCCATTAATAATTCTTCTGAAATTGCTTCACCAGAATCCAAAAAACATATCAGATCACCAATCCTGACTATTGTGTCCTCCGCTACGTTCAATTCTTTAAGAGTACCTTCTTTTTCTGAAAAGAGGTCGAATTCGATGCCCTCACAGCTTAATTTGGCTAAGCTTTCGCCCACCGTAATATAATCGCCTGGCTGTTTATACCACTGCACAAGAAGGATTTTTTCAATGCCTTCTTCAATCTCTGGGATAATAATCGATGTCATTGTTATTTCTCCTTTACTATCATTTCGTTTTTGCCTGCTAGATTCTCACAACGGATTTTTTAATGGTTTTACCATTAATGCTTATATAACCCGGCAGCAGGATATCTGTAACGTCCCCAGATACTTTGCTATTGAGGGCCCTTATGTGCAAATCTTCCCTGAAGACTTCATCCATTTTCACTTGCTGTAGCTTGTATAAAGGGGAATCGTATGTTTTACCGTGTTCTTGAAAGAAAAACAGAAAAAGGGCAAGCAAAATCTCTCTTTCCTGCTCCCGTCCTTCCATAATCTCGTTTTTAATAAAATCCCACAATGATGAAATGTTTTCATATTGCACACCACAAACAATGAAGTCCTGCACCGACCCGCCCTTGAAAATTCCTTTCAACGAACTTTTCGTGGGTTCGGATAATTGTTGAACTACTTCGTAAAGTTCTTCCGCTTCCCGATAGTCAGCTCTTCTCTTTTGCAATTCAGTAAAATAAGCTTCCATTTTCTCATTTAGCTGGGTGATCTTTATTTGGTAATCGCTAATTTCCTCGTTCTTCGACTCAATCTCTTGTTGGAGTCTTGCTATTTCTTTTTCTTTATCTCTCAGCAGCCCCTTATATTGCCCCAATTGACTAAACGAATCCGCTTCTGCTATTTCTTTTATCTTTTCAATGACCCTTTCGTCTTGAAGGGAAACCATTAATGACTCAATAAAACCATCATCTAATTCATTATTCATCTTTACACTCCTTTTAAAGTGTTAAAAAACTTTTCTCACTCTGTATATGTATCCTTTTTTTTGCCATAGAAAAATCCCCTCGCAGATAGACTGTTAGGAGAATACAATCATAACTTATATTCCATAAAGCAGTAGTGAGATTACTTATTTTCAAAAATGCGTATATACCGTATTAATGATGTATGGATAATATGATTCTTGCTATCACTTTTTACAATAATATGCTCACAGTGCTCCATCCTTTTCAGAACTTCTTGTAAAACATCCTCTTTTTTACTGCACACTCCTTTTTTTATTTTCTCCCACTTAACATCAGCGTCAAGAGTATAACAAACATTGAATTCCTTTAACAGGTTAATCTTCCCCTTATATGCTTTAGTTTCTTTATTGTTTTTATTATTTATATCTAAAATATACGATATGATCATATTGTTTAAGTGGGTTGAAATTACTATGTTACTGGATACAAATCTAGGTGAGGATAATCACTTGCAGTACCTTACCATTCAGTATCGACATCCTGCTCACATGAAGAAAGACCTCCACCAGTAAATTGTGGGAGGCCATCAACTTTAAAGATAATCACATGTTAGGTGATCACTCATTACTAAGTTCCCATTCCTCCCCTATTATAAGGAGTCTTAATGCCCTCCATTCACCTTTAAACAAAATAGGAATATTTAAATATTTTGATAAGGGTTATACTAGGTTAATTTTAATATGCGACATTATTAGGAAGATGACAAACCCGAACAAAAAAAGCCCTTCTCGATTGAGATGGCCTCTAGTTATGATACTTTAGCACAATCGCTTAACTTTTAAATTGCATTGCTTGATCCTAGTGGACTCTTGATTGTTCACATGCATGTTTGGATGGGAGCTTAAACAAATTATCCATAGCAGCAGTAACACAATTTTCACAATAATAATTGACGAACTCTCTACCTTGTTCAAAGACTGGTGTCATCGTATCCATGTCAGTCCATTTCAAACAGAAAATACACATTTGCCTCATGATATATCACTCCTTTTTCACCCTGAAGTAATTGGTAATAATCAAAAGAAGAATATGAGCCACTTGCCGAAATTATTCAGAAACGATACTCTTTCATAATGAACCCCGACCATAAAAATTAGGCCGATAGGAGAATAAAATGCTATAATCCGATATCATTCATATACCACATAACCTGAGTATTAAACCTCACAAGAATGAATCTTTTTACCATAACTAAATTCCTTTATCCACTCCCTGCCCCTTTAGTTTTTAAAAAAAGAGCTGCCTAAGTGGTATTATCCCCTTCAGGTAGACAGAGAAAAAAGAGAACATGATAAAATTTTCTTAACTGTCAATCTGGAGGGGATTTTTGTATGGCAAAAAAGGGGCAAACGTTTCAAGCATATACAG
>NZ_LMBV01000013.1:45302-73034 GCF_001439925.1 Peribacillus muralis
TGAGGAAACGTATACGATTTCAGTTGATACTACATTAAAAGACAGCTATGGAAATGATCTAGAAAAAACTTTTAATATAACAATTTTAGAGATTTATGATGATGAGAACTTTAAAGCATTATTTATTGATCAAGAAACTGGAGAAGAGTATATATATGATACTACAGAATTAAAAGCTGCTGTATGGCCATTAGTCGGTGTAGTCGTTCTATTTATTGCTAAGCAAGGGTTAAAGAAAGCAATTACCAAATGGTGTTGGAGATGTATTTAAAAGAGACGATAATTTAAGTGTTATATTTATATTAGAAAATATTTCTAATAATAAACATTATTCTTCGAAAGCAAACATTGGTAAAATTATCAAGATAAAAAATTGGCATGAAACAGTTGTTAAAGATGATACTAGTCGTGAAGGTGTAGTGTACGCAAATATAAATGATATAAATCGTAATGATATTATCAAATATTGCACGAAGATTTACCAAGGTCACAATGAAGCTTATATTTCTTTTTATAATGATAAATCACTGTTTTATGTAAGTAGCGATGTTATTGATATTATTTCAAATGATATTGGGAAAATTGCGGATCTAAAACAAAAGTACTCTAAACAATTCAATAAATATTATGAAAATGAAGGCCTTTTCTAAATCCTGCCAAAATCTACTCTGTTATTGATGACTGAGTAGATTTTTTTCTCTACACCAATATTACTTAGTAATTCTGTAACAATGAATAAAAATAATGGTGGAGTGGTATACCTTTCAGGTACAGCATGCGCATTAACTGGTGATAGATATAAAGCAATTGAATCAAAAGGTTGCCCTTTCTATTAACTTCACCCCCTCGTTTTGAGGTGTGGGGTGATGCCGGGGGTGAATTGCGGTAGTAAGAGGGCAAACCCCTTCTAGCATGACTTAATTAGGAAGTACTGGCGGTTTGGCAGGTACATGTACAGGTTACACTTAGTTGGACAATAAAAAATCTCCCTTAGAATTAAGTACAAAGATCTATGATTATTTGTTCCTTAAGCATGCCTCTTTATTATATGCATACAATCTTCGTATAATAGATTAAATGGGAGTCAACGTTAGCCAAATTCAGAAGAAGAAGGAGCAGATTTGTTCTGTGGTATCAAAAGGCGAAGAAATAAACGGTTTAGCATTAAAAGTTAAAGAGATTATCCAATCTTCAGGATGTCAAAATGAAGATGTGATCTTTCTGTGTATTGGCTCAGACCGATCAGTTGGGGATTCATTAGGCCCTTTAGTCGGGACCATGCTTAAAGAACATTTGGTGCCCTATCGGGTTTATGGTACATTGGAAAATCCCGTCCATGCATTTAATTTAAAAGATACGTTGAAAGAAATAAAGAAACAATTCAAGAAACCACTTATTTTCAGTGTGGATGCTTGTTTAGGCGATCAAAACCAGGTCGGTTATGTTTACTTGAAGGATGGACCTCTTGTCCCAGGGAAAGCTTTAAAAAAAGTATTGCCGGAAGTAGGAGACTATCATATTACAGGAATGGTCAATTATATAGATCCGCTGCCAACCATGCAATTTTTGAATGACACGCGTCTATACACGGTTATGAACTTGGCAAAAACCATTGTAAATATCATTACTCAAGCTGTAGATGAGAATGCCGGCACTTATTAATATAATGAGGATAGCCCAAAAGTATTGGAATATCCCCCCTTATATTTATTTAAGTGATAGCCCCAGTCAATACAGCTATAATGATCATTACTAATGAGCAAAAAAGAGCCCATTTAAATGCGTACCTTTGAAGGTCGCCAATATCTGTTTTGACCATCCCCACTAGTAAAAGAGTGGAAGCCACAAGTGGACTTAAAAAATGGACAGGCTGTCCTAACACGGAAGCTCTCGCAATTTCTAGAGGACTTACCCCATAAGCAGCCCCTGCTTCCGCAAGAATGGGTAAAACACCAAAATAATAAGCGTCATTGGATAAAACGAATGTAAGTGGCATGCTAGTCAGGGCAACGACCGTCGGAAAGAAGGAGCCTAAAGATTCTGGAATGATTGCCACTAATGAATTGGCGACGGCGTCAACCATTTTTGTACCTGAGAAGATCCCTGAGAAAATACCAGCTGCAAATACCAATATGACAACGGTAATAGAGTTTCGTGCATGCGATGCCACCCTCTCCCTTTGCTGTTCCAAATTTGGATAGTTAATTGCGGCAGCAAGCACAAACCCAATTAGAAACAGAACCGGTGCCGGAATGATCCCCACTACAAGAACAGTCATGATAATAATCGTCAAAAGAAGATTGACCCATATTAATTTAGGACGTTTTATATCATCTTGTATGGCAGAAGCTACGGCAGCTTCACCAAAAGCTATCTTAAGATCAGGAGCAGCGTTAAAATGGACAACCCCTAGCATCTTGCGCTCTTTTTTCCCAAGTACATAGGCAGTGTATAGTATAGACCCCATTCCTGCGATCAGTGTTGGAATGATTGGGACAAAGAACTCATTTGCATCCAGGCCTAAAGAAGCTATCGCTCTTGTAGAAGGTCCTCCCCAAGGCGTCATACCACTCATAATACTGACAGAAAGCATGGATATTGTGGCAAGCGTTAGTGGATTCATTCCAAGACGCAAGTAAAGAGGCAACATAGCAGAAATTGTAATCATATGAGTTGTGGTTCCATCCCCATCTAAAGCAACGGTCATAGCTATCAATGCTGTTCCAATCGCTATTTTGACAGGATCCCCTTTTACGATTTTTAACATCGTTTTAATAAGTGGATCAAATAGTCCAGCGTCAATCAGAATACCAAAAAACAAAATAGCGAACAACAGCAAAGCCGCTGAAGGTGCGACAACCTTTATTCCATCTAGCATCATATCCCCTAGTTTTGAACTAAAGCCCCCAATGATGGCAAAAACCACCGGGACTATCGTCAAGGCTGTTACTGGAGACAAACGCTTGGACATAATGAGGTATGTAAATATAACGACCATTGATATTCCTAGTACAGTAAGAATTTTAATCCCCCCTATAAAGTAATCGCTTACAAGATATGAAAAAGGATAGTCGGAAGATTTCATTCCCAACTATCCATGTTATTTTTAAAGAATATTACAAATTTTATAATAAGTATAATATAAGTTTTTTTATATTTATCTAAAAAAAAACTTATAATCCAACTTCTAAACAAAGACTAACGTAAGATGATCGGACAAATACATTCTGATCATGGTAGTGTCTATACATCTAATGATCAACCAATAACATAGGAAAATTTTTTGTAAGCAGTATGTTTAGACGAGAAAATCTGTTGGGGGTTCCATGGCAGTCTTAAGACGAAGTTCCCTAAATGATTGGAAAGCTGTATTGAACCCAATAAACTATCAACGAGTACAAAAAAATTAGACTACCATAGCCCCACTGATTCTGGGAATAAGCTAGCCTAATCATGATTTCTTATATGTACTCAAGCTGCTAAGTCCGTTCCGAATCCTGTCGTGTTTTCTCTTTAAAGGTTGGCATTTTCATTTAAGAAATCAATAAAGTTTTTAACGGACGATAACTTTAATGATTCCTCGTTATATATTAACCATGTATTCCTTAACACAGGTTCTCCATTTTTGTAGGATAATCCGTATGTATGCAGGTTATCTGATGGCTGCAAACATATTTCCGGTAAAATGGAAACACCAAGATCATTTTTGACCATTTCTTTGCATGTCTCCTGCCGATCTGTTTCCATCGTCACGAATGGTGGCTCTGCAAATCTATCATGCCACCAACCATTTATTAAGTTTTTTAAAGAACTATCCGTTTTATAATTTATGAATGGAATCTCAGGCAAATTATCCAAGTCCACCTCTTTCTTCGAAATTAAACAAAGCCTTTCTTTATGCAGTAGTGATTTAATTCCATACCATTCATAATTGCCGCGCAAAATCCCTAATTGAACACTAGAGGAATTTAGAAGATTCATGATATCGGCACTCCAGCCTGTATTCACATTAAATTGCACATGAGGGTATTCGGTTGAAAACTTTTTCAATATTTTAGGAAGCTTGTATTGAGCAAAGTTGCTAGAAACGCCGAGCCGTAGTGTGCCTCTTACCTCATTTTGCATATTCAACATATAATCTTTCGTTTTTTGAAGCTTTTTAACCATTTCTTCCGCATAACCTGCTAAATGTATGCCTTCAGAAGTAAACTCAATACCACCTTTGATTTTAAAAAATATACTCGTCCCAAACTCTTTTTCTAAATTTTTCAGTCGATATGTTAACGCCGGCTGCGAAATATATAACCTCTCTGCCGCACGGCTAATGTTTCTTTCCTCGTATAGCACCTTAATCGCAATCCAGTCCTTTTCATCCATTCCCACCATCTCCACACATATAGATTATAAGTTTTTTTATCGTTTTTCTTAAAAAAATATGTATTTTACTTATGATTGAACATATCATACTATAACTTCAAAGGAATCGGTAGTAGGAACTAAATAATATAAAGGTGGTTAATGCAATGAAAGTGCCAGTAGTTGTGATGCGCGGAGGAACAAGTAAAGGTATTTTTTTCAATTATGAACATATGCCTTCCAATCGCTCACACTGGGAAGACTTCTTACTTGATGTGATGGGTAGCCCGGACAGAAGACAGATTGATGGTCTTGGAGGAGCGAATTCATTGACAAGTAAAGCGGCGATTATCAAAAAATCAGCTTCACCAGAATTCGATGTGGAATATACATTTGCGCAAATCAGCATCGATAATCAAATGGTGGATTTCAAGGGGAATTGCGGAAACATATCATCTGCTGTAGGACCTTACGCCATAGAGCGAGGTCTAGTCACTGCAATAGAACCTATTACAACGGTGAGAATTTTTAACGTGAATACACAAAAATTGATCATTGCAGAAGTTGAGGTTGAAAATGGACAAGTGAAAACAGAAGGCCGCTGCTCAATTCCTGGCGTACCTGGTAAAGGATCACCTATCTATCTTTCGTTTACCCGTGCAGAGGGAGCCGTTACAGGAAAACTTTTCCCAACAGGAAATCCGATTGACATGATTAACACGCAAGATCGCTTAATTCAAGTTTCAATTATTGATGTTGCCAATCCACTCGTTTTTGTAAGAGCACAGGATATTGGTCTAAGCGGAAACGAATTACCCGCTGATTATTCACAAGAAAAATTAAATGAACTGGAAGAAATCCGGTCAATCGCAGCTGAATTATGCCAATTTTCCGATAAGAAATCAGCTACTGTTAAGTCTCCTGCTGTACCTAAAATGAGCCTAATTGCCCCTCCCATGGATTACGTCGATCTAAGCGGAGCCAAAAGAAAAGCGTCAGAGATGGATTTGATGATCCGAATGATGTCCATGCAAAAACCCCACCAAGCGCTTGCCATTACAGGAGCCATCTGTGCAACTGCTGGTGCTTATTTACAGGAAACGATTTTATCTGAGATGGTGAGCATTAAAGGTGAAATATTTCGATTAGCCCACCCTGCAGGAATTATGGAATCAAAGGTTGATTTTTTGGCAGGACACATCCGTGCCATTAAAGTGGTCCGTACAGCAAGAACCATT
Organism: Peribacillus muralis; assembly: GCF_001439925.1. Lineage (GTDB taxonomy): Bacteria > Bacillota > Bacilli > Bacillales > DSM-1321 > Peribacillus > Peribacillus muralis. Next base: position 50,897 of record NZ_LMBV01000013.1, read on the forward strand.
TTGGAGGGGTGCGTGTACACGAAAGGGAATTACGAACTTTCCCATCAATTAGCTTAATTGAAATTAGCCATTATATATTAGTTGGAGGCACTTCAAATGTGGGTTATTACTGTCTTTTTAAAAGAAAATATTAAAATTTTCGAATTTGACTCGGAAAAAGAAGCGATAGAAAAATACAACAATATTAATGACCATAAAATTCTTTCCGAAATTGTTTACTTCAATGATCCTTGTTTTGTATCGTGAGGTTTTCTAAGATTGAAAAACAATAGACTAATACGAATTAATTAAACAAAAGCAGAAATATACAAAGCCATCGAATTGGCTAAGTATATTCCTGCTCTGAATTCATCACTGCCAGTCTGTGTGAAAGACTCCTGCCAAATCACGACGTTCATAGGTATGTGCACCAAAGTAATCACGTTGTGCCTGCAAGATGTTTGCATTTGAGATGCCTTTTCGGTAACTATCGTAAAAATTGAGTGAAGAGCTTAAACAAGGGAACGAGATACCGGATGTTATCCCCTCACAGACAACCTTTCGCAATCCTGCCTGATAGTCGGTAACCTTTTCGGCAAAGTAAGGTGAGATTAATAAATTCGCCAGATTAGGCTGCTCTTGATAGGCTTCACTGATGACATTTAAAAATTCGGCACGGATGATGCAGCCGCCGCGGAAAATCAGCGCAATATCCTTCAAAGGCAAATCCCAGCCGTTAAGTTCAGAAGACATTTTATATTGCGTGAAGCCTTGCGCGTATGCACAAACCTTCCCCATATATAATGCCTGCCTAATATAATCAATCCACTCATTTTTATCTAGTTTTTGCTGAACGGTCTTAGGGCCTGTAAGAATTTTTTCGGCATTCACCCGTTCCTCTTTTAGAGCGGATATGTAACGCGCAAACAAAGCTTCTGTAATAATCGAAGCAGGGATTCCATTATCGATGGCCTGCATGCTCGTCCATTTACCCGTTCCCTTTTGTCCCGCTTTATCAAGAATCACATCGATCAAGGGTAGGCCCGTTACTTCATCTTTTTTCCTTAAAATTTCGGCTGTTATTTCGATTAAATAACTTTTCAGTTCGCCTTGGTTCCATGTTTCAAAGATATCCGCAATTTCATTCACTTCCAAATGCAGCTTTTCCCTTAAAAACGTGTAAGCTTCGGCAATTAATTGCATGTCTGCATACTCGATCCCGTTATGCACCATTTTCACAAAATGACCCGATCCCTTTGGACCGATATAGGTACAGCAAGGGTCATTATTTACTTTGGCCGAGATTTTCGTCAGAATCGGAGCTACTTTTTCATAGGCGTCTTTATCTCCACCTGGCATGATTGAAGGTCCCTTTAATGCCCCGACTTCCCCACCAGAAACACCAATACCTAAATAACTGATTCCTTTAGCTTTCAGTTCATCATATCTGCGTTCAGTATCTACATAATGGGAGTTACCGCCGTCCATGATAATATCGCCTGTTTCAAGATGAGGAAGCAAGGAATGAATTACCGAGTCGATTGCTTTACCCGCCGTCACCATTAGAAAAACCTTTCTTGGAGCTTCCAATGACTGCACAAAGTCCTCGATTTCGTAATACGGCTTCAGTGACTGATTGTCCAACTTAGCAACAAGCTGATCCGTTAAATCTCTTGTGTAGTTATAGACGGCTACTTGTTCCCCTTTACTAGCCATATTTAAGGCGATATTGCTGCCCATTACCCCTAAACCAATTACACCGATTGAATTGAACATTATTTCTTCTCCTTTAGTTATGAATAATAGGCAGTAAATCCCCCTATAAGTGGCGAATTTACTGCCGGTAAAGAACCTACACGAATAAGCTGGTCAATAGAATCATTCCTAATCCAGCTACTGAAATGATCGTTTCAAGCAAGGTCCAAGTTGCAAACGTTTCTTTCATGCTTAAACCAAAATACTCTTTAAACATCCAGAAACCGGCATCGTTAACGTGTGAAGCAATTAGACTTCCCGCTCCTGTCGCAAGAACGACTAGAGCAAGGTTAACATCGGATTGACCTAACATTGGAATAACTAAGCCCGCTGTCGTTAAGGCCGACACGGTGGCAGACCCCAAGGATATGCGGAGGATTGCCGCGATGATCCAGGCAAGCAAGATGGGTGATAATGATGTCCCTTTGAATAGTTCAGCTACATAATCACCTACACCACCGTCGATCAATACTTGTTTGAAGGCTCCGCCGCCCCCGATGATCAAAAGCATCATTCCGATATGCAAGATGGCATTTGTACAGGAGTCCATAATATTTTTCATTGGAATCTTTCTTGCCAATCCCATAGAATATACCGCAAATAATAAAGAAAGCAACATGGAAGTACCAGCTTCGCCAATAAAACGGATCGCTGCTAATAAACCATTATCTTCAAAGCCGATTGTTTTCTGCATTAGTGTGATAATCGTAGCAATGGACATTAAAATAACCGGAAGTAAAGCGGTAAATACACTGATCCCGAATCCAGGTGTGTCTTCCAGTTTAAATGATTTTTGTTCTCCTAAAGATGCGATGCTGCCCGTTTTCGTAAATGATTCAGGTACTAATCGTTTAGCTATCTTCGTAAATACCGGTCCAGCTAAAATAACGGTCGGAACCGCAACAATGAAGCCAAAAAGTAAAACCTGACCTAGATCCGCACCATATTCACCGGCAATAACGGTCGGTCCTGGGTGCGGCGGTAAGAAACCGTGTGTTACGGATAACGCTGCTACCATCGGAATGCCCAGATACAATATTGAAACTTTCAGTTCTCTTGAAATGGCAAATACGATCGGTATTAATAATACTAATCCTACTTCAAAAAATAAAGCAATACCGATTATAAAGGAAGCAGCCACAACTGCCCATTGAATATTCTTTTCACCGAATTTGTTAACAAGGGTCATGGCAATGCGCTGCGCGCCGCCTGAATCTGCAATTAGCTTACCTAACATCGCCCCAAGTCCAAAGATTAACGCTAAGTGACCAAGTGTTCCGCCTAATCCTGCTTCAATAGTCTTTACAATTTCATCAAGCGGCATTCCCAGTGCTAAAGCTACTCCAAACGATACAACGATCAAGGAAATAAAGGTGTTTAATTTCAAGCCCATTATTAAAATTAATAAAGCGACAATTCCTAAAGCGACAATAACTAACGGCATTGTAACTCCCCCATGTGTTTACTTTGAAGCACTTATTAAGCTTCTTTGATAATTCGCAATCTGTGTATATTCGTTTTCCAATACTCTGGATAGGTTTATGAATATCGGCAGTATTTGCCTATATTCCTTTACAGAATCATCCTTCGGTGTGTGCTTGTGGGTATTGCCAATCATGTCAGAAACTACTTCAAAGGAATCGATATCCCCAGAAGCGTATAATCCCAATATACAAGCACCAAGGCACGAACTTTCGTAGCTTTCTGGAACGACGACTTCCGATTCAAAAATATCGGACATCATTTGCCGCCAAACAACCGACCTTGCAAAGCCTCCGGTAGCTTGAATTCGGGTCACTGGACCGTCCATACATTCCGTTAAGGCTAAAAATACTGTGTATAAATTGTAAATGACTCCTTCAAGAGCCGCTCGAATCATATGTTCTTTCTTATGCGACAATGTTAATCCGAAAAATGACCCCCGTACATCTGGATTCCATAATGGTGCACGTTCACCGGCAAGATAAGGATGAAAGATCAACCCATCGGCGCCTGGTCTTACCCGTTCGGCAATTTTGGTTAACACTTCATAAGGATCGATTCCTAGTCTATTGGCTGTTTCCACCTCGGATGAAGCAAATTCATCACGAATCCAGCGAAGGACCATTCCCCCATTGTTTACCGGCCCGCCAATCACCCAATGCTTTTCCGTTAAGGCATAACAAAAGATTCTTCCTTTTTCGTCTGTTTTCGGCTCGTCAATAATCGTCCGAATGGCACCGCTCGTCCCAATCGTGACAGCAATTTCACCTTTTCGGATAGCGTTTACACCCAGATTGGACAGAACACCATCACTTGCCCCAATCACAAAAGCGGTTTTCGGATCAATCCCGAGCTGTTTCGCTATATCCTCATTACAGTTGTTGAAGATTTTTGTTGTTGGTACGAGCTCGGATAATTGACCGCTCGTTATTCCTGCAATTCCGAGGGCTTCCTCATCCCAATCCAAGCTTTTGAGATTCATCATGCCCATCGATGAAGCAAGGGAATGATCGACAACATATTGATCAAACAGCCTTTTAAAGATATATTCCTTAATTCCGATATACTTTTTAACATGCGCTGCGATTTCCGGACGATCGTTCACGATCCAAGTGATTTTTGATAATGGTGACATCGGGTGAATTGGTGTCCCTGTCCGTTTGTACACTTCATGCCCATTCAATTCAGCTTTTATTTTATGGGCCCAAGCTTCACTCCGGTTATCCGCCCAAGTGATGCAAGGGGTTAGCGGCTGGCCATTTTCATCCATCGCAATCACACTATGCATCGCACTGCTAAAGGATAGGAATGATGGTTTTTTATCTGCATGCTGCTTCGTTATAGTTGAAACGGCTTTCAAAACAGCCTGAAAAATCTCCTCAGGGTCTTGCTCTGCTGTAGTCATATCCGGCGTGTAAAGAGGATAACCAATATTCGCTTGTCCAATGACATCGCCTTTTTTCGTAAATAATACAGCTTTTGTACTGGTTGTACCGATATCCACACCTAACATATAGCTAGTCATTTTCTTGTCCAACCCCTTTTGAAAGCATCTGTTGAGACATCCACAAGACTTCAACTTCCTCTTGAACATCATCAAAATTCACATGCAACGACTTAATCATTAGTTCACGATCTTTTGTTTGGATCGCATCGATATAAAGTTGATGATTATGCAAGACCCGGGTAAAGTCTTCATATTTTTCCTTAATGCGATTATGCATGGATAGAAGAATCAAACTTTCCATCACAGGCTTCAAATTATCCCAGATCATCAGGATATAGGAATGATTGATCGACCGAATGATCGTTTCATGGAACAAGACATCCTGATAGGAAAACTCATCAGCATCTCGGTATTTTATCGAAACTTTCATCATTTCTAAAATTTTACTAAGCTCCATCACCAATTCATTCGTAGGCACCTTCACTAGACGTTCAAACACAAACGTCTCGATGAGTATCCGGACATCATAAATTTCCGCATATTTTTTTTCGGTCAGCCCAATTACAACCGCACCCATTCTTTCCAATCGAATGATATTTTCAGCTGCCAATATTTTTAACGCTTCACGGACGGGCGAGCGGCTGACGCCGAAATCCGCAGCTAATTTATTTTCAGACAAGATGGTACCGCTTTCAATCATGCCCGAAATAATACGCATCCTAAGCTCCGATGCTACCCGATCGCCAGCAGAAGCCTTTGAAAGCCATTTTACTGGATAAAGAAATTCCTTCGATCCTTCCATACATTCACCTTCTTATAGAGTTCAAGTACACTTGTATACAAGTATTATAATCCAAATCCAAAATAATGCAAGCGCTCTATTTCTTGCTCCAATTCGATTTGCTTTGTACTATGTCAAAGCTTGAAGCGAGTTTAGACGTTTGCGTTCAGGAATTGAGCAAAAAATCTTCAAGCAATTTTACTTCATCTTTCTCATAGGCATAGTAAGAATGAAACGCAAAAAAACGCTCCCGCTTATTGAACTGTGCCCCATTTTACGGACAATATAAAAAAGTGCCTAAACGGCTGATAAGTGGTCCTGAACAATATCCCGGATAACGAACACATTTATTAAAAACGTCGCGAATCCTGCGATTTATCACGATTCTGGGCCATTTATCTACGAATTCAGTGATTTATCTGCGATTCTAAGCCATTTATCTACGAATTAGGTGATTTATCGATTTTTCGACAAAAAAGGACCCGGCAAGCAGGTCCCCGTCATAAATCTACGATTCTGGGCATTTTTTCTTCTAATCGGGACCTTTTATCTGCGAATTCTGCGATAGGTGTGAAGATTATGGCCGGAGGATTTCTGGAGTTAGATTCTTTGAGAATGAAAAGCGCGATACAGAGTTTGTGAAAAAATGCCGTCCGAATGGTTATTTGACTTAAATTCGATCAACTCTCCTTAGGTTATCTATAACTTAAACTCATACAGATTATCTGCTTTCTAGATGCCAAATATATTCAAAGTCAACCTTTCGATCCCACTCACTTCTATACCGATTTTTGACGTGGAAAATGTGTGTACACCCGTAAATTGCATCAAATATATAAAATCAACATAGCCTATTTATAAACGTTGGAGTCTTCGTTCTTAAAGTCCACCATCTAAACCGTCAATTTTCACTCCTCTACTCCAATCTCGATCGATTTTCAATTCATTATTTGTCGTCGAAATGGTTACTTCTCCTTCTTTTTCATAAATTTTTGAGGAGTTCTGGTCATAAACTTTAAATTTCGTTGTATATAAATAATCTATTGTGCCATCATCATTTTTGCTTTGTTCTTCAAGTTTCACATCTTCTACTTCAATATTTTTATTAAGTTGTTTGGATACCATTTCTGGTAATTGAAATTTACGGTTTGCGATTTCTGCATCAAATTGTTCTTCTGTTAAATATGCTTTAATATTTCCGGCAATTTCAGCAAAAGTTGGGGGATTGGATGGATCTTTAATGGTATATAGTTCTCTACTATAATCTTTGAATAATTTTTCTGCCTCTTCTACATTGACCACATTTTCCTCTTTAACTGGTTTCCCCTCTTTTTCCTCCCCGTTTTCATTGACCACATCCTTGTTACAAGCAACTAAACTAAAAAACAATACAAATAAAAACAATAAACTAAGAATTTTCCTTATGATAGCCACCTCATTTCCTTCAATTTAGGTCTGCGGAAATAACACTATATATTGATGCTTGTAGAGATTATCATACTTTAATGTTCCAACAGGAATTTACATAAATCAATTAGATAAATAGCGTTCCATTAATATTTTCATGTGACAATGCCTTTTCAAAGGTATCCATGGACACTTAAGGATGATCTCCTAATAATGATTCAATGACTGCTTCATATTTACCTTTTTCGTATGAACCTTCATTTTTATCTTCTAAAGCGTGAAGTATATCAAAAATTACCTTTGAATCTTTTTTACTTAGATCATTATCCAAAATGAAATGAAAAAAAGTATATTGTTCAGGATGTTTATCCAAAGCAATTGTAAGTAATAACTTTTGATGATAATCCATCTTTTAAATCATCCATTAAATTCAACTCCTCCCCCCCTGAATGTATATAAATAATGGATTCCTAGGAGGGTGTTTTCCTATCGGCAAAAGATTATGTTACGCATGCTGCACGAAATTACAACTAAACATTAAGTTTATTCAGTCCTCTTTCCTTGATTGACAACCTTAATTAACTCTTCAATCTTTTCATTTCGTTCTTGGTCTGATTTTGTTTTTGCATTCATGAACTTAATTACTTTAATTACAAAATAAATTCCAAACACAGTAAGAACTAAATAAAAGATAATAGGTAAAAAAGTTAAAAGAATAACTACAGCCTCTGATGCAAACCATGTACCACCATTAAACATATTAACCCTCCCAAAAATATTCATTATACATTATCTTGTTCCTTTATCATGCCACATTAGTTGAGAAAAGGAAAAAAAATCCTTATAAAAACTTCGGTCCAATCACCATTGTTTAAGTTGAATGAAATCGTATATAAATTATTGATTACTTTCTTCTAGTTTTATTTTAAGTAACCATACAATCTGATCATCACTTATCATTTTCTTCACTTCATTTTCGTCTTGTAAATCGTATGTCCTTATGGAGTTTCCAGTGGATTCTCTATATGCACCTAATACATATGTATACCTAATTTTAATTCCAATTTATCTTCCCCTATGGCATAATTCCATCCACTAAACACACCATCAGAATGTATCTTGTCTATTTTCTGTGGGGTAGAAGCTGACTTAAAGACAGCTCCGATTTTCAGCTATAGGGTTATTTCTCCCAAAGCTCGATCAGTCGACCTTCGGGATCTTCAATCCAAATGAATTTCCCAAATTCACTAATCTCTTTTTTCTTTGCAAGAGGTACACCAATTTGATCAAGATGCTTAATAGTTTCGTTTAGATTATGTACTTGGAAATTTAACATCACTTGTTGTTCAGTCGGAAAATAACTGTCATTCTCGGTAAAGAAAGAAAAGATCGTCTCATTTCCCGATTGGGGTTTTATCACTGTCCCGTTCCAATTATCTATTTCAATCTTCAACACTTCACTGTACCATTTTTTTATAACTTCCAAATTTTCAGTTCTCCAAAATACCCCTCCAAAACCCTTTATCATCGTTTCAAACTCCTCTCTATCATTGGATTTATTTCTTTCAGACTACATTAGGTATTCGAGATTTACATTTATGTTCCTTTTTTAGTTATACTGACCCGCTTATTACATAAGGAAAAGGCTGCCACAGTAACCTCTCTTATTGTAAACTCGCCACAAATTGTAAGTTGAATAGGTTTTGTAAAATTAAAACAAATAGCTAGTAAGTAAATGATCACATGACCCACAGCCCAAATTCTAATCAAAAACATTAAGCAACCTTTTTCACTTCTTAAGAAAATAAGTGCTCCAAGAGCCATTATTACAGTGATGATATAAAATGGGCTATAAGTTAGCTGAGCCAATAAAGCAGTCATTTCCCCTCCAAAACTTCAGTTATTCTTTGGCTTTTCTTTTAAGGCACGTAAAAGTTATTGGTTGGGTTTTGTGTAAACGACAATCATTTGTGATATTTTGACTGAAGTAAGAATGGTCTTGAAAAAGACCTTACTATTAATTGGCCTACTAAAAAAACAACTGCAGCAAAGATTACTGCAACTTCTCTACCTACTGGCTTAAACCAACCAACGTCGTTAGGAATAAAATACATAGCCAAAAACATTGATAATAACCCCGTTATAACCTTAACTAAAATAACGTAACGAATTCTTATTTGACCAGATAAAAGCCCAATAATAATAACAAAAATTACAGTACCTAAATATAGAAAAGAAGCTTTTCACGCTTAATGTGCAGTTCATATTCATAATAGTGATACAAGAATGGAGCAGGTATTAAAGTAAGTATTAACCACGAGGTATTCATGTCGTCCTCCTTTGGATATGTATAATTAGAATAACCTTTCAGGAAACGCTAACCAACTCTACTTGAGTGTTAGTAAAAATAGTCACTTCACAAACTCATGCTTATTTTTCTGCTTTCTTTTTATACACTTCACTCTCGACCGTTTTTTGTACCATTTGACTTAAGAGATTATCAATACTGTAAATAAAGGCTTATTCTTCTATACCTTTTTCTATCTCGATGTTTTCCAACTCCTGTAATTCAAGTAAACGAATCAAACCCTCTTCTCTATTAAAAGAACTATGCCAGCGATAATCATATTGGTCCAATATACGGTAATGGTTACTAATCAAATTTTGTTGCAAACGAAAGTCTCCGCTACACTCGATTTCTTTCCACCAGATCTTACCGCCCATTGTTTTTTCTTTAGGCATACCACCATTATTACTAGCAATTAATTGAACAAAATCAACTGGATCGTCACCAATTGATGCTATCAACAATTGGCTATGATTAAACAAAGCACAAAATGCAACTACGGTCGTCCAACTTGCGTCAATTCTTCTTTTTTCAATTTGAACTAGCGTTTTTTTTGATATTCCTAGAATTTCAGACATCTTATCTTGAGAAAAACTTTGTTCTACACGAACAAGTTTCATTTTTTCTGATATTAAATAGATGAATTCTTCTTTTTCCATATATACTAATTACCCCTTTTTAGTGTAATTTTACACTAAAAGTATTATTTTTCAATAAAAAAACAAATAGAAAAGGATTTAAGCGATAATAACATCATGAAGAAAAACTTGTATCTACCTTGTCTTATACAATATTTCACCTTCCCATCTGCTTTAAGTAAACCTTTATATCCATATGCTTGAAATACTTGACTAACCCTTTTGCCAACATACCTTGTCTTGTGACTAAGTGATTAGTGTCAATTTTTTTGTGATACAATTACTTGAGATAAAACATCTAAAGGAGGATACTACATGTATAAAGCTATAATCTTTGACGTGGATGGAACCATTTTAGATACAGAAAAAGCAATATTAAAATCTTTACAAAAAATTTTACTACACGAACAAAACAAGGAATATCCTCTAGAGGAATTAAGGTTTGCTTTAGGTATACCTGGTAAAGAAACATTAAAAAGATTGCATATTTCTGACGTAGATCGTGTTCATCCAAATTGGTGTAAAGCAGTACTTGAGTTTTCCCATGAGGTTTCTCTATTTCATGGAATAGAAAGAGTTATCCATGATTTACATCGAAGTGAAATAAAAACAGGTATTGTCACCTCCAAAACCAAACAAGAACTTATCGATGAATTTGAACCGTTTAGTCTAAGTTCATTTTTTGAGCATACAATCTGTGCGAATGATACTGAAAAGCATAAGCCGCATCCAGAGCCACTTTTAACATGTTTAGAAAGACTTAACATTGATCCTGAAAATTCACTATATATAGGGGATTCTATATATGATATGCAATGTGCACAACAGGCCGGTGTGAAATTCGGTTTAGCGTTATGGGGTTCAAAAACAACAGAAGGATTTGAAGCAGATCATATCTTTAAAGAGCCGAAAGAGATTCTTGAAGTCATGTAATAAACGATATTTTTACACATTTTCATTTTAAGTTTCAGAAAACCAGCTAATGAGATTAGCTGGCTTTCCCTGTTTTAAAAGCAAGTGGTTGCTGTAAGTCTGCTTGGGCAAAAACTACATTTCATTCTGCCTTGCCATCCGGCTTTACAGGGAATGCATTCATTCACCAGTTCAATGCCGATAAAACGCAAATACGCTAATACTATTTCCCGAAATAAAAAGCCCTGAATTTTCTAAGCTATGTAGAAGATTCAGGGCCTTTTATGAAATGACTTATCTTATGTTGATCATACTTATGTGTATCGTCGATAATGAAAAAGACAATTAATCTATTTTCTGCTCTTGCCGCACGTACTTGGCTACTCTTTGCAGTAATATGTAAAGTTATTGATCAACGATTTTTTTTACTTTTGTGCAGCAATCGGGCCATTTAACCGAATAAGGATAGAAGGAACAGTTATCCATCAAGTGAAATAGTCCAGTTTCCCCAAGCTCTATTTTGATGTATCATGAATATGATGACCAAATTATTCCAAAGGAGTGGTTGTGTGATGTCAATTAGTTTGAACCCGTACTTGTTTTTTGACGGTAACACGAGAGAAGCGGTCCATTTTTACGAGAAAGCGCTTGGCGGGAAAGTGATGAGTATCATGACTTACGGAGATATGCCGGCTGACCCGGATCATCCGTTGACGGATGACATGAAGGATCGCGTTATGCATGCACACTTGAAAGTCGGCGAAGCCGATCTTATGTTCTCAGATACGTATGCAGGCATGCCTTATCAGTCAGGCAATTCGATCCAGATTGCCCTCCATCCTAAAGAAGAGGCAATGGCGAGAGAAATCTTCGCCGCTTTGGAAGACGGCGGACAAGTCGTTATTCCCCTTCATAAGACGGATTTTAGCCCCTTGTACGGGATGGTAAAGGACAAGTTCGGGGTTCATTTCAATGTGAATGTCCCAGGGGAGCAGCCGCAGTAATAACAAACAGTCTTCCGCTTCACCAACAAACAAAGCCTCCTGTCGCGAATGGACAGGAGGCTTACTCTATTTTTATCATTTGTATGTCCCTAATGGGTTGTAGTGCTTTTAATCCTGCGTCACATAGTTCATGCACTTGATTTTGCAAAATACCCGAAATCACTTACTTTGTCAACCAAACATGCATCACCGAAAACAGCTGTTCCAATTTCAATGGTTTGCTAATATAGTCTGAAGCACCTGATTCCAGGCATTTTTTCCGGTCATCTTTCATCGCCTTTGCAGTCAAGGAGATAATCGGAATGTCCGCTAACTCTTTTATGTCACGAATCCGCTTCATCGTTTCATAGCCATCCATCACAGGCATCATGATATCCATCAGAATGAGGTCGATACCTTTGTTATCCTCTAGAACATCCAGGCATTCCAGCCCATTATTCGCAATGAGGATCTTCATCCCTTTACTTTCAAGAGCCCTTCTTAATGCAAAAATATTACGGTTATCATCATCGGTGATCAAAACCGTCTTACCATAAAAAACATTATTTTCATCGGCCAATCCTTCATATGACTTGGTATGTTCCACTTCTGGAACTGCGGCTATTGCTGATTTAGACTGTTCAAGAGTTGCTGCTACTTCTGCCGATGCATCTAAAAATGTTTCACGAGAGATACTTTCTTCAGTAATACTCGGAATGAGAAGAGTGAACGTACTTCCTTTCCCTTCTTCACTATCAAGCTTGATTCTGCCTCCTAAAAGTTTTGCAAATTCATTGCTGATGGACAACCCTAGACCTGTACCGCCATATTTTCTACTCGTAGCTCCTTCTCCTTGTTGGAAAGCTTCAAAGATCAGGGCATGTGTTTCTTTTGGAATGCCAATTCCCGTATCCGTAACCGAAATCTCTAACCAATAATCGACACCCGCGTAGTTCACGTTCGTCTGCACTTTTTTGATTTGGACGGATACAGAACCCTTCTCTGTGAACTTGAAGGCATTCGAGAGCAGATTTTTAATGATTTGCTGGAAACGCTTCTCATCGGTTTGGAAAATGGTCGGCACGTCCGGGCTCATATTTATTTTAAAATCAAGGCCCTTCTGATTCGCAATATGTGAAAAATTCCTCTCTAAACTGGAAGGAAATTCACTTATATTCACTTCACTTAGCGTAAGCTCAAGCTTTCCAGCTTCAACTTTTGAAAGATCTAGAATATCATTGATCAAGTTTAACAAGTCTTGCCCAGATGAATGAATAACTCCAGCAAACTCTAATTCTTCTTCTGATAGAGAACTTGTGCTATTTTCAGTAAGCATCTCAGATAGGATGAGTATACTATTCAAAGGAGTGCGTAGTTCATGAGACATATTCGCAAGAAATTCCGATTTGTATTTAGAACTAATCGTAAGCTGTTTCGCCTTCTGTTCAAGATCTTTCTTTGCGATTTCAAGATCTCTTGACTTTTCTTCCGCTTCTTGTGAACGATTTTTTAGCTGCTCATTGATCATCTGTAATTCTTCTGACTGCATCTGCAGCTCCTCAGACTGACTTTGCATTTCTTCAGATTGTGCCTGAAGTTCTTCGGTCATCGCCTGAGATTCAGTTAATAATCGTGCAATCTCCATGCGATCGATGACACTATTGATGGTTAACCCGAATGTTTCAAGTACAGTATCTATAAATGCAATATGCTGTCCAGTAAATTCATTAAGGCTCGCAAGTTCAAATACGGCGATGACTTCATCTTCATGAATGATGGGAGCGATCAGAATACTTCTCGGCTTTGTTTCTCCTAATCCAGAAGAAATCAACTGATAGTCCACTTCCATTCCATTGATCACTTGTATCCGTTTTTCAAGTGCACATTGACCGATCAAGCCTTGTCCGAGGTTGAAACTCTCTCTTCCTGCATCGTCCAACGAATCTGCAAAGGAAGCCGTTTTTACGAACTTAGTCCCTTTCTCTTTTCCTTCTTTACTATAAAAAGCTCCGAATGATGAACCCGTTATTTTAGCGGCACCGGATAGAAATGTCTCCGCAAGGTTCTCCAATGAAGATATGCCTTGATTCTCACTTACGACTTTTGTAACACTCGTTTGCAGCCAGTCCCGTTCTTCAAATGAATTCAGAAGTTCGTTCGTCGCTTCTCCAAGATCTCGAATCTCATCGTTGGTCTTAACGTGAATCCGCCCGCTCAAGTCACTGCCGGTCGCCATCGCACGAATGCTTACCACAACCGCTCTTAACGTTTTGAGGATGGATCCAGAAATAATCATCGCTAGGACAACAGAGGCAATGATAACGAAGGCTAACATGCTAAAGAGACCAATTTTCAGCTGCTGGTTCTGATCGTTCAAACTCTCCGCACGTTGTTCCGTGAGCGCTTTCTCCTTATTTCGGAAGGTTTCAAATTGGATCAAGACGTTATCGATCTCTTCTTTTCCCCGTTCTTCTTTAAAAAATTCGCGAATACCCGCTGTATCGTTCTGCTCCTTAAGCTTAATGAACGGATCACCTGCGACCGCTACCCATCGCTTGATGTTCTCATTAATCAAATCAAGCTCGTTTTGCTGTTTCGGATTGTCGGATAGAAGCTCCCTAAGTGCATTGTAGTCTCTTCTCAATTGGGAACGCATCTCATTATACGGCTCTAAATAGCTCTGCTCTCCCGTAATGATATAAGCTCGCTGGCCCGATTCCAGCTTTAAAAGATCTTTTTCAATTCGGTTTGTAATATCTCTAACCGCGAAATCATGCTCGACGATAAAGTTTCTTTCCGTGTTCATCGTATTTAACTGTTTCGTTACAGCCCAAATAGACGCAATTAAACAAATGATTACGACAATATACCCAGTAATAATCTTCTGGCGTATCCCAAATCTATAATTATTCATCGATGCTTGCCTGCCTTTTTTTACAAGATAATTTCTTATAATTATAATATGTTCTGGAAGATATAGATAGAGCTTAAGCATGGTATATGTTTGATAGTCGGACAAGCTCTGCACTTATTCGAAGGGTCATTCATACACTTCAATTAGGCTTGGTGACAGGATTGTTGCTGTAGTTCGCAAAGTATAGCATTGACTTTGTATAACTCTTTCAAAAACGGTTAATTTATAACTTTATTGCACTAAAATCAATTCCGAACTTCCTCATCTCCCGGCACTATATGCGTGTCAATCTATGAAAACTGGATGTATGAAGTTGTCCTTTCAACAACAAAAAAAGCCTCCCACAGTAAACGGTGGGAGGCCTCAACTTTAAAGATGGCGAGCTCTCATGTATTAAGGGATTTAAGCGATGATTGCATCATGCCGCCCATAGATTGTACGGTTTTACATAATATTAAAATGCCATCTAACCCTAATATAAACACACTGAGGCACATTCGTTGTCCACAATCATATTCACTAAACAATATGCAAAAATTCTCCACTTTTTTTGGCACCTAGGATGTTTTTCTACTATGTTATATCAATATTTAGCGGCTAATTATTAATGAAAAAGAAAATGAATTATACACCATCGTAAATGTTTCGTGGTCAAAAAATTAGTAGCACCTGACTTAGTCGGGTGCTACACCATAAAATATCAATCTACTTGTTATCTTCAGCGGCACCCACACTCTTTATGGAACTAGGAAGGGTAAAACTTTCTCTACAGCCTATGAAGGAAGATTTTACCGCCAGTTTCCTTACTTCTCAAATTTCTTGTTATGGCAAATACCTTCTTGCACCTGATAATTCCTCTATATACCCTTTAGTATTAACAGGAATGATTTCAACATTTTTCTTTGAGTTTGGCGAGTGAATCATCATACCATTTCCCGCGTACATTGCTACATGGTGTACACTTCCTTTTCCATTATTATGAGCAAAGAAAAGTAAGTCCCCCGGCTGGAGAGCATCAAGTTCAACTGATACACCATTTTTTGCTTGGACACTGGAATCCCTTGGTATGGTAATTCCGTATGATTGATACATCGTAAAGGTAAATCCTGAACAGTCAAAACCAAAACCGCTCATGCCGGCCCATAAATAATGCAATCCAAGAAACTTTTTCCCTGTTTCTACTAACTCTTTCCCTGTTGGCGCAGGAATTTCAGCTATTGATTGAAACAATTTGGCGTGTTCCTTTTTCACAAAAGCCCTTTTGCCATTTGGTTTGAGTACTTTATAAGCATTTTTGGTTTCACCTTCATATGGTAGGCGAGTATTGTAGCTAATTTCCATATTTTTTTCTTTAAAAGATGGTGATGGATAAAGAAAGGTTGTAGGTTCGGTAATCATAATAAAAGGTTGATTTTCTGCCTTTACAAACTTTTTGCTATAAGTTAATTGGGATGCTGGCATCCAACCAGGGTATCCTAAATCATTTCTTGGGGTTGGTTGACCCGCAACAGCTACTTTCACCCAATCACCTTGTCTTTCAAGAATTGTCACTTTATTTCCGTAAAGAGCTTGAGTTTCCAGCATTCCGTCACCGGATAATTGCAATTGCTGGTCAAGTGTCATAGCACTCGTCCATTTTCTCATATTCACTGGGTTGGCAGCAGATGGTTCATCAACGGGACGTAAAATATTTGGAGCTGTCCAAAGTGTCGAAACTGAGACATCAACATAAGCGGTTTCATCCAATTTTTTCTCTTTCGCGTCTGCTTGTACATTCGAACCAAATCCTACTAGGATAATGGCGATAATCGTTAAAATGAAACGTTTCATAATTCAAGTCCTCCCCCTATTCTAATTTTACAATTGTTGAATCCTTGAAACTATTATCCAATTAATCTACTAATACATCGCTATAGTAAAACATCCATTACTCTAATTAGATCCGCCCTATCCCAGGCAAATCCGATAATTGAATTTCTTCCCCGCGATACATAAGTACATCCGGTTTTTCTGAAAGCCAAAGCGGTGCATCAAGATCAAAGTATTTCACATTTGGATGTGAGGCCGCAAAATGGGCTGCAGCTCCAACAGAAAGGGCTGGTTCCATCATGCTTCCAATCATGCAAGCGACTCCATTTGCTTCTGCGATACTCGCAATATTCCATGCTTGTGAGATTCCCCCGCATTTCATTAATTTAATGTTTAATAGATCAATATATCGACCAGCGACAAGTTTCAACGTATCTTTTGTCGAGAAAAGACTTTCATCCGCCATAATCGGAAGCCCAACTCGTTCTGTGACGAATTTAAGTCCCTCCAGATCATAGCTTGCTACAGGCTGTTCGATGAATTCAATGTTAAACTTTTTTCGTTCCATCTCGTTAATCAGCTGTACCGCTTGTTTGGGTCTCCAGCCTTGGTTGGCATCGAGACGAAGCTTAATCGGTTTTGGTATACCATCACGGATGGCCTCGATTCGTGCAATATCAAGCTCTGGATTTGCTCCAACCTTCACTTTTAATGTTTGAAAACCATCATCAACACTTTTCCTGGCATCAGATGCCATTTTCCCTGGTGTATCCACCCCAACTGTCATACATGTTTTCAAGTTCTTTTTATCGCCAAGAAAAGCATACAAAGGGATATTCAATAGTTTGCAATAAGCATCGTGTACCGCAATGTCAGCAGCTGCTTTGGCACTTGTATTCCCGACACAGCAGGATTGAATTCTTTGAAGGACCGTTTGAAAATGGGTAATATCAGAGCCGACAAGTTCATTTTTTATTGGCCCAATTAGAGCCGCTTCAATGCCCTCTGATGAGTCTCCCGTAATTATGAATGTTGGTGCTGCTGCCCCCTTGCCAATAATTCCATTTTCAAGCGTTAATGACACTTCAATATTTTCGATTTCGGTTGCTGTTCTTAATGCGGTTTTAAAGGGTACACGCAAGGAAACCTTACGACGATTGACTTGTAAGTCTTCTATAATCACAATACTCATTTCCTTTCCACTTTTTTGTAGCCCTTTTAGAAAATACTTAATATTTTAGCAACAATCATACCAAAATAGGTTCCAAGGAACGATCCAATTAATGCCATAATTACACCAACTGGAATAAGTGCGCGGCTATATGATGCAGCTAACATTGGCGCTGATGCCATCCCGCCGATGTTCGCAAGGCTTGCCACGCCAAGTGTAAATAAATCATATTTAAAGAGTTTTCCTAACAATAGCATGATGATTAAATGGATCAACATGATCAAGAATCCAGAGACAAGATAAATCGGTGCTTGCGCAATATTTGAAAAATCCGATTGCGAGGCAATGAGTGCAACAATAACATATAGCATCACATTGGAAACATCCAAGGCACCAGGAATCTTGGCAACTGGTGTTTGTCCTAAAATTAAACCGATAACGGAAGCAAGCATAATTGTCCAGCTTGTCCCATTAATTACCGCACCTATTTCAGGAAGATGTTGACCTGCAAAGGTAGATAGTGAAGAAATTAATAAACCAATACCCAGTAAATACAACATATGCTGGAATTGTACTCCTGTATTTTCTTCGGAACTTGCTGCAGCTGCTTCCTCAAACCCTTTTTGAAGAAAGCTTGTATCCGCCTTTGTCCAGCGATTAAACTTATCCGCAAATGGAACAAGCCAAAACATGAACATGACCCAAACTGCGTAATTAATGGTATCCATCATTAAGGCATAACCAAAGATATTCTCCGGCACTTTCAATATGTCTTGAAGGGCTACCATGTTTGCAGATCCACCTGTCCAGCTTCCTGCAAGAGCTCCAAATGCCTTCCACGTATCTTTAATATAAAAGTGTTGAAAAGCGATATAGACTACGATAAAGCCAATCATAATACTGACAACAGCTACTAAAAACCCGCCAAGCATCCGCGGTCCTAGTTTCAAAATACTGCGTATGTCACACTTTAATAACATGATGGCCAGCATAGCGGGAAGCAAGGCTCCTTTTACACTGGAATAAACAGTCGCTGTGGACTCATTATCTGCAAAAAGACCACCAGTTTGCATGATCGCAGCACCGATGTAAATAAGAACAATACCCGGTATAAATTTTAAAAAGCGATTGGTATTGAATTTCTTCTCAAATGCAACCATTAAAGCTGCAAAAGCAACTAACACACTGAAATACATGAATCCATCTTGAATCATTTATATATCCCCCTTAAAAAGACAAAAAAATCCAGCCTAACAAAAATTCGTTAGACTGGATTTTGTCTAGGTTTATTTAGACAAAGCAGTTATAGCTTTATATTTCTTAAGAGCATCCTGAAAAGCGACAACCATCGCCTTTTGGGAAGAACCAAAATAACGGTTGTTAATATCCTCTACAATGGACTGATCATCCACATGACGTCCAATAAAAAGTGATTGCACAAAGCGAATTGTTAAATCTACTGTCGCCGAGCAATCCACATCAATAATTTTGCCATCTCTTTTATCGATTACTAAAGCCAAAAAATATTGACTGAATTTCATGGTAATCGGGTTATTTTGTGACGACTTCGCATCACCAGTTATAAAAATCGTTTCTTTTTCATACATACATTTGAATTCCTTTCAATCATAATAACAGACGATATAAGGGACAAACAAGGAGCACTTGTAGAAGCTTATATCATGAATTCGTTTTCAAAGGAATATTAATAATATACCATTCCTTTTATTTTCAGACAATAGGAAATTATTAATTATTGTCTTAGGAGAGTGAATTCTATTAAAAATTTTACGAAAAGGAAAACCTTTTATTAATGAAGTGATTTTCACCATATAAAATCACTGATACTTTTGCTAAAAAAATAACCTATTCCATCTATTTGTGGACAGGTTACACTTAGTTGGACAATAAAAATAAGGGCATGTAGAATCATACACAATAAGTGAGGAGAATCTACTATGTCTAGAAAAAGAAGAACGTTCACAACAGAGTTTAAAAAACAAGTGGTTGCTTTATATGGAAATGGGAAAAGTCGCCACGATATTGTCAGTGAATATGAATGAACTGAATCTGCTTTAGACAGATGGATTGCACAATTCCAACAGACTGGTTCATTCAGAGAGAAAGACAATCGAAGCCCTGAAGAACAAGAATTAATGGAGTTAAGAAAAAAAAATAAGCAGGTAGAAATGGAAGTCGATATGTTAAAGCAAGTCGCTGCTAGCCTTGGGACAAGAGAAGTGATTGAAAGGAATCGTCACACCATTCGGTATCAGCAATGTGCGAAGTCCTGCAAATAGCCCGGAGTACATTTTATTATGAAACAGAAATAGCCGCTCAAAAGGAACAAGAAAAAGCTGCAGAAGAACAAACATTAAAAGAAGAAATCCTTCTGATTTTTAACAAAAACCGTCAAGTATATGGAATTCGTAAAATGAAAGATGCACTTTTTAAAGCAGGTCGCACGGTATCCAGACGGCGTATTGGTCGGTTAATGGGTGAGCTTAAAATCCAATCGAAGTATACACAAGCATCATACAAGCCAATGATCTCACCACCAAATGAAGAATCCGTTCGAAACGTGTTACAGCGAGAATTTCAATTAGACGAAGAAATGTCAGTAGTGGTAAGTGACTTAACGTATGTCAAAGTAGGCAAGCAATGGAAATACGTCTGCTTTTTAATCGATTTATATAATAGAGAAATAGTAGGTTACAGTGCTGGAGAGCGAAAAGACGCAGCTCTAGTTCAACGCGCATTCGCAACTGTCAAGCATTCATTGGGAAATGAGACCGCAGGCAATTCGCTGTATACACACCCATGACACGTTTTCTGGAAAATTAGTGAAAGCTCTTCGTGAACATGCTAAATACAAGGGAAAGTGCTCAAATAAAATTTTCACATTTCCCCTTGTATTTATATTTTTAGTTTAACTAGCTTTCCTTTGCACCTCTTGATATTTTACTTTTTTTGGAGATTTTACTTTTTTTGGAGATGCAACTGTAACAACAAATTGACCAAACGGAATTTTATTAATAGTTTTAACTAAAAGAATCGAAGAAAGTACAGTAATAAGAAAAGCTAAAGGAATCCATCTTGTTTGAGTTAATAGTTCAGGTATGTGATTTTGTATTACATATAACACCATTGGATGAACTAAATAAATACCCATTGATAAATTACCAAGTTCCATTATATAGTTTCTTATTTTCTTCCAACGCTCCATAACATAATAAACACCAATTATTACAACGAGAAATAATGGCATGTGAAACAAATTAGCAATGCGCGTAGATGAAGAAAAACCGAATGTATTGTACTCATATATAACGAAACATATACTAATAACACCGAGTAAAATACTAAAATTAACATTTTTTTCAACCCATTTTACAAGAGGTTCCCAAAGGTATACTAAAAGTCCTCCGAAGAGAAAATAAAAAATCCACTTAAATATCGATGATCTATCCTGGATAAGTAGATTAAAAGTATCATTTCCTGTATCAAATGGTTGCCGCATAAAATAATAATTTATAAAAAGAGCTATGATTGTTAAAGCTAACATACTATTTTTCGTTTTAGCCAATTGCAAAATAGGGAATAGTAAATAAAATTGAATCACCACAACAATAAAATAAAGATGGTAATAACTATCACCAAGTGAGAAAAGTAATAAAAAATCTTTTATACTGACTCCTCCCTCAGACCAAGGGAACTTATATTGTCTAACAAGTAAATAAAGAAAACTCCATATAAGAAATGGTATAACAATTTTGGTAAATCTAGATATAACAAACTTTTTAAAGTTAAATCCCTTTTTAATTGCTTGATTGTATAACAGAAAACCACTCAAGATCGCAAAGCATGGTGTACCATATCGTGCAACTTGATTTAAAAATAGTGTCAGCCAATTAAAGTTCTGATCATTTAAATGATAATTCTTTGCTGTGACATGAACCATCACAACACATAAACAAGCGATAGCACGTATAAAATTCAACTCGTAAATATATCGAGTTTTTTTATTTAACTCTGCCCCCATAAACTACTTCTCCTTATGACTTTATCTCTATATTACTGTTAAAGTATACTACTCCAATTAAGAAAAAGGAACCAGAAAAATAATCCCATAGTGGAGAGTGACCTCCCTAGTAGGGGTAGCGTTAGGAAAATGTGAATTAATAACGATAAGCATTTGGATACAGCCTTATAATACATTGAGAAGCCATTTAAAAGGATTATTTCAATATGTATCAATAGGGTTCACTCTAATGATTAGGTTAACATTTCTGACGGCCTTCTTAATGTACGATTCTTAGCATTATCATACATCCAAAATAGAGAAGAAAATACCCATGTTCAACTATCGGGTGCTATAGCTGAAGATCAGAGCTGTCTTTTAGGCAGCTTTTTCTTAGTGTGCCAGGCATGGCATCTATCTAGATGGTGAAAGTCCACTGTGGGGGTACACATCGACCAACCACTAAGGAAGCGCAAGGTACTTATCGTGAGG
>NZ_LMBV01000013.1:73039-124031 GCF_001439925.1 Peribacillus muralis
ACTCGACGAACAGAAATCTGATACTAAGGCTCTATGAAGGGATAAAACTCCTAAGCAAGTTAAAGTCCAAAAGATGTGCGTAACTTTGTAGGGTAAATTAGGCGAGTAAAAGAGGAAAGATAGGTGTCTTACCCTGGGTGGTCTTGCGGATGTACAGATGTACAGTCGAAAAAGGTTTATCGCAAGAAGTCAGCAGAAGCCATAGTAATGATATTAATTTCATGAAGGGATGAACAATTTATAGTGTTTCAACGCCACGAATGCGCAAGTGACGAACTCCGAATGTGTTAATGGTGAAAGTATGAGCGTACCTCAAAGGATAACCAAAAATGGAGCTATCACTTACTACGTGAGAGGAAAGGAGAAACGAGTGTGGAACTTTTAGAACAAATTCTACGTAATCAAAATATGAACGAAGCCTACTTACGTGTTTATAAAAATTAGGGTGCCAGTGGTGTTGATGGAGTAACAGTCGAAGAACTGAAGCAACATCTTAAAGAGAATAAGGATGAGTTGCGTCAGCGCATCAGAACAAGAAAATACCAACCACAAGCTGCCTTAAGAGTGGAGATCCCAAAAGAAAATGGAAAGATACGCAAATTGGGAATACCAACAGTAGTGGATAGGGTTGTTCAACAAGCCATTCATCAAGTTCTCAGTCCACTATTTGAAAAGCCATTTAGTGAATTCAGTTACGGTTTCAGACCAAAAAGAAGTTTAGCTTAAGGCCCATAGGGAGGACAACTAAAAAAATTCACTCTCATATGTCCAAATATTCCGAAGAAAAGGCCTTCCAACAGTAAGCAGTGGGAGGCCTTCAACTTTAAAGATATTCACATGTTTGGTGAGCATTCTTTCTGAACCTCGTTAAATCCTTTATTAGATTACTTCATGCCGCCCATATTTCCACTACGTAACATGTTTAACGCGAGTTAACCTATGCTAACTAAACGGCGTTATCAAGCATTTTCTTATGAATGGAAATGTAATATCTTTAACAAATTTAATGGAGTAACACGAGGTTGTGTTACTTTTTTGTTACTCCATTTTTGTCAATAGGGAAGTTGATTTAGTGCTGACATACCGATTTGGATGAGCGGAAATTGCCCAACATTCTCCTGTAATTGCTGAAGGGATTTCATAGCCAAAATGGTCATAAAGAGCTGTTCCACCCTAAATGAGTTCTTGTACAACCAGTTTTAATTTGCATAGGTAAAAGAGGATAACTATCTTATAAACGCTCCCTATTTTTGATTCAAGAAATGAAATAAGGCTCCAATTAAGTTTGCATCGTTTTCAAATTTACAAGGTTCAACCGTAATATCCAATGTAGAGATATCATCCTTCAATTGTGCCAATTCATTATTTATGCCTTCAATCACATCCGGGCGCTTGCTGATTCCCCCACCAATTAGGATCTTTTGGGGATCTAGTATGTACTTCAAATTATAGATTCCCATTGCCAGTTTCTTATATAGGTTGGTAATGCATTCATTCGCAATTGAGTCTCCTGCTTCCGCCAATCGAAATATTTCTTCTCCGTCCAACGTTCCCTTTACTAGAGATTTTCTCATTTCAACTTCTTCTACAAGTGAATTTGTCGATGCAACTTTGCTCCAAGTTGATTGTAGAGGGCTCTTACATGATTCTCCCATTATCATGTACCCAAACTCACCTCCGTGAAGAGTAGCTCCACGTAAAATTGATTGGTTAATCACAACTCCCCCGCCAATTCCAGTACCAATTACAATACAAATGTAGAAATCAGTTTCTTTCGCTGCACCTAACCAGCCTTCTGCCAAAGCCGCACAGTTTGCATCATTTTCAACGGACACCTCCAGACCTGTTCGTTCCTTTAGTTTTTCTGTCATATAAACGCCATGTATAAAGGGAATAGCACTTGCACCGCCAACAAACCCTGTTTCCACGTCTACGGCTCCAGGCGAACTTAAAGCGATACCTTGAATGTCAAACGAATTCGAATAATGATTAACTTTTTCGGTAATTTGATCTAAAAATATATCTAATCCTTCTTTAGGAGTTGGAATCTTCCCACATTCCAGTTTCTTTGATTTATCATCCATCACCGCATACTTTATATAAGTTCCGCCAATATCAAACACCATGTAAGCTTTCATTGTCATCCCCTTCACTTACTTGCTGCGCCAACAGTGCCGCTCCGATAACACCAGCTTTTGTTCCTAACGAGGCACATTCAATTTGTATTCTATTACGTATCTGTGGATATAAATAATCATTTACTTTTTCAATAAGATTCGGCATTATATACTCTTTTGATTGCATGACTCCCCCGCCTAACACAATCATATGGGGATCAATTGTATGAACAATATTGGAGATTCCTTTTGCCAAATAAGTTAGCATCGTATCAACAATCTCCTTCGCTTCTTGCTGACCGTTCATCGCCAAAGTAAACACTTCACCTGCATGTCCTGTTAAACCTAACTTTTCTTTTCCGAGACGATGCACAGCAGTACCGCTTGCCAAAGATTCCAAAGAGCCAATATTCAAAATATGATGCATTGGACCATCTTGATTAATCATCATGTTACCCACTTCACCCGCACAGAAATTAGCTCCTTGAATCAACTGATTGCGATATACATATCCTCCGCCGATTCCTGTACTGATCGTCATATAAAAAACAGATTCTTTTCCTTTGCCTACCCCAATCGTTGCTTCCGCTAAAGCAGCTGCGTTGGCATCATTATCGAGCACTACTTTTTTCTCTAAAGCTTTTTCTAACATAAGGGCTAAAGGAACCTCATCCCACCCAGGTAAATTGGGAGGGTTTAAAATAATACCTCGCTTCGAATCTAAAGGACCTGGAGCTCCGATTCCTATCGCTTCAATATTTCTTTTCTGTAACAGCCCCTCGCATATTTTAATCATGTTATCGATGACATGATGTGGTCCTTTATCACTTTCCGTTTTTACATTGACCTCTTCTATAAGTTTGCCTTCCAATGATACAACCGCAATTCTCAAGTTGGTCCCACCCAAATCAATGCCAAGAAGATACTTGTCCATTCACTTCACTTCCTTCGTGATATCCTGATAGAACAATTGCTCATTAGCGCTCTTCTAATAATTAAAAACCATTGTTTTCAGATAACTCTTTGTACCACTTACCTGATTTTTTGATTGTACGCTTATAGTTTTTATTTAAATCTACTTCTACTAGTCCGTATCGGTTCTTATATGAATTTAACCATGACCAGTTATCCATAAATGTCCATACATGATACCCTTTTACATTGGCACCTTCGTTTAGTGCTTTATGTATCCACTTTAAATGATCTTCGTAAAAGGTAATTCGGTAATCATCCTGAATCATTCCACTCTCATCCTTAAAGCGTTCTTCGCCTTCAACTCCCATCCCGCTTTCCGATATGAAACATTCAATATTTCCATAGTTTTCCTGGATGTTTTTTAAAATATCGTAAACACCCTTTTCATAAATCTCCCAGCCTCTGTATCGGTTCACCTTTTTCCCTGGCATGTCATAATGATCAAAGTACCGCTCTGGCATGAATGGAGCATTGGGATTCGGAATATTTTCCTTCGCCTTAACTCTTCGTGGTTGGTAGTAATTAATCCCTAAAAGGTCAACTGTATTGTCACGGATAATTTCCAAATCTTCAATTAAATACTTAGGTAAGAAGTTTTCCATCCTTAACATGTCGATTAGCTTCTCAGGGAAGATGCCTTTGACGGATGGATCTAGAAAGGAACGGTTAAATAGCAAATCCGCTTTGTCAGCAGCATCTAAGTCAGCAGGGTGATCACTCCTTGGGTACGAGGGAGTAACATTCAGTATGATCCCAATTTTCCCTCCTAGCTCTTTATCACGATATGTCTTAATTGCTTTTGCGGAAGCTAATACAGAATGGAACCCAACTTGAACAGCCTTTCCAAAATCACAAACTGCTGGATAATGATGTCCATATAAATAACCGCATTCAACAGGTACGATTGGCTCATTATGTGTAAACCATTTCAGCACACGGTCTCCAAAGTTCTCAAAACAAGTAGACGCATATTCCACATACGCATCAACTACAGAACGGCTTTCCCAACCACCCTCTTTTTGCATAGCCATAGGCATGTCAAAATGATAAAGATTCACAAAAGGCTCAATCTTATTTTCTAGTAAGGTGTTAATGACGGTATTATAAAAGTCAATCGCCTTTGGGTTCATTTCTCCGCGACCCATAGGAAACATGCGAGACCATGAGATGGAAAAGCGAAAACTGTTATGTCCCGTTTCTTTCATGAGCCGTATATCGTCAATGAATTTCGTATAAAACAGGGAAGTGTTTTCAGGTCCAATACCTTCGTAAAACCGATTTGGTTCTGTTTCATACCAGTAGTCCCATATATTCTTTCCTTTACCATCTGCATCTGAAAATCCTTCCATTTGTGTTGCAGATGATGCAGATCCCCACCAAAAGTCATTTGGAAACATGTAAGTATTCTTTTCTACCTCTGCATTCATTTCCTTATCCTCACCTTCCCTTAAAAGAAATCAGTCGGAAAATTAATTTTCCGACTTAGCTCCCTGAATGAAATCTACATGTTATCTTTCTTTTTTCCATTCATCATATTGTTTTTGAATTTCTGCAAGCACTTTATCTAATCCAGCTTCTTTAAACTTTTTATTAGCCTTTGGCAGATATTCTTCAGGGTCAACACTACCAGTTAATAGCGGAGGTGCAAATTCATTAGCAACGTTTGCAATTGCCGCGATTTCTGTACGAACAGGATTTGTATCAAAATAGAAACCTAAGGTTGGCGCTTGAACAGAATCATCATTGAATTTTTTGAACGCTTCCCATTTATCTTCAGGATCATTTTCATATAACTTAAGTATGAAATGGTTTCCTAGGGAGTAACTTGGCATGTTATAGTTCTTCACACGAGCTGGAAGATCTTTGATTTTACCGTCGTCATCCTCTTCATAATGCACACCTTCGATACCTCTATCGATTAAGTTACGAAGGTATGGATCTGTATTTAATAGATTTAAGAACGCCATAGCTTTCTCGGGATGTTTGGACGTTGCTGAGATAGCTTGGATAGACCCTGTTACAGAGTTATTAAATGTGATCGGATCATGCATGGATTGAACGGCTACATTATAACCTGCAGAACGAGACCATATTAATTCCGCATATGGCTGATACATTTCTTTACGTACAAACCAGTTTTGCACTTCTAACGGCCAAGGATCTGTACTTGTTGCTGCATCTGCTTTTATATAACCAGCTTTATAGAATTCGTGCATTGTTTTTAACGTTTCCATCATAATATCTGTTTCAAAGATATTAACTATCTTTCCTTTATCTCCTTCTAGAGGAAAGGCAAACGGCAATTCGTCTTCTAATACATAATCAAATGGTAAATACGGTTTGAAAGTTGCAATTGGCGTAAAGTCTGGCTCATTTTCCTTAACTGTTTTCAATAGGGGTTTTAAGTCTTCTAAAGAGTTAATGCTTGAAATATCCATATTGTATTTATCTACTATTTCCTTATTAAATACGTACACACTTTGCTGACCTACTTCTTTGTTAGAAGGAATACCATAAAGCTTGCCATCAATTTTGGCCCCTTCTAAATACGCTGGATCAATTGTTGCTTTTAATTCTTTTCCATGTGTGTCAAGGAGCTCATTTAGATCTTTAAATGCTCCTTTTTGTGCATTTAACACATAGTTTCCACCAGCCGTATAGGCAATATCAAAAGATTCACCTGAAGCAATCATAACTTGCATTTTTTGATCATAATCGCCCCAGTCGATTTGTCTCATTTTAACGGTTGCGTTAATTTTTTCTTTCGTGTACTTACTTACTTCTTTCATTACTTTATCAACATCTTTTTGAGGTGTTCCAATCGTGTACCATGTAATTTCATAAGGTTTTTCATCACCGGCTTTACCGCCTGTTTCATCTGAGTTTCCTCCACTACATGCAGCTAAAAATGTAGATAAACATAATAAGAGTACTAGAATAATAGAGAACTTTTTATTCATTTTAACTCCCCCCTTTTATTTGTTTTTTTCTAAAATCACTTATTCCTTAACCCCACCGATTGTCAATCCATTAACAAAGTATTTTTGGAAAAATGGATAGGCGATCGCTATTGGCAAAGTTGAAATAACAACCATTGCCATTTTGGCAGCATCTTGAGGCACTGCACTTAATAAATCATTTTGAGCACCGCCTGCTAACGAATTTTGCCTTAAAAATTCTATGTTGTTTTCAATCTTCATCAACATCGATTGCAATGGCACCAAGTGCGGTTCATCAATGAACAACAATGCATTGAACCAATCATTCCAGTAACCCAATGTACTAAAAAGGGCGATTGTCGAAAGACCTGGTAATGAAAGCGGAGCAACGATCTTGACAAAGATTCTCAATTCACTTGCTCCATCAATTCTAGCTGATTCCAAAATGGATTCAGGTACGGACCTTTGGAAAAAGGTTCTCATAATTAGAATGTAAAATGCATTCATTGCAAGTGGTAAGATCAATGCCCAAATAGAGTTACGCAGATGTAAAAACTGAGTTGCTACTATATAGAAAGGAATTAGTCCTCCACTAAAAAGCATTGTAAAGAATGCGAAGAAAGTAAAGAAACCGCGATATTTGAATTGCTTTCTAGAAATGGCATAGGCGTATAAAGCAATCATTATGACACTTACAAGGGTACCAAGCACCGTTACTACAATCGTTATAGTATAAGATTGCAGTAATTGATCCTTCATTTGCCACAAATATCTATAGGCTTCAAAACTCCATATTTCAGGGAGCAGCTGATATCCATTCCGAGCCAAGGTTTTCTCATCAGTTAAAGAGATGACGATTACATATAGAAATGGAAAAATACACATGATAGAAAATGTTCCTAACAAAATATTCATGATAAGATTAGGAAACCCGCTTAGACCATGTGGTGTGTACTTTTTCTTCCGCTTACTTTCCCTGTTAGGTTGATTTATTTGGATTTGAGCATCGCCTTTATTTAATGGCGTAGGTTGAGAGCTATTATGATTAGTCATCATTGTCATTTGCCACAAAACTGCGGCCACCCTCCTTTCTCTCTCGATTTTTTAAAATAGGGCATATTCTTTATCAACCTTCTGAACAAGATAATTTGTCAGCAACACTAATGAAAACCCTACAATTGATTGGTAAAGACCAGCGGCAGTACTCATACTAATGTCACCCATTGTCGTTATCCCTCGATATACATAAGTATCTATAACGTTTGTTACTGAATATAACGGACCTGAATCACGAGGAACCTGAAAAAACAGACCAAAGTCTGCACTAAAAATCCTGCCAACGTTTAAAATGGTTAAAATAACGATGAGCGGTGTGATCATCGGAATCGTAATATTGCGAATCTGCTGCCACTTATTAGCACCATCTATCATAGCGGCTTCGTAATAGTTTTTATCAATCCCAACTATAGCTGCTAAATAAACGATGCTTCCATAACCAACACCCTTCCACATGCTCGTTAGAACGATAATAAAAGGCCAATACTTTGCTTCGTTATACCAGGATATAGGGTCCTCCACTCCAAACCATACAAGTATATTATTAAGCAGTCCTCTATCTACGCTCAGAAACGTGAATACGAAATAACTAACAACAACCCATGATAAAAAGTGTGGAAACAGCATGCCTGTTTGGTAAACTTTAGACAACTTCTTATTTGCTAGCTCACTTAGAACGATTGCTACAAACACCGCTAATATAAGCCCTACAACGATAAAGACTAAATTATATAGAACGGTATTTCTTGTTATGATCCAGGCGTCATTTGTATTGAATAAAAACTTGAAGTTCTCGAAGCCAACCCACTCACTATTTAGGATACTTGCAAAAAAACCATTAGGATCATATCGGAAATTTTTAAAGGCAATGACTGTCCCAAACATCGGAAGATATGAAAATAACAATAGCCAAATGGTTCCTGGTAAAACCATGAGGAGCCACACTCGATTCTTATAAACATCTTGGAAAAAACTCTTGATACGATTCACAAAGCCCCTCCTCCTTTATATTGAAAACCCTTACATATCTATATTAAGAAAAAGTCAAAAATGTATAAAGTTAACAATATCAAGATTTACTGTACTTATTAAACATTTGATAGTTCATACAGTATCTTTTAGGATCGGAGGCACTCCTTAAAAGAAAAAAATCCCGAATGACGGGATCCTAAGATTTGATATTCATTGTTCTCCAAGCTGATGGTGTAATCCCCACCGCCTTCTTAAACTGTTTATAAAAATAAGCAGAATCCGAATAGCCAACTTGCTTTCCAATTATACCAGCCTTTAAATGAGTCCCTCTCAACAATTGCTTTGCTTTTTCGAGTCTTAAATGATTAATGTACTCTGAGAAAACTAAGCCGGTTTCTTTCTGAAAAAGTTGTCCTAAGTAAATAGCATTTATATGAAATTTATAGCTAAGTGTTTTTAAAGAAAGCTCTTCATAAAAGTGTTCTTGAATATATTGAACCACACTCTGAATAATAGGACTTCGATGCTCCGATTTTTGTTTCAATGTTTTAAAAATCACTTCGATAAACTCAATAATAATGTCTACCAACATCTCAACTGAATAGGCCTCTAAAATTCGCTTTACAATACCTACTGTTTGATTACCTGCATGTGACGATACATCTTTTTGTATAGACGTAACTATATCAATAGCGAAACCTCTAATTATAGTAGGAGCAACCTTCTTGGTCGATTTATTAATCTCATCAAAGGCACCTTTGATCCACAAAAATGCCTTTTCCCGTTCTGAGCCAACGATATATCTTTTTAGTTCATCCAATTCAATCGAAGGAGAAAGGCTCGCTTGCGTATACTGCCTTATTAATTCATCTGTTATGAGACCACTTTCTTTAAGCACTAATCGATAGCTAGATAACTCTTTTGCTCGTTGATAGCTCTTATACAATTCACTTGTGGAGCAAACAAATGATCCAACATTAATGTGATACTTTCCAGAAACATACCCAGAAAATAGCCTATTCATTTCATCGAGTTTTTTATTAAGGGCATCTTCACAATTAAACGAAACTACAAGAATCAGTTCGCCATCTGGATTAACAATACAGACAGATTGAAATAACTCCTCGACTCTTTTTCTGAAAAAAGAAGATTTTTCATGTTCAATCTCATCTGAAATTTGCATTAAAATGACAGCTAGCTTCTGACCGTTAAACTCCAAACTATATAACTCTACTCTCTCACGCCATTCTTTTGCATCGATGTCTTGATTAAGACATCGCCAAATTGTATTATCTCTTAAAATAGTATAGGCTTCTTCATTATTGGTAGATTTCTCAAGTTTCTCTATACTATTTTGCAATGTTGAAATGAGCTCATGCTCATTGACAGGCTTTAAAAGATAATTTTCAATTCCTAGCTTCATACCCTTTTTCACATATTCAAATTCCTCGTATCCAGATAAAACGATATATTTTGTATTAGGATGACGTTCCCTCAACGTACTAATTAACTCTAGTCCATCCATTATGGGCATCATGATATCAGTTAATAATATATCAACCTGACACGTTTCTAACTTTTTGATAGCCTCACTACCATTAGAAGCTTCACCAACCACTTTAAGTCCGTAATCTTCCCACGGTACCAACGCTTTCATGCCTTCAATAATAAATGGTTCATCATCTACTAAAAATACTCGATACATGTTATATCTGTTCCCTCCTACCTGCTGGAATTCTAACTTCTACAATAGTCTCTTCCCCTTCTTTACTGCTAATCTGAATTCCAAAATCTTGTCCGTATTTTAGTTGAATTCTTTGATGAACATTACTCAGCCCAATCGAGCCCTCGGATGTGGTGTTTCCTTCCAATAATTTAGTTTGGATAGCCCATAGTTTATCTATCGGAATGCCTTTGCCATTGTCTTTTATTACGATTTCTATTGACCCACCAATTCTTTGCACTTTTATTAGTAATTCATTATTACTTGTTTCTTTTCGGAAACCATGAATCAAATAATTTTCAATAAGGGGTTGAAGGGTAAATTTGAGCATCTTTTCGTCTAAACAATTTTCTGGAATCTCGTACGTTACGTGTAAGCGGTTAGAATATCTAATCTGATTTAGACCTATAAACTCTTTAGCATGTTGAATTTCATCAGAAATTTGAACGATTTCTTTACTACTTAACGAATAACGAAATAATTGTCCTAAACTATAAATCATATTACTAGTTGGTTTAGATCCGTCTGCTATAGCTTTCATGCGAATAGCTTCTAACGTATTATATAGAAAATGCGGCTGGATTTGTGACTGAAGCGCTTTCATTTCAGCCTCTCTTTGCCGGATATTTAAAACATATACATCTTTAATATACATGTTTAGATCATCTAACATATCATTGAAACTTTCCGATATGGCTGTTAACTCGTCTTTTCCCCTACTATCAGGTATTCTAATTTGCAAGTTTCCATCTCGAACTTCGTGAATGGCAGTTTCTATTTTTTTAATTCTTTTAGAATAAGATCTCATGGCAAAATAGGTTACAGCAATTGCTATACAAGAAAGTGAAACGGTAAATAATAACATATACCTATGAACAATCGTCACTTTCTTAATATCATCCTCAGGCATGAAACCTACATATAAGTATCCACTGTGGTCATCAGCCAGTGTATTAATATAGTAGTTTTTTCCTTTCCATTTTATTTTCTTAAAGTTTGTTTCAAAGGATATATCTTTCAATGGTTCTGGAATGGAACCATCTTCTGACGAGTAAAGATAATCACCATTACGTTGAAAAATATGGACTGTTCCTTTAAACTGGGATTGCCTCAATCGGACCAAATCTTGGATTCCCGCTGTATCATAAAAAACCGTCAGATCGCCTAATTTCTTAAGTGTAGCAGGATCATTGATGGAACGCGATATCTGAATATTGTTGAAGATAGTCCTATCTTGTTCCCACTCAACCTGCTGGGTTTGTAAGTCTTGAGGATAAACAGGTAAGCCTTCCTGATTGCCTTTTTTCTGCTCTCTCTTATCACTATATTTATTCCATCTATAATGGCTATTTATATATTCATACTTTGTACCTGGGCTTACACTTTTTAAACTCACAGCATTAATATCAGGGTCTTGGCTAAAATACGCTTGAAAAAAAGTATTAAGATTGTTCGGAATAAATGAAGAGTTTTCACTGTAATTATCTAGTCGATAAGCTAAATATGAATCATAATCATGCTGCAAGGCGAATGCAATATCGTTATAAATCAGATCTGTTTTTAAATATAATTGTTGCATAACATATTGTACATGCTCATCTTTTTGTTGGAGATAAGATTCAACCCGTTCTAGCGTTTCTGTACTTGCGTCCATTTCTTTCTGAATGATTACTTCCGTATAATATCGTGATAATACTAGTAGTAATAGAAACATTGTTAAAAGGATTATTACAGAATAAGTGATTAAAATTTTGCTAAACATCTTATTCGTTAGCCGTCTTATCATATTATTCAAGAACATCCTTTATATCCTCCCGTGATGACTTGCTATCTCAAAGAACATCCCTTATCTCCTTCCATGCAGATTACCTAACTCAACTACCATTTTACTGTATTTTCTGTCGGAAAGTGAAGTTGATCCACCGTCCGACAGAGGGATATGTTATCCTATTTCATCATGAAAATAGACTAATATTGTTTTTATTTCATACGGTTTGATTTCTAAGTCGATTGGTTCGGTTTGTTTCTTACTATCAACTTGTTCCATCAAGTTTGTTTCATACCATTTTTCAACGTTTCTTGGGAATTCAATCAAGACATTTCCGCGCCGTCCTTCATACTCATGAAGGCGAATAATTACTGCTTCATCGCCCTCTTTTTTCTTTATCGCATCGATCTTAACATGATCGTTATTCACATTCATAAACGAGCTTTCTGCTGGTAAAAAGCGACCCTTCACTACCTTCAAGCGATTATTTATAAACCAAGCTTGCTTTACTGTTTGCCCAACTCTCCAATCTCCCTGATGAGGCAGCAGTGAATACGTAAACTCATGTTCTCCTTGATCTGCGGTTGGATCAGGGTAGATTGCCGCTTTTAGTAACGATAACCGTATCGTTTGATCTTTAATGTCATACCCGTATTTGCAATCATTTAACAAACTCACTCCGTACCCTGTTTCAGAAAGGTCTGCCCACTGATGTCCAACAGTTTCAAATCGGGCCATATCCCAACTCGTATTCCAATGTGTTGGTCTCTTAACATTACCAAATTGAATATCATAAGTTGCTTCGGTAGAACGAATATCAACTGGGAATGCTGCCTTCATTAACTTACGTTGCTCATGCCAATCTACTTTTGTTTTAAAATCAATACGCCTATTCTGAGCATAGAAAATCATATCTTGTTCAACCACAGAACTTTGATACTTCCATTTCGTCCGGATGACAATACGAAGCGGGCCATTTTCAACAACTTCACTTGATACGACTTCACGGATTTCCTCCATCTTTTCTTGGTAATACAAATCAATATCCCATGCATCATGTGCTAGCGGTTTATCTTCAAAAATTTGAATGATGTTTCCTTTTCCTTGTTTTGCAAGTACTTCACGCCTAGCTTCCTTATCGAATATACGAGTCAGTTGAATGGAGTCATTCCATTCAACTAGATAAAAAGGTGTTTCCAACAACATTCCCTGAATAAGAAATGGTGTTTTATTTTCTACCATAAGATCTTGTATGAATCGAATTTCTTCGGCACCGAATTGTTTGGTCTCCTCTAATTCAACAAACCAACCATTATCAGTGCGTTGGCTATTTAGAATAGCACCTGAACCTGATATCCATCCTCCAACCACATCATTCGTTTGATCGTATGGGATGAACACACTTTGTTGTTCTTGCCAACTCGTTGCATTGAAGACTGTATACGTTCCTTGTTTAGGTTCTATGAACTCATTGAAATTATTCCGATCTATTTCGAGTTGTATATCTTCTGCTTGGTTATATTCCATTTTTGCATCTTCATATACTTCCTTAATCGATGAGCCAGGAATAATATCATGGAATTGATTTCGCAAAATAATTTTCCAACCTTCATCAAGCTGCTGCTTAGGATATTTCGCCCATGAAGACACTAGAGAGTTCCACACAGACAACCATTCCGACTCCCTATAACTCAACTCGAGCTTACGATTCATTCGTTTTGTATATGCTTGACTTGTATAGGTCCCCCTGTGGTATTCAAGGTACAATTCACCGTCCCAAGTGTGGACATACTCATTTGAATTCTCCATATTTTCGTGTAACTTTTGAAAGTACTCTCCAGCTTTTGCCGTTTTTACTTTTGGCAGTCCTGGCATATTCTCAAATCTGCGACGCAGCTCTATCATCTCTCGATTGACGCCTCCACCGCCATCACCATACCCATAGGAAAGAAGTAAATCTTGGTTAACATCCTTATTCCGGTATGAATTCCATGTACCGTTTACAGTCTTTGCGGTAATCAGCCCATTATATGTATAAAACCATGAATCTTCCGAATTCCAAGGTTCTGGAGTGGTTACAAAATGAGTCAGGATTTCTGTCCCATCAATTCCTCGCCAATTAAACGTATCGTTTGGCATACGATTGTACTGATTCCAACTTATTTTAGTTGTCATAAATGTATCGATTCCCGACTTTCTCAAAATTTGTGGTAGTGCCCAGCAATACCCAAATACATCTGGCAGCCATAGATACTTGCAATCTACCTCAAATTCCCTTTTGAAAAATTCCTTCCCATACAAAATTTGTCTCACTAGTGATTCCCCGCTAGGAATATTACAATCTGCTTCTAACCACATTGCCCCCTCCGTTTCCCAACGACCTTCTTTTACACGCTTTTTAATATTTTCATAGATTTCTGGGTAGTCCTCTTTAATATATTCATATAACTGTGGCTGTGTTTGGAGAAAATAATATTCAGGATATTGTTCCATTAATCTTAAAACAGTAGAAAAAGATCGAGCAGCCTTTTCACGTGTATGTTTTAAACGCCATAGCCACGCAACATCAATATGTGTATGACCAACACAATGAATGGTCACAGGATGATGTTTTTCGATTTCGCCAAGACTTTTATTCAATTCCACACTAGCAATCTCACAACTACTAAAAAACGCTTCATCACCTGGTTTACTCCAATTTATTTTTAGAAAAGCTTGATTCAATGCTTTTATGATTGCATGCTTTTCTGTTCGGTCATCATCAAGTTCTATAATTGTTTGCCACGCTGCTAAGGATGTATAATATAAATCATCTACAGCTTCGTCTAACCAAGCCACTTTAGCCATCTCAAGCGTATACGTTTGCTCCTTTGGCTCTCCACCACCTTCAAGTCCAGACCAAAGTCTGAAATCTAATTTCACAGTGTTACCTATTTCGGTTGGTGGAAAAAATACTTCTTGATGGTTAGAGTCAACACCTTGGTATGGATTTCCATTTAAGAATAATAATGATTCGAATCCGGAATTATTTCCTCCGCCTGTACGTCCAAAGTCAAATAAACCAACTACTTTTCTATCAGCCCATTCCATCGGAAGTTCAACATCGGTATGTAGCCAAAGATACCGGTCTCGCCCCGTCCATTGCTCTCTTAGTTGTAAAGTCGATTCACCCTTTTGCATAGGAGGATATGTGCCTACTACACCCTCATCCTCCATTGTACTAAAATGACCAATCTCCATTCCATCCCGATAGCGGTACTGTGCCAATTCTTGTATTCTTGCTTCTAGCTTTCTTTCCACTAAAAACATATACTTCCCCTCCCATTATTATATTAATTTATACTTTCCTCGATCTTCATCTGTTTATTTACGTGTGATTGCTGTTGTTCTAGGTTTTTAAACCTTTTTATGCAAACATTCATAATCCAATATGCAGGTAGTACACCTGAAATAAATGGTATAAGTCCCGGCATATTCGTGATTAAATAGCCAATAAAAAACAAACCAATACAAATCATTAATGTGGAAAAAGGACTAATAAGCGAAATGATAAATGATTGTTTTATGTAATCCTTTAGTGAGTAATGATAATGTACATACAGAGGGAAAAAGTGAACAATAGCATTCAAAAATAAAAGAATGATAAAACTAATAAAGACATAAAGAATAACGGAAAACGTTCCTTCCATGCTTTCAGCAATTCTTAAATCGACATATAAAAAAAAGCCAATTACTGTATAAATCAGCCCAATGCAATTTGAACGGACAAATTCTTTTTTATAGGTTTCTTTAAATGTTTTCAATAAGGAAATATCCAGGTCCTTCATCTTCCACTTTCGTGTAACAGCGAATAAAGCGACAGTTGCCGGCATAATCCCAAAAACACCTAATCCAGCAACAATAAATACAAACCAAAGAATATTCGTCCATACTAACCTAACAATCCAATCACTTACTTCTTGTAACATTCTCCCCATACTTTTCATCCCCTACCAATATGATAAAAGGAAAGAGGGAAAATCCCCTTTCCGATTATGATATTACTTAATATCCATATGCTTCGAATTCGAATATTCTAATTGCTTGGTCTCCACCTTGTGTTGGTTGTTGGACAGACAGGCGAATATATCGAGCTTCTGTCGTTTTAATGGAATGTTCTGAAATAGCATCTGTATTATTTGTGGCATTTACTGCGTTCGTCCAAGTTTCACCATCATGACTTACCTCAATTGTGAAAGCCCTCGAATTAAAGGCAGCTGGCTCTCCGCCTGCTTCAGCATGTTTAACAACAAACTTTGATAGATTATAAGCCTCACCCAAGTCCACTTGTAACCAATGATTTGCACCAATTGCACACCATTTACTATTATTTGTCACGATTCCATCCATTGCATACTTTGGTCCTTCAGAAGGGCTGCATTGACCACTAGCAGTTGCTGTTTTGCTTAGAGCAACGTTAGTAAGGTTTTTTGCATCTTTTGAAATTGTAATAAAGCCTGCTTTTGTGAGGGCATTTTCTCCCTCGCTATTTTTAGCGATTAGGGTAACGGAGTACACTCCTTCTTCTTCATACTTTACAACTGGATTATTCTCAGTACTTATTGAAGGTGTACCACCTTCAATCTGCCATTCGACTTCTTCTGTCGCTTCAGATGAATGGTTGAAAAACTGGATTTCTTCACCTGGCGCCGCGACTGTTTGATTTACGCTAAAGTCTGCCTTTGGTCGTGGGTATGCAGGCCATTTTAACATTACCTTCGCTGCTCTGCCTCGAACAAAATCAGTAGTTACAGCTACGATTTCTAGAGTAGTTGCTGTTTCTTTACCACTTCTGCGTAAATTCGAAATATAGTAGGCATTGTTTGGAACTGCTCCGATAAATTCTTTTTTACCTTTAGGAAGGTTGCGATAAATTTCATAATGCTGAATATCACCTTTCACTGGATTCCAAGATAAATCTAAATCAGCATATAGTCCTTCCGAAAAAGATGGATTTTTCACCTTAGCTTTCGCTGGTATAGCCGGGACTTCATTATCCTTATGTTTTTTTGTAACTTTAATTTCTCCGATGTTGATTTGATAATCTTTTATTGCTTCTTCACTCTCAAAAAATAGAGAAATCGCCGCAATTTTCTTCCCTTTATATTTGTTTAAGTTAAATGCTTTTTCGACCCATTGATCTCGACTATTTTTCTTTACATCAAAAAACACAAAATCATCAGGTTGATCCACAAAGCTTATACCAAGCTTCATGTTAGGCTTTTTCACATCAGTTTTGTAAGTTACAGAGATCTCCGTATCCTTTTCAACTTGTAGATTCGTTTTGTAGAGTTTTACATGTGTCGCATTTTTTTTCGTTAGGTTACCAGAAATCTTCAAAGAGCTACCACCGTAAAATGCTGTATCCCAATCGAAATCAACATTTAGAGACTCCCCTTTACTATCCTTTAGCCAACGCCATGTTGGTAAAATATCTTGTAAACTACGATTATTCCATTCTTCTTTACTTTGTGTAGCACCATCTACTGCAAAGAATTTCCCACTACCTGTATTAAAATGGGTGATAAACGGAAGCTCTTGAATCACCGTTTTTGCCGTAAAATAGTGAGCCATTCCTTTCCAGTTTCCATTTTCACCTGTCTTGCGAGGATCCCCAGCTTTTCCAGTCCAAAATTCTTGTTCTTTCTGATAGAACGCTTCCATTGTTTCAGTTGTTTTAAAAGCCCAGTCTGGACGGTAAATCCCTAAGGAAGTTAAAGGTTTTTGTCCTTCTGGGAAAATGC
This sequence comes from Peribacillus muralis, assembly GCF_001439925.1. Lineage (GTDB taxonomy): Bacteria > Bacillota > Bacilli > Bacillales > DSM-1321 > Peribacillus > Peribacillus muralis. The sequence goes on from NZ_LMBV01000013.1 coordinate 90,373, forward strand.
CATTCCAGGGAATGTTTGTCTTAGTTCCATTTGCTTCTACATCAATGCCCGTATATAGGTCATATGGACTTCTACCAATTTCCAATGCCTTATCATGAGAAGCTTGTTGATTCGTCCACCAGAAATTCAAAAACATACTGTCGGAGATTCTGTCATGACCATCTTGTAAGAACATCTTATTACGATCTGTTAAGTGATTTTGCCAGTTAATTGATCCGTTTTCTACCATTGAGTCATACCACATAATGTGCATGTCTTCTTGCTTATTGTCTTGTAGGTATTTTAAAAACTCTTTCGTTTTTTGTGCGGTTTCATTATTTCCACCTGCTGTTTCTTGGTTGATAAACCAGCCATCAAATCCGTAATATTTGGCAACTTCTAAAAGTTTGTCAGCAGCAGGAAATGACCCATCTTCACGCTGTGTAAGCATTTGATCCACCCATTTCTCTTGTCCTCCGTAAGCTATTGGTGGAAAGAAAATAGTACCTAAGATGGGAACGCCATTTTTATGAGAAGCATCAATCACATCAGCGCTTGGAGGAGTAATAATTCCTTCTTCGGCAGAACCCGCCCAATACACCATTAAATCAACATACTGCCAGTAGCTAAATGTATTGGCAAAAAATTTATTTCCCCCTTGAGATGGAACCCCGCTCGTGTTGGGATTTAATGCCGATAATGCAACCAATTTAGCTTCTGCCTGAGATGTTTCATTCACATTGAAAACAATTTCTCTATCAGCTAATGGAACAGTACTTTTGTTATATACAGCATCTGAATCATTTTCTGGACTCCATTTTAATAATGTTTCAGGAAACCAATAGGATGATTCCGGCTGTTTTGCAAAACCAGCAGCCGGAAGTACACAAACTAAAAGCAAACCTAAGAACGCAGCGACAAGACCATATCTAATTTTCAATAAATCCCCATCCCCTGTTAGTAAGATTATTTTATCCATCCTCTGTAACAACCAAGATGCGGTACTGTGACTATATTTAGATATTGTTTTCTTGTAGCTTTTTATAAAGCGGACTACCCTTGACTGCAAAACCGCATAAACTTAATACAAATTCACTAAACATCGAATTCGCCCATGAGAACCACTCTCTCGTAAATTCTTCTGGTTGGTCTGCATTGAAGCCCTCATGCATAAATCCAGTTCCGCCATCAGATTGCTTCATCTCTTCCAAAATTCTCTTTTTATCAGAAGCATCTGTAGCTGTCATCCCCTCAATTGCTAATGCAATATGCCATATATAATGATCGGGTGTATGAGGACTACCAATTCCATTGGCCACTTTTCCTTCATAAAAGTAAGGATTATCTCTACTTAATAAAAAGCGGCGAGTATTCTGATAGATGTTATCATCAAATTGACACCAGCCCAGATAAGGAGCTGCTAGTAAACTAGGGATGTTCGCATCATCCATAAGATGATATCTTCCCATCCCATCCGTTTCATAGACATATAAATCTCCATAAATCGGATGTTCTAACACTGCATGTTCTTCTATTCCCGTTTTTATCTCAGAAGCTAGTCGCTCACATTGCTTTGCAAGACTTTCATCCTTTAAAACTTCTCTACAAATTTCTGATGCATAACCTAGTACTACTACCGCAAACATATTTGCAGGTACCAAATAACCATATAAGCAAGCATCATCACTTGGTCTAAATCCACTCCAAGTCATTCCTGTTCTCACAGTTTTAGATCCTTTCCCATCTCTGTTCAGAGTATCTGATTGTCTTACATCCAATCTTTCAAAGCTATATGGTGATTCATCCTCATGATTTTGTTCCACTCTCCAGACATTCAAAATCTTGTTCAATGCTTTTACAAATGTGTCATCAAAGTAGGCCGTTCTTCCAGTTGATTTCCACAAAAGATAAGAAAGCTGAATTGGATAGCAAAGTGAATCAATTTCATATTTACGTTCCCATGTCATTGGGGACATATCAGTTTTATCATCTTGATGGCCATTTCCATTAGCGGTTTCATTGAATGCATTTGCATATGGGTCATGAATGATATAGATCATTTGACGACGAACAACACCTTCAATTAATTTCGCCATTTCTTCGTCGTTTTCAGCAGCAAGTAAATATGGACGTACTTGGGCAGCTGAATCTCTTAACCACATAGCTGGAATATCACCAGTAATGACAAATGTTGATCCATCTTCTTGTGGCTTTAGTGTTGTTTGATACGTATTAACAAAACATTGTTCAAACATTTCCTGAAGCTTTTTATCTTCAGGAAAATTCTCCTTCACCTTTTCAATTAAATAAGTTAGTGATTGTGGGATTGTTTTCTCAGTGTTCATTACCTTCACTCCTTCGCTTGCCAACCAAGGCTAATAATTTCAAACGGTTTTACTTTTTCTTGAACTTGCGTATTTTCTAATGGTTCTTTCACATTCTCAACGATAGTACTCTTATAGCTTTTCGTACCATGCATTGGTTGAGCGTTTACCATTGTTTCTTTTTCAGATGTGTTAAACCATCGAGCAATTACATCATCTCTTTCCTCCGCTAGCTTAATAGAAGAGATTGCTAATGATTTACCTTCCCATGTAAAAAATGTCTTTTCGGTTGGAAGTACCCCCTCATGTACATCTGTTTGTACAGTAATCACAGGCACTTGGAAGTCATACGCCTCTTTGAATACCTCTGACTCAACCACTGTACCTTTGTGAGGGATAACCATCCATTCCGCTTGGTACGTACCGATACATTGAGCCTCTGGTGTCGGAAATAGACCCCAATCCCCTAACTCAGAAGTTGAACGGAGAATCGTAACGGCTATTGTTTGTTGTTCCTCAAGGATTTCATACTCATGTAATCCTTTATTCGCAATTGTTATCCCATGCTTTCCATCTGTTACACTTACAAAAACCTGTTGGTGATGATCGAAACTAGGATTGTCCCACTCTCTTTCAGGTATATTAGGACGTTTTGCCACTTCAAAAATACTGTCTGCATAGTGTTCATTTGTACTTAGATTAGTCGGAAAAAGAACACGTAGACGATGATCCTTTGCTTGATTTTCAATTGTAACCTTCACAGAAGGCCCCTTCGCTTTTTGATCTAACTGTATTTGGGTAGTTAAACGAATTTTTACATTTTCAGAAGATCGACCTGATAGCCGGTCCTTATGCCAAACTAATAGCTCCTTTTCTCGTTGAAACTGTTCATCTGCCTCTTTTGGAATCTCCCACTCATGAACAAGTTCTATAACGGAACGTAATGAATGGTCTTCAACTACTTTTATCTCCGCTTTTAAATCTTTCGTTGTAAGTGGAACTTCACCGTTTGGCTTCCTAAACATATATTCGTTACCAAGGTCCCCGCTATTCTCATAGATTCCTAGATTTTCGAATACTTTACCAGTCTGTTTATCAGTCAATGTATACGAACCATTTTCATGAACAAACAAATGAACAAATTCATTCTCCAATTCACGAGCACATCGATTAATCGATGGCTGTTCATTCAACTTCGTTTCCTTGGCCGGTTTGAGATAAAATGTTTTATATCCATAGCCCGGAAGAGATTGAGCTAGGAATGTTAATTTGATCAATCTTGCATAATAGGGACGTCGGAAACCATCTCCTGGTAACTCATATCCAAAACGGGTACCAAGGTCCATTGTTTTACAAACCTGTACCTTACCACTTTTATCAACCAAATTTATATGAGGTAAATCCTTCGAACCAAGGAAAACTGGAATCTCTGAAAAAGGCATATCTGAAAAATAGACTTTTTCTAGTTCAATTTCCTTTTCAATAACCACATCTCGTGTATTTCCAGATGTGTTAAAAACAACTACTGGAATCATTCCCTCATCAACAAAACTTTGTTTTGTTGAAATATGAGATACAACTTCATTAACCTTATCCTCGATAATAGTTGAAGCAGTCTGTTGCACCTTCTCGAAACGAGTTACCATTTCTCGATGTACTTCATCTACACTACAACCGCAAATACTGTCATGTGGATGGTTTTCCATCAAAGTTTTCCATGCATACCGTAAGTAATCACGTGGATATTCATGACCAAGGAAATATGAAAACACAGAAAGTGGCTCAGCCACTTTTTCTAAAAGTGTTTGACACTCTTGATTCATCTGCTTTAAATAAATACGGGCAGAGGCTGTATTTACAAGAGTTGACCACCCATCTGTACGTTGATTCCGCAGTTCACCCGTAATCGTCTGGAGATGTTCTGGTAAAGATTCCTGAAGTACTTCCATATAATCATCAAAATTTGAGTGTACAAACGTGATATCCGGAAAAAGTTCTTCAGCCACCTTGATTGCTTCTCCTATATCCACTTGAATTGGCTGATGATCACAACCATTCATGAAAAGAAGATTTGATGTTGAAGAATATTTCTTGGCATCAGCTAGTTTTGTTTCCCAATACTTTTTCGCACTCTCTCTATCTACTGGTACCTCATTGCCGTTGGAATACCAATTCGCAAACAACACACCAAGCACCGCCGAACCATCCGGCGACTCCCACTTAAGTTCTGAAAAAGGCGATTCAAATGATTTCGCATCGCTCACCATATTATTGAATCCGGTTGGTTTTACACCTCTCCCAAACGCGGCAGTATTAATATTAGCTTGCTGAAGCATTTGAGGCGCTTGCCCGTAAATGCCGAATGTATCTGGGAAGTACCCTACCTTTGACACAGCACCGTATTCCTTTGCAGCTTGTAATCCATACAACATATTTCTGACATTCGCTTCCGAGCTTGTTAAAAATGCGTCCTGTAACACATACCAAGGACCAATATGAATCTTTTTTTCTTGTATTAGCTTTTTAATCAATTCTTTTTTATCAGGACGAACTTGGAAATAATCTTCCAAAATAATCATTTGTCCATCCAAATGAAAACTCTGAAAATCCCCCCCCTTTTCAAACAAATCGATAAGTGTATCCATCAACTTCACTAAGTAGTAACGATGCTTTTCAAAAGGCATATACCATTCACGATCCCAGTGGGAGTGAGAAATAATATGCGCAGTAGTCTTAAGTTCCATTTTGTTCCCCTCCTATATCTCAATTCTTCGACAGGATAGTAGCCGCAGCACCCTTTATTCCCGTCCATGTACCATGACGCTTTTTCTATCTTCAGTAAGGTGTAAAAGGTAATTGATCATTTCCTACTAGCCATTAATAAAATTCTGGCTGTTCGATGATGGCACCACCACCTAATACAAACAGCTAAGGATTTAATACTTGATCTGCATGAGTCGGCATTAGGAAAGCGCTATCAATATTTCGTACCAGAGGATAACCATGCCACGATTTAGATTGTGTGGATTTAGTACGTTACTTGTTTCTAATCTAGCAGAGTCGGAGTACCTATACCGATTCCTGTGGTGGTTGGGAACTGTTGCATTGATTTCTAATACACACGATCAATCATGTCGGTAGCGTAACCTGGTATTTTACTTAGGTCGGAAATACATGTGCTGTTAAGACGTCTCCACCCTCTTGTACAAATTCAATTGCTATATTCGTTCTTCCAATATCATGCCTATAGCAGTTTTCATGTACAATCGCCTTCTTCTATTTTTCTTCACATTAACGATATGTTTCATCAAGTCAATAGTCAATCACCACAGAGAAAGTGATAAGCTTTTTCCATATAATCTAAAATTTATGCATATCTTATGAGAGTGTATTTTTTAGTTTAAGACCTTATTTAAATAGGAGGGAAAAAAAGAGGCGAGCAGATTTCCAACGTTTTAAGAACTCAATTTAAATTACACCAAGTTTGTCGGAAAATGAGGTGTAAAGTTTTCCTGAAAAGTTTTTGTCCTCGCTGACAAATAAAAAAGCCTCCCACAGTAAACCGTGGGAGGCCTTCAACGTTAAAGATATTCACATGTTTGGTGAGCTTTCATTTCTGAACCCTCGTTAAATCCTTTATTAGAGGATTTAAGGCGATGATTACATCATGCCGCCCATTCAATTAATAATTTAATAGGAAGTAACAAGGTAATAATATCAACACTTTTAGTCAAAGCCACCTAGAATAACTTCACATAGTGTCATGATATTTCAATCTCAGGTGAGCAAATAGGTGAGCATTTTCGATTATATTCTTATAAATAACTGGTATGAAGAACCTGAAAAAGCTCCTTTATTACAAGAGGAAGCATATTTTTAAATAAACCTAATCCTATACTATACCGGAAGGAGAAAAAATCATCATGAAAATGAAAAAATCCTTAAATCGAATTCAAGCTGCAATATTAAAGGAACACATAAATGAGTGTGAAGAAAAAGGTGGCATTTTAACTGAAGCTTTCGTTTTAGAAGGAACAGAAGATATGATTTTCTATGTTTATAAATCTCCATGCAAAACTGTGAAAGGTGCAATATTATTATAAAAATTGAGAGGAGATTTTATAAATGAACTTTCAAAAGATTCTTAATGGGTGTCTTGTTTTCTTCCTTGTATTGTATGTTTCAGCTTGTGGGAGTGATGATGTAAAAGGAAATGGTAAAACAACTGAATTGAGTCTAGAGGAAGCTGAAAAATTTGAAACAGGCTTTTTATATGTAAGGTCACCATTTGAGAGCAGAAAAGAAGAAGAAGATTTTAATATTAAGGAAATTGAACGTGTGGCTAAAGTAAAAAACGTTGACATAAATATTTATCTTGCTAAAGAAGATACTTCAAAGCTTGGTCTAAAACAGAACTCGTTAACATTTGCTTTTTATCAAGATGGTGAAGTAAAAGAGAAACTAGATTTTATCGATCTCTCAGAAGATGATATTTATTTTAAAGTAGAAACATTTGTTCAAAGTGTGCAGCAAAAACATTCGAAATAGGTTAACTAAAATAAACTAAGTTAACTACTGAAATACGGGGATTTAAAAGTTAACTAGGAGGAGATTGCATGGATGAAGAAGTAGCAAGGATACTTGAAAAATTCTCTGATTTTCTCGAAGTAACGAATCCGATCAGTTATATGCTTCGTTGGATAGGATGGGTCATTATAAAAGGCCTTGCGTGGCTTGTTGATTCCCTATCAAACATAACGGATTCAATCCTGGGATTAAAAATGTTCTACGACAGTGTTGAAATTACAAGTTTTGTTGAATTTCTTATTCCCCTTTCTGTGATATTGATGGGGTTTTCGCTTCTCTACACAGGATATCAGCTCATTTTTCAAAAAAAGTTGGATCGTGAAGCCATTATAGTGAATGTGTTTATGATAATGTTTTTTTTCGCTTTGATACAAGAAGGAATGGAAAAGGCAAATCAATTCACAGATAAAGCAATTGAATCTATTGATGTTGTTGAAGAAGGTTCAATTAGTCAAAAAGTTATTAAAGAAAATATGACTGACCTTGCTCAATTTGACGTAACGGGTTGGACTACAACTGAACTTAAACATCCAAACCGAATTCCAAAAGATCGAATTTTAAAAATTAATATCACACAATCTATTGATAAAGATTTTGAACTTGCAGGGGAAAAAATGACAGATACAGGGCGTGAGGTTTACACTCATCGTTTGGAGTATGACGATCTTGGTAATGCCAAGAAAGTTAAATTAGATAATGGTTTCTTTACTGCTTTTAAAGAAAAATATTACCGTTGGAACTGGAACTTTTGGACAATCGCAATCACTTTAGGCATAACGGCTTTTACAATGCTGACAATCGCTATAAAACTAGCAAAACTATTCTTTGAATTAACATTCAACTATGTATTAGCTATCATTATAGCTCCTGCTGATATTCATTCGGGGCAAAAGACAAAGCAAATCCTTCAAAGTATCCTAAATACTTTTCTAGTGACAATTATGATTTTCCTATCAATGAAAATCTATCTGATTGGTACAGGATTTATTACCGATAAATTGGATGGTGTAGCCTATTTAATTGCATTATTTGCTTTCTCTCTTGCTGTAATTGATGGCCCCAATATCGTTGAACGGTTATTTGGTATTGATGCAGGACTAAAATCTAGCTGGGGAGCCGTAGCTGGTGGATACGCCGTTGCAAAAGGTGTAACCGGTGCAACAAAGGGTGCTGCAAATACTCTGAAAGGATTATCAAGTGAAGGTAAATCGGCCGCATTGAAGGGTGTAAGTGGTATTGCAGGAGTTGCAGGAATGGCACAAGGCCTTAGAGCAAAAGGACAGGATCAATCCAGAGAACAGACTCCGAATGGTTCCGAAAGTAGTGATTCTGTAGATTTAAAAGCACAAGATCAAAGTCAAGAAAAACAAAGTCCAAATGGTTCGAAAGGTTCCTGGGAATTCGAAATTGGAACGCAAGAAGTTTCTTCTTCAATTGAACAAGAAATGGCACAACAACAACAACAAGAAGAAGGGCAAACAGGAAGAGGAAAAGTAATGGGATTACATGATCAAATGGCTCTGAATGGTGTCTCCGGTAATGGAAAACGGAGTGCAGCTGTAAACAGTCCACACTCCATTTCATCTGGATCGCCAAGCCAAATCAACAATGGCGATATACAAAAAAATGAGAAAATGTCAGGTGACTACAACAATCCCAGTCCTTCACCACCTTCCTTTTCACAATCAAATTCCCCTTCGGTTTCATCTGAAATGCAAGGAGAATCTAATATGAAAACACCACTACAAGAAAAAAGAACTGATCGAGAAACTCGTCATGTTGGAAGCATAATTTCTGATAATGTGCGGAGCAGTCAATCAGTAAAAACGGTTAAACACACCTATCAAATTGGTCAAAATACAGGCGAAAGTTTAAGAAACAACATCGCTAAATTCCGTCGAAAAAACCAATAAAAAAGTGAAATGAAAGAGAAGGTTTCCTTCTCTTTTTTTAAATAACATTCAATTAAATAGGGGGACGCGAAGGGGACATTGGTCGAAAATAGTGGGACATAAAGGGGACATTGATTAACATTTAGTGATATCACTAAATAGCTGCTTTTAATTATTATTTAAGACCCACATCAGTCCATCTGAGAAAGTTCAGGTATCCCACGCCAGCCCACCTATATCAATCAGGAGTCCCATGTCAGCCCAGCTGAAGGAATTTAACGATATCATATAAAACACTAGGCTTTGCCTAGGATATCACCCTTGGTGATATCAGTTTTTCCTTATGCTCTTTCTAGCTCTATAGCCTTTAAATCTAAATTTTGTTTTCTACCCAAAAGGAGAGTTGAAAAATGGATATTTTTTTAAGAAACATAGACCCAATCGCGGTAAAAAAATTTGATGAAATGGCAAAGAAAAAATCAATTTCGAGACAAGAACTTTTAAAAGCAGTCATTGAAAAGGTAGCATATGAAAAGGAACAAAATGAAAAAGACATGAGAAATGAAATGATTATTTCAAAAAACATTTTAGTCATGGGAAAAATGACAGAAGCTGTTGAAAGGCTTGAGAATTTAATGTACGAACTCATGGAGGAATAAACAGATTGAACAAAAGAGTAATTGTATTGTTAGGTGGAATAATTTCATGTTCATAACCATTTTTATTCGTGCTTATAACTGAAATATTTTGTGTATGATATAGTGAAATGTGGCAAGGTATTTTTCTAATAAAATAACTCCTTGAGAATAATCAAGGAGTTATTAACGTAAACCCATTCTTCTTAATTTAGTATCACTTTTTGCCAGCGCTCTTAAAGCCTGCTGCTTTTTTTCTTGGTCTAGTGGTGTCTTATGCAAAATTCGATAACGTTAAGTTGTCTTTGCTTTGATTTCCGTGCAGCTTATTAATATCATTTAAAGTGAAGTTTTTTCTTTATTTTCCACCATATATCTTCCATTAAACTTTTTAAACACTTCTCATGTTAGTACCGAATAATTCCGGAACTAAAAAAAGTTGAAAAGCCTTACATCTCTGCATTTTGGTAAAATAACGGTAAACTTTTGGTCAACTCGCTATTTGGGGTGCTACTCACGGTCTTCCCTATCCATGCGAGTTGCTCCCTGTGAATCCACTCTTAAAACACTAGATTTTGATAACCAGCGTATAATTCCTGTTTAGGCCCGCCTTCCACCAAGATTTCATTAAAGGCATCCAATTAAGGACCCCATCTCTTTTTTCTTTTAAGCTAATTGGCTTCCTGTTTTAAACTTGCCATTGCTTTCATCGTCAAATCAAATAATCTATTTTGGATTCCGATAAATCACGTTCCTTCCTTCGATAGAGTGCCCTGTAGGTCGGAGAAATCAACAAACAACACCATTACGTACAAGTTTCCAGTTAGAGGCGTACCTAGAATATAAATCAAGCCGCCTCTCCGTTATAAGCAACTCCTAGGAGTATTTTGTTTCGGTAATTTTATCACCAAACAGCAAATAATCTATAATTCTTTCTTAAAACAAGATATTAAAAATTGAAACCTTATTCTACTAAGAGTTCACAATAATCCCAATATAGACAGAAACTAGCCACCAGCACATTATCCCCTGTAAAAGATTGAAAAAAATCCAAACAATAAATATATTAAGAAAAATGGAATCCATTACTGCGTGTCATTTCAAAATTATAATAATTATACGGTTTTTAAAATTTAAGGATCTTTTCCATAATTAAGTCAAAAGCTTTGCTTTCACTTAACATTTAATCCCCCTTTTATTCTAATTCTTTCGAATTTGAGTGGATTTTTCATATTCGATTCTCCTTCTATGATTAAATAGTTTGGTACAATATATCTCTTTTCCAATTGCACAGGTGCAATAATAAAAGTGTCTTTCTTTTTTTCGATAAGGACATAAACTGAATTGTTTTGTTTAATAATTAAATAGTTTTCCTTATCTTCTGCATCTCTGCTTCCAAGATTATAAAACGCTTCAAAAAATAAGGTTAATATTAAGCCAATAGTTATCCATTTAAAAAAACCTGCTTCCTTCCATTTAGAAAATAATGTTATCTTTATAGTGTAGAAGTTCCGATGAATTTTTGGGATTAGTGGTACATTTTTAAAATCTTTGGATTTTGTAAAATTTTTAACCACTATAAATACAGATAATCCAATGATAATCGTAAGTAATCTATATATATTTAATTCTCCTGTATAAAGTATACTAATAATTGTAAATAGTGAAAATGTAATTGCGATTGGATTTATTAGGTAATTATTATTAAATAAATTGAATATTACAAATATACATGTTAGCGCAAAATATAAAAATCCTGCACCTGTAATATAATTATTTAATGTTGAAATAATTAATGATAAATCCGAAGGTCCTATTTCTATTGAAGCGATGTCTTCTATTTGATAATAATTCGAATATCCAATTTTATAAGCAGTAGTGATAAAATAAGACAGGCCAGTAAAAAGTGCAACGATTAAAGCAGCATCTTTTAAGGCTCCAATTCTATTTTTTAATACATTTTGATTTTTAATCTTAACCTCATCTTTTTTTTCAAAACCTTCAGATGGAATGTTCATCACTATTCATCCTCTCATATCTAAGCATCATTATGAAAATGGATATAGTATTTATTCTGAATATTACCAAAAATAAATATGAACTCCAAAAACATCTATATTTTCGGGTTTTTCCCTGTTTTAGTTTTGTGTAAACATATTTTATCCCCCGACCATAATCCCGTATGTGCCCAATACCTCTTTTATCTATAAATACTTCCTAATCTTCGCTCCGGTTAATGCTTGCTTATCTATAGCATTTACAAAAATTTATCTTAACGCAAAAAAAACGATCTAATGTTCGAGGACCTGTTCAATATTCAAATCAAACTCCCTAATTTTCTAATTCATCTCCCTACTCCTTTTACTATATAATTAGCCAAATTAATATGTACTAATAGCTAGTTGGAATAAAAATGTTTACTTTATAAGCAGGTGTAGCAGCCGGACTCCAGGCGGAACCAATCGCCCTCTACGATTTTGCCAGAGGTATCGTAGCTTCTTCTTATTTAACAGACCAACAGTGATGATAATGATTGATTTAGCAGCTGAGCCGCTTCTTTTTCTACAATGGTTGTGGCCTGAGGCAGAAGACTTATTTCAAAGTTATATGGATTTTTAGAGAGGTATTCAATGGGGCTTTTACAAATGAAAACCCTTCCTCGTTAATCCTAGAAAGGGCTTGAGAACTTATAAATTAACATTTTGAGAACTAAGGTGCACGACGTGCGCCGTTAAGACCGTATTTTTTACTCCATTTTTCGATACACTTTAGAGGGAGTTCATCGGATGTAAAAACCATTTAGCTTACATTTGATTTCACTGATCGCACCAATGTATTCAATAGGTATTCAAATTGTTATTCTGGCGTGCAATATAAGTAAAAACATTCAGTGGACTATGCCTTAGGGGAGGGAAGAAATTTTAACATTGCTTGTTTTAAAGATTGTTCTCTAACAATTCGGACATCCACTACGATTACTATTTCTATTGTAGATTCGTGCATCCCATTCGTGACTGCACTTTTTACATAACCACCAAACTTTAAAATGAGAGTTTGCAAAGTAAGCTTGCGGTCCTTTTTCATTTTTAGTTGGGTGCCACTCCTTAACTAGTTCTGGATTTACAGCAGCTAAATTATTATCCGTATGCAACCTTCTATTCCCACAATCTGGACAGTTGTTGCCTCCTTGTGTTCTACTTGCAATTGTAGCAGGCCATTGATGCCCATGAATACAGACCCAATTTACTTTTTCATGACTTGCAACTTTAAAATTTTCCGGTTTTAAATCCCCATTCTTATGGTAATCCCATTCTTTTAATAGTACGGGTCTAACATTGGCTAAGGAATTTTCATATTCCCAACGATCCATTAAATCTAAAATTGACACATTATCTCTTTCAATATTTATATCAGGACTTTGTTGAATATGATCAATAAATATCTTTTCAAGACACGTTTGAAATGCTTTCATTGAATGATTTTTAATATCATAAAAAAATGTATTTGGATTTGGTGATTTATATGTAGGACATTCCGGTTCTCGAATTCTAATGAGCTTTGTATATGGCATTCTTTCTAGTAACGCAATGTCTTTTTTTATATCACGCTTATAATCCTTATGATATAGACCTCCGTCATACTCAATTATTAACTTAATCGAAGAAATGTAAATATCCAAAACCATACGTGTGCCTAAAAGTGGTGTTTCCATCTCAACATCATCAAAATGTTTTTTTAAATAATAAAAAAGTGCATATGATTGTTTTGACACTTTCTTCGTTGTATTACACCTTCGACACCCTGTTCCACCACTTGTCCGATGTTTTGGAGTGGTTTTCCACTCATGTCCCTTCTTACATCTCCATAAAACCTTGTAAGATGAACCAGGTGTGACATCTTTTGCAGTCTTACTTTTATAATCAATACATTCAACCCATTCATTTGCAATATGAGGATAGAGGGTAGCTAGACTGTTTGTTTCATTCACCCTTAAACCTCGACAGTATGGGCACCCACTACTCCTTCTTTTTCTAGTCATTTGTTTAATTGACATATCAAATGAATGACCTTTTTTACAAATCCAATAAATCACAATATTGGATCCAGCAAGTACCTTATCTGGAGTTAATGAACTATTTCTCTCTTTGTCCCACATGGCTACTAGATCTGGTCTTCTTCCTAATAATGAACGTTCAAAACACACTTTTGAACCTTTGCAATATGGGCATCCTGTTCCATTAGATCTAGATGCTAATTTAGCCTCATAACGATGTCCCTCTTTGCATTTCCACCATACATGCTGTCTTCCTTTTGGAGGAACATCACTAGGCTTTATATCTCCGTTTAATTCATAATCCCATTCATTGGCCAATTCTGGATATTCACTTGCTAGACTTTTCTTCATTTATACCACTCCAAAAAACTTAGCTTCTTAGGTCATGCATATCCCAAATTTACAATATTTATACAATGGAAGAATGTTCTTTCTTTTAAATGCACCTACTGTAGCTTAGAAAGGAAGCTAATCCATATAATACTAATTAACCTTAAATGAATAAAGAAGGAGCCTGTTTTGAAATCGATTAACAAAACAGGCTCTCTTAATATATCCAATTAATCATTCTTTTAAATAAAAAGCTTAATCAAATGGTGTTCCTTCTCAACTAATACACCCAGTTTGTTTAAGAAGAAAAAGATTGATCATTTACCATAATTTTAATAGATCTCCCTCGTTTTATAAAACCAGTTTTACCGACCAGGGTTAATATTAGTTTCTTGAAAGGATTCAAAGCCAGCAAGCCTGTCAACACAATTTGGACAAACACCACATGGGGTTGTACTATTTGCTTGGCAAGAGTACGTTTTTGCTACTGGAACATTTAAATCAATCCCCCGCTTAATGACATCTGCTTTGGAAAAGTCTCTAAAAGGCATTTCTATTTGTACAGTACCATATTCAGATAGCATTCCAGATAATTTATCAAAGAACTCTTTTGAACAATCTATTTCTTTAGCATGGTTAGAATTAATAAACGCAGAATAAACTTCCCCTATTCCCATTGTCTGTGCAACAGATGATGCAATGGATAAGAATAATAGATTCCTATAAGGTAAATATAAGTCGTCAGCACTAACCTCATCTAACCATAAATTTGGCTCTTTTATCATTCTTGATTCAGAATTTTTAAAGATGTCCTCTATGTTAATTACTTTTACATGAGAAAGCAATTTTGGCGGCAAAACATCTAATAATGTAGTAAATTCGGTATCCGCAAAATGCTGGCCGTATCTGAGGAAGACAGGCATTACTTTCTTGCCTTCTGCTAGTAATTTATATGCTAAGACAGTTGAATCTAATCCCCCGGAAGCAAGTAGCAGTGCGTCATACTCTTCAATGGCTTCAAAGTCTTTTCTTCCCAATACATCGTACACTGTGTCAATTACCTCATTCATGGAGTGCACAATGTAATCTGCAGATTTCTTGAGGAACAGGTTCCTAACTTGTTTATAGGGATCAAAAACAATTACAGGTTTACCACTTTTAGCCATGTAGCCTATCTCTACATACGTTCCAGGGTCATCGTTTAGTATTACCGCGATTAAAACAGAGGACTTTTCAAGCAACGCTATATCTTTTTGATATGCATCCTGTTGTTGTTCCTCCGTTTCACTGCCGGTAATTATGCCATTTTCAATCACTGGCCTGTGTGGAATAAAGTTGTGATATTTTAAGTTATCATGCACTTCTTTAATTAACCTTGTATCAACATCCGGAAAATCAGGACCTGCTATATAGATATGGTGTTTTCCTCTTTCTCCCCACGATAATCTTTTCGCAGGAAGATTATCAATATCATTAAAATCCAAATTTGATATTAGATCTTTAAATTCCTCAAAAACAAAAGTACTGGCATAAATCATTGCAATATAGGAAGCAATCTTTAAGGCTGATCCATTTGTTCTTTGACTTTGTAGAGATAAAAAAACGGCATTAAAACAATCTCCAACCCCAACTGAGTGCACTGTCTCTGTTTTAAACGCTGGTGCCTCATTCCATGTTTGGTTTGTTGTATCGTAATAAGTAGAACCACCTCTATTTTCTTTTAGTAAAAATGAATTTGCGTTAGCCACTAGCGAAGAGCTGACTAAATTTGTCACTGAGAAGTAGTTTTGTTCAAACAGTGTTGATGAAGTTGAAAGAATGATTGTACTAAACTTCAAATTATGTGAAATCATCCTTTCAAGGGAATCAATCCCGTATTGAACATCAATGTGTAGGTTCCCATTAAAATTTCTGAGCTCGGGAAACATATCTTCAATACTGTACTTTCCTGGATAAATTAATATGTCTGTTGGATTGTACTCTTCAATAATTTGGTTTAGTTGCTGGTGGTTGACCGTAACTTCGGCCTCCCCCCTTAATATATCATTATATCCTTGATCTCCATTTTCAGCAGATTCCTGGATGTTCATCACGTTTGGGGCACCGTTTATTTCGCCAACAATAAAAGTTTGTTGCGCATTCAATTCATTTCCGAATTTTCCAATAACTTTAAATAAGTATTTAGGTGCTATAGCAGCTAAAGCATAATCACAATTAATGGCACTAAAAGCCCTTGCACTATGGAAAATACCACCAAGTCTTAAAGGTGATTCCGAAATGTCTAAATGAACATCAGTAAATACTTCACCTATAATCAAAAAACGTTTTTGTGGTTCATTCGTGTGCATTTAAATCCACATCCACTTTTGGAATAGGTCTTAAAACGCTATAAACTATATCCCCTCTGTAACTAAATCCTTTTCTCATACAAGCTAGTAAGCTGCTATACGTACTAGGTAAAAAACCGATTTCTTCACCGGTTGTTTCAGACAATACAACCAAGCGCCCATTTTTTAATTGATCGCTCAATACGATCGGTTCTATTATCGCTGGAACATCTCCATGTACATTAAAATATTCAGACCTTCCAACTTCCTCAAGACCTACGTTTTTTCTTTCCATACGACACATGTCTTTGGTTAGATTAGTATTACCTGGATAATCTCCAAATTTATCTACCCCAGAACTCCCCATAATGAATAAGCCTCCTACAATGTTTTAATGACAGTATTCGGCAAATTTCAAGTGAAATCCTCCTAGGTTTAGATAAACTTTTCATATCATATACTAATATCAAATATTTCCAATTTTTTCTTACCGTAAATCATTTTTCCTGTTAGTGTACTATCTGTTTCAAGAATATAAGGTAAAAGGTATGTAAAACTTTCAGGAGTATTGTCATACGAATATATTTTATCTGTTTCTACCCAAGCTATCTCGCCTTCATCAGTGGCACATAAGCTTCCTGAAAATTCTTTAGCGTGAAATAACATTAGCACATCGCTTCTTTTTTGATTTTCATTCGTAACTGTTATAATCCCTCTAAAACTCACATTATTTATGTCTAGACCTGTTTCCCCTTGGATTTCTCTTTTACATGCTTCAATAGGAGATTCATACGCCTCTACTTTCCCTCCGGGTGCGTTCCATAATCCTTTAAACGGTTTCTTTACTCGCTTTTGTAGAAGCAATTGATTATTGTTTTCAACAAAGCACATGGTAAATATGTTGCTCATATTATTCACCTCGAAATATTTTTATATATTTTTAAGGTATCATGCAACGTAGTCATGTCAATCTAAATTTGTTTCTCAGACTAAAAATGTATTTTAATACTAAATAATTCTACATAAAAAAACCAGCCACATCTCGTTTTCACTCTGTAGCGTAACTGGCTTGCGCCTCCCCATTCTTCTTATGACCGATCTCTTCTATTAATCTCTCCAAACTATTGCCATAATGCATGTCTACTTCATCCGCATAAGACTGCAAGTTGGCATGGAAAATGGAGTTGTTTCCTTTGGTACAAAAATCCTTTTTGTTCAAAGACACAAAATATATCTTCTTTAAATCATTTTCTTGTTTTTTTATAAACTCATAGGCTGTTAAAAAAGATAACCGCATCTGCCATTTTGTTTTTAATGCCCATTCCGTTGATTTCATTAGGTCCAAAAAATGGAGCCCTTTTTTGAATCGACATTTCGACTACTTGTCGTTCTATATCATTATCTTTATCAGGCATAATTGTTTTATGGCTATCGTTGATGATTTTATCCAAGTGACTGGCCCTTACTCCATACGTGTATCTATATTCCCGTTCGGCCATCTTCTTCAAAGTATTGATTTGCTCGATGTATTTCGTTCTCTTTCTCCGTTGCCTGGCTTATGATCAGTTAACTTTTTATGCTTTTCTATGGCTCGTATAGCTGCCTCCAAATACTCTTCATTCCTTTCAACTTTATACTTATCCCATTCTCTTTTATCACCCTTCCAAGTATGACACAGTCCATAAAGTTATTGAACGTTTCTCTAGATACCTTTTCAGCTGGAATAAATCAATTAACACATTCGTATCCAATATAATCCACATCCTAAAAAATAAAAAAAGAACCTCTAAAGAGATTCATTAAGGAAAAAAATCTGCCAAATTAATTGGAGGATGTTTAGGTGTATCTTCTAATTTATCCACTAATTTTCCATTTTCATCAAAAATGTAAACGGATGGTTTCCAAGTCATCCAATCTTCGGATGCAGGCATCAAAAAATATGCACAGATAAGGATTAAAGATAACTTTGATAAAATTTTCATTTACATCCCCCTATTTAATAAAAATCCCTTATTTTATATTTCTTTTCTACATTTTTTAAGTATTTAGCAGTATTCTTGTTAAATGCTTTTAACAATTTGTCACACTCATTCAAGTTGCCAATAAGAGGTTCAAATTTATTAGGATTCCAGGGTTCCTTCATAAGCTCATCATATCTAAAAATGACATTGTTGATGGAACTTGTGATAGTGAAGTACCTGCTTGTAAAGTCATAAGGAATATTTGCTCTCTCTTTTTCTAAAAATGTATGACTCTTTACGAAAAAATCTCTGCTTTGTGTAAGAAGGTCTAAAAGTTTTTTGGTCTTATCTTCTGTATCGCTATCGATCATTTCTTTTAAGGTTTTCAATGTTATATTTTCCACAGTAAGTAGTGAAGCCAAATGAATATTAATAACTTTCATTGTGCCGTAGCAACGATAATTAAATTCCTTGTTCTTTTGCCAGTTGTTGTAAACCAATATTCCTACTGCTACCGAACCTAAAAAAAATGAACCGATTAATGAACCATAAAAACTGGGTGGTAACCCTGTACTTTGAACTGCTGCTCCGATTAAGAACATATCTCCCCCCCGAAATTAGCTTTTTTCTTTATTATCTCATGTAAAGAAAATAATGGAAGTTATACAAATAAAAAAATCCCCCCCAGGGAGCTTTCTAATACCAAAACAAAAGCCAATCTTTCCTAATCCACGTTTTCCTTCCATCTTTAAACCTTACTATGTAATATTGATCATTTCCGATACCAACGATTATTCCTACTGTGAAACTGTTCCACCTGTTCTTATCCTTGCCAAATTAAATTTTCATATTTAACATTTAAATTCCCCCTCTTACTTAATGAAGTGGAGTATATTCTATTAAATTAAACTCCCCTTACTTATTCAGGTGGAATTTCTTCTATTAAACTAAAACGTTTCTAGGGTCTAGCCTATAAAATTTTTAATTATGAACAAAAAAAGAACCTCTAAAGAGATCCTTAAATTATATTTTTAGTTGATTAATTTTAAAAAGGTAAATCATCTTTTATTATAGGGCGTACCTTTCTTACTAAATCTGTAATGTCATTATCTCTGTTGCAAACAACACTAACAATTTGAAAGTCGCCTGGATAGTGGACAGAGTTTTTTATTTTTTGTATCCACTTATAAGCTGATACAGCAGCAGTCCATTCAGGTTCTTTTCTGAAGTCAGTTGTTATCACTGTACAACTACCGGCCTGTAAGAACTTAGCACCGTTCGCAAACAATTGAACCTCAATCTGAATTTCCATTTTGTATACCCCTTAATCTCTGATCAACAGTATTTACATCAATTACCTTGGAGTTTTTGCAGCAGAACCGTTATGTCTTATTACTGCCAATGCTTCATTATCAGCAATAATAATCACATTGTCATGTTGTTTTAAAATAGAAGCTGGTATTTGCTCATTTATAGGTTCAGATAGTAGCTTATATAAAATATGTGCCTTTTGCATTCCGGAAACAAGCAGAACAATTTGTTTACTTTTCATAATAGTTGAAATCCCCATCGTTACCGCATCACTAGGTACTTCGGAGAGATTGTTAAAATAACAGGCATTTTTTCCTCGTGTAGAGGGTGTTAGTTCTACTACATTCGTGGTAGAAGAAAAAGAAGTCCCTGGCTCATTAAAACCAATATGCCCATTTACTCCAATTCCTAATATTTGCAGATCTATCCCACCCAGGTTTTCAATGAGCTCATCATAGATTTGGCATTCTCCTTGTAAGTCTGTTGCCATACCATTTGGCAAATGAGTTTGATGGTTAGGTATATCAATATGGTTAAAGAGATGTTCTTTCATATATGTATGATAACTAGTTGGATTCTCTTTCCCTAATCCTACATATTCATCTAGATTCACTGTATGAACATGGCGATAGGAGGTTTGATGTTCTTGATAATCTTTCACTAAGTGTAGGTAGGTCCCTACGGGTGTTCTTCCAGTAGCGAGACCTAAAACAAGAGAAGGTGTCTGTTTTACTTTGGTAAGAATGAGTTGTGCTGCTTTCTGGCTCATTTCATCGTAGTTTTTTGCTTCAATAATTTCCATATTCAACCTCCAATTTGCCTAAATGTAATATCTCTTCTACAAATTTTCATAAGCACTTCACTTTTTCGTTTAAAATGATTAAATCAGCATCTTTCCCTTTTTTAATACTTCCTTTTTATCATTAAGATTAAGCTTTTTGTCTGGATTCAAGGAAGCCATTTCGACGGCATTTTTTACTCTATGATTATAAAACATTGATAATTCCTGGTATAATTCTATAATCTTGAAGGAAATTAAAATCAATTACCTTCCCCAATCTCTATTTATCTTCACCAATTAGGTTAAAAAGCTATTGTGTTTTTTGTTTGTATTTTTATTTTCAATTGTAAAACAGGCAAAAATACAATAGAATTCAGGACTTATAAGTTTTTTATTTACGAAATAACGGATTCGAAAGTACTGGAGGGATGAAAATGAAGAGATTTATTGACATAGCTATGTTTAAAATCATAGCTATGTCAATGCTCATTTAAGTAAATCTGTTAAGTGTCGGTTTTTTAAAAAAGTTATCTATAAGTATATTTAAAACTTCTAATAATAAAGGGTGATATAAAATTTTTGAAAAGGGAAGAACTTTTTCATTTCTTTTAGAGTTTAATTTACATTAATATTTTTCTATTTAACGTATTTTCTAATAAAGTCCAAGCTTCATAACAGGTTTGATTTTCAATTAAAGGTTCAAACCCATAGTTTAAATACATATTAATAGCTTGATAGCTTGTAGTTTGAGATGTAAGGTAGGCTTTAGAATGGTGATTAGCCAAAATATTCATAGCTGCACTAAGTAATGGTTTTGAGAGTTTCGCCCCTTGATATTCAGGTGAAATAGCTACCCAATGTATTCTACCTGATACCTCTCCATCTCCATTTAAGTCGCCATACCACGCTGTTGTTGTTCCAATTACTTCTCCATTTTTATTCTCAATGAATACACAACGCATGGACATATCATCAATATATGGTCCAAATTCTTTATTAAAGTGTTCTAGTGCTTCTTTCTCGTTTTTGAATTCATCTACACTGGTTTCAACCCTAGCCCAATTATCTTCGTCACCTTTTTCAAATAACCTAATTCGATATTCGTTTGGAAGCGAATATTCAGGAATATCCAACAAATCTTTCCTCACCATGCTAACTGGAATCCTTTTCATTTAAATCATCTCCTCATAGTGATTAATTGTCTGTAATTTAAACAGTTAGAATTATTAGTTCAACTTATCAAGTTTTGCATATAGCTCTACATAGTTTTCCGGCCATAACCACCTCGTCTCATTGTACCGAATTGCACTTGAATCCACTGGAACTTAGCAAGGGCAGCAGCTTCTATTTAGTAGCAATATTAGCCTAATGTGCACCCTCTTTTACTAACCCAATCTCTATTTTTGTTACTCCAAGATCAATTACGATGGCTTGTTTCATATTTGTTCAAGCCCTTTACAAATCTTCTTGTTATTTCTTGAGGACGGGAAATAGCTCCACCTACTACTACAAAAGAAGCACCAATCTCCAACGCCTTTCTCGCATCCTCTGGAGTTTCAATCTTACCTTCTGCTATTACCGGAACTGTTAATGTTTTAACCAGACTATTTAATAGTCGAAAAGCTGGCCCATCTTCCGTATTCTGTGTTTCTTTTGTATAACCAGCTAAAGTAGTGCTAATTAAATCACAGCCCATAGATTCTGCTTTAATACCTTCCTCTAATGTAGAGATATCTGCCATAAGTATTTTATTAAGATTATTCTTTATAAAATGAATTAAATCCTGTAGATCTTCAGGTCTTGATTGGCTGGTTGCATCTATTGCAATAATGTCTGCACCTGCTTCAGCCACTAGCTGAGCATCTGCCTTTGTTGGTGTAATAAATGCATCAAAACCTTGATAATGTTTTTTATGTATACCTATAATAGGTAAATCTACTCGCTCTTTAATTCTTTTGATATCTGAGTACCCGTTTGCTCTTATTCCTACGGCTCCTCCAACCTGAGCAGCAACCGCCATTGTAGCCATATATTCTGAACCATGTAATGGTTCAGAATCCAGGGCCTGGCACGAAACAATTAATCCTCCATTTAGTACCTCAATCATAAAATAACTCCTCTCAGTAAATGTTACTAATAAGCTTTGTCAGCGACTGCTTTTGCAGTAGCCTCTTTATATTTCAATGCTTTATCTTTTAATCGAATAGCAACACCAGTGCACAACATATCAATCACCAATAATTGGGCCATCTTTGCTGACATTGACCCTCCTTGCAGGGCAGTTTCTCTTCCTCCAGTTAGTAAGACGATATCAGATATCTTAGTAATTGGAGAACGAGTAAAATGAGTAATAGATATAATTTTCGCACCATTTTCTCTGGCAATATTTAAAGCATCAATAGTATCCTTAGTACTTCCACTTACTGATATACCTATAGCCATATCCTGATCCGTTAGTGTTGCTGCTGACATTGTTTGCATATGAGAATCAGTAAACATTTCAGCAACAATACCTATTCTCATTAATTTATTTCGAGCGTCTGCTGCCGTGTTTCCTGATACGCCTACTCCATAAAATAGAATTCTTTTACTATAAATGATTTGATGAATGGCTTTTTCTAACTCCTGAGTGTCAATTAAGCTAGCAGTTTCTTTTAACACTTGAATATTATTAGACATGGTTTTTTGGACAATATTTTGCATTTCAGCCAATTCTCCCATGTTTGTTTCATCAAATACCTCATATGACAACTTAGCGACTTCTTTAGTTACACCCATTTTAAAAGATTGATATCCTTTAAACCCCATTTTTCTACAAAACCGTAAAACAGTGGTTTCACCTACTCCAATACTCTCAGCCAATTCAGTTACAGTCATGTAAATAGTCAAGTCCATATTTGCTAAGACATAATCTGCAACTTTTTTTTCTGCTTTGGTAAAGGCATTTAAATAGCTCGATATTTTAGCAACAAGGTGAACTTTATCATTAAATTCATTAGGTTTATTCATGACATCTCTTTCCTTTACTTAGATATTTAATGATACTACGTTATTTTTGTCGAAATAATCAGTTATTTAATTTGATTATAACATAATAAAGAATATATTCACCAATGTTATCCATAAAATTAGTTTTTTTCTCCTTTTTAAGTTGAAAATGGAAAAATTCATGCTATACTTTGTTGAAGAAAGCGCTGTCAGAATATTTAAACTATTAATTTAATCGAGTCTCTTCGTAAAAAAAGAATAAATCCAATTTAATTTATTTATTGGTGATTTTATTCTTTTTTTCTTAAGAAGTATATATAAGAACTCCCTTTTCTACCAATAAGTTAAAACAAAGTATTAAGTCTTAGGGGTGATAAAAATATGTCGTAGTAGTTCTTCGGTTATTAAGAAAAATTCAAGCCTCCTTACTAATTATTTTCATTTGTTTAAATTAATTTCCGACTTCAAATTGAAAATGAATTATAACTTATTTCAGTAAACAGTTGTAATGGATGGATAAATTAAAAGGTTGGGTGGAATTAGGATGAAGAAGTCTAGGAAAGAAAATTACTTCGATAGAATTGGTATACCAAGCGTTTTATCTTGGAGTTATTTAGGTGTCATGGTCTTTATGATTGGTAATGGTATTGAAATAGGTTGGCTAAGTCCCTATTTAAAGGATAACGGATTAAGCATACAACAAGTATCTACTTTATTTAGTATATATGGTTTAACCGTGGCGTTATCATCCTGGTTTGCGGGAGTGTTTTTTGAAACATTTGGAGCTAAACGTACAATGCTGCTAGGATCAATTTTTTGTGTGGTTGGTACAGTATGCTTCGTAAGTTTAGGATTAAGTGAAATGTCTTATCCCATATTATTAGTTACACAGGCTATAAAGGGTTTTGGTTATCCTCTTTTTGTATATGCTTTAGCGACATGGATTGCTTATAGAAGCCCAGCAGAAAAACTAAGCACAGCATATGGTTGGTTTTGGTTTGTTTTTTCAGGTGGAATGAGTGTGTTAGCTACTTTTTATTCTAGTTGGGCTATAAATCAACTGGGTCATATTAATACATTATGGACTTCTCTCGTTTTTATCATTTCTGGCACTTTTTTTGCATTAGTGCTCAATCGGGATAATTTCACGCCTCAAAGTAATAATAATGGTAATACTATTGAGAATATTAAAGAAGTTCTAAAAGGATTAACTATTCTAAAAGATCACCCTAAGTTATTTATTGTCTGTATCATTCGAATTATTAATACAATTTCTCAGTTTGCTTTTCCTGTTTACTTACCTATGTATATGATATCTCAAGGTTTTACTACCACCCAATGGTTAAGTATATGGGGTACTGCTTTTACTAGTAATATCCTATTTGTTTTAATTTGGGGGATAGTTGGAGACAAAATTGGATGTAAAAGGACTATAATTTGGTTTGGTGGAGTCTTAACAGGAGTATCATGTCTACTCCTATTTTTCGCTCCACAATTTGTCGGAGCAAATTACCCTGTAGTAATTATATTGGGGATTATTTGGGGAGCAGGTTTGGGCGGATATGTACCTTTAGATGCAATGTCAGCTAATATGGTTGAAAAAGATAAGGGGGCAGTCATGTCAGTATTGAATTTAGGTACAGGCTTATCTGTTCTCATTGGCCCGGCAATAGTCGGTTTATTTATAAATTACATTGGAGCAAGTGGTGTTACTTGGGTAATAGCAATATTGTATTTTGTGGGTGCCTTACTCACAAACTTTCTAGATGAACCAGAAAGAGTTCCTGAAATTATAACTAAATCTGACCTTATTAAAACAGATACCAAAGAAAAAATTTTATAATACCTACTATGCAATAAACCGGGTTAACTCCCGAATTTGAGACTTAATAAATTTTTCCTTTTTGTAGTTTTTCATATAGTTTGGGGTCTAAGTTGTATAGTTAACTAATTAACTTCCTAAAAAAGGTTCTTGTGGAAAAAGAGAAAAATTTCTAACAGGTCATATTTGCACCAGAACCCAGTGGCACAAAACTTGATATCTGAATAATCTATATTGTCTAAATAAACAAAAAAAGAAATTGCGCAAAATAAAACGATAGTTTATAATTAGGAAAATAATTTCATTTATTAATTTAAAAATGAAATTATTTTCACTAAGGGAAGAGTGATCGTTTAGATGTTAGAGAGACTTAAAGGCTATATAGTAGTAAAATGTCAGGCTATAGTAGATGACCACTTTATCAATTAATAGTAATGGGGAGAGTGCATTTGTAGTTCAGCGAGGTGCAGAGAATGGGTTGCGTATATTGAATCTAAATATAAAGACTACCAAAAAAAAAATGAAGAATTAATTTCTTCAGGATTTGATTGTGTTTCGACCATACAAAAATATACAGTAAAATTCTAAAGGTTATTATGTAACATTTTTTACTTTAGCTGAATTTTTTTACGAATGTTAATATCCCTATGATTGCAGAAGGACATATTAGTACTACTGATTGACAAAGAAATCCCTAAAAAATGGTGCTTGTTCCGATTTTGTAGGAGTTTGTGCAATTACTCGTCCTAAATTATTTACCGAAACAAGAAATGGAAGTTTATGTTTGCTGATTATAACGAACGTTTGGCGGGAGCTGTTTAATAATTCACTTTTCTTTCCATACATGTAAAACTTTTTGGTAATTCTCGTTATACCTATTTTTTTTTAATAAATGATAAGTAATTACATCAATAAAGAATAGAAAAGAAAGTTGGTCATTGTGAAATTTATCGTCTTCTAAAAGATCACTATCACTAGTATAAAAAATTTTGTCTGTAGTTTCACTAATAGAAGAGTTAAATTTTTTTGTTAGTCCCACTATTTTTACATTTTTATTTTTAGCTTCTTTACATGCTTTAACTATTTCTGGTGTTTCTCCAGAATTTGAAATAGCAATAATTAAATCATTTGCATTCAATAAAACAGATTGGGCAAACATTGAGTAACTATCTGTAACTGCCATGGAATTTATACCCATTCTATTTAATCTTAAAGAGAATTCTGTGGCAGTTAGACCGGAACTACCTATACCCAAGATTGCTATCTTGTTAGAAGCTTCAATATCATTAACCAAAACTTCAGGTGATATCTTTTGAAAAATACTTTTTGATAGTTTTAACGTTAATTGATAGTATTCAATAACCTTTTCAGCAATTGTATCGTAATTTGGAACTTTTAAAGAATCTGTTTTTAAAAGAGTTTGGAACTCTACATAACTTCTATAATCTAATTTTTTGCAAAATCTGGTTATTGTAGAAGGAGAAGTACCTATTTTAGTAGACAAGTCGCTAATAGATTCAAAAGGAACCGATTCAACATGATTGAGCACATAATCAGCGATTTTCTTTTCACTTGTTGAAAGAGTATATTCAAAAATTTGCAGCCTATTTTTAAAAGTAAAATTATTCATATTTATTCTCCAATACGTATTTTTTTTTCGAATTCATATTAGTCTATTTTTTTATTAAAAGCAATAAACAATAAATTTTTTAAATAATGAGAGGAATTGATAAAAATGGAAAACAAACTAAGAGTAGGCGTCATTGGCGTAGGTCAAATGGGAACATATCATGCGGAGATTTATAGAAAACTACCTCAAGTAGAATTAGTAGCTTTGTGCGAATACAATGACGAGAGAAGAGTAGAAGTTGAAGAAGTATTTGGTTGTAAGGTATACAAAGAGTATAAAGACTTATTAGAAAATCCGGATATTGATGCAGTAAGTATTGTACTACCAGATAATATTCATAGAAATGCAGTTGAAATTGCTGTGAAGAATAATAAGCATATTTTATTAGAAAAACCAATTGCAAAAGAATTAGAAGATGGAAAGGCTATTTATGAAATTACAAAAGACTATGATAAAACATTTACTGTAGGTTTCCTATTACGATACGATCCAAGATTTAATATGGTAAAGCAAAGATTAGATAATGGAGAATTAGGAGATATTATCCACTTATATTGTAGAAGGAATAGCCCGATAACAGGACCTAAAAGATATATTGGAGCTTCTGATTTAAGTATGCATGTCATGATTCATGATATCGATTACATCAATTGGTATATGGGTTGTGAACCAGTGAGTGTGTTTGCGAAGAGTAGAAGTGTATTACTTAAAGAGCAAGGGATGAATGATGTCATTTATGCATTAGTTACGTATGAAAATGGAGCAATTGCATGTCTTGAGGCTTGTTGGGTTCTTCCCGAAAATTCGCCTACAATTATTGATGATAAATTAGAATTAGTTGGTACAAAAGGAGTCGCATATATTGATTCTTGCGACAATGGAGTTAAATTTGTTTCTAATAATGGCATTTCTTATCCGGATTCTAGGCATTGGTATTATGTAAACGGTGAAGTAAGTGGAGCTTTAGCTGAAGAAATAATAGCTTTTGTAAATGATTCAATGAATAACAGAAAGTCGATTATTACCCCTAAGGAAGCATATGATTCTTTAAGGGTAGTCGAGGCAATTGAACGTTCCATTGAAAAAGGTCAAGAAGTAAATCTATAAAATATTTAAAGTGGAGCTGAAGCTTTAAAGCCTTCAGCTGCATTTCCCTTGGAGGAGGCATTATTTTGTCATTAAGAGTAAAGGCTCAACAATTTGGTAGTAAATTAAGTGGGATGGTTATTCCAAACTTAGGTGCTTTCATGGCCTGGGGAATAATAACAGCCGTTGCAATTGCTACAGATAGTGCCACTTTGAAAGAATTTATAGGTCCAATGCTGACTTATTTGTTACCTATACTTATAGCATTTGCTGCTGGTAAAGCAGTACATGACTATCGCGGTGGAGTAATAGCTACTGTTGCTACTATGGGAGCAATCCTTGGAGCAGATGTAACGATGTTTATTGGTGCTATGATATTAGGACCGTTATCAGCTTGGATTTTAAAGAAATTTGATCAATTGGTAGATGGAAAAATTCCTACAGGTTTTGAATTATTAGTTAATAACTTCTCAGTAGGTATTTTTGGCGCTATGTTGGCTTGGTTAGGCTATATTGGGATTGCCCCCTTGGTGTCTGTTTTGACAAATATATTATCTGCAGGAGTAGATGTATTAGTAGATAACAGCCTGCTTCCTTTAACAGCCATTTTTATTGAGCCGGCTAAAATATTATTCTTGAATAATGCTATAGGTCAAGGAATATTGAGTCCGCTAGGCAGTTTGCAGGTGGGTGAATTTGGAAAGTCTATCTTATATCTTTTAGAATCAAACCCTGGACCTGGTCTAGGTATATTGCTAGCCTACATGATTGCAGGTAAAGGAAATTCTAAAGGTTCAGCATTTGGATCAAGTATTATCCTTTTCTTTGGTGGAATTCACGAAATATATTTTCCGTTTGTTTTAATGAATCCTATACTTCTACTGCCATTAATTCTTGGTGGGGTAACAGGTACATTTTTATTTGGTTTATTTGATGTAGGTTTAATAGGAGTTGCCTCGCCAGGTAGTATTTTAGCTGTTTTAATGATGTCTGCTAGTGGGGATTATATTCAGATTTTAATTTCAGTATTAGCTTCAGCAGCCATTACATGTTTGGTGGCAATTCCTTTAGTTAAACGAGCTAAGAATAATGATATTGAGTTACAAGAAGCAGCATCAAAAATGGAAGCACTAAAAGGTAAAAAAAGTAGTATTTCTTCCGTTTTTAATACTTCTAAAGTCGAAAGTATAAACTATTCAAGTGTTTCTAAAGTTGCTTATGCTTGTGATGCAGGATTAGGTTCAAGTGCTATGGGAGCTAATATATTACAAAAGAAAATTAAAAAATCTGGAATTGATGATATATCAGTCTTTCATGTTTCAATAAGTAATCTACCAGTAGAAGCAGATATTGTAGTTACGCATCAGTCTTTAGTCGATAGAGTCTTAGAAAAACAACCTAATACGTATTGTATCGCTATCTCTGATTATTTAAATGATCCAGAATACGGTGTTTTAGTGGATAAATTAGCAGAATCAAGAAAAAAAACAGGATGAAAAGGAGTTTAATTTATGCTAAAGGCTGTCATAATGGATTTTGATGGAGTAATAGTGGATACAGAAGTAATTTGGTTTGAAATCTTTACTGAGTGGTTTAAAAAGAACAGGAATTATGACCTAACTATCGAAGAGTTTTTAGTTTGTGTAGGGGCTCATTCCGGGGAGCTTTTTAATATGTTGGAAAAGGAACATAAAATAATAATCGATAGAAATAAATTTGATGAGGAAACTAGACAAAACTTTATAGTTAAAAGTGAGAATCTTCTACCTAAAGAGGGAGTTTTTGAATTTATAAAGAGTATAAAGAATGAAAATATCTTGTTGGCTTTAGCAACTTCATCTTCTAGAAAAAAGCCTATCACTCATTTAAAAAGGCTTAACATCATACAATATTTTGATGTGATTGTTACTTCAGAGGATGTAGAAAAAATTAAACCTTATCCAGATTTATTTAATAAAGCAATTGAAAAATTAGGAGTAAAAAAAGAAGAAGCTATTATAGTAGAAGATTCTGCAAATGGTCTTTTAGCAGGAAATAACGCAGATATCAAAACGATCGTCTGTACGAATTCTGTTACGAAACATTCTACATTCCAGAATTATTATAGTAAAGTTGATTCGTTAGAAAAAATAGATTTACAAAATATACTGAAAAAATTCGATGAAAGTAGTGTGAAATATGCTAAATGATGAAATTAAATTGAGTGATATAAAGGTTAATAAAGAAGCGATTGACTGGAAAGATGCTATTCATGTAGCTTCTTTGTCATTAATAGAATCTAAAAAAATAAAAACATCGTATGTAGACGCAATGATTAGAGCAGTAGAAGAAAACGGCCCATATATTGTGATAACAAAACACATTGCACTAGCTCATGCAAGACCTGAACATGGAGTTTTAGAAAAAGGAATTTCTTTTACAACTTTCAAAGAACCAGTAACCTTTGGTTCAGAAATGTTCGATCCAGTAAAACTAATTATCACTTTAGCTGCAACAGATTCAGAAAGTCACTTAGATCTGTTATCGGAGTTGTCCGATATACTATCCGATAAAGAAAAGACAGAAAAAATGTACGAGACTAAAAATGAACAAGAATTCTTAGAATTACTACAAACCGTTTAAAAGGGGAAAATAAGATGTATCTTTCAATTGATATTGGTGGAACCAATATCAAGTCAGGAATAATAAAAGAATCCGGGATAGTTGAAATACTAGACAAAAAAGAATTTCCAACAAATGCCAAGAGGGTACACGGGATTGGAATTGAAAAAAAAATTGTAGAGATTATTAAAAACTATATCGTAAAATACGATATTAAAGGGGTAGCTATATCAACTGCTGGCGGTGTAGATTCTAATACGAACGAAATTCTATATGCCAATGAAAATATACCTTTTTATACAGGGATAAATTTATCAAACACAGTTAGAAATATTTATAATTTACCATGTATTGTCGAAAATGATGTGAATTGTGCAGCAATAGGAGAACTATATTACGGTTCTGGTAAAGGTTATTCTAATATTTTTTGTTTAACAGTTGGCACTGGTATAGGGGGGGCAATAATTATAGATAAAAATATCTATCATGGAGTATCCTTTAATGCAGGAGAAATTGGATATATGAAAATTAACAAAATGAATTTTGAGGATATTGCTTCCACATCATTTTTAGTTAAAAGGGTAAAATCTATCACGGGATTAGAATTAAATGGTAAAAAAATCTTTGAGCAGGCTTTAAAAGGAAATGAGCAAATACAGCAAATTATTGAAACGTTTTGTGAAAATTTGGTAGAAGGTATAATTAATATATTTTATGTATTAAACCCAGAAAAAATTATAATTGGTGGAGGTATTATGGAACAATCGGAATATCTATATCCAATAATCAATAAAAAAATACAATACGCTATGAATGGAGTTTTTAATAATAATATAGATTTATCTTTTGCTAAATTAGGTAATAATGCTGGGATGTATGGCGCGTATCATCTTCTGAAAAAATGTGTAGAAAAAAGCACCATATAATAAACTGCAAGTCGATTGTTAGACAAAAATCTAGCAGTTGGAGGTGTATAAGTAGGTTAGCGTCAGGAAAATGCGGAGTTACAACTATAAGGAAATGCCACGTATTAAAAAAGCCGATTTCTATCTCAAGGAATCGACTTTTTTAGTTGAATAAGAAAAGAGCTACCTTAAAGACAGCTCCGATCTTCAGCTAACGCACCTGTTAGTTTAAGTGTGTATCTTCATAATTCCAATCGTGATTCTTTATTTATATTCCTTCTACGTTTCGCGGAATTTTGTGAAGCGAATACAAAATAAACCAATAGAAAAGAAAATCTTACAGTGTAATACTGCCCCATCAGTTAAAGCTTCTAAAATGACAACTTATTTGCAGCATTTAGAATATTGGACTATTTTAACCTATTTCGATATATTTTAATTGTGAATATTTTATACAATTAAAATGATAAGGGGGTTTATTATGGAAGAGAACATTCACCCAGAATTACGTGATCTATTTTCAGTTATACCATCGATGCTTATTTCAAAGGAAAGCTTGCAAGGAATGCGAGAATCTTTAAGGCAAATGACAAGTGTTCAAGGAAATGAAAAAGCAGAGACGATTGAAAAGTATATTCCAGGAAAAAAGGGGGATCCTGATGTACGTGTGCTGATTCACCGTCCAAAAAACCAAACGGATGTATTACCTGGTTTATATTACATTCATGGTGGCGCTTTTGTCATGGGAGAGGCAGATTTGATGGCTGCTACATGTGAGAACTATGCTGTTAATATGCAGTGTGTAGTAGTAAATGTTGATTACCGTTTAGCACCAGAACATCCATATCCAGCAGGTCTTGAAGATTGTTATGCTGGGTTACAATGGTTTGTAGACTATGCAGCAGAGCTAAAAACAAATCCAGATCATATTGTTGTAGCAGGAGGCAGTGCAGGCGGTGGGTTAGTCGCTGCATTAACGCTACTTGCGAGAGATCGTAAAGGACCAAAAATCGCAGCACAATTTCCTCTATATCCAATGATTGATGACAGATGTGAATCACCATCTAATAAAGAAATTACAGATAATCGTGTTTGGAACGGTATTAGCAATCGAAATTCTTGGGACATGTATTTAAGTGCTTTAGATGAAAATGATGAAGTGCCAATTTACGCAGCGCCAGCTCGTGCTAAAGATTATTCAAATTTACCACCTACTTTTACATTTGTCGGTGATTTAGACCCGTTCCGTGATGAAACCATTACGTATGTACAAACATTAAGACAACATGGAGTTCCAGTAGAATTCCATCTTTATCCTGGTGGTTTCCATGGATTTGAATTGTTAGTCCCAAATGCAACAATTTGTAAAGAAGCAAATGGGACATATGAGCGTGCTTTAAAAAGAGCTTTACATCCAGCCTTGTAAACAAGGGGTAGTGTCACAGGCCTATCATGTTAAGCAAATGATTACCGTTAAAGCAAAAATACCATCCTTAAAATCAAGAAAAAGAATGGAGTATAATTAAATATTTTGTTCTGTTATATCGCTAACGGTAGTTCGTTTAACAAAACATAAAAGTCGGTTCCTTAGAGTACAGGAATTCGACTTTTTTTAGAATGAAATTTGCTTAGCGTATAAAATCCGCGTTTTGTCGGCAGAACCGCCTTATATACATATAAAAGAAACCTATTTATGAAAGAATAAAATTGGTAATTCAAAAAGGATTTATGTCATAGTAAAGGAACTATGAAGACCAATAAGAGACCAACAAAAGAGCAAACACAAAAATAAGAATTATTCCATAGATAGCGAATATCCATGAGAGTCCNAAACAGCTTATAAAAGATAAATGCTGCGGTTACGAGAAATAAAACAACCAAGAATAAGTAAAGTAAAGAAATTAGAATTTCCAGTGGTAACGCTCCTTTTAATACAGATACTCGTATTGTGTGTAACTGAAATGATATTAATTCATTCATATAAATATAGCTCACAGCACGAATAAACCACATAAAAAAGGTAACTACTCTGGAATTAGAATAGTTACACAAGNGAAAATAAGATATTCGGAGAACTTTATAGCTGCTATCTAAGTATATGTCCCAGTAATAACAAAATAACCAACGAACTTATAGTTGAATAGTACGAATACACAGTACTTCTAGAACTATCATGCCCCGTTAGTTCCTAGAGCTACCTTAATGACAGCCCCGATCTTCAGCTAACGCACCCGTTAGTTTAAGTACAATTCATCACAATCTTGCTTAATGAATAGGCTCTTTTAAATTTTAATGTTGTTAATTGAATAAAAAGTACAACCTTTCACTATCTTTAATATAAAAAAAAAAAATTATCTTTATCAGTAATGATTACACTAAACTTAGTTTTTCAATTGCCTGCTTTTCATCTGGAAAGAAAAATATATCCTTCCCTTTATTACTCTCA
>NZ_LMBV01000014.1:0-84646 GCF_001439925.1 Peribacillus muralis
AGTATATAAAAAAATACCTGTATATAAAACACTCTTTTTCAAGTGTCCTAACTACAGGTACCAGTTTATTGCCGATATCCTCTTTTTTTTACGCAGGCTTTTTATAGAACATAATCACGATTGCACAAATCAAACCAGTACCTAAAAATGTTAACGCATAAACGGATGGAGACACGACCGTACCGAAAGATACTACGTTTTGCAGCGCTCCAGCATGGTTCCAAGCATTAACGACGTCTGGTTTATTGGCTTGTTTTTAAGAATCCAATCAGCATCATACTGCAAATATATAAAGCATGAATGAAGAATGATGCGACGAATGCTTGAATAACAATCTTCATGATTCCACCTCCCCGACACCCTAATATTACCATACAGTAAAGAATGTTTGGTAGGATGGAAAAAACGCCTTTATCCCATATGTTATTTTTCTTTATAGGCCTTCATCATCTTTTGATGGGAGACCGGAAAAGCAAACTCAGCCATCTCAGCTTCACTTACCCACTTGAGCTGGTTTTCCCGTAAGGTTTCTTCATCAATCGTTTCCTTGACCTCTCCGATATACGTATCCATTTTCCAAACGAGATGTGAAAAAACATGTTCTATTCGAACCAGTGATTGGGTGATTTCCGGTTTGACTCCATACATTTCTTGAAAGCGATTCTCGTAAAACTCCCGCTTGGGCTGAAGGGGTGCATGGTTCTCGAAATTCGGATACTCCCAAAGGTTTGCCAACAATCCTTCAGTTGCTCGCTTATGAATTAAAAATTCACCTTTGTCATTCGTTAAAACGGCAGCCACAATCGGGACATCCCGTGTTTTTTTCTTTTGGACTTTTACCGGCAGTTCGGACTGAACCCCGGATTCGAATGCAAGACAATGACTTTGAACGGGACAGAGCAGGCATGCAGGCTTTCCTGGGGTACAGATTAATGCGCCAAGCTCCATCAAGGCTTGATTGAAGGCAGAGGTATGGTCATGATCGATCAGCTTTCTGACGGCCGCTTCAAATGTTTTTCTCGTCTTCGGCTTTGCAATGTCTTCATATATCATTAATATACGGGATAATACGCGCATGACGTTTCCATCGACTGCTGGCTCCGGCTTACCGTAAGCAATGCTCAGGATTGCCCCGGCCGTATACGGGCCAACCCCCTTCAGTTTGGAGATCTCCCCTGGATGATCAGGCACGATTCCACTATAGGAAGCGCGCACTTCCTGTACCGCACTTTGCAGATTCCTTACACGCGAATAATATCCAAGCCCTTCCCATGCCTTCAAGATTTTCTCTTCATCCGCATCTGCAAAATCCTCAAGCGTGGGGAACCATTCCATAAACCGGTTGAAATAAGGAATCACCGTATCAACCCTCGTTTGCTGAAGCATGATTTC
The DNA here is from genome assembly GCF_001439925.1 of Peribacillus muralis. Lineage (GTDB taxonomy): Bacteria > Bacillota > Bacilli > Bacillales > DSM-1321 > Peribacillus > Peribacillus muralis. Next base: position 1,393 of record NZ_LMBV01000014.1, read on the forward strand.
CGAAACCCAAACTCGGTATGGATCCTTATTTTCCCTCCATGGCAATTCCCGCTGTTCTTTCTGGAACCAGGAAACTAAATCTTGTTGAAAACCTTTGATATTGATTTTTTCTATTGTCGGGATCATTATTTCTTTCACATCAGTTCCTCCAAAGATGTTACAGTCTATTCAAAATTGGGAATACCTATAGTAGGCCATTCTTTTTTTACTATCATGTTCATATCCATTTAATTGTATAGGCTCATAAAAATAAGTCAAAATTATATTCATTTGATGGTTAATATATAAATACGGTATGATGAAAGAAGACCATTTTTTTCAAATTGTGGCAGGGAGGTTTGATTTTTGGATACAGGTACTCACTTTGTCATGGGAATTGCTCTTGGAGGTCTTGCCACATTAGATCCTGTCATTGCGCAGGACCCAGTCACTGCAAGTGCAGTCATAGCAGGTACGATATTGGGATCACAGGCACCAGATGTTGACACCGTCTTGAAATTAAGGAATAACGCTGTATATATACGCAACCATCGTGGAATCACACATTCCATTCCCGCTGTTTTACTTTGGCCATTGATAATCAGCGGTACGCTTTTCGCCATCATACCTGAAGCAAATTACCTTCATCTTTGGCTCTGGACCTTTTTAGCCGTGTTCCTTCATGTATTCGTAGACATATTCAATGCATATGGAACACAAGCTCTTAGGCCGATTTCATCAAAATGGGTAGCTTTAGGGGTCATCAATACATTCGATCCATTCATTTTTGGTATCCACGTTGCAGGGTTGATCTTATGGGGCTTCGGATTTCCCCCAGGCTATTTATTCCTCGTCATTTACGGGATACTCGTCATCTATTATGTCTCTCGGTTCAGGGAACAAGCTTTTATTAAGAGGGCCGTTAAACAGCAAATCCCTGGAGCGAGAAAAATCCTCTTATCACCGACGATGCGTTTTCACCGCTGGAAAATTGCGGTGATTACCGAAAAGAATTATTATGTGGCACGAGCCGATAATGGATATGTATCCATCCTGGATACATTCGATCGGGTGCCGTTGCCTGAAAGTGAAATTCTTGAAGCGGCCAAAAAGGATATTAACCTGGCAGCCTTTCTGTCCTTTTCTCCGGTTTACCGCTTTGAAATCGAACAGATAAAAAAATATTATGAAGTCCGCTTCATTGATTTACGGTACCGAAGCAATGGATATTACCCATTTGTGGCAGTCGTCCATCTAGACAGCGATTTAAATATCTTGAATTCGTATACCGGCTGGATCTTTAGCGAGGCGAAACTGCAAAAGAAATTGAATATCATTTTATAGCTGCGGCATAGGGAACATAGAAAAAAGGCTGATTCCAGGATGATAACCCTGGAATCAGCTTTTTTTAATGCAGCCGATTATGCTGATTTAATAAATGTTGATATTTAGGATTTTTTGCGATGAATTCGTGAAATTGTTCACCATAATTATCGATCCAGGTTCTTACGACGCGTGACGTCATTTCTTCCCCGGCATATTCATGTCCGGCTTTTGCATAGGTCGCTTCGAAATCCTCCCATAATAATTCCACCCAAGTCAAAGCTTGCTCATACGTGATGTGCTCATTTTTCTCAAGCAGTATCTTGGTTAATCTTTCATGGTAATCATTCATTAGAAACACCTCATTGCCAATATTTTTACAGAATCAACTATATGGTCCATTACCCATACTAGTCCTAAGCGGAAACGCTTCTTTCATTAAACTGATGCTTGGAGGAGAACAACTTGCGAAATAAACAAAAAGGATTTCCCAACCAAAACAATAATAAATTTCAAGGCGAGCCTCGTGCAAAAGCAAGATATGCTTCAAAGCGTGTAGATGGGAGCATTAATACACACCCTCAAGAACGAATGAAAGCTTCGAATGAGCGCTCGGATTAACGGTGATTTGGACAGGAATCGGGATCATTCCCGATTTCTGTTCATTTTAACATCGAAATCGGCAGCGCCTCTTCCTTCCCACTTCCTCCTAGGCGATAACCCCAGGCGAACACTCCATTCATATAATCAATTTTGAAATAGACACCTGGATCGCCATCAATCTGATATATTTCACCTTTTTTGAAATCATCTGGGTTAAGCAAATAGGCCTTCGCCATCGTCACTTTACGTTCCAATACAGAATATTCATTAACCATTCCCAATTGCTCAGCCTTTCTTGCTCTTTCAGTCAAAGCTGCAATTTCCTGCTGCAGCTCATAGGCCGACAATTTGCTGTATCTTACGTCGCTCATATATAGTGCTCCTTAAATGAAAAATTAATTTACTTCTATATTAAACAAAATTTCTTGTTTTGGCTATTGCTGTACTTATTCACTATCAGAATTGGATAGATATCGATCAATCAATTCTATTGGAAAACCTTTTCGATATAATGCCTGCTTCATTTTCTGATCATATTCGAAGCTTTCAAGGTTTTTATATCGACGCTCGAATTTCTGCGCATGATGGCATAGGGAATTCCATTGTTCATCTTCATCCTTTTCCACCGTCACATCCTCGAGGGCTTCGAGAATGACATCTCTTGGAAACCCTTTTCTTAATAAGGTTTGTTCAACTTTTTGCCTTAATGCCCGTTCCGAAATGTTTTTTTCCTTTTTAATCGATTTCCCGGCAAGTGTTCTTGCATGCTCTACCTGAAGATCAAAGGGGTATTCCTTCATGGCCTCGAAAACTAACTTTTCTTGTATTCCTTTTTCCTTTAACTCGAGCTTTAAGGTAGTCGGACCTTTATTGCCGCCATTCACATGTGTCCGTACATAAGCTTTGGCAAATTCGAGGTCGTCCAAATAGTTAAAGCTGTACAGCTTATATATCGCTTCTTTTATAATCGGCTCTTCTGTCTCCTTCTTTTTCAAGTAAAGGCGAATTTCCGATTCCGAACGCATCCGGTATGATAAATAATGAAGGGCATCCGTAAATGCCTTTTGGATTTCATCATGGAATTGTATTTCAGCTAGCAGCAGGTCATCAAGTGCCGTATCCTTTTTCAATTGAAATTTCAATAACACTTCTTCGTCCACGCTGAAGGCATATTTTTCGTCAACGAATATGTTATAACGATCTTTTCGTTTTTTTTGGGTTGTTATTTTTGTTATCTTTGGCATAAAACTCACCCCCACACCTACTTTACCCCTTTATCTGCCCCATTTCTATAAAAGCATGTCTAAAAATGAAAAAAGAACATCAGCATGGTAAAGTGAAGGGAAGACAGGGAAAGGGAGTGGTTTTCATGAAAATAGCGATTGCTGGTGGAAGCGGATTTGTCGGCACAGCCCTTATTGAGGAATTACTTAAAGAAAATCATGATTTATATATATTGACCCGTCATCCAGAAAAATACAAAAACCAGCCAAAGCTCCAATATATTGGCTGGTTAACCGAGAACGCAAAGCCCGAAGATCATTTGATTGGCCTTGATGCATTCATAAATCTTGCAGGGGAATCTTTAAACGACGGGCGTTGGACTCCTGAACGAAAACGGAGAATTGTCGAAAGCAGGGTTGATGCCTGCAAGGAAATGAACAGGATCCTTTCCTCTCTGACCAATAAGGTGTCTGTCATCGTCAACGCCAGTGCGATTGGATATTACGGGGTTTCTGATGAGGATACCTTTACCGAATCATCTGAATCGATTGGTGATGATTTCTTGGCGAGGACCGTAAAACTATGGGAAAAGGAAGCTGCTAAATCACAGCACTACAGCAACAGACTCGTCCTTACTAGATTTGGTGTTATTCTGGGCGAAAACGGAGGCGCATTGCCCATGATGGTCCTGCCTTATAAACTTTTCGGCGGAGGAAAGCTCGGCAAGGGGAATCAGTGGCTTTCCTGGATCCATCTTCAAGACGTGGTCCGGGCAATCTCCTTTTGCATCAATGATCAGAGTATGGAGGGACCGGTCAACTTCACCGCACCCACCCCCGTACAAATGGATGCATTCGGTAAAACGATAGGAGCTGTCATGCACCGGCCCCATTGGTTTCCTGTACCTCCATTCATCCTGAAAACCGTAATGGGTGAAATGAGCATTCTTGTGGTTGAAGGGCAAAATGTCATGCCCACGAAACTTAAAAGAGCAGGATTCACGTTTACCTTCCCAACCCTTAATGATGCTTTACAAGCTATCTTAAAAAAAGATAATCACGTATGAAAGTGTCTTTTTGGGAAAAAATAGGGATATTAAGGTGAAATGGAGCTGATTTACTTGTCCAAAAAACACGAAAAAGAAAAAAGTAACTTAACGAGCACCCAAGCCATTCTTTATGCACGGGAATTTAAAAATGCAGATCGTGCTGGCGGCTTTAATGAGAAAAGATCCCGCCGTTAACTTTGGGGTATTTTCCCGTACATTTTGATCGTTCGTTCGACACAAAATAAGCTGGAGATGATGAATTGAACTGCTGAAATCATCTCCAGCTTATTCTTTATTTTAGGGGGCGTAAACATGGGACGTAATAGCATACATCATAATCGAGACAAAAATAAACAAAAATTGCCACAGGTTCCTAAAAACCTAAAAAGTGACGGACTTGACGTAGAATATTCTTCCGAACTGGCTGATCAGGAAGACATCGAGGCACAAGCACGGGCAAATGCAGCCGATCGCAGGGCTCATAATCGCCGCTAATAAAAAAACAAGGGGCTGTATATAACAGCCCCTAACACGTTCTTATCCACACCGTTTATCCACATCATTGTTGATATTGTGGATATATTCAGAAAATACTGATAAACAATGGGTATTATGACTCGCTTTACCAACAAGAAAATAATGTTATTTATGGATAACTCTGTGGATAATGTGGATAAAAGCTATATCCCTCTGAGTGGTCAAGATTTCCATTGTGGATAACTTTTCTTTAACCTTCCATAAATTAACGGAAATACTATTTATCATTGAATATCCAGAAGAGTTTGTAAGGATTATTGGTCGTTCTGACAGTCGTTTTTTTTCTCTCACCTTGCACTAACCATTTCATAATCAACTTCAAAAATGGAGATTTCCCAAACCCTTATTATTGGTTTTTCCTTCCAGTTGTTTACGAAGCAGATATTTTTGTATCTTTCCACTTGCATTTCTCGGCAACTCTTCACAGAAAATGTACCTTCTTGGTCGCTTATATTTAGCCAGCGAATCACTGTTCTTACACCAATTTTCTAGTTCGAGCTCCGACAACACTGAACTTTTAGCTACGATAAAAGCCGTAACTGTTTCCCCCCATTTTTCATTTGGTTGACCTAGTACGGCACAGTCGAACACAAGTGGATGTCCATGAAGTATGTCCTCCACTTCCCTTGGGTACACATTTTCACCCCCGGAAATGACCATGTCGTCCACTCGATCCTTGACCCACAGGTATCCATCTTCATCCAGAAAGCCAATGTCACCAGAATGGTACCAGCCTTTGTAAAGTGCTTTTTCCGTCTCTGCATCTTTACGAAAATAGCCTTTCATGATACACGGACCCTTCACAAGAATCTCCCCAGTTTCCCCAGGTTTCAGAATATCGTCGGGCTCCGATGGCCCGTCATCATTTGGGCGGACTATAATGATTTCATGTTCCGGACAAGCCTTGCCGGCAGAGCCCGCTTTCCTTACTTGATCATCTTCCAGCAGAAGAGTAATCGCTGGCCCCATTTCGGTCATTCCATATGCCTGGATGAACTGGATTCCCAGTTTATCCTGACAAGCACGTACAAGCGATGGTGCCATTGGAGCCGCTCCATATAGCCCTAGCTTCAGGCTTTGGAATTTATACTCATCCAGATTTTCCTGAATGAGCATGTTCCACATTGTGGGCGCAGCGAATAACTTGGTAATCCCCTCTGATTCAAATAGCTCCAATACCTTTTTCGGATTGAACTGGTGAAGGATGACATTCATGGCTCCGACCTGTACACGTGGTAAAAAACAACAGTGCAGTTCGGCACAATGAAACATAGGTGCAGTGGTCAAACCGATATCAGAGCGGTCGTAATCTATGGCCTCAATTAAAATCGCTGCTTGTTTAACCATATCCTTATGCAGGTGTATAACCCCTTTTGGACGCCCAGTCGTCCCACTCGTATACATGATGGCATAAACATCATCTTCACTAACGTCCACTTCAGCTGGTTGGGATGAGCTGCTGGCCAATTTTTGGCGGTACCCTTTGGCATAACCTGGCACATCATCGTCAATGTACCAGAAACCCGTTTCCGGGAAACGCTTTTCAATGGCAGCTACAGCCGATTTCAATTCACGTTCGAATAAAACGACTTTTGGTTCTGCATCATTTAATATGAAGGCCAACTCTTCCGGCATTAGACGGAAGTTGATTGGATTAAAGATTGCGCCGATCTTTGCACAAGCAAAGAAGGCAGTGGCCAGCTCTTCATTATTGTAAAGATACGTTGAAACCCTGTCTCCTTTTCGAACGCCTTCAGCCTGAAGGGCAGAAGCCAATCGATTCACCTGGTCATTCCACTGAATATACGTGTAACGGATATTTCTTCTCACGTCATAGATAGCCTCTTTAATGGGGAATTTCTGAACGGTCTGATCAAAGATATTTTTAATCGTTACTGACATATCATTTCCTCCTCAACTAAGCCACCCCTAATTCAGTTTGGCGATGTAAGTCTGTGTCTCTTTTTCGGCTCATCCTTGCGTGCGAATGACCCAATGTTCTTGACCGCAGGCAGCGTTTCAATCCAATCTTTCAATGATGGTGGCATTCGCCATTCCATGTCCCTCACACATTGTTTGCAACCCATAGCGCCCGCCTGTCCTTTCTAGCTCATGGATCATGGATACCATGATTCGCGCACCGCTGCCCCCAAGAGGATGTCCCAGGGCGATTGCCCCGCCATTTGGATTGAGCTTCTTCGGGTCAGCCCCCGTTTCTTTCAGCCAAGCAATCGGAACAGGAGCAAAAGCTTCATTCACTTCAAAAATATCAATATCATCAATGGAAAGTCCCGCTTTTTCCAACGCTTTTTGTGTAGCGGGAATCGGTCCAGTCAGCATCAGTGTTGGATCTGAGCCGACAACGACCCTTGTATGCACCTTAAAGCGAGGTTTCAGTCCAAGTTCCTCGGCTTTACTGCGCTCCATCAATAATAAAGCGGCAGCGCCGTCACTGATCTGGCTTGAGTTTCCGGCATGGATTAGCCCATTTTCTTGAAACACGGGTTTCAACCCTGAGAGGACTTCCAAAGTAGTCCCACTCCTTGGACCCTGATCTTCGGTAACGCCCAGATGATTTCCTTCTTTATCGGTACCAGTAACGGAGATCATTTCACGGTCGAAATATCCTTCTTTCTGAGCTTGTATCGCTTTGCTATGGCTCTCAACGGAAAACTGATCGCATTCCTCCCGTGTAATCCCCCACTTCTCTGCGATCCGCTCAGCAGATATACCTTGGTTGATCACATCGTAGCTGTCTAAATACTTTTGACTGGTTACCGCCCCTTGGTAATTCGATCCCATAGGGACTCGGGACATATTTTCTACGCCACCGGCCACGACTACATCCATATCCCCCGACAATATGGCCTGACAAGCGAAATGAACCGCCTGTTGACTTGAGCCGCATTGACGATCGATCGTCGTTCCCGGCACCTCAATTGGATAACCGGCAATCAATGCAGCAACTCGAGCTATATCTCCGGCCTGCTCACCGGACTGTGAAACACATCCTAAAATGACGTCATCGACAAGGGCAGGATCGATATCAACCTTTGCAATTAGCATCTTCAATACTTCCCCTGCCAGATCATCCGGGCGAATGTCTTTCAAGACGCCGTTCCGTCTGCCGACTGGAGTGCGAATTCCTTCTACGATAACCACTTCGCGCATACAATCTCTCCCCTTCACATCCTGTTTTTATTAAAGACCCAGATTTTTAGCGATGATTTTCTTCATGATTTCATTTGTTCCCGCATAGATGCTAGCTACAGGAATGTCCCGATACCTTCTAGCAATCTTGTATTCCTCCATATACCCATACCCTCCATGGAGCTGCATGCATTCGCTGGATATTTTTCTAGCGGTCTCCGTCAATCGCCATTTCGCCATCGACACTTCTGTGACGACCTGTTCACCCGCCATATGGTCGGCAATCAATTGATCGAGGAAAGCACGGCCCATTTTAATTTCAGTTGCCATTTCGGCAATTTTAAATTGAGTGTTTTGAAATTGACTCACGGATTTCCCGAATGCTTCCCTGCTTTTCACATATTCAATCGTATCGTCAAGCATATCCTCTGATGCCGTTTGAGCACAAATTGCTACGACAAGGCGTTCCTGCTGCAATTTTTCCATTAAATATGTAAAACCCTTGCCTTCTTCACCAAGCAAATTTTCTTTTGGCACGAGGCAATCCTCAAAAATGAGTTCAGCTGTATCCTGACTGTGCAATCCAAGCTTCTTCAGTTTTCTCCCCCTGGAAAAACCCGGCGTTCCTCTTTCAACCACGACCAAGCTTACGCCTTTATGCTTCGGAACCGCATTAGGATCCGTTTTGCACGCCACGATCACTAGATCCGAATGAATGCCATTGGTGATGAACGTCTTTTGCCCATTTAATATGTAATGATCTCCATCCAAAATCGCCGTCGTCTTAATATTGGCCAAGTCAGAACCTGTTCCTGGCTCTGTCATGGCGATGGCCGTAATGATTTCCCCTGTTGTACATTTAGGAAGCCAGCGCTGTTTCTGCCACTCATTTCCGTAGGCTGCAATATACGGAACTGTAATGTCACTGTGGAGCCCGAAACCAATGAAACCAGAACCCACCCTTTCAAGTTCTTCATTAATTATGACCGCAAAGCCCCAATCCCCTCCGGAACCCCCATACTCTTCTTCAAGATCAGGACATAAAAAGCCCTGCTCCCCCATTTTCGTCCAAAATGACCGGGGAATGATTCGTTCTTCCTCCCAGCGTTCATAGTTTGGAATCGCTTCTTTCTCTAAAAACTTGCGGAATGACTTGCGGAATATCTCATGATCCTCATTTAAATATGGATGTTTCATCTCTATTATCTCCTTTGCATGCTTTATCCTTTTTCGCTTCATTTTGATAGGAAGGCTCTTTTTCAAGGGTAATAAGGATCTTCCTATCAATAAGAAATACTTATCTGGGTGACATCCGGATGGCCCCATCAAGCCTGATCGTTTCTCCATTCAGCATCGGATTCGTTATGATGCTTTCCGTAAGTTTTGCGTACTCCTCGGGATACCCGAGACGCGATGGAAATGGAACTGTTTTTCCTAAAGAATTCCTCGCTTCTTCAGGCAATGAGTCAAACATTGGTGTATGGAACAATCCCGGTGCTATCGATACGACACGGATTCCCTTGGTGGCAAGCTCTCTAGCAATCGGCAGGGTCATTCCAACAACTCCTCCCTTGGAGGCACTATAGGCAGCTTGTCCTATCTGTCCTTCAAAGGCAGCTACCGAAGCAGTATTGATGATGATCCCACGCTCTCCCTCATGGTTCGGCCCATTTTCAACCATTTTTTGGGCAGCAAGACGGATTACATTAAATGTTCCGACCAAATTGATTGTCACCACCTTTGAGAACGCTTCCAATTCATGAACACCTTTTCTGCCTATGACCTTCTGTGCAATTGCAATACCTGCACAATTAATCACCGCATTGATTTTTCCAAATTTCTCAACACCTTTTTCCAACGCTTTGCTTACACTTTCTTCACTTGTAACATCCGTTTTGACAAACAGCACTGAATCTCCCAATTCCTGCACCATTTTAACTCCATTTGCTTCCGAGAGATCAAGGATGACTGCCTTTCCACCTTTTTTAATGATATTTCTTACCGCCGCCGCGCCAAGACCTGAAGCCCCTCCTGTCACTGCTGCAATGGTTTCTTGAATATCCAAATCCTCACCTCATTTGCTTCGTCTAGAATATATATTCATCTTTTACCATCATCAAAACCTAATTTCGATATTAATTTTGCCGCCTGCCCAGGTTACCGTTTACCTTCAGGTCATGAAGATGAACGGTAAAGCCTTCGATCATCTGCTCAAAATCCTGTTTCAATTCATTCAGCTCTTTAATGCGCTCATTTATTTCATTTAATTTCCGTCCAGCCTTGTCAATCGTTTTTTCCAATTGCTTAATGCCTGTCCTGTCCTGTCCTTATCGAATAAGAGAACGATATCCTTTATTTCCACTAAGGAAAAACCATATTTCTTACCGCGCAAGATGATTTTGAGTTGTGCATACTCTTTTTTTCCATACACTCTTTTCCCTGATTCGGTACGCATTGGCTTTAGCATGCCTAGTTCCTCATAATATCGTAGCGTCCTTGTCGTCAATTCGAATTCTTTCGCTAACTCAGAAATGGTGTACATGTTAATACCACACTTTACATAGAAATATTTACCTTTATCTTAACATTGACGTTAACGTAACCTTCAACAAATATATCCAAAATTCATACTATGTGAAACTATATCGAAGATGCAATCCGATATACTAGGCGTATATCATTATAGAGAAGGTAGAAGGGAAGGATTAACCTTGCTTTGTTCAAAAATAGTAGTAGCTTATGATGAGTCTGAATTGGCACGTAAATCTTTAGAAAAAGCGATTGAGTTAGCGAAGCTTGATCCAGCTATAGAAGTCCAGGTGCTTCACGCTGTTACACTTCCGATCAAACCGAATATATACGGCAACGCCTTTCAGGAAGTGGAAGAATCGATGCGCAATTATGGCAATGAAGTGTAGGAAAAGCGGAAGCTCTATTATCGGAGGTCCCGAACGCTTCCCAAACATTTGTCGTCGAGGGCTCGGCCATCACGGCTTTATTGGAGCATGTGAATACCCATAATTGTGACCTTATCATCATGGGCAGCCGCGGATTAAGCGGATTCAAGGAATTTCTCGGCAGTGTGAGCCACTACATCGTTCAGCATTCTCCTGTGCCCGTCCTGTTAGTTAAATAAAAAGGGATGGATCAACATATAGTAAGAAGCTGGGTTCCGTTGGAATCCAGCTTTTTTGATCCGCTTGTTTTACAAACCCTTCACCTTACAGGTAAAATGAAAATACTTTTAGAGGATAACAGGTGACGCAATGGATATTAAACATTTGCAATACTTTATTGAAGTAACTAATTTTAATAATTTCACTCGGGCAGCCGATCATTTATACATTACCCAGCCAGCCATCAGCAAGATGATTAAAAATTTGGAAACCGAGCTAGGAGTCGAGCTTTTTGATCGTTCGCGCAAGCAATTGGTCCTTACCGATGCAGGCAGGGTTGTCCTAGAGCAGGCAAAGTTGATCGATAAAGCCTTTCGTAATTTGGAAACGGAAGTCGATAATTTATTAGGTTTGAAAAAGGGGCATATTCGCATCGGGTTGCCACCAATCATCGATGCTTCTTTCTTCCCCCAGATCCTTAGTCGTTTTCATGAGGAATATCCCCAGATTACCTTTCAATTAGTGGAGGATGGTTCAAAGAAAATTGAAGAATCAGTCCAAAAGGACCAATTGGATATAGGCGTGATAGTCCTGCCAACCAAGACCGCACTTTTTCATCATTTTTCCTTTTTAGAAGAAAACATCAACTTGATTGTACATCCTTCCCATCCATATGCCTGCAGGGAAGAAATCGATTTGGCCGAGCTGGAAAACGAGTCCTTCATCTTATTCAACAAAGATTACGTCCTGCGGGACTTAATCATATCTTCGTGCAATGAGGCGGGATTTACTCCACATATCGTCACGGAAAGCTCACGCTGGGATTTCATTGAAGAAATGGTTTATTGTAAACTTGGCATTGCCCTTTTACCAGAAAGTTTATGCCGCCACGATGAGCGTGTGCAGACAGTTAAGGTTAAAAAACCCTCCATTAACTGGAAGCTAGGATTCATTTGGAGCAAGGACCATTACCTTTCATACGCCGCAAAAGAATGGCTGAAATATACGACGGAAGCACTTACCAATAAGGAATGAATGCTTAAAGTGACCTATCCGTTGTAAGCCCTATCATAGATGCAAGTTATGGAAACGATAACATCTAACCATTTTACATGGCCTATCGCCCGGGGGTAGACTTGATAAGAGTTAAAAGCCGTTAATCCCACGGACCTCATATTTCTTAAGGAAGGAGTAAGATATATATGATTTTATCAAGTTTCGATGAGTTACAGGCAACCAAAGCCGCGCTGTGGAAGATTAAATATACATACCCCCATTTATTTAATAAATTGTTTCATGTCGTTGCCTTAACACGGGCCCTGCAATTTAAATATCATTTTATGGGCACATTACTCATGGATGAAAACCATAACGAATACACCCCTGAATTTGTTACGCCCTCCGTTACCGATTTATATAAAGAGGAAGTTCAAAAGCTAAAGGAAGATCCTAATTTCGAGATCTTACTTCAGATTTTCACCAAAAGTAAAAATATTGGGTACGCCAAAATCAGTATGCTTGTGCTCGGCCAAAGTCCTGAATCACTTTTAGGCGCTTCAACCATTAAATGAAAAACTTATTTTCCCCCAGAAAAACCATCCATTCAATGGACGGTTTTTCGGTTACTTTCACTTAGAGGACTTTACTTAAAAAGGCTTTAGTTCGCTCCTGTTGCGGACGATTAAAAATCTCACTGGGGATGTTTTCTTCAATGATGTATCCTTCATCCATGAATATTACCCGATCGCCAACTTCTTTTGCGAATCCCATTTCATGGGTCACAACCACCATCGTCATCCCCTCCCTTGCCAGTTGCTTCATTACCTCAAGCACTTCCCCAACCATTTCAGGATCAAGAGCCGAGGTCGGCTCGTCGAACAACATGATTTTCGGCTCCATCGCCAGCGCCCTGGCAATGGCCACACGCTGCTTCTGTCCCCCCGATAATGAATCGGGATAGGCATTCGCCTTCTCGGCAAGACCCACTTTTTTAAGAAGGTCGATCCCTTTTTGCGCTGCCTGCTCTTTGGAAACCTTGCGGACCTTCAATGGCGCCAGCATAATATTCTCGATAACGGTCTTATGTGGAAATAAGTTAAAATACTGAAAGACCATGCCAACTTCCGTTCGGACTTTATTTATATTGACCTTTTTGTCCGTCGTATCTAGGCCTTCAATGAAAATATGTCCTGCCGTAATCGTTTCCAATTGATTGATACACCGGAGAAACGTTGATTTACCCGATCCAGAAGGCCCAATTACCACAACCACTTCCTGTGGGGAAACGATTGCACTGACATGTTTCAATACTTCGTTATCCCCGAAGGATTTCTTTAGATTCTCGATCTTGATCATCCTGTTTTCAACCTTCTTTCGAGTCTATTTAATACGAAACTTAAAATGAGGGTCAGGAATAAATAAATGAAGGCACACGCAAGATACGGCTCCCAGACTTTAAAATACTGGCTTCCCATCGCTTTTCCCCAATACATTAACTCTGGAGCTGCAATGACACATAGTAAGGAGGAATCCTTTAATAACACGATGAACTCATTACCTAGAGGCGGTATCATCCTCTTGAAGGCTTGAGGCAATACCACATGGATCATCGTTTGGGTATGGGTCAATCCCAAGGAACGGGATCCTTCCATTTGCCCTTTATCAATGGATTGGATGCCCGCACGGAATATTTCCGCGATATATGCGGCTGCATTTAAAGACAACGCAATCACACCGGCGGCTACAGCATTCGTTTCCCCCGTGAATAAGGGCACGATCCCAAAATGAATCAAAAAGATTTGCACTAAAAGCGGGGTTCCGCGAAAAACCGTGACATAACAGTAAAAAGGGAATGCGAGCGCTTTATTTTGCATGATTTTTCCTAACCCGATCAATAAACCCAAAAAAGTTCCGATCAGGATCGATGAAACCGACAGCCCAATAGTAAGCAATGTACCTTTCAATAAGAAAGGAGCATATTCTACAATAATATCCCAGCGAAAACTCATTCCATTCCCCTCCTAAAGGCCAAAAAAACTGCGTAACTTCACACGTAAAGTTACGCAATCTTTTACTATCTACTTTTTTTATTGTTGTGCTTTCAATGTTTCCAAATCCGGATCAGTACCAAACCATTCTTTATATATTTCTGCATATTTCCCGTTCTCATAAACGGCATTCACCGCTTTATCGAACTCCGGTTTCAACTCACTGCCTTTTGGAAACATAAGGCCATAGAATTCCTCTTTGAAGGCTTTGCTATCTTCGACGACTTTCAGTTTCTGATCGGGGTTATTTTTCACATATTCCTCAACAACCGTATTATCAGCTACGACCGCTGCGGCTCCGCCTTTTAACAGTTCCTGGATTGCCAGGTTATTATTTTCGAATTTCTTAATGTTTTTATTGTTTTTTCCAAGGAGCTTCTCCACTGCAGCCTGTCCAGTTGTACCGGTCTGTACAGCAATGACCTTGCCTTTCAGCTCATTGCCTGACTTTATATCACTTTTCTCTGGAACGAGAATCTTGTTTGTTGATAAGAAATAAGGGACGGAAAAATCATACGTTTGTTTTCTTTCGTCATTCACTGTAATGGCAGAAACCGCGACATCCGCTCTTTTCGATTCGATTTCAACGAAAATCGGATCCCAGCCAATACTTTCCACTTTAGGTTCATAACCAGCTTCTTTGGCAACGGCCGTGATGAAATCGATATCGAACCCTACAACCTTATCGCCTTCAAGGAATTCAAATGGAGCATAATTGGCGTCCGTCACGATTCTGAGCGTTTTCCCATCTGACTCTTCTTCTTTACCAGCTGTCGAAACCTCTTTATCCTTGCCGCACCCCGTCAAGATGAGTAACAAAGATAACATGGCAAACATTAAAAAAGAAACCTTCTTCAACATAAATCCCCTTCTCTCTCGTAAACTCTCTTTTTTAAAAAACAGATAAATCTAACTTTAGAGAACATTCAGTATTTTCATTTAAAAGTATTATACGTTTATTTGTTTTTTTATGCAATAAGAAGTCAATAAATAACTTTCCTAAAATAAAATTTTATTCAATTAACTCAGTAAACTAAGTGCGCGAGTATACACTTAGAGGTAGACTCGCGATTTCGCCCCCTAAAAAGCAGGAATAGATATTATATTAAAAACTGATAGGACCCGCGTTTCAAAGCCTAAATAAAAAAAATAAGCAGCGGCCGATAGAGCTTGGCCGCTGCTTACAAGATTTTATGGTTCTTGCTCTTTCACCTCTTCTATATCTAGCATATCCAACAGGAAGATGAATATCGGTATCCCGATGATCAAGCCCCAGATCCCAAGGAAATGCTCGGAAAACAACAAGATGATGAAAGTGAAAAACGTTGGGAGATTTGTCTTTGCCGACATGAATTTCGGGTTCAAAATATAGCTTTCTATCGCATGGATTACAACGATCATGATCAACACCGCAATTACTTTCGGCATGCCGCCGATGCTATAGGCAATCATGCTAAGAGGAACGAGGGAAATGATGACCCCTGCTACCGGTATCAAACCGAGAAAGAATATCATGATCCCTAGACCGAGCAACTGCGGAAATCCAAGAATCCATAAGAATGTCACTGATAGCACTGCATTCGTAATGGCTATCAAGAACTGTACCTCAATTACTTTTCCGAATGAATTAACGAATTTAACGCCAAAGTGCCCCAAGTTTATAAAGAACGATTTAAATTTGGCCCGCTTGAATTTAGAAGTGAAGCGGATGATTTTATCTTTTTCCAATAAGAAGAATAGGCTAAGCAACATGGAAATGAAAATCTGAAATGCCAGTTTACCGAAATCGGATATATAAAGATAGAGTGTATTCATCTGTTTTTGAAGATCGAGCGGCGATTCCAGCTCGTTCATTATATCAATGGCATATTGAATGACCCTACTATCTGGTGGATGTTGAAAGAAGAAAACGATCTGCGTGACTAATTCCGTGAATTGGAGCGTAATGACCGGTAAATATTTGTAAAGAACGATGGCTAAACAGGATACGACAACGACATATAAAAAACTTATAACAACTTTAGAGTTTATATACATTACTTTATTAAGTCGAATCATGATAAATTGCTCCAGCCTCCCCATAAGGAAAGTGAAAACAAATGTGAATAACACAATATTTACCATACTTCCGATACTAACTAAAAAGAGGACCAACACAATTAATGTAATTAACCTAGAAAAACCTTCACTTTGTAAATACTCTTTTACCAATTACCTATCTCCTAACTACCATTCTGCCGTGATAATTCCTTCTACCTCTTATTTTACACGGAATGGAGGGATTCTACTACAATTACCTACCATTGACAACAAATTTTTTTGAATGATCAGTTAGTCCTATGCTAGCTACATGGATTAACTAAAAAAACACCTGCCAATTCGGCAAGTGCTAATCTTCATCCTTCACATCAATATCTTCTGGAATCGGTTCATTATAATAGTCGGCCAATTGTTTCTTATATTTCTCCATTTGTTCAAGATGTGTATTAAATTGCTCTTTAAATATCAAATGCTGCTCACCGTCATGAACGGTGCGAATTTTGTTTTGAGCGACCAAGCTTTCGATATAAGATTCCGGCATCGATAAATATTCCGCAGTCTCTTTTACTGTCAAGTACATGCCTTCACCCCTCTTCCTTCTAACTATACTAGATTGGACGCATTATTTGAAGGGCTGGCATTTTTCCCGTCCATAAAAAAGCTTGCAGCAAGCCTTGCTTATCTTATAAATCAGGAAAAGGGCGTTCCCAAATTGCATTAGGGAACACCCTCCAAAAAAACCATCAATCTGTCAAGTCTATTTCTCGTTTATCCTCGAATCGGATTTCATTTCCATGATAGTAGCAGCGCATTCGCATCTGCATTTAGATTTGCCTTCACATCATCATCAATATGCTTATCATTTTCTTTCTTGTTCAGTTGCTTCAGGAAATCTTTCATTTTCTTGATTGCTTGTTTGTCATGTCCTTTATCAAGTTCTTCCTTGGCCTGATCTAGATGTTTGCTTAATTGATTGGCTAATCGAGTATCGATTGCACTTTCATCTGCATATTTATCAACTAGCTTTTTAATTGATTCGATACTCGTTTTAACAACTATCTTCAAAGCGTTCGAGTTAACGGTATGACCATTCAAGCTAACCTTTACATAGATGATCGCCTTTCCTGGATCATGGGCAGTGATGACTCCTTTCCTTATCGATACAATTTCCTTGTTACTGCTCACATACTTAATAGTAGCTTCGCTTAAATCAGCTTCTTTCCCATCACTATATTTTCCACGAATCTTTAAGTCTGCCGTTTTGGCTCGGTACAGTTTTGTTTTATTTGCCTCTAAGGTAATCGTATCTAACTCTACAACCTTCACCTTATACGTATCCGTTATTTCTGGGTTACTTTCCAATGTGGCTTTTACAACCACCGTTCCCTTTTCCATAGCCGTTACAAGGCCTGTTTTGGATACACTAGCAACTTCTTCCCCTTTTTCCACCGACCACGCTACTGTCTTATCTGTCGCATTATCCGGCAAAACTTTTGCTGATAATTGAAGTGTTCCGCCTTTCGCAGTTATTTTTTTGGCTCCGTCTTTCCCGATGATTTCCAGCGAAACGGCAGCCGACGGTTTTTGAATGGTTACAGTGCTAGATACTTCATGACCATCAATGGTTGCTTTAATAATGGCTTTTCCTACTGCTTTCCCTGTTACCATTCCCATAGAATTCACCACTGCAACATCTGTATTGGTGGATTTCCATTCAATTGAATTTGTATGGTTCGCTGGCTTTACCAAAGCTTTGAATTGATATGTCTCTCCTACGTTCACGATTGCACTCGGCTCCAGAGTAACACTCGTTACAGGCACTGTTGGGGCAATTGGATTTGGTACATCTGCCTTATACATCGATAAATAGTCAATATTCACATTACCGATGCTACCATTATCGATTCGATAACTGATTACGTTTTTGCCTGCTTTTAAAGCTAAGCGTTCGGAACCTGTAAACCATTCCTCCCAGCTGATTGCCGTTTTATCTGGTGTAATGGTTTTTACTTGGATTCCATTTACATATACGTTTACTTTTGCTCTTGCAGGCAATTGCGTCCTCGGTCTATCTGTCGATTCCCCATCCACCTGCATGCCATAGGCATATCTCACACCAACGATATAATCACCGGCTGCTTCTGCATTTACAACGAAGCTTGCTTCAGCCCCCGTTTTTTTCGGCAGGTTGATATAACCTGTTCCTTGATAATTTGCATGGCTATTTTCTCTTTTAATATCACCATAGTGAATCCCATCTTCCGCTTGATATATATCTCCTTGCCCTAAATCACCGGAAGGAAGTTTTTGCCACTCGAAAGGAGAAACAGGTTGGCCAAAATTCGGTGTTCCATCTTCATTCCAAGTGAATTTCTTAATATTCACTTGGCGCCATCCGTTAACTCCAGTATCTTTATATACGCGTGAGTGATACATCATCCAATCCTCCAATCCATCTGCGGATTTTACGAAGGCTGCCCTGCCAGGACTCGATACATCACGGGTGGATACGAAAACATCATTTGTACGCGTCCAAGAATTCGGGTTTAAGATATCCCCATCTGTATTCGTGAAATAAGATAACCGATAATCATTTCCTGCAAAATTACCTTCTGACATGGTGATAAACACTTTTCCGTCTTTCTGTAATACACGAGGACCTTCACCGCCGCCACCTGGTAAAAAGGAGCGATCTGCTGTAATCGTATAAGGGTTATCCATCGGGGCGATGGCCGGCCCGATTGGTTCTCCTGAACCTAAGGTGCCCCATACAGCATATAGCTGTCCATTATAGTCAAATACCGTTAAGTCGTTTGCTTGTTTATTCTCACCATTTTCACCTAGATATAGAGCACCTTTATCCACATATTCTCCTTGCGGATCATCCGTGACCGATTCCAAAACATTTCCCATATGCTTGTAACCGTATTCTTTTAAATCAGCACAGTAATATATATACCATTTCCCATCAAAGAAGAAGATTTCCGGAGCAAAAATACGCGTTTCTGTTCCCTCGGAATCGAATACCATCACCTTTTCCCCTTGGTCTGTCAGGGTACGCGATTTGGAAACATACACCTTATTGTTAGAGTCCAAGTTACTAGAAGATACGAAGTAATAAAATCCGTCTTTATAAGTCACAAACGGATCCTGCCCTTGATACAATGGGTTATTGAATTTGTCAGAAACAGAAGAACTTGTAACGCCCATTTCTTTCATGAAATCGGAACGAGCAGTCGAAACGGTCTTGGTCTCCACCATCAGTAATTCTGCCTTATCTCGATCACTGACCTCTTGATCATCAACCGTGTTAAGCAGTCCTTCGGCCGTTTTTTTCGTTGCCACCAAGTTATTTAAAGCACTTTCTTTTACTTTGTCTGAAAAATTCTCCAACAAATAATCTACCTTTTGAATTTCTGCTGTCAGCTCACCTTTTTTTGTCGAAATGACTTTCTCTATTGGCATGAATAGTGCAGATTCCGGAACGACTTCTTTCACTTGACTTGCACTTTCCCATTTCATCCGAAGCCAAGAACCGCCCCATCCTTGTAAGTATTCAACTTTGATATCATAATGTTTTCCCGCTTCCAAGGATATTGGCGTACTCACTTGTTCTTTATCCCATTCCTGCTTCCAAAAATCGATAATCAACTCTCCATTGACCCACAGCCTGAATCCATCATCGCCTTCCATGGAGAAGGTATAGTCCTCGGTAAATTCCGGTACTATCGTACCTGTAAAACGAGCAGTATTAAAATCTGGTGTTCCTGAAAATTCATTAAAAATGTCGATGAAAGAATCACCATTTAAATTTGCAACCGACCTTTCCCCTCGTTTATCATCGAACTTGAATACACTAATATCATTTCGATCATCAGGATTTTGTTCGACTTTAAAAAATTCACCCAGCATTCCGTGACCATCCATGGTTGGATCTGCAGCACTAACATTCGGTATGTAAAAGGTGCTTGCAAAAAGGATGACAACCAAGAATATTCCTAACATCCTGTTCATATGAATCCTCCTATTTTCATCCCGAGTAGGGAAGTTGGTAGTTTTCTCAAACCTTAAGTTTTGGTTATATCCTATATTTAAAAATCCTTTTGACAAAAACGACAAGCACTTTCCCTATGAACACATTAGATGTATACCTCATTAATACCTCCCGTCATTTACTTAATATAAGAAAACTCTTTAGATGTCTGACTTTCTTCATCATACAAATAATAAAAAAATTTGTATTTATAATAAAACGGACATTTTTGTAATTTTCAGTTTTATATGAATGTGATAATTCTTTATATAAATATGATCGGCATCATCCTCATTGAACGCTTCTCCGCCCATTCACTATCGTGCTGATAATTCGCTGTAATATCTTACAATCCCTTCCAATACGATATAAGATACTAATAAAGCAATCTAGTGGTAGATTTTAGAGGAGTGGACAAAATGACCTTTTTATATGTCGTATTTGCTGCAATTATTGGGGCCTTTCTCGTCACAATTGTAAAACGGCAAAGTGAGCCGGCCAAATTAGAACGCTATCAAAAAGAATTCCGGCAGTTACATGAGGAAACTTTAGATGTAGACGCATCCGAAATCGTTGCCGATACATTGATTGAAAAACTTAACAAGGCATTGGATTACAATTATATGAAAAGAGTCAATACTGAATACAGACTAACGCATCCCAGGGATTCACAAGAAAAGGTCAATCAAGTATGGCGTGAATTGAAGCGCTATTTAATTATGGCCGGCGTATTTGGAAAGGTTGAAATGTTTAATTCAACCATCGATGAGCTATGGCATATCATGCTGAGTCATAAACAAGATTATGAACAGTTTTGCCAAACTTTCATCGGCATGTCCATCTTGCACCATCCCCACCTACAGCCCGTTTTCAAGCCGGAAGAACGGACTCTTTTTGATTTTTACTATGTACAGCTATTTACGGTGGATTCCATCTCGATTCAAACATGGGGCAAGTTCTTCAAACATGATAAAGGGCAAACGTTTCTTCACGATTTTGAAACGATGGAGCTCGAGCAGCTTAAAGCGAAATATATGCGAAAACCGACAAGCAAACACCCGGAAATTACCTTTGAACATTTCACCTCCCACTTTAAAGGAAATCGCCCCCTGGCAAAAATGAATGGGCGGAAAATCTACAATCAGACGGACTACGCCGCTCCCGCCTATTTCACGTATGTCAGCACGGATGATATCGACAAAGATTTCACAGACATTTTCGGTAAAGATCACAACGCAGCCTCGACTCACTCCCATCATGGCGGGGACCATAGCAGCAGCCATGACAGCACGTCCGACTCATCTTCCAGCTGCTCCTCATGCAGCTCATGCTCGTCTTAAGCACAAATGATCAATTATTTTAAGGGAGTTACGACTGATATGGTGGATATTGAGATACGAAAATTCAGACCAGTTTTTGTATATGCAAATTTGGAAAACAAGAAAAGATTAGTACAAGGTTTAACTGAAGATAGAGATAGATTAATTACAGAATTAAATAATTATAGTAATGCCCTTTCTCCATTTTTAATTAATGTGTTGCAATCTAATATAGACCAGTGGAATATTGAAATTTATGATTGGCAAGAGGAAATAAACAAAATGGAAGAAGATAAGAAGCGCGTCTAAGCACTCTCTGTTTGTAGATGATGAATGAGGTGCCGTGCGACTTCGTTTAGGAATACGTGTCCAATGATGGCACCCCACGTGGAAAACAACGGGCAATGTACAAATTCTCCAAACTTTCGGCAATCAGCCTTCTATCTTAGTAGTCACCCAGAGTGGATCGAATCCGAAGGCAAAAAACTAGTCGAGCGCTCTATTCGCGAGTAAAACAAGCAAATTGGCGAGTAAAGTGCTCAAACTCGCGAGTAAACCGCCCAAATTCGCGAGTAAAGCAGCGAAACTCGCGAGTAAGGTACTTAATCAAACAGGCTCAAGGACCGCCTCTGGATAAGGGAGCACCTGCAGTGCAATGAAACGTGCTTAATACAATAAAAAGGCTTGGAATATCCAAGCCTTTTTACTTTGCCACTTTTCTTCATTAATTCCAGCGATTGAACCAATCCTTGATCCTTTGTTTATTTTTCTCAAGCACCTCCTTCGATGTCCGGTTGTCTTTTTGTTTTTTCCATTCAAAGAAAGACGCTATCCCGATTAGCAGCCCTCCGCCAATAATCAAGTACAGCCACCACGGCATCTCGCTCCACATCGAAGTGGTATTGCTATAAATATTGAATAAAATGGTACCCGTTCCGGCGATGAAATAAGATTTGTATTTCATCATGAATCCAATCAGCATCGCTACCAACGATACCGTTCCGATAATGAGCGCATCATATAATGTGTTGCTCGCCATCGCATCAAGAATCAAGTCTAAAAACAAGAGAAAGACAATGCCACTCTCGATATACTGTGTGGATTTGCCTTTAATGAAAATTTTCCTCAGCAGAATGGTGCTGACGAAGAATAGCGGCAAAATGTCTGCCTCTTTTTCAAGGACGGCAGGTATCGTGAATTGATTAGCGATGACCCAATACGGATAGAGACTGAACAATATCGCTGCAGCCAAAGTAATCTTTCTTTCGATGTTTCCTATTGTCGTACTTCTTATGATGATGAAATAGGCCGGAATTAGAACGGCTGACATGACTTCCAAAATGACCTGTTCTGATTCCCCCATCAAAACATCCAAATTCATGGCTAGAAGAAATAGCAGGCCGTAGATTCGATAAAAATCCACTGAAATTCCTGCTTTGCCCTTATTCAGCAGGCTCTTGAAATATTTTCGACTTAGGATCACCATCAAGACCGTACAAGCAAATAAGACTGTTATACCAACAATAGGCAGTAACGAATCCGCATATTGGAAGATGGTCCAATATGGATACAAACCAAGAATTCCCGTCAGCCCAATATAGATGCTCCTTTCTCTTTTATCCTTTGTGAACCGTCCCATCAGGATGACGTAGCCTGGCAAAAGGAGGGAAACAAAAATCGCTAATTCCTCTAAATTGAGATCCCTCCTGAAAACTTCAAAATTCATGGAACACACATATAAAAAGCCAAATATCCGATAATAATCAATCCAACCAACCGTTCCCTCTTGTTTGAACATCCCTTTGAAATATCGACTGCTGACAAGCACCATCACTGCCGTACAAACAAGCAGGAAGATAAGCGCCATAACAATAGGCAATGTGTGTACATACATATTGTAGAAGATGAAGCACAGGCTTAAAGGGACTGCAACATAGTTGTGCCAAATTCCTTTCATAAGGAGATACGAGGCAAGCACGAACTGTACAGTCAGCAGACCAACCCAGGCAACTTCCCAGTTAGGCGGAAAATCGCGGATTGCCGTTTCCAAAATGGATATGCTCATTGTCAAAAGGATGAACGGTATAAGGTAATACTCAATGATTTTTTTCCAGCGTTCATTGGATGCAGCCCACATAATCGTTATGATTGCACCGGTTATCATCAAGCATATGGAGGCGATGAATACGATTTTCTCCACGTTTTCCAAAAATAAATGAACCTGTAGGAAAAGGACGGAAAAACCTAAATACGTATAGACGTATTTTTCCCACTTCCCTTGTGTACGCAATGCACTAACAAGATAAATCAATAGCTGACCAACAAAAAGGATTGGTGCGCTTTCCGTTTGGATGATGAGAAAGTAGCCAACTGGAATTGCAGCTAAATTGACCAGATGGCTGGCGTATACGAAGTACAGTCTCCCATGTTTCGAATATTTGCCTAACACCTCTCCTATCAGGAAGAAGACAAACGGGCCGAACAAGACGAAAGCAAGCTTCATGACCATCGAATCAAAATCAAAAACTTCGTAAAGTGATGCATATAGGGCGGCACTTGTAAGCACGACAGGCAACCAGAATATTGGTTTCCGCTGGATATGAACCGACCAACTGTTTATTGCAACAGCCGCAGCAATCACTCCGCTTGCCTTCAATGGTTGCAGCGCATCGAAAGGAATCCATAGAAAAGCAAGTAAGGAAAGGAATTGGCCGCTATAGCAAAAAACAGGGAAGAAATCCCGACATTTCTTTCTGAACGCATAAGCGCAAGCGATACAAATAAGTGAAACGGCCATTAAATAGAGACTCACCGGGATATTTGACCGGACCCAAGAACCACTTTCCAGCAAATATGGATAGAAAGAAACGAAAGCCAGGATGAGTGTGCTTGGAAATCCGTAAATGGCATTTTCCTTCATGTGCTTGGCATTGTCTTGTAAATATGTGATGAAAAAAAGACCAGATATCGTCGCAAGCAATAGACTTACCGCTAGCCAATCTCTTTCGTTAAATTTACTCGTAAGGACCATGAATACGATTATGGAGGAGATATGCACGATGCTACTTTTGAACAGGCTGTATCTTGGGTGATGATTATATAAATAAAGGCCAAGATATTGAATCACCTGAAGAACAAAAACCAGATTTAAAACGGCTGAATAAGAGATTGGCAAGGCAAAGAATAGATAGACGAAAGCCAAATTGAATACCACGACCGTCGGGTAAGTGAACCGTGTATTCCTCGATTGAAGCGATACATAGGCGAGCTGTACGGCAACAATTAGGAGTGCGATGAAAAGTTGTGCATACTTTTCCTGATACACCATCGCATTTATATAGATAAAAACGATTCCTGTCTCAATCAAACTAGTATACAAGAAGTTCTTGGACAGCTTAGTTCTTTTCACGTTAGCGAGATATTTCGATAGTGCAGTAAACATGATAGGAACAAATGCAAAAGCAATGACCATGAATTCACTTAAAAAAGAATTATAGATAAAATGGATAGATCCGTACGTGAAAAGAGCGCTAAAAGCCATTTCATGATATTTCTTGTCGAATATGACGGCAAAAATGAAAAACGATATAGAAAAGAGAATCAGCGTTAACGAATATGTAAGGCTGCTTGCAAATAACGTCAAAATCACGAATGCTTCGACAATGACCTTAAACTGAAGGAATTGAAAAATATATGGTTTGAATAACGTTAAATGTTCTTGATCATTTAATCTCCGGACATTCAATAATACGATTACATTTAGAACACCGACTACCAAAAACATCCATTCAAGACTAGGCGTTATAAATGCTATACCGAAATAGCACGTAATGCCTGACGTAAATATCGAAATGAAAATGAATATTTTTGATTTAAAATAGTCAGCAACCTTTACATATATGGCTAAGCAGAGCAATCCCCCAAGGAACCCCAGAAGTCCCTGCCCTCCCCCATTAAGTGAAAGATACTCTCCAAAGATCTGATAATAGGAAGCTGATAAAATCGTAATCGGAATAAATAAACTAGCAAGCGTCAGGAATGCAAACGCCGTCTGTTTAATTTTCAGCCTTGAAGCAATGAAAGCCATTCCCATAAAAATGACGGATACCATACCAATGAAGAAAACTTTCAGGAGCGCATTTAAATTTCCCCAAGTGGAAGTTGCCAAGATCATTCCGCCTAACAGAAGCAATATCACCCCTGTGAATAGGACGACCGAAATATTCCGCTCCCTAATTTGTTCAGGTGTTTTCTTTGGTTTTACCGGTTGTGGCGGTTTATCAAGCTTAATTTCCGGCTTTAATTCTGGGGTATTCGCCAGTTCAAGACTCACGGATGCTGATCCGATTGGCACTTCCTCGTGCTTCCTGTCGTTCATTATTGGTTCGGCCGCTCCACTTGCTTCTTGTAATTCCCATGAAGCCTTTTCTTCAATCAAGCTTTCTTGAACCTTCTCGATCTGATTCTCACCCAGGATCTTTTCTGGTTCAATCAGCGATTGCTCATGTTCATGTTTTAAGCGTTTTTGTTCATAAAGTTCCTGTTGGTAATGCCGATCGTATACCCCGCTAATCCGAATATATTCTGATTTAGGAATGAGCCGCCTTTCCCTTAAAGCATCCAGCTCTTCTTGGAAAATGCGCTTCCTTTTTTCCAATGTCACTTCTTCGCTTGAAGAATCATTCATCTAGGATTCACCGTCCTTCACTAAGACCTTTAATCATCGTATGTATATGCCCCTTACGATAATAACAAATTTTTACCATTTTTAAAATATTCAGGATGATACTTGTTAAAGCGAACGGATTAAAAAAAGGATGACTTCACTTGAAGTCATCCAGAACTGTAGGCAAACTCGATAATCCCGTTCCTTTTCACTGCAGGAGCTTACTGGGAGTTCAGCTTATTCTCGCTTCTGATAATCAATAAATAAACGATCATGGAGATGAAAATCGAGATCGCTGCTGTAATATAGATACTCCTATAGCCAAACAGAAAGCCTATCTGTCCAAACACGATGGCTCCTATGCCCACTCCAAGATCAAAAAACGAAAAGTACGTTGCATTCGCCATCGCCTTCCGATTGGGTGCCGTTTTTTCTATTGACCAAGCCTGCAGTGCCGGCTGAACGGAACCAAACCCAAATCCATATAGTACTGCCGCCAGATAAAGGACAGCTTCACTTGGCATCCATGCTAAAAGCAGCATCCCAGCCATTATGAGAACTGTTGAAGGTAAAAAGATTGCCCGATGCCCCCTTCGGTCATATAAACGGCCTGAGAATAATCTCGTGACCATAAGGGCCATTGCATACACGAGAAAATACCACTGGATTCCAGCTACACCTTTTTCCGCTGTATAAAGGGGAAGAAAGGTTGCGATTCCACCAAATGTGACGGATATGAAGAAAATGAGCAAAGATGGCTGGATCGCACTTTTTTCATAAACATCAAACCTTTTGGCTGCCACCGCCGTTGCAGGATCTCTTTCCACTTTTTGATATCGAATAAGTGATGCTGCAACGATGGCCAATAAACCTAGTAACGAACAGATCAGGAACAACTCCTGAAATGGTAAAACCGTAGCGAGGAAAAGTCCCAGAGATGGACCGAAGGCTAATGCTAAGTTTCCCGATAAACCATAATACCCCATCCCTTCACCACGTCGTTTCGCAGGGATTATATCAGAAGCGATCGTCCCTGAGGCGGTTGATGAAAATCCCCACCCTACTCCCTGCACAATCCGCATCATGAATAATAAGCCTATGCCCCCCATGAAACCAAAGGAGCCAACCGACAATGCGAAAATGGCTAGACCAACAACAAAAACGATGCGTCTCCCCTTTGTCTCCAATAATCTGCCGGCAATGGGCCGAACAAGCAGGGCGGAAAAAGTGAAAATGCCAAGCACAGCCCCCACAAGGCGATCGTCCCCGCCAAGCTGTTCAACAAACAGCGGGAGGGTTGGCATCGTCATTTGAAATCCCATGAAAATGCAGAGGTTTGCCAAACAAATCATGATAAAGTCCCGTGTCCAGATCTCACCAGTACCTCTTACCCGTTCATCCGCCAGACTTTCCCTCATATCCCTTCACCTTCTAATTAAATAGTCATTGCCAGTTTACTAAAACTGGTTGCAAGAAGCCAATGATTTATTTCGTGTAACTAAATATATATATATATAAGCCCAATATGACAAAGATTTCGTTTTGCCCCTTCAGCAGCTGAAAAACATGGGCAATATCCAGAAAGCTCTCTGGATATGATGTGTGTTTCGAGAAAATTCACGCATGAATTCCAATGATCCTTAAACTATTTTATAATGTAAGTAACAAACTTTTAGGGGAGAGTGTACATGAAACTCCTATTAAACATGATTCTGGGTTTAAGTATAAGTGCAGGGTTATTCCTTCTCTTACTATTTGGCTTTGAAGATTCGGGCCCGTTCTTCATTATTGTGATACTGATTGGTTGTATCTTAGGCATGCAAATCACGATATATCAGATTATGAAAAAAATAAAGTAGGGGGAAAAATCAGTAATCGCCCTATTTTCCTCAGAAAACGAACAGCATCTTTTATGTCGCACCGGACTTCAAAGCTTCTACATCAAAGTAATCTAGCTGGTCATCATGGTCTATACGATTCCCTTTTACGGTTATCCCTTATCCTCGATGGCAGGTTAATGTTTGAAAAGGAATATCATTACCTATACGCAGATGCCGCCCTTGCCTTTGCAGTTCCCTTCATTCACGTCACCCTGCATCTACGAATATTGGCTCCGTCTTTCGTTCTTTCTTAAAACCGGCATTACCATAAGCCAAAGTCTATTCAGGAAGGTAAACGTGGGCATCGTTAAAAAGCCGACCTCATTTTGGCCGGCTTTTTAGCTTTCAGTATTATTTCTTTATTTCGATTTTGCCGTTATCCGTTTCCAATTTCACTAAGTTTTCACCTTTGCCAATGACAGTACTGCCCTCGTACTTACCAAGGATATCAATCTTTCCGTTATCTACTGAAACATCGAACGTTGTATTGGTCGGTTCAGTTTCCGTTTTGATCATGATTTTACCGTTATCACTTTCGAGGTCGATCATCCTATCCAAGTCTTTTGTGATCAGCACGATTTGACCATTATTTGAGGAGCCGACCAGGTTTCCTTCTACATGATCGAGCTCCACCGCTCCATTCGAAGAATTCACTTCTACTTTTTTCGCAAGTATCTCACTTAATTCAATTCGGCCATTTTCTGATATCACTTTCACATGTTCACTTTTCAAATCCGATATTTGCACTTTTCCATTATCGGATTTGACCACAAAGGATTTATACGCTCTCTCAGGTACATAAACCTTTAGATGTAGTGATTGATTATGAAAACCAAAGCTAAAGTTAAGCTGTTTTTTCAATTTCACCGTTAGCTGCTTACCTTCCACATCTGCAGAGAAATCCAACTTGGAAATATCCACGCCTTTTGAAACCAGCTCTACCTTGGTTTCCTTAGCCTGCGTTGGAAGAATCTCGACGGTACCATTGTCAGCGTCGATGTTTATGTCCGTCACGACATCCGAAATCGTTTTTTCCTCTGTCGCCGCTTTCTGATTCGTCACTTGAGAAAACGTAAATGCACTTCCTATCACTCCGACCAATAACAGTCCGAGTGCAAGGATCGATAATTTTTTAACATTAATCATTTTTCAAACCGCCTTTCACAAGGGAAGCGTTGAATTTCAAATAACGTATGAACCCTTTCGTTAATGCTCTCGTAGCGACAAACATCCCCATGGCCATGAAAATACCGATCCCGCATAGTCCCAATGCGAAGAACAAATCAAATAATTGAAAGCTGCTCACTATAAGGTTGAGCAGTGCGAATACCGGAGCAAGAATGAATGCTATCGCCGATGCCCAGCCTGCAATCACGACTCCAACCAGTGCTATAAAAGGCCCCAATACAATCACCAGATTAAAAAATCCCAAGCCAATGACGGCCCAAACGGCCCTCATTACATTACCGGCAGAGGTCGTTTGTTCGACTTGGCCGAGATGATAGGATGCCAGCAGTTCCTTGGCAATCTGTTTAGGACTCCCAAGCGATGTGGATATTTCCTGATCCGTTTTTCCTTGTTCCATCCCTATTGCGAAATACTCTTCGTAGTCTTGCAGGATATCCTGACGTTCCTCTAATGAAAGCCGTGTTAAAGAGGCATTCAACTGGTTTAAAAACTGTTCTTTATTCATTGGCACACACACCCTCCTTGATTAATTGATTGACCCCATCGGAAAATTCATTCCATTCCGTCAACAACTCGTGAAGGTATTCCCGGCCTTTGTCTGTTAGCTTATAATACTTACGCGGAGGGCCTTCCGTCGATTCTTGCAAATAAGTCGTGAAATACTCTTCCTTGGTCAACCGCCTTAATAGTGGATATACGGATCCTTCCGATATCTCGATCCGATCTGAAATTCTCTGTACAAGCTCATAGCCGTAGCGATCCTGCTTTTCCAATAAAACGAGAACACACAGCTCCAGAACTCCCTTTTTAAATTGTACATTCATAGCCCCATCACTCCTCATTTAGGAATCTTAAGGTATAGTTCAATAAACAGTACTGAACATCAAACAATACATCTTATGTAAATAATTTATCATATAGTACTGTTCATTGCAAGGTACTGTTTTTTGTTATATTCATTTCATTGAGGGTATAAGGAAATTATGAACATCTATTCGAGGGTGAGAGGGAATACATTGTATAATAGTAATAAGTGGAAGGGGGAATTATTTTGGTCAATAAAGAAATTACGAAGAAGCAATTCGATTTTTTAAAGACTGAGTTCAATTACCTTGAAAAAGGAGGAGTCATCTCCGAGCAGGAAAAAGAGAGGATGTTAAGTTCCTATGCTGTAAAAGGGAATATGAGCTTCATCACCATTCTCCTATCCATCGGGGCATTGCTATTAGGTTTGGGCGTATTGACCTTCGTAGCCAGTAACTGGATGTATTTAAGCAAAGCCGTGAAATTCTTACTTATCATTGCCTGCTTGATTGGCGTGAACTTTGCTGGTGTGAAATGGCAGGTTCGCTTTCCGAAGACAGCAAGAAGCCTTCATTATGTAGGTATTTTAATTTTTGGTTCAGGGATTTTCCTAATTGAACAAATGTTCAATATAATCATCAATTTCAATAGTTCCTTCTTACTGTGGGCCATCGGAACGGTATTCATCAGCTACTACTTAAAGGATGTTTTCATCCTCCTTTTTACTACGTTCCTGCTGTTCATTTATATTAACGGAAGTATTTTCCTTGATGAAACATCATATCCGATAGCCATCATTTTGTTTTTACCGGCTTTATACATCTTATTGAAAAAATTCGATTACGCTAAGTATCCGGCCTTTTTCATTAACGCATTAGCGATCAATACCGTCGCCTTATTTCTGATGGAATTCGTGCCTAAGCTAAATACGGAAAACTCGAATACGATCGTCCTTTCCATCCTGTTTGTGCTTGGGATCCTGTTGGCTTATGTCCCAGTTACACCTAAATTACAAAACGTCATCCACCTCCAAGGGCATCTCTTACATGGTATTACAGCACTTTTCCTTACCTTTGAGTTTTCAATCTGGTTTCCTTTAGCTTATTTTATTTTTCTGTTATATCTCATTCTAAGAGGCAGTTTGACGAGCATCGTGATTATATGCGCGTTGATCTTCAGATACTATCTAGATTCCTTTGATTTTTTGCCAAAATCGCTTACATTCATCATTGGCGGCATCATGCTTATCGGGTTTGGCTTCTTCTTTGAAAATCAACGAAAAAAAGGAGGCGATCTCCATGGTTAATTCAGCATTCCGGCCATTCATCGTTTTTTCCATACCGGTCCTGATTCTATTAATTCTGGCCTTTCCTCCATTCTTGACAACAATGATGGGAGATGAAATCAAAATCAAAACTACTCCCGTCGATCCGACAGACTTATTTCGCGGCAGCTATGTAGCTCTCGATTATGAAATTGAAACGGTTCAGCCTTCCCAGATCGCCGACTCGATCAAATCCGAATTCAAAACAACAAATATGGGCGATTATAAAAAGGTCTATGTGAGCTTGAAACAAAACGAAAACGGACTATATGTAGTCGATTCTGTCACGAAAGAGGAACCGAGCGAAGGCATGTACTTAAAAGGGGAATTGGAGGTCCCTTATGAACTGAAAAACGCTAAAACCGTTCATATCAGATACGGCCTCGACAATTATTTCGCATCAGAGGAAAAGGCAAAGGAAATGGAGTCCAATGCATTGACTAGTCCTTCAATGGCGGTAATAAAGGTTCGCAATGGCCATGTTGTCTTAACCGATATTATCATAGAATGAATTCCTTCCCGATACGAAAGGAAAAAGAGCATCGGACTTTTTTCCGATGCTCCTTTTACTGGTGGTAAATCAATCATGATACATTGTTACTGCTTGATAACCCTTTTTGCCCCGATATATTTTTCCTTCCAATACGTATCGCTCATTTTGACTTCCTTTACTCCTTTGGAGGTAGCTCCGACAAATGTGCCATTTCCATAATAGATTCCGACAAAACTAACCTGCCCTTTCTTACCCGTGGCAAAGAAAACCAAATCTCCTGCTTTTAAGTCTTTTTGTTGTATGGTTTTACCTGTTTTATATTGATCGCGGCTTGTTCTCGGAATCTTCAATTCTGTCACTGCATTTTTATATACATACTGAGTCAGACCGCTTGCATCGAACCCTTTTGGTGTCGTCCCCCCATATTTATAAGAGCTTCCCACCTGCTTCTTTGCCATGGCGGCAACTTCATCACCATAATTGATGGATGCTGAAGCATTGGCAGGGCTTAATATGAATGCGCTCAATAAAGCCAATAGTAAAGCGATGGCTGCAAGCCATCTTGTAACGGGTAAACGATAACTCATCTTTTTTCCTCCCCAAACTGAAAATGAAACACAATTTTAAATGTATGCCACATATCGGTTTTCATACCGAAATTCATTTATCATTCGACCAAAAAGTAAAAACCAGCTAATACCGTCGTGTAACTAAACGGTGTTAGCTGGTTTTTTACTATTTTTTCAGTTCAATAAAAAATCAAGATCACTTATTTGGGTTCCTCGTAACTTTGAGCAGCTTCGCTGTCGCTCAGACCTTTCGTTGTATGATCGATCACACCGCCGATTCCAAAGAACGTAAGCGCTATGAAGTTGATGATGCCCAGAGCCCCGTTCAATGCATCATCAGAAATGGTAAAGCCGATTGGATGAATGAAATTGTTTATGAACGCCGCAACCATTTGCGCCGATAATAAAAGCCCAGGAAGGAGTACAGTGAATATAAACGTCGGATTCTTAAGGCGCACTTTCCAGTTGATCATTGCCATGCCTCCCTATCTATCATATTCAGTCCTTTCATTGAAAAAAGATACGGACTTGCTATATAGTATGCGTCTTGTCCTTTTTCCGTTACGTATTTCTATGAATTAATAACCGGTCTAGTTTCCATACCTAAAGAAAGGTCCACCATAGGATGGACCTTCATAATCAAAAAACATAGATTTTAAAAAAACGGTAGAGCGGGACTTGTTAGTTTCTTATTGTTATTCATGATCACTTCATTTTTCTAATGACATATTAACGGAATCAATGGCATGTATGACAGCCGTATCAAATAACGGCATTTCTGAATCCTCTGGTTTTACTAGCAATCCAATTTCCGTACAGCCTAGTATTATTCCTTCCGCTCCATCATCAATTAACCTCTTGATGACCTTTTTGTAATAATTCCTTGATGATTGCTGGATTTTCCCTAAACATAATTCTTCATAAATGACATTATTGATTACTTTTCTATCCCCATCATTGGGTACCAAAACCTTAATACCATTAGACTCAATCCGCGTTTTATAAAAGTCTTGTTCCATCGTATATGTAGTGCCAAGTAAACCAACTGTACTGATATTGGACTGTTGAATTTGTTTTGCTGTTGAATCAGCTATGTGTAAAATTGGCAAACTGACTTTTTTTTCAATATATCCAATCACTTTATGCATCGTATTGGTACAAATTACAATCATTTCGGCACCTGCCTTTTCCAAAGACAGAGCTGCATCGCCTAATAATTCACCGGAGGTTTTCCAATCCCCGTTAGCTTGATAGCGTTCGATTTCTTCAAAATCCACGCTATATAAAATGCACTTCGCTGAATGCAATCCACCCAGTTTGGCTTTTATTTCTTCGTTAATGATTCGATAATATTCTAAAGATGACTCCCAGCTCATGCCGCCAATTAGGCCAATTGTCTTCATGAAAATTCCCCTTTTCAGTGATGATAGCTTACTAGGTAGCTAAAAGTAATCTATTCTATTTCGTAAAGTACCTGTATGATGATCAACTAGATCAGTGATATAAATAGATTTCTTATCATTTTCATCTCTTGGACGTCCTGACAAGGTGGGTATTGAATAGCTTTACTATCTCGTACATGTACTTTGGAAGGTAATTTGGAATACACAAATTTAATATAGCATGAAAGATTTTAGGAGTTCATTGGGTATTGTCGGCAAACTTAACGAACCAATGAATACCTTAATCATTTTTTCTAGCGAAAAAACCATCCGTTAATAAAGAAACAGAATTTGATATCAAGGCAGCCTGATTGGTCTGAATGTCATAAGCAAGCACTTATCGCCACAGCTTATTTTCCTTCGCTTCGATGCGTCGTCTATGCAGGATAGGCTCAGTATACCCACTTGGTTGGTTATAGCCTTCAAATACTAGATCGCATGCCGCTTGAAACGCCACTGAGTTGTCGTAATCTTCAGCGATACAGTGATATGCTGAATCTCCAGTGTTTTGTTCATCCACTACTTTAGCCATTCGTTGTAAGGTCTCCAAAACCTGTCCTTTTGTACAAATTCCGTGGTGAAGCCAGTTAGCCATATGCTGACTCGAAATTCTTAGTGTAGCACGGTCTTCCATCAACCCTACATTGTCGATATCTGGTACTTTAGAACAACCTATTCCTTGCTCTACCCAACGTACAACATATCCGAGGATACCTTGAGCATTATTATCCAGCTCTTGCTGGATGTCTTCCGGACTCCAGTCGGGGTTTTGAGCCACTGGGATTTCTAAAATATCATCACGTAAATTCACTGGATTTTTTTTCAACTCATCTTGTACCTTTTTTACATCCACTTGATGATAATGAAGAGCATGCAATGTCGCTGCAGTTGGTGAAGGCACCCATGCTGTATTCGCCCCTGCTTTCAGATGGCCGATCTTTTGCGTTAGCATTTCCGCCATCCTATCAGGTATTGCCCACATTCCTTTACCAATTTGGGCTCGACCTTGAAAGCCGGTTGCTAGACCTACATTGACATTCGATTTTTCATAACCTTGCAGCCATTTTGATCCTTTCATGTTACTTTTAAGAATCATAGGTCCGGCTTCCATGGACGTATGAATTTCGTCTCCCGTTCGATCCAAGAACCCGGTATTAATAAATGCCACTCTTTCTTTAACTTGCCGGATACATGCTTTCAAGTTTAATGAAGTTCGTCGTTCTTCGTCCATAACACCAATTTTCAGTGTATTTCGCTGTAGACCAAGCATGTCTTCCACTCGATCAAAGAGTTCATTGGCAAATGCCACCTCTTCGGATCCATGCATTTTTGGCTTAACGATATAAACCGATCCTTTAGATGAATTTTGATATTTACCATTTCCCAACAAGGAATGTTTGGCAAGTAAACTAGTCATCACTGTATCCATAATCCCTTCAGGAATCTCCTCACCATTTGCATCCAGGACTGCGTTTGTGGTCATTAAGTGTCCCACGTTACGGACAAACATAAGTGAACGACCGGGCAAAGAGAGTTCTTCTCCATCTGGTGCTCTGTATAAACGATCCGGGTTCATTGTACGTGTCATCATTTTATTATCCTTTTTGAAAGTTACAGTCAGATCACCTTTCATAAGACCTAACCAATTTCTATATACGAGGACTTTATCATCAGCATCCACTGCGGCAACAGAATCCTCACAATCCATTATTGTCGTAAGAGTAGATTCCATTAGAATGTCCTTAACACCGGCTTGGTCTATTTTACCGATCGGATGACTTCGATCAATCTGAATTTCAAAATGCAAACCATTATTTTTTAATAATATAGCCGATGGCTTTTCGCGTTCCCCTTGATTGCCAACTAGCTTATAGTCTTCTACTAAACTCGTAATTTTTCCATTTCTAAGTGAAACAGCTAATTTCCCATCTTCTACTGCATAGTTCACAGCGTCTTTATGTGAATAATCCTTTAAAGGAGCTGCTTGATCAAGAAAGTCCTTTGCAAATGATATGACTTCTCCACCGCGTACTTCATCATAGCTCCCTTCTCGAAGTCCTTTTTCACTAATAACATCCGTTCCATAAAGGGCATCATAAAGGCTTCCCCACCTTGCATTTGAAGCATTAATCGCATAACGAGCATTATCAACCGGGACAACTAGCTGTGGCCCAGCTTGAAAGGCTATTTCATCATCTACCCCTTCTGTCGTAATTTGAAAGTCTTCTCCTTCAGGTTCGAGATAGCCAATTTCTTGTAAAAATGATTTATATTCAGCAAAATTAATCTCTTTATTTTCTCTATGATATGTATTGATTTTAGTTTGAATTTCAACACGACGAGTTAACAATTTTTTGTTTTTTGGGGACATGTCATGCAACAACTTTTCAAAATCAGCCCAAAATTGTTCCCTATCCAGTTTGCTTCCAGGTAGCCCCTCTTTATTGATAAATTCAAAAAGTACTGTAGCCACTTGAAGATTGCCTATTTTCACATATTGTTCCATAGTTTCTTCCTCCTAAAAAAATAAGGCTGTTTTCGCATACTTCGTTGCTATTCCTCAAGTAATGCGGTGTGCTTGATTTCCCCACCAATTTACTTATGCTATAGTCATTGTTCAAAAATACGCGATTAATCAACTTGCATATACTTATAAATTGACAGGTTTTTTTCAAGTTGTGTTTCTATAATGAGTTTTAATTTTCAATCTTCATTTTGAACTTTGCTCTTGAAACGTATGTATCCTTATTTACGTACAGCACTTTAATTATTTCATTTCTTCACTTGAAATTTCAAAGAAACTGCCCTAAAAGCATATCCGGGTTAGCCCCACTTTCAATAACCGATACAAGTGGTAATCTAAAAATCCATAAAATTGCTGGTTCTCCCGTGGTCCCGCAAATAACATGAGTATCTGCATCTATATTAATCACAAGTTTTCATTTATTGTTTTTCTTCTTATAAATCAATTTCTTGAAAGTGATCAATGCCGTCAACAGATGTTACAGAGTAAACAATATATGAACTCTTTTTATTTTCCCTCGTAAAATGATATCCGATTTTTTTCTTTTTAGACTCGTCACTTTTTGTTGTTGCTTATCTATTCATATTCAATAGTTAAATCGGTTACTGCCCGACCTCCAGGTTATTTGATAGTTTATTCCAATTAATGAATTTTTCCAAAAGAATCGATATGATGACACCCATGATGAGACCATTTGTAATGAAAGGCTGTAAGAGGACAGGAATATCGCCGAATAATGCGGGCGGGATATTCATAATGCTAACACCAATCAGGACTGGCCCCGCTAAACGGAGTATCGTTTCAGAGTTAAACAATGTTCCTTTTAGGCTATTTAATGCTGTCCCAAACAGTTGAAGATATGCGACAAATAAAACAGCATTACCTATTGTTAGTGGTATAGTCCCGAAGAATTTCCCTAATGGAGGAATAACTCCAAGGAGAATGAACAAGAATCCGCTGATGATAAATGGCTGTCGTTTAAATAACTTGGTACTTTCTAAAAACCCTATTGTAGATGTAAACGGTGTAAAAGGGACCAACCCAAAAATTGAAGTGATAGACGCAAAAATACCGGTTATAAAAATAGATCTCCTGTACTGACTATGTTCCACCTTTTCCTTGTATACATCTGCAACAGCTTGTATAGAAGCGAAAGAATTCGTTAAGTTCAGAAGAACCGCAAAAAAAGAGACAAAAATAATACCAATCTCCAAGTTTGGAGTTCCAAGGGGAAAGAAAGTGACTGCCATACCTGAAGAGCTAGTTGTCGGAAGATCTGAAGGGAAAATAATTCGATATAATGACCATCCTGCGATAATTCCGATTAGGATGGAGAAATTGCCCAGTATTTTTCCTCCTTTAATTTTTAAAAAGCCCACGAAGATGACAATCAAGATTGAAAATAAACTGACAGGGAGATCAATCGTTCCACTTTCGGTTATTTTAAACATCCCTTTGAAGAAAATAAAGATAAGCTGAAAGGTTAGCAAAAATATATAAACACTTATCACCATCGGCTTAATAACTTTCTGTATGATATAAACCAGATTAAATGCCGCAAGCAGAACGGTTACAGCCCCAGCCAGCAAAACACCGGTTGTAATTCCCCCTCCAACGGTTGCAAAATCCAATCCAAGTGCAGATGCAGAGATGCCCATATTTAACATCAGACCCCACATTAGCCCTGAATGGCTATCCAATAATGGATAACGATGCCCAATCCAGGCCTGCAGGATACAGGCTATCCCTGTAAAGATAAAGGAGAATCTTATCGTCATTTCAATTGTTTCTGTAGGAAGATGGAATGCCGCTCCTACAGAAATTGGTACGACGACCGTATTGGCAAAAATAAAAAAAAGCCACTGTAAAGAGGACAATAATGTTACAGTAACTGCTTGCTGTGTCATCTTAATCATCACCATTTCCGATTTCTAAATTTTCATTTGCGAGTTTTCATGAAATCCGTAGTTTTTTTTGTACCAATCCCAAATCTCCTCTTTTGATAAATAATATAAGCGAAGCGCTGTCTTCAATACAATCGCTTCGCCTTAATCACTTTTGTTTTTTGAAGGTAGTGAACTGCCGTTGTTTATTAATCTTAGTTTTTTTTAATATCTTGTTATATCCATAGGCAATGTTCCTGCAGCAATGCCTACAAACATGAAACGACTATTTCCTGTATTACGCATACCATGTATTTGATTAGGCTTGGCCAATACTACCATTCCTTTGCTGATCGTAATCTCATTCTCTAGATCCGGAAAGTATGTTCCTTCCCCCTCAATGCAAACCCAAATATCATCAACATTCGAATGAGAATGTAAATATACTTCCTGCTCAGGTTCAAGACACCAAACGGCCCCAACGGTTTTATCCGTTTCATAGAAATAATTTTTTTGTGGTGCATTAGGATCAAATTTTGCTATTTTATCGATTTCAAAAACTCTTTCCTCTATTATCGACTTTTTGTTCAACATTATATTCTGTTCCATATCTTAGCACCTCTTTTATAATTAATCGTTTGGAATTATTGTTATTGAATCTCCATATCATACAAATTCTGCCCGCATTAAATCTCTTGAAGTTGGCATCTACGCATTCATTCTAAGTTGCGTAACCTTTTATAAGGATGCATCACGATTACAATCTTTAGAGTAAACATATGTTAAACTTTCTCTACCTACCGCATAGGCTGCTTGATGTACATATGGCCCCATAAAAATGTAATCTCCTTTCTTTACAGGAACCCACTGATTATCCAGATTATACAGCCCTTCTCCCGACAGTAAGTAGGCGCCATGTTCTTGCACATGTGTTTCGATGAACGGATGACATGCAGCAGGTTCAAACGAAAGAATATGAAAATTCATATCAAAATCTATATCGGCAGGTAAAAGATCTTTAAGATGGACATTATGCATATCATCATAAATCCTAAATTCAATTTTGTTCGCATGGTCTGAATAAACCCATGGCTTCCGTCCCTCGAGAGGACGATACTTTTGCTTATAAAGAAATAGTTTAGAATCCCCATCCAATTGGTTTTCTAAATACATCTTTGTTCCTGGCGGACAGTATAAATATCCGCTTTCATCGAGGATAAACTCTTGTTCATCTGCAGAAGCTTTTATTTTCCCTTCAATAACATAGACAAAGGTCTCTACATCTTCTTGTCCGCCAAACCCCTCGCTGTTCCTTCCGTCCTTTTGCATGGTCACGACGTAATCGACAAAGCTTGCTCCTAGCTTTGGAGAACCCAGAATGGAAATGATGCAATTCTCAAATCCTGGAACAACATTATTAACCAATCCTTCAGGTGCAATTAAAGCATATTTACCGTGTTCGATTATTGATCTGCTTGATAATAAATCTTTAGGAAAACCCATCTTTTAAACTCCCCTTTTAATCGTATTGTTTGTGAGCTAATTCATTTGTCACCCATCAACGCTTTAACTGTGAGCCAATATAAGCAGGCCCTTAGTATTCTGGTAGCTTATGGCTAAATGCGATTTAAAAATATGTGACTCAAGATGTGCCTCGTTCCAAGCATAGATTAACTTACCATTGAAACTCCTTTCCAAATAAAATTAGATTTTAGTTAGAAACGATTAAGTCTCTTATATAAATGTTAAACGCTTTCATTTAATTAGTCTTCATGCCTAATCGATAAAAACGATATATATATTTGTCTATTTTAGATAAAACACAGTCTTCTTATTTCCTCATCTTTACGTAATCAGGTTCTGATTCCTTACAGGATTCCTTTGCTTTGTGGTAATGTTTCCATTTTCAAAAACAACAGCTCCATTGACGATCGTTGTCGTTACTTGCCCTTTGAATGTCCTGCCAACATACGGCGACTGCTGATGGCGGTAGAACAAATCTTCCTTTTTCAGCTCAAAGCTTTTGT
Source organism: Peribacillus muralis (assembly GCF_001439925.1). Taxonomy (GTDB): domain Bacteria; phylum Bacillota; class Bacilli; order Bacillales; family DSM-1321; genus Peribacillus; species Peribacillus muralis. Next base: position 41,612 of record NZ_LMBV01000014.1, read on the forward strand.
TCAGGTTAACTATTGCCAGATCAGCGTCGCTATCAACAGCTATTATCCCTTTATGGGGATAAAGGCCAAATAACTTAGCTGGATTCGTTGACGTTAATTCAACAATCTTCCCCAGCGGAAGATTACGGTTAAAATGCCCCTCCGTCAGCATAATATTGAGCGTAGATTGGGCACCGGAAATACCGCCCCAAGCACTGAAAAAGTCTTCATTCATTACTTCTTTCATAGCTGCAGGTGCTGGTGAATGGTCGGATGCTATGACGTCAATTTCACCGTTTGCTATAGCTTTCCATAATTCTTCTACTTCCTTCTCATCACGCAGTGGAGGGCAGCATTTTGCCAATCCGCCTTTTTCTTCCAAGTCTTTTAATGTCAAGGATAAGTAATGAGGGCATGTTTCTACCGTAATATCCAGGCCTCTTTGCTTTGCCTCATTAATGACTTCCACTACTTTCCGGCTGCTTGCATGAACAATATGCAGTTTACAACCTGTAGCCTCAGCATATGTAATAATTCTTCTTACCGCTTCGATTTCAGAAATTATCGGTCTTGATTCGACGAAGTCCTTTGCTGTCGTCTTATTTTGTCTTTGTTTTTCCAGTGCAAGCTGATCACAAATGACTGTACTTTCAGCATGAACGGCTAAAAGTGAACCTACAGAGGCAATTTCTCTCATCCCTTTAAAAATCGTCATATCATCAACATGATTGAAATCAATAATTCCGCTCGGTGACATAAAAGCTTTAAATCCAATTACTCCATTTTCATCAAGTTCCTTAATATTCTCAATATTTTCGGGTACAAGTCCACCCCAAAAGCGGAAATTGACTATCGATTTTTCTTCGGAGCAAGCTCTCTTCAATGCCAAAGATTCTTTATTGATCGTTGGTGGTGTACTGTTCAATGGCATATCAAAATAAGTTGTCACCCCACCTGCGGCTAAACTTCTGCTACCAGTTTGAATCCCTTCCCACTCCGTTCTTCCTGGCTCGTTGAAATGAACATGAGTATCAATTAATCCTGGGAGGATATGCTGCCCTTCAGCATTAATTTCTCTCGTTGCAGTAGCATCAATATTTTTGCCGATAGACACTTCTTTAATTTTACCTTCCTTAATTGCGATATCTCCTTGAACAATCGAATCCACCATTACAAGATTTCCATTTCTTATAATCAGATCATATGTAGCCATAGCTTCATTCCTTTCTATTAATTAATATTTTTACGTCCAACCTTGATGAAATCGTAAACTATTAAAAACAAGATGGATCATTTTGAGATCTTAAAATTGTATGCGCTTCCAAACATTGATATAGTCAGTAAATATAATAAAGCCCTGAGAAAAATGGTATGTAAAAAATATATTGAAAACAGTTTCATTACCTCTCAATACTCTATACAATTGATTATATGCGCATTAATTTACAAAATCATTATGCAGTGTAAACAACTTCCATTTAAATTTTTGTACAAATTTAACAACATTCTTTTGCTGCACTATATATAAATCAAAACTTACAAAATGTAGAATTAGAAGGTGTATGATGAAAAAGGTAGAAGATTTATTTATTGTTGATGTGTTTCGAGAAGCCAAAATTATTGCTGGACATGCCGGACTTAAAAGGGAAGTAGCCTCAATTGAGATCTCAGAAACACCAGATGCAATAAATTTTTTGGCTGAAAACTCCCTCTTATTGACAACAGGATACGCTTATAAAGACGATCCACATGCATTATGCAAGCTCATTTACCAGATTAATGAACGTCCATGTGCAGGGATTGCTATTAAACTTAAAAGATTCATTGATAAAATACCACCTGATGTAATCGAATTAGCAGATTCCTTAAAATTTCCAATCATCCAAATTCCAGAAACATTAACATTAGGTGCGGTTGCTCATCAATTATTAAGCTTTATATGGGATAACCAAATTGAAGAGTTATTTTATGCGATGCATGTTCACAAGGAATTTACCAATATGATGATAAAAGGCTACAGTCTGAATTCTTTAATTAAAAATCTTGGTTCCTTGTTAAAATGTCCTGTTCTCCTACTTGATCCTATTGGTGATGTGGCATCTTTTTCTCATCATTTTCATACAGGAAATATGAAAACCGTTATGAAAAATGTTCAGGAGCACATTAAAAATGATATAGAAACATACCTTGAACAAAACGAATTCACAATCGACATCGAAAATACAGACATTTCCATAAAAATATTCCGGGTGAAAACAATGCGCCCCTATCCATATTTACTAGTTATTCTTCATCCTGAGAAGCTTTCATACCCTTCTTCCCAGTTAGCTATAGAGCAAGCATCAACAGTCATTTCATTCACTTTACTTAAAAACGAGGCCATTAGAGAAAACAGTCGTTTGTTAGAAAATAACTTTTTTGCTTCCCTCGTTGATGGAAAGATTTCTAATAAACAAGAAATCATTCACAGGGGAAAACAGCATGGCCTAATCGACAATATGAAATACGTATGTATTGTATGTAAGATTGATGATGATAAACAAAACGCTTTACAGAAAAGTGCAGAAATAATGAATAGATTATATGACTATTTATACAAATTTTTACATAAGTCATTTTTAAAAATAGATACTAACAACATCGTTTTTATGAAAGATGGTTATTTTGTTATTTTGATGCAATTTCCTCTGAATAGTAATGATTCAATTAAAAGCTTAATAGAAGAAAGGTTGGTGGAATTCCAGAATGAGGCTCATTTAAATCTGAAAATTCCGTTATCATTTGGTGTAGGTAATTTTTTTAATGACCTTACCCATATCCATCTTACATACGAAGAGGCTGTGGAAGCATGGACACATGGATCTGAACTGTTCCAAAATAAATTTATAAATTTTTACGAATCCAAGCACCTAATCGAACTGATTCGGTTAATTCCCGAAAAAGATTCAAAAAAGTTTTATGAAAATACTTTACGTTCTTTATCCTATCCGAAAAATAAAGATGAAAAAGACTTAGTTAATACTTTATTGGTATATTTGGATAATAATTGTGAACTTGCGATTACATCCAGGAAACTGTTTGTTCACCGTAATACCGTTAAATATCGAATTGCCAAATGTGAGGACATATTAAATTATTCGGTCCATGATTCAAAAAACTCACTTCATTTACGTATAGCTTTACTCATGTGTGCAATTTTCACAGATAACAATGATCAATAAGTGATTGTAATTTATACTAAAGCAGGTATTGACCTAAGCTAGGCTTCCCTTGGAAACAATGAAAAAACTCGTGATCCGATACAGTCGGATCACGAGTTTTTATTGTACGTTCTCTCGTAGTGGGTAGTTTTATATTCTATAGAAAATCTTATATGTGCTCAATGTAGTTTTGCTATTTTAATTACAGCAGAGTAAAGAACTCTAGCCCCAACACCCATATCTTCTAGAGTAACGAATTCCTCAGGGTGATGACTAAGTCCTTCTTTACAACGAACGAAAATCATGGCAACATTCGTTACATCCGCCATGGCCATCGCATCATGCCCAGCACCGCTTACAAGACTGATGGCGCTTCCATCCTGTTCGACTATGGATTCTTCGATAACTGTAATCAATTGTTCATTACAGTATACTGGTTCGGCTTCCATGACTTGTATAAACTGAATTTGGAGTCCTCTAGCTTTTGCTACTCTTTCGCTTTCGGTTAATATCGCATCAATAGCTTTTTTCTTACGATCAACATTTAAATCACGGATATCCAGCGTCCCTGTTACAAGGCCGGGTATTACATTACTAGCACCAGGACTTACAGTAAGTTTACCAACAGTGGCTACTAATGGTTCATTTTTGATAGCGATGTTCTCAATGTATGAAATGAGATCACTAGCACCTAAAAGGGCATCTTGTCTAAGGGCAACAGGAACTGTCCCTGCATGTCCAGGTTTCCCGATAATTTCAAAATAAAATCTTGTAGCACCAGCTATCCCACGAACTATTCCCACAGGTTCATTCTCCCTCTCGAGCACAGGCCCCTGTTCGATATGAAGTTCTAAATAAGCGAGAAGTTCTTCTGGAGTACGACTGGCATTATTATAAGCATATGGGTCAGCAATACCAATTCCTTTCAACGCTTCAGCAATTGTTATGCCTTGTTCATCTGCTCTTTCTAAATCTTCAGCAGTAAAAGTTCCTGCAATCGCTTTACTCCCGAGGAAAGTTGAGTGAAACCTTACCCCTTCCTCATCACAAAAACCAACCACTTCGATTGGATTGTCTAATATAATGCCATTGTCCTTAAGAGTTTGAACAACTTCTATTCCAGTTATAACACCTAATATACCGTCATATTTACCTGCTTCAATCACGCTATCCAAATGAGAACCAATCATTAAAACTGAAGCTGCAGGATCTTTCCCTTCATAACGTCCGATTATATTGTTAAGGGCATCTTTTCTTACTTTCATCCCAGCTGCTTTCATCCACTCTTCAACTAGTCTTTCTGCTTTTAAACTTTCCGCTGTGAAAGGTAGTCTTGTTACACCAACAGATGTAGATGAACAAGTAGCAAGTTCTTCGATTCTAGTGCTGATTCTTATAGCATCAACATCCTTCTGAAGTTTAACCAATCGATCACTTCCTTGCCAATTTGATTTATAAAATATTGGGTGTCTATTACAAAATCCTGTTATTTTAGTTAATAAGCTAATCAATCTTTAGATTAAAAGTGACAAGCAAAAGCGCTTGTCACTATTCATTGCATATGGATAGACTAACCAACTAAACGGCCTTTTTTAGAATGCACTAACGACCATGCATCAATGAGAGTACGTTTTGATTGTGCAATTACAATATCTGATGATTCTGTACCTACAGGTTTCACTTCAAAAGCAACCATATTCTTATTGCCTTCACCGATATAACCAATTTCTAATAAAGTTCGTAAATACTCCGCTAATTCCGAAACATCGACTTCACTTCCAGGATAACCGAAACGTGGATGCTGATCACCGTAAGCAGGATCAGAAGTATCTTTAATATAGCAATTTCCGATATGAGCATGATTAATATAATCACGAGCAACGGTTAAAGCATCATAAGATGTTTCACGTTGCATTGGTAAATGACTTAAGTCAAGCATTAAACCGAAGGTAGGATCCACTTTGCGAACCTCTTTTGCAACTTCAACAGCAAGTGTATTCGAACCGATTAGACATTTTTTATCAGTCTCATCATCAAATGTTTCAAGTGAAAGTACTAAATCACCTTTAGATTTTGCATAATCACATAATTCCTTTATAGAATTCGTTAGTAATTGTAATGCAACATCTTGCTGAGTATCTGGTTTAGCCCCACTCAAGAAGCCCAATTTAGCGGCATTTAATTCGTAAGCTTGATCAATTCCACCCTTAACTAAATCGATGGCCCTTCTACGCTCAGTTTCATCAAAAGAGTTAAGGTTTCCTTTGTTTCTTAACAGAATGGGTTGGGCACCAAATCCGACAGTCATTCCACCAGATTGTAAAATTTGAGTAGCGTCTTTACGATCTTCAGGATTGTTAATGGATGTAATTTCTATTCCAGAGAAAAAATCATCTTGTACAATCTTCTTGATTGTTTCAACAGTTGGACCATCTCCACCCATTGTTTCCGGATAAGCCATAAAGTGAACAATTCCGACTTTCATAGAATTATGAAGATTTGCTGACATTGTTTCGCCGATTTTTCGGCTTCCCTCCTTTAATTAACCAATTATCTAAGTACAGTCAATACTGCTTTTCAATTAATATGTTTTTTGAAGCAATAGGTTATATCCCATTGCTTCAAAAAAATCACTCCAACCATAATGTTCATTATTTAGAATAATCAATTTTTTCGGAGTATTTGAATCCATTTAGTGCACCGTTGTTAGAGAATTCGCATGCGTTCTTAGGATCTGGATCGACGATGACTTCGATTATATATGGTTTGCCTGAGTCAACTGCACGTTGTAGAGCTGGTTTGATATCATCATAATGTGTAACAAGCTCACCACGAACACCCATACCTTCAGCGGTTTTAACAAAGTCGATTCCTCGCTCTTCATTATCACATAATTCATTTTTATAAATTAAGTCTGTAGAAATTTGGCGTTCATTATAGAACCAGTTTTGTTGTTGTCTAATTAATCCCATTAATGAGTTATTCATACAGAAAATAATTACCGGAATATCATGTTTTGCAGCTGTAGCGATATCTTGTAATGACATCCCTAAGCTTCCATCACCAAGGATGTTTACACTTTGTCTTTCAGGAAATGCAAGCTTCGCTGCCATTGCTGCACCAAGGCCCCAACCCATTGTCCCTGCGCCACCCGTTAATAAGTATGTTCTTGGTACATACGTTTCAAATAATTGAGAGGACCAGATTTGGCTGATACCGCAGTCATGTGATACGAAGGCATCGCGATCCAGGAATTCACGAAGTTCGCGCAATGCACGCTCTTGCCTGATTGGAAGTGTTGTGTAATCAGTTTTACGAGCCCATTTCTTACGCTCTTCAGTTAAGTTAACTCTAGAACCTACTTCGGCAGTTGCAGCTACATGAGCGCCAAGTGCTTTATGGGCTTCTGCAAGTTTAACCATGAATGTTTTAACATCAGAAACGATACCTAGAATCGTTGGTACAACTTTACCAATTTCCTTATTATCAAGATTCACGTGGATAATTTTCTTACCGTTTTGCGTGAATACCGATACATTACCAGTCGATCGGTCAGCAAAACGTCCGGCAAGATTGATTACTAAGTCAGCTTCGACAATTGTTTTGTTACCGAATGGAGTATCAAGCATTGTTCCCATACGTCCAGCGAATAAAGGGTGATCGTTAGGGAATGTATCCATTCCCATGCCAGAAGTTACTACAGGGATTTGCAGTTCTTCAGCTAATGCTTTTAATTCATTGGTAGCGTTTGCAATGTTGACCCCTCCACCAGAAAGTAAGACCGGTCTTTTAGCGTCTTTTAATAATTCTAATGTTTTCTCGATATCAGCGTCAGACGCTTGTGGTAAGTTATCGACTGGAGTAGAACCGATAAGCTCATCCAGGTCAACTTCTATTTCAACTTTTTGTTGATCGACTGGTAAATCCAGAAGAACCGGTCCTTTTCTCCCAGTAGTAGCTGTTACCCATGCTTCATGGATAAATTCAGCAGCTTTCGAACCGTCAGTTAAACGGTATGCAGCTTTCGTTACAGGCTTTGCCATTTCAACGATAGGCGCTTCTTGGAATTGCATGGTTCCAATTAAACTATTTTTTTGTTGACCAGTAATTGCTATCATTGGAATTGAATCCATCCATGCACCGTAAAGACCTGTTAAGAAGTTAGTTCCACCAGGACCTGATGTGGCAGCACATACACCTACTTCACCCGTTGCTCTTGAATAACCGTCAGCCATGAAAGCACCCGTTTGCTCGTGACGGACTATATATGATTCAATTTTAGTTAATTCTTTTACTGCATCATAGAAGGGTAAAATTGCAGCTCCCGGTACACCGTAAACATGCTTCACTCCTCTTTTTTCCAAATATAAGGCAATTAATTCAGCAGCTGTCATTTTTTGTTTAGCCATTTATATCTCTCCCTTTTGATCCTTTTTTATATTTTCAAAGATTTGTGCAATCGAATCTTTATCCCCAACATTGCCAGGAAATACGATATAAGGTGTATTTTTAAACTTAGCTTCACTTCCGGTTAACCATACTGGAACACCGGCGATTGCTTGCCCTAAAATTTTTGCACGTTTTATTTCCAAGCCCTCAGTTGCCACATCACTAGAAGTTATGCCGCCTTTTGCAATGATGAATTTCGGTTTAACTTTTAATGATCGAATAACTTGAACTAAAGAACTTGAAATGGTTTGACTAATTCTTAAATTTTCTTCCTTATCTTTTGCACTAATTAAATCCCTACTTGTATATACAAGCGTATCGCGATTAGAAGAAATATTATGATCTACCAATTGACATACTCGTGTTAGCTCTTGGGTTCTTGTTTCTTTATTTAGAACTTTCACAACATTGATTTCGATTTGTTCAATCGGGTTTTTATTCATCAGTTCCTTAATTTGTTCCGTAGTTTTATTCGTGTGAGAACCTACTATAATAAATCCACCATTGTTTTGGTTTTCATCATTTGAAACAATCTCATTAGCTGATAAATATGGACGATCCTGAATTCCTGCAATCGATTTTACAATAGAAGCTGCAGTTCTAAACAAGAATTGCTTGCCAGCATCGATGGCTTTAAGGACAGCTAATGATACGATGTCTAAATCATAATAAGATTTGGCATTTACTATAATAGGGGTATTATTGTTAGCAGATAGTAAAATCTCATAAACTTTATCAATGCCACCATTATGGATATCTTCAAGTGAAATGATCAAAGCTGAATCTGATGATATGCTTCCATTTGTCTTCTCTTCAATCCATTTCGGCAAATTAGCCGTATTGAAACCGAAAACGGAATCATTCGCAAATTCTGTTTCATTTACTGGGACAAGCTGACCATCCATACCTAAATAATGAATATTATCTATAGTGTAACGATGTGCTTCAAAAAAAGCCGGTATGATTAAATGACCTGATATTTGTACATCTGCAGTTTTTAACAATTCATCTTGGAGCACATCAATTTCTAGTGGATAATGCCCTCTTAATGTTGAGTCACTTCTACTGATGATTGAATAATTAATACCCATTTCCTTAGTAACGTCAACAATGTTTTGGACAATCTCCCTATTGATGTTTTCCGTTTTTTCAGCATTATAACTTCTTGTGTTCGTTAAAATATAAAGTACACTTCTCTCATCAGATAATCCTTTTTTAATCCAGTCTTTTCCCCAGTCCGTGATGACAAAAATATCATGTACCGTTTGGACACCAGTTGGATCATCATCTAAAACGATAAACTTATGTTTTGTTTCTTTTAAATGAGCCCTGATTTTAGCACGAAGGCTATCATCCGATTTAGAGAAGAGGTTTAAAGTATCCGTTAAACTTAGATATTGGGTTACGTTTGACAAAAACCCTCCCCCTTTCATTATCTGATAATGTGATTAGTTAGTAACTCTATGCCCTAATAATTCATTTGTAGTAGAAACAATTCGGTGTGCTCTTAATTCAAAGAGATCAAGTAATTCATCCATTTTCCCAGAAACTCCAAAACGGTCATTTGTACCGATTCTTCTTAATTTAGCTGGTTGGTCTTCTGATAATACTTCAGCAACAGCACTGCCCAATCCACCTATAATTGAATGCTCTTCAACTGTGATAACATGTTTCGTTTTCGCAGCAGATGCAATAATGGCTTCTTTATCGATAGGTTTAATTGTATGGATGTGTAAAAGTTCAGCACTTATACCTTGCTTTTCCAATTCACCTACTGCTTTTAGTGCTTCATCAAGCATTATCCCAGTACTGATGATTGTAATATCAGATCCTTCACGGTATTTAATTGCTTTACCTATTTTGAATGGTTCTTCTTTTTTTGTAACGATCGGTACCGGTAATTTGCCAACACGCAGGTAAATGGGTCCGTCATGGTAATAAGCCGCTTCCACTGCTTTTTCCATTTCAACCGCATCAGCTGGAACGATTACAGTCATACGTGGAAGTGAGCGCATCAAGGAAATATCTTCTAGCGGTAGATGTGTTGCACCTTCTTGAGCAGCTGATGTACCAGCGTTATGACCGACAATTTTCACATTGTTATTTGAATAACATACAGAAATTCTCATTTGATCAAATGCGCGCCCAGTAAGGAAGTTTGCATAAGCATTCGCAAACGGAACTTTACCCGCTACTGCCATACCAGCTGCAGTACCTACTAAATCACATTCAGAAATACCGATGTTGAAAAAGCGGTCTGGAAATCTATTTTTATATAAATTTGTCATATTCGATTTTGCGCAGTCCGCGTCAAGTACTACTAAATTGTCATGTTTTTCTCCAAGTCTGATTAGTGCATCAGCAAAGCCTTTACGTGGTGCTTCTAGATTTGCCATCTTAAGCCAACTCCTTTAAAGCGATTTCTAATTGCTCATCATTCGGAGCCAATCCATGCCAATCATGCGTATCTTCCATAAATGAAACTCCCTTGCCTTTAACCGTATGAGCTAGAATTGCAGTAGGTCTGCCTTTAGTCCGTTTAGCTTCTTTATACGCTTCATTAACTGCATTAATATCATGACCATCAATTTCAACAACGTGCCAACCGAAAGCCCTGAATTTATCTCCAAGATTTTTAACACCTTTTACATTTTCAACGAAATCATCAAGTTGAATTTTGTTCCAGTCGATAATCGCACATACGTTATCAAGATTGTAATGTGCACTCGTCATCGCTGCTTCCCATACTTGACCTTCTTGTAATTCTCCATCACCGATCATGCAATATGCTCTTCTATTGCTACCATCCAGTTTTGCAGTTAAACCAACACCATTTGCAACTGATAATCCTTGACCAAGTGAACCTGAAGATATGTCTACACCTGGAATATGCTCTCCGCATGGATGTCCATGTAACCTACCGTCAACATCCCTGAATGTCATTAGCTCTTCAACTGGGAAGAAACCTTTTTCAGCTAATACTGAATAAAATACAGGGGTACAATGCCCCTTTGATAGGAAGAAACAATCTCGTTCTTGCCAATCTGGATTTTTAGGATCAACATTCATGTGCTCAAAAAATAGTACGGACATAAGTTCAGTAGCTGATAAAGAACCACCGGGATGACCGCTTCCAGCATGATTCGTCATTTTAACTATGTGCCGGCGAATTGTTTTCGTTAAATTATCATAAAATTTGCTTTTCTCTTTAGAAAAAACCACTAATAGTCCTCCTTTTAGTCTCGTAATAAGCAACGCTGTTTCATTAAATAACTAAAAAAATAATAATGTGTATTTGTTGCTTATCAACTAACCTTGTTTCTTATTTTGATATTATCACCGTTTTTTGAATATTTCAAGTATTTTCGTCATTAAATTCCTTAAAAGTTTTTTCGCATGGAATCAATAAATTTCAAAAAAAAGAACTGGTCTTAAACCAATTCTTTTTTCACATTATTTAATTGCCTGTGTAACCAAGCCTTTTGGAAATTTTGTTACCAATATCCATAATAATTGGCTTAATTTCAGTTAATCTTTCTTCAGTCATTCGGATGCTGGGTCCTGATATACTGACCGCAGCAGTGATTTTCTTCTGGTGATCAAAAATCGGCGCTGCAATACAGGAAATTCCCGGTTCATTTTCTTCAACTTCCCTACCAATACCTTCGTTCCTTATTTTTCCCAATTCTTTAAAAAAAGAATCTTTATCTATAATCGTTTGTTCAGTATGTTTTGGTAAACCATGCTTGTCAATTATATCTACAATCTCATTTAATGGCAGATGGGCCAAGATTACCTTCCCAACTGCCGTACAATGCATTGGGGCCCTTCTTCCTACTTGTGAATGTGTTCTAAGGGTTTCACTCCCCTCAAGCTTTTCAATATAGATTACCTCTCCTTGATCGTATACGGTCAAGTGAATCACTTCATTAATATGTGATTCTAACTCTTCCAAAAAAGGTTTAGCTTGAGTTCTCAAGTCAATAGATTCAAGCAGCATCGAACTTAATTCTAAATATTTATAGCCTAATCTATATTTTTTAGTTTCAGGATTTTGTTCGATGAATCCATGATCTACAAGAGTACTTAATAATCTGAATATGGAGCTTTTATTTAAGTCCAGGTTAGAGGCCAGCTCAGTTACCCCAATCCCTTCTTTCCGCTTGCTTACTAATGATATAATTGTTAACGCCCTATCTACTGACTTAACCATTTACATTAACCTCCGATTAAATCCTATATTACTGATCTGTTACTTTATCTTAACACAAGAGCAATCCTCAGACATAATAGCATTCAAAAAATAAAGCAAAAAGAAGGTATGACATCAAGAGCAGCTTAAGTGCCCTTAAGGTCTACCTTCTTTACAGTTCTTTATGCTTGTACGAAACTATTTTTTGCCGAAATGAATTTCCCTATTGGTTCACTTACAATCCCTTTCTCAAAATCAAACACTAGTTGTCCCCTTACAAACGTTTGTGTCACTCGACAGTTAATCTTTCTGCCAACATAAGGGCTTTGTTGATGACGGTAATACAAATCTTCTGACTTAACAGTGTACGATTTATTTGGATCAAGGAGAATGATATCGGCGTCATAGGAAACTTTAATGCTTCCTTTATTTCTTAAGTTAAATATTTCTGCAGGCTTTGTCGCAATCATCTTTGAAAAATCATTTACGGAGACCCCACGATTCTTAACGGCCTCGTCAAACATTAAATCAACATTATTTTGGCAGCCACTAATCCCTCCCCACACTTCAAACATATTATTTGTTTTGCTCTGCTTCATTTCTGGAGGGCAAGGGGAATGGTCCGACGTCAGGATATCAATTTTCCCTTCCTTAAGAGCTTCCCATAATTTTTCTTGTTCTGTTTTAGAACGAAGCGGTGGCGCGCATTTTGCAATAGGTCCTATCTTTTGAAAGGTTTCCGTATTTAACGTGAAATAGTGAGGACACGATTCTATCGTAACCTCTTGGCCTTGTTTACGTGCTTTAAGGATTTCCTCAACAGCCTCTGCACTGCTAATATGAACAAAATGTAATGTACATCCAGTCTCTTTACTTAATAATAAAGCACGTTTTACAGCATCAACCTCAGTGAAAATCGGGCGGGACTCTACATAATCTCTTGCTGTTGTCTTTCCTTGTTTTTTCTTTTCAATTGCTAGTTTATCAGTAAGGTCTGCATTCTCAGCATGTATCGATAAAACATGTCCCAATTCCGATAGTTTTTTCATACCTTGATATAGCGTAAAGTCATCAACATTTTTAAAATCTCCAATTTCCTCACTACCACATGTAGCCATAAAACATTTGAAAGCCACAACACCTTCATTAGAAAGATCTTCTAAATCTGCGAGATTATCAGGAACTAATCCACCATACAAAGCATAATCAACATACGCCTTATTTTCAGCAGATTTTAATTTTAATTGCAATGAACTTTTTGTAGTCGTTGCCGGCAATGCGTTTAGAGGCATATCAACAAATGATGTTGTCCCCCCTGCAGCTAGTGCTTGAGTTCCTGTTACAAACCCCTCCCACTCGGTTCTTCCTGGCTCGCAAATATGGACATGGGCATCGATCATCCCAGGCATGACATATTGATGGGAAGCATCTATGGTTTCAGCGGATTCCCCAACTATTTCTTTTGAAATTTCTGAAATTTTACCATTAAGTATGCCGATATCTAGCTGTTCTACTGTATTTTCCATTACTACATTCCCATTCTTTATAACTAAATCAAACTTCATTTTTCCAACTCCTTGGTTTTTTAAAATTTTCTGTCTATTGACATTACTCAACTACCCTGTTTTGTTTCATCCTCAGCATGCATCCCTAAATGTACCTTTTCGAAAATAGTGCCCTTTTTGAATTTAGAACCTTTAAATGCAAATTTCATCAAAAGCAAATAGGCAATCCCCCCCACAACAACACCGATAATCCATGCCAGCTCCACTTTCATAAAGGCTGCGCCGGCCCCGATGAGCAATGCAAGCATCGCTGCCGGATTATAGCCGGAAAATGGCCCGTCTTCCTTATACAAATCGGCAACATTTACTTTTTGCTTTCTTAATATATAGTATTCGATTAATAAGATAGAAACAATCGGACCTAAAAATGCGGAATATATAAGAATGAAAATACCAAGTCCCTTTGCCGAAGAATCCTGTACAAGGACCCAAGGGAATGAGCAAGATGCAAGCAGTCCGGTTATGATAACTGCAGGTTTGTATTTCATTTTTGTAAGCAATGTAATAACATAGGTTGGCGGGATAATATTGGCAACCATGTTTACGGCAACCGCACCTATAACAATGAATGCGGATACAAAGAGTGTAATATAAGAGTTATCCACAACGACCGCAAAAGCTTTCACAGGATTGGTGATGCCGGTTGCCGAAGCAAGCATTCCACCGATTGCAAGTGTCAAGCCGTACGCTATTAAAATAGGCAGAAAGTACAAAAATCCGCGTTTTGTGTCGCTAATACCAGACTTTAGCTCTCTTGAATAGTCCGCTGCACTTAAAAAAATAGCCGCATAATTTCCCATAAACATCATTATGAAGGCAAAGAAGGGCAAGCCCCATGAACCTTCTGCATGAACCCATTTTTCTGTAATAACATCGCTGTAGGATGTTAGAAGAACACCAAATACATAGAGAAGAGCTAATACAATAACAATCGAAGCAACCGTTTCCACCCATTTAATGGCATGGAATCCATACAGCGAAAGCGCAATTTGCACGATTTGTAGCACTACAAAGCAAATGGCAACATTATCAAACGCACCGCCCGTAGATATCTTAGCAATTTCATTTAAGGCAGTACCGCCAATCCAGCCCTGAAAGCCGTACCAAACGATGGCGGGAATACCTCGCATGAGTGATGATATGACGGAGCCTTTCAGTCCAAAGGACATTCTAAGCTGCACAACATATGGTATTCCCGTTCTGTATCCAAGTCTATCATTTAAAGCAAAAACAGTTGAAATGATACCAATTGCTATGATGGCTGCGGCAAAAGTCTGAAAGATGTTTAACGTAGCTATTCCTGCTACCATCATACTAGCTCCAAGCGTCATATTACCAAGATTAACACCGTCTCCAACCCACATGAAAATATAGTTTGACGGACTTACCGTCCTACCTTCCTCCGTTTTCGGTTTAAGTGATTCATCCACACCCGTATCATGTTGGATCTGCGTTTCTTGTGGAACGTAACTTTCTAAATTTGTAGACATGATACACCCAACCCCTTTTCTATTATTTATCGCATTTTTCATAATTGGTTTACCAGTTAGGTCATAGATGTTTACCAATAAACTAGAATACAATCTTTCTTCTGCATGTCATTTTCTGTTCTTCATACACAGGAATTAAAATTATAATTTGTATGGCAACTTGCTTTGATAAAAGTAGCATTTCCCACCATATGATAGATTGTTTGATCGTGATTATGTTGTCTATTAAGCAACAACGTTCCTAAGAAGATGAAAAAAAAACAGCATGTCAACTACGTTAAATTTGAAATTAAATTAGCTGTGCTGTAGCACCTCCTTAAGAACCCCCGTGGGTAAGCGCTTTCATAAGTGTTAATTTACATGTCAAAGACGATAATCGTAATTCTTCATTAAAATGAAGCTTTCAATTTCACTAAGCCTTAAGATTAAATAAAAAAAATATGCCTCCTTTAAACAGAGTGTATATTGTTTACTTATATCACTTTTTAACTTTTAGCAATGACTGAATTGCTTTTATGGCTGCTTCATAGTTAGGATGTTCCGTAATTTCCGGAACGTATTCAACATACTGTACAACATCTTTTTCATCTACAACGAATACTGCACGGCATTCTAGACGATGTTCCTTTATATATGTGCCATAAGCTGTTCCAAATGACATCCTAAAATGATCTGAAAGAGTTTTTGCTTGTTCTATTCCTGCAGCTCCACACCATCTTTTTTGTGCAAATGGAAGGTCTACACTAATTGTTAACACTTCTACATCATTTCCTAGATTGCTGGCTACTTCGTAAAATTTCCGTGTTTGTGCGTCACAAAC
The DNA here is from genome assembly GCF_001439925.1 of Peribacillus muralis. Classification (GTDB taxonomy): domain Bacteria; phylum Bacillota; class Bacilli; order Bacillales; family DSM-1321; genus Peribacillus; species Peribacillus muralis. The sequence continues at coordinate 57,307 of NZ_LMBV01000014.1, forward strand.
TCCTGTATCAAGAGAGGGAACACATGAAATAAGGCGAACTTTCCCTTTCGAATCTTCAAGTGTAACTTTTGAGAGGTCGTTTGCTAATACTTCAAAATTCGGTGCTTTATCACCAAAACGAATTTCAGTCCCAATCAATGTAACTGATTCGCCACCAAAGGTTACTATACTTGATCTTTCTTCAGACATATTATTTTCCTCCTATTTCCTTAGTGATTCTTCTAAAAAGAAGATTATCTTCCAAGTATTATAACAATCTATTTTGTCATTAAAGGGATACAGTTCCAAGTCGATATACTATTCCTTTTTAAACAAAGTAAGAAGCGCTATCGCTACTTATTAAAAAGTTTTCAATTTTTTCTTTTACTACGTTTCGAACTGCGTTTTGGACTGAAGTTAATGTTTCCGTTGGTAGTTCCGACCACTCTTTTTCTGTAACATAATTTTCTCTATTAAGCGTTTTCATCATCATATGTTCTAAATCTGTTGCAATATTCACCTTGCTAATTCCGCCATTTGGAATTTGAATTGCATGCTTGATCATCTCTGAAGGAGTGCCTGAACCGCCATGTAACACTAAAGGTACGGATGTTAATGCACGAATTTCAATTAACCGTTCAATATCGATTTTGGGATTTTTAACAAGATAAATCCCATGTGAGGTTCCGACGGATACAGCTAATGCATCAATACCTGTCTCTTCAACAAACTGCTTTGCTTCTTTAGGCTCTGTAAATAGCTCTTCATCAACGTCTGTTTCAATAAAATCTGTTGTCCCTAACTTGCCCAATTCAGCTTCAACCGTTACTCCTCTTGAATGTGCATACTCCACAATCTTTTTTGTTATCTCAATATTTTTCTTAAATGGTTGATCTGATGCATCAATCATAACCGATGTAAAACCAACTTCGATGGCTTCAGCAATTACATTGAAATCCTTAGTATGATCCAAATGTAACACAGCAGGTATGGTAATGTTCTCCTCTTGGATCACACGATAAAACTCTCGGCTAAATTCCGCTAAATTAATCCCATATCGTTCCTGCTCCCTCTCAGAAGTTTGAACAATAACCGCAGATTTCTTTTCTTGAGCCGCTCTAAGTATAGGTGCAATCATCTTTGTAGCTCTAGGAGTAAACGAACCGACAGCAAATTGGTTTTGCATAGCTACTGCAAGTACCTTTGTTAATGAACTAACATTATGCATTTTTAAGTTAATTTTCATTCATTCAAGCTCCCTTAATATTGATTTACCTGATTTCGTTCATTCCTCCCTCTCTCTGTTAGTTAATAAGCAACTGCGTTCCCTTTTTATTTTAATTACTTTTCTGAAAATTACAATACTTTTTCTCTCTTTCTTACCTACTATCTGAAAAAAATCTACTTGTTTGTACGGGTACTTTCAAATTACCGAACCCCAATATTTAAGGATTAGAAATTATAGTATACACTTTATTAATCGTTACCATAGTTTCACCGGTTACCGAAATATCTCTTAACGATGTAAATCTGCATTTACCTGACTCTTCTTCATGATCTAAAAATAAGACGTTTATTGTTACTTTCCATCTATAGTGCAGTTTATAAAATCTCATGATTTCACTGAAATTAAAAAACGCCTGCCAGATGGCAGCCGCTTATTCACAAAGTATTTGTCTATATACTGCCATGAATCATACTGATGAGTTTGTAATTCAATTTAAACTTCTACCATCATATCTGTTTTTAATGGATTTTCCTTTTCATTATTATTGCTGATCGTAAGGGCAATAATTGCTGCTACAATTATTGCTGCAAACATTAATATGAAAGATGAATTGTAAGAACCACCGCTGCTTTCAATCATGTATCCCATTAAAAACGGGGCGATAAATCCTGCAATTGATCCGAAACAGTTAACCGTAGATGAGCCTGCAGCCATTATTTTGGAAGGAAGTGTGTCAACAACCAAACCCCAGAATGCTCCTTGAGCTAAGAACATGAAGAATGCTGCAACACATTGATAGGTTATGACCATTGCAGTGGAAGGAGCTTGAAGCATCAATAATAATGCTACCCCGCCAATTACAGCATTAGGGATGAACACCCATTTTCTTTTTCCTTTTACTTTATCTGACAAGTACCCACCAAGAATAATTGACACTGTACCTACTAGATAAGGTAAGGCACTGAAAATACCAGTATTCATTAAAGAAAGACCTCTAACATTTATCAGATAAGATGGAAGCCAAGAAGTGAAGCCCCAGAAAGTTATATCAAAGAAAAACCAAATAAGCGCCATTTGCCATAAAATAGGTTTTCTTAAAAGTTCCTTAAAGGAAACTCCTGATTTTTTTTCGTCCTTTGATTTTTCTGCCTCCATGTCTTCTTCTAATTCTGCAAGTTCTTCTTTCGTCATTTTAGGATGATCTTTCGGATTATCTTTGAATTTAAACCAGATATACACACCGATTAAAGTGCCCGGGATACCCATTACGATAAACACTGTACGCCATCCAAATGCCGCAATAATTGCTGCAGCAGCAATAGCAGCAAGAGCCGGTCCTAACGTATTAACTGTTGACTGAATTCCTGTAGCTGTCCCTCGTTGCTTACTAGGAAAGTAATTTACTATCCCTTTGTAAGCAGCGCCTGGTAAACATGCCTCACCTAAACCGAATACGAACCGAACAAGTAGCATAAGCGGATAAGAAAAAATCAAGCCAGTCAATGAAGTGAAAATTGACCACCATACTATCGCAATGCTCATCACACGACGAAAGCCGAATTTATCCGATAACATCCCGCCCGGTATTTGGAATAGTGCATAACCTGCAAAGAAAATGCTTAACAGTAACCCTTGAGCTGTCGCCGTTAGATTTAGATCTTCACCAATAAAAGGCAATGCAATCGTGATAACCATTCGATCAAGGAAAGAAAACAACCAACATAACCATAAAACAAATAAGACAGTATAACGAACTTTCCATTTAGATTTCTTATTCACCTGCAGCTGTTTGTTCATTAATCAAAAACCTCCTGAATGATTTCATTTCTACTCTAAAAACACTGGACATTACCTACTGATCCCGCTTATACAAACGCTTACATTTTTCCCAATCCAAGAAAAACATCATTAGTATATATACATCGACATAGCTTTTATTGGTGTTGTTAAGCTAAACCTGTGAAACTTTCTATAGTTGGGTTGATGAAGCGCTTTAAATATCCCCCCCATAAATAGATTTGAAGAACAGTATTAAACCACACTTATCGTTTCTCAATAAACAACACCGTTTTTTACTATTTCTAAAAAAATTTGTATAAAAATAGTTATAAGCTATGTCGATATGTATAACAATTGTGTTGATTTTGAGGTTTAAAGGATAGGCAAGTTACAAATCGCGGTAAACTTATGTCCTATACAAATCCCCTCATTCCTTCATTATCCGTTTTTGTTGCTTGTTAAGAAACTTTGTTTCACCATACTTCCGAATCAACTTATTTATAATATTCATATCTGAAATGAATTCTAACATGTGCACGAATAACTTTCAAGAAAATTCAGAATTTTATATTTTCACTTTATATTTTTTAACACAGCCATTCTCTTTTACTAGTAATTGATATTTTATTGTTCTGATTTTAAAAAAATCGTTGGAAAATGACTGAAAACCGTTTCCCCCTTTCCATTGCAACATTTAATATTATGATTTAACTCTGTATAAAATAAATTAACTTACAAACTCAAAAAAAACCTTATCTATTTTAACTATCCGGCCCCGATAGGTCTTTCTTGCGTCATAAAAACACCCCTTAAAAAGTAGAGTAAGTGTCTACCTTTTAAGGGGCACATCATCAGTATGGGTTTTGTTTAAATTTTCATTCTTCGTATTTTAATATTAGACGTTTGTTTAATGGTTGAATGTCACGATTATTACCATTGTAATAGCTTTGGAAGGTTTCAATTTGAGCTTTCGAAACATCTACTGGATTTTTCATGACATACCATTCCACATTTTCTGAAAGCGGGGGAGTAGTCAATGAACCAAGGTAGTGATAATAACTTTTATTGGCAGGAAGCATAGTAGCAATATTGATTTCACCAACAGAGGTGTTTTTATCACCTTTTTTAATGCTATCAATCACTTTTTTGAATCCTTGATTTTCTGCTCCTTCTTTGAAGAACACACCAATAACGGCTAGTCGACCGTCTTGTGCTTTGTTTACAAAATGAACTTCAATTGGATAATGCTTACCATCAAGTTTATGTTCACTAGGTGCATGAATGTGGAATTGTTTTAAATCAAAGTTACGACCATTGATTTTTGCTGTTCCGGTAACACCTAGTTGAATACTGTGGCCATTGTCCTCTGCAACAAGTACAGCTTTATTATAGTTAAGTTCAATTGCTCCACTGTCTTTCATTTCCTGTGTCTTAGTTGTCTCAATGTCGATAGGTGATTGTGTATCGCCTGATTCTAACTCCCAATTCTTTTGATCTTTGTAATTCACTTCATGTGTTGCAGTAGTCTTTTCTTCTTTTTTGACAGTTGAAGTTACGTTATTACATCCTGTGATAAGTAGGGAGGATGTCAGTAAACTTATCCATATACATTTCACTTTCATGTTAAGCCTCTTTTCTTAGAAGATACGTATAGTATACGCCTTAAAAATAAGTGTCACAATATGTTTGGTTTTCATGCAACATTCCAAGCCCTAAAAACTAAATCCTAAAAAACATCATCCTATTCAACATATTATAGAAAGAATCGTTTTTTTTCGTTTTAAGGGAAATGATTCTCCTTAGCTTAATCGCTCTGTGGCGGACCGCAATCATTAAAAAACCGTCCAATTTACATAAATTGGACAGTCTTACGGATAATAGAATGAAATTATCCTTTGTGAGGGAAAGTATTCACTTAGCTGTACCAGCTTTATTTATCAATTCCTTCACTACGTGCAATGCGGATTCATAATCTGGATGATCCGTGACTTCCGATACGTATTCCACATACTCAATAATTCCTTCTTGATTTATGACAAATACTGCCCTGCATTCCAGTCGATGTTCTTTCATATACGTCCCATATGCAGTACCAAATGACAAATCAAAGTGATCGGACAGAATGGTTATAGCATCGACATTACTTTCTTTAGACCATCTTGCTTGAGCAAAGGGGAGGTCTACGCTGATTGTCAAAACTGCTACATCTTCACCCATATTGCTTGCTTCTTCATTTAAGAGCTTTGTTTGTAAATCACATACACCAGTATCAAGCGAAGGAACAGTTGTGATTATGCATGTTTTATTTTTATAGTCTGTTAATTGTGCTTTACGGCGGTCATTTGTTAATACTGCAAAGTCAGGAGCCTTATCCCCTACTCTTAGCTCAGGACCAATTAAGGTCACTGGATTACCGCCTAATGTCACTGCATCAGTACGCTCATATGCCAATTTGAACCCTCCAATTTCCTTCCCAATTCACTAGCTTCCTCGGTAGGTGCTATATCCTCCTGGAGCAACAAGCAGAGGAACATGATAATGTTCTTCAGTACTGCTTATTCCAAAACGAAGTGGGACCTTATTTAAAAATGGCCTTATATAAGAATCAGTCGCTTTATCATTGAAATATTCCCCAACATAAAAGACAAGCTCATATTCAGCTGGTGTAAGATCATCCCCTTGAAGAAGCGGATCATCTACTCTCCCGTCTTTGTTCGTATAGACCTCTTTAATGAAAGTATGTTCTCCATGGTCTGCTATGGCCCAAAGTTCTATTTTCATCCCTTGTGCCGGCAGACCTTTAGACAGGTCTAAAACATGTGTCGTCAGCTTACTGTCCATTACCGGGAAGCCCCTACAGTTGATTCAGCTGCCTTTTTTTGTTTAACGTCTTCTTGTGTAACCACAAAGCCTTGGAAGCCAAACGGAGGACGAGGTTCTTGATAAACACTTCCTTCTGAATTCGGAATGGTATCAACAACTGTTTCCCAGGTACGATTATTGGTTTTAAATTGAACATTCGCCAACTGAGGGAAACGTTCCAGAATTCTGATACCAATATGATAAATGAGCTGCTGGATCGAACGGTTATCCAGTTCATGGAACACTGTGTTTGCAATATCACAAATTTGTTCTGCTGCTACATATTTTTCTGGGTTCGCTCCAGTGCCATCCTCCCAGCGGCTATATTCCCAATCGAAATCCAAGTAGATAAATAGTGGACGATCATGAGCTTCTGGCAGTGTGGTGTATTCATCTTGAATAAATCCATAAAAAGAGCTTCCTTTAACCTTGATTAAATGGACATCAACTATTCCACTCGAATGCTTAACGATTTTGCTTCCGGTAGGTGTCCTTTTCACTTCGATCGTAGTGGTAGCTCTTTCATTTCTGGAACATCGATAGACAACATCACTATTTTGATGTCCTTCACCTTTTGGAACGAGTACATGATCGAAGGGAACTTCAGTTGCTGTCAGTTCTACCGCATCTATGTGGCTATACTTATCAATGAAAACCTCACATATGAACTTTAAAAATCCTTCCGCCGTATTTCCTTGATAATTGGCCGCCTGGCGATGAATGATGTTTTTCATGGAATCCGTTGCAACCACCAAGCTATTATTTCCTTCCGTAAAAGAAGATAAAAAAGCTTCCCCTTTTAGAGAAATCTGGCAATTAAAACCGAAAATGGTATTATCTCTTTCTATGAAACTTGATTCCGGTATTTTCCTCAACCCTGTAAGAGGCTTTACAAAAGTCCTATATACAAATACATCCCCTTTACCGTAGTACATCGTTCTATTTTCATTTTGAGCTGTCATATTATTCCTCCTATTTAATAAAATCAGATAACCTGTGGCTGGCAATTAAGTGGATTTGCTTGATCGCTTCCTTACGTTCATTTGCCTGATCCAACCCAATCCTTCTTTTCATCTCTGCCTTTATCACCGTTTTATCGCTGCCACGGACAGCATATATGAACGGAAATCCAAACTTTTCTTTATACTGATTATTTAACGCATGAAATTCTTCGAATTCATTGGGAGAAAGCGCATTCAAACCGGCTGCGGATTGTTCTTTTACTGATGCTTCAGCCATATCAATCCGGGCTGCTAAGTCAGGGTGAGACTTGATTAATTGGAGCTGTTCCGATAATGAGGCATTCTGCACAACCATTTCCATTTTCCGTTTTAGGTCCGCTAAGGAAATGAATGGCTTGTAACCCCATGAACGCTCTGCTATCCATGGAGAATGTTCATATACCCATCCTAACTTTTGGATGAATTCCACCTTGTTCAACTCATTTATGCTATTAAGGTCAGATATCAATGCAGGCCCTCCCTTCTTTCAATTATTTTTATATAATTCTAAACATTCTTAACTTAATTGAATTATATACATGTGCTTATTTATAGGTCATTAGCTGAAAAAGCTAATATTTTTCCAAACCTTTTGTGCTTACCGCACTCACCTTTAAAGAAACAGGCTCTCCTTTTAGCTTAGCTTTAGTTGCTAATATTCAAAAAATTAGTTAAATTAGAGAAAAAAGGCACAGCAAAGGGGACTTATCATGCATTTAACGTTGACTAATGCATTAAAATTGCCACAGATTAAGCAATGCCAAGTGGTGGCTGGCATTCAGGGGCTTAATAGAGAAATAGAATCCATCAATAGCTTTGATGCTCCTGATGTGCTTTCCTGGTTGAAGCCAAATGAATTGATTTTAACAACTGGATACTTATTTCAAGATAATCCACAACAATTAGAGCAATTCGTAATTGAGTTAGCAAATATGAATTGTTCAGGATTGGTCATCAAACTGGAGGAAATTCCACAAGCCACTATTAACATTGCCAATATGGTCAATTTGCCCATTCTTAAAATCCCCCCTGAGTTTTCGCTATCAGATATCATGTCTCCCCTACTTCGTGAAATTGTAACGAGACAGAATGAACAAAAAGAGTCGGGTAATAGAATCGAAGATATTTCAGGAGCTGGTCCAGAAAATTTAAGTTACGGGATTTCAGGAATGAAGGAGGTCAAATTCCATCAAATTACCGGGGGATACATATGCACTGTTTTACCTTTAACGCTGCAATGGAATCAAAGGAATGATTCCACTACTTATAAACAGCTTATCAAGACAATCGAAACATTAACCGAGCAATATAAAATTGATAACCTCATAAGGAATATTAAGGGCAGTCTAGTTATCATTTATCTGGATACTATCCCCCTAGGGAACCCCCAATTTCATTTAATAATCACCAAGATCAATCAACAAATTATCTCTACTTTATCTAAACACCTTCCAATGAAACTTACGCTGGGAGTCGGTAACTATCATACAGATATGAATAGCCTAACTAATAGCTTACAGGAGGCTTTACAATCCATTGATTTGGGAAAACGATTCTACCCAGGTAAGGATATTTACAGCTACAAAGAATTAATACCCTTTACAATTTTGCAATATGCTCCAAAAAATGTGTTACTGGATATTGTTACAAGTAATTTAGCACCCCTGGAGGAGCATGACGATGAGACTCAGTCTGATTTAATCAAAACCTTGGAGACATATTTGCAAAGCAATCTTCGTCCTGCTGAAACGGCCAGAAAAATGGGGGTACATCGAAACACTATCCATTTTCGAATTAAAAGCATAAAAAAACGGTTAGGAATGGACTTATGCAATGATAATCTGTTCACTTTAAAACTTGCCTTATATGCCAAACGTCTACTGGATAACCGATAAGAAACAGTCCATACCATATGAAAAACTGCCAGAGATAGCTAATCCCCTGGCAGTTCCCTCAAATCTACTTCGTTTACCTAGTCATCCAATAATAACTTCGCAGCTTTTATACTAAACTGCAATTTAAAAGCAAGATCCCTTGATTTTAAATCAATTCTTAATAATTCCTCAATTTTAGACAAACGGAACTTTACAGTATTTCGATGAACAAATAAAGCTCGTGCCGCATCTTCTATTCTCCCTCTTGAAGACAAATATGTTTCTAGCGTTTTTAATAACTCTCCCTCATTTTCCCTATCATATACAATAAGGGGTTGAATCATGGATAGTACGTATTGAGATATTGCCTCCTTGGGGATTTGATTAATTAAATCTTCAACTTCGATGCTTGCGTAATCATTGATATTAGTGGGGTTAACCCTCGAGCCAAGTTGAATGGCCTTTTTAGCTTCAATAAAGCCTTCTTTCATACTGTATATTTCTTTTTTAACCTTGCTTAATCCCATCGATAGTGAAGTGCTGGGATTATCTTCGGTTAAAAGCCCTTCTAAAAGGACGGCAATTCTTTCAGCCTGCAGAAGTAGGTGCTCATCAGTCACCATTCCTTTTCCTTGTAGGATAATCAATTGACCATCAAGGTCGATATTCCAATACTTAAAATCTACTATTTCAGAATGGTTTAATTTCTCCAACATTCTACCAATTGGCAAGAATGAATCTCCTGCTTCCTTCGTTTCATTTATTAAGAGCAGAATATATGGCCTATCGGGATTAAAGCCGAATTCCCGTAATTTTGGGATAAAAGATGAACTCCTACTTTCGCCTTTCAGGAGTGAATGAAAAATTTCAATACTTCCTTTTTCATTGTTTTTCACGTTCTCTTTATTAACAAGTTCATGTGTAAAGCTGAATAATAAATCGGATAAGGGCGTTTCATAAGGAATCTCCAGTAATGGGAGTTTGCACTTGTTCGCTTCTTCTACCATTCCAGGAGGAATCGTAGAAAGAAACCTCTTAATCTTTATAGCTAATCCAGCACTTCCTCTTTTCGACAATTCCCTAACAAGATTGATTTGTGCATCCAGATCATCTTTAAACACATAACCAGTTGTCAGTAGGAGTTCCCCTCGTTTAATCCATGATATATCCGGATGGTCCATTATACTTACGGAATTAATTACCCGAGCTAACCCTTGCTTACCTCCAATAACTTCCACTTGGTTTAGGGCAGGAAGCTTCAAAGCTTTTTCGACCGTTAGATACATATTTCTCCCCCTATTCTTCTTTATTATAAACTTGTCGAACTCGAAAGAATATTCATATTTTTCCAAAAAATAGTCTTGATTTAGCATTATGGCGGTGATAATATAAAAATATGTTAATTTTGTAAATAGCGTTTCGCAATAAGCAACATTAGAATCAAGCACATAAAGAAGTATTTACAAAATCACAAGGGAGGCGATTACATTAATTAACATAACCAGAAAAGCGCTTACTAAATAAAAGGGGGCAAACATGGAAAAATTGAGCAAAGTAAACACGCTATTGTTAGGTTTACAGCATGTTTGTGTAATGTATGGAGGAGCGGTAGCTGTTCCACTAATTGTCGGTCCTGCAATCGGCTTGACACAACAACAGATTATATACCTGATCTCATTTGATTTACTCGCCTGTGGAATAGTCACCTTGCTTCAAGTTATTGGCGGTAAAGGCTTTGGTATACGATTACCGGCTTTAATGGCTGTTTCTTTTATCGTGGTCGAGCCAGTAATAGCTATAGGATCGGTTCATAGTATAACCGGGGTTTTAGGCGCAGTTATGGTATCTGGAATAATTGTTGCTCTTTTGTCAGGAGTAATTGGGAAATTAATACCCTTTTTCCCACCAATTGTTGCAGGATCCGTCATATTAATTATTGGCGTGTCATTAATGCCAGTTGCCATGAAAAATGCAGCGGGTGGAGTCGGTTCCCCCACCTTTGGTGACCCTAAGAATCTAATGCTAGCTGGTTTTACACTAATGATTTTCCTTTTATTGAACACACTTACCAAAGGTTTCGTGAAAGCGGTTTCAGTTCTTTTTGCGATGGTTCTTGGTACAATATTGGCTGGGTTTTTAGGCATGGTCGATACCTCCGGCTTTATGGAGGCCAGCTGGTTTACAATGGTGACTCCTTTCTATTTTGGGGTACCCACCTTCGACCTTTCATCTATTATCACCATGACAATCATATCTTTAATCATAGCTGTTGAAAGCATAGGCGTCTTTTTGACACTCGGGGAAGTATGCGGGAAGGAAATTACCGAAAAAGAAGTGGAAAAGGGGCTCCGTGCAGAAGGAATAGGCAGCTTCATTAGTGGTATCTTTAACTCTTTTAACCATTCTACCTTCTCACAAAATGTGGGCTTGGTCCTGCTGACAAAGGTAACTCAGCGCTCGGTAGTAATCACGGCAGGTTGTATTCTAATCGTTCTGGCTTTTGTGCCTAAGGTTGCCGGTCTTACGACGATGATCCCTTTACCCGTTCTGGGTGGGGCCATGATACCAATGTTTGGAATGCTTCTATCTGCAGCTTTGGGGATGGTATCCAAAGCGGATTTAAGCAAACCTTCCAATCAATTGACGATTGCACTTGGGATGGGCGTCGGTCTAGCAGTCAAGGGAGTCCCGGAAGCCTTCGATAAATTCCCGGAAACCGTCCAATTAATATGTGGAAATGGAGTAGTGATGGGTACAATAACGCTAGTTGTATTAAATGCCATCCTGAATGGTAAAACAAATCCATCCATTACACACCATCATTCCATACCAGAAATTCAACCAAGTTTGAGCCAGAATATTAATATCCACCCTTAGAAAGTAGCGGACAAGGCAATTCTCTAAGGGCGGATAGTTGGCTAGATGCTCCAACACTTTTAATTATAACCTTATTCAGACAATTTTCAATCAAATTATACAAGCACCTTGCAACAGCCTATTTAATAGGCAAGCAAGGTGCTTTTTTTTACTCAATTTCAGGGCAAAGTCTGATGGCTTTTCGACTTTTTTTCGGTTGAAAAGATTCGGAACAACATTCCAAACTCTCTCGTGTGGAAAAATGACCAGCCATATTCCTTATCAATCTCTTATCTATCATTTTTACAAACACTCTCTATTCGCTTTAACTTTTCAGGATCTGTTCCAATGCTTGATCGAGATAATTGAATTTAAAGGCATACCCTTCCTTTATCAATCTTTCTGGCATGACCCAACGACTTTTTAAGATCAATTCAGTTTCGGTGCCCATAAAGAAGGCCCCCATTGCAAGCATCGGTGCCGGGCATGGCATTCCCACTTTTTTATTCATGGCGTTTCTCAGCTGCGCCATCAGTTCACGATTAGTGACTGGGTTAGGGGCGGAACAATTGAACACACCTTCCAGCCCTTCATTCTTTCGCAGAAAAAGAACAATGTTAAATAAGTCATCTATATGTATCCAACTGAATTTTTGGTTCCCTGAGCCTTGGTGGCCACCAAGACCGAATTTAACCAAATTTCTAAAAGGTGTCATCACGCCGCCATCGCCCAAAACAATGGCTATCCGCAAAGCAATTTGTCTCGTTTTGGGTAATTGGAAACCAAAGAATGATCCCTCCCATGACTTGGCTACTTCGACGGAGAATCCTGAACCGATTTCACCACTATCTTCTGTCATAGGTTTATCCTCAGCATGCCTGTATATCGTCGCCGTACTAGAGTTTATCCATAATGAAGGCGGATTATCACATTGCTCAATTGCAGAACCGAGCACTTCGGTCGTGTCCGTGCGGGACTCTAGAATTTCTTTCCTGTTCTTCTCATTGTAGCGGCAATTGACCGTTTTTCCGGCGAGATTGATCAGCATTTCCGAATGATTGATAGCTTCGCTCATTCCTTGTCTATCATCCCAGCCAATATGTGGCGTCTGCCGGGAAATGATCACGACCTCATATCCAAGATTCCTGAAATGTTGTTCAAAGTATTGACCGACAAAACCAGTCCCGCCTGCTAAAACCACTTTCTTTAGCATATACCCAACCTGCTTTCTTCTATAAGTTAATCGATGAAAATCTTATGTTATACCATATTGTGAAGTAATTCACATAATTATATCACATTATTACATTATATGGTAGCTAAAACTTTAGCCTTACATTTAGTGAACTTGTCCAAGCAAAAGTAAAGATTACACATAAATTGGTAATGTGGAAAATTATAAAACAAAAGGATGATTACATTGTCAAACAAGAAGCTAAGAAAAATCAGTACTAGCCCTGGTAATTCTGGAACTGATGAAAATTCCAGCCCAGAAAATAGCATTAGGGATGCCTTGAAAAAACTTCTGAATAATTTACTCAACGATAATACAAATAATTCAATCAAGAAACCTAAATCCATCAAGAAGGTTAAAAAAGGTTTAAAAAATAAGATGTAGTTTTTTTGAGTAAATGACATGGACTCCCTTTGGAAATCCTAAAGGGGTTCCATGTCAAAAACATGTAATAGGGGTAAAGGAGAAGTTTAGATGTATTTTCGAAGCTGGAAACCGAAAAAAGATAAAAAAAAATTAACGGAGCTTACGGTCAAGAATTTTCATGTTTCGCCTGATACAGTCGACGATATTTTGCATAAGTCACATAAAGTACTTGTAATATATAATGATAAAGGAAAAATAGTCGGATATCTTTGTTATAATCTTTATCTTTATAAAGTGGCTCATATAAATTATGTCGTCCTTGACCAGAAATATAGAGGAAAGGGAATTCTGCAATCCCTTTTACCTGAATTGGTCGCTTATGCGAGAAAACAAGGTATCCTTGTCGTATCCGGATTTGTAAACAAAAAAAATCCCCAAGCACTGCAGAAATTTAAAGACTATGGATTTATACCGATTTTAAATTATCATGATGATATTTTAATCCAATCACTCATTTAAACGTTATTGGATTACTGATGAATGAAATGGGTCCCTAAAATCAGTGGTTGAAAAATTTCAAACTCTTCGATTGGCCCTTCGTGCTAATAAAACAATAGCAAACCAATCAAGAGCATAAAACTGCTGATTCCCTTTTACTTTCCCCAAAGCCCCAGTTTGATTACTCACAATCCCTGCCACTAAGCATCACGTGGATATGGACTTGTTCAATTTCCACGTAACAAAAATACTTAATATGGATATTCCTTACACCTCCACTTACATTTAGCAACCCTTCTTTTGAGAAATTCCCAGTCTATAGACCATTCATTTCAAGCAGTGCCGAATAGCCTAAGATCGTTATTTGATAAACAAAAATGTTTCATGTCTGGGTAATGGTGGAAATGTATGATATAGGAGGGATAAGAAATGTTATCAAAAAAAACAGCAATCAGAATGCTCAGCACCGCTATTCTGACCGGTTCCCTTTTTGGTGCAGGTGCATCCGTTTCGACTGAACCGGTTCAAGCCGCTTCCACTCTGGAGGACTCCTCCAGCTTAGCGAAGACACACGCTATCACCACTTTACATGAAATCTACAATAAGGCCTTTTCAGGAGAAATGCCTTATACTTCCAGAGGCTTGAAAATTAAAGAAAATACTCAAAAAGATGTATACAATACATTCGGGTCTCCTCCAGAACCAGGAAATGCCGATGGAACCTTTGACTTTTTTCATGCAGAAATGGGACACCCGGGCTTCGCCTTCGCATATAGCGAAGACAAAACCATTTCCCAAATCAGATATTTTGGGACGAATGTAGAACGAGATCATAATCTAGGAAGCATCACTCCTAAAGTATTAGGTGAACAACTCGGCAGTGCCGACCAAATCCGTCATATTTCAAGCACCGATGAATTCAACTACATTTACGATACGGGTGTTTATGAACTGCAATTTATAGTTGGTGAAGATCAAACTGTAAATCATGTCAATTTACTGAAAGCTAAATGACTTTTGATAGGTGCAAAAGAATAGTGGTTTTAGGCTGTCGGATCTCGGCAGCCTTTTCTGCGAATTCGGAGATTTATCTGCGAAATTGATGAATTTATCCGCGAAATTCACGATTTATCGAATTTCGACAAAAACAAGGATCCGGCAAGACGATTTTTCATATGCAAAAATATGCTGCAATAGTTATTTAATCTATTTCAATGCGCGAAAATCCGTATAATTCACCAGGATTCATTTACACTAATGACATAAGTTATATTCATTGACTTTGTTCCTTTTCTTGTATAATATCACAGAGTATGAATCCCTATCAGATTACTAGGAGGTCTACCCCAATGAAAAAAATGGTTGCACTTTTATCGCTATTGTTAGCTTTCACGGTTGTACTTAGCGCTTGTGGTTCTAATACAAAAAACGAGGCAAACAATACCGACAATAAATCTTCTTCAAAAGAAAATTTATATGATAAAGTCAAAAAAGATGGCGTGTTAACGATCGGAACAGAAGGTACATATCCTCCTTTCACATTCCACGATGATTCAGACAAACTAACGGGCTTCGACGTTGAAATTTCTAAAGAAGTGGCAAAACGCCTTGGAGTGAAAGCTGAATTCAAGGAAACGCAATGGGACGGCCTGTTTGCAGGGTTGGATGCGAAACGTTTTGATATGATCGCAAACCAAGTCGGCATTAATGAAGACCGCCAAAAGAAATATGATTTCTCAGATGCCTATATTCAATCAGGTGCCGTACTGCTTGTTCACAAGGATAATAAAGATATTAAATCATTCCATGACTTAAAAGGTAAAACATCCGCACAATCCTTAACGAGCAACTACAATGATCTAGCTGAATCTCATGGAGCAAAAGTTACCGGCATCGAAGGGTTTTCCCAAAGTGTTCAGCTTATTGGTTCAAAACGGGTAGATGCCACGATCAATGACAAATTATCGTTCCTTGATTATAAAAAGCAGCATCCAGATGCACCAATTAAAGTGGCCGATGAGGAAGAAAACGGAGCTGCAAGTGGTTTAATGTTCAGAAAAGACAGCGGTAAATTAGTGGATGAAGTAAACAAAGCATTAAAAGCGATGAAAGACGATGGCACGTACGCTAAAATTTCAGATAAATGGTTTGGTGAAGATGTTTCTCCTAAGTAATATTTTCAACGACCCTGAGCGTATGAACCAGCTTGTTTCCATCGCTCAAACCTCCCTCTATCCTATGATAGAGGGAGCTATTAAAATTACGATTCCACTAACATTGATCACGTTCGTTCTTGGCCTTATTCTCGCTGTACTTACAGCATTGGCTAGATTATCTTCCATTAAAATATTTCAAATCATTGCCCGGGTATATGTATCAATCATTCGTGGGACACCATTACTTGTGCAATTGTTCATTATCTTTTATGGGCTTCCAAATCTAGGCGTTACCATCAGCCCTTTTATATCAGCTATCATCGGATTCTCATTAAGTGTTGGAGCATATGCTTCGGAAATTATTCGTGCTGCGATTTTATCGACACCAAAAGGGCAATGGGAGGCAGGCTATTCAATCGGAATGACATATACCCAAGCTTTGAAGCGCATCATTTTGCCGCAAGCCGCTCGTGTATCGATTCCCCCGCTTTCGAATACGTTCATCAGCCTTTTAAAGGATACATCGCTTGCATCACTGATACTCGTAGCGGAATTGTTCCGTAAAGCTCAAGAAATCGCTGCAAAAAACTATGAATTTCTGCTATTGTACATCGAAGCAGCTGCCCTATATTGGATTTTGTGTACGATTTTATCTTTCATTCAAGGAAGTATAGAGGACAGGCTTAATCGCTATGTAGCAAAATGAGAACCACAGCAGTTAAAGGAGATTTTAACATGATCAACATTAAGAATCTTCATAAATCGTTTGGTGACCTTGATGTATTAAGGGGCATCGATTTGGAAGTGAAGCAAGGGAAAGTCATTGTATTGATCGGTCCTTCGGGCTCAGGTAAAACAACCTTTCTTCGCTGTTTGAATCTCCTTGAAGTGCCTACGGATGGGACGATTGAAATCGATCAAACGATAATGGACTTCAGTAAACCGGTCAAAAAAAAATCGATTACTTCTTTCCGCAGTTTGACTGGGATGGTTTTTCAAAGCTATAATCTCTTCCCTCACAAAACGGCTCTGGAAAATGTAATGGAAGGTCCCATCATTGTAAAGAATATAGCGAAACATGAAGCGAAAGAAAAGGCGACTGCCCTGCTTACAAAGGTCGGCTTAGGAGAAAAAGTTGATTTTTACCCTTTCCAATTGTCCGGCGGACAGCAGCAGCGTGTCGGAATCGCAAGGGCCTTGGCCATGGAGCCGAAGGTCATGCTATTCGACGAACCCACCTCGGCTCTAGATCCTGAACTAGTAGGAGACGTGCTTCAGGTAATGAAAGACTTGGCAAAAGAAGAAGGCATGACAATGATCGTTGTTACACATGAAATGCGTTTCGCTCGTGAGGTTGCCGACGAGGTCATCTTCATGGATGAAGGAAAAATAATGGAACGAGGAACACCCGACCAAATTTTCACCAATCCGAAAGAGGCACGAACACGCAAATTCCTCAATATGATTCAATGATGCTCCCCCCATTTATAGAAATGGGGGGCTTTTGTCTAGCATAAATTCAATGAGATGCTTGGACCTCTTTAGTCTGTGTCCGTGCATGGAATATCTGAAAAAGAAGCACAGCAAAAACGGAAAGGATCGCACCTGCTATAAATGGCAAGCCTATCGAAATTGAAAATAACCAACCGCCTATTGGGGGCCCTGCAATTCTGCCGAATGAGTCGAAGGAAGAAAGCAATCCTGTAATACTGCCATGCCCCGTTGCAGAGCTTTTGGTAAGCAGAGCAGATATGGCCGGCCGGATGAACCCATTACCCGCTCCGAAAATCGTCAGGAAGAACGCTGATGTCCAAAAGCCAGAAGAAAATAGTATGAGAATGAAACCAACTGCGGATATGATGAGTCCCAATTGGATGACCATACCTTCCCCATATTTTTTTGTCAGCCTACCCACTAAACCACCTTGGACAATCGCACTTCCAAATCCCATGATCATGAAGATATATCCTAATTGTACAAGACTGATATCAGCCTTTTTAGCAGCAAAATAGGCAAAAGTCGTTTCAAGTCCTGCCATAGAAAACGTGACGATCAATTGGAGAGTGAACATGATCGTAAGAGGTCCTTTAAAGGCTTTCCACATGGACTCTTTATTTTTAGATATATGAGCTCTTTTTTCAACTGAATGTGATTCTTTCAGTAGGACCATCACTAGCAGCAAGGTGATTAATGAGGAAATAGCCGCTATGTAAAACGGTAGATTCAAACTTATTTTGGAGAATATCCCGCCAATTGCCGGCCCAAAGATGAACCCCAGCCCTGTAGCGGCCCCGAGAATTCCCATCCCCTTTCCCCTATCTTCCGGCGACGTGATATCAGCTACATATGCCATTGCAGTTGGCATGTTTGCAGATGACAGAACCCCGCCAACAATCCTGGCTACAAATAATACCCATAAAGAATCTGCTAGAGCCATGATGAAAAACGATAGGGCGAGTCCCGCAATCCCGATCATCATGACAGGTTTACGTCCTACCCTGTCCGAGATTCGGCCCCATAATGGTGCAAAAAAAAGTTGCATTAACGAATATACAGCCATTAATAGACCTAGCTGCGTCGGACTGCCACCAACCTTTTCAGCTAGAAACGGAATAACGGGAATGATGATCCCAAATCCGACCATGACCAAAAACATCACCAAAAAAAGAACGGGTAACACTTTTTTTGTTTCCATTATATTTTCTCCTTTATCTTTCACATTCACTGCATACTTTTATTTATATAATTTTAAAACTTAGCATTATCTTCCAAACGATACTTTAAACAGTTTATCATACAACCTTTCCTAAATCAGTATGGAGGAAGACCTTCCTTCTCCAAAAGAAACGATATATAACTGTGCTTTCGCCTTATTTTTTGCTATAGGGTACACTATACTTAAGGATAAGAGCGATGTTAGGGAGGCGGAACAATGTCTAATGATCAGTGGATTCTAGTTATTGACGATGAAGAAGATTTGGCACGTCTCATGGAGACAGTTTTACATAAAGAAGGTATTTCGAATATTGTTACGGCTGGGACAATTGCAGATGGTTGGGCAAAGTTTCAGGAGTTCCATCCATCACTAGTTTTGCTGGATATTATGCTGCCTGATGGAGAAGGCTTTGATTTATGCAAACAAATTCGTGAAGTGTCGAATGTGCCCATTTTATTTTTGTCGGCAAAGGATGAGGAAATCGACAAGCTTTTAGGGTTGGCTATTGGCGGCGATGATTATATTACCAAGCCGTTCAGTCCGAAGGAGGTTGCCTACCGGGTGAAGGCACATCTGAGACGAGCTGGTTTTTCAGAGGAAAAACACGTCCCGAAAAATTTGTTGATTGATCCGTTTGAGCTTAGTGCAAATGAAACCGAATTGAAGAAGGATGGCAAATCAATTCAGCTCACCGCAAAAGAAATCGGACTGATGAGCTGTTTCATGCATCATCCGAATCAGATTTTAAGCAAGGAAACTTTATTTGAACACGTATGGGGCGATGAATTTTTTGGCTCTGATAATACAGTGATGGTCCATATTCGCCGCCTACGCGAAAAAATCGAGGCAGACCCCTCAAAGCCAGCTTTTATAATAACCGTAAAGGGACTTGGGTATAAATTGCATACCAAGGGCAAACAAAGATGAAGTGGAAATTGACAGGCCGCTTTTTAGGATCCGTTGTGACAATCGTAGTGATCGTGGGGATTGTGAATACAATTTTACTTATAAGCCTACTCTTTGTTCATTTCGACACAGAAGAAGAATCTGCGGAAAATTTCAGCAGACAATTTTCACAATTTGTAGACCTCAAAGATAACAAACCAAAGGTAAATGAAGAAGGACGAGAAAGTCTGCGGAACAATAACGCCTGGATACAATTTTTGAATGATAAGGGGCAGCAAGTTGCAGCCTATTACACACCTCAACAATTGCAAACCGTATATTCCCCTGCTGAAATCGTCCAAATGTATAAGTATAAGGAAGTTGATTCAGAGACGACTGTTTTTGTCGGTGAAGCCCACAATTACAGCTATTTCATCGGAGTTAAAGACCGAGGAATAGGCCGCTATGTATTGTCCTATAATTATGATAGCATTTTAAAGTACATCAACATCCTCCTTTTACTATTTCTAACCATTGATATCATGATTGCATTAGTCATTGGTTTCTTATTTGGAAAAAAATTAACGAGTCCGCTCCACATCTTAATAGAAGGAATACAGCAGCTTAGGGATAGGCGCTTTAAAAAGATGAGCATACCAAAGGGCGTTTATGAAGATGTATTTCGCAATATGAATGAACTATCAGTAAAGTTAGATCAGTATGAAAAAGAACGTAATCAACTCGACAAAATGCGTGAAGAATGGATCAGCAACGTTTCACATGATATGAAGACACCACTTTCTTCCATACTTGGGTATACAGAATTGATGAGAGAAAGCGCCGCAGATTTAACGCCGCAAGAACTGGATGTGTATACATCCATTATTAATAGACAGTCCATTTATATGAAGGATTTGTTAGATGATCTCAATCTAACGATGCGCCTGCGAAATCAACGACTACCTATGCAATTTGAAGATATCGATATCGTTGGATTCATACGCGAAATGACAATTGAATTGTTAAATGATTCATCAATTGGTGATCGACAGATTGAATTCGCGGCAAATGTGGATAAGGCCACACATCAAGTGGATAAAAAACTAATGAAACGAGCAATTTTCAATCTAATCTACAATGCGCTCGTACATAATGATGAAAATGTCGTCGTGAAAATACAAATTGATGCCATTCATCAACAATCAGACACTTCTACCCAAATTACCATTACCGATAATGGCCGCGGCATTCCCGCCAAAGATTTAGCACAAGTTTTTGAACGCTACTATCGAGGTACGAATACCGCCAACACACAAGGAACAGGCTTAGGAATGGCCATTGCAAGGGATATTATTCTGGCCCATAAAGGTAAACTGGATTTGACTAGCATTGAAAATAAGGGAACGACCATTACGATACTTTTATAAATATTTTTCTTACAAAGAAAGGCTGTCCACAACTTATGAACAGCCCTTCTTTCCTATTTAAGTTTTTCTTGAGCCTTCTTTGGGATTTCCTCGAATTTCACTTCATCATAGGAAGATACTTGATCTTTATCCTTCACGTATACTTTCAAATAGGCATCTTGCCGCAGATTTTTTTGTGCCGTGAAATCAAGCCGCTTTGTTTCACCATCCGCATTTGTGGCATCCAGTTTATATGAATAAGAAGTCATCACCGAACCATCATCAAGTTTGTGTTCATGCTGTGTTCCATCCTCCGTAATTTGCAAATAATAATAATCGGCATTCATGCGGTTAAAGTCTATTTTAGTAAGAGCGAAGACTCCTGCCGCTCCCAGTATAAACAAAATTCCAACTACCATAAGAAATTTCTTCATCTCGATCACCCTTCCGTTTTATTATTTTGTGTGATAATACAATTGTAAGAAGCTACCGTTAAGATATAATACAGACCGTAGATCACCGTATAAGCCACCATCCAGATCAGCACAGGTTTCGCCAGGTCCATCATCAATAAACCAGAAAATGCTTTTAAAGCGACAACACTGTGGCATAATCCTGCTGCCAAAGGTACGAAGAAAATGACAACCACTTGTGAGGCAATAGATTTTCGCATTTCTTTAGAGCTGACGCCCATCTTGTGAAGCATATTGTATTGTGATTTATCTTCCTCTGCTTCAGTCAAAACTTTAAAGTAAATGATGCTTCCTGTCGCAGCTAAAAAGACGAGACCAAGGAAGCTCCCGATAAAGAGCAGTGACCCTACGCTTTCGAGGGCCAGTTGAAAGTCTTGCGGCGCACTGGAAAATAGCCCTTTTTCAGGTATCTCCTTTGCCATTTCCCCGGATAAATCAACAGATGCCTTATCCACACCAATGACACGAAATGTTAGCGACTCCCAATCCTTTTGCAATGCTTCAAATGTATGATTGGATACGACAACCGTGATGCCTGCTGTCCCCGCATTTAAAACGGTTTGTGTCTTAACGTCTTGAAATGTGAGTGCCGTATTGTTTTTTGTCGTGATCGTCTTTCCCTTGTAGTCTGGAGAGAACCTTTCGTCATAGCCTACATCGAGAATGACAGCATGATCCTCCTTCAAACGCAGCACTTCCTTGTTTTGTATGGCCGCTAATTTGTTATATGTTTTTTCGTCGATAACCGTGTAAATTCTCTTGCCTGAACCATCCAAGTCATTTAATTCTTTCGCATTAAAGGTGACAGACAGTGCTTCAATCGCTTCATCATACTTTGTTTCCGGCAAAATGGCGCTGACTTTTTTGTCGTATTTCGCATCCGTTTGCCGATACATGAACGTATTGGGATCAGCGGTCAAAACCTGATCGTTTGTGTTGTAATAAAGACCATAAACCGCACCGCCGGCCGTTACCGTCGTAGCACTTAACACCGCAATGACGGTCAATGTACGTGCATTGCCCCGAATGCGATAGAGCAGTTGGGAAATCGTCATCAAATGCAGACCTTTCCATAGCCATTTTTCATTTTTCTTAATTAGTGCCAACACAAAGCCTGTCACACTATGAAACAATAAAAACGTACCGACAATAACTGTTGTCAAGATGATGAGCGCCGTCATTAAAAAGCCGACTTTCTCCCACACTTTAGAAGTGAATAGATCTTGCATCGCCAACCAATAACCGATGACAATCAGCATGATTCCAAGAATGGCTACACCCTTCGATGGCTTCGGGACCGCCTCGCCTTTTTTAGAAGCGTGGAATAAATCAATTAGTTTAAATTGATAAATTAAACGATAGCCCTGAAATGATGTCACCAAGAAAATAATAAGAAATACGGTCGAGGTGTTCAAAGCTGCAGTTCCGGAAAATGTAAATGGCGATATGACATCATAACCCATCAAATAAATCAAAATCGTCATGAATCCTTTTGAACATAGGAATCCAAGTAAAATCCCTACAACTAATGAAACCAAGCCTAGCAATAAGTTTTCAAAAAAGAGCATAAAACCAATTTGACGATTACGTACGCCGAGCAATGCATATAATGCGACTTCCTTTTTACGTTTTTTCATAAAGAATGAATTTGAATAGGCAATGAAAATGGCAACGAAGAAAATCAGGATGACTGCCGCTCCACTCATTAATGAATCTAATTTTTGTGATGAAGCCGTTCGTTCTGCAACGGTGTCGCTATATTTTAAGGTTACGAATGTGAAGTAGATGATAATGCTAAAAACCATCGATGCAATATATAAAAAATATTGGGAGAGGTTTCGGGCAATATTCTTCCTCGCCAGACTAAATAACGTCATCTACCTCACCTCCAATAGTTGCAAGGACATCCATGATTTCTTGGAAGAAAGCTTTACGCGTTAGGTCACCACGGTGAATTTCCTTGGAAAGTGTACCATCCTTGATAAAAATGATGCGATTGCAGAAGCTTGCCGCATATGCATCATGTGTCACCAGCATGATGGTCGAGTGATTATTCTCATTTAGTTCACTTAAGCTTTCCAGTAAATCCGTCGCTGATTTCGAATCGAGTGCCCCTGTTGGTTCATCAGCCAAGATCAGTGCAGGCTCAGTCACAAGTGCCCTTGCTGCGGCTGTCCGCTGTTTCTGTCCACCGGAGATTTGGTAAGGATATTTAGCTAGTAAATCTTCAATGCCAAATACTTTAGCAATGCGCATCACCGAGATATTGATTTGTTTTGCTGGAATTTTTGCAATCGCCATTGGCAACAAAATATTTTCCTTCACGGTCAATGAATCGAGTAAATTGTAATCTTGAAAGATGAACCCAAGATTGTTGCGCCTGAAATCCGTTAAATCCACTCCCCTCATATCGTGAATGCTCACATCTCTCATATAAATCTTGCCTTCAGTCGGTGAATCAATCGTTGCCAGCATATTAAGCAAAGTCGATTTCCCCGCTCCAGAAGGCCCCATGATTCCCACGAACTCTCCTTCATGAATCTCAAAAGATATATTCTCCAACGCAGTGTAAGCAGCACTTGATTTCCCATATATCTTTTTGATATTTTCCACTTTTAGTAATGGTTTCATTTGTTTCACCTCTTAGTGTTGTTACTTATACTATAAAGGCTCATCCTTACAGCACATTTATGCCAACCTTACAACAAGCTTACATCCATAAAAAAACGCCTTCCATTGTATGGAAGGCGTTTTTTTTAAAGGTTAACTTTGCTTCAATAGCTTTCGGTCGATTACAAAATTCCCAAACGGAATAAATGAAACGATGAAAATCAGCGCCATTTTAATAAAGGACCATCTTGATTGAATGCTAACATAAAGCAGTAAAAGGCCGAACACGACGAACAAGAAACCATGAATGCTGCCTAAAATGAGCGTCGCTTCCCCGATATTTAATATGTACTTTATCGGCATTCCAACAGCCAGTAAGAGAACATATGAAATTCCCTCAATTATTGTTATGAACCTAAACCATCCAAAAGCTGTAGAAAACATTCACTCATCCCCTTATTCAATGTACAAGTACGATTGTTACCCAAAATATGTTACTTTATCATATTATATTACCGGACGAACCACCAATAAATAGTTCCAATAAGATGCTTGCTAAAATTATTGTGCAAAAAGCCCAATCGGAGGATTGGGCCCGCAACACTTAACATTATCTCATTTTTCATTGCTCAATTTTGGAACCAATTCGCTCCTTCATCCATATGCACGAAGGGAATATCCGTATCGATTACACCCCTGATCCGATCCAGCTTAAGTTCTTCTCCTTCAAGCCACTTCGCAAAATCGATTATGGTGGGCTCCTGATTGCCCCCTAAAGCAATCCAAGTTTTCAATTCCTTCGGCAAGTAAGCGGATGTATGAATCGTGCCCGCCCAGCTGCTATATAAATCCGAAAAGACACCTTGGTTGGTGTCATTGAACAGGCGATAGGCCTCGTAGGCAGACGAAAGGCTCCCTTCTTGCTCTTGAATGATTCCCAATCGGCGTTTGGAATCTATCAGATGGTGGCGATTTTCATTTTTCATGATTTCAAAGTGATTGGTACAGGCACTTGCCGTGCGCACCTCCACATTTCTCGGAGATGTTTCCACAATATATGTACGGCCGCTTTGATCATAGACGACGTAGGTGAAAGAATGACGATGGGGAATTTCCTTCAACATCGTGACCGCATCCTCTACGTTCGCACATGATTCAACAATCAGCCTGCCAATCATGCAACAAATGAAGCCATCTCCAGGATTCTTTCGATTCATGAAGTTATATCCAATCACCAAGCCCTTTTCATTCATCGCATCCATCCTTCCAGTCCCCCGCTGGCTCGGTCCAATGCTTGAATATCCTTGATCGGTTGGCTGGAAAAGCACATAACGTCCTTCATATGTCTTTGGATGGTAATCATAATTGCGAATCAGAAAATTGTCACCTGTCATGATCGAGCATCCAGACCGAACATAATCCAATCGGTACCCTCCGAATTCTTGGAGTACACGCTCAATTGGCCATTTCAGCGCTTCCTGCATCCCAAGCAATTCCTCCCATACGCCAGGGGCAAACTGTGAAATCGCCCGCTTGACCTCACCTTCCTCAACCGTAAAACGCGGCTGCCTGATCTTCCATTGATCTTCACGATTCTTAACCGTTAATGAATCCTTAAACTCCTCACCCTGCATGTATCCAAACTCATAATGTGTTCCCCTGAATTGTATGATATCACTATATATTTGCTTCACGCCTTATCCCTCATTTACAGTAGATGCTATTCAAATTAAGAATACTTGATGTATGGTTGAAAATAAAGAAGATACGCCTTTACATTTATGTAACAATGAAGCAAAACGGAAGTCATGTTTGTACATTTACCTGCCTATTTAGAAAATTTTTATGATCATGGACCATCTCGTTATTTGTAGGAGATGCAAACGAATGATTTTGCTACTCACATCGCTTTCACTTCCCCAGCAAAAGGTTCCATTCAGTCCAAGTGCCGTTAGGTGTCCTAATACAACCGAATTCCAGATACATTCACTGTTTTGAAAGCTCGTCTTTTTTAAATAAGAGAAAACTTTTTTCCTCCGTCATGCGTCTATCTATTGAAACAAAAAATTAAGAGGAGGAATGAACATGATAAAAAGTTTAGTAACAGGAATAGGTATCTTCACTATGGCTGGTGGGATTACGGTAAGTGGACTAGGAGATTTCATGCCAAATCAAGCGACATCGTTTCAAAGTGAAAATAAAGAAGAATCAAGCTACTATGGGTATCAGAACTTAAAATCTTTAGCGCTTGCTTGGTATGATAACGGATATACGAATCTTGACAACCCTAAGAACATTCCCGTAGACAAAGTGAATGGGCTGCCTATTGGTCTTTCCAAGGATGACTATGTTACGTTTGTAGTGGAGAAATATGGCGAAAAAGCAGGGAATTCCGCTTCACAAGTTACCTTTTTAGAAAATGACCAAGAAAGCTCAAAGTATTATGGCTATAAAGATTTAAAATCCTTAGCGCTTGCTTGGTATGATAATGGATATACGAATCTTGACAACCCTAAGAACATTCCCGTAGACAAAGTAAATGGGCTGCCTATTGGCCTTTCCAAGGATGACTATGTTACGTTTGTAGTGGAGAAATATGGCGAAAAAACAGGGAATTCCGCTTCACAAGTTACCTTTCTAACAAATGATGTAGAAAGTAACAAAGAAAGCTCAAAGTATTATGGCTATAAAGATTTAAAATCCTTAGCACTTGCTTGGTATGATAACGGATATACGAATCTTGATAACCCTAAGAACATTCCCGTAGACAAAGTTAATGGGCTGCCTATTGGTCTTTCCAAAGATGACTATGTTACGTTTGTAGTGGAGAAATATGGCGAAAAAGCAGGGAATTCCGCTTCACAAGTTACTTTTCTAAAAAATTGATTTACTGAGTTTATTTTTCTTATCTAAATTAGTTTTAGTATGAAACCCCACTTCGAAAAAAGCCTCCTAAAAACCCCCTTGCGTCGTATTAATCATACAGACGACGCAAGGGGTTGTTTTATTAGAGAATTTTGCACTATTTTAATTCGTCAATGCCATATTTAACTTTAATACGCTCACTTTCGCTGATGTTCTGAAATAAAGTTCAGTCAAAAATAACTAACAAACTAGCATTTCACTATAAATATCTACGAAAAATAGAATTTTTCTACGAATATTGCTCTTTTATCTACGAAAAACAGAATTTATCTACGAATATTGCTCTTTTATCTACGAAATATAGAATTTATCTACGAATATTGCTCTTTTATCTGCGAAAAACTGAATTTATCTACGAAACTTGCTCTTTTATCTACGAAAAACTGAATTTATCTACGAATATTGCTCTTTTATCTGCGAAAAATAGAATTTATCTACGAATATTGCTCTTTTTTCTACGAAATATAGAATTTATCTACGAATATTGCTCTT
>NZ_LMBV01000014.1:84684-121232 GCF_001439925.1 Peribacillus muralis
ACTGTTATCTACGAAATATAGAATTTATCTACGAATATTGCTCTTTTTTCTACGAAAAACAGAATTTATCTACGAATATTGCACTGTTATCTACGAAATATAGAATTTATCTACGAATATTGCACTTTTATCTACGAAATATAGAATTTATCTACGAATATTGCTCTTTTTTCTACGAAATATAGAATTTATCTACGAANNNATCTGCGAAAAATAGGATATATGTGTAAGTGGTACAGTACGAGTTTCGCCGATTGTTACATTAAATAGTCATTTGCAACAAAAGCACTCAAATAAGATCTGACTTATTCCATACTATTTCTGATTTTTTCAGGAATCATTACAACTTCCCGTTTTTAAATCAACAGGTTAAAAGTCTCATCAATACATTCTTCCCAATACTCTATATGCTTTTTATCAATCCAGTGGTTTGAATCCTGCACTTCTTGACCGCCTAAACCTTGCACCGAATACCAATATAAATACTCTTCTCCGTTTATATGTTCTCTAAATTTAGTTTCAACATACATCTTCTCGCCTTCAAGGGTAACAAGGACATCATTCATATTATCGTTTAAAAATCTTAACCATTGATCTACACAATCTGATTTACCCTCTTTAACTTTAAATCTTGTTAATTCTATATCCATAATTATCCTCCGATTAATTAGTAATCTTGTTCACGTAACAAACTTAAAATTAAACTAACTGTGCTCCATCTGTCTCCAATGTGAATAAGTATTGAAATAACTTTGTAACTGCAGGGTATATTCAGCTCATAAACTGGAGACAAACTGGTTTTTTGAAACGAAGAACTTATCTGTTAAATGAAATAATCTATATACCTTATGCCTTTTGGCTGAGAATCTAAATCGAGACTTTTTTATTATACGCCTCGCCATTTTCAATAGGTGAATCTACCTTTTCTTCATCGTGTACATTACTATCCTCTGTTTAAGTTTCGTGTATTTTATTTATATTGCTCCCTCTTAATCTTAATTATTATTTAAGTTTTACATTATATCCCTTTATTTGCCTTTCACTTTTTTTAAAATCCATACAAATAATTACTTTTATCTGATTGCTTATTCTAACAGGCTACTCTGCTAACTTAGCACATTCTCTTTATCATGAAGCTAAGACTATTCAAGAGTAGATTATTCAACAGCAGCTAGACATAACCCGCTCTGACAAACTCAAGGCCCATAAATTCTCCAAACCACTCACCACCGCGACTTCGCTTCATAATCTGTAACTAGGCACATTTATGAGGGGGACGGAACATGGGACTGGAGTTGACGGCACTCCACTGGATTTATGTTGTATTCATTGTACTGATCATTGGATTTATGGTAAAGCGTCGGGATACGACCCTCATTTGCATCATTGGGATTTTCCTGTTGGCGTTGGTGGCCACAGGCAGTTTAGCTTCCTCGATAAGTGGGGTATTCAACAGCTTCATATTCGCCATTACGGAATTAATGTCGACGATATTGATCATTTCCATCATTGTCGCCATGAGCACGGTGTTGACCAAGTCCGGAATCAATGATGTCATGATTGCACCTTTTGCTAAATTCATTAAAAACCCTGCACTTGCCTTTTGGATAATCGGGATCATCATGATGATCATATCGTGGTTTTTCTGGCCCTCACCTGCAGTTGCCTTACTTGGCGCGGTCCTGCTTCCCGTAGCTTTACGGGCAGGTTTGCCGGCACTCGGCGTGGCCATGGCAATGAACCTTTTTGGTCACGGAATCGCATTGTCTGGGGATTTCATCATTCAAGCTG
This sequence comes from Peribacillus muralis, assembly GCF_001439925.1. Classification (GTDB taxonomy): domain Bacteria; phylum Bacillota; class Bacilli; order Bacillales; family DSM-1321; genus Peribacillus; species Peribacillus muralis. The sequence goes on from NZ_LMBV01000014.1 coordinate 86,476, forward strand.
CTCCAAAACTAACGGCGGACGCGGCTTCGATACTAGTTGGTGATGTCATCGCCGCCAGCATTCCCCTTGTCATTACAATGGGGGTTGTCACCACCCTCTCCGCTTTTATCCTCTTGAAGCGGGATATGAAACTTGGAAGAATCAAGGCACCGGATAATGCGGGCATCGTCCAGGATCAAGCAGAAAGTGAAGAACTGCTCACTCTGGCACAAAAGAAGTTCTTTGCCGTTTTCATTCCGTTCGCTTTTCTGCTCGATGTGGTGGCGTTGTCGGTTTTGAAGCTACAAGGCGGAGATGCAACGGCGTTGGTTGGCGGTACAGCGGTTTTCATTTTACTGATTTTATCTCTTGTGGCACATAAACAACAAGGGCTCGAAAAATCGACGGCTTATTTAATTCAGGGCTTTCAATTTGGCTTCAAGGTCTTCGGTCCGGTCATTCCAATCGCTGCCTTCTTCTATTTAGGTGATTCCGGATTCAACAAAATCATCGGAGATTTTTTACCAAAAACTTCGCTCGGCATCGTCAATGACCTCGGTGCCTCCTTAGCGGCCTCTGTTCCTTTGACGAAGGAGATCGCCGCCTTTACATTAACCGGAATCGGAGCCATCACTGGTCTCGATGGGTCGGGCTTCTCAGGCATTTCCTTAGCGGGGTCGGTTGCCAATCTTTTTGGCACGGCCATTGGCAGTGGTACCGCTACCTTGACTGCACTAGGCCAAATCACTGCAATCTGGGTCGGCGGAGGCACCTTGATTCCATGGGCATTGATACCTGCCGCCGCGATATGTAATGTCAGCCCCTTCGAACTCGCGCGCCGAAATCTTCTGCCGGTGACCATCGGCTTGGCAGTCACTACCATTGTCGCGATGTTTCTTATTTAATTGTTAGTTGTCATGTTCGTCGGCTTTCAAGCACTACAAAACTATTTTTGTTCCTATAAATGAACGGCATCTCCAAGGTTATTTAACTATTGGAGATGCAATTTTTTAAGATACAGCTTTAAAGTACATGGAAGGACATGCTTCATTTTATACAGATTACACTCTGCTTTTTATCCAAGAGCGACTTACTTATATGAACGAATATCTCCATTATATGCTCTAGCTACATCCACGTTATGGTAGACGGCAATACACTCTTCCACCTACGTTTTAAATGGCACATTTCTTCCCTTTAATAGTAGAAACATTGCATTACGTATCTAAAAAACACACTTTACCTAATTTTCCAAATATTCTTTACATTGGATCTAGTTGTTGTATATAATGTACTTGTGTTTGTATACAAATTCAGGAAGAATATTAATATTATCTCTCTTTGAAATGATGTAATCGAAGGTGTGAAAAAGCGGATGCAAGAAAGGGATGGAAGTTCCATGATAAAGATAGTTTCTGAAATCAAAAGGCTAGATCCTAAAGTAACCAAACAATTAGAAGCGATTTCACCAAGTGATTATGGACACAGTATCAATTTTCAATTAATCAGTGCAAGAAAAATAAAGCCTTTATTTCCTATCGAAGGAAATTTTGCAGGACCAGCTGTTACGGTTAGGATTCCTCCAAACGATGGTTTATTAATCAATAAGGCGTTAGATGTGGTGCAACCTGGAGATGTTTTAGTCATTGATATGAACGAAGAAGAAAGATTTGCTTGTTGGGGAGAAATTACTACTAAATTGGCTATGGAAAAAGGAGTAATCGCTGCCATTATCAACGGGCCTGTAACAGATACCAAAACTATTATCGATCTACAATTCAATGTGTTTTCTTACGCTGTTTCCCCTTTAACAACTAAAGTCTACAGTATTGGCGGCGACGTAAACGTACCAGTTTCCATTTCTGGTTGTATTATAAACCCAGGTGATATCATTGTCGGAAGTAATGATGGCTTATTAGTGGTACCAAAAGATGAAGCATTGGCTTATCTGGAAATTGGCAAAAAAGAACAAGCAGCAGATGAACAACGGCGGCTAGATTTAGAGCAGCTAGGTGCAGAGAAGTATTTACGCCGCTTCGATCCATTATGGGATAAGGCAATTGAAAAGAATAAGAACCTATAGTTTCCATTTGTACGGTTTATCCTAAATAGGGAGAGGATATATTGGGGAATATAGCCACTAAAAATCATTTAGATACGCTACCGGCAAAAGAAAATAGGGCTGCGTTGGGGACTTGCTTTCATTTTCTTCATTATAGGATTTATCGCTTACATGGATCGTTCTAATATTTCTATCGTCGCTGTACCTATGATGAAAGATTTAGGATTGAATAAAGTTGAATTTGGAATGTTATCTTCACTGTTTTATTTAGGGTATTGTTTTGCACAAATTCCCGGGGGTATGCTTGCGGAAAGATTTGGAGCGAGAAACATAGTGACCATCGCGGTTGCATGGTGGTCATTATTTACAGCCTTAACGGCTGCAACTGCCAACTATGCTATATTATGCGTCGTCAGATTTTTCTTTGGAGCTGGTGAAGGACCCATGTATCCAGGGAATGCTGTTTTCAACTCTTACTGGTTTCAGAAGCATGAAAAAGGACGTGCTTCTAGTGCGTTGTTGGCTGGTTCTTTCTTCGGGCCGGTTGTAGCACCTGGGATATCAGTAGTCATAATGGCATGGTTAGGGTGGCACGGAGTATTTTATGTCTTTGCTCTTCTTGGCATTGTGGTCGCTTTGCTTTGGTATATTGTTGGACGAAATAAACCAGAAGAACACCCGTGGATTACCGACAGAGAAAGAAACCTTATTCTTGAAAACCGCAGCATTTCCAGCAGTCAGAAAAAAGTGGCTCCTTGGAAACAGTATTTAAAAAATTACAGGTTCTGGGCGGTAGGCGTACAATATCTTGTTGTAATTTATATGAATACGTTCTTTTTAACATGGCTGCCTACATATTTGATGGAAGCGCGTAATTTTTCCTTAAATGAAATGGGATTCGCTGCTAGTTTTCCTTGGTTAGCAATCTGTCTCTCTGTTCTGATCGGCGGTGCTGTTTCAGATAAGTTGCTGGAAAAAACAAACTCTCGTATGCTTGCACGTGGAGGAATGGCCATAGTCGGGTTCGTCTTATTCATTGCAGGACTGTATCTTGCGGCATACTCGATTAGTCCTTGGGCAAATGTTGTCTGGTTGACAGTAGCACTCGGTGCATTGGGTCTTCCTATTGTTGCTTCATGGGCTATTGCGAATGACTTGGGTCAGGAATTTTCAGGTTCCGTAAGTGGTTGGATGAATACGTGGGGAGCTTTTGGGGGAATCGCGTCTCCAATTATTTGTGGATGGCTTGCACAAGAGATGGGTTGGAATATCACTCTTTTAATCAACATCATTCCTGTCATATTTGCAGCTTTATTATGGTTCTTAATCAAGCCAGATCGACCATTGGTCTCGTTGGAAAATAAATGACTAATCAAAGTAGATGAGCTAAAAAAGGGAGTGGGGCAGAGGAACTCCATTAAATATAAGCATAATTAACCCTCAAGTATATTGAAATCAAAAAGACTTTTCTCACATTGAGTAAAGTTTTTTTGATTATTTTCTAATAAACTACTATCGAGAGTTACGTATCTTCTGCCCCCCCAAAAAAAGACTGCCGAAGCAGCCTTTATATGTTACAAGTAAATTATAGGTTAACCACTTTTTTATTTTCTTCTTCATCTGCCTGAACACCAACAGGTACACGCTTGCCCATTCCAAAAGCGTAAAAACTAATGACTACGATTGCTAGAAAGACAATACCTGCAATAAGCGAAATACGGGTTTCATTATTAAACCACATGCCGACTAATACCATAATCAAGTAGGCGATGGTCAAGTAGTTCGTTACAGGTGCAAAAGGCATTTTGAATGGGTGATTGACCATTGCTGCTTTATTGATTTTCCTGAATTTAATTTGGCTTATCAGGATGACAAACCATGGAATCATTCCAGGAAGTACACTTGCACTGTACACATACACAAATAGGTTTTTTGGTGCAATATAGCTTAACACGACTCCAATTGCCAATCCGATGATCACACCGAACGTACCGAATAAAGGAACGCCGCTTTGCGATACTTTTGTAAAAGATTTAGGTGCTTGTCCATTCATACCTAATGTATAAAGCATGCGTCCTGCACTGTAAATACCGCTATTGCAGCCGGACATGGCCGCTGTGATGACAACAAAGTTAATGATTCCTGCAGCTGCCGTGATACCGACCTTCGCGAAGGTGGCCACGAACGGGCTGCCAATTGCAGTTAGTTGGTCCCAAGGGTAAACAGTTACAATAACGAAGATTGCACCGATATAGAAGATCAGGATACGCCAAATTGTACTTTGGATCGCTTTAGTTATCGTGTTTTGTGGATCTTTTGCTTCGCCAGCTGTAATCCCGATCAGTTCCACACCTTGATATGCAGCCACGACAAGTGATAACGCAAAGAAGAATCCTTTCCAACCGCCTGTAAACCATCCACCATGTTCCCAAAGATTTGATAGCCCAATTGCGTCTCCGCCGTTACCTAAGCCGAAGAAAATAAGTCCAAATCCTGCAACGATCATTAAGACGATTGTTACGATTTTAACCAGTGAAAACCAAAACTCGATTTCACCAAAGGATTTAACGGAAATCAGATTCGCTGCACCAAGGATCACCATGGCAATCAAACCTGGTATCCATGCAGGAAGGTCAGGGAACCAATACTGCATGTACGTCCCGACTGCGATGATTTCAGCCATCCCAACAACGACCCATTGGAACCAGTTACTCCAAGCAGTCATATACCCTGCCAATGGATGGATATATTTATAACCAAATGTCGCAAAAGAGCCTGTACTTGGCTCTAAATATAGCATTTCCCCCATTGCACGCATGATCAAGAAGATGAATAAACCTGAGATTGCATAAGCTAACATAACAGACGGACCTGTCCATTTGATCGCGCTGGCTGATCCCATGAATAAACCAACACCAATAGTGCCGCCCAAAGCGATCATCTGAATATGACGACCTTTCAAGTCTCTATTCAATTCTTTGTTTGCCATTCCATTTCCCCCTACACTGCTAATCAGTCAATTTTGCTACAAACCCCGATGCAAACATTTGATTCCGAAGTGATCAAGCGAGCTTCTTCGTACACTTTAAAAATCAATTTCCTCTTCAAGTTCAAGCATTGCTGATAGATTGAAAGATTCATACGAATTTTCAAATTTATCAGCTTAGAATGAAAATTAAGCGGTAAGCGCTTACTTTTTAATGATTTAAAAAGTGTATCATTCAAGCTCTAAAAAAAACCACGACTTTAATAAAATAACCCGAATAAAAGAGTCTTGCAACTCTTTTATTCAGATTTGGTTAAATTATGCGGTAATTAGCAATGACTTAAAACCCAGCTTTACCAGCATATCCTTCGTCATTTTCTCGAGATCGTATTCCGCTTTGAATCCCCACTCTTCCTTTGCACTGGTTGAGTCTATTCTATTCGGCCAGCTATCGGCAATGGATTGTCTTACAGGATCGACCTCATAATTCATGACAAAGTCAGGAATATGCTTTTTAATCTCGGCAGCAATTTGTTCCGGGTCAAAGCTCATGGCCGATACATTGAAAGAATTCCGGTGTTTAAGCTTGGCGGCATCGGCCTCCATCAATCCCATGATGGCAGCTAATGCGTCAGGCATATACATCATATCCATATACGTTCCCTTATCAATGTAGGAAGTGTATTTCTTATTTTTAATCGCCTCATAATAAATTTCAACCGCATAATCGGTAGTTCCGCCGCCTGGAGGTGTCACATAGGAAATCAGCCCCGGGAAACGAAGACCTCTCGTATCAACGCCGAATTTATGATAGTAATAATCACATAGCAGTTCTCCCGATACTTTGTTCACTCCATACATGGTATTTGGGCGTTGTATCGTGTCTTGCGGTGTGCAATCTTTAGGTGTGGTTGGACCAAACGCGCCTATCGAGCTTGGTGTAAACAAGCGGCAATTGAGCTCCCGCGCCGTTTCCAAAGCATTCACCAATCCACCCATGTTCAAATTCCAGGCTAACAGCGGCTTCTTCTCGGCGGTTGCTGACAATAAAGCAGCTAGGTGAATAATGGTATCCACTTCATGTTTCTTGGCTATGTTGAACATCTCTTTTTCATCCGTAACATCCAAAAGCTCAAATGGTCCCGATTGGACAACGGCACTCTCCGTTTTTCGTATATCCGTTGCAACGACATTGTCGGTTCCGTAAATCTCTCTCATTTTCAGCGTCAGTTCTGAACCAATTTGTCCTAAAGCCCCTGTAACCAAAACCTTTTTCATCAAAAATCCCTCCCCTTTGTAATCCCAGCAAGCAAAATATCCTCTTAGATAATCGACATCTCTTTTCCAACTTTTTCATAAATCGCTATCGCACGATCGAGCATCTCTTTAGTATGGGCCGCGGTCGGCATATTCCTCACCCTACCTGTTCCCCTTGGTACGGTAGGGAATACGATCGACTTAGCGTACACACCTTCTTCAATCAGCCTCTTGCTGAATTGCTGTGTTTTTGCTTCATCGCCAATAATGCAAGGCGTGATCGGTGTTTCGCTTTCGCCGATATCAAACCCTAATTCCTTAAGGCCTTTTTTCAAGTAAGCGCTATTTTCCCACAGCTTATTTTGAAGTTCCGAGCTGTTCATCAAGATATCGATGGCTTCTATACTCGAAGCTACTGCTCCAGGTGTGACAGCCGTTGAAAATAAAAATGGACGGCTTCTCACTTTCAACCAATCGATCAAATCCTTCTTACCTGCTACATAGCCTCCAACGACACCAATCGCTTTCGATAATGTGCCAATTTGGAAATCGACTTTATCCGATAAGCCAAAATGTTTTACCGTCCCGGCACCATTGCCCAATACACCAGAACCATGCGCATCATCCACATACGTAATTAAGTCGAACTCTTCGGCAATCTCCACAATTTCTGGAAGCTTGGCAATATCCCCGTCCATGGAGAACACTCCATCGGTAATGACCATGACCTTGTTATACAATCCCGACTCTTTTGCTTGACGTGCCTTTGATCGTAAATCCTCCATATCCGAATGGATGAATGGAATGATTTTCGCTTTGGACAAACGGCATCCATCAATGATTGAAGCGTGGTTCAGTTCATCTGAAAGAATGGCATCATTCTTATCCATCACTCCTGAAATCGCTGCCATATTACAATTAAATCCAGATTGATAAGCAATCGCTGCTTCCGTATGTTTAAATTCCGCCAGCTTTTCTTCCAATTTGACATGGATATCCAGCGTTCCATTGATCGTACGAACCGCCCCGGCTCCGACACCATATTTCTTCGTCGCTTCGATGCAAGCATCAATCAATCGTTGATCCGTGGCTAAACCTAAATAGTTATTGGATGATAAATTGATCAGTTCTCTCCCTGCAATGGAGATCTCCGGACCGTTTGGACCTTCTACCGGATCGATAACGTTGTAAAGCCCTTTATCTTTTAAATCGTTCAAATTATCTGTTAAAAATTTATTTAATGATTCACTAGTCATTTCATGTACCCCCTCATTATTGGTTGGAATAAATGCTGATTTACTCCTATTCTAAAAACAAGCATTTAAGAATATTGAATTTCAATATTATAAAGAAAATACAAGTGTCTTCTCTAGAAACACAACTCTAAATAACATAAATCCTTTTATATTAGGAGTTATACCCACCATAATAATAGAAAAATATATTGTTGTCCATATTGTGCGGACAAAAAAATATGAAATCATTGTAGTCTTGAATACAGATTCACTCTAAAATCCGTTAAAATCATTGAAGTCCCACTTACATTTCAACCGTGAAATTACCAATCTATTTATTGAGATATCCGAGTGAAAATGAAGAAATTATCACGATTTTTTTTCTGGATTTCAATAAAAAAAGCAGAAGCGATCACCTGCTTTTTGTACCGTTTCACTCCAGCTACATGTGGACAATTGGAATTCTATATTCTTTTTCATGCACAGTGGAATGAAACGGTCGAAGTCATATTACTCCAAATCTGTGGGCAATTAGAAACTATCTTCGGTTTAAGGCCTAGGGGAGTGGAAATTCCCGGTTAAATTTCACAAACAAAAAAACGTAAACACCCTAATGATTATCGAGGGTGTTTACGGTATGAAATCCCCATTACTGCGAGGGTTTAATTTATTTTCCCCAATGCTTCCTTGATACTGCCGTATACTTCGTCCCAAAGGTTGCTATCCTCAGAAAATGCCTTTGTAATCTTTTTAAATACATCTTTTTGCTCGGCCTCAAAACGTTCATCATCCTTAGCTGGCAGCACTGAACGCAGCTCCATGACATAGTCCTGTACTCTAGGCGCACGAGGTCCCCAAACAGCTCTTTCCTCGCCAAGCTTATCAATGAATATAAAGATGGGAATGGAACGAGCTGTTCCATTCGTTAAGTATTGATCCATCAGTTCAAGGTTTTCATCTCGTAAAACCATGCGCGTCTCGACATTCGCCGCTTCCGCAATATTCAACAGAATCGGTATATTCATCATTGCGTCTCCGCACCATTCTTCAGTAATAACAATGGCCCGAAGCTCTTTCGCTTTCAATTCATCAAAAAAATTCTGATCTTCCGCAGAAACGGAAAAACGCTCATGTATCGACTGCAAGCTCTCTTTATGCACTTTCATGGAAGAAACAAATTCTTCAGCAGGAATGCCCTTTTTAAACCATTCATTCAGTGTCGTCATCTTTTTGCTCCTATCTTTTTTTAAAGTTAAAAGTACCATAAATCACGGACTATTTCATTGTCTACACTCTGACAGCCGATCCAATTGAAAGTTAAATATGGACAAATTGGTAAATGAAAACCATGTTTTTTTTCCAGTGTAAAGGGAACTTAATATAAATCGATAGCTTGATAGCTTGCTATCTAACTTTCTGCTATTCATTTAAAAAAAGCAATATAGGAGTTGAAATTCGTGGAAGGTATTCTCTTGGCACTTCTCCCCGCTTTGACATGGGGCAGCTTGGTGCTTGTTTCCGAAAAACTTGGAGGCAGTTCTTATAATCAAACACTTGGCATTACAGTCGGCTCTTTGCTTTTCGCTATCGTGATGTCTTTCGTCAATCCCCCGGAATGGAGCAGTACAGTTTGGATCGTCGGCATCATATCCGGAATAGGATGGGCTTTTGGGCAGTTATTTCAGTTTAATAGCGTCAAAGAAATCGGGGTATCTAAAACAGTTCCCATATCGACAGGGCTGCAAATTTTAGGAAATACTTTCTTTGCCGTTATCATTTTCAGGGAATGGAATGACAAGCTTACAATCATCATCGGCATCGTTGCAATCATCTGCTTGATTACGGGTGTTTTGCTTACAAGCTACGGCGACGGTGCTGAAAAAAAACGAGGAAGCATGAAAAAAGGGATTTTTTATCTTGCGATTTCAACAGCTGGTTATGTTACATATGTTATCGTGGTCAGATGGAATGAAGTGGACGGATGGTCCGCGATCCTGCCGCAAGCAATCGGCATGTTCCTCGCTGCCCTGCTGCTATCCCTCAAGCATAAACCGTTCAATAAATACGCTGGAAGAAATATCCTGACAGGGCTAATGTGGGCAGTCGGAAATATCGGCCTTCTGCTTGCTAATCCAAAGGTTGGTGTCGCCATTGCCTTCTCCTTTTCCCAAATGGGGATCGTCATTTCCACTTTAGGCGGGATCTTTCTCTTAGGGGAGAAAAAATCGAAAAAGCAAATGACCTTCGTCATCATTGGATGTGTGCTCGTCATTGCTGGCGGCGTCATGATCGGCTTTACAAAAGAATGATTAAAGGAGTGATTTATCATGTATAAAGATTTAGAGAAAAAAGTGGTCGTCATCACCGGGGCTGCAAAAGGGTTAGGAAAAGCCATGGCCGAAAGGTTCGGTAAGGAAAAGGCACATGTAATCTTGAACTATCACACTGAAAATGACGATCATAAGCATATCATCAAAACGATCGAAGCAGCCGGCGGCAAAGCGGCGTCCATCCAAGGCGACGTTTCGAAGGAAGATGATGTGAAGAAGTTGCTTTCATTCGCTGCCGATACGTTCGGTACAATCGACATCATGATCAACAATGCGGGTATTGAAAATGAAGTGCCCAGTGAAAAATTGACACTTGAAGATTGGCAAAAGGTCATTGATGTAAATTTAACCGGGATGTTCTTGGCAAGCAGGGAAGCGATCGGTTATATGTTAGATCATGACATTAAGGGAAATATCATAAACATGTCCTCCGTTCATGATCGAATTCCTTGGCCTCATTTTGTCCACTATGCAGCAAGTAAAGGCGGAGTGAAGATGATGACGGAAACCCTTGCACTTGAGTACGCCCCTAAAGGGATTCGCATCAATAACATATCCCCTGGCGCAATTGACACACCCATCAATGCCGAGAAGTTCAATGACCCAAAAGCTAAACAAGAGGTCATCGACTTAATTCCAATGGGGTATATCGGTAAACCGGAACAAATTGCCGCTTGTGCTGCTTGGCTAGCTTCAGCTGAATCAAGCTACGTAACGGGCATGACATTATACGCTGATGGAGGAATGACCAAATATCCCGGATTCCAAGCAGGAAAAGGCTGATCGTTTGTACGTAAGGCAGCTTGTATCGGAATAGAAAAAAGAAATTCAGAGACTGGGGATTCCCTTTGTCTCTCATTCCTTTGCCCTTACCTTATAGTGGACTCTAGTCGAAAGCGATCCGGATTTGTCCATTGGAACAAACCCTCTCCCCATCAAAACAAACTGCTACTATCTCATTTAAAGGTGCCTGACACTGATTCTACATCATGTCTGTCACCTTGTTTTTTTATGTCTACCATTTACCATGGCTATTCAATAAATCCTTGGCACTTTCAAATAAAAAATATATGAATTAACAAATATTCATATAAAGATCAAAAAGATAAGTACTCCTTATCCTTAACTTGTCCGGCTGCTCCAATCAACGTTAAACAGTTTCGTTCTAAAAACCATCTTTACGAGAAGGTCCTTCTTTAACAATTAAAAAAGCGCCTGCGCTCCGACAGACCTTCTCTTGAAATCATCTTATATTTCGTTCTACCTCATTCAATCACTTTTGCATTACTATAAAGTTTACAAAAAGAAAATACCTGTTGGGATTGTTGGGATCAGTTTTACTTCTTTTCACTATCGCAAGTAGAACTTTTTTATCTCTTTATAGAATTCGCTCTGGACATGTATATATATTAAAAGATTCTTGACGAATGAAGCCTACTGTCGTAATTCCTAAGTCTTCTGCTAACTCTAGCGCCAATTCAGTAGGAGCGGATTTTGACAGTACTATTTCACAACCTATTTTCGCCACCTTCAATAAAATTTCTGAAGATATCCGCCCGCTGAAAACAATAATTTTATTACCGATCGGGATGTCATTTTTCAAGCAATATCCGTATATTTTATCCAACGCATTATGCCTTCCTATATCCATGCGGCTTATCATGAAATCTTCGACATCACATAAGGAGGCGTTATGAACTCCTCCTGTATCGTGGAAAATAGTAGCTGATTCCTGTAAGTTCCTCATCAAACGCAGACAATCGTCCGTTGAGATTTTCACGCGGATTTCGTTCATTTTCTTGGCAGTCAAAGCATCATTGACAAAAACGAACCCTTGTCTGCTCATTCCACAGCAAGAAGTAATGTAACGTTTGTTCTGGAAGCTTTGATAGTAAGGATTCAGCTTATCTACTTTCACATGTACATACCCTTCTTTTTCTTGAAACCAAATATCTTTAATCTCCTCATATCTACTGATGATTCCTTCCGATGCTAAGTAGCCGATGACCATATCTTCAATGTATTCCGGTGTACAGACCATCGTAACGACTTCTTGTTCATTGATTTTTACCGTAACAGGGAACTCTGTAACAATTATATCCTCGGCCCTTTTAAACTGCCCATTCAAAAATTTAACGATCTCTCTTTTCCTCACTGTTGGTTTCATATATTAATCATCCTTAACATTTTATTTTTCTTTCTAAACATTTTTCATGTCTTATCGGTATATTCATGAATTACAGCTTCCGATATTTCACAAAGGCAGGATACCTTCTTCCTCTTGATTAGGAGGAGAAAATCATATAAAGGGTTCGCTTAACATTGTCAGCAAGTGATCGCTTACTGTGAATAAGGTTGTACGGATGCACTGTTCACGCAAAGATACCTTTTCAACTATCCTATCATTTTCCACTTGTATCCATCAGCCAAAAATAACTTATTGACCGATAGATTAATAAATGATAAGATTCGACTATTATTTTATAAGTATCATGAATGTTTCGGCTGTGGAAGAGCCTCTTTCACGGCAGGACATTTGTTGACAACCGCATACAAGCAAGCGATGAATGCTATGGATGACACTATAGCAGGAGCAGCTTCTGGAGAGACTGTACAAGATGCAGCGCCGAAGGATTCACTATCTCAGGCAAAAGGACAGAAGAGTAACGAATGATAAATTGTTATTCTAAAACCCTTTAAGAGATTGGTATTATCCAATCTCTTTTTTTATTGTCCACAAAACAAGGCGACGATTCACGTCCCTCTCTCCAAGACCGTGCCGGCTTGAAAGCATTTTTCACTACTAAGATTTTTTAAAAAATGGGGGAGTATGGATTGGCTAAACAGGAGTTAAAAAGAGATTTAAAGAATCGTCATGTACAATTGATTGCGATAGGAGGAACGATTGGCACCGGTTTATTTTTAGGATCCGGAAAAGCGATTCAAATGGCAGGTCCATCCATCATCTTTTCCTATCTAATAATAGGATTGGCCTTATTTTTTGTCATGAGGGCGTTAGGTGAGCTGCTCTTATCCAATGCAGGGTATACGTCATTCACCGAATTTGCAACAGAATATATCGGACCGTGGGCTGGATTCGTGACAGGATGGACCTATTGGTTCTGTTGGATCATGACTGCAATGGCCGATATCATCGCCGTCGGTGTCTATATGCAATACTGGTTCAAAATCCCTCAATGGATTCCAGCTCTGCTATGCCTTGTCATTCTGTTAGGATTGAACCTTTTGACAGTCAAGCTATTTGGTGAATTGGAATTTTGGTTCGCCATCATTAAAGTGGTCACGATCATCGCCATGATCATCGCAGGAATCATTTTGTTGCTCATCGGCTTCAAGACGAGTACGGGAACGGTTTCCGTTACGAATCTATGGGGTCATGGAGGCATGTTCCCCAATGGCATTTCCGGTTTCCTTTTGTCTTTACAATTGGTCGTCTTCTCCTTTGTAGGGGTCGAATTGGTTGGGGTTTCTGCAGCAGAAACGGCGAACCCGAGAAAAAACATTCCGTCTGCCATCAATAAAATCCCTGTCCGGATTTTACTATTCTATGTTGGCGCCCTATTCGTCATTCTAGTAGTGAACCCTTGGACGCAACTGAAGGCAACGAGCAGCCCATTTGTTGAAGTTTTTGCGTTGATCGGGATTCCTGTCGCTGCTGGAATCATCAACTTCGTCGTTTTGACATCTGCTGCTTCTGCATGCAACAGCGGTTTATTTTCAACAAGCCGAATCCTTTATTCATTAAGCAGGAATGGCGATGCGCCTGCTAAACTGGCACATTTAAATAAACAGGCTGTTCCAAGCAATGCCTTATTCACATCAACAATCGTTGTCTCTATAGGAGCATTATTAAGCAAGCTGATACCGGAACAGGCCTTTACCGTTGTGACGACCATCAGTGCCATCTGTTTCATCTGGGTATGGAGCATCATCTTGATCTCCCATATCAAATATTCAAAAACACGGCCGGACCTAAGGGCTAAATCGACTTTCAGGGCCCCCTTCACGCCCCTGGTCAATTACTTGATCCTAGGATTATTCGTGTTCATCCTGCTGGTCATGCTTGTCGCTGAAGCTACACGACTATCACTGATGATGACGCCGATCTGGTTCATTCTCCTTGTGATTCTTTACAAAAATAAAAAATGATAGCGAAATGATGAAGCCCTTGAACTCATTGGAATTCAGGGCTTTATCCTTCCCATGATTCGGGCTGGTAAAATATATAAGCACCCACATTAAAATTTATATCAAAATAGTGTAAGCTATATAACATCGGCCGATTGCCTAAGAAAGATGGCGAACGCATCACTTTATATAAAACGGAGGGGTTTGTTTAATGAAGATGATCTATATCCTTACACTAGTTCCTTTTATAGGCATACTAGGTTTCCTGCCTTTTGTGAATAGAATAGAACCATATGTATTGGGGATGCCCTTCAATATATTTTGGATGTCGATGTGGGTGGTCCTTACCTCTGTCATTTTGGGCCTCATGTATAAGCTGGATCCAAGGAATCGCGAAGGTGATCAAGAATGAATAGCGCCCTTGTCATTATTTTAGCATTTTTACTTATAGCGATATTTCTAGGCATTCGCTCTTCCAAAGGAAAGGATATGAACCTCGAGCAATGGACGGTCGGCGGACGAGGATTTGGGGCGATATTCGTCTTTTTACTGATGGCCGGTGAAATCTATACGACCTTCTCCTTTCTTGGCGGCAGCGGCTGGGCTTATGGCAAGGGTGCACCTGCCTTATATGTCCTCATTTACATTACGTTGTCTTACGTCTTATCTTATTGGCTCCTACCGGAAATATGGAAATATGCCAAAGAAAATAAACTGATGTCCCAATCGGATTTTTTTGTAAGCAAATACAAGAGCCCGGCTCTCGGAATTTTGGCGGCGATTGTCGGTGTGGTGTCGATGATTCCAGTGATTGTCGTGCAGCTAAGGGGATTGGGAATCATTGTATCAGAAGCATCTTATGGGGCCATCTCCATGTCAGCGGCGGTTTGGATGGGCGCAATCACTCTGACCATTTATGTGATGATATCCGGTATACACGGTTCAGTTTGGACGGCAGTCATTAAAGATATCATGATGATCGCCATTATAGCCTTCTTAGGGATTTATTTGCCGATTCATTACTTTGGTGGGTTTCAGCCGATGTTTGAAGCGATTGATGCGGCCAAGCCCGGTTTTCTGAAACTTCCTGAGCAGGGACTTAGCGTTTCCTGGTTCATCTCCACGGTCATATTGCTCGTATTCGGTTTCTATATGTGGCCCCAGGTTTTCAGTGCGATATATTCTGCGCGAAGTGGGAAGGTATTTCGAAAAAATGCCATCATCAGTCCCATTTATACGCTCATGTTGTTATTTGTCTTTTTTGTCGGATTTACAGCTATATTGAAAGTGCCTGGACTCGTTGGAACAGATGCAGATTTGTCATTGCTGCGTCTTTCGATCGAGACCTTCGATCCATGGTTCATCGGCGTAATTGGCGGAGCCGGATTGCTGACCGCATTGGTTCCTGGATCCATGCTTTTAATGAGCGTCGCTACATTGCTCGCTAACAACGTCTATAAGGAGTTTGCACCGAAAGTATCCGACCGGGATGTAGTCAGATTGGCAAAAATGCTTGTTCCCGTCATAGCCCTTATAGCCGTCTACTTCACCTTAAACGGGGGCGAAACGATGTCAGCATTGATTCTTATGGGATACAGTCTAATTACGCAGCTATTCCCGTCGCTTATCTTTAGTCTGAAGAAGAATAATCCGATCAATAAATATGGCGCATTGGCCGGCATCATCACCGGATTATTCATCGTAACCTGCATTACCCTCAGTTCTTCAACAATAGGAACCTTGCTTCCATCCTTGCCACAAGAAGCGAAAGATTTGAATGTCGGAATCATCGCCTTGGCGGTCAATTTCTTGGTGATGATCACGGTTAGTTTTGTTTTCAGGAAGCAGAAGGTTCAGTCTACACCTAAATCCTTTAACAATATATGAAGCACCTAAAAGGAAATAATACACGAAAGGCTCAGTCAAACAGACTGGGCCTTAGACTGTAGAGAACTCGAAGGATGAAACCCATAGTTTTACTTAGTCCGTTTCATTTCACTGCAGGCACTCCCTTTCCGCGGGCGGTCCGTGTGCCTCCTCGGCTTTCAGCCTGCGGGGTCTCACGTAGACGCGCATTTCCCGCAGGAGTGTCGTTGCCTTCCTTTCCATTCCATTTTGCGTGAACATAAGGATGGCATTTGCCCACAGATTTGAAAGAATTGGACATCTATCGTTTCATTCAACTCTGTATAAAATCTAAGATTAAACCTCTATTACCCGCAGTTGTTTGATTTGTACAATGGACCGTTTCATTTCACTGCAGGCACTTAGCTTTCCAGAGGCGGTCCGGGAGCTCCTCGGCTTACAGCCTGCGGGGTCTCATGTAGACGCGCATTTCCCGCAGGAGTGTCGTTGCCTTCCGTTTCATTCCACTTTGCGTGAACATAAGGATGGCATTCCCTTTGCCCACGAATTTGAAAGAATTGGACATCTATCGTTTCATTCAACTCTGTATGAAATCTAAGATTAAACCTCTATTACCCGCAGTTGTTGGATTTGTACAATGGACCGTTTCATTTCACTGCAGGCACTTAGCTTTCCAGAGGCGGGTTGCCCGCGGTACCTGTAGCACCTGACCCCACCTGTTGCTTGATAACTTCAATAATCGACCAAGGCTTTCCTTCGGTCATTCAAAACGTTGATTTTTTCGTTATATTCCTTCTTCTGTCGTTCTAGTTTTTGTTTTCTATTCACAATCATCCGGGTAACTTCTTTCGGGCTGGGTCCGCCTTGAATGCTTCTTATCTGGACAAAGTATTCGGGAGAGATGATTTTTTTCCATTTGTCTTCTGCTATAGAAACTGAAACGAATTCATTTATCATCTGGTTAATGTTCTTTGTGTCCCAGTCATATAGCTCTTTGCCTTCACTTATCGACCGTTTTGCGATATGGCTTGCTATGGAATGGGCTTTTCTAAAGGATATGTCGTAATCCCTTGATAGCGTATCGGCTAATTCAGTAACCGTTATACAGGATTTTGCGGCCATTTTCTTAGTATGTTCTTCATGTACGTTCAAGGTTGAGATGACGGCGTACATGAGTTTCATGACACGGCTTGCATTCGAAAAGGCTCGATATAAATGCGGCTGTAAATCATCCTCGGTATCGACGATATCACCAAATGGTGTGTTGTGGATCATATTCACTGCAGCAAGTGCATCACCATACGCACTGCTTGCAATCGAACGCGAATGTTCAATTGAAACTGGATTCCTTTTTTGCGGCATGATGCTGCTTACTTGAACATAAGGATCTGCGACAGAAAAGGTGCCATACTCCCTTGTCACATGCTGCAAGAAATCTTGAATCCACCTTCCAGCATTGACCATGCACGTCATGATGGCAGTTGCGGTTTCCAATAAATAATCGGCCCCTCCGATCGAGTCATAGGAATTTTCAATAATTGAATCGAACCCGAGCAGTTCAGCGGTGCGATCCCTGCTGATTGGAAATCCAGTCGTGGTTAATGCCGCCGCACCGAGAGGAGATTGGTTCACCGTTTCATAGGCTGACCATAAACGTTCAACATCTCTTTGAAGTACATCATAAATTGCTAAAAAATAATGGCCTAATGTAGTCGGCTGGGCCGGCTGGGTATGCGTATAACCAGTAATATAGGTTTCTATATGTTTCTCTGCTTGCACCAAGAATGCTTCACTCAATTGGTGTGAATAGCCGATCAATCGGAGTAGATGTCCTCTCAAAACAAGCCGATACATCGCAACGCCCATATCATTACGACTGCGACCGATATGAATCTTTCCAGCTAGCTCATGGCCGATTTCATCGCCAATCTTTGCCTCCATCATGAAAAATAAGTCTTCGAATTGAGGTTGATAAGCTAGCTGGGTGAGATCTGTTTGTGCCACTTTCCTAATTCCATCCAGCATGATTTTTGCTTCTTCTTCTTTAATGATCTTTTGTTCTGAAAGCATGATGACATGTGCACGATGAATATCGAACATCACATGAAATAAGTAATCTCTTTGGTCATTAAAAACAGGCATTAGAAGCTCTTCTACATATGTTTTTCCTGGAAAAACACTACCTTCATTTTTGATAAATTCATCAAGCTTACTCATCTTTGTACCCCCGGTTTATAAGGCTTTCTCTGCCTTGATTCCAAAAAACTTGTTCGAAATATAGAGAACGATGACAATCAGCGTGATTTGAATCATCCCATAGGCAGCTGCCTGCCCCATATTGAACATCCGAAACTGATTCATAATTTCAATGGATATCGGTCTGTTTATAATCGTATACAACAGGACTGAAGTTGGGAATTCTCCGACAGACTCGATAAAGGCCAATAAAGTCCCTGCTAAAACTCCAGGCATAATAATTGGTAAAATGACCTTTCTGAACGTATAAAACCACTTTGCCCCCAAGTTTCGGGCAGCTTCTTCAATTGAGTCATCAAGCTGCTCAAGGACAGCGTTAGTCGAGCGGACAACGAGTGGAATATGTCTGATGAAATACGCAAGTGGCAAAATCCAAAATGTTCCTACGAGTATTTGCCCGAAAGAAAAAACGCTAGGTTCATTAAATGCGAATATCAAGTTCATCCCTATGACCGTTGCGGGCAATGCCCAGGGAATCATGACTAAAATATCAACAAAACTTTTCCCGATGAATTTCCGTTTGACAAGCACATAGGATGCGATGACCCCGAATACCAGATTTGCCAATGTTGCAATAACAGCCATCAGTAAACTATTTCGCAGCGGTTTAAAAATATTAGGATCCTCAAACAAAAGCCTGTAATTTTCCACATTAAATACGGTTGGATACGTTTGGAATGTCCAGGTTCCATCCGGCACAAGAGAAAGCAATAGAATCGTAAAGTGGGGTAAAAGCAGAATCAATACGCCGATGATTCCTATTACGGCCATCACCCACTTTATAAACGGATTTTTCACTTCACTTCTGTGTGCACCAATTCCTTTCGAAGCCATGCGATAATCCTTCCTATTCTGGTACCAACGCATGAATAGTAGAAATGCAATTGAAACGATGGATAAAATGACCGATTGAGTAGCGGCAATCTCCATATCACCATTAATTTTTGAAAAATAGATTTGCAGACTCAACACCCTGTACCCGCCAGCCAATAAAAATGGAGCACTGAAAGAAGCCATTGAAATCATGAAAACAAGCAAAGATGCGGCAACGATGGCAGGTGTCAATAATGGAAAAGTCACCTTCCAAAATACCTTGAATTTATTTGCACCTAAGTTATAAGCAGCTTCTTCTAGCGACGGATCGATTTTATTGATCGCAGCGGATACGGTCATATAAAAATAGACATACATCGTATAGGCATGCACGATCAGGATTCCCGACACCCCGCCGATTTTAAAAGGTACTTTATCGAGCCCTAATAGATCCTTGATGGCATTGGGAATCAATCCCGATTCTCCATATAAAAACATAAAGGCCATAACCCCTACCAATGACGGAAGAACAATCGGCAAAATCGCTGCTGATGAAAAAAAGCTTCTGCCAGGAAAATCGTAACGGTTGAAAATAAATGCGAGTGGTATGCCAATCAAGGCACTGGCCAATACACTTAAAATCGATATATAAACCGAATTCCATAGCGCTTCTAAGTTCGTTTTCGATTCCTGTACGAAAAAGTCCTGATAATTTCCGAGAGATATCGTCCCATCTTTTTGCAAACTTTCAATAAAGGTCCTCAATGATGGATAGAGAACATACGCTACGAGCACTAATACAACTGGTATAAGCAGCCAAATCGTCAATCTCGTATCACGATTTTTAATCATGGAGCATCACCGCTTATGACTGGAATGAGGCGAAGCTGTTTTTCAGGAAGTTGGACATACACTTCTTTTCCTTGATAAAAGTATCCAAATTCATGTGTATTGAATACGTCAACCCTTAATAACACGTTTTGAACATCGACCATGACATTCACAACCGACCCAAAGAATTGAACGGAATTGATTTTCCCTTTAAAGATATTCATTCCGTCTTCGTCAGCTTCTAATATCCTGATAGCTTCAGGACGAATCGAAATCGCGAGGTTATCATCAGTCTGTAAAATGGAATCTTCGTCTCCAGTTTTATTTTGAACATATAACCTAACCGGCTGCTCAACGTTCTTAAGAGCAACGACTTTATTTTCTGGTTGAACGCTTTCCACTTGAACCGGTAATAGATTAATTTCACCTATGAAGCTCGCCACAAAGTCATTGGCCGGCTGATTATAAATTTCTGCCGGCGTCCCGACCTGGTGACATACACCATAATTGAACACAGCAATCCGATCACTCATTGATAATGCTTCAGCCTGGTCATGTGTGACATAAATGGTGGTAATTTTATAATCGCGCTGCAACCTTAAGATTTCCACTCTCATTTCATCACGAAGCTTGGCATCCAAATTACTTAATGGTTCATCCAGCAACAATATCTCCGGTTCGATTACAAGTGCTCTCGCAAGGGCCACGCGCTGCTGCTGTCCCCCGCTTAACTGGCTCACTTGACGATTCGAGTAAATCTCCAACCTGACCTTTTGGAGGGCATCCAACACTCTTCTCTTTAATTCAGCTGAAGAAACTTTTCGCACACGCAAGCCAAACGCTACATTTTCAAAAACGGTCATATGAGGAAAGAGGGCATAGTTTTGAAAAACCATGCCTGTATTTCTTTTCTCCGGAGGTACACGCGTCATATCTTTGTCGCCAAATCGGACGACACCTTTTGTTGGATAATAAAAACCGGCAATCATCCGAAGCGTTGTCGTTTTACCGCAGCCACTCGGACCAAGAAAGGTAAAAAACTCCCCTTCTTTAATTTCCAGATTCAAAGAGTCAACAGCTATCGTTTTCCCGAAGGCTTTTTGGACATTCTCTATTTTTATTGAAGCCATCCCAACGACACTTCCTTATTCTTTAATTTCTTTATCTCCGCTTTTAATATTTTCGTCCCAATATTTCATCCATTCGTCACCTTTTTCTTGGAAAACATCCCAATCAATATCCATCGCTTTAATTTCTGTTTCCGTAATCCATTCTGGTAAATCCTTCACATCACTTCTAGTCGGAATCCTGTAAAATTCTTCTG
The DNA here is from genome assembly GCF_001439925.1 of Peribacillus muralis. Taxonomy (GTDB): domain Bacteria; phylum Bacillota; class Bacilli; order Bacillales; family DSM-1321; genus Peribacillus; species Peribacillus muralis. The sequence continues at coordinate 107,564 of NZ_LMBV01000014.1, forward strand.
CCAGGGTTTTTGCGGCTTCCGGTGAATTCACAAACTCATAAAAAGCTTCAGCCGCTTTAGGATGCTTGGCGCCTTCAACAACGGCAATGCCTTCAGTCAACACTGGCGTTCCGCTTTCTGGAATGACGAACTCAAACGGATAATTTTTATTTTCTTTAAGCATGACAACATCCGGCATGGCCCAAACGGAAAGTGAGCCCTCCCCTTTAGCTACTTTGTTATACATCATTTCAGGGTTAGCTGAATATTCCTTTGTGTTTTGGTCGAGCTTCTTTAACCAGTCATATCCTTCTTCAGGATCTTTTGTGTCCTTATACGTACGATAGATCATCGCAGAAAAAATCGTCCTCATCGTTCCGGATGCTAATGGATAGCGGATGATGATTTCATCTTTCCACTTCGGATCAAGCAGCTCATCCCAATCTTTCGGTACTTCGTCTTTTGATAATTCTTTGCTGTTATACATAATGACTTCCGGCGTCTGACTCGTTCCCGTCCAATACCATTCCGGATCGTGGAATCCTTGATCGAGGTTCTCGGAATAAGTAGGCTTATAGGCAGCCAACAGCCCATCATCCTTCGCTTGATTAAAGTTCGTGGAAGGTGCCCCCCACCAAACGTCTGCCTGCGGGTTATTTTTCTCTGATCGAACACGGTCAAGGATTTCCTGGGACCCCATGTCAAGCCACTCAACATCAATCCCATATTTATCCTCGAACTGTTTTTCGAATTTTGACAATATATCTTTGCCATGCGGTGAATACACGACAATCTTATCCTCCAATTTTTCTCCCTTGGCTCCACCAGATTCCGTACTCGTTTTCGTGTCAGAGCCACTACACCCGGAAATCAATAGAGCTGCCGATAAGGAAAGTGCTGATACGAACGACTTTTTCCTATTTTGCATTAATAATCCCCCTCATCATGAAAATTCAAAATGCTTTCATGCTCCCTTAAAAATAGGGAAACCGCGCCAAGAACGCCTGCGTTTTCTCCTAGCTGTGAAGTTTTCATTTCTACTAAACTGGGAAGATATCGATCAATGATTTCGCGAATTCTAGGCAAAATGTATTCAGCTGAATGTAATACACCACCTCCTAAAATAATCACCTCTGGATTTAGCAAACTAGCTGCATTCACTATTCCGAAGGCTAAATGTTCGATGGCTTCATCAATTACGGCTAAAGCTGCCGAGTCTCCTTTTTTGGCGAATAAAAAAGCATCCTCCCCTGATAGCCCAGAAGACTGTGCTCGCTCAAATAAAGTATGATGCGGATCCTTAAGAACAGCTCTCGTAAATTGGTCGCCAATTGATTTTCCTCCTGCGACATTTTCCAAATAGCCGTATCTATGGAAAACCGGCTTGAATTCTCGCTTAAGATCCTCTTTGTTCGTTACCATATATCCGATTTCCCCTGCTGCACTTGAAGCCCCTCTGTATATCTGGTTATTCAAGATGATGCCGCTTCCTATCCCCGTGCCAACTGCAATGAACAGTAAATTCCGCTTATTTTGCGCATTTCCCAGCCACTGTTCACCAAGGGCAGCCGCATTTACATCATTATCAATATAAATGGGGAAATTAAAATACCGTTTCGCTTCGGCTATAAATGGATACTGTACCCACCCTAAACTCGGCGCCTCTATGACTAATCCGCTTGCCGTTTGCGTAATACCGGGAATTCCCACCCCCATTCCTAATATCCTGTCTTTCGAAACCTGATTCTTTGCAATTAACCGTTCCGTTTCAATTGCCATTTGCTTAAGAATACCTGCTTGCAAATAAGTGTTTGTTGAAAAACTAGTATCTGCAAGGATGTTGCCGCATAAATCACATAAAACGATTTTCACTTTCGTTCCGCCGATGTCAGTCCCGATGATATAGGCAGCCTTTTCATTAAAAAAGAGCTGGATAGGCCTCCGCCCACCTTGCGAAGAAGATTCTCCTATCCCTTTCTCCACTACCCATTTCTCCTGGATAAGTTCATCCACAGCCAGAGAAACAGTCGGTTTGCTTAACTTAAGCTTAACGGCGATTTCAGCCCTTGAAACGGGTGAACATTCTCGGATGCATGTCATGATTCTTTTCTTATTGACATATTTATGTTGACGGGGTGTTCTTTTTATACTCATCACATCACGGCCTTACCTTATTTAGTTAGTAAAAATGCCTAATCAATTATTGGGAAATTGACTCGTTTAAATCCACTGATTATAATAGTTACTTCTAATCATTTACAAATATAACCATAAATGATATTCATTAAATATCATCTTTCTTCAGGTTAGTTCGCTAACAGTACTAACCTACATTTTCTCTCTCCACAAAATTTTACTGATTTTTAATAATCGAAGGAGGTTGAAATAAGAAATGCAAAAAGTATGGCTAGCTTTTCTTTCCTTTTTGTTGGTGCTTGTACTATTGCCGTTAGATGGGGTTTTAGCAAATCCTGATGAAACCAATGATGTTGAGCTCTGGAATGCGGTCAAGCCGCTCGAAACAACCGTGACTTTCTTGAACAGCGGTGCCCATCCAGATGATGAACGCAGCGACTTTCTCGCGTATCTGTCGAGAGGGCTAGGTGTGAAGACCTCGAGCCTGATTGCAAACCGTGGTGAAGGAGGACAAAATGAAATTGGGGATGAATTGGACAATGCTCTTGGAATCATCCGTTCAAGGGAAATGATAGAAGCTGCAAAAATCACCGGGGTCAAGGCCTATCATCTAAGTGAAACCACCTCTGATCCCATCTATGATTTCGGTTTCTCGAAAACACCAGAGGAAACATTGGAAAAATGGGGCGAGGAACTCACATATGAACGTCTTATCCACTTTATTCGGACGTATCAGCCTGATATATTGATGCCATCCTTCCAAAATGACGATTCCCAGCATGGACATCATCGAACCATGACAATCTTAAGTGAACGGGCCTTTAAGGATGCCGCCGATCCAACTGTTTTTCCAAAGCAATTGAAACAAGGTCTATCAGTATGGCAAGTAAAAAAATTATATTTACCTGTTTCTTCGGGAGATCAAGCTGATACTTCGATTGAAATTGGTGATTTTGATCCAATTTACGGTATGACTTACCCGCAGCTTGGGGAACAATCCCGCTATCTGCATAAAAGCCAAGGCATGGGTTCCGATATCCCTGCAGAACCGCGCCAGGTCCATCTAGATTTGAAGCAAAGTGCCGTTGATACAAAAAGCCAGTCAGACCTTTTTGCAGGCGTACCTTATGATTTCACTGACTGGGCTAACAAACTCCCTCACTCGGCTTCAAAACTAAGTGCTGATTTTAAATACTTACAACGGAATTTGGACGCTGTTATTACTGCTTATCCAAATGAAAAACGTGTATTCTCCAAAACCCAAACAGCTCTCTCCAATGTTCGTTCAATTACTGCGCAAGTCAAAAAGGCAAAGCTAAGCCCTGCCATTAAGAACGACTTGCTCCATAAGCTCTCATTAAAAGAAGATCAATTGCAAAACGTCAGTTATGTCTCTTCAGGACTCGAAGTTCAAGCTGAAGCAGCCTCAAACATCCTCACGAAAGGGCAAAGTACGTACGTAACCGTAGCCGTGAAGAATAACGGGAAACAAACATTGAAAAAACTCGCTGCTTCATTGAACGTGCCTAAAGGATGGAAGACCAAAACAAAACTTAAAAATGTCAATCTAGCACCAAATAAATCAGCGACAATGACCTACCTGGTTGAAGTTCCTGAAGATGCTGACTATTATCACGCCTATGACGAATCAGCCATTACAACGAGCATTTCTTATAAATACGGCAGCACAAAAACCTCCATCACCGAAGATTTGGATGGAACGATCGCTGTACTTCCTGACGTTGGCCTCACCCTTTCTCCTGAAGATATTGTCGTAAATACAGCAGATGTAAAGGAAGAAATACCAGTGACCGTTACCTTGAAAAATTATACCGAAGGCAAAGCATCAGCAAAGGTCGCTTTAAAGGTTCCGGAAAATTGGAAAGTGAAACCCGAAGAGGCCACCGTATCATTCCATGAACAATCAGAAGAAAAACTAGTGAGGTTTACTCTCACTCCACCGAAGACGATTCAAAATGGTGATTATCAAGTTAAAGCCGTTGCTGCAGTCAATGGAAAAACCTTCGATTCTACGATTCAAGAAATTTCCTATGACCATATTGGAACTTTCTATTACCAATATCCAGCGCAAATCAACACCGTTGCATTTGAGCTATTGATGCCAGCTTCATTAAAAGTAGGTTACATCGAAAGCGGATTCGATAAAGTGGCAGATTACTTGAGCAATGCAGGCCTTACTATAACAAAATTAACCGAAGCTGATTTAGCAAAAGGTGATCTGAACCAATACGACACAATCGTTACAGGCATACGTGCCTATCTATCGAGGGAAGATCTGAAGGCAAACAACGCCCGATTACTGGAATATGTTGAAAATGGCGGTCACCTAGTCGTTCAATATCACAAACCTGGTGACGGCTGGGATGCCATGAAAACTGCTCCATACCCGCTTACCCTCGGAAATCCTTCCATCCGCTGGAGGGTAACCGATGAAAAAGCCGCTGTAAACGTGTTAAAACCTGAATCAGCGCTTTTCAACTATCCAAATAACATAACCAGTGACGACTGGAACAATTGGGTCCAAGAAAGAGGATTATACTTCCCAATGAAATGGGACGATCGATTCGAAACGTTCATTTCCATGGCTGATCCAAATGAAGAACCATTTGATGCCGGAATCCTCATGGCCAAATACGGTAAAGGCACTTATCTCTACACAAACCTTGTCCTATACCGGCAAATTCAAGGCCAGGTCCCAGGCGGCTACCGAATCATGACGAACTTGATTAGTTACGGATCACAGTAAACAAAACACTTGTCTATTCCTTATGTCACCATAAAGCCCAAAAGGTTTCGGAATGAGAAAATTCCGAAACCTTTTTGATTTTTTAATTGAAATTGAAGTAGCTATAGCGAGGTTCGACATTCACGTAGTCATGCTTACAGAAGCTAGCTGCATTGCAAGCTAAATCTGCGACAAGCTTTAAATATTCCAACTTTCTCAATCACTCAACCAGAGGCCCTTAAAGATGAGTATCAAATTTATTTCCAGATGGTACGAATACGAACAAAAATCATTGCGTTCCTCTGACGGTTTTATTTATTATTTACTATTTGAGTTGATTGAATCGGCCATACAAGAGTCCCTCTTAGGAATTCTGTCCAAGAGAAACCCTACGCTTAGGGTGGAGCCGCCCGAGGAAAGCTAAGTGCCTGCAGTGCAAGGAAACATTCGAAGTACAGGTACTCACGAGTTTCGACTTTGCATCAAATTTGAGGCGGTTGCTCATAAAAATTGCACTTTTCACACATAATCGGGGCCCTTTCTCGTCAATTTCTTGCTTAACTCTCGAATTTGGACCGGGTTCTCCGTATAATTACTGCTTTCTTTCACCATTTCGGAGCGTTACTCGCAAACTTAACCACTTTACTCGTGAATTTCGTGCTTTTACTCGTGAATTTATCGACTTTACTCGTGAGTTTCGTGATTTTATTCGTGAATTTATCGACTTTATTCGTGAGTTTCGTGATTTTATTCGTGAATTTATCGACTTTATTCGTGAGTTTCGTGATTTTATTCGCGAGTTTAGACTTTGCCTCGAATTTGAAGAGGAATCTCATAATATTCGTACTTTTCACATGCTTTTTGTACCGTTTCTCGCCAGCTACATGTGGACCATCTGGATACCATCTTCGTTTTAACGCAAAGTTGAAAGAAACGGAAGGCAACGACACTCCTGCGGGAAATGCGCGTCTTCGTGAGACCCCGCAGGCTGAAAGCCAAGGAGGCTCACGGACCGCCTGCGGAAAGGGAGTGCCTGCAGTGAAATGAAACGGACTAAGTACACCACCACAAACTATAAACACCTTCAATATTAATGATCTGCATTTGCATGTAGCTGCAAAAGGTTTCTTTTCCCTAAATAAAAAAAAAGTTATGCACAAAGTGAAGGGAAAGGCATGCGCGATCGGGCTTCCCCTCCTGTACCGCATACCTTTGTCCACACTTTATGCACAACTTCTGTCATGGACAATCACATCTTACGTTCTTGTCCATCCTCACTTCCTGCTTATAGCACCTTACTCAAGAAAGATTTGGTTCTCTCATGCTGAGGGTTGCCGAATAGTTGATTCGGCTCATTTTCTTCAACGATATACCCTCCATCCATGAAAATGACGCGGTCACCCACTTCGCGGGCAAAGCCCATTTCATGCGTGACGACGATCATTGTCATGCCTTCTTTAGCAAGTTGCTTCATTACCTCTAAAACATCTCCGACCATTTCAGGATCAAGCGCAGAAGTCGGCTCATCGAAAAGCATGATCTTCGGATTCATCGCCAATGCCCTTGCGATGGCGACCCGCTGCTTTTGTCCACCGGAAAGTTCTCCTGGATAGCTATTTGCTTTTTCCCTAAGTCCAACCTTATCCAATAACACAAGCGCTAATTTTTCCGCTTCCGCTTTAGCGGTGGCACGAATTTTAATAGGCCCCAACGTTATGTTTTCCATAACGGTTTTATGAGGAAATAGATTGAAATGTTGAAAAACCATGCCTACTTCTTGGCGGACTTTGTTTATATTGATTTTCTGTTTCGGATCGGTTATATTATGTCCGTTTACAACCACCTCACCGCCCGTAACCTCTTCAAGAAGGTTCAGGCAGCGGAGAAATGTACTTTTTCCAGATCCAGAAGGCCCTATTACACAAATTACTTCCTTTTCCTGCACTTCTGCATTAATATCCTTTAAAACCTCTACAGCTCCAAATGATTTTCTCAGGTTTCTTACAGTAATGATGCTCATCGCACTTGAACCCTCCTTTCAATGAAATTGGCAATAAGGGTTATCGCATATATGATGATAAAGTAAATCACACCGACAACCAGCCAAATCTTGAATGCCTCGAACGTTGCCGAAGCTTGAATCTGGCCTTGCTGCGTTAAATCGGCAATCCCGATGACGGATAATAGGGAGGTATCTTTCAAGCTAATGATCGATTGGTTCGTAATGGTGGGAAGCATCCTTCTAAAGGCTTGTGGCAGTACGACATAGCGCATCGCTTGAGTTCCAGTGAACCCAATTGACCTTGCCGCTTCCGTTTGACCCTTATCGATGGATTGTATCCCCGCTCTTATTATCTCAGCAAAATATGCTCCTGCATTGATCGCAACGGTGATGATTCCCGCTGTCGTACTGTTCAACGAAATGATATTTAGTGAGTTCACTCCGAAATATATAAAAAACAACTGAACGATGAACGGTGTCCCTCGTATCGCATCCACATATACCTTTGCAATCCAGTTCAAGATCTTGAGAGGGGCAAGTCGTAGCAGGGCCACTACTAAACCAATCAAAAAACCTAGGATGATGGCAATCACAAAGATGTATAGCGTCACCTGAAGTCCCTTTACTAACATAGGCAATGCCGCAACAATTATATCCATTTCTTTCACCCCTCCGAAAAAGAAAGCGCGCCTTAGGCGCGCTTATTGAGCCTTTTATTTATTCACCAAGATACGTTTTTATGATTTCATCATACTTGCCGTCTTTTTTCAGATTGGCAAGACCATCATTTATTTTCTTCAATAAATCCTGGTTTTCGCCTTTCAATACAGCTATTCCATACTTGTCCCCATTCAAGCGGTCACCTACGGTTTTCAAACCAAGGTCTTTTTGGGCGATGGCATAGGAGATAACAGGATAATCTTCTATAAGTGCATCGGCATTACCATTCGACACTTCTTGGAACATCGCTGGAGAGTCATTGAACTGAACCACTTTAATCTTTAATTTACTAGCATTATCCTGAGCGTATTTAGCACCCGTTGTCCCTTTTTTGACCGCTACTGTCTTCCCTTTAAGGTCAGCAACCGATTTAGTGGTCTTATTATCCTTCGTAACGACGACAGTCAAGCCTGCATCGAAATATGGCGTAGAGAAATCAACAATCTTTTTTCTATCGTCGGTAATGCTCATGCCTGCAATGGCCAGATCAAGCTGGTTGGCTTGCATCGCTGGAATGATTCCGCCGAAATCCATCGGAGTTAACTTGATTTTAAAATTCTGGTCTTTCGCTATTGCATTGATTATATCAATATCAATGCCTTTATATTCGTTTCCTTCTTTAAATTCAAACGGTGGATATGTCGTATCCACGCCAACTTTATATACTTTTTCATTTTTCTTTTCCTCACCTGCATTTTTACCATCATTGCTCCCACATGCCGAGATAAAGATAGTCAAAATCAAAAACAGACTAAGTAAACCAAGCTTCTTCATAGAAATCACTCCAATTCTTTGATTATGCGTGATAATAATTAATTCTCCCTATAATATAGCATAAGAATAAAGTATTATAATATGAATTTTTGGAATAAATATTATTTTCTTCAAATAATATTTTTGGAGGTTTTCCCTAATGCTTCTAAGATATCGGAATATTAAAAATCGAAAGGGATTGCTCTATCCAAATGGCCAATACAGTTTCCGAGGAGTCGCTCTTATTCAAATTCAACCAGCAACACCTTCGCGATCACATGGTAAATACTTTATATAAAGGAGAGAATACGATGAGCGAAATAGATAAACGGAATAAATTGATGGAAGAACTCTTCACTTATATCCTTACGAAAAAAGCAACTATAATCATTTATTTCAACAATAAGCAAATAAAGGTCGTAAAGGAAATAGAAGCAGAACGGCTGATAAAAAGGCTTAAAGACGTTGAAAACAACATATTGGAGGTACAATTGCTTCTCGCCAAAATTACGGGTAATTTCAAACACGGGAATGAGAAAGTAAATAAAAAGAAATGATCAGAACCTCCGCTTCACATAATCATTTACACATCCTCCCTGAAAAATCATAAAGAGGGGCCCACCCTGGTCTGAAAATTTTTTTGCCTCCATATTATAAATCTTTAAGATTTCAAAATCCGAACCGATATAGATATTAACTGAATCCCGAGACTATGAAGAACTATCCGTATATGAGCGCTTGGATAGTTTGGAGTCAGTAGCGCAACCGGCTAATTAAACATTATGTTTAGTTGGCTTTTTTTTTCTGGATTATTAACTGATTGAGGAGTATGACCATGAATAAATTCAAAGGAAATTATTTAATGCTATTGTTTAGTGCAGGTACAGTTTTAATGGGGATTTTCATTCATTTCTTGCACAGGTACACCGGCTTTTTAGAAGATTATCTTGTTATGCGGGGAATTGCTCAGCTTCCTCCTCATCTAGCATCTTCTCTTTTCATATTGTTTTTGCTCCCGATTCTATTCTTCCTTATGGCCAGCATTTTTTATAAGAAGGATAGAAATCATCCGTTGCTGCCTTGGTTTATTACGCTATGCCTCACATTTTCGTCCATATCAATGATAGCTGGAGGAAATGGCTTGGTTGAATACCATTTTTCGATTTTTATGGTCATCGCTTTAATCGCTTTCTTTGATTCGGTCTTGCTTGTCTTATTGAGCACGATGATTTTTGCCATACAGCATTTGGCAGGTTACTTCTTATTTCCGGAGCTTCTTTGCGGAACATCCAATTATTCGTTTTCGCTTCTGCTGGTACACGCTGTCTTTCTAATTTTGACTAGCGGGGCAACAATCGTTCTGCTTTTGCACAAGAAATCGATGAAAAAAAGCTTATCGGAGCAGAACAGCAAAATCGAGCAAAAAACAACCGAGCTGCTTACAGCATTGGATTTGATGTCACAAGATATGCTGCTTGTCTCATCGGAGATTAAAGGAACGAGTCAGGAAACCAATAGTGCCTCAGCCCAAATTAATGACAGTATCCAAGACATGACTTTAAAAACGGAACGCAATCTGGATTTGACACAATCCAATATGATGAAGCTGAAGAACATGGAAGAACAAGTTCTCGACTTGAGCAAGCGCACGAATGAGATTTCTGAGAACTCCCTTTCCACCAGCAGTCATGTGGATACCGGTCAGCAGATGATGAAGAAACTTCAGGTTCAATTCGAATTAGTCAATGAACATGTAACTGGTTTGGCAGATACGATTCATGGTTTTAAACAGCGAATACAAGATATTGAGCAATTTACCATTATGATTAACCGTATTTCTGATCAAACTAATCTCTTAGCCCTTAATGCTTCCATAGAGGCAGCACGTGCAGGAGAAGCAGGAAAGGGATTTGCCGTTGTTGCAGAAGAAGTCCGAAACCTGGCTAACCAGTCAGATATATCTGCCCAAGAGATTGTCCGTGTGGTCAGTAAAATCCAAGACGAAATGGAATTGATACAGAAGCAAGTGAAGGATTCGATTATGGATGTAGAAAAAGGAGCAAAGATTGCTGACGAATCTCAGCATGTATTCGGATCAATCTATTCTTCGAATGAACAGGTGAACCTATTATTAAGACTCTATGAATCAAGCATGTATCAACTAACGGCAACGAACAGGGCCGTTCATCAAGTATTTGAGTCCATTCTGCATCATTCACTGGAATCTCGTTCCGCAAACCAGCAAATCGCCACTTCTACAAGTGAACAGTCTTTCTTAATGGATTCTTTGATGAAGCAGTCTCTTCACCTTGAGGATCAGGCAAAACAAGTCACGGATTTGGTTGTCAATCTAAATCAAAAAGCGCCAGCTTAAACGATAAAACCCGTATCCAATGAGTACGGGTTTTCAAATTTTTCATTCATATAAAATTAAAAAATGACTCCGCAGCCGTGCCGGAGTCATTCAGGTTAGATTATTATCGATATTCTTTTACGATTTCTGTAAAAAGCTTAATCGCATCAGCGAAGACATCCTCGTCGATATCAAATTTTGGATGATGATGCGGGTATGCACTCTTTTCACTGTTCATTCCCACAAAGATAAACGCCCCTGGCTTCTTCTGCAAGTAATAGGAAAAATCTTCGGCTCCCATATATGCGTCAACCGTTTGGAAACGTCCCTCACCAAACGTTTTTCGAATGACCGACTCCGCAAATGCCGCCTCTTTGGAATCATTCACAAGTGGAGGTGTCCCAACGATGAAATCAATTTCCCCTTTTGCACCAAAGGTTTGGCAAAGACCTTCAGTGATTTGCACCATTTGCTGTTGGATTGTTTGAACAGACTCTACAGATAATGCGCGGATGGTCCCGATTAGCTTCGCAGTATCGGGAATCACATTATACGTAGTGCCGCCTTCTATTTTCCCCACCGTTAATACTCCTGAGTGAACGGGGTTGAGCTTACGACTAATGATGCCTTGGTACGCTTGGATTAAATAAGATGCAATATAAATCGGATCGACCGTTTCATGCGGGGTTGCACCGTGACCGCCTGAGCCTTGGATTCTCACTTCAAAGTCATCTACAGAAGCCATCGCAGCACCAGCTTTTAGGCCCATCTTCCCCTTTTCCATGCTTTGCCACAAATGAATAGCGAAAATCGTATCTACACCATCCAATACACCCATTTTAATGAGACGGTCAGCACCACTTGGCGTAATTTCCTCTGCTGATTGGAAGATGAATAAAATGTTTGGTTCCACTTCATTCCCAGGTTCCTTGAACCACTCCGCTGCCGCAAGCAGAATGGCTGTATGACCATCATGCCCGCAAGCATGCGAGACACCATTTACCTTGGAGATATACGGCTTATCTCCCTCCTCAAGGATTGGCAATGCGTCGATGTCTGCTCGCAAGGCAATCGTTTTTTCTCCCTGCGTTCCTTTCATGTAACCAATGACACCGGGTGGATCGAAGTCCAATATCTCGATATTCAATGCTTCAAGTCGCTCACGTATGAATTTCGTTGTTTCCCACTCACTGCCAGAGAGTTCCGGGTTTTCATGTAGGTAGCGCCGATCTGCCACCGCCTGTTTCGCTAACGTTTCAAACATTGAAAGAGCCCCCTTTTCTTAAAATGGTCCGTAGTTGATCCACTCTGCCACAACTAATAATATCGCACACACAATCAATTGGATAATGAAGAACGGGATATACCATTTCACCCATTTGTTCCATGGGATTCCCGCAATCGTAAGAGATGCAATGAGCGCACCATTCGTTGGGAATATACTTGCCGCGATTCCATCACCGAATTGGAATGCAAGCACGGCCGTTTGCCTTGTTACACCTACAAGGTCTGCAAGAGGTGACATTAACGGCATGGTAAGTGCCGCTTGTCCACTTCCAGAAGGAACCAAGAAATTAATGATGAGCTGTAAAATCATCATGCCCACAGCGGTAAAACCCGAAGGAATTATATCCAATAAATCGGAAGCATAGTAAAGGATTGTATCCATTAATCCTCCAGACTCAAAAATAACAAGAACTGCTTGTGCCAAACCGATAATGATGGCACCGCCAATTAGTTCCGCGGCGCCCTTCACAAAGCTATCGGCAATGCTGGATGGCGATAGTTTACCGAGTATTCCCATGATAATGCCGAACATCAAAAACAGGCCGGCAATCTCCGTAACATACCAGTCATATTTCATCACTCCGAAAATTAAGATGATGAAGTTAAGGAAAAATGCACCTAGTACCAATTTATGACGAAAGGTCATTTTCACTGCTGGTTGTTCTTCTATATTCTGATTTAAACGCCCGAACTTGCCATAAGTGCCAAGCTCCGGATTTGCCTTCACCTTCATCGCATGTCGATAAACGAACATGACGGCCATAATATAGAAGATAGCGAAAACGATCAGACGATAGCCCATACCCGAAAAGGTTGGAAGCTCCGCAATGCCCTGTGCTACCCCTAACGTAAAGGGATTCATGAACCCAGCTGTATAGCCCATAGATGCACCAACCACGACGATCGCAAAACCGGTTACCGCATCAAACCCTAAAGCGATCGTAAGTGGTACAAGCAAACCTACATAAACTGCCGTCTCATCAGACATCCCCATCGTCGCACCACAAATCGCGAAAAACAACATCAAGACCGGTATGATTAATTTCTCGCGATTCGCCATCTTTCGGGCAAATGACGTTATAAACGTTTCAAGCGCCCCTGTTGCACTAATAATACCGAAAACTCCTCCGATGATTAAGACGAAGAAAATCGTCCCTGCACCGTTGACCATACCTGTATGAATATCACTGAACAACTCCAATAACCCCACTGGATCACTATTGATGAATGTAAATGTATCCGGATCAATCTCACTACGACCTTTAACCTCAACCTTATCATAATGACCGGCTGGGACAATATATGTCAAAACTGCCGCAATAACGATTAACGAGAAGATTAACACATGTGCGTTAATGCCCGTTTTCTTTTTAGCACCTTTTTTTTCCTTAGACATCTTTTGTCAAAACTCCTTATTCGAAAAGTTAACACTTATATAGTTCATTCTATTAATTATTATTTTTAAATAACTATACATATTATTCTATATTAATACAATCCTAATTTACATATTAATTTAAGTAGGTTTTAGAAATCGTTATATATAAAGTAATATCCTTAAATAATAATATTCTTCTGAATTTTTCATATACACCAATCTGGTATACGTGTTATCCCTATAAGGAAATCGAGTAGGAGGAGGCGCCTAGCCTCCGACCTCTCACACCACCGTACGTACCGTTCGGTATACGGC
>NZ_LMBV01000015.1:0-38059 GCF_001439925.1 Peribacillus muralis
CCTTACAGGAAGTTATATGCCAGTAAGTGGTGGCGGTGAAATGAATTAATAAAAATAAGGCCAGATATCCTTTAGATATCTGGTTTTTTATCATTCATAAGCGATTGCTATTTTTATTTCCGATTACGATTGTCAGGGTAACCCTTCTTCAATTCCAATGAAAGAACGAAAGTCTTTCATTATCTGTGTCGCTATGAATTGTAGCATGGTTGGCAAATGGGGTAGGTCTTGGCTTCAACATTAGATTTTTTATGGACAGCTAACGGTGAATGACTTTTAAGATTTAAGATGAAGGTCGCTTTTTTTATTCCTTAAGAAGGATTGTGAAATAATGCACTTAAACTATAGGGTGCGTTAGTTTATGATCGGAGCTTCTATAAGGCAGTGGGACTAAAGGGGCAGGTTAGTTCAACAAGGAATAATGCATTTGAAATAGAATTTATATAATACCAATTAAGGAAGAAGGTTGAATGATACTGATTAATGCAGTTTTTTCATATGTTCTTCTCGGTGTGATAATTTTCTACGCCTTGGAATGGGCAGCTGTTGGTTCAGGTTTTAAGGTACTAATTGGTGGGTGTTTTGGTTTATTTTTATATATAGCTATTCATTTTAGTAAGAACAAAAAAATAATGAGTAATACGGAAGAGCTCGATGACAGGCAATAATATCCTAAAAGGTGTCTTACTTCAATAAGGGAGTTGCCTTTTGCAGCTCTTTTTCTTATGGAACTAACGGTGCGTTTGCTTAAGATCGGAGCTGTCTTTAAGATAGCTTTTTTCTGATGAAACTAAAGAGGCAGGATAGTTCATTAAGAAAAGTGAAAGGTTAATCCAATTAATTGTTTTTATGTTAAAGTTGATCAGTCTATTTTTTAAAAGGGTACATATGAGAGCGCCTTCAGAAGCTAGTGATAGATTTTTTTTATGTTAACGATAGAATGGAGTTTGTGAAAGATTAGACGTACCTCTAGTAACGCGTAATGACAGTAAAATCTGTATTTTAGGAAAAATATAATAAGTTAAGTATTATAATTTGATATGAGGTAATTAGCTAATTTCTAGGAAAAACGGGGCTGTACCAAAAGTCAGGAGTATGACTTTTAGGGGCAACCTCTTTTTTAAAATTTATGCACCAAAAAAAATCGCCCATTGTAGTAATTAGAAGAAAAGCACATCACAATGGAGAATTACTATCTAGACGGAACGAAGATTGAAGCAAGTGCTATCAAGTTTTCATTTGTCTGGAAAAAGGCGACGACGAAATTAGAGGCGAAGCTACAAGAGAAAATCGAAGAAACGTACCAACAGATTCAAACCATTACAGATGAAGAAGGTCATGAACTCTCTAGAGTTTGTGAAGGTTTGTACTTAAACTAACGGGTGCGTTAGCGCTACAAAAAGTCCGCCTATTGGCGGACTCATGAAGAAATAATGCACTAGAACCATAAAATTCGATAAATGCTGTGGACTGGCAGCGCATTTTATCCAGTCCACAGCAGGGCACATTCCTAACAATTTCATTACATTTTAAGTTAATAATGATTCAAAAGAAGATGGTTCATAAGCTAGCTCCATAAATACTGTGAAAAGAGCGAGCTTGACGGATTCAATTCCAAGTTTATGAATATGAGGAACTTATGATCTAGTACATTTCGCTAGATGGAGCTACAAATCCTGGGATATTAACATTTTCGGTGGAGCAAGGGAAAACCAGGAGATTACTTCATACGGTTTCCTATTGCTAACTTCCTGTAATAAGGTATGCATGTATCTATTTTAATTGAATAAATTATTGAGTTATTCAATTAACTAAGAAAAAACTGGTATTAAGCAATCGGACAGAATAGTAGTTTGGTTTCCTTTATTTTCTATATATTTTTAGTATATTGTTAAGATCTTTCGTTTTTGTATAGATACTTTTATAAATATCGAATAATACTTTATACTTTTTCACATTGTCTTTATTTGGATGGAATTCAGTTGCGACTCGAATGAATTTATTGGAACAATCTTCAAGTGAAGAGAACCAGCCTGAACCGTATGCTGCGAGCATTGCTGCACCAATTGATGGTCCTTGTTCATTCTCTAACTTCATAATTACAGCATTAAAAATATCTGCTTGAATTTGCAACCATGTATCATTCTTAGCCCCGCCGCCAATTGAAATTATTGAATCAATTTTTTTGCCGCCATCTCTAAAAATATTAATAGTTTCACAAAGAGAGAATGTAACCCCTTCAATTACTGCACGTACAAAGTCAATACGTTTATGAGAAGCATCTATTCCAATAAAACTACCTCGAATATCGGCATCAGCATACGGGGTCCGTTCTCCAAATAAATACGGTGTATAGAGTAAACCATGGGATCCTGATGGTATACTTTCTAATTCATGTAGTAGTGTTTCAAAATTTTCACCCTTTGCAAATGTTTCTTTAAACCAGCTTAAGCTGTGACCAGCAGACAAGGTAACTCCCATAGTGTAGAATGCGTTTTCTTTTCCGTGATTAAAACAATGGACTTCGTCTCCAAGTTCATGATCTGTGCATTGTTCATACGATAAAATTACGCCAGATGTTCCAATACTACACAATGTTTTTCCTTCAAATAAGATCCCCGCACCTATTGCACCACATGCGTTATCTGCCCCGCCTGCAAATACTTTCGTAGATTTTGAGAGCCCTGTTTCATCTGCAAACTGTGATGTAATTGTTCCAATAAAGTCATGTGATTCTATAAGTGGAGGACAAATTCTAGGATTAATATTAAATAGATTACAAATCTCCACACTCCACAATTTTTCCTTAACATCTAAAAGTAGGGTCCCAGCTGCATCTGAATATTCAGTATGAATTTGTCCAGTCATGCGGTATCTTAAATAGTCTTTTGGGAGTAAGAAAACATGAGTATTATTAAATATATCCAATTCATTTTCTTGCACCCAAAGGAGCTTTGGAAGTGTAAAACCTTCTAAAGCTGGATTTTTTGTGATTTGTAATAATTGTTCTTTCCCTAAAACGTTATAAATTCTCTCACATTGTGCAGTTGTTCTAATATCATTCCAAAGTATTGCATTCCTCAAAATTTCTCTTTTTTCATTTAAAAGGACAAGGCCATGCATTTGACCAGAAAAACTAATACCTTCAATATCATTGATATTTCCTTCAAAACCTGCTACAAGTTCTTTTAGTGCGAGGGTTGTTTTTTTTATCCATTCCTCAGGTTGCTGCTCACTGTATCCTGATTTTTCATGAATAAGAGGATAAGCTTGTAAAGCTTCACCACATACCCGACCATATTGATTTACTAACAAAACCTTTACTGCACTTGTACCTAAATCAATACCAATTACATATTTCATATTAGTTTTTCATCCTTTTCTACAAAGCGACTGAACAATATTTTTTTCAGTCGCTGAGAACTAATTTATTTATACTGTAACATTCGATAACGAATCTAATAAATAGTGATTAATTTTAGCCTTTAACATTTCTTGTCGACCAGAATTATTCCTAATAGGGTTATTTTGTAGTGCATATGCTTCAAGTGTATGGAAGTTTGCTAGTCCTTCCACAACCTTCAGGCCAATTCCTTCTGTAAAGCTGTGATAACGTTCATCAATAAAATTATCAAATACACCGTCTTCAATTAGTCTGTACGCTACTTTTAAGCCAATTGCAAAACTATCCATGCCTGCAATATGAGCGTGGAATAAATCTTCAGGATCAAATGAACCGCGTCTTACTTTTGCATCAAAGTTTAATCCACCTTTACCTAGGCCATCATTTTTAAGAATCTCATACATGGCTAATATAGTGGCATATAAGTCTGTTGGGAACTCATCAGTATCCCATCCGAGCAGTGTATCACCCTGATTTGCGTCAACAGACCCCAGCATGCCATTGATTCGCGCCGTCCTCAACTCGTGCTCAAATGTATGCCCCGCAAGTGTTGCATGGTTTGCCTCAATATTAAATTTAAAGTTACCTTGTAAATCATATTTTTGTAGGAAAGAAAGTGCGGTTGCTACATCAAAGTCATATTGATGTTTTGTCGGCTCTTGTGGTTTTGGTTCTATAAGAAATTGCCCTGTGTAACTAATTTCTTTTGCGTAGTCTATTGCCATGTGATAGAAGCGTGCTAAATTATCAAGCTCAAGGTTCATATTGGTGTTTAATAAAGTTTCATATCCCTCACGTCCTCCCCAGAATACATAGTTTTCAGCACCTAACTCTTTTGCAATTTCTATTCCTTTTTTTACTTTTGCCGCAGAATAGGCAAATACATCAGCATTACATGAAGTTGCTGCACCATGTACAAAACGAGGGTGAGTAAACGCATTTGCTGTATTCCATAGTAGTTTTGTTTTACTGGTTTTCATATAATCTTTAATCATCATTGTAATAGTATCTAAATTTTCATTAGTTTGTTTTAAACTTTTACCCTCTGGTGCCACGTCGATATCATGGAAACAGAAGAAGGGAACGTTAAGCTTTTCAAAAAATTCAAATGCTGCTTCTACTCTTGTTTTGGCTAAGTCCATTTCAGAATAATGATTCCATGAACGAAGCATTGTACCAGCACCGAATGGGTCTTCGCCGTTTCCTGTAAGCGTATGCCAATATGAAACACCAAAACGCAAATGTTCCTCCATTGTTTTCCCACCTACCAATTCTTCTGAATTGTAGTATTTAAATGCAAGTGGATTAGTTGAACCTTTTCCTTCGTATTGAATATTAGTTACGTTTTTAAAATAGGTCACTTTTATTCCCTCCCAGTTTTGATTAAAAAACACTTTTCACACGAAGTAGCAGGTAAGAGTGGATAATTTCATGCTGGAATAGATTGCTCTGCTTAATTAAGCAAATCTGAGATAGAAATCCATTTTTTTTTATGGGAAGATAGTTCAACTGCTTCTAAAACGGCTTGATTTCTTACACCGTCTGTAAAGTTGGGTGATGGACTAAACCCTTTATCTAAACCATTCATCAAGTTAACCATTAAGTTAATGAACGTATGTTCATAACCAATACTATGACCTGCCGGCCAATAAGCTTCCGCATAAGGATGAATTTCCTCTGTACAATTAATCTTTCTAAACCCCTGTAACCCAGGCTCATCATCATGAAAGTAGACTTCTAAATGATTCATATTTTCCATATCCCAACGAATTGAGCCCTTTTCACCATTAATTTCAAAACGATTTCCATTTCTGTTTCCACCTGCGAAACGAGTGGCCTCAAACGTTCCAATTGATCCATTTTCAAAACGTGCAATAAAAATACTTGTGTCATCTACATCTACTGTTCCTGTCTTGTCACTTGCTCCCTTTCCGTTTAAACCAGAGCTAGACGTGACGATAGGACGTTGATTAATGAACGTTTCTAAAATCCCACTGACTTCTTTAAATTCACCATTTAAAAACCTTGCTAAGTCAATACTGTGGGCTGCCAAATCTCCATGTGATCCTGAACCGGACACAACTTTGTCTAAGCGCCATGTGAGAGGGAACTGTGGGTCCATAATCCAATCCTGTAAATAGGTAACGCGAATGTGAAATATCTTCCCTAGGCGTCCATTATCAATTAAGTTTTTGGCCAATTGAACAGCTGGAACAAATCGATAATTATGATTCACCATATGGATTACCTTATGTTTCTCTACAGCTTCTAGCATACGTTTAGATTGTTCTAGTGTCATAGCTAAGGGTTTTTCACAAAACACATGTTTTCCAGCTTCAGCTGCTGCTATGGCTATTTCAGCATGACTATTGTTGGGAGTCACAATATCAATTAAATCGATATCATCACGTTTGATTAGTTTTTTCCAATCTGTCTCATAGCTTTTCCATCCCATCTTACTTGCAGCTTCTCTAACGCTTTCTTCATTTCTACCACAAAGTGCTTGTAAAACAGGTTCTACATTTGTATTAAAATAAAAAGGGATATCTCGATACGCATGAGAATGGGCTTTTCCCATAAATTTATAGCCCACCATGCCAATCCGAACTCGTTTCTTATTTACACCCACCACATTTCAGCAGCTCCTTCTTTAATTAAATTGTTTTGTAAGAAAGAAATTGCTTTTTCCAGGCCTTCTTCAACACTCATTAACCCATCTTCATGTTCAATGCTAATTGCTCCATCATAACCAATACTTTGAAGAACACTAATGATTTCTCTCCATGTATCTTCGCCATGGCCAAAACCAACAGTCCTAAAGATCCAGGAGCGACTGGTAAGGTCACTATAACTTTTTGTATCTAGTACACCGTTTAAAGAGTTATTTTGATGATCGATTTTTGTATCTTTTGCATGGAAATGATATAAAGCATCCTCTTTACCTAATTCTTTAATACAAGCTATAGGATCCATCCCTTGCCAAAAATAATGGCTCGGATCAAAGTTAACTCCAATTTGGTTTCCACATTCCTTCCGTAATCTTAATAATGTTTCTGTGTTATAAACAGCGAATCCTGGATGGGGCTCTATCGCTACTTTTACGTTGTTTTCATTTAAAAATGTATTCTGTTCTTTCCAATATGGAATAATCTTTTCTTTCCATTGCCAATTTAGAACATCTGAAAAGTCACGCGGCCATGGGCACGTAATCCAGACGGGGTGTAAAGAATAATCCGATTCACCTGGACATCCTGAAAAGGTAATAACATTTTTTACACCTAGCTTTGATGCAAGACGAACAGTATCTTTGAATGCTCGATGATGTTGAGTGGCAATGTTTTTATTTGGATGTAGAGGGTTTCCATGACAACTTAGGGCGCTAATTTGGATTCCACGTGAATCAAATGTATCTTTAAACTTTTTTAACTTCACTTCATCATTTAATAAATCTGCAGGTTTACAATGAGAGTCACCTACATACCCACCTGTTCCAATTTCTACGTTCTCTAATCCTTTATCTTGAATATAATCTAAAACTTCCTCTAACTTTTTTTCGGAAAACAATGCTGTGAATACACCTAGTTTCAAGCAGATCACTCCTTTACACCTTGAAAAATTATTAATGAAGAACGATATATTCCTAACCATTCTAAAACTATTACTTAGTAGATTTTGATGATAACCCTTACATTTATCTTTTCGTAAATAAGTCACGTTCAGGTTTGTTTTCCATCCTTGAAAGAAATAGTGTCACGAGTTAACACGACTATTAACAATATTAGGCTCCATGTGAAAAAGATGAAAAGAACATTCCATTTTATACTTAGAAACCCTACAATTAATAATCCAGACAGAATAGTCAAACTCTGTTTAGGAAACAAAAAAATGTCCACTAGAGAATTTTTTAATATTGCATTCACTTTTGTAAAATGCCTACTGCTTGAACTTAATGAATATAGTAGAGTAAGTGATATCACAAGTAACAAGTATATAAATATCATAAAGCCAATGGTTGAAAGAGGTCCGTTTAATCCCACCATATAATAAGCATCAAAGCCTATCAACGTGAGTAAAGGACCACCGAAGAGCATAATCCGATTTGATGAAACAAATAGCTCTTTGTATACTTTGAAATAATATGAAATTAAAGGAACATCTTTTCCATCTTTCCATTGTTTCAGGATAACCAAAGCCGTTGAAACGGCAGGTCCTATACCGAAAATAATGCCTCCAATTATAGTCGATAGAATTATCAATAAATTAAGAATTGCTAGCCGTGAAAACCAAATACAAATAGTCATTATTAAATCTTTCTGTTCATTTATCATATTGCACCACCTACTTCACAGAGCCATTTGTCATGCCTGAATAAACAAACCTTTGTAGAACCAAAAACAAAACAATAGTTGGAATTATAATCATAATAACTCCAGCACAAATGACATTCCACTCACCACCAAAAGGTCCCATGAATTTGTAAGCTACTGTAGAAACTACTGAAAGTTCTTCTGAAGGTATATACAGAAATGGAATATAAAAATCATTGTAAATAGCTATGGCTTTTATAATAATAACGGTTGAAGTAGCAGGAGCCAATAAAGGAAAGATAACCTTTGTGAAAATAGTGAAATAGGAGGCTCCTTCAATCATTGCTGCTTCATCCAGTTCTTTAGGAATGGATTCTATGAACTGTAGGTAAATATAAATCATTAGCACATCTGCGCCTAAATATAGTAATATCGGAGCAAAAAGTGTGTTATTCACTCCAAGGTTCGTAATAATTCCATAGGTAGATACTTGTGTTGTAATAGATGGAATCATGATTGCGACCAAGTAGGCTCCCAGTATGACTTTCTTTAGTTTAAAATCAAATCTTCCTAAGGCATAGGCAACACAAGACCCAATGATGACATTACCAATTAGTGAAATCACTAATATAATAGCTGTGTTTTTAAACGCTACATCTAAGTTTCCTTGTTCAAACACTACTTTGTAGTTTTCAAAGTTTAAAAAGCTGTCTGGTAAAGATAATTTGTCCGTATTTAAGTATTCAATCTTGGTTTTAAATGAAGAAAATAGCACAACCAATGGTGGTATTAACACAACAATTGCACCGATTAAAAGAGAAATATACTTAGTTAAATTCCAAGATATTTGTTTAATATTCCCTTTCATATGTTAGTCACGCTCCTTTAACAATAACCTTTGTCCTAAAGTAATAGTCCCGACAATTAATAGAAGTATCACTGACATTGCAGACGCTAAACCAAAATTACTATACTTAAAAGCTGTATCGACAGTAGAAATAACAAAAGTCATACTATCATTTGCACCCTTGGTCATTATGAAGGGGATCTCAAAAACAGAAATTGCTCCAGAGACCGTGAGAATAAGGTTTAGTTCAAAAACTTTCTTTATACTAGGCAATGTGATGTATCGAAATGTATTCCATCCAGAGGATCCATCAATTTTAGCTGCTTCATAAATCTCTTTTGGTATTGATTGAAGAACGCCAAGAAAAATGATTAGACTTAAGCCCATGTGTCTCCAAATAGAGGTAGATGCTAAAGCATAATTTACAAGGTTTGAATTTCCTAGCCAGCTATGTTGTAAACTATCTAATCCCACCAAAGAAAGTATTGTATTTAACGTTCCCTCAGGTGAAAAAAAGATTGTAAAGATTAATGCGATGGCTACACTGTTCATAATGTAGGGCATAAATAGAATTGACTTGAATACATTCCTTGCTCTTATCTTAGAGTTGAGCAAAACAGCAAAATACAAAGCTAAGAATAATTGTAAAAGTCCGCCTCCTAAATAATAGAGGCTCGTTTTGAATACTGAGAACATCTCAGGGTTAATAAAGATATCTCTATAATTACTAAATCCCACCCAATCCTTTGTTGGACTAAACCCATCCCAATACGTAAAGCTAAGGTAAAATAATTGAAGTGCTGGGTATAAAGTAAAGACACATAGTAATAGTAGTGGGACAATTAAAAAAGAAAAAAGTAAGATTTTTCTTTGAGTTTTGTAAGAGATGGTGGGAAGTCTGTCTCTAATGGATTTGTTTATTGAACTTTTCAATGTACTTTGATAATTTATATTTGCCATTGAGTTTCCTCCATTCCATTTAATCTAAATGACTATCTTATTTCTTGAATTAATCTAGCCCTAAGTCTTTCTGGGCTCGGTTCCATTTAGTATTTAACTGATCTAATCCCTTATTAAAGTCTTTAGCTAGGATCAAATCTTGCACATATTGTCCTAGATTAAAGTCAATCTGAGCTTTATTAGAAATCTTGACAAATTCATCTGTCATAGGTACTTCTTCAATTAATTTTGGATTTTGAGACAAGTATTTCTTCAGAGGCCCATCGTCCAGAGTTTTGTTTTTAAGTGTAGGCACGAAACCTGTGACTTTTTCATAACCAGAATCTTCAATTAAAAATTTAACAAACATCTTGGCTGTTTCTTTATTTTCACTATTTTTACTAACAGCATAATTCCAATCAGGAGACATAAGAGATACTGATTTACCTTGTTTATCCCCTACAAAGGACATAAACCCTATATCTTCTGGTTTCCCTCCTGCATCAATTACTTGATTGATTACCCAACTTCCCATTGGTATCATGGCAACCTTGCCGTTAGCTAAGTCTGATTTTGATTGGTTCCAATCTGTAGACATTAAATCCTGTTCTGTATAGTTGTTATCGATAAATGTTTTTAGGATACCCAGAACTTGTCCATATGGTTTACTTGGTAAGAAGGGATCTCGTTCCCCTACAAGGTTATTACGATAAGTTGGATCTGAAGAGATTGCATATCCCCAATCCCTCCAAACACTTAAAGGCCATTGAGCACTGAAGTTTGTAGCTATAGGAATAATTTTCTTACTTTTTAGTTTTTCACATGCAGCATAGAATTCTTCTAAAGTTTTAGGTGTTTTTTTAATTCCGGCTTTTACAAATGCTTTTTTGTTATAAACGATCCCTTGAATGGTAACTCCTGAAGCAACACCATACATTAGCCCTTTGTATGCCTTATGATTTTGGAAATATACTTTATTCTCAAACCCTAAATCATCTAAGGGTTCAAAAAACATGGGAAGTTGTGATTGTTGTACACCATTTGGGATAAGTAAGACATCTCCATAATCCTTTGAAGACATCCGAACTTTTACATCATTATCATAATTTTGAAGGGTTTCAAATTTAACTTCATCCACATCAGGATATTTTTCTTTGAATCTTTTTTCAAAATCTTTAAAAGTACTTCCCATATCTGTACGGTTAGTAAGGACGGTAATTTTACCTTCCACATGATTTTCTTTTACTCCTACATCGCTTTTTTCTGTATCTCCACATCCACTAAGTAATAGAGCTAAAGTTAGAACGCCTAAACTAATTCTTTTCCTCCATTTCTTCATAAAATAGCCTCCGTCTGTTTATTTTTTTGTTTGCGCTTACATAGTGATTATCTCCAAGTTTAAAATATGATTCTATGTAATATTTCTAGTTTTTGTTGTATTGTCTTAATATTCTTTATAATTAGTTCTATATAAGTTTTTAGAAAGGGTAAAATACTTTTGTAATTATTACTAAACTAAAACTAATAAAATAAATTAGTTGCTCGTAAAGGAGTTTGTGAAAAGTTTTGAGATGGTTTAAAAATTTGAAACTATATAAAAAAGTAGTAATGATCTTTCTTGTCGGTAGTTTATTAACATGTGTTACTACTATGATTGCTTTTAATAACATTTTAAAATCTTTTAAGGATAATACGATTGATTCTACATACAAGCTTGGTGAACAGAATATATCCACCATAGAAAATAGTATTGATGACATGAAAAAAGTAGAAGAGAACATTAATAATTCTTCTGAGATAAAGGAAAAGTTAACAAAATTTAATGATTATCCATTTAAATTAAACCGATATTTTGAAGATAACAAAGCTAGGTTTAAAGAAGAATTAGAATTTAAGAGACTACTGCAGAGGTACATAGTTAGTAATAATTCTTTAAGTAACATAAGTGTGGTTGATACTACAGGAAGGGTGTACTCAGCAAAGAATGGAAGTTTAATTACTCCTACTCTTCATAAAAATTACCAGAAGATAATGGAAGAAATAAACCATAGTGAGAGTAATTTTTCTATCAATACACCTAGCTTGAATAATAGTCCATATGAATTTTCTATCATGTACTTGCTAAAAGATATATTTTCAGAAGAGGTTCTAGGGATTGTTGTAGTAGAGAGTAATTCGTATATCTACCATAAGGAACTAGAAGATTTAAACACAATTACCAGTGGTAAAAGTAAGCTGGTATGGAATGACTCCACACTAAATCCAGAAAAGCAAAATTTTAGTAGGGGAGAGCATGAGATTTTATTAAAGGTTCCATCGAAAGCTTACCCTTTAAATCTTGTCATAAGTGTACCCTTTTCAGAGTTAGCTAAGGATGCAAGTCGTATTCAACAGCTGCTATTAGGAATAGTGTCTATCCTGTTAATTATACAATTATATATGCTTAAATCTTTATTCCGTAATATTGTTCAACCGATTCTTCAATTAATTAAGCAGATGCAATCTGTAAAAAAAGAAAACTTAAATGTTATTGAAACAAAGAAACGCAAAGATGAAATAGGCTTACTATATTATCATTTTAATGAAATGATCAGGTTTTTAGATATTCAAAAAAAGGAGAATAAACGAATCATGAGAAAGAATAGAGAAGTCGAACTAGATGCGTTGCATAGTCAGATCAACCCTCATTTTATCTATAATACATTAGAAACCATCCGGATGAATGCAGAAGTGAATGATGATGAAGAAACTAGTCATATGGTATTTTTACTTAGTCAATTAATGCGATATAACATGTATAAAGGATTTGAAATTACTACATTAAATAATGAGCTAAAGCATCTTTCAACGTATTTAGAGCTACTAAACTATCGCTTTAATAATAAGTTCACTTTGAAAATATACAGCGATAATGAATTCTTAAATATTAAAGTAATGAAGATGCTCTTTCAGCCAATTTTAGAGAATACAGTGATTCACGCTTCAAAATCTCCAAACCAAGTTATAAATGTTTCAATTTTGTTTGAAAGAATTGATCAATATTTAAAGATATATATATCAGACGATGGAGTTGGAATGACAGATAACCAACTTAAGCAAGTTAGAGAGAACTTAATGATTGATAAAAATTATCCTGTCACTAAAAAATCTGGAGGTATAGGACTTAGAAATATTAATGAAAGACTCCATATTTTATACGGTAACAATTATAGTTTAGAAATTAAGAGTAAACAGTACCAAGGAACCACCATAGAAATATCTATAATCCTAGAAGGAAAAGAGGAAGATTAATGCTGAAAATTGTAGTCGTAGATGACGAAATTCGAATTAGAAAAGGGCTTACAAAGATTATAGAGCGTAGTAATGAAGATTATCAGGTAATTCACCAATGTGAACATGCCATAGAAGCTTTAGAAAAAATCAATGCAGAAGTCGATGTCCTTATCACAGATATTAGGATGAGTGGAATGGATGGACTTTCACTGTTGGAGGAAGCGAGAAATCGATTTCCACGTTTGGAGTGCATTGTTATATCAGGTTTCGGTAATTTTGAATACGCACAACAAGCCATCCGATACGGTATTAAAAGATACATATTAAAACCTATTAACAAAGATGAGTTATGTGAAATTCTGCACCAGATAAGTGATACCAAAAAATCTATATGTCCCCAAAAAACTTCTAGCACGAATCATCCTATTATAAAAAAAATTCAGTACTATATTTACGATAACTACTCAGGAAAGCTAGATTTGAATACATTAGCTCAACATGTGTTGCTTAATCCTACTTATATAAGTAAATTATTTAAAGAACAAACAGGCAAAAATATTACGGATTTTATTATTCAAGTTCGAATAGAACAAGCAAAAGACTTGCTTAGTGGACCAACTTCTATGAAAACCTATGAAATTGGTCATGTAGTTGGGTATCCTGATCCAGTGTATTTTAATAAAATTTTTAAAAAACATGTTGGTTTTACTCCAAGAGAATACCAAAACAACACAAGAAAATCTAAAGATAATGCATAGTAAATGTTTATAAATTTTTAGATAATAATAATGTAAGCGTAAACATAAAAATCTAGAGACATTTTAAGGACCATTTTTTATCGGATAGTTAATGCACATTTAAAAGGAGTAGAGTCATAATGAAGCAAATACCAATTGGTACCCTTGTAGACGGACAAGATGCAGTGCGCGTTTTACCCCAGATAATTCCTCATGGTTTTGAATCCTTTGGTCTTACTTTCTGGCAATCTACCCGTAATTTAGACTTATCAGAGACATCTAAGCAAGTAAAAGAGATTTTGGCAGAAAAAGACATATCGATTTCTAATTTGGGTATATTCGGAAATCCCTTAACAGGAGAAGGTGACAATTCAGATACTCTGGCAAGTTGGGAACGCCTGATTGATCATGCTCATGATTTTGGTACAAATTTAGTAACGGGTTTTACAGGACGGATGCCGGGTTCACTGGATCAATCCATCCATTCATTTTCAGAAGTCTTTGGTGAACTAGCAAAACGTGCCGAAGATCGAGGGGTCAGACTTGCCTTTGAGAATTGCAATATGGACGGTAACTGGTATGAAGGAGATTGGAATATTGCTCATAGTCCTATCTCATGGGAAATGATATTTAATGCAGTTACTAGTGATAATATTGGGTTGCAATGGGAACCATGCCATCAAATGAATAGTCTTATTGATCCAATTCCACAGTTGCGAAAATGGGTCGGAAAAATATTTAATGTACATGGAAAAGATGCAACTATTGCTTGGGATGTTATTCGAGAACAAGGTATTCATGGTCCAGAAAAATTTGTATGGCATCGAACACCAGGTTTTGGAGATTGTAACTGGACAGATATCATTTCAATTCTAATGCAAGCAAATTATCAAGGTAGTATAGAGATAGAGGGATTCCACGATCCGGTTTATTGTAACGAGTGGGAAATGACAGGACAAGTACATGCGCTTAACTATTTAAAACAATGTCGTGGGGGAGAGTTCATCCCAAATCCCAAATGATTACAAATCATCTTCAAGAATGGAGAAGTTTACAATGATTCATAAAGTTATTGTGGTAGGATGCGGAAATATGTCAAATACATGGTTGGACTATGTAGACCAACGTGAAAACACACAAATTGTTGCACTTGTTGACCTTAATATAGATTGTGCTATAGCTATGGCTCAAAAACGTAAGTTGAATGTTCCTGTTTACTCTGAACTCTCACAAGCTTTAACAAACACAGAGGCAAATCTTGTTTTTGACATTACCATTCCTTCAAGTCACAAATATGTTGCGAAAACTGCACTCGAGGCAGGATGTAATGTTTTCAGTGAAAAACCTATGACTGAAACAATGCAGGATGCTAAGGATTTAATAGTCGTTACAGAAAGCACCGGAAAGAAATACACTATTATGCAAAATCGCCGATATATTAAACAAATTCGTGCGTTTCGCGATATCTTAAATAAGGGTAGTATAGGGGCTGTTGATTCATTACATGCTGACTTTTTCTTAGGAGCCCATTTTGATGGTTTTAGAAGTGTCATGGATAGTCCTTTACTTCTAGATATGGCCATTCATACCTTTGACCAAGCTCGTTTTATCTCAGGTGCAGATCCAGTATCCGTTTACTGTCATGAATATAATCCTAAGGGATCTTGGTATAAAGGGAATGCAAGTTCAATCTGTATATTTGAAATGAGTGATGGGTCTGTATTTTCTTATAGAGGTTCATGGAGCGCGGAAGGATTTAATACATCCTGGGAAGGCAGCTGGCGTGCAACTGGTGAAAAAGGAACTGTACTTTGGGACGGTAACACCTTGCCAAGTTGTGAAGTAATAGATGAGACAAAACCAAAAGGATTTACAAATGTGTTTAAGAGAATTGAAGTGTCTAGTGAATGGTATGGAAATGAAGGTCATTGGGGTTGTCTAGACGAAATGTTTGCATCGATTGAAGAAAATCGGTTAGCTGAGACAGATAGCCGTGATAATGTTAAAAGTATGGCTATGGTGTTTGGTGCGTTGGAAAGCGCAAGGAAGGGAACTAAGATAATACTTTAAATATAAAACTGTTTTTTTGAAAAATAAAGGTCTTATCTTAAACCTATTATAAGAGAATTTATAGATATTTACTAAGTAAGATCATGACTTAAATAGATAGGGGGAATGTAAAATTGAATTCACTTGAAGAAGTAAAAAAGGATATACAACATCTTTTTCCAAAAGGATTTTGGTGGGGATCTTCTGCATCTGCAACCCAAACAGAAGGTGCTGCAAATATCGAAGGAAAAGGACAAAACATTTGGGATTATTGGTATGAAAAAGAGCCTAATCGTTTCTTTAACAGAGTTGGTCCAGAAAATACCTCTCAATTTTATTACCGTTATAAAGAGGATATTGCATTAATGAAGGAAATTGGTCATAATTCCTTCCGTTTATCGATTTCTTGGTCGAGAATGTTCCCAAACGGTAAGGGAAAAGTAAATGATAAAGCAATAGAGTTCTACAATTGTGTAATTGACGAATTGGTTGCGGCAGGTGTGGAACCGTTTGTGAATCTCTATCATTTTGACATGCCAATAACTATGCAAAACATAGGAGGGTGGTCCAGTCGTGAAGTGGTGGATGCTTACGTAGAGTATGCGACAACTTGCTTCAAATTGTTTGGTGACCGTGTGAAAAAGTGGTTCACACATAATGAACCAATCGTTCCTGTAGAGGGTGGTTATCTATATGACTTCCATTATCCGAATGAAGTAGATTTTGGTAAAGCTGTACAAGTCGGGTATAATACGATTCTATCAAGTGCAAAAGCAATCCAAGCATATAAGGAATTGGGTCAACATGGAAAGATAGGTATTATCCTCAACTTGACACCTTCCTATCCAAGAAGTCAACACCCTGCAGACGTTAAGGCTTCTAAACTAGCAGACATCATTTTTAATCGATCGTTCCTTGATCCGTCTGTAAAAGGTGAGTTTCCTGCTGAACTTGTGTCTTTATTAAAAAAAGAAGGGTACATGCCAACGATTGATGAAGGAGACATTGACATTATTAAAGCCAATACAGTCGATCTACTTGGTGTGAATTATTATCAGCCAAGAAGGGTCAAAGCAAAAGAACACCTTCCTAATCCTGAGGGGCCTTTTATGCCTAATCGTTTCTTTGACAATTATGTGATGCCTGGACGTAAAATGAATCCTCATAGGGGTTGGGAAATTTACGAAAAAGGTGTGTACGATATCCTCATAAATGTAAAAGAAAATTACGGAAACATTGAATGCTTTATTTCTGAAAATGGTATGGGTGTAGAAGGAGAAGAGCGCTTCCGTGATAAAAGTGGGATAATTCAAGATGATTATAGGATTGAATTCATTGAGGAACATTTAAAATGGGTACATAAAGCCATCCAGGAAGGTGCCAATGTAAAAGGGTATCACTTATGGACATTTATGGATAACTGGTCCTGGACCAATGCGTATAAAAATCGATATGGTTTTGTTTCTGTTAACCTAGAAAAGGATGCAGAGCGTTCTATTAAAAAAAGTGGGCAATGGTTTAAGAAAGTTTCAGAAAATAACGGTTTTTAATTAGGATGGCCTATTTGGCCATCTTCTTTTGAATAAATTTAAAAAAAGAAATAGAGACCAAGGCATGACTACTTAATGAATTGCTTACAGACCATTTATTTTTGGCTCAATCTTGGATGCTAAGCAAGGTTAATAACAGTCCTCCGTTAAAAAGGAAAACGCCAAAAATCTGCTGAAACCAGACAACTTAAAATGGTAACCTCCATAAACCAACGCCAAATAGAAGTGTCGCTGTTAGATTGACAAACCGTAATATAGTAGATAAAAAACTGGGAGTTGTAAAAATGAGATATTATGCCGTTTTTGATACAGGAGGATCTTCCATTAAATATGCATTGATGGATGAAAAGGCTACATTTATAGAAAGAAGTTATGTGGAAACGCCAAAGGATGGAATTGACTCATTTGTTAATATCATTACTGGAATAGTCGAGCAATATCAAGAGTCATATTCTCTTGAAGGGATTGCACTTAGTATGCCTGGTGCAGTGGATGTAACGAGTGGTTATATTGGAGGCAGTAGTGCAATCCCTTATATTCATGGACCCAATATAAAACAGCTAGTGCAAGAAAGAACCGGAGTAAGAGTCGAGCTTGAAAATGACGCGAACTGTGCTGGACTAGCTGAAGGATGGATGGGTGCAGCAAAAGGTGTAAATGATTATGTTTGTATTGTTATAGGAACTGGGATTGGTGGCACCATCATTCTTGATAAGAAAGTTCGTCGTGGGAATAACCTACATGCAGGAGAGTTTGGATTTATGTTAATGGAGGGATATCTTGAACACCCTCTCGGAAAGAACTGGAGTAATTTAGCATCAACGGCTGGTTTGGTTCGCCATGTGGCTAAACGAAAAGGTTTGGAGAGTAAGGTTTTTGATGGTCATACTGTGTTTACAATGAGTGATCAAGGGGATGAGGATGCAAAAGAAGAAATTAGTACATTTATCAGACGTTTAGCAGTCGGTATTTTCAACGTCACCTACGTTATAGATCCAGAGAAGATATTAATAGGCGGTGCTATAAGTAAGCGTAAGGATTTGATTGAGAGAATTAATCAAGAACTTCGTACGATGAAAGATGACAAATCTCGTTTGCAGGTGTCCGTTGAACAATGTGCATTTGGAAATGACTCTAATCTAATTGGTGCTCTCTATCACTACTTACAAACAAAAAATTAGTACATACATAGTGGTGTGTATGGAGTAATTAGTTAATTATATGACGATAAGTAAATAAAAAAAGGTTTTTAAAAGGAAACTGTAAAATCAAATCAAGTTTATTAAAATACTAAAAAGTGGAAGGAAAAGGTAAAATGAAAACCATGAAAATTCCGGAAGACTTTATAATTGGGGCTGCATCATCAGCATGGCAAACTGAAGGTTGGGATGGAAAAAAAGATACGCAAGATTCATATATAGACCTATGGTTCAAAAACAATAGGCATGTCTGGCATAACGGATATGGACCTGCATTTGCAACTGATTTTTATAACAGATATAAAGAAGATATCCATTTGATGAAAGATATCGGTTTAACTCACTTTAGAACTTCTATCAATTGGTCTCGTTTTATAATAGACTATGAAAATGTAACTGTTGATGAAGAATATGCTAGTTATATAGATAATGTTATTAATGAACTTATTAAAAACGGTGTGGAACCAATGATTTGTCTTGAACACTACGAAATACCGGCTAAACTTTTTGAAGAGTATGGTGGATGGGGATCAAAACATGTGGTGAACTTATTCGTAAAATATGCTGAAAAAGTATTTGAAAGATATGGAGACCGTGTGAAACATTGGTTTACTTTTAATGAACCAATTGTGGTCCAAACTCGCGTTTATTTAGATGCTATTCGATACCCATTTGAACAAAATACAAAAAAATGGATGCAGTGGAATTTTAACAAAGCCTTAGCAACTGCAAAAGTTGTTCAGTTATTTAATAATAAGGACTATAAAGGCAAAATTGGAGTGATTCTAAACCCTGAAGTTACATATGCTCGTTCAAGTGCACAGCATGATATGGATGCAGCTAAAATCTATGATTTATTTTTCAATAGAGTATTTTTAGATCCCTCTATAAAAGGCGAATATCCACGAGAACTCCTTGACTTGCTGATTAAGCACAATATTATGTTTGAATATACAGAAGAAGAATTGCTGACAATCAAAGAAAATACGGTGGATGTAGTTGGACTTAATCTCTACTTTCCTCATCGTGTAAAAGCAAGGTCAGCTTCTTGGAATGAAAATATTCCTTTCCATCCATCATATTACTATGAGATGTTTGAACTCCCGGGTCGAAGGATGAACCCACATCGTGGGTGGGAGATATATCCAAGAATCATGTTTGATATGGCTATGCGCATGATGAACGAGTACGGAAATATAGAATGGTTTATTGCAGAGAACGGTATGGGAGTAGAAAACGAATATCGATTTAAAAATGAGGAAGGTACTATACAAGATGATTACCGGATTGAATTTATTGGTGAGCATTTAAAATGGTTACTGAAAGCTGTACAAAACGGTGCAAACTGCAAAGGATTCATGCTCTGGGCATTTACTGATAACGTTTCTCCAATGAATGCTTTTAAAAACAGGTATGGACTAGTTGAGATTAATTTAGAAGATGGCAGAAACCGCAAATTAAAAAAGTCAGCTCATTGGTATAGTAATCTTATTGAAAGTAAAGAGTTACAAGTGATTAAAGACGAGATAAAATAGACGTTATGTTGTATCTGAACTAAAAGATGCTCGACTATGCCCTTGAATGACAGAGGAAAGAAACCCTAGTATTTTAATAATCTTATAGGATAACTATAATTATTTAAATATTCTAACCTAATTTAATTACATACACCTAAAGGCATCAATAAAATCCATGTAAAGGAGTTCAAGCACCCCTTCTATGGTGAAGCCATAGTTAGGATAAGATCCTTCCATATCGGACAGTATGATTTCACCACGAAGGGCATATTTTCGCCTTCCCCGTATAGTAGCATCAATAAAGTTTTTTGATCAAATGGCATTTCTGATAGATCTTGAACTATCAAATGAACGAATGGTATGTGCAATACCAAACGGAAGTGCAATTTTCTCCAGAAATGGGGAACTATTTAAAGTTGTTAATGATATCTACTCCTTTCAAAAAATGAAAAGGGAAATAGTAAATCCATACTCCTTAATGAACTAACGGGTGCTTTACTTCACTACCAGGAGCTGATCAGTAGCTCCTTTTCTTATGCAACTATAGGGCAGGATAGTCGAAAAAAGATTTATTAAATACAAAATTAGTGGAATATAGGTCCTTAATTCTTTGTAAAAAACTACAATACAATAAGTAGGCTACCAAGGGGAAGTAGCCGTTGATTTATTTATTACTTACAGCTTTTCACTAGTTCGATAAATTCTTGTGCCTTTTTCTTATCATTTTTTATCATCTCGACATTTCCAGGAAGTAAAAGAACCTTTTTAACATTGTAATTATGCCAAATAACCTTAGTGTACCGGGCATCTACATATAGCTCCCTAAACCATTCTTCAGAACTTAGATTTTTAAAAGGGTACATATGAGAGCGCCTTTAGAAGCTGGTGATAGATTTATTTTTTGATAGAATGGAGTATGTGAAAGATTAGACGTACCTCTAGTAACGCGTAATGACAGTAAATCTGTATTTTGGGAAAAATATAATAAGTTAAGTATATGAGGTAATTAGTTAATTTCTAGGAAAAACAGCAACTGCATGGACATATGCAGTTGCTGTCATATTTATTTAAACATTTTTAATCTTTGTTTTTCTCTCTTTATATTATAGAGTGCCAGGAGCTAGAGTATTTTACTAGCATTGAGCTCAGCTTCGAGGTGGGAGACCTTCGAGGACTCACTCATGCGCCAATAGGCAATTAAGCTAACGGCAATACAGGCAGCTACGTAGTAGTAGAAGAGAATCTCGAGTCCGTTGCTTTTCAGCCATAACGCAATTAACTCCGCAGTTCCACCGAAGACTGCAACTGTGACTGCGTAGGGGAATCCCACTCCTAGAGCACGAATTTCAGTTGGGAAAAGCTCTGCTTTTACAATCGCATTGATTGAAGTGTAACCAGTGATAATGACAAGACCAACCATCATAAGCAAAAATGCAATGATAGGATTTTTCGTCTGTTCCATGATCATGAACAGTGGTACCGTCAACAAAGTCCCGAAGATCCCGAAAAAAAGTAATAGTGGGCGGCGTCCAATCCGATCAGACAGCATACCGGCAAGTGGTTGAAGCACGACGAAAATAAGCAAGGCAATGAAGTTAATCCAGCTTACGACCTCCTTATCGAGGCCGACAGTATTTACCATATATTTCTGTAAATACGTAGTATAAGTATAGAATGCGACGGTTCCCCCAAGCGTTAGTCCAACTACTGTAAACACCGCCTTAGGGTGTTTCATCAGAGCCCGAATGGTCCCAGCGTTCTCCCGACTTTCAGAATCCATTTTTGAGAATTGCTCTGATTCGTCCATTGTGCGGCGTAGCCACAATACGGCTAATGCTCCCATTGCTCCGATTACAAATGGAATACGCCAACCCCAGGACATCATATCGGATTCACTGAGAGTTTGTTGAAGGATAATTTGGACCCCCAGTGCTAATAGTTGTCCGGCAACAAGTGTGACATACTGAAAACTCGAATAGAAGCCGCGTCGGCCGCTGCTTGCCATCTCGGATAGGTACGTTGCCGAGGTTCCATACTCTCCACCTAGCGACAAACCTTGGAGCAGGCGTGCTAGAACCAGAATAATGGGAGCCAACACACCAATGGTGCTATAACTGGGTGTTAAAGCAATGATTAGAGAACCACCGGCCATGACGGTAATGGAAAGCGTAAGCGCGGCACGACGCCCATAACGATCAGCGTAGCGTCCCATCAGAAGGCTCCCTAAAGGGCGCATAAGGAAGCCAACGGCGAAGATCGCTGCCGTGTTGAGAAGTTGGCTGGTCGTGTCTCCCTTGGGGAAAAATGCTTCCGAGAAATACACGGCAAAAGCGGAATACACATACCAGTCGTACCATTCGATTAGATTTCCGACCGAACCTTTAAAAATGTTGCCCGTTATACGGCGCGAATTCTCTTGTTCAATAGATGTACTCACTGTTTATCCTCTCCTTGGTAGTAAGGGTGTTAGACGCTCCTTTATTGATCACGCCAAAACTCACCTTTTGATAACTACTAAATCGTTTTACTATGTTATTGTAACATTTGCGAATTTTTTGACAATAATAGTTTAAAAATTTTCCCATTGATATCACTTACCTACCACATGTCCATCAAGTGAAGTTAAAATCATACCCAAAAATGAAAAGACACTATGCTTATCGTAAGTGTTTTACATGATGAATTGTTACAAATGAACTGAAACTTTTCGCACAAGAGCAACAATCCTTTTTATCTGGGGTAGTCTTGGTATGCGTAGCAATGGAACCAAATCATGTAATAAGTATTAGCGGACATTGATAAAGAAAAGACTTTCCCGAATAGGAAAGTCTTTTCTTGTATGAACGAACAAAGGGGATGCTGTTCAAGTGCATGATAATTACCATAAGAATTACAATCTATCATGCACCATAAACCTCGTTAGAATATATATAATTAAAAATATACTAAGTACAGTCTTTTAGAAAGCATGATTAACATAAGTTCTTTATTTATGAAGGAGAGATGTGGTGTAAAAAAACATCTATGCGTAAAATATCAGTTTTAAGCATAGATGGACAAGAGAATGAACGTTTGGTATAATCTTCATATAATAATTTAGGGAGCGTGTCTTATGTATACTGAGATGTTTCAAACCATTCAAGATACTCTCGTAAAAAAAATAGATCCTGTTTTCATTATAATCTTTGGTTCTTATGCCAAAAACTCTACACATAAAGATAGTGATATCGATATTGCTTTCTACAGTGAGAATTCATCGCTTACTACATATGAAGTTTTTCAGCTATCACAGGAAATAGCAGATATTCTGAAGGTTGAGGTGGATTTAGTCAATATCCGTACAGCATCCACGGTATTTAAAGCCCAGATATATACTACCGGTATCATTATATATTCAGCGAACGATACTCTTCTTAAAAACCTCCAAATGACTGCATTAAGCATGTACGCTAAATTGAACGAGGAACGCGAAAACATCTTAAAAAAAATAGGAGAAAGTGGGACCATTTATGAAGAATGATGTCATATTGAACAAAATTAGTGTGATAGAGCGTTGCATGAACCGAGTTAAGGATGTATATGCCAATAATCCAGAAAATCTAAAGGACTATACCAAACAAGACTCCATTATTCTCAATATACAAAGGGCGTGCGAAGCGTCAATTGACTTGGCTATGCATATTGTAGCTGAACGTAAATTGGGCTTGCCTCAAACCAGCAGAGATGCGTTTGATATGCTTCATGGGGCGCTAATTATTGACGAAAATACAGTAAAACGATTAAAGGCCATGGTTGGTTTTAGAAACATAGCCGTTCATGACTACCAGACGGTCAATATAGACATTTTGCAGCAAATTGTTGCAAACCATCTTGGGGATTTTACTGATTATACAAAACAAATTCTTAGGTTTTAATAAAGAGTTTTTATGATGGATTACAAAATCCGAATTTATGATCTCCATACAAATAAAGAAACAATTAAGGTGGATAATTTCGAACCAAAGATGCTGCTGAAGCTACTATCGAAAATCATAAACTTCAAAATCTCGAAAAATATGAGGATGTAAAAATTCCTGTGAAAAATTAATGATTTCAGTCCTATCCTTCCGTGCATGGCTGTTATCTTAATTAGTAACTTGAACATAATATAATTATGTAAACAACTATTCGTAAAAATTGAATTTTACGCATAAACAAACTTAAAAAGGAGTCAATCAATGGCCAATACCAGACAACATCAAGTCCATGAGCAGAAATTGGAACAGCTGGTTAAGTCCATGCCTTTCTTTATCGTTGAATATGTTGACAATAAATTGGATACCCGGTCCCCTTCCACCCTCTTGAATTACGTTCTTGATTATAAATTATTTTTGGAGTGGCTGATTGCGGAAGGCATTGCTGAGCAAGAGCATATTAAGGATATCCCCCTGTCAGTTCTGGAAAAGTTGAAGTTGGTCGAAGCTCAATCTTTTATCAAATTTTTGGAACGGAGAAATATCCCTATTAATAAGAAGGAAACAAAAAAAGCGGAAAAGGTATCCGTAAATCGTAAAATTTCAGCACTACGTTCCCTTTTCAAGTATTTAACGACACAGACAGAAAATGATGATGGCGAACCTTACTTCTATCGAAATGTCATGCTGAAAATTGAAGTGAATAAAGTCAAAGAGACTTTGGGGGCGCGTGCCTCCAGAATTTCGACAAAGATTTTCCACAATGATGAGGATGCTCGGTTTCTTGAATTCGTGAAGCATGACTATGAAAGAGAGCTACCTGAAAAGTCCAGAAAACTCATATATTTTAAAAGGGACAAGGAACGTGATTTTGCGATCTTATCTCTCTTCTTAGGAAGTGGCATCCGGGTGAATGAATTATCCAACTTAAGGCTACGAGACTTGGATTTCGAGGAAAAACAGATACATGTATTACGTAAGGGTGGAAAAAAGGATGTAGTGGCAGTCTCTCCTCCCTCCATGCAGGACATAAAAGATTACCTAGCAGTGCGAACTGAACGTTATAGGGGATCAAACGATGATACGGCCTATGTATTCTTGACTAGGGTGAATAATGGAGCCACCCCACTTTCTAACCGTGCCATCGAGGCTTTAGTAAAGAAATACACGAAGGCCTTTAAATCCAATAAATCCATGTCCCCACACAAACTTAGGCATACCTATGGGACGAACTTAATGGAGCAGTCAGGAGATATTCATTTGCTGATGACTCAACTTGGTCATACTTCAACCACAACGGCTGCCCTTTATACAAATCCTGAACAGGAGAAGGCTAAAAAGGCTGCAAAACAACTAGGAGAGAGAAGAACTAATTATCGTGAAAAGGATTAAATGAAAAAAAAGAGAAGATTTGCTGGTCTTCTCTTTTTTTGTATGGGTGTTGAAATTAAAAAATAAGTTAGTCTTGGAATTTTTATTAATGAATACACAGATAGGAATTACGATTGTATGCTATATCGCTAAAGCGTTTACAAATTTAATGGGCATGGCTTCTGTTGGAGTGAAATTTGTATTTGGAGGGTTAGGTGAAATGGAGAGGAAGAAGAAAAATGCAGAAAGACTTATCTAAGCGTGGTTATTATAAATGGCTTAAACGCCTATTTTCCCTTTCTTTAAAACAGATAGAGGGCGAGAATAGAATACTGGAGTGTGACGAGAAACTAAAAGAAATTTTTGAGTATCGAAGAATACATATCCGTTGAATTTAAATCATTAAACACAATAAAAAAGCATCTACCATAATATTAGGTAGATGCTCATCCAGTCCCCGGGTCTATTTTTCGTCACTTTTCTTTGCTAGATTAGCGTATATTTCTACCATTGCAGCTTGTTCAATTAACGGTACTGGTTTATTATTATCGCGTGGAAACAACCCTGTTTCTGGATCTCTTACAGTTTTCCACATCCCATCAGCATAAGATTGAATATATTTTCGATATTTATTTTGGTGATTAACAGATTCCAATAGTTGAAGATTTTCAAAGAAGATTGCGTTAAACTCTGGAGGTTGATTATATAATTTGGAATCATCATAATACTGAAGAGATTTATCCGCAATCTCTTCGGCAAGTTTTAAGTATGAATCATCTCCTGTTGTTTTATAAAACAGTACATTTGCTCCAAGCATCATTCCTTGGTTGTAAGTCCATTGTGTTTTTTCAATATTTCCTTGAAGGTCAATATGATCCCAATATAAACCGTTTGGTGCCAGCATACTACTATTAACCCAATCATATGTTTTTTTGGCCCAATCAAAGTAATATTTTTCCCCCGTTATCTCATATAAATATAACCCAATTTGGGCTACTGGTGCATTAGAAATGGTGTTCCGATCATTGCTCCATGGAGCTTGTGTCCAAAATACTCCCCCAGGAGAAGGGTGTGAAGAGTCATCGTCCCATCCATATACTTGCAGTTTAAATATTTCCTTTGCACGTTCTAATGCATTTTTATCACCGGTCATCTCATACAGTTTAATAAAATTCAATGCAATCCAATCATTATCATCATAAAACTTATCTCCGCCATTACCAATAGGAGGTCTTACATAGGAGTCGTAACCTTTTGGGGTCGTCTCATTATTCCAATACAATTCGAGCCCCGTTAAGCGATCTTTTCTATCACTCACGTACTTTTCTCCTATTTTAGGAAGTCTGGACATATCAATTGTTGCAGCCATGGCACGTGCATATGGCCATACAAAAGCATACGGATTGTTGCTCACAT
This sequence comes from Peribacillus muralis, assembly GCF_001439925.1. Taxonomy (GTDB): domain Bacteria; phylum Bacillota; class Bacilli; order Bacillales; family DSM-1321; genus Peribacillus; species Peribacillus muralis. Next base: position 26,562 of record NZ_LMBV01000015.1, read on the forward strand.
GTGGAAATTCTTCAGTATAGAGCTTAACATCTGATTTATAGAAATATTTTTGCAAGGATTCGTAAGAAATAACTGCTCTTTCTATATTCTTCTTTTGATTCGAAGCAGCAGACACAGAATTACAGGGACCTATAGAAGATATAGACAAAATAATCATGCTGAAAAGTATTCCAACTTTAAATTTTTTTAACATGTTTCTCCTCCTTTTAACCCATTAATTTGATAAATCACTAGTTTTCCGCCTTGCCCAACCACCCCCCCTAAATAAGGAAATTCATATATAGACTGTTCGGGATAACCGCCTAATAGGTTATTTGAAAGTGGACCTATCATTTTTTTTATTTGTCTTGGTATTTGCACCAGAAACGCATTAATTATTGCCTTGTGTTTTTTTTCGGACAACATCAAAAAGTCCGGAACCGATGATATCAAGTGCTGATTGCATTCTGTCTGCAGAGATATTATCTTTGAGGGTATCCTGCGGTGTATGATAGACTTTTTCAATATGGTAAACAAGCGGATCCCAGCTGTCTATGCCCATCCAGATAAAAAGGGCCGCAGGAATGTCTGCATTATGGAAAGGAACATGGTCACTCGATCCGAATTTCCCCGGCAGAATATCAGAATTGCCCAAGCGTGCCCCAGCTTCACCAGTTGAAGATGTTACAATGTTTTGGCTGCCGTCTGGTGTCATGGCATATAGGTTTGTCGCCTTGTCATAGTTTGTAGCAACCATATCAGGAACAAAAACGGATTCTATTTGATCTTTTTGTGTCTCTGTTAACTGATCTACATAATATCTTGCTCCTAAAAGTCCGCGTTCCTCAGATCCAAATGCAATGAATTTAAGGGTTTTGTCTGTGTTATATCCTTTATAAACTCTGGCAAGCTCAAGCATTAATCCTACCCCGGAAGCATTATCATTCGCACCTGGAGCACCCACTACACTATCATGATGAGCACCTAGTATAACCTCTTTTGTATCATCATCTTTTAATTTAGCTTCCTTGGTTGCAATTACATTTACCGATTTAAGATCTTTATAATGTTTTGCTGTCAGGGAGAGCTTAACTGCACCTTCATCCATTTGTTCCTTGAGCCATTCACCATGAATATAGGAAGCCCCGAAAACCGGGATATCATATTCTGCAGTAAGGTTAGGATTAAAAGTTTGTCCGTAATTGCCGCGGCTTCCAACGAGGCTTTGCAGAATCACACCAGAAGCTCCTGCCTCCACTGCTTTGGCTACCTGCTCACGGTATCCGGCAGTAGTATCTGCGCGAGCCAGAAGTACAATTTTACCTTGGGCTCCCTGGAAATTCTCATTTTCCACAAAGATGGCTTCTGAATGAACTGGCGTATCGCTAATCGCTCCATTTGGTGCAGCGCCCATTTCCCATACCGTCCCATCTTCGAATGCTGCACTGCCAATGAATTGATCTGCTACCGGAAAGTATTGATATTCAACATCATAACCATAACTTTTGAGTGTATTTGCAATATACTCTGCCGATTTTTTTTCATTTTCTAATCCGCCAGGTCTTGTCCCAATTTCTTCAGATAGATACCTCACGTGCTCGATAGCACGTTCAGCATTTATTCTGGCAATAATCTTCTGATCTTGAGATTGGGATGATTTTCCATTTTCGTTACTTAGCGGGGCAGCATACCCGATTGTGCCAAATGCTAAAGAAGCTGCTAGAGCCGTTGCAAATATTTTGGGAGATTTTCGACTATTTTTTGACATAATACCCTCCTGAAATCTAGCCTTTTTATGTTACCTAATAATTCCTATTTTAGTAGAAAATGATATATTTTGAATAGAGTACTAATTCCTATGGGTATGCCTATTGTTCCGACATTATGTTTCAAATTTATATAATAAAAGACAATAATTATTATTAAGTACCTTTTAACAAATATTAAGAATAAATCCTAGTCTTACACCCATTCTTGAAGAAACATCGCGAATCCGCTGGGACCATAGCGGAATTCTAGACGACGGGTGTTAGGTTGGATAGAATTGACAAAATTAATTAGTCGGCTTATTATTAGCCTGTTTACTATTTTATTGAGAAAGGAGTGTCCATATGATTCTGCCTGATCTTCTGAAATATCAGCCTACTTGGAATAATGCACGTCGTTATCTTGGAGAAGATGTAAATCCTGTCTTGACTTATTTGTTGCTTTTGCGAGCAGGAAACAATCTTGAGGTGCTATTTACTCCCTTTTTTGAGGAATATGAATTGTCAGATGGACGCTTCTCGGTATTGATGTGCTTATTTGATGCACCGGGCCAGGTTATGCCACCTTCGCAATTAGCGGATTCATTGGGAGTGACTCGTGCAACGATTACAAAACTCCTAGAAAGCCTAGAACGAAGCGGCTTAGTTGAACGCCAACTTAATCCCTCTGATCGCCGCGTCTGGCTCATTACCTTGACATCACAAGCTCGAGTTTTACTAGAAAAGATGCTTCCTTCACATTTTCAGAGGATTAAACGGGTCATGGAGATATTCAGCATCGAGGATCAGGAACAGCTGGTTTCCCTATTGCTCAAGCTTGAGGCACATCTCGCGACTATATAGTAGAAGTTACACATTGATTCCTATGTATATAGATTGAACTCAAGTTTCCGAACTGAACCCTTGTTGCAGTGGCTTATCCAAGCCTACAACATGAACTTCTTGAGTTCATTCTAAGTAGATAATAGAAATCTGATAATAGCGGCTTCTAAGGGGGAATGGAAAAAATGAAACTTTATTTAATGATAGTAGGCAAGGTGCGCCCGCCACACAACCACCCGAGTGGTAATCTTCCCGTCCCTGTCTATTTAATCGAAACCGATTCTGGTGAATATATTTTGATTGATACAGGTCTTTCGCAAAGTCTTGTTGGAAAGTACGGTCATACCCCCTCTTTGCCTCACATGATGGATGAGGACGATAATGTCGGGCATCAATTAGCCACTTTGGGGATAGCACCTCAGGACATTCGCTATGTGATTTGCACCCATTTTGACCCCGATCATGCGGGGAACCTGGCTTCATTTAAAAACTCTGAGATTGTCGTTCAGCGACGTCTATATCATGCTGCTATAAAGGGAGAAGTAGATCGCTTTAGGATGACTGAAGACCAATGGGGGGCCTCTGGACTTCGCTTTCTACTGGTGGATGGTGATACTGAGATTGATCCTGGGGTAACGGTTGTGGAAAGTAGTGGTCATGCTCCTGGTCATCAGTCCGTTCTTATCAATCTTCCACATACAGGCCCTGTCTTACTTGCTATCGATGCTATACCTTCTCAGAATCATACCGACCCTGCAACGCGACCAATCGAACCGTTTGATATCGATGAGTCACTTGTACGGGAAAGCACAAAAAAACTTAATGATATTAGGCAGTCTGAACACGTTGCACTAACGATTTATGGGCACGACGCCGAACAATGGCAAAGCCTGAGGCTTCTTCCCGAGTTTTATGATTGAGTGAACAGTAATCAGTACGTTTAAAAATATTCGCCTATTGCCGTTTTGAATTCAAAGGAGGAAATTGATAATGCTTACTACAAAAGAACAAACCGATGTATTGATTGTTGGTGCAGGACCAGTCGGGCTGATTTTAGCTAGTGAACTTCTGCGCCGAGGTGTTTCATGCCGTGTCATCGATCAAGCTGATGCACCGCCAACCACATCTCGTGCGTTTGGCATTCATCCGCGTACCATGGAGTTGTTTGAGAGAGTGGGAATTGCAGATGCTATAGAGGAGCGAGCACAAAAAATTTATGATATGCGAGCCTTCACTGATGGACATGAGTTAACAAATGTAGTGATGGACCCCGCGGGACTATTTACTCGCTATACCTGTACCTATTCGCTTCCTCAAGTCTATACAGAAGAAATAATGCGTGCCCGTCTTGCTGAATTAGGTGGAAAAATTGAATATCGAACACGACTAGAAAAGTTTGAGCAAGATGAGCATGGCGTCACGGCCCTAGTAAGTGGAGAAGATGGTCAGAACCATCAGATTCGAGCTTCTTGGTTAGTAGGTTGTGATGGTGGACATAGTACCGTGCGTAAACAGCTAGGTCTCCCTTTTGAGGGAACGTCATCAGAAACCTGGCTAGTCGCGGATGTTCACGTGGATTGGGAGTTAGAGCGTGAGGAACGGGATACTCTTTATATTTTGTTCTCAGAAGAGGGGGGCTTAGTGGCGTTTCCATTTCCGGAACCCAATCATTGGCGCCTGCTTGATATTAATCCGGATGTCGAACATAAAGATGACCGTAATGCAGTTGCTGAGCAATTGACAAAAAAACTGCGGAGCGCGATTGGGTCCTCGACAGCTGTGGTACGTGATCCTTCCTGGGTCTCACTCTTTACTATTCAACAGCGTCGTGTGCCTCATGCCCGGGTTCAACGAGCATTTGTGGCTGGTGATGCTGCCCATTGCCATAGCCCGGCTAGTGCGCAGGGGATGAACACTGGTGTCCAGGATGCTTTCAATTTAGGCTGGAAACTTGCCCAGGTTTGTCGCCGAGAAGCGCCAGAATCAGTGTTGTATAGCTACTCGGCGGAGCGTGAACCCGTAGCAGCTTCGGTTTTGGCGAGTACACAGAACGTAACCCGGTTCCTTAGCATGCATGATGCCAACGGGCGCTGGCTGCGTAATAGCTTGATTTCTGGTTTTACTAGCAATTCCAATATGCGCGAATCGTTTTTAAAACGCTTTACACCTGAATTTTTTGAACTGGGGGTAGCGTATCTGCAGAGCCCTCTAGTAGCAGAAAACTGGCATCAGTCCTTTAAACCGTATGAGCGTCAGCCAAAAGGAATCACCCCAGGAGAACGTGTGCCTGATTATCCCTTTCACTATGTTAAAGGAGTGCCTCGCCATACCTTGTATGAGTTTCTTAACACCACTGAATATGCGTTGTTATTATTTTCGGCTGAGTCTGCTGACGAAGATTATCGAAACTTGGAGCAAATAGCGCAGGATGTTCGTGATATATTCGGAGATATAATTACGCCCATTTTTGTTGTGCCTAATCCGCATATTCAAAAGCGTTTGCGATGGAATGGAAAAGTACTCGTCGATAGCGGGCACCCTTACCACAAACTCCATTACTTTTTTGGTGCTAAGGACCCTAGCGTTTACGTGATACGTCCTGATGGTTATGTCGCCCATCGAAATCAACCTGCCTCGTTAACACACGTTAAGGAGTATTTGCAAACGGTTTTGTCTACCCAATTGTAAAATCTCAAACCAGGCCTGTTGATAAGACATCCTGCATTCTTCTGGAAAAGAAGAATTAGAACTTTCTCGAAGAAAGAAACTCCTACCTGCTGAAGAACAAATGAAATTAAATAATATATCCTATAGAATAAAAATGCTGTATGGTAAACCTGGTCCGTCCATCGTTGATTATGCAAATAAAGAAAAATCTGATTTAGTTATCATAGGTAGTAGAGGATTAAATTCATTTCAAGAAATGGTATTAGGCAGTGTTAGTATAAACGGTCGTTTGTGGTTATAAAACAAAAGAATATAAGAATCTTCATTGTCAAAATTTAGTTTTAATATTTGATAAAACAAAAGAATCCCGATTTTGAAAAGAGATTCATCAAAATCGGGATTTTTATTAACTTAGTCTGGACTAGTTCTAAATATACTCCATCAAAACTATCCATGGATCTATACTTCCTATTTCACTATTAAAACTGGACAGATATGGTAAGTGAACTTCTAAAAAAACCTCAAAAACTACTTATATACACAACCAAAAATATAACCAAAGTCTAAATACCAATATATCTATCTCTACCACCTTTTTGGTATAGTTAAGACCTTAATAAGGGGGATTCTTGTTGAAATTTGGATATGCACTTGTCAGTACAAGAACAGTCATTATCGTTACAACTTGATGCATGGGCTCACTACGAAGTAGACCAGACTTTTGAAGAAACTGGGTGACAGATATACAGCTTAAGATAACAAATCCATTACTAATTCTAATTATTTTCTTTATAATTTTCTATGATTCTCGGTTATCTCTCATTTGATAAATTACAAAAGTGTAAGCCCCATAAATATAGTTATTTCGAATTAAACTAATAATTCCTATTTTCAATCAAAATCACTTTAGTAGATATGATAATTTTTGCTCTATCCACTTACTCATACTAATTCCTTCTTGTACTGCTAACTCTGTTATTCTTTCTAATAGTTCAATGGGTAATTCTAAACTAGTTTTTCGGTAGGCACTTCGTAAAATCAATTGATCCTCTTCAATGTAGATGTCTCCTTGTATTAAAAATGGCAGGATATCCTCTGCAATGAAACTCTTTGTCGTTAATGGCCTTTCCCCTGCCCTAATGAAGAGTACTACCGTGTAATCCTGTTCCCTCAATCGTATGTTTTCCATTCCCCATGTTTCATATAAGTAGTCCAGGAATGGATAGAGGACCACGGCATCCTTCGGAATTTCTAGCTCTACATAGCCTTTATACTCAAAAGTAGATTGATGAATGGGATAGACCGGCTTCAACTGATACAGCCTTATCCCTTCTTCAAATGACAACCATTTTTGAATATTGGCTAAGTAAAAACCCCATTCATGGTCCTTGTTCCGTATAACACGTGCTTCAGGAACCTTCCTTGAATGAAATTTCTGAAATAAGACAATATCGTGACTAGGATAATAATACTCAAATCGTTTGGGGCGTTGGGATCCAGATGGTTTCAGTACTCCGGCGGCTTCCTCAAATGCTGATTCTGATATGACATAGATCGTCCTCTCATCTCCATAAGGGACCGCCTCAGCTTTTATCAACCCATCTTGTATATACTTATAAACGCTTTGAACAGATAATCCCAACCTTTTAGCAACCTCATTGGGGCTCATACCAGTAGGGAAAGATTGCTTATCATAAACTAGTCGATCCACTTCCGCTTTTTGATACCGAGCCTCTTTATGTGATCGATGTGGATCCAGAATTTTAATGATTTTCTTCTGCTTTCCATAATGGTAGACTGTTGCCTTGGATACGCCTAATAAATCAGCTACTTCTTTTTGTGTATACCATTCCACATTAACCCTCTCCCACCCTTCTTGGTTATCCGTTACGATTTTTTGAGCATCCAGTTGTTTCCCATTCGTCAATTCCTCATGATACAAGACTGCTTCTGCCTGGCCAAATTTCACACGATATTGGAGACGCGGGTGTTGAATCACTTCCAAAATCATGCCTTCTTTTTTCTCAAATTGTTTATAGTAGTAAAAACTCTCTGGGTCATCTTCTTCCGTACATGTTAGGAGAACAAAAACCGTTTCTCCCATTTCATAAGATACAGTCTGCGTTTTTTTTTCGTGGTTTAGATTATTCATGATTTTTCTCTTCACCTTTTATTTTTTATTGTTATATCTCTATCTACCTTAGGTTTAACTATTAATTTACTCTATCTATCATAATATATAATATATATTTAAATAAGTATAATTATGAATTATATAAATATAATCATTATGGATATAATACTTGCACCTAAGAATATTATTATATTTCCTGAATCTAATTATATAATAATTATGAAAGACGTAAATAAATATAGAATTTATTTAGGGTAACGATAATTAATAAACTATTATAGTTTGTTATAATATAATTATTATTCATAAAATCAAGAGTATTATATATAAACACATTCACTTATTAATAGGTGAATAATAAAAGTGAGGGATACAGGTATGTATGAACTAGTAGCAAAAACGAAAGAACTGCAGATCCGTGCATGGAAAAAGAATCTTTCTGACATTTCGATTCATACGCTACAAGAACGTTTAGATGCGACAGAAAAGAATGGGCAAGACCCTTTTTCCAATTTTAGCGATGTGGACATGCTGCAGTGGTTTCTTCAACGTCGAGAGCATTTAAACCAGCAGCATGAAAAGTCCACTCGTACCATTCAATCCTATGAGCAAGAACTTCTTCAATTTATTGAACAATTAATCACCTATTCTACGGAAATTGATATAGATTTGGAAAAGGTAGTGGACGGCTCCCTCTTTAAATCTTTATCTCCCCGGCACATTCGACGGTATCAGGTATGGTTATCAGAAAAAAGCCCCTATGTCGCGACAAAAGGAGCCTATTCCGTTGCCACTTTATCTAGAAAGACAACGATCATCAAGCATTTTTTGAAATTTCTTTTTGAAACTGGCTATATCACCGATCCCATACATGAAGGGTTCTATAAAATCAGTATCCGTAAAGATGAACGACCAAACCGTGATTTAGGACCAAAGGAAGTCATTCAGCTTCTTGATTATTTCAAGGAAATCAACCACCCCATCGTTTTTTCCATTATTCATATCCTAACGATGACAGGCATGCGTAATGAAGAGTTTACAAGACTCCGAGTCAAGGACCTTCTATATGATTCCATTACCAGCACGTATTTTCTAGAGGTACTAGGTAAAGGAAATAAAAGAAGGCAAATCCCACTGAAAGAAAAAGGAATGAATAGCATTCGAATGTTCCGTTCAGCTAGAAGCCTCGACGATATAGATGTAGCAGAAGGAGAAGACCCGCTCTTTACGACTAATACCGGCCGTGCCTACTCTCCCTCATATTTGTCTCAATACATAACAAAAGCGATTAAAGAGAGTGGATTGCCTTTTTTGAAGTTTCGTTCTTCTTCCATTGGTCCTCATACCTTTAGGCATGCTTTTGCCATCATTTCACACTTAAATGGAGTGGATGTCTATCAGATTATGAGGAGTCTGGGCCATGAGCAGCTCTCCACTACAGAAATTTATTTGGAGAAGGTTTTTGAAAAAGAACGCCATGCGATTCATTTGTGGAAATCAGATGTATTTGGGGAGTATATATAATAGTAGAAAGTCGTCCTTTATGGGTTAACCTAACACATTTGAATAACTTACACTACCCCTCACCTTAAAGTGAGGGTATTTCGTAAATACTTATGAAATATAGGAGGGAAGTCACACCAGAATGTAGAATAGGTGAATCAAGCATGATATCAATGTGAAGGGAATGTGAATCATGAAAATTAAGGAAATACTAGACGATTTATTGATAACCGGAAATACCATAGCCAAGATTGCAAAAGAGAAAATACCTATCGGTGAGAAGAAGTTAAAAGAAGCTTTGCACAATGCTGGATACAAGTACCGAAACTCTGGTCAAAAGGGCTGGTACTATGTAGGTGATGGGGAAGAACCTCTTTATACATCAGTGTTTGAATTCACTAACAATCACCCTAATGTGAAACAGGCTACACCTATACACGCAATTAACGTGAAACAAATTTCACCCACAAGTTTACATGACTTCAAAAAGGATTCACCTCCTATTCCCCTAAATGTGAACAGCACACTAACTCAAGCACACACGGAATTCACACCAGAAGAAAGAGAAATTCTTAGAGATTTAATAAGAGGATATGTTCTCAACGATCAACAGGATAGTCATGGAGATGACTTGTATCAAAGGATAGTGAGCTTGGAAAAAGGTAAAAAGGTACGGAAGACGATTGTCATAAATGAAAAAGTTGGGGATTTGCTGGATAGCTTGGCTGCCCAACAGAAATTCAATAAATCCGACCTTATTGAAATTGCTATCCTCGATTTAGTTAATAAGTACAAATAATACACTTGTGGCATATTAGAATCTCCACCTTATCTTCTAACAAAAAACAAGAAACTACTTTAAACAGTATTGAACCATTTTCACATAAATAAGTATCCAGACTTTCCCCAAACTATAAGGTTCATAAAACTTAAAAGTCTCATTTTATTTTTAATACTCAAACAGAATTTAAACACCTGTTAGTCCGTTACGATAAAATTAAAAGGTATGAGACAGGGTACCGGGTTCATGCCCTTAAGGCTTAGTGATAATAAAGGTTGGATAGGGTTACTCCACTCGAAAAAACAGATCGAAAGTCAGCTTGTATCTATTCTCAGCTTAAGTCCTGCCTTTCTTCGGAGGTACCAGCAATGATGGAAGGGGTAAGTGTCGTTGCTTTTGCTTTTTGTCATTTGCTTGGTTTTAAACTTATGCTACGTTTTAAAAATAACGGATCTCAAAAGCTATATCGTACAGAAGCCAGCATTCCTCACCTGCAACAGGCTTTAAGTAGACCGATTAAGATCCATGAAGGATTGAATACAGTGAACAATAGTTGAAAGTTTCATAGTTTTCATAATTCTAGTCGGTAATAAAACCAGCTAATCTCCCGTCAAGATATTAGCTGATTTTCCGTAATTGGGTGTTTTTGCACATCCCCCGAAAAAGGGGAATAGCACCCTGGTATTCACTTAATGGCGGGTGTTATTATTTCATGATAATAAAGTCGTTTAAATCTAAACGTTTATACAACAATCGCGCCCGATTGCTGAAGACCGTTCTGCACCTATGCTTTCTGGATACCGAAGAAACAATCCTATCTTGCGTAGTTCCACTAAATTTAAAATAGAAGCTTTTCATAAAGAAATTAATACTCACCACAACTAGAGCGTCTCATTTAATTTCTGAATCTTTGAGTGGGAAATTAAATATACATTGCCAAAATGTCGATTTTGTCTCCCTTTGTATGTACAGCGCAATCTTTGTTCGACGCATAAATATTGATTTCTTCTGATAAGGGAGACAGTTCGCTTTGAACCAGCGCAATGTTATTTTCAAGATCAAAATGAGACAGGACGGAAAAATCGTCAAGGCCGATTCCGTCGTAAACAGAGCTTATTTCATCTCCAAAGTTGTTCGAGCATAACCATTTAGCGGACATATTGATCGCACCAGCGCTTGCTCCCTGAACTGCGCCCCATAAAGTAGACAGTTTAATAAAAAAGTAGTGGCTCTTATTAAACAGCGACGAGATGNTGGAGCCATCTTTTTTAGCATCCATTGCTTACGTTCGGTATTGTAGTAATCGATATACCGTTTGATCATTCGTTTTAATTAATTAAGATTAATTGCTTCTTTATAATGTACCTCATCCTTTTAATGACCAAAGAAAGATTCCATTGGCGCATTATCCAAGCAATTTCCTCTCCGAAACATCGACTGTACTAGACCCATTTCTTTCACTCGTGATTGATAATTCGGGTGCGTATAGTGGAAGCCCTGATCTGAATGAATGATGGCTTCAGGATGAATCATTCCTTCTAAAGCTTCTNAAATTCCCATTTTCAAGCTAGTGGAGAGTTCATACGCTACGATTTCACGTGTTGCCACGTCTTTAACACAGGATAAATAAGCCACCTGTCCATTTTTGTGGGGCAAATACGTAATATCCGTTAAAAGAATAGGTTCAATTGGCCGATTTTGTAAGTTTGGTACCGTTTTATGTGCTTGTGTAGCCTTCGCTAATTGACGATATGGATTCAGACGTCGCACCTTGGCAAAGAAATTGTACTTCCGCATAATTCGAAGAATCTTCTTATGGTTCATCGGCACTTCTAATCGCTCAGCC
>NZ_LMBV01000015.1:38165-108987 GCF_001439925.1 Peribacillus muralis
CTGACACTGGCTAATTCGCATAAGTATCCTATCATATTCTTCAGTTGATACTTCTTATTTGGAGCTGAAATTGTTTCTTCTTCGCCTTCCTTTCCAGTTCGTCGAGCTTTTTTAGCAGCGTTAGTTCAGCATCTAATAACTGAATCCGTGCTTCTGCTTTAGCGAGTTTTTTGTCTGAAGATACGTTTACTTTTTTTGGACGGCCTGTACTAGATTTTCCACGACGTTCTTCTAAGAAGCCTTGTTCACCGTGTATGTGAACCGTTTTGCGCCAGAGACTTAGCGCACTTTGAGCTTTTTTTACCCCAATCATATCTGGGTCAAATGCATTCTCTTCAAAGATTTGTTTGGGACCTTTTCCTGCTTGATTTTCTTTCACTGCTCGTAGCTTAAAATCAGCTGTATACTGAATGGCACGCTCAGAAACAGACTCTACATTGGGGTTCGCTTCTAATAACCGTAATTGATGTTCATTAAAAATAATTTTACTCATGATCGTGTTCTCCCGTNTCGAAATAATTATGTACTAGTATAACGGGGTTTCTCTTTAGAAAAAACAGAAAAAACCCCGAATAGGTCCACTTNCCACTATTCGGAGTTCAGTTCACCAGTGTATTTTCTATTTTTTTCATTTAACAGCTTCTTTTAATTCCTTATCTGCTTTAAAAGCAGGAAATTTGGAAGCCGCAATTTGGGTTTCTTCTCCTGTTTGTACCCGTTCGAGCTGATCGGACTCGCACTTCAAAAGTACCAAATCCTATTAATTGGATTTTCTCTTCCTTAGCAAGAATGTTAGAAATAGATTCAAATAACGCATCAACTGCTTTTGCAGCATCTTTTTGTGTAAGGTCAGCTTGTGTTGATACAGCTTTCACTAATTCAGTTATATTCATTTTGATACACCTCAAATTTAAATATACTATGTAGAGCCCCAAACATATATCCTCTTCGTTTTCCACTTTAAGGCAAGAAAGAAACTAGACTTTTGGCTGTTAATAATCAGTATTATGTAAACAAATAAAATATAGATAATTATGCGTACAGCAGCTTAGAAATTTAATTCATTTTAATCCTTTTTCCAACATTTCTTCTTTAAATTTCTCTTTTACTGCTGCCCATCACCACAAGGGCGAGAGAAAAAACTACAATGCTAGTTGTAAATCATAACAAAATCATTTACTCATAGGCAAGCCCTCTTAAATACCCATATATCACTATAGTACAATTAACAACCATCACCTTATTTTTAAAAAATATCCCGACAACCAATACAAAAGAACTAAAGATCAATTGTTAAACTTTATGGAATACAGGTAAAAATCACCTGTTTGTCGAAATTAATTAATAGAAAGTTAGAAAACAAAACATAGGAGGTTAGTGATGGACTTATACTCATTAGGAATTGAAGGTTATAGAAGACATTTAGACACTACGGTACTCTTTTCAGATGCAACTTTTTTAATAGGTGAAAATAATAAAGGGAAAAGTAGCATACTACACGCTCTAAATATTTTATTAAATGATGCAAAGAGAATCCCCGACGAAGAGTTTAGTCATAGATTAACTGAAGATGGTAATTCGAATGAGAGAATATGTGAACAGGTTGTTCTAACTGCTGAATTTAGAAACGTTTCAAAAGATGCAGTTTATTGGAAAGGATTTAAAGGGCGTGTTTTAAAATATAACCCTCCTGCAGGAACAGAAGAAACTGGTTATAAAATAATTTATAGAAAAATATTCAAGCCTAATACTAATTATACAGTGCAAATGAAAGAATATAATAAAGTCATGATTGAAAGCTTTAAAGAATGCATGACTTTAAATAGCTTTATTGATGCGGGCTTACCATATGAAGTTATAAAAGAGGTAGGTCTTGATAGTATTAATTTAGATAAAAAATTAAGTATAAAACAAATAGAAGCAGTTCATAAAATTGATGATCTTTATGAAGTAGATGAGACTCAAGAGTCATGGTTTGAAAATCCTGGTGGAATACCGGCAATTGTACTTCAAAAATTACCTAAATTTTTACTTATTCCGGCTCAGGATAAAGCATCAGAGTTATCTAGTACCTCAGGGGCTCTATACGATACATTAAACGAACTTTTTAAGGATGTCAGAGACTCTTCAGATAATTTCAAACAAGCCCAAACATATTTGAACTTACTAGCAGCAGAACTTGATCCAGCAGATTCAGAAAGTGAATTTGGCGTCATGATGACTGAGTTAAACTCCGTCCTTAGTAACATTTTCCCTGAAATTGGGATTAAAGCAGAAACAACCTTGGGAGAGGCAGACAAAAATATAAAACCTAATTTTAAGATAAGCCTTCAAAGTAACGTACTTACTTCTGTAGCCTTACAAGGCACTGGGGTAATAAGGTCTGCTGTTTTTGCTTTACTTAGGTATAGAACTATGCGTGAAAACAAAAAGATAGAAACTAAAAATGTTCGTCCTTTATTAATAGGATTTGAAGAACCAGAAATATATCTACACCCAAATGCAGCAAATCAAATGCGTAATACAATATATGAACTTGCTGGTTTTCCCTTTAATCAAATTGTATGTACCACACATTCACCGTACATGATAGATTTGAGTCAAAAGCCGGCTCAAATACTGAATAATTTGATTCTTGATAAAAATTCAATTTCATTTCATGGAGGAACTATAGAAGTCGAAAAAATTACTTGTAATCCTTTTAATACTTCTTTGGCATTTAAACAACTACAAGGTGACGAAAAGGATTATGTGAAAATGCTATTAAAAATGGATGATTACATATCGAGAGCATTTTTCTCAAAAAATGTTTTAATTGTAGAAGGCGATACTGAAGATATTATTTTGAGGGAAACTATATCTAGAATGCCATCAATTGTACGGGTTGATATATTACACAATTGGCAAATTATTAAGGCTAGGGGGAAATCATCTATTATCTCCTTGGTTAAATATTTAAGTGCAACCGGTATAGTACCTTATGTAATACATGATCGTGATCAGGGAACCCCTGGAGCTGAAATTTTTAACACTCCAATTTTAGAGGCTATGGTAAATCCAAATAGAAGATTTATGTTGGAGGAATGTATTGAAGATGCTTTAGGTTATCCAGCGCCTTCAGCTGAAAAACCCTCAAAAGCTTATATTTATATTCAAAAATCATGCACAAAAGAATGGTCTAGCATACCTGAAAAATGGAGGGAAATAGTTGAAACTATTTTTGAAGACTCTTTCAATCTGTTAAATAATGAACCTATTATTAATACTGATTTATCCGATGTATCCCAATCCTTATACTGACCACATAAAGTGATGAGGACTGTCCAAGGTTTGAGGAAATGCCTGAATCTATTTGATAAGGTTTAAATAACGCATTTTTGCAAGATGTGGTCTAGTTGAAGAGTAAGGTAGCCTAGGCTACCCTTTTGTAAATTAGATAGGAATATAATGTGTACTTTACTTTTTTGTTCGATATTCTTTATTGACCCACCCATTCTAAAAATTATTTTTAATGAAGAAAAATAATTTTATGTACCCTTTCAAAGAAATAAAAAACTTATTTTGTAGAAAAATAAGTTAGAATAAAGAATGGATAAAGTTAAATTAAGTTTTTTTCTTTATGTTAGAGATAACATTAACATGAATTGAGGCGGCATTATTGTTCACCAGAACTTTAAATATGTATTCAATTATAAATTTTAATAAAAAAGATTATCAGACCCTAATAAAAAATATAGAAACATCAAGAGGCTATATTTGTTTTATAGACTCTAAGAATAATAAAGGAGTAGTTAATAAGAGATATAAAAACTATCTTGATATGAAGCAAGTTCTTTATACAGCAAGGCCACCTCATATACCTAACACTTCAATTTATACTTATTTGTTACCAGAATGGATAACGGAAGCAAAAATTGAAAATTTATACGAAAAACATGGTGTTCAGAATGATTATTATCTCGAGAAACAATTAGTTAGTGAAGAAATAAAAGGTGCGAAAGTTTTCACACATCAAGCAATACCAATTGAATGTACTATCTTTGATGATTCAATTGAAGTTGATACTCAACTAGAAAGATTAAATAGATCATGCCTAAGTGATAAATTTATAATGCATAACCATAGAAGATTCCTTCTTATTCCTTTCATTGCTAAATACAATGATAATTATGTGGAACCTATTATTATTGCTAATGTTTATGATATTGGCATTATAACTATACAGCTTATAATTTCCTTTGAACATAATAAAGTTATTGAATTGTCAGAGTCACCACCAAGAGAGATTACATTCACTGAAATCCATTTTAATAAAACAAAAGATAATTATAAAATAGATGACTTTTGGGATAAAGAAGTTAAAAAAAACATAACTGCTGATGAAATAATGGTGTTCTATGAAAAACAAATAGCATTACTAAGTAGAACTGATTTATTCTACAATCCTAATAATAGACCGATAAGTTGGGTTTTTGGAGATTTTGAACTAAATAAATATGATAACCATCAAGAGTTTATAGAAAGATACAAAAGGCTATATGCTAGTCATCTTACAAATGGAGTTAAGGAAGTAATAGAAAGAAAAACAGATAAGGAAATTGATCAATTACTTGATAATTCCTCAATTACAAAAAATAAGGAACTTTGTTACTTCTGTACCCCTACCTCTTCAATAGTTAGTATAGGATATTCTGCAATTCAAAAAAAAGCTGAACAATCTTTGAAAGAAGATGAACAGGTTTCGAAGTCAAATGAGATATATAATGAACATTTAAATTCAATTTTTAAATCACAAACACTTATGGCTATGCTAGATTATTTGCGATTTTACGAATTAACTTTTATAAAAAGATATTTCTTAATTAAATTGTTAAATGAGATTTCACTAGATACATATAAAACATTAAGAGACTACAATTCAGTTAAAAAGAATCTTAATTTTATTAAACTTCAATATGATGAAGAAATACTATTCTTTACAGAAGGAAGTCCCAAAGAATTATACAAAAGTATTTTAGAAAAAAGTAATGTTCATAATCTTTTAACTAAAGTAGAGGATTTGATAAAAAATATAAGAGAGGATGTTACTAATTCTAGAGATTTAGAAATAAAACAAAATGAAACACTAATACTAATATTAACATCTCTTTTGACAATATTACTTGGTTACAACGGAATAAAACTAATTGTATCTGATGTGTGGGGTAATTTACCATTTTTAGGTCATTTTGTTAGCTAACATCCTTTACGTTACACAATTGGAATATGGGGAATTTTAATTGTTGCAATGCTGTGGTTAAACGTGAAAAGATGGTTAATTAATAAAAACTAATAACTATTTATATCCTTTCGAATCACTTATACTCAAAAGACCTCCTTTATTGTTGAATAGCCTTTGCTTAAATTGAACAAAGGCTGTTTTTGACGAGTTTCTTCTATTATAATGTGATTTTTTTAAAGTCTTTTTCATATTCCTTAACCAACTTATAAAAAGTCGTCTTTTTAACTCCTAGTTCCGCCATAGCTTTTACTGCTGTAATTTCTCCTGATTTCCATAAATCATAAACTTGTTTAAACTCTTCTGTTACAGTAGTTTTCGGCCGACCGAAGGGCACACCATTTTGCAAAGCCACATCAATTCCTTCACGCTGTCGTTTTCGTATACGGTCCCTCTCCTCTTCCGCCATCCAGGAAAGGATTTGTAAAACAAGATCTGCGATGAAGGTCCCTAAACTATCCTTAAATTGAGTAGTGTCTAACAATGGCATATCCATGACCACGATATCTGCTTGGATATTTTTCGTGATGTCATTCCATTCTTGTAGAATTTCTTCCTTGTTCCGGCCAAAACGATCGAGTGAATGAATATATAGGACATCCCCTTTCCGGATCATACGTTTTAACAATTGATATTGAGCCCGGTCAAAGTTTTTCCCACTTTGTTTATCTAGGAAGATATCTCGTTCATCTAATCCTTTTTCTTTCATGGCCTGAAGTTGACGTCCTTCATATTGATCTTTGCTACTAACTCTTATGTATCCGAATTTACGAACTTCCATCTTTATACTCCTTTTTCTACTTACTTTCCTATTATTCTACCAAAGGCGTTTGTAAAAGTGTATGCAAAATCACGAGCGTTCATAAAGTGTTTTTCAACTTTAACGAACGTGAAAATAAGGTGATTTTATAAAAAAAAGAACCGTTCGTAAAAGTGTACTTTTACGAACAGATAGAATGATAGATATTAGAACATGACAATAAAGGTTAATATCTAAATTCAGTAAACAATGTATTCAACGTATACAAAGTAGTGATGTCTTGACACTTAGGAGAAATCGAATACCTTACTCGATCTTTCCATCCATTATTTTAGAACTCCTCAGTAAGAAGATCCATTCCAGATTGGTAAGGAAATCTCCCAAAAGAAACGAGTTCACGAACTGTTAGACCTCCGGGGGCTGACGAGTTCTACGGGATTATGACAAGCTCACTGTAAACCCCAAATATAATGAAACGATTGTTAATGATATAACATGGATTTTTCTGAGTTCCATTATGCGGAACCTTGCGGAATAAGTAAACTGCTCTTAATATACGTGAAAAGATACCTATGTTTGTATATCTACTGATATACTCCTACCTCATGTTGGTTTCTCGTAATTATTTATCAGCAAGAAAGTAATGAGAAATTTCACTAACATTATTTACAATCCTTTTAGCTTTCGTTTTAAGCAATTCTTCGGCATGTGATAATACGTAAGAATTTTCAAAATTACTAAACATGGATTCATCGTTCCAAGAATCTCCTACTACATGTACGTTTGTATGAGGTATTTTTAATAATTTTGCAACATCCTTTACTCCCTCCCCTTTCGAACATCCTAATGGAACAATATCAATAAAATCTTGATTTCTAAATATCGACGCTTCTTTACCAAATATTTCAATTAATTCTTTCATAACCTGTTTCGTTACATCAATGTCTTTCTCCAGAAGTGTTATATTAATAGTAACTAATTCTTGACGTTTATACTCTTCCTCAGAAACAAGCGTTATGAAAGGCTCTTGAGGACACTCATAATCCAAATCTAAAACATATGAAGTATCGCCATTGCTTCCACAGATAAAAAATCCCCTAGTCTTTACATAATCAACCACTTTATCAACTAAACTTCCATTTAATGTTTGCTTCTTTATTATCATATCCTTTGCATCGACAATTATTGCCCCATTAGCTAAAACAGCGTAGTCATAGTCAAGACCGTGATGATCCCGAATTACGCTGCAACCAGTAAGTGTTCTTCCCGTTGCTACTACAAAGGGAATACCCTTTGATTTTAAGTCAATGATAGCTTTAAGATCTTCTTCTGAAACTAAATTATCCGGGAATATTAATGTTCCATCTAAATCAGAAACTAACATATTTACCCACCTCACAATCTATATTTTATGCTGAAAACTGTTCATTTTTTTCGCAAGTTCTTCGCATATTAATAATACTTTAACAAAAGGCCAGTAAATGACTGATAGAACTACATTAACACCGCCCATAGTGCAGCCATAAAATTCCCACCACTTAACAAGAAAGGTAAACTGACTGGTGGTGTAGTCCATGGAAGGACCAGTATCTTTAGAAGGAATGCCATATAGAAATTTGTCATTTAATGCTGTTCTCTCCCAATTTCCACTTGAAGGGGTAGTACCAGCGTAGCTGACATTATCTATACTTGGGAGTAAAAAGTCCTTTATTTCATAAGCCTTTTACATTGAAGACATGTAAACCACGTATTCGTCTAGACATCGAACCTCGAACATCAAATTCAACAATCGTTAGTTGCCTTGAAGGCAGCTAAAACGCCTTAAGGCGTATCAAGCCTTTGTTATTTAAGATAAGGTATTCGATGCCTTCACAGTGTTAAGATATTACTACTTTGTATACGTTGAATACATTGTTTACTGAGTTAAGATATCAAGTATTCAACGTAGTTTTTCACTCAATTTTTCTACTTCGAATACCTTAAATACTACTGATTTTCATAGTATAGATAACTGACACCTCCCGCAAAGTAGATGTTAATAATCGGTAAAAATTAAACCGTAATTCGAAATAAAGTTCCGTTTATGTTCATGGTTATGAAACTTTGTTTGATAGTAACAAGATTTTCCTTCTTCTCTAGCGGACAAAGGAGCTTAGAAGAAAGTAAAGTTCCGATACTCACCGTTTTAGTAACTTTTCATGGACATACTTTGCGGTCTTTGTCAGCTACGCTGGTATTGGCCCTTAGCGTATGATTTGAGCTTTTAGTTGGCCTAGTCACAGGGTTTGTGCAGTAAACCGCAAAGTAACGTAGCGACGAGTAAGCTAAAGTTGTCGTAAAAGTATTTGGTAATACTTTTGAACATATTTTTTTGTAATTATAAAATCCAATGCTAGTCACTCAACAGATACATGAACCAATTAGTTACAAAAACAGTAGTTTTTAGTAATTCTTATCTATACTTTTATACAAAATTTACTCGTATTGGTAACTTTGTGTCATTCTACTTTGCTGTCTACAACAGCTACCCTGTGACTAGGCCTATAGAGCAGCAATGAACATTTTAATAAAAGGGCCTAATGATATAGACAATGATAAGACAGAACGATTAAAAAAAGAGATTGACGAAGAATTGGAGCTTAAAAACTACTGGAAACAAAACAAATAAAACTAAGTGTTCTCATGTTCATACCATGTTTTTTTGTTGTAAGTAATGATATAGAGCTCCAATTAGATTTGAATCATTTCCAAATGCACATCTTTCTACGGTAACATGTAAACGAGACGTATCGTCTTTCATCATACTAAGCTCTTGATTGATTCTTTCAATCAAGAACTTTTGTTTACTTACAGCACCTCCAATTAAAATTTTTTCTGGATCTATGACGTATTGGACGTTGAAAATACCAACTGCTAAACGTTTAATAAACGTACTAATCTCTTCTTGTGCATCTGCATCTCCATAATCAGCCATTTCAAATACAGTTTTTCCATCTAGATCACTACAATCCTTTCCTTTTCGGTTTGCCACATGGCGAACCAAACCAGCAGTCGATGCCACTTGACTCCAGTTTTTCCCAAGATGGTGTTCCAGATAACCTTCCATCAACATATAACCAAACTCTCCAGCATGTAGATTTTTTCCGTGACGAACTTTCTTATCGAGAACAATGGTACCACCAATTCCACTTCCTATGACGATACATATATAATCATTTACATCCTGTGCTGCACCCATCCATCCTTCAGCTAATCCAGCACAGTTCGCGTCATTTTCTAGCTCAACTCCTACTCCAGTTCTTTTCTGCACTAGTTGTTTTATATTCGGTCCATGGATATAAGGAATTTTACTACCGCCTCCAATGTAACCCGTCTCCACATCAACCGCACCAGGCATACTAAGTGCAACACCTTCAATAGAATATGTCTCTTGAAACTGTTCGACTATTTGAGCGATAGTTTCAACAAATGAGTCGATTCCTTCCATTGGGGTTTTCACTGAACCTTTTTTTAGAAATGTAGCCATTTCGTCCATCAAAGCATATTTTATGGACGATCCTCCTGTATCAAAGACTGCATAGTAACTCATTTGTAAAACCTCCAACTTATCATCTATATGAAAGAAATTACCTAAATAACTAAAACAATTAATTTAGAAGTCCTGTTTTGGTTTCCTTTTTATATCTTTTTTATTCAAAAGAAGATGGCCAAATCGGCCATCTTCTTTAAAAACCGTTATTCTCTGAAACTTTCTTAAACCAGTGCCCACTTTTTTTAATAGAGCGCTCTGCATCCTTTTCAAGATCAACGGAGACAAAACCATACCGGTTTTTAAACGCATTTGTCCATGACCAGTTATCCATAAACGTCCATAAGTGATATCCTTTCACATTGGCACCTTCTTGTAGAGCTTTATGGATCCATTTTAAATGTTCTTCAATGAATTCAATACGATAATCGTCTTGGATTATTCCATTTTCATCACGGAAACGCTCTTCTCCTTCTACACTCATTACATTTTCAGAAATAAAACATTCAATGTTTCCGTAATTTTCTTTTACATTCATTAGGATATCGTGTACTTTTTCATAAATTCCCCATCCTCTTTGCGGATTCGTTGAAATCTATGTTACAACTACATCCATTTCTCTCGGCTTTAAATGATACATGTATAAAAAAGGACAATTTACATTATTAGAAAAGTCTTTCAAAATCAATTGGAGTTCATAAATTTGCTATTTGGAATTGTTTATAAGTCCAAATTTTATTAGAAATCTATATGCCTCTTTTAAGTGAATAAAACTTTTTCACCAGAACCTAATTTCTCATATAATTTCAGTATTCTTTCACTTAGTTCAATACTTAATGAAGCAGACATAAAATGATCTTGTGCATGAATTAATAGAATTGATTTCTCGATTTCATTTCCGTTAATCTCATCGGTCATTAATCTTGTTTGAATAGAGTGTCCCTTGTTTAATTCGGCTTTTGCTTCATTTATTTTTTCATAGCCTACTAAAACTTCGCCATTCTCTGCTTCAATAATTCCTTTAAGAGCCAACGATTTAGCATTTCCTGCGTAAAAGATTAACTGCATTGCATTTTGGGATACTTGTTCATTCACCTAACTTCCACTCCCTTTTATATTCAAATCCATTATTTGTTTTCACTTCATTTAACCAATAACCACTTTTCTTAATTGTTCTTGTTCCTGTTTTTAAATTCAGGGATACCAGTCCATAGCGATTACGGTAGGCGTTCATCCAAGACCAATTATCAATAAAGGTCCAAACATGATACCCAATACAATTCGATCCAGCTTGTATTCCTTTGTGTAACCAGTACAAGTGATCTTCATAGAATTCAATGCGATAATCATCTTCAATATACTCTTCTTTTGCAAAGCGCCGTTCGTCTTTTACACCCATGCCGTTTTCGGAAACCATCCATTCAATATTCCCATAATTATCTCGAATGTTTAGTGCGATATCATAGAGACCCTGTTCATAAATTTCCCAGTTTTTATATATATTCATTCTTCTTCCTGGCATCTCGTAGTTTTCATAATAGAACTCTGGCATGAATGGAGACTCTAAGTTTGGGACAGTAGTACGAGCACAAACACGGTGTGGATGATAGTAATTGACTCCTAAGTAATCAACTTTATTCTTTTTAATGATTTCTAACTCTTCAATTGAATAATCTGGCAATACGGAGTGCCTTTCAAGTATTACCTTTAAGCCCTCAGGAAATGTTCCTTTAACTGAGGGATCTAAAAATGCACGATTAGAAAATAAATCTGATATTCTAGCTGCCTCTAAATCAGAGGGATGCTGGCTTCTTGGATAAGACGGTGTTAAGTTCAAAACAATTCCTATTTTTCCATCCTGGCTTTTTTTATATGCTGCAATTGCTTTAGCACTTGCGAGAATTGTATTATAAGCTACTTGGAAAGCTGCCTTGGGATCAACCTTATTAGGATAATGGAAATCATACAAATATCCTCCATGTACAGGCACAATTGGTTCATTGAACGTAAACCAACGCTTGACACGGTCTCCGAATAAGTCAAAACACGTTTCTGCATACTTTACAAAATGATTCACTACTTCTTTATTTTCAAATCCACCGATTTTTTGCATTTCAAATGGCATATCAAAATGATATAAATTTATAAATGGTTCGACTCCTTCAGCAATCATTCCATCAATTAATTTATTATAGAACTTAATTGCATCTTGGTTAACCTCACCGTATCCTTTAGGAAACATTCTTGACCAGCTAATAGAAGGTCTGAATGAATTATGTCCAGTTTGATTTAAAAGTTTTAAATCGTTTTCTAGATGATGATAAAATTCCGATGCCTTTCCTGGACCAACCTCATCATAAAATCTACGAGGTTCAATCTCATACCAATGGTCCCAAATATTTTTTCCTTTTCCACCTTCATTCGCTGCCCCCTCTGTCTGCGTTGCAGAAGCTGCACTTCCCCAATAAAATCCTTTTGGAAATTCTAATTTCATAACTATTGACCCTCCTTCTATAATCTTTCTCAATTTTAGCAATTATTAGATATTTAATTTCCTTAAATAAAATATGCTCATTATCATGAACCAAGGTTCCATTAATATCCGTAACCAATGACTTACCTAATTCGAGACCCTGATTTACTCTAGAATTTTTAAAGAGATTGAAGCAGGGTACTCAGTTGATACTTCTTTATGTTCGTTAATTGAATAGTGATATTTTTTACGATCTTGACTGACTAGTAAGCCTTCACAAGGAACAAACTCACCATATGAATACAATTCTATTGGTTCGTATTTAAAGTCTTTTAAATTTGACAATTGATTTTTAAAGCGCGGAATTATTGTCCCACCCTTTATAAAAACAGGAATATGATCAATGCTAACTGGAAGTGTAATTGTTCTATTTCCTTCATACCATTTATTTAAGTTTAACTCGAACCATCGACCTTTAGGTAAATAGATTGTTCGTACAGCTTGTCCTTCTTCCAGAATTGGCGCAACAAGAATATGTTCTCCCAATAAAAATTGATCATCAATAGCATGCACGAAAGGATCTTCCTCAAACTCAATAGAAAGATGTCTCATTATTGGAAGACCTAAACTCTCTGCTTGTTCTGCTGCTTGTAATAAATAAGGAATAAGTGAATAGCGAAGTTGACTATAATGACGTACAACTTCTATTGCTTTTTCCCCGTAAAACCACGGCTCTCTTACTGTCGTACCATGATAACGTGCAAGAGAACAAAGTAAACCAACTTGAGACCATCTAATATACAGTTCTTCACTAGGTTTTTCACCTTTGAAACCTGCAATATCACTACTCCAATAACATTCACCTGTAAAACCGACTGATAACCCTCCTCTAAGAGTGTTCTTCAATCCTTCAAATGTTGATTCAACATCGCCAGACCATGTTCCAGCAAACTTCCCAGTCCCCAAAAAGCCAGGACGTTTCCAAACAAGAGATGTTCCATGAACTTCTTCTGTTGCTTCATAACAGGCTTTATCATATAGGTAGATATAGGCATTATGCATATCCTTTCCAGTGAAACCGTTAAAAAATAATGAATTTTCAGGAATCCGATCCGTATAGTCAGGCTTTACCACTTTTATTCCAAGACCTAATAGTTCTTTCACATGATTTTTCCACCACTCATAAGCTTCTGGATTTGTTAAATCTGGGATCCCAATCTGGCTTACTTGTCTTCGCTTAATATGGGCAATTCCTCCATCTAGTGTTTTTACTAAATAACCTTTTTTCAATGCTTCTTCGTAAATTTTCGTTTCTGGCGGTAAATATGGATTCATCCAAACCGAACAAGCAACACCTTCATTTAGTAGCTCTTCAAACATACTTTCTGGCTCTGGAAATTTTTCATGACCCCATTCAAAATCGCAACAATCTACCCAATATTCACCATACCAGTAATTTTTCGGCCAATGGACGTCTATATTTAGTACATCAAAAGGGATACCGTATTCTTTTAATTTATCTTTTATTTCATAAAGTTCTTCTTTATTCATATAGGAGCAACGGCTGTACCAAACCCCTAAGGTCCAAGGGTCAATTAAGGATGGTTTCCCCTGAATTTCTGCTTGTTTTGATATTAATTGTTTTAAATTATCTCCAAAAAATAGATAACCACGCAATACTTCACTTTCTGTTAAAACACTTCCTGACACAAAACAAAAGTTCCCGATATCCCAATGAGTACGTCTTGCAGTTGCTAATAGTAGCCCATACCCTCTCGTCGACATAATAATGGGGTGCGCTTTATAAGCCAGGTCTGTCGTGTTTGTTCCACAAGCATCCATCGCATAGCTAGTTATTCGGCTTTGTTGTTTTTCTACTTTTCCGAATTTTTCGCCCAAACCATATATGTTTTCTCCGTTACAAAGATTCCAAGAAAGAAAAGCTTCTCGCACACCATCTTTGTCAATTCGATAACCAATTCCAGGAGTAATATATTGTCTAGAAACTTTTTTTAGAGATGTCTCAAATACTTTTACCCCATTTCTACTGACTACTAATTGAAAAGGATCTTTCATTACACATATTTTAAAATTGTCTTTTGTGAATTGATAGTGTTCTTGTTCTTCAATTAAAGAAAAAGTTTGATGAGAATAATATTCATCTTGTAAGTAAAACGGTTTCATCTCAAATGATCCTTCAGTTGCCTTAAATTCAAACTGAATAATTTCTTTATTGATATGAGATAGAGATAGAACGGTCTGAGTTCCACTAACTAGTTGAATTAAGATATCTACTTGATCATCATGGACCTTAACTTGTGTAGCTTTTTCTGCATAATCATAAAAATAACCTTCTTTATAAAAAATGCGATCTGAATTTTGATAATCCCAACCATTTACTGATTTATTAATAATTTTTTCTTGCATATTAACACCTTCCTAGATACAAATTTAATCTTTTCTTATATTATTTGCTGCTTGAACAAATGGCATATAAATAAGTGTAACCATTACTATGACTACTATCTGGTAAAGAGCCCCAACAAAACTTCCCGAAAAGAGTAAACCTGATATAATTGGCGGGACTGTCCATGGCACATTATTCACAATAACAGGAAGAATATCTAGTTTGGTTAATATTATTCCTAGGAAGAATGGAACAAGCCAACTTAATATATATGGTATAAATAAAATAGGATTTAAAACAATTGGAAGTCCATAAGTCAATGGTTCACTTACATTAAAAATCCCAGGCGCTATTGCAATTTTTGAAACCTGCTTTGATTCAGCTTTTTTACTAAAAATAAGGAAGGCTAGGATAGGTGCTATTGTTAGAGCACCTGAAGATACAACTGAAAAATTCATATAAAGTGTTGTATATAAATGCTCAGCTATTCCCATAATATTTTCGTTGTCATTTATACCCCAAGTTAACCCAAAAATCGGCCCCCATACTGAAGTCCCATGAATACCAAACCACTGCAGCAAAGGTGTTGTGAATATTGCACTAAATGCAAAAAAAGGTGTGTTTGATAGAGTTAAGGCTGGTTTCTGTAGAATTGTTAATAATAACTCTGGTAATGAAGTATTTAATAATCCTGTTAATATAGCAGAGATTATAACAAAGATTGACAAAGTGATAACCCCAGGAATAAGAGATTCAAAACTTTTTGATACAGCAGGTGGTACACTATCTGGTAGTTTAAGAGTAATATTTTTTTCTATTAGTTTATTAAAAACATAAATAGTAATTCCAGATACTATTAATCCAGTAAAAATTCCCTGTTGACCAATATAATTCGAATTAAGAATATTGACCAGGGTGGCTTCTTTCCCTGATGTAGTAACTCCATTTGTTGTCCAAGGTAATGCTATAAAGAAAGAGGCTAAAGCATAAAAAACAGAAACGATGGGTTCTTTATTTTTCGGAAAAAATCTTCTTGTTCCAAAATAGGCAAAACCCGTAACCACCAGTATTGCATTTATTGCCATCGTACCTTGAACAAATAAATTAAAATGACCTTGTAGCGTCGTTAATATGCTAGCAAAACTAGACTTACTCCAAACTTCAGTTGAACCAGAAACAATTTGTCCTATATGCAGTCCATTACTACCGAAAATAATTCCATTTGGATCAAGAAAAACTGAGCTAATCATAATTGCAAATCCGGCAATCATCAGTGGGGCGGCAGCCATGATAAAGGTATCACGTAGAGTTAGCAACAATTTATTACCCGCAATTTTCCCCATATGTTTTGTAAGGACCATTTGCATGTTATTTAACCAATTACCAGCCATATTCAACAACCCTTCTTTCTAAACATTCAAAGTTCTTGATCTAATCGACTTTTTATAGTTTCACCATTCATACTTCCAAATTCTTGAATTGTTAATAAAATGACTTTTTTTGTAGGGTAATCGTTTACAACATCGTCATATGCCCAAGCAATCTGTGGACCTAAGATAATTACATCGGTCCCCTCTGACTCTGTGGATAGAGATGAAAAATCATGTGCAGATACCGTATTATTAACCCCTGCATCATCATAGGCTTTTTTCAATTTTGAAGCGACTAAACTTGTAGACATCCCTGCATTACAGAATAATGAAATTTTCATTTTATAACCCCCTATTTTTTAAAGCGCTTTCTCACAAGGTAAATTATAATTATCTTCCACATCTTTGTAAATAACTTTTTCGCAAAAGACATAACTTTTAAAAATAAAGGTATAGACATTAACACCCTTAGAAATGTACGGCGCTTTTACATCAGTAGAAATATATAGATTTCTTGTACAAAAAAACTGACGATTAAAATGCTTGCTGGTGCTCCACCTGCTGTTACTAAATCATTCTCTGCTCTTATTCCAGCAGGTATTACATTAATGTTTTTTCTCGAAATAATAACTTATTAACTCAAGTACATAAAACAAATATACATGATACTATTTATCATTTAGTACAATCACCATTAGTGAACTTAGTTAGTGGAATCATTCCAACTTTAATTGCTGTCTTTGCCATTCAGTTATATAGTTCTTTGGTTTGGCATGGACAAATTATTATTAACTCTGTTATGGATTCAATTTGGAATACAATAGCTGTTAGAAATTTAAATTCATATACCAAAACAGGTGACGAACTCCATATTATTAGTAAACCATTTATAAAAATTAACTCGGTTGGTATGGGTGAAACAAGAATGACACTTACAGTAATTATGACCATTCGATCCTTTTGAAAAGTAAACAAATGAAACAGATTGCAAAATTAGGGCTTGCTCCAAATCTCTTTAACGTAAATGAACCAATTGCTATCAACCCTTTAATTATTGTTCCTTGGATTCTGGCCTCAATGATTGTTACCTTGGTATCTTAATTTTGCAATTTCAACAGGTCTTGTTCCACCTCCAACTGGTGTAACTGTAACTGTTCCTTGGACAGTAGTGCTAATTGTGATTAGCGGAATCATGGCTACAAACTCTTTTGCTGGTGGTCTATTGCAACTTGTCAACTTTGCATATGGTTTCCATTTCTAAAAACTACTGAGCGTATTTTGTCCAAAAGGAAAAAGGTGAAGTGGAAAGTCAAAATCACTCAAATCAAAAAAATTCTTAACAAAAAAGGAGTAATAACCATGAAAACACTTGAAGAGATACAAAAAGATATACAATATCACTTTCCTGAGGGATCTTGATTTAATTAATTCCAATACGTTAGATCTTCTTGGGATTAACTACTATCAATCAAGACGAGTTAAAGCCAGAGCCAATGGACAATAATCCAAGAACCTTGATAATACTAGATTCATCTAAACCACCATTATGAATGTGATCCCGCGATTACTTGCTGGAACAAATCCGGTTGGTTTTGTCAATTCACATTGGAGGATAGGATTGAATTCATTTCATACAGCTACTTACATACTGAGTGGCATAGAAGCCATGCATATGATTAAAAAGAAGCAGGTTCATCAAGGGGTGAAGTCTGCCCAAAACCCAAAAGAATTCATCCATAAATTGTTTGGATTAGCTTCATAAGTTAGCCATTTAAAGGAAATTGTTACTTTATGTTTCTAGCGAGTAGTTTTTGCACCAGAACCATAAATACAACAAAGAATTAAGAAAATCAGAAATGAAATAGTAGACCTTACGGAAATTAATAGCTGCTATTTTTAAAATTACGCCAGGAAAATTAGAGCACTTTACCAATTTTTAAAACAAAAAATATTAGTGTATAGATAACCAATAAGTTTCCTCCATTTAAACTTATATAAAACATAGACTTTTAAATTAAAATGAATAGACATTTTAAATGTTAAGTTTATAATAGTAATTGTAAAAGGTGTCAAACTAAATCTAAATCGTTAAACTTATAAAGTTAATGATTAATTATGTTTCATTATAATTGTTATAATTTAATATAATTATTGTTTTTAAGAAGATAATTAAAAGAAGAGTGTTTTACATTAAAAAATAATGGAGGCAACTTAATTGTTGAGTAAATATGAGCAAATTTCGAATGAAATGAGGAAAAGAATACAAGAAGAATCTTATTCGAGTGATGAGCCTATTCCAGATGAATTATCTCTTACTAAGGAATTTAGTTGCAGTCGGATGACTATGAAAAAAGCCCTCGATATACTGGTTATGGAAGGTTTATTGTACCGTAAACGTGGACATGGGACATTTATCGTTAAATCAACTATTCAAGACAATCTGGTTAATGTAACAGATAAAGAGAATTTGGGACTAACTAGTCTCTTAAATGATAAAAAAATAGAAAGTAAGGTTATTCAATTTGATGTGTTATTCCCATCGGAGAAAGTAGCTGCATACCTTTGTGTTGATCATAATACACCGGTCTATCATTTGACCCGTCTTCGTAAAATAGAAAATGAACCTTTTGTTATTGAAGAAACATATATGCCTACAAATATTATTAGAGGAATTAACGAGGAGGTTTTACAATCTTCCATTTATAACTTTATTACAAATACATTAGGGTTAACGATTGGTGGCTCTCATCGTAAAATAAGAGCTGATAAGTCAAATAATCTTGATCAAACCTATTTAAATTGTGCTTCTGATGATCCAATTCTTGAAGTAGAGCAAGTTGCCTATCTAAATACAGGTATACCATTTGAATATTCATTTTCAAGACATCGTTATGACAAATTTGTTTTTACAACAGTAAATATTAGACGATAAAAAATTAATTAAAAAACTATATTACAAAGGAGAATATTTATGCTATACGGTGGAATCGAAGCTGGAGGAACGAAATTTGTTTGTGCAGTTGGAGATGAGCATGGAAAAATCATTGAAAAAGTTCAGTTTCCTACGACTGAACCTGAGGAAACGATAAAAAAAGTGATAGTCTTCTTTCGTCAATTCACATTAGAAGCTATTGGAGTTGGTTCATTTGGGCCGTGTGATATTAATCCTAATAGCAAAACTTACGGTTATATTACTTCTACTCCTAAAACAACTTGGGAAAACTACCCAATTTTACAAATACTTAAAGATAAATTTAATGTGCCAATCGCCTTTAACACAGATGTGAATGCGGCAGCGTTAGGGGAGTCAACATTAGGAGCAGCAAAGGGATTGGACAGTTGTTTATATATCACAGTTGGAACAGGAATTGGAGCAGGCGCTGTTGTGAACGGACAGCTTCTACAAGGGTTATCACACCCTGAAATGGGACATGTTCTTGTTCGTCGTCACCCCAATGACTCATACCAAGGGACATGCCCATATCATGGCGATTGTCTGGAAGGACTTGCAGCTGGACCTGCCATTGAAGCACGATGGGGAGAAAAAGGGAGCGAATTATCAAGTCGACAAGAAGTATGGGAACTGGAAGCTTTCTACATAGCACAAGCTTTAATGCATTATGTTCTCATCCTTTCCCCAAAGAGAATTATTTTAGGTGGCGGGGTCATGAAACAGAAGCAGGTTTTTTCATTCATTCATGAAAACTTTAAAAAGATGTTAAATAACTATGTGGATTTACCTGAACTATCTACCAAAATTGAAGAATACATTGTGTCTCCTGGTTTAGAAGTCCACGCAGGAATTACAGGTTCATTACTTCTTGCAAGACAAGCTTATCAAGAAGGACAAAGATTATAAAAATAAATGTATTCAGAAGGGATGCTAAAACATTATGAACCCTATTTTTCTGAAACCCATCTTTCAAGAGCGAATCTGGGGAGGAACTGCATTAAGAGATGTATTTGGATATGACATTCCTTCCAAAGAAACAGGAGAATGCTGGGCAATTTTTGCTCATTCCAACGGTCCATCAATTGTAGAAAATGGTCCATATGTCGGTAAAACATTGACCGATCTATGGAGGGAGCATCAGGACCTTTTTGACCATAGACAGGGAAAAGTCTTCCCTCTATTAACAAAAGTTCTAGATGCTAACCAGGATTTATCTATTCAAGTTCATCCAGACGACTTATATGCAAAAGAACATGAAAACGGTGAGCTAGGTAAAACAGAATGCTGGTACGTTATTGACTGCAAGGAGAATGCAGAAATAGTTTATGGTCATACTGTGAAAACAAAAGGAGCGTTCGTTCAAATGATAGAAAATGGACAGTGGAACGATTTGCTTCGTCGAGTAAAAATAAAGCCTGGGGATTTTTTCTATGTTCCTAGTGGAACAATTCATGCTTTATGTGAAGGAACACTTATATTAGAAACTCAACAAAGTTCTGACACCACCTATCGCGTATATGACTATGATCGCAAAGATGTAAACGGCAATAAACGTGAGCTGCATTTAAAAAAGGCAATCGATGCGACAATGATTCCCCATGTAGATGCAGTCAGTAAACCTTTAATAGAAGAAAAAGAAAATGTAACTATCACAACATTTGTACAAGCAAATTTTTTCACTGTGTATAAATGGAATGTAAAAGGAAAAGCAACTTTTACAATGGATAAACCTTTCATGCTTTGCAGTGTGATTGATGGATTAGGAACACTTATACAAGATGGAGAAAAATACTCATTGAAAAAAGGTAGGCATTTTTTACTACCAGCACAAACAGGTAGTTTTGAAATAGAGGGAGCATGTGAATTAATTGTTTCACACATATAAATTATTAGAAATAATAAATACTATACATCGAAGTTTAAAAAAAGGATTTAAAAGGGAGCGTAAATATTTTCGTGTAAATAAGGATTTCCTATTCTTATAGGGGTAGCATCACATCCCCTCAAGCTAAGTTAAAGCAGTACCCCAAAAAACGAAAAAACTCTATGCTTATCGTAAGAAGTTTACGAGTAAGGATAGTGTTTTTTATGAATCCTATCATCTCCAGTGAACTTACACTTTTCACACAAGAATTACAACGCCTTCTATCTCCAAAAGTCCTACAAGAAATCGCCAAACAAGTTGGTTTTGTGCAGCAATCTAGTAATTATCGGGGTCTGTGTAGCAATGGAACCAATCACATTTTTGAATCCAATATACCATCTTGCTATCACTTAAAAATACCGTTTGCCACTTCGTCATCTTCTGAAATATTGACAAGATAGCCATCGCTATTTACATCCACACCAATCAATCCCTTTTCACCCTCTTTCCTAGTGAATTCCCTAGAATAGGACTTCACCCCATGCCCCTCAAGCTAACAACATAAATTACAAGATACGAGTTGATCCTTGTTTTAAAACAAACGAGTAATAAAAAAGTCAACATGACAAAAAAGCCTATTAAAATGCGAATTTTTTGCTAGGCAGCTTGTCTATCCTTCACCGTTTTTCATATGCAACTCCAAGAATATTCAAGACAGTCATCCTCTTACACCGATGACATTTACGACCATTCTTTTTAAGCAGCTGATAAAGGCGATGCAGAATTTTCAAAAGTTCTTCTGTGCCAACTGCCATTGCTTGAAACAGTAACGGGAAGTAATCTTTAATCATATAAATTGCTTTGTATTCACTCAATTCCTTCTTATTCTGTTTTTTGCAAGC
This sequence comes from Peribacillus muralis, assembly GCF_001439925.1. Taxonomy (GTDB): domain Bacteria; phylum Bacillota; class Bacilli; order Bacillales; family DSM-1321; genus Peribacillus; species Peribacillus muralis. The sequence goes on from NZ_LMBV01000015.1 coordinate 59,702, forward strand.
AGAAAATACAGAGAATTGCAGCGAAAAATGTACAGACCTGCAAGCTCTCTTTTAATCTAATTTTCGTTGTGTAATTTAACCGAAGAAAGGGCATTTTTCAGCCTATAATTTCCCCCTGTAAATGCAATTACGTGAGCGTGGTGAACAAGTTTGTCCACCAACGCAGATGTTAGACGATTATACCCAAATATACGATTCCATTGACCAAATTCAAGATTTGAAGTGACAATCACACTTTTCCGTTCATAACAGTCTGCTATAATGTGAAAAAGTAGTTCTTAACCTTCCTTTGAAATGGAACATACCCTAATTCATCTAAAATAAGTAAGTCACATTTTTCGATTTGCCTTTTTAATCTCTGTAATGTTCCTTGTTTCAAATCTTCTTCTAAATCTCCAACTAGATCTGCAACCCGGTAAAAACGCACATCCAATCCTTGCTCACAGGCCTTCAGGCCTAATGCTGTTGCTAGATGAGTTTTTACGGTACCAGGCGCTCCAAGAAGCATTAAATTGTGCTCTTTAATAAAATTTAACTCAGAGATTTTTTTCTTTGTTGTCGTAGAGGGTAAGTGAATTTGATCAGACCATTCATATGTCTTTAACCACTTTAACTCTCTAAACTTTCCTTTTTTTATTAATCTAGATATTTTGGTTGTTTGTCTCGTCTTAACTTCATGTTCCAGAACATCATATAAAAACTGTTGTTTATTTTCAAAAGGAATATCTTCATAATGGTCTGCAATATAAGCAAGATGGAGTGTTTTACATACGTCTTTTATGTCATTTGTATTCATGTAATAGAAGCTCCCCTTTCAGCTTGAGGGAAAAGTTTCTGATCATATAAATGCAAATCAGTCTCATACCTCAAAACAAGGGCAAAACATAAGGGAGTAGGTTATGAACCTTACTCCCTTTGAAAAAGTGGAACATTCCAGTAAACCGAAGAGTACCGGATCTTATCTAAACTCTAATAATCCCTGACTCAATCTCTCCGTAGCACGATAGACCTGTTTATATAATGCAAATAGTGTTTGATATTTCTCTACATTTTTTACATTCGGTTTGTACATTTTATCCACTTTTAGAAATTCCTCTGCACATTCCTGTAAGGTTGAGAACCAGCCACAGCCATATGCAGCAAGCATCGCAGCACCCATTCCTGGTCCTTGCTCACTTTGATATATGACAACGTTTGCATAAAAGATATCAGCTTGCATTTGAAGCCAAGTTCCATTTTTAGCTCCACCACCAATTGAAATAATCTTATTAATGCGTTTCCCATTTTCACGAAAGATTTCAACCGATTCATTTAGAGAAAAAGTAATGCCTTCTAGTACAGCACGTGCGAAGTGTTTACGTTGATGGGAACTATCTATTCCAATAAAACTCCCGCGAATGGCTGCATCCACATGTGGTGTTCGTTCCCCTACAATATAAGGAGTAAATAAAAGGCCATCCGATCCGACTGGTACAGAATCCACATCAGCCAATAGGTCATCAAAGCTTTCATTTTTTGCAAAAGTTTCTTTAAACCAAGTTAAGCTATGGCCCGCTGCAAGTGTGACGCCCATAGAGTAAAAAGCATTTGGTGCAGCGTGTTGAAAGTAATGGACTTTTCCTTGAAAATCTTTCTCTCCATTTTCCTCATAGGTTAACACAACACCAGAAGTCCCAATACTTGCTAATGTTTTTCCTTCTTCTAGAATGCCCGCTCCAATGGCGCCACAGGCATTATCTGCCCCACCAACAAAGACGCGAGTCGATGGGGACAACCCTGTTTTTTTGACTATTTCAGATGTGATAAAGCCAACTTCTTCGTGTGATTCTACTAAAGGAGGACACAATGCAACATCCACATTGAGCAGATCACAAATTTCTTTACTCCAGTTCTTCTCGTTCGCATCTAATAGTAACGTACCAGCAGCATCTGAATAATCCATATGCAGATGACCTGTTAATCGATAACGTACGTAATCCTTTGGTAAAACAAACCTCTTCGCTTTATTGAAAAGATTCGGCTCATTGTTTTTCACCCACAAAATCTTTGGTAGGGTGAATCCTTCAAGAGCTAAATTTTTTGTAATCCTGAGTAATCTTTCTTTTCCGATTTTTTCATAAATTTCATTACATTCGCTTGTCGTTCTTGTATCATTCCACAGAATAGCATTTCTTACTACTTCGTTATTTTCATCCAGCAATACTAAACCATGCATTTGACCGGAAAAACTAAGACCTTCAATGTCTCCCGGATCACCTTCAAAGTGTTTGAGAAGATCAGACAATCCGGCAATGGTCTGACCTACCCAATCATTTGGATTTTGTTCGCTAAATCCTGATTTTTCTTGGATTAATGGATAGTCTTTTGAAAGTTCTTGAATGACATCACCCTGTTGATTCACTAGTAGTAGTTTGACAGCACTTGTTCCTAAATCAACACCAATTACATATTTCATATCCAAACATCTCCTACAAGAACATACCCTTTATTCACCGGCATAAGCTCTTAATAAGTATTGATTAATCGTTGATTTTATTCGCTCTAATTTACCAGATTCATTCTTAATTTCAGTTAGGCCTAATGCATATTCTTCTAATTGACGAAGATTTGTATTTCCATTAACAATTTCTAAACCGATACCTGCTGTATAACTCTGATACCGATCTTCTACGACATCATCAAGTACTTCGTCATCGATTAATTTTTGTGCCACTTTTAAACCAACGGCAAAGCTGTCCATTCCAGCAATATGAGCATGGAATAAATCATCCTGTTCAAAAGAACCACGGCGCACTTTTGCATCAAAGTTTAACCCGCCACGGCCAAGACCACCATTTTTCAAAATTTCATACATAGCTAAAGTAGTCGCATATAAGTCCGTTGGAAACTCATCTGTATCCCAACCTAGCAATGGATGTCCTTGGTTAGCATCAACAGAACCGAGCATTCCATGAATACGTGCATAGCGTAGTTCGTGCTCGAATGTATGTCCCGCTAATGTAGCATGGTTAGCTTCGATATTAAATTTGAAATCATTGTGTAAACCATAATGTTGTAGGAAGGCATATCCACTGGCTACATCGAAATCATATTGATGGGAGGTTGGTTCTTTTGGTTTTGGTTCAATTAAAAATTGAGCATCAAATCCAATTTCCTTCGCATAATCAACTGCCATATGGAATAAACGGCCCAAATTATCTAATTCTAATTTCATATCTGTATTTAATAGCGTTTCGTATCCTTCACGTCCGCCCCAGAAAACATAATTTTCTGCACCAAGCTCTTTTCCAACTTCTAATCCTTTTTTTACCTTTGCAGCAGAATAAGCAAATACATCTGCATTATTAGAAGAAGCAGCACCATGCACAAAACGTGGATGAGTAAAATTGTTCATTGTATTCCAAAGCAATTTCGTCTTGCTGTCTTTCATATAGTCCTTGATCATGGATACAATCTCATCTAAGTTTTTATTGCTTTCTCTTAAGCTACTACCTTCTGGCGCAATATCGACATCATGAAAGCAAAAATATGGGATATTCAGTTTTTCAAAAAATTCAAAAGCTGCTTCCACTCGAGCCTTTGCTAGGTCCATTCCCGTAAACTTATCCCACGAACGAACCGCCGTTCCTGTACCAAACGGGTCTGATAAATCTGCCGTAAATGTATGCCAATAAGCCACACCGAAACGTAAGATTTCCTCCATCGTTTGATTTCCCACTTTTTCTTCTGGATTATAAAATTTAAAAGCTAACGGATTAGTAGAAGTAGGTCCTTCATATTTAATTTTGTCTATGTTTGAAAAGTAACTCATGAATAAAACTCCTCTCAATGTAAAAACGAATTTAATTGATTACAAAGTTTGTTTATCGCTTAAACTAAGTTTAATACAATACACAAACGCTGTCAATCTGATTTTATTTTCAAAAAGATAGAAAACCATCATATATTACGGTAAAATTATAATAAAGATTTCACAAAAATATAAACATAATTTAATCATTAAACTAACTGCAAAACAGTAAATGGATACCACATAGAATCTAAGCAAGGTTGCAGAGGAGAAAAAACGATGAGTTCATTGCGCACAGGTGACCAAAACCTGGTCAAACAAATTAATAAATCAATTGTCTTCCATACCATTCAACATAAAGCTCCGATTTCGCGCGCACAAATTTCCAAGGAAACAGGTCTAAATAAGGCCACGGTTTCTACAATGGTAGCAGAACTAATAGAGGATCATTTTGTCTATGAAATTGGAGAAGGACAATCCAGTGGAGGTAGAAAACCAGTCATGCTTTATCTAAATAGTCATGCTGGCTACTCCATAGGAATCGATTTAGGTGTCAACTATATCTTAGGGGTCCTTACCGATCTAAGCGGTAATATTACTGAAAAAATTACAAATAAATTACTTAATACCGACCTATCTTACGTCACTCAACAGATCTTTTCGATCATTGAATCCTTAATGGAGAAAGCGCCAAAAAGCCCCTATGGAATTATTGGTATCGGAATTGGAGTCCCAGGGCATGTGGATCCAGATGATCACATCCTATTTGCTCCAAATTTAAAATGGGAAAACATAGATTTTAAAAAAATCATCGAGGAACAATTTCATATCCCAACGAAAATTGAAAATGAAGCAAATGCCGGGGCACACGGAGAACAACTATATGGCGCTGGAAAAAACGTCACCAACCAAGTATATATCAGCATTGGGGTTGGAATTGGAACCGGGATTATTATGAACCATCAGCTCTATAAAGGGGTCTCTGGAATATCCGGAGAAATGGGACACATGACTATTGATGCAAATGGAAGAAAATGTCCTTGTGGAAACCGGGGATGCTGGGAATTATACGCTTCTGAAAGCGCCCTTATAAGATCAATCCAACAAGAAGAAATAATGGATGAAAACAGTGAAGAATATTTAGATCTTCTTCTAGAAGAAGCAAAAAAAGGAGATCCGAAAGTATTACAATTACTGAATACACAGGGCGAAATCATCGGAATTGGAATCGTAAATATTATTAACACCTTTAACCCAGAAGTCATCATTATTGGAAATCGGATGGTACAATTTAAAAATTGGATCACCAATCCCATTGAACGTACGTTGGAAGAACGCCTTTCGCTTTACCATAAATCTAGTACGGAAATCCGTTTTTCCATTTTAGGTGACTACTCAACCGCCCTAGGAGCTTCTTCTTTTTCCATAGCAGGCTTCCTTTCAGAGAAAAAAATAATAGATGCATGAGGTTCTTTATGAGGTTCTGGTGCAAAGATTGGATTTGTTTAAAAAAAGCATATAGATTCCTAACTGAATATCTTTTTAGGCAGCGATTCCAAATAGTTTATAGATGATTTTCAAATGATATATTAAAAGTGTATGAAGTTTGACAACCAAAAGTAAGATATGATTAAACACAATAAGGAGTGCACCCATGAGTACAGAAAAACAAAAAATGTTAAAAAGTGATTTGTACCAAGCTGGTGATCCACAACTAGTAAAAGAACGGGAAAACGCTCGAAGATTAACTAGACTATACAATCAAACATTTGAAACAGAAGATAATAAACGCACAAAAATTTTAAAAGAGCTTTTTGGTTCATCAGGAGATGAAATATTCATTGAACCAACTTTTCGTTGTGATTATGGCTATAATATACACGTAGGTAATTGTTTTTATGCTAATTTTGATTGCGTATTTTTAGATGTATGCGAAATAAAAATAGGTGATAATTGTTTCATCGCACCAGGAGTTCATATCTATACAGCTACTCACCCTTTAAATACAATGGAAAGAATTTCCGGAGCTGAATATGGGAAGCCAGTAGAAATTGGTAATAATGTGTGGATTGGTGGAAGAGCCGTTATTAATCCTGGAGTAAAAGTAGGTCATAATGTCGTTATCGCTTCTGGAGCAGTAGTTACAAAAGATGTTCCTGATAATGTAGTGGTCGGTGGAAATCCTGCTCAAATAATTAAGCATATTAAAGTATAAATAACCTTTTGTCAGTATTTTGAAGTTTCAATAAAAGATTTTTTATGAAGAGACAACCCTTTGAATAAGAATCTTTCTCTCATCACTATCAATACTTATATATTAGTTAATATATATAAGAACTTCCCTAAACCCTTAGTATGGGACAAGAAAAAGTACCTCTTATGTCGTATAGATTTTCTATATCACATGAGAGGTATTTTTTTATGGGAACAAGATTTCATTACCCAGCAGAAGTAGAAGGGATTTCAAATAACGAGATCTTAGTGACTTTAGGTATTTAGAATGTTAAACAAATAAAGACCTGGATCCAATGAAATAGGAATGGTGAAACTCATCATTGAACAACCAGTCGGAAAACAATATTCCTTCTCTATTGGGGAATTGTCAGAGGTAGAGTCATTAAAATTAAGGGTTAAACAACTTGAAGTGCAAAATGAATTATTGGAAAAGTTAAACGGGATCTCAAGAAAATAAGAAAAAAGGAAATCGTAGAATATTGAGTCTTTAAAAGTTAATTATCCTCCGAGAAATGTTGGAGTTCTTGGAATCCCCAAAAGTAACTATTACCGCTGGAAACTAGAGTAAAAAGAAATAATTTCCATAATCAAACCATTAGTAAGAAACATAAGGGTGGTATGGTTATCGACTTGTAACAGCTAAATTAAATGTTAGGAAATTGATTCAGTTACCTAGTATTTAAAGAAAAAAATGGATGACTTTACAAATACTGTATAGTCATCCATTTTGACTGGTTAAGATAACGTTAAAATGTTGGCGGTACCCCAACTAAAATTGAGCTCCTTCTACAAAGTGATCATGGAATATGAAAGTAAAACTAAGGGATAAGTGTTCTTCCCCCCATTATATATGAAAACTATCTGACGAACACTAGAGGTGCAACCCTGTCATTAGGCTATTAAATTAGCCAATTTCTCTCTGAACCAATCTTACAATGTATCATCGGTTCGTTAGCATCTTGTCAGATTGCAGGAAATCCCCTTATTTATCCCAGGCGATTATTGGTATATACCGTCTTCGGAATTTTAATTTGTTATTGGGAAGAGAGTTTCCTCTACCTTAACCAATTACTTCGCGTATTTTTGCAAATGTATCGAATTTTTAAATATTATTGTGGGCCTTTTTATTGTACAAGGTCACAAAACATCCTTTTTTAAATAAGCTTATACAAAAGGATTTCACAAATATTCTTTAGAGGCTGTAACGACGTTGGTAAAGGCCGTGGAGATCACAGATGTACTGACAGTTAAAACATAGGATGCTCCTCTTTGCAGTCCCTTGCATACACCATCTACGTTCCCACCAACAGTTCCGATCGAAACCCCCATTTGACGACCTTTCTCATATAATTTACCGATAACCTCCTGAACATCCGGATGTTCAGGCCCCTCTTTATATCCCATGGTGACCGATAAATCAGTAGGACCAATAAAAGCCACATCTATACCGGGAACGCTCATAATTTCCTCAAAGTTTTTCACCGCTTCAGGGGTTTCAATATGAATAATGATTAACGTTTCTTGATCGGATGCATCCAGAAAAGGTTTTCCAGCTACCTTTCCATATTTGGCTGCACGGTGCGAAAAAGCAGCACCTCTTACACCTAAAGGAGGAAACTTTGCTCTTTTAATCAAATTTTCTGCATCTTCTTTCGTATTAATCATTGGAACTTGAATTCCTTTGGCCCCTCGATCAAGCGCTTTCTGAATGCTTGAAGGGTCGTATGATACACGTACAATCGGGACTAAATTAACGGATTCAGCAGCTCTTATCATGTTCTCTATTTCCGAATGACTAAAAGCTCCGTGCTCGTCATCGATCACCACAAAATCAAAACCCGAATATCCTATCATTTCAACAATTGAAGGGGAATAAATCCCGACAAATACCCCTACTACTTTTTCCCCATTTGTGATTCTTTGTTTTACTATGTTCATTTTGATTACCTCTCTCCTAACTCTCAATTTCAACGACATTAATTGAAGGACTTTTCCTCTACATGCTCTATAATCATTTTATACAAAGTATAAACCAAAATTTATTTGAATTTTCTTAATTTAATTTTATTGCTGGTGCTACATCTACAACAACCATGACTTACTAATAGATATCTATCATTTCGAATCCTGACTGTTTAAATAACAATTTATGGCTGTTTCTCTTCCAGATTAAAAAATTCATCTTATGTGTTTAAATAATTTTGCTTTAATACGGCAATACCGTCAAAAACGTTCCACTCTTCTATAATTTTTCTTTTCGGACTAGTAAATGGCTAATGCCGAGTTTCTCAACTGGTTTTCCACTAGGATCACCAAAATAGCCGATGCCTTCATGAAGACCTTGAAGTCTCCATCGGACCGCAACATCCTATTCATTTTCGGAAAATCTTGGTGCATGTAATTCAATCAATTAAAAATAATGAACTTGGGAATGAAGCGAATAAGCTTATTAACATTCCCTGAATTTGATCGTAACCAATTAAATCCTTACTAGAGTTTATCTTGATTAATCACTGTTTTAGTTTTGTTATTCATTATCCTCTGATATCGTCATTCTATTTTAGCCCCTTCTTTAAGTACTAAGTTCGTTCGTTTCGACCAGATTTTCGCTCATTTTTGGTTTAATCAAAACTTTTGTTAATACGGCCGCAAAGCATGAAAAAATGCCTATTATTAAAAAGCTAAATTCTCTCGAAAAAGACTCTATCATTATTCCCATAATCAATGGGCCGAAGAATATACCAAATGAATACACACTTTGGAATAAGCCCATTCTAGTAGTTTGCTTTTGTGCTGGAGTATTCGCGATAATTAACGACAGCAAGACCGTGAGATTTAATCCAAATGCAATACCTGCAATACCTTGTAAAATAAACAGTGAAGTAAGATTTGGCGCATAAGGTATCAAAATAGCAATGACTCCTTGTAAGAAGAAACCTAATGCTCCGGTTCCCACTAAGCCAAGCCTCTTATAAAAAAACATTCCACATAGGGCGGCTGCGATACCATATAAAATAAGGTGTGTATTGGCTAGCCAACTAATAATAAAAGGATTCGCTCCTAAATCTATTGCAACTAGAGGAGTAAAAGTATCTCTCGTTCCATACAAAACCATATGTGTAATAATTGAAAGTACCGAAAGGACCCAGAGACTTTTATCACTAAATTGTTCAACTAAAATATTTTTATCAAATTTAATTTTAACTTCAGAAACTTTTTCTTCTTTTAAAAAGAGGGTCAAAATAAATGCAATTGCCGCAGCAATAACTGCAACGAGAAAACTAGATGCATAGCCGTAATTGGTTGTTACTAGCCCTCCTATAGTAGTTCCGATTAAAGAACCTACTGGTGATGCAACAGCAATGATAGCTATAGCTCTCGCAGTTTCGCTTTCTCTAAAATAGGAGGCAAACATCACAGTATAAATCACCCAGGTAGAGCCTGTTAAACCATCTGAAATTTTCCCAATATATAGAGTGGTAGCGTTAGGCTCAATAAAGGCAATTGTCCAAGGGACAATTGTAATTAAGAGTCCAATTTGTATAAACACTTTGCGTTTAAAGAATAAATCGGATAGTATTCCAACTGGTAGTCGCGTAAACAAAGAAGCTAAACCTGCAGCTCCTACAATCCCCCCTACTACTGTAGGAGCTATTCCCAGTTCCGTTGCATAAGTAGAAATAAATGGATCAAAGGCTGAAATGCTTATAAAAAATAGTAAGGTAACAATAAATAATAACACAACATCTGGTCGAAATTGCTTTTTACTCAATGTATCACCTCATAAATAGAATATATTTAGCACTGCTTTCAAACCTAGCTACTTACACAAGGACTTGTGTAAGTACTAACTATTTTCTATCGATTGAGAGAGGTTTATAAATTCCTCTTTCACGAAAGTCTTCAACCATTCTATCTGATATTTTATTTAGCTTAATGCCACCCATTTTTGCTTCTACAATCAGTCGACAAGCCATTTCTAAGGTTTCAAGTCTCATTATGGCATCACTAAAATTCTTATCGAATAAAATGACACCATGATTCCTCATCATAATAATGTTTGCATCTAACGCTTTCTTCTTTACCACCTCTCCCAAATCTTCACTTCCTGGATGAAGGTAGTCCACATAATTGATGTTTTCGAGATAGTACATTGTTTCAATAAACAACTCAGAATAGATTTCAATTTCACTACATGCGCATAATGTAACATAAAAGGGAGAAGAGTGTAGGATTACTTGTGCATCTTGACGTTGTTGATAAATTCCCTTATGCATAGGAATTTCTTTCGAAGGTTTTCGTTCTCCTTCCCATCCCCCTGTATGAATATTACATTTCACAATATCGGTTTCTTTAAAACCTCCCATAAACGTACCAGAGGCTGACATAATCATGTGACTATCGTCAACTCGAGCACTCAGATTCCCGGAGGTACCCCAAGCTAATTGATGTGCTAACAAATAATTCCCCGTTTCAATCAGTTTCTGCTTGATATCCATGTATTTATACTCCTCTTTGACATTGTTCTAAATATTGTAACGATTGTTGTAAAAAATCTTCTTTTCCAAAACTTCCAGACTTTAAGATAAGAAAAATCGGTTTCTCATTCAAGGAAATACATGAGGAGACACCTTGGTCAATTTCATCTACGATACAGACTCCATGAATACCAAGCTTTTTACAAATAGCGTTTGACGTATTTCCTCCACAGGTGATTATTTTTTTTAAATTTAATTCATTGACTACATTGTATGATATTTCTGCAAGAGCTTCCGACACTCTTTCCGAGCTTTCTACTTCATTTAGCCTCATATATTTATAGCCGTTCTCACGAGTCGCTTTTATTCTTTCAGATGAATAAGGAGTTCGTAAAATCACGTTGGTACCTTTTTTAAGGAGTTGGATACATTGTTGACTCACTCTTTCAATTTCAGCTTTGTATTGTTTTGAAGTGAAAAGGATTTCAGAATTAAGCGTTAAATTAACAGCATCTCCTTTTTCAACAATATAATCGATTTGTTTTTTCATCTGAGGCATTAAGCTCCCGCATGGTATAAATGTTCCAACATCTTCTTCTAAGTCAAGTCCTTTTAGGTGATCTATTTTCTCCTTTCTGGGCCAATATTTAGGCAGATATTTTCCCATGACTGCACTCCCACAAATTATAGGGAAATTCTTAATTGCGTCAGCAATCGTTTCTAAACTTTCATCAGACTCGACGTCCAAAATCACATAATTATAGTCGTTTTTCATAGATTCAATTTCTCGCTTTAATATATCAGTACCTTTACGAATTAGTGTATTTGAAATGGCACCTACCCTTTTTACTGTCTGTTCTTGTAAAATATCAATCAGATTATCCTGTTGCATAGGATGAATCGGATCATTTCGAAACATCGATTTAGATAAAGGTTCGCCATACACATAATGGATCGAATTCATGGTGGTCCGACCAGTTTCGGGATACCCTAGTACTACAATTGAAGAATTAATACCTAATTCGTCTTGCATGGCATCGAATTCAACACCTATGTTTCCTCGAAACACAGAACAGGTTTTGTTATAAAATTGCGTACAACCTAGTTCTTTTAGCTTTCTAGTTGCCTTACGGGCTTTCTCATAAGCATCATTTTTCTTGTCGAACCTACTATTGGTGTCAATAATGATGACATCACTATCCACGTCATACAGATCATCGATAGTATCATAGGAAAATATTTTCACTGTATAATTCCATTTTGCAATTAAAACCCCAATATCACTTGAACCAGTAATGTCATCAGCAACAATTCCTAGCAAGGCTTTTCCCACTCTCTTCGAATTATTTTAATTTTTTTCCAGTTACGTTAATAATCAGTTATTGAATCCGGTTGTTCCATCGTGAGCGTCCCGAATGGCTTTTGCCGTTTCTTCGTATATCGCCAAGATACAAACATCGCATCTTCCCTCCTGTCAAGAGACACGTGTCTGACAAGAGTTTTACGGTAATTTTAACAATGCTCCTGACCTGTTTGTTAATGCTTTCAACTGACGGTTATGAGCACTCTTCCCCACATCTTCCACCATCCCGAGGATCATTGAGGTGATACTTAAATATTGCTGCAGGCTTGGATTATTAAGGTTAGGTAGAGAATTTTTGGATAATTTCACGGAACCGGCCGCCAGCGCATTCGGCAAGATATTTCCAAAATTTCTCTTTTTTTGCTTCAGTAGGGGGATAAGGGCTGGTGTCAAGCAGTGCCAATCGAATTATTCGTTCCCCACCGGTTAGACGTATGATTTCTAGGGCGACCATCCCTCCTAGGAATAGGGCCGGGCAAGGGCAAACCTGTCCGGCGCTATCTCAATTATGGAAGCAGCGATTCCAATGGGATCTAATTTCGTATTATAACCACTATAACTTGAACCAAATCTTTAAAAAGTTGAGAATGATGCCTCCAGAGTTTCTTATTACAGGAATCCAACTAATTGATTACTATCATGTTTGATTCTCTCCAATTCCATGTGGCTCTTGAATGACAAACATCCAACCCTCTTCGGTTCCTACATTCTCATAACCGTACCAAAGATCTGATGGAATCGAGATCAAATCCCATTCTTCAATTACCATTTCACCCTCAATCGTCTCCTGATCGGTTCCCCAGTAAATTCTCCATTTTCCGGACATTGGGAAAAGGGCAGCGACGTAATCATGTACTTGTGGTTTCATGCCTGTACCCGGAAATGCATGAACTTTGACAATTTGGAAATTATGCGAATCCTTAATTATGCCCTCATATTCAGGATGGTTTCCACTTGTGTCGCCGATGAGTAAATACGATTGTGAGTTTTGAGAATTTTCCTGATTTGATAATTCCTTATGTCGTACGATCCAATTCTTTTCTATCTCTTCGGCAGTCCGTTTCGGGTAGGTAGTTTCCGGTAACATTGCAGCCATCTTATTTTTCCTCCTTAATTCCTGATTTTTTTTCCGTCATCATCCGAATAACTTTCTCGTACAATTCCCGTTCCATTTGTTTGAAGTTATCGGGTTTGATCATTTTTCCGTTTTCGTCGGACTTCATCCCCAGCTTCTCGGCTTCTTCTACAACAGCTTCCGGCCAATAAGGATCCTTGGCTTCAAACACGGGATGATCCTCTACCACTGCGAAGATCCAAGCTTCCTTTTCTGTGATATTTTCGAACCCGCGCCACAACCCCGCAGGTAATGTGATAAAATCCCAAGGTTCAATAATCGTTTCCCCTTCGATTTCGTCAGGACTGTTCCCAAAGTAAAACCGCCATTTGCCTGTTAGTGGCATAAAAGACTCAATATAGTCATGCGTATGATAAGCGGGACCGCATAATTGTGGCGCCTTCACCATCCCTACATGAAATTTGTGAGGTTGTGTTAGAAAAGGCTTGTAGTCATCATTTTCGCTCGCTGTAGCTCCGATTAGCGAATAATTGATTCGGTAATGACGATCTAGGCTACTGTCGATAAACATCAAAGGCACACCTTCAGTTTGTTTTAACTCCTTATGCCTAATGATACGCTTTAGCATTTCTTCATTTGCCGTCATTGCTTGATTCATTGTATTTCTCTCCCCTTCTTATTTTTTTAGCATTCCTTTATATGCATGTCCTAGGAGTGCAGTATAAAATAAAAAACAAACTAAATGTAACGACGATTAAATGCAACTCTATGTTTGTTGGTAATTCCCAGAATTATTGAATACGAATTATTGAATACGCTTTCAAAAAGTTTAATATTGAATAACTAAGCAGCTCAATCCGACAAGTTTCTCTATTTAGGGATTCCATAGCTTAGAGATTACTAGGTAAAAAATTGAGCTGTATTCTATTTATCAACTTTTCCTTTCAAACTTTTAAATAGATTCTAAATATATAATTTGACCTATACTGGCTTTGGTTGTTTTTGTACAAGAATAATAGAAGCAAGTACAAAAAGGATGCCTCCCAACTGCCAAATTGTAAGTACTTCTCCAAACAGTAGAAGGCCAACAAGTGCTGCGACAACTGGTTCGATTGTTGCCATAATTGATGCGCGACTTGATTCAATATGGGATAACCCATGAGTATATAGTCCAAAAGCCAATACAGTCGGAAATACCCCTAAACCAATGCCATACAGCCATACTTTAGTGTTGTATAATAAATGCACTGCATCCCATAAATGGCTCGCCGGAATGATTGCTACACTTGCAAATAGGAAGGTATACGTGATAGTTGTCAAAAAAGAATACTTGTTAAGCGCAAATTTACCAAAAATGCTGTATAATGCATAACCAAACCCTGAGCCCACGCCTAAAAGTAAACCGGGAAAAGAAATTGAGTTACTATGGTTAGGCACTAAACCTATAACAAATGCGCAACCCAAAAATGTCATCAATAATGCGATCACTTTTCGTTTCGTCAGCAATTCTTTAAAGAAAATTCTAGAAAAAACCGTCACAAATGCTGGCCCAGTATAAAGTAGAATAGTAGCAACGGAAAGAGATGTTTCTTTAATGGCGGAAAAAAAACACCAATTAAAGAAAACAATGCTGAATATTCCTGTCCCAATAAAGTATTTTCCATCTAATGGTTTAATAATCAAAAGAGATGGATTCTTAATGAGAATATATATTAATAGAATAACAGCTGCCGTAATGACCCGAATTGCTACTACTTGAATCGGTGTAAGACCCTGACCGTAGAGTTCTTTCACAAACAATCCAATAATTCCCCATAAGGCGGCACCGATTACGACAGATAAATAAGCAAACTTTTTCATCTCTCTTCTTCTCCACTCTGTTGAAAAAACTTTGCGACTACGATAAACCCGGCAACAACTTCTCTCCTTAAATATATTTGTCAATCTATCGCTTTCAATATGCATTAGCAGCTGATTGAAATCTTTATGACTTTTAATTAGCACGTCCCGTAGTTTTACGAATAATTAGTTTAGGCTCTAATACTACTTGAATAGGCATTGATATCGATCCTTTTCCTTCTATCAATAGAAGTAGTTTTTCTAAGGCAAGTGAAGCCATTGTTTCTTTCTTTTGCGAGATGGTAGTAAGACCAATGTATTGGTTGGATGAGATGTTGATATCATCAAACCCTATTACAGATACATCTTTTGGAACCTCTAAATTATGGTTAGCAGCAGCATCGAGGATTGCTAGCGCCATTTGATCGGAGGTTACAAAAAAGCTGGTAGGCTTATCTTTACTACAAAGGAGCTTATAAGCAAATTGGTATATTTCTCTATAAGAAAATTCTCTGTCATAGATTAATCTTTGATTATAAGGTATCCCATATTCCCCTAATGCTTTTTTGTAACCTATATCTCGTTGGTGCAGTGTTAAGAACTTTGAAGGGCCCGATATATATGCAATATTTCGATGTCCCAACTCAACTAAATGTTTAACCGCTATATACGCCCCTTTTTCATTATCTAAGACGATAAAATTCGCATGATTACCCTCAATGCTGCTATTATATAAAACAACAGGAAATTGGGCTTCATAGAGTTCCTTAATTTTTTTACTGTATCGGTTTACAGCTGCAATAATTATTCCATCAACACGTTTTCCAATGAGCATTTTAATCGATTTTTCTAAATTATCATCCTGATGATTTGTGTTGCAGATAATTACATCGTATTCCAGCTCTGCAGCTTTTCCCATAATGACCCCTGCTGATTCAGCGAAAAATGGATTGGTAATATCTCCTATGATTAGACCGATGGTCCTAGTTTTTTTCTCAGCAAGACTCCTCGCTATTTCATCTCGTGTAAAACCTAATTCTTCTATTGCAGCCAGGACTTTTTTCTTAGTTCCTTCCTTAATATGAGGAAAGTTGTTTAACACTCTTGAAACTGTCGATTGTGATACTCCTGCTTTTCTTGCTACATCATAAGCACTTACTCTACTCTTCATATTTAAACCTCTCATAAGCCCAATATTTATACTAAATGCATTAATTAATTGAATCCGCATTCAATATAACACAAAATTACCAGTTGTTCAAAAAGACTATAGATCATTACTTTAAATCTGTTTGATTGAACTTCTACAGGTCTTTATTGGGCTTATCCTTCTTTAGAAGTTTAAGGTCTACAAAGCTGTTTCATTAAGTTGAACTCCCCATATTCTGTGTACTCTTCAACAAACTTTCCATTTTTAATAATATAGTTTGAGATACCCATAATGCGTACACGTTTTCCCGTCGGAGCTCCATAACGGCTTGGCCCGGTGTTGGTTCCGATAAATGA
Organism: Peribacillus muralis; assembly: GCF_001439925.1. Lineage (GTDB taxonomy): Bacteria > Bacillota > Bacilli > Bacillales > DSM-1321 > Peribacillus > Peribacillus muralis. Next base: position 75,988 of record NZ_LMBV01000015.1, read on the forward strand.
CCATCGAACAGCGGCCTTAAAGCCCTCTTCTTCATTACCCATCCAATATAAGTCATCTATATGCATTGAGGCATCTGGGAAAGCTGCAATTCGAGCAATAATATCCTGTTTTAGATCACCAATTCCATACAATTCTCTATCAGAAGCTGTATGGCATAGATAATTTTCTGCATAATACTCATTCACTTTTCCAAACATCCGCCAGTTCCAAATTTCATGGGTAGAACGACGAATAAAATCCTCAACAACAAACCCAGCAGTTGCTTTTGGTGGAAGAACTTTTGGTGGCGCCTGACCAATTAAACGTTCTACTTGGCCACGCCCATCACTTTCAATAGCAGGTGGGTCTTGAGAAAGTTGCTGTGCTAAAACTTCATTTACATCAAGACCCAACTGACGAATGAGACTTAATTCATTATAAGCAACCCATTCTTCAATTATTTTTGCATCTTTCACAACACAGTTAGCAATACCACTTACAACAACTCTCTTCCCTGTAGCAGGACCGTAAATGCTTCTGCCAGTGTTAGTAGCAATCCATGTCCACCGCATGGAAGTATGGTAACCATCTTGATCATTTCCAGTCCAAATTACATCTTCTACATAATCGCGAATATCTGGAAACGCTGCCATTTTTGTCAGCGAATTTGTAATGACAATATCTCGGCCAAACGTTCTACCATCTGAAGTATGGACCTGAGTTGTAGGTGTATAGTCACGATAAATGTATCCAATATTATTCATGTCCCATATTGAATGCGTACTACCTTTAATATAATCCACAATATTTGTCCACTCTGAGAAACCTTCCATTGTCTGAGTCTTTTTTTGAATTGCATTCTCTAGTGTATTTGTCGCTGTTGCCGTCTTTCTCTCAGCCGTTACGACTGCACTTTTTTCCTCTGCCATATTAATCTACCTCCATAATTCGTAATATCTGTGTTATTTTCAACCGTTATATTTCGGATAAATACGCTTTACCTTTCTTTTGCGTGACATCCTAGATTACCCCCTCACCTCCTTATATAATAAATGAGGAGTCATTCCATTTACGGTAGTTAATTCATCTTGTAAGGAATGAACCTCCGTTTCATAAATGTGGGAATCCTTTTCTTTTTCAGACGTCCTTAGCTGCTGCATCAGTCCAAACTCACTGTAATGAGTCCATTCTTCAACAAACTTCCCTTCTCTAATAATATAATTTGTAATTCCTGCTAGGCGAACCTTCTTACCCGTAGGTGGTCCATACTCTCCAAAACCTCCGTGGTTTCCCAGCAGTGTCCAGCGCATAGAAGTTCGAAATCCTTCCTCCTCACTTCCCATGCAGAAAAAGTCATCAATGTGAATTTTTGTATTAGGGAAAATAGAAAGCCTAGTCAAAATGTCTAACTGATATTCATGGCTTTGCTCAAGCTCCCTGTCACCCGGGCCATGGTAGCGAAAATCCATACTGTAATAGTTTTCGATGTTACCGATTAGTCGATGATTCCAAATATCTTCAATGCTTTTTCGAACAAAATTTTCTACATGAAAGCAATCTTCATCTTGAACTACTATTGAGCGAACCTGTCGGTCTACCCTTCGTTCAATATTTCCCACCTCTGGTTCTATAGGCTTTGCTAGCAGCTCGTACTTTTCCATAGTTTTAATGATTTCAAATGGAGATAAATCCAGCTGACGAATTACGCTCAATTCATCATACTGAATATAGGCTTCAGTTGTCTGGCCGTTTTGCCATTCATCAGCCGCAAGATTGTTATTGCTAGAGTCTAATTTTACGACACTGTTCGTTATTCCAGTGATGCAAATCTTTCTACCTGTCGCCAAACCGTATTTGCTCGATCCCGTGTGATGAGCGATTATTGTCCAACGTACGGATGTTTTATAGCCATCCTGATCATTTCCGCTCCAGACTACGTCATCAATTTGTATGCGTGTATCTGGAAAAGCAGCCAAGTGATGAATTGAATCAACAACAACCTGTTCATTACAGTGATATGGACAATGAGAGTTAATAACACCCACTATGTTGGGCGCACAATATTCATATATTTTCCCAATATTTTTCTTGTTCCAAATATCGTGGGAGGTTTGTTTAATATATCTAACAATATCAAAATTCGTTGTCTTTTCTTCTTGCACTCTATCTCTTGTCGAATTATACTGTTGATTCATTTCCCATCCTCCTTTATTGAATGCGCATTCAAAGTATTAGCAAGTATTGAATGCGCATTCAATATTTAAATAGTTTTTGAATACGCTTTCAATAAATTACTTATATCGTAACATAATCCAATTAAATTGCAATGTTTTTTTACAAATTTACTCAATTCTTGCAGTTGTTTACAAAAAAGGGTTTAGCCTAGTACTAATTATAACTGAGTTGTATTATAACTTCCTAACACATGAACATAATGTCCGAAAGTCTCAAGGATAGTAATAGCTTTATTTGTTTGAATTTCATGTAAACCAATTTCCGCTTCAATAAAAAAGTGGTATGTTCCCAATTTTTTCTTAGTAGGACGAGACTCAATCCAAGTTAGATTGATAGAAAGAGCAGTAAATACATTCAAAATTGTAGATAATATACCCGAATGATCTTCACAAGGGATAATTAACAACATAATTTTATTTTTATTTTGTTTGATGTCTTCATTGTGTTTGCTAACCACCACAAATCTAGTATGATTTTCACTATTATCCTGAATAACACTTTTTGCAATATGTAAATTAAATACTTTTGCCGCCAATTTGGACGCAATGGCTGCAACATCTCTTCTTTCTTGTTTCTTTAAAGCCTGAGCTGCTGATGAAGTGCTATCAAAATACCTGCTTTTCACTTGTGATTTTCTAATGTATTCCTTACATTGAGCAAGGGCTGGATAAATAGACCATACCTCACGTATGTCATGCAATAGAGTTCCTTTAGCTACTAGGAGGTGCAAAGAAACAGGAAAGATTACTTCGGCTTCTATAAACAAATTATGTGTCAGCAAACCATCTGCGGTGATATTGATAGTACCTTCAATGGAGTTTTCAATTGGTACAAAACCTTTATCAGCCTTTTGTGCACCAACAGCTTCAAGAACATCTAGAATAGTATCACATATATACCACTCTATATTATCTGCGGTGAAGTGTTGCAATGAAGCTTCTTCCGAGAAACTTCCGTGTGGACCTAAATATGCCACTCTCATTTCTCCTAACCCCCCTTTACTATTCATCTCAGTATACCACTACTATCCATTCTTTCGTGAAAATGAATTCTAATTGCAACACAGAATCTTTCTCAGAAATCCATACTCATTGGGTACCACCACATGCCCACCAAGCTAAGGCAAATTATTACCCCCAAACGAAAAAGGGCTATCTTTTCTGTAATATGATAGAAAGGATGGTGCTTTTTGATTGAGACCCCTCCGGACTTATTAATACACCAGTTGAAGTCTCTAGACAGCAACATAGCTGAGTTAAGGAAGTATTCGCTACCTTAAAAACTTTGAACCACATCTTTTATCTATTTTGTCTGCTTATAAAAGTCCTCATCCTCGTTATAGATATTTAACAGCACAGAATGGGTTCAATTAAATGATATGCATTTTCGTCACCATTTGAGACAAAAGAAAAGAATGGATGAATGGTTTTTGATAAATAATAAATCTTAACATGTGAAGAATAAAATTTTGGAGGAGTTCAATGCTTTATTAGGTTCTGGTGCAAAAACTTCAAGACAATTAAAATTAATCTCTAAATCTTGGACAAACTGGTACTATTACTCTAAAAAGGGGTGTAGTTGGTATGGAGAAGGAAAGTTTGTTCAAATGGAAGCATTATCAGCCTAATATTATTTTGTTAACGGTTAGATGGTACCTACGGTACAGCCTTAGTTTTCGTGATTTGGTGGAAATGATGGAGGAACGCGGTTTATCCATGGCTCACACAACCATTATGCGTTGGGTTCATCAATACGGACCTGAATTAGATGAGCGAGTACGGCGTCATCTTAAGCCAACCAATGATTCTTGGCGAGTCGATGAGACGTATGTGAAAATCAAAGGTCAATGGATGTACCTATATCGTGCCGTTGATTCAGAAGGAAATACGATTGATTTTTATTTAAGCAAAACAAGAGATCATAAGGCTGCAAAGCGCTTTTTCAAGAAAGCTTTGCGGTCTTTTCATGTTTCAAAGCCCCGTGTTATCACAGTAGACAAGAACCCAGCCTATCCTATTGCGATTGAAGAGTTGAAGAAAGAGAAAAAGATGCCTGTAGGCATCCAAATAAGGCAGGTGAAATATCTTAATAACATTGTGGAACAAGATCATCGTTTTATTAAAAAGAGAGTTCGTTCGATGTTAGGATTGAAATCTTTTCGTACAGCTAAATCTATTCTTTCGGGAATAGAAGCGATGCATATGGTTAAAAAAGATCAACCTCATCAACGGGCAAAGTATGCCCAAAATGAGGTTGAATTCATTCATAAGTTGTTCGGAGTAGCTGCTTAATCTCAAAGTTAACAGGATATTACCATTCTATGTTTCTATTGCATTAATTTTGCACCAGAACCGTTATACCTTCCATGCAGCCTGTCCATGCGACTTCCGATAAAAATATGGCTGAGGATCGAGTTGGACCCGAAAGAATAAAATATTCCTATGCGTGGCGAAAGGTTATTGATGCTGGATCACATATTATTGGAGGTTCAGATGCTCCGGTTGAGTTGGTCAATCCTTTTCATGGATTATATGCGGCTGTCACACGTATGGACCGTGAAGGGAACCCAGATGGAGGCTGGTATCCAGAAGAGAGTATGACAAGAGAGGAAGCCCTTAAAGCATTTACAATCTGGGCGGCGGAAGGAAGTTTTGAAGAAAAAATCAAAGGCTCGTTGGAGATAGGGAAATTAGCTGACTTTATAGTAATTGATAAAGATCCCATGAAATGCCAAGAAGAACAATTGAAAGACATTCAAGTACTTACTACAGTATTAGGTGGAGAAGTTGTATATAAAAAATAGTTTCAACAAAAGAATCTTTTGAGACAGCTGATCACATCAGCTGTCTTTTTACTATGCATTCATATATTCAGGTGCCTGGTGTATTAGATAATAAATGTCGAAAGGTCTTTCCTCAAAGAAATACAAAAAGACCACAGTAACTTCACGTTGTAAGATAGAGATACCTGACAGGGAACCCCAAACTTTACATTCCAAAAGAGGAGAAGAAGAAAAGTCGAGGGTTTTTAATTGAACAATACCAGTTAATATCAGCTTTTTGTTTATTCAAGAAAAGGGTGCATTTCTTAAATAAGAAGTTGCTCTTCATGAATTGGGCCAATTAATTAAATACGGATTATTGAGCTAACGGAAGTTATTTGAATACGAAAGAATATTTTTTTCACCAGTGCCATTGTTAGAAATACTAAGACTATATTTATTTATAATAGGAATTATCATCAAATAGTTGGGGAGGTGATGAAAATGGCGATCAAGATTAGAATGCTGGATTCCGCAGCGCTCAATCCAAAGCCTGATATCAGGAAGGCGACACTTTGCATGGGGTAGAATTTCTAAAAGATCGCCTAAGTAGGCTTTTCCGATATATTGGTTTTCCACCTTATTTGGCTATAAAAATAAGGTGCTGACAGGTATGGCATATTTAAAAGCAACGGCTATTTCACTTAAAAAATTGATATCAGGAATTCAAGAGTATGTTCAAGAGAAACAATATACATTCCTAAACCTAAAACCTCTCATCAGAGATGGGGTACACGTTCAGGAACAAGAAAGCTGATCGATGACAGCAACGCTTCTATTAAAAGAGAATTTAAAAACGGCAGAACGATTAATCAAATAGCTGATGAATATCACCTCTCCATTTAAACGATTCAGGTTGTAGTTTACAAGTTAGACCTTCTAAGCCGTTCAACTAAGCACCTTTATTTTATATAATTGATTTACAACAGGCAACTTTATATTAATTACTAAAAGATGAACAAATCAAGTAAAACGTTTGATTGTATTCATGATATTATCAATTAAGCCTTTTTATAATAATCTAATTTAAAACTCTTTCTATAATAATTCAGTACTTTAAACTCATAAGTTATGATACCGTTTTTTAGCAAAATCAAAAAGCCGATTTCAAATTAGAAATCGGCATTATAAAATTTCTTTATTCAACTAAAGCCCCATTAATTCAAAAAAAATTAATAATGGGAAAAAATCAGAAGTTATGTTAAAAGTTCTTTACCTGATGGTAAATAGACTGTATTGTAAAATTACAAAGGATTAGACGTCTGTAATTTGATTTTCTATTCATTAATATAAACCAAACAAGGTTTTTCAATTAATAGTCAGATGACCAATACTACTTCTTCAACTAAATTACCGAACATCCTCGCACTAACGCATAATATAGGAATGTTTAAGTTCTTATTCTTTATTAGATTTAAAACCCATTGACACCATGTCTTTTCCTCTTTGGCTAGTCTAAATTTCCGGTTAAATAAGATGTATCGACCAAAGTTTTTTGACATCGTACCTAGTTCTTTATTTTGTTCTAATTCTGCTATCTTTTTTGATAGATAAGTCAATGTTTCTTCTAAATTTGAAATTCGATCCTGGACTAATTCCATTGAATTTTCTTCTCCCATCATCCAAATTGAATAAATCTTAATAAGAAATTCATCTCTATTAATGGGGTCAGAAGGAGATTTAGCAAGCCACTTTTGTAGGGTTTCTTTTCCTTTTTCTGTAATTGAAAATATTTTTTTATCGGGTTTTCCCGTTTGGTCTACACGCACATGTACCAGAAGGTCTTTCTGCTCCATTTTGGTTAACATAGGATATATTTGACTATGTTTTACTGGCCGTACTACCTCTAGATACTGCGCTAATTCGTATCCAGAACAAGGTTTTCGACCAAGGGCACCGAGAATTGCATATCCAAGAGTATTTATAGTATTCACCTCGCCCTTTAAATTGTGGCAACCCTAAATTGTCTTAGTTGCCACCGTTAACGGTTCCATTTGTATCAAATCTTAGATCCACAGGTTAAATAAACCCTCATTGACACCTAAATTATACATATAGTACACACCAAAAACAATACTGATGACACCTGTTGTAATTCCTAGTGATCTACTCATTGTTTTACGCTTCTTGCTCAATACAAATGGAATTCCAATAATCGTTGTAAAGAAAAGCATACCAATAACTGTTCCTGCGCCAAATATAAGGATATAAATGGCCGCTTCTTCCACATTCTTGACTGTACTCATGGTTAATAGAACCATAGCACCACTACCTGCCAAACCATGAACTAGGCCAATTAACAATGATTCTAAATACTTTGCCTTTTGATGCTGGTGTTTATGGTTATGTTCACCACTATTTTGATGGGAATGAACATGTTTATGATTATCTCCATCATGTTGATGATTATGTATATGGATATTTTTGAAAGAAAGAATCGTTTTAACTCCGAGATAAACAAGCATGATTCCTACTAAAAATTCTAAAGACATTGCCCACTTATCCGGTATTTCTCCCTTCATAAGAATAAGAATAATACCGAAGATGAATAATGTTATAGTGTGACCAATTCCCCAAAATACTCCTGCTAAAGAAGCGTTCCATAACTTTTTGCTTTGACTTGCGATTGTTGATACAGCAATTACATGATCTGGTTCAATCGCATGCCTGATCCCCAAAATAAAACCTAGTGCTAAAACTGAGAATAATGTAAATTCCATAAAGATTCCTTCTCCACCTATCTTCTCTAATTTAAACCCAGCAACCGTATTCATTGCTGGGTTTTGGGACATTAATATTTTCTTAAAAAACTCGGGGTTTTGTTAAACCATTCTTGGCTAATTATGTTATGAAATTCAGAAAATATTCTTTCAATGGTTTGTGTCCCATTTGCTAGTACCCTTACAGTAAAACCTGGTATGGGCAATAGTGATAAGCCTATTTTATATTCCTTTGTCTGGTTAGGAACAGCCTCATATAAACGATCAAGAAGGTCATGATCTGTTTTTTCGTCCACTACAATCATGGAGCCCAAATGAGAATAGCCTTCCATTAAACCCAGGCCATTTATGTTTTGCGTAGCAGGACTTAATTTTATATGATCATATACGACCAGTTCATTTTCCATATAGATTTCATTTATTAATTGAAGTTTATCATAACTAAACTTTTCTCCACCAGGAGACCATCCAGGGGTAATGATATCTGAGTAAAGGAGTGTACATCCTTTTTCCATATGTATCATATTTTTTTGTTTATATCGTGCATCTTGATAACCGATAAGCGGATCGGGAATATATTCTAGATAACTGCCTTCCTTCAGGTTAAACTCTGCTTCCTGATAAGCATGTGAATTAGGTGTCTTATATATTTTAGTTGCCGATTGGGTTGTTAACGTTAGCTTCGCTTGTTTCTCTAATGAAATCTTCATTTGATAGCGATCGCCATCTAGATAGCCTCCGCCCGGATTTAAAATATAATAACAGACTTGTCCAGATTCATCATGATAAATGGGACGCATGACTTTATACGCTCCTTGGAAATACACATTCTTTGCAACGGTCTTTCCATTCCTTTCCTCGGCACCCAAACGCAAAACTCCTGTCCAGTCCTCCATCTTACTCTAGTCCCTTTAATAGTGCATTTTTCTTAATCCAGTCAATGACTTGATCAAGACCTGTGTTATTTTTTAAATTTGTAAAAACAAATGGTTTGTCCCCACGGAAAACCTTCGTGTCTGATTTCATGACATCTAGGCTTGCCCCAACGTAAGGAGCCAAATCTATTTTATTAATGATAAATAAATCAGATTTGATCATTCCTTGCCCGCCTTTACGTGGGATTTTTTCCCCTTGAGCAACGTCAATAATATAGATCGAAAAGTCAACAAGTTCAGGGCTGAATGTAGCAGCCAAGTTATCCCCACCACTTTCCACAAAAATAAGCTCAACATCTGGGTGCTTTGCTTTTAATTCATTAATGGCTGCAAAATTCATAGAAGCATCTTCACGTATTGCCGTATGAGGGCACCCACCTGTTTCTACACCTATGATGCGATCTGCAGGAAGTACCCCATTTTGTATTAAGAATTTAGCATCTTCCTTTGTATAAATATCATTCGTTATAGCCGCCATACTAATTTCATCTTGCAAATGACGGGTTAACTTTTCAACTAACATTGTTTTTCCTGCCCCAACAGGGCCTCCTACACCAATCTTAATTGGTTCCATTACTAACACTTCCTTTTATTAAGACATAAAAATACGAATATTCACACGTTCATGTTTCATCTGAGATAGCTCTAGACCTGGAGAAACAATCCCAAAGTCTTCTTCATCTAAACTCTGAATTTTTTGTGTTGCTTTGGTTAAAGCACCCTGAAATTCTTGAATCGTTTTCTGACCAGCCGTTTGCCCTAAAGGGATCGCACGCACCGCATTTTGTACAAGACTTGCGACGGTAGAATACAAATAATACAGAGTTGTTGTTGAATTGGGAACTCCCAGATGATGACCTACAATCGTAAAAACAATTGCTGAATGACCAAATGATTGCTTTTTATTAATACGCTCCCGATATTTTGAAAGCATAGGTATAACATATAGAGATTCAACAAGGTTTAACATCCGCTCACCTATTCTTTGGGTTCCTTCTCTCGTTTCACGCGGCAAATTTTGAACCATCAGCATACGATCTAATTTCCACACTTTTTGCAAATCTTCTTTTTCTAGTGCTTCATAGACAAGGCGAGAAGCAAGCCCGTCTGAATAGATGAGCTGCTCGTGTACATACGCCTGAAGCCATTGTAAGAATGTTGCTTGATCATGGACTTTACCTTCTTGAATATAGCTTTCAAGCCCATATGAATGACTAAAAGACCCTATAGGAAAATTGGAATCACATAGTTGAAATAAAGACAGAATATTATTATTATTCATGGCTATGTCCGATATGGCGAAATGCCTGTTTTACCTTTCTATCTTCATGTTTATAAGGAATCTGCAGGCCTTGAAGTAATTCCTCTACAAGGTAATCATACTGAACAAGCATATCGTTTTCTTCAAATTGGGCCGGTAGATGACGATTCCCTAATTGATGGGCTATTGTTCCCATTTCTTTTAAACTGCGTGGTTGGATTACTAATAAATCATCCGATAAAACATCTATTATGATTAGACTTTTATCATCCATATGTAGAACATCACCAGCAACAAGGTCGCGCGGATCTTTTAAACGTATACCAATTTCCTTACCATGATCTGTCGTCACTCGTTGAATGCGTTTCACTAAATGAGTGCTTTCGAGATAGACTTTTTCAATATGACGTTTTTCGATTTCTTCTTTTCCCATTTTTTCAATATTTGTTACGATTTGTTCAACTATCAATACCTTCACCTCAGAATAGGAAATATCGTTGTCCCATCGGTACCTTGTCAACAGGCTCACATGTAATTAATTCTCCGTTTACTTTTACTTCATAGGTTTGTGGGTCAACCGTTATTTCGGGAGTTTCGGAATTCAACTTCATATCCTTCTTCGTTAATTTCCGAATGCCGTGAACTGGGAGAATCATTTTTTGTAATCCAAGCTTTTCATGCACCTTATCGTCAAAAGCGGCTTGTGAAATAAATGTAATGGAAGTACTAAACAGAGCTTTTCCAAGCTGTCCGTACATCGGACGAGAAATAACAGGCTGCGGTGTTGGAATAGATGCGTTCGCATCTCCCATTAAGCTTTCTACAACAAAACCATTTTTAATAATCATCTCAGGCTTTACGCCAAAAAATGCTGGATTCCAAATAACAAGATCGGCAATTTTCCCTACTTCGATCGACCCGACATATTCAGAAATACCGTGAGTGATCGCAGGATTGATCGTATACTTTGCCACATAACGTTTCACACGATTATTATCAGAAAGCTTGCTATCTCCTTCCATCGTTCCTCTTTGTTTCTTCATTTTATCGGCTGTTTGCCATGTACGTATAATCACTTCGCCAATCCGTCCCATCGCTTGGGCATCTGAACTGACCATACTAAATACACCCATATCTTGAAGAACATCTTCAGCAGCAATGGTTTCACGTCTAATACGTGAATCAGCAAAAGCTATGTCTTCAGGGACTGATGGGTTCAAATGATGACATACCATTAGCATATCTAAATGCTCGTCTACCGTATTTATTGTATATGGTAGGGTCGGATTAGTAGATGATGGCAGAACATTCATAAATCCGGCTGATTTAATTAAATCCGGAGCATGACCGCCGCCTGCACCTTCCGTATGGTACATATGAATAACACGATCTTTAAGAGCCCCCATCGTATTTTCCATAAATCCGCCTTCATTTAAGGTATCCGCATGAAGCGCGACCTGTACATCATATTTTTCAGCTACTCGTAATGCATAGTCGATAGCTGAAGCTGTTGCTCCCCAGTCTTCATGAACTTTCAATCCAATTGCACCTGCGCGTACTTGCTCCACAAGTGGATCTTCGGAAGCAGCTTGTCCTTTTCCTGTGAATCCAACGTTAATTGGCATTCCTTCCGCTGCTTCAAGCATTCGGTGTATATGCCATTCACCTGGTGTAACCGTTGTGGCTTTTGATCCTGCAGCAGGACCTGTTCCTCCTCCAATTAGGGTGGTGAGGCCTGAAGCTAATGCTGTTCTAACCTGTGCTGGATTAATAAAGTGAACATGCGAGTCAATTCCACCAGCTGTCACAATCTTTCCTTCACCAGCAATAATTTCTGTACTTGCAGCAATGATGATATCCACTTTATCCATAACTAAAGGATTTCCAGCTTTTCCGATTCCAGAAATTTTCCCATCACGGATTCCAATATCTGCTTTATAAATACCGGTGTAATCTAGGATTACAGCATTAGTAATGACAACATCTGCTGCTCCATCGGCTCGTGTTGCTAGCGGATGTTGTCCCATTCCATCACGAATAACCTTGCCGCCACCGAAAACAACTTCATCACCATACGCCGTGTAGTCCTTCTCAACTTGAACGATTAAGTCCGTATCCGCTAAACGAATAGAATCTCCTGTAGTTGGACCATACATTTGAGCATATTGCTTCCTTGACATCTTGAAACTCATTTGTTATCCCTCTTTTCCGCTGTTCCGTCCACTTTATTGTTAAATCCATACACACGGCGTTCTCCGGCGTAAGGCACTAGTTCAATTTCTTTTTCATCACCAGGCTCGAAACGAACAGCTGCCCCAGATGGAATGTTAAGTCGTTTTCCAAATGCTTGTTCTCTAGTGAATTGAAGGGCTTCATTCACTTCATAAAAATGAAAATGCGATCCTACCTGAACTGGGCGGTCCCCTGTATTCGTTACAGTCAATTTAGATGCTGTTCTTCCGACATTACAAATGATGTCTTCCTCTTTTAAAAATAATTGTCCCGGCTCCATTTAATAACCTCCTTTTGCTTCTTATTTAATTGGACTATGTACAGTCACAAGTTTTGTTCCATCAGGAAAAGTAGCTTCCACTTGAATATCATCGAGCATTTCCGGAATCCCTTCCATGACATCTTCTCTCGACAAAATGGTCGCACCATATTCCATCAATTCTGCAACACTTTTTCCATCCCGTGCTCCTTCCAACACTTCATACGTTATAATTGCTACTGCTTCTGGATAATTTAATTCCAAACCTCTTTCTTTTCGTCTTTTAGCAAGATCAGCTGCCACAACTATCATTAGCTTGTCTATCTCACGTGGTAATAATTGCATCGTAAAACCTCCTTATACTTTGTACTGTCAAATAAATAAAAAAAACACTAAATAAAGAGGATTCCAAAATGGATAAGTTCTATTTTTTTAAAAGAGAAATAAATCATTTTTTAGTATCACTCATCATTTATAACTTAATAATTAACTAGGATTCTGAAAAGAAATTTTACAAATTCATCATTTTGAAAAATACGAATATTCGCGAACTATAAACACAATATTTGTAATTATAAAGCACTTTTTGTCGTTTTTTTGATGAATTTTAAGATGAAATTAAAATTGATTCCCTTAGTGCATTAATATATCATAATTTATATATATATAAAAATATATATATAAATTATGATATAAATTATGATATTTCATGACGAGAATACTAGGAGAAATTAAAATCATAAATACTTAAAAAGGAGTTTATTATGCAAAATAACAAACGAAATTCATTAAGGGAGGGAACATTGTTTTCTTTCATATCGGCAACCTTCAAGGGAATCTCTCAAGTTGTCTTAATTGAAAATGCTATAACTGGATTTATTATCTTAATAGCAATAACAATTTCCTCTTATTATTTAGGAATGATTGCTTTATTATCGTCAATCATAGGTAACCTAGTGGGGAAAATTGGGGGCGCAGATGAAAAAAGTATTAATCAAGGTTTATTAGGATATAATTCCGTATTAACAGGTATTGCACTGGCATTGTTCTTAAACGGAACTTATATGTGGTTTCTTGCTTTAGCTGGATCAGCTGTAGCTGCAATTCTTACAGCAGCCATAATGCACTTTATGAAAAAGATAGAAATTCCAATTCTTACATTCCCCTTTATTATCCTTACATGGTTTATACTGCTTGCTTCTTACAAATTAAAAGGTATTAAGTTAAGTACTACATTAGTACCTCAAGATTTAACACACTGGGAACTTAACATAGCAGGAGAGATTAATTTGCTAGATGGAATATTTAACGGAATTGGGCAAATATTTTTCCTTAGTGATACTATATCGGGAATATTAATTTTTATTGCTGTATTTTGGGCAGGGAGAAGACTTGGTTTTTATGCGATAATGGGGAATGCTATTGCTTTACTCACATCATACTTTTTGGGTGGGGAGCATAATTTAATTATGTTAGGACTTTATGGATATAATTCCATTTTAACCATTGTAGCTGTATCTGCAGTTTTTAATAGTAAGCATAACCGTTTTGCACCATTATCAGGTATAATAGCTGCTTGTTTAACAGTACCTATAACAGCAGCCATTAGCACATGGCTTTTACCATATGGGCTCCCTGCATTAACAATGCCATTTGTTCTTTGTTCATGGTTGTTCCTAGGCTCAAGGAGAGTTTTACCTAAGTTATAAGCTATGAGACTGTTTACATAAGGACAAAAAAAGCATCTCTTATAAGAAAAGAGATGCTTTTTTCGTCAATCTTTTATGTGGTGATTCATCAATAAGTCATGAACTTTTGATTCAACAGAACTAATATGTTGTTCTTCAAGTTTATTTTTCGGGTGTGGATTAAACCAATGAATTTCTCCATCATGGAATATCCCAGTATAGTCACTACCTTGAATGTTCACCGTAAACTGCTGACGCTCATGAACTTGACCTTCAAACATTTGCGTTACTTCAATGTTTTCAAACAATATAATAACCTCCTGATTTTATTTAAGGTTTATCTTACTTTTATAATTATGTTCCCTTATGTTTATAACAATAACCGTAATAAATGAGAATTCGGTAAGATCAAGATTAAAATTTGATGAGAAAATTAGCCGGGTTTATTCATTTTTACTATTTTTCTACATGGGATCCTACCACATGCCCATCAAGCTAAAACTTACGAATGATTAGAGTAGAGATAAGCTACTCTCTATGCTAATGAAGGCATGGTAAATAGGCATGAAACAAGTCGTTTTTAAAACTATACTGCTTTCTTGCGACAGACGGTATAATGATAAACAACACCCAATATATCAAAGACCATTTTCTTCTCATATCGATGAGATTTCCGTCCGTTTTACTGTAGTAGATTGAACGGAGAAGCAGAATCTTTGATAGTTCTTGGGTACTTTTTTGGGTTCTGGTGTAAATATACTCAGACAGCTAACCCAACAAGCATATTACCGATTCAGGTTAACGAATTGGACCTTGGGTTTAATCAGGGAAAAGAGTTGCACGCAATTGTAAGCGATTTGACGTACGTACGGGTAAATCAAAAGTGGTGTTACGTATGTATATTTGTTGATCTCATTAATCATGATTCACTTTATCCAAGAATTTCTCCAAGTCCATATCCCACTACCCATGTTAGTACTTTGCTTTTCAAACCACCTGGTGTCCTTGTTTGTTAGGACGAAATCCATAGCTATTCTTTGAAAATTGAGTCAAATTACTTGGGCACTATTTGGGCAATGGCTTGTTGAATGAAACGGTCTAGAACGGTTGGAATACCCAATAGCCGAACTCCGCCNTCGGACGGACTGCGGTTGATAGCTCCCCTGTAAAAGGGCAGTTTAAAAGGCATTGAAGCGTGTAGAAAGAAATTAGGGTGCCATGGTGTAGATGGAATACCGGTTCAAAACCTTAGACCGCACCTCGTAACCGAATGGGACAACATGAGATATCCTTTCCTACGTGGACGAGTTGGTCTATTTGTGCCTTTATCTGCTCTGCCCTTTTGAAATTCCCTGTGTATTCACCACTCCTTCCTTCAAATAAGTTCCATAAGGAATTGGTTGCTTCTTCGCAGAATAACGAACGCCTAGTATCCGTCCTCCTTAATCTGTTCGGTCCTTCCTTATCTTCTCGAGTAGACAAGTACTATGACCTCTGCTGACTTCTAATAATTCAGCTGTCCATCACTGGACAGATTACCAAGTGTACTTGGATGTCATCAGACCTCCCCAGGTAAGAGCGCAATCTTTCCCTCCATCTTCTACTTCATTTACTCTGTACCACCTTCGGCAGTAAGGACTTTGTTTAGTTCCGCAAACTCATCCAATGATACCTAGCCTTATATGAAGTTCGTGTTCCTCACACCGGGGGTTTGCCGCTTGCTTCCTTCAGATTCCACGTCACCGTGGACACCCTTGCATTAAGCTAACCATTACTACTGCCTTCATGATTCGGGACTCACACCCTATAGATTGCACCATGCCGGGCGCACGAAAAAAGTATGCCAGAAGGGCATACGAGTATGACAAATACGGTATCTGAGCAACATTGTGGAACAAGATCATCGTTCTATAAATAAACGGGTCAGTTCTATGTAGGGATTGAAATCGTTTTGAACAGCTACCTATATTTTGAGTGATATCGAAGCTATGCATATGGTTAAAAAGATCCACCTCATCAACGGGAAAATTCTGCCCAAAACGAGGTTGAATTCATTAATAAGTTGTTCGGAGTAGCTGCTTAATCCCAAAGTTTACAGGATATTTACCATTCTATGTTTCCATCGCATTAATTTTTCACCAGAACCATAATTTCTGGTTGATAATGTTTCCATTTAAATAAATTTTCCTTAGACATAATGAACACCCACCTTTTTTAGAGTAATAGTATCAGTGTGTCCAAGATTTATAGATTAATTTCAATTGTATTGAAGTTTTTGCACCAGAACCCTTGATATGATTAAAGCTTACAATATACTTAAAGAAGAATGAAAAGTAGTGAAAGTTACTTGGAAAGGAGCGATATTTTATGAGTGATCTGAATCGATCTGTAAAATTCAATACATTTCAGCAGCTTCATCGTCAGTCATCTACATTTGTACTGCCAAATGCTTGGGATGCCAGTAGTGCCAGAATTTTTCAAGAAAGTGGATTTAAAGCGATTGGTACAACCAGTGCAGGTATGGCAATTTCGTTAGGCTATTCTGATGGTGAAAAAATCCCCTTTGAAAAATTGATTGAAGCTCTGAAAATGATTGTTAATTCCGTGAATATTCCTGTAAGCGCTGATATTGAAGCTGGCTATGGAGCGTCTATTGAAGAAGTGATAGAAAACATTAGACAGATTATTTTAACTGGAGTGGTTGGAATTAACATAGAAGATGGTACGGGAAATCCGGAGGATCCAATTTTTGATGTTTCACTACAAGTCGAAAAAATAACTGCTATCAAAGAACTGTCTCGATTGTTGAAAATGCCTTTATTTATCAATGCACGTATTGATCTGTATTGGCTAAATATCGGTAACCCTGCGCTTCGACTTCAGTCAGCCATCAATCGAGCAATAGCTTATCAAAAAGCTGGAGCAGACTGTATTTTCATTCCTGGTGTAAAAAATATTGATTCCATTAAAAAGCTTAGACAGGAAATTTCTAGTCCAATTAACTTGTTAGCTGGGGCAGATATGCCTTCTTTGAAACAGATATCAGAAACCGGAATTGAAAGAGTTAGTAGTGGGTCTGCACCTTTTAGAGCCACGATAACATTATTAAGAAAAATTAGTGAAGATATTATCAATCATGGAAATTTCCAGCTTATGATTGACGACGTTATCACTTATAGCGATGTGGCTAAACTGATATACCCGAGCACAGATATGTAAAAGAAAAGATAGTTGACCAAAAGGAAAATATTCCCACGACATTTACAGAAAGCTTATTATTTCGATTTTAAGTGACAATCCTTATTCTTAGCTGTCGACTACAACGGTCTAATTTAGCTAGGTAATTAACATTTAGTACTAAAAGCCGAGGTTGTACGTATGTAAGATCTTACCATTTGTAAAATAATATCAAGCTGATAATGCTTCCCTTTTAACAAATTGGCTTTCATACTGATCGCACACTCTTTTTTGGATTAGTAGTATCAATAAGTCAAAAATTTAGAAATTACTTGTATGTGTCTTAAAGTTTTTAAACCAGAACAAAGGAAAGCCGCATATACAATACGGCTTTCCTTTGTTCTCTTCAAACTTCAACAGTTTTTACAAGCCTGAGTATGTGATAATGTGTACAGTAAAGAAATTTTAATATATTCAATCAGTACCACTAGTTACTTCATTATTAACTTGTTGACTTTTTTGGAATAATGTCGTTTTAATTCCTATTAGAGATACTATGATTGTAAGAAGGCCAGCTAAAATAAAGATTACTTCTACATTTACATATTCAACAAATATACCTGAAAGCATTCCACCGAAAGGTAAAGCCAAAAAGGCTAACATGCGCGTTGAGCTAATAACACGACCAAGTAAAGCAGATGGAACTACTTCTTGTCGTAAAGTAAACCAATTAATTGCTAATAAAGTAACTGAACCTACAATTATTATTCTACACGCTATTAATATTATTAACAGCCCTTGAGACATTGTTAATGCTGTTTGCCCTAATCCTATTAAGATTCCAGCTAATATGATTACATTCCCTCTGGGTAATTTGTTTAACTTATTGGCGAAATAAATTGCCAAAAATGATCCTAGTGTCTGTAAAGAAAACACTAATCCTATATATTGAGAAGGTAGACTCAACGGACCTTTTAGGTAAAACATAAATAAAGATTCCATTGCTCCATATCCTAAATTAACTAAAAATATAAAAATAGTACCTATTAATATTTTTTTAGTCTTAACTACGTAATCAATACCTTCTTTAATAGAAACAATAATTGATGTATTGACGTTATTCTTATTCTGATATTTATTAGCTATAAAACCAATAAACATCGCTGAAAAGAAATAGGTGACAAAATTAAAATATAATAGGTTATGTGTTCCAATTACAGCTATTAAAATACCAGCTATAGAAGGCCCTATAAAAGTAGTTAGAGTTTCAGATAATTTAAATAAAGAATTCCCTTGAATTAAGTTTGCTCCTTGCAAGGTTTCTGGAACTATAGATTCGAAGCTAGGATGATAAAATGCACTAACAGAAGATAATAAAAATGCTACAACATAAATAACCCAAACCTCTAAATGATTCATAAGTGCCGAGATAGGAATAACAATAACTAAAATAGCCGAGATAATATCTCCTATCAGTAAGATGTTCTTTTTACTGATTCTATCTGCAAATGCTCCTCCTATCAAACTAAATAAAACTTGAGGAATTATTTCTAACACAAAAGTAAAAGCCATTAAACTTGGTGACTTTGTTAGTTCATAAACTAATAAAGGTAATGCAACTTGAAAAATTGAAGTGCCCAATTTACTAGATGTAGCACTAAGAAATAAAAATAAAAAGTCTTTGTTTCTTAATACTTGATAAGATTTCATACTTACCCCTTTTTATAATATATTTACTGAGTTAATGTTACAGGTATGGAATAACAGACTGAGCATTTTTCTTGTCTTTCCCACTCTGAAATAGAATATGTTTGATATGTCGAAAAGTTTAATTCCATCATCTTACCTAATGACTTTGGCTCACTAATACCAGTAACAAGTCCTAAAAATTCATTAACGATAGCTCCAGCTAACATAGCTACATTAGGACTAATTGCTGCATTGTTTCTTTGGAAGTTTACATGATTCATACTATTAAGTTGATCGTCAATAGCAGCATCACTGTCTATTACAGTCTGTTTATGGCATTCTACACAACCTGTTTCCCCAGGTATAATAGAATAAAAACGCCCTCTAGTATTTAATACTCCACCAGAAACTAATGGTTTTCTTAACTTAACTACAGCTTCATTTACCCAGTCTTGAATATATAATGTTGGTTTATCAGCTACACAAATGACATATTCACTATTTTTAATATGGTTCATAACATCCTCTGCACATTCTATCCGTTTGTTTGTTATATTTAAGTTTACATTAGGATTAAACTTAGAAATTCTCTTCTTAGCAAGATCCGTCTTTAATTCATTAAGGTTTTCTTCAGAATATAACAACTGTCGATTAAAATTACTTAACTCTAAAGTATCAAAATCTAATGCATCTATGTTATGAAATCCTAATGCTGCTAGATGGTATAGTATCTGGCTACCTAAACCTCCAATACCTAACAAAGCAATATTAGTATTCATAATTTTTTCTTGGATCTCAAACTTACTATCTTCTAAAGATGTAAAAAGTGAAAAAAAGTTTAAATTTGCCTTATATCGTTCTTTCTCATATTCACCCAACACTTTAGGAATAATAGAGCTGTCTTCTAAATATTTTTCATCATCTAATGATTTAATGGCTTGATGTACTTCCTGAGAGGTGATATTTGGATATTTTAGAATTACTTTCTCAGTAATATCATCAATGGTATTTTCTCCATTGATTAACGAAATTAAATACTCAATACTACCATTAGGATCTTCAATGATTCCTGCCACTCCATCTTCTTCCCCTATATGTATTTCACTATTTACAAAAAACACAGGAATAGTTTCTTTAAATTTAGGTTTTACCATTTAAAAACCCTCCATTTTACAATTTACTTAAATAGGGAACTATCTGACGATAGTTCCCTATTCTTAAAATCTTGAAATTTAAACATTTAGCTATTATTAACCTGGGAAGCTATATAAAACTGCAGATTTTTTGCTAGTTTTTTGAACTTTAACTTTCATTCTTAACACCCCCATGTATGTAATAATAGAATGAATAATTATTAACCTGGAAAACTGTATAAAACTGCAGCCTTTTTGCTAGTTTTTTGAACTTTAACTTTCATGCTTAACACCTCCATACCCTTAAGATAATTTCATAATATTACCAATAGAAAGGAAATGCAATAAATAAACAGAATTTTTCCATAAATAGGGTAAATATACTAAAAATAGAAGAATTATTTATGGGTATGATTAACTCATTTTATGTCATAAGACCTTATTTACAAAATTGGTTGGAATGTATTCTACATTCACACCAAAAATATTTATTGTACATGCAACGAAATGAAACAATTTGTTGCATCGCCCCTTCTTATAGAATGATTTATTTCGTGAATACATCCAAATAAAAGAGTGAACCTTTGCATTTTATTCAGAGACTCTAGTAAACTTAATTTATAAGGTTGAATAGAAGGGAGAAAATATAATTGAACACTATTGATTTCTTAGTATTAAACCTAAAAGAAACTAGAAGACGAAGTATTACTGTATGGCAAACAATTTCTGTTGACAAATTAAATTGGAAACCAGATGAGAAGGCAATGACATGTTTAGAAATGGTTCGTCACGTATTAGAATCTGAGTATTATTATTACCTAGCTATTGAAAATAGAGGAAGTGTGAAGGATTTTCATTCTCCATTTGAAAAAAGACCGTATATATCAATTGAAGATGAATTAGATTTTGCAGACAGTTATCACAAACAATTTTTACGTTCCGTTCGTTCCTTTTCTAATGAAGATCTAGCTGCAATTAAAATTGATCGCTCTGATGTAGGGTATGTTCGTTCATTAGGAGATATGTTAATGCGTATCGCATATCATGAAGCAGTGCATACAGGGCAACTCTTAGATTATTTAAGAACCATGGAAGTTGAGCGACCTAATATTTGGGATTAACACTAAACTTCCTGTACACTCGTTATAATAACCAAGATAATACAGAATATCTCCTAGAGGAGTATAAGAGTTGAGGATGAAAAACATTGACATAAATCCAGTAAGCCCAACTTTAAAAGAAGGGCTGTACTGGATTTAAAAGTGTACTTTTACGAATGGGTAAAAAACACATACTATTTCAGTAATGTGAAAATCAGGGTTAACCCTGCTACATATTCTCAGACAATTTCTTCCCTCAAAGCATTTCACTCGTTAAGCACAATAAAGAGGAGTTGTAACTAATCCTCTTCCTAGACTCATACCTCCGTTAGTTTTGACGGATAGTTGGATTTAGGTTTCATTACCTTTAACTATAATTGCACCAAGAATCAAAGCAAACAGACAAACCTGGACATTCCTTTATTCAAAAAAGACCTGCTATTATTATGTTAACGGTAAGTTGTTACCTACGGTACAACTTAAGTTTTCGTGATTTGGTGGAAATGATGGAGGACGTGGCTTATCCAGGGCTCATACAACGATTATGCGTTGGGTTCATCAATTTGGACCTCAATTAGATAAAAGAGTACGTCGTCATCTTAAGCCCAACAAATGACTCTTGGAGAGTCGATGAAACGTATATCAAAGTAAAAGGTTGATGGGTGTATTTATATCGTGCAGTCGATTCAGAAGGGATCTAAGTGAATCAAGAGATAAACAAGCAGCCAAGCTCTTTTTCAAAAAAGCCCTGGCTGCTCCTCATGTTTGTAAACTCCGTGTCATAACAGTGGATAAAAATTCAGCCTATCCTGTAGCGATTCAAGAGTTAAAAGAAGAGAAACGTATGCCTGAAGGTATACAAATCAGGCAAGTTAAATATCTTAATAATATGTTAGACAGGATCATCGTTTTATAAAGAAGCGATTGGTTTGATGTTAGGATTGAAATCATTTCGTACAGCTACTTACATACTGAGTGGCAAAGAAGCCATGCATATGATTAAAAAGAAACAGGTTCATCAAAGGGTGAAGTCTGCCCAAAATCAAAAAGAATTCATCCATAAATTGTTTGAGATTAGCTTCATAAGTTATGAATTTAAAGGAAACTCACACTCTATGCGTCTGCCCGTCGTACAAAAAACAACGGCACTGTGGCCGTTGCTCTCATTTTTTCCTTACTGTATATTTAATGCTTCCATCACACTTTCTAATGTGTGTCCCTTATAGGTTTTCACCGGTTTTGGAGCCTTGTCCATCCAAGGATTTTGCATCAAGTAATTATTGATTACATATTGCATATCCTTTGCGTCTACTACCCCATCGAAGTTGATATCCGCTTCACGTTTGTCTGTGTTCCAGTTCGATTGAATGGAAAGTGCGTCTTTTACATCGATTACATGATCTTTGTTCACATCTCCAGCTGGCGCATTATTATTATAAATTGTTTCTGTAAAAGGTTTTATTTCACCATTTTCTTTCAAACCGACTGTAAAGCTTCTCTTCATCGTGAAATGTCCCGGCATTTCTACCTCCAATGTGAACGGTTTATCGGTTAGTGGTAATTTAGATTGGAAAGCCCAACTAATAGAGTCTTTACTTTTAAGCGTGTTTGGATACTCTCTACCGGCTTCATCTGTTACTTTCACCTTTGCACCCGCTTTTACATAATCCACATTTCCTAATGGCTCATCCAACCACGGAAAAGGAACCTTAAATGCTTCTGGGTAAACCCATGACTTCAAAACAGAGAACGTTCGTTCCACATGACTAGGAATACTCATGCTAATTGCGGAATTCATTGTATCATCTGTATTTTTGTACGATGCCTTGAATCCTCCTAAATCTATAATGCTAATTGCAGTATCATCTTTCAATTTGTATGTGACATCTACCATCGGAATCGTACCGGAGATTCCTGTTTGTGCAGCCTCGTCGGTTAATGCCGCAGTAATTGTTCTTTGTATAACCTGTCCATCTCCGAATAAATCCTTATTCTCTGTCTGAATATCCACTTTCCCATTCAATGTTGCGTGGGGTTTAATACTTATCAGGTCAGCGTCCGATGAAAATGTATCCTGAAATGAATATACTGCTTCCTTCATGTTTATCATATTGTTCATCGATAAAGTATACGTCACCGTATCACCCGCTGTTACAGTCTTTTTATCCGAAGTGGCTGTTCCATATGGTGTGCCCTGTTTCACAAAGAATACTTTTAAATCACTGGAATAGTTTCGCACTGTCGCCATGTTTTCTGCATACATCTTCACTGGAATCGGTTGTATTTCAGGGTTCAGTGTGAGTTGTGTCGTAAAGTTTCCGTTAGTATCTAATGGAACCGATACGGTCCCGAATCTACCTGGCAACTGATAAACAAATTTATTATTGGCTTGAGATACATCCATGCCTGCAGCTTTCATTTCTTCCACACTTGGATCGTTGACTGAACCTGATATGGTTACCTTTGGTTGCTCTGGGTTATATTCATACACACCAGAGTCCATATTGAGTTCGAGTGTTGGCTGTGTAACATTAAAGTAAACCGGAGCATCTGAGCTAAAGGTTTTCCCTTTATCATTTGTCCCTACCATCCTAATTTTGTACAACCCTGGTTTGGTTTGTGCCGTATCATACGCGATCGGGTTCTCCGGATCTCCGGTTAACGGATAATAAATACCCTCATTCATAGCGCCACCTAGACGATATTCAATATTCTCATCTGCTCCCACTCCGTCCAAGGAGCCAAGGAAGCCAATTTCTTTATTTGTTTTCGGATCGACAAGGAATAGATCCAGCGAACGCATATGAGATTTTAATTGGAATAAAAGAGCAACTGACCAGTTTAATCCGCTATATCCTGCTTCCTTCGCTACCGTAAAGGCAGAAGGACTTGCCTCGACATGATCAATGCCCTCTTCCATTGTATGAATGCCAAATGGCACTCGATACGTTTCAATTGGATTGTCTTTATTCGTGTACACGACGTACCCTTCATAGTTTCCTAGTTTGGCAGTTTTCGGAACAAACATTGTCACATCAGTTTTCTTATTTTTACCTGCCTTCACTTCCACCGTTTTATTTGACTCCACATTGACACCGTTGGCAGTCGCATCGTTGGCTGCGTGGGAATAATCATTGGCAAACCTTTCTTTCAATGTTTGGAATTGCACTTTCACCTCGTATGTTTTCGTTTCTTTGCTGTTGTTTTCCAGCGTAACAGTACGGGTCTCTTTGATATCCTTTCCATTTGCAGCCCGTGCACCAAAGCTGAGGGCACCAGTCTTCTCTTTAATCGTTTGGGTTCCTTTATCTGCAAGTGTTGCGGCTTCAATATTACTTCGCACCGTTTCCGTCTTGTCTTTTACTTGAATGTCTGTTTGAGCATGAATCGCTTTATATGGATCCACACGCCCTGAGCCTACTTCAAATACACTATATTCTCCATTTAATGGAGCCGCCGTATTCATGAGCCTCGTTTTGATATCAGCAGGCGTCATATCCGGGTCTGCTTGTTTTAAAAGTGCCGCTACTCCCGCAACATTTGGCGCTGCCATGGATGTACCGGATAAACGTTCATATGCATGTTGATAATTTCCTATTTGATCTTGTCCATGCACATAGGAAGGTACCGTAGATAAAACAGACACCCCCGGTGCGGTTACTTCCGGCTTAATATCATACAATACGCGGGATGGACCGCGAGAGCTGAAGTCAGCCAATACGTCCCCTCCGGACACAACTTGATCCATCTCATCGAAGGAGAACGTTGGAGTGCCAGAAGTCAAAGATTGCTTCATTGCAGTTCCTTGTTCATTGCTTAGCGAGAATATAGGAATATAATTAAACCCTTCTCCTAAATACACATCTTGTAACGGCGGATTTGTGTTATATAAAAGAATACCCTTCGCGCCATTTTCCTTCGCAATCTTATTTATAGAGTCTACAGAATTAACTCCGCGAGCCGCGAGGACAAGTTTTCCCTTCACATCTTTGTTCGTATAATTGTCACCGTACCCTACATCCACAACCTGCAAATTTTGTCCTTTAAATTCTTCTATACTATCGTTAAACCCTTGGGAAACCAGCTTTAAATCCGCTGATACAGTTGTATCTGCATGAAGTGTTCCTTTAAAGGTTGGAATCGTGACAGATATGTCACTGGCCCCAACAGTAAGCGCCAATGGAGAGGTACCAGGTGAACCAAGTGTATACATTCCGTTTCCTGAGTTTCCGGCTGACACCACTGCCGTTACGCCTGCCAGTACGGCATTGTTTACGGCAATACTTGTCACATACAACGGGTCGTTGTAATCCGCACCAAGCGACATGTTAATAACATCCATACCGTCCGCCACTGCTTGGTCGATCCCGGCTAAAATCGCCCCGGTACTACCATTACCGTATGGACCTAACACACGATACGCATAAATATCAGCTTCCGGTGCTACCCCGGTTACCGCAAAGTCAGACTCATTCGTCCCTTGTCCGGCAATAATTCCTGCCACATGCGTTCCATGCTCCGTATAGTATGTTCCAGATGATGGTTGTCCTGCTTTCACCCAATCGTCATACGTTGTTTCCATTGGATCATTATCATTATCCACGAAATCATATCCGTCTTTATAGGCATCTTTTAAATCAGGATGATTATAGTCAATTCCTGTATCCAGAATCCCAACCTTCACACCTTCTCCCGTAAAGCCTTCGTGATGAAGCTTTTCGATGCCGGGGAATGTGATATTCGTGTACGTTTCTGCCTGCTTCTTGGATTCTTGTTCTGTGACAGGCGGCTCGACGTGTACTTCCAAATCACTCCAAACAGCCTTTACCGCATTAGAGTCAAGTAATGCTTTTGCCTTGTTGGCAGGGATAGTCATCGCCACACCGTTAAATGCACGCTTGTATGTCTGCTTGATTTTGTAGGGTGATTTCTTTTGTTTTAACTCATTTTTGAAAATCGTTTGTAAATCCTTTTGAAAGGTTTCATGCGCTGTGTCTACTTTTTGTTTTGCTTGCGTTTCAGACAGAGATTTTCCTTCTATTGCCGCTTCCAGTACAGCTGTCTTTTGTGGCTTATCCTTAAATTGAACAATGACAGAAATGGAATCGCTACTCTTTTGTTCTACTTCAGGAGATAGTTGCAGCCCTCCCTGGTCATTCGTTTGTAATTGTTTAATCGCTTGACGCTGCTCTGGAGTAAGCTTTGCCAGCACTTGATCAATGCTTGAAGATGTCTGTGCATGAACATTATACGGTAAGGAAACTGGTGCAAATGTACTGAATAATAGACCTGCACTAAGTACCAATGTTGAAACATTTTTCGTTATTCCCTTTTTCATCTGTCTTTTCCCTTCTTTCTTAGTTGTTGATAAATTCATTATATTTAAATTTGACGGAATATTACGTTTGGAAAATTCCATCAAATTAAAAAATTAGGAGTTCCAGTTTTTAATTCTATATATCTTGCATTCTTAATCCCCGAGTTCATTTAGAAAAATAGCTATGTTACTGTGCGAAGCTGCGTGAGGAGGCCTCCTTCTATTTCTTTTGTACTTAATAATTGAATATATTTGTTTCTTTGGTCAGGAGTCGCATGGTAACTGTATTTCCAATAAACAAGAAGACATTTTTTAAATCTTTCTACATTGCCTATTTGATTTGCTGTATACGCCACATTCAATAGTTCATTCAACCCTTCCGGAAATATATGGGTTTTACACTGGTACAATGCATGTGCGTAACGAAAATCCAAATACATCTTCTGCTTTATCCATGGTTCTTTACTTACAACCAAATCATCAATGATATGTTGATACCAATTTAACAGCTTTTTCGCATCATCCATTCTATCCAAGTGAACATATGCCTCGAGTACCTTCGGCAAACCAACATACATATCCTCTCTATCTTCTAACCAAGCAAAATACTCATCTGCATACTCCAATTTTCCAAATTCTAAAAAAGCAGCAAATCGGTTTCCAGCGGCTATATCAGCAAAATATTCGTTTACTTGTGCGTATTGAGCCGTAAGAGCCAATACTTCTTCAAGTGAACCGCCCAGGCGTGCTAATGCAAAGCTCTTATACATAAGAGCTCTTGCAAAATACTCACCTTCCTTTACCATGTTCTCTAATCTCTCGGCGTAATACAACACTTCTCCCCATTGCTCGCGTCTATAGTAAAACGCTGTAATCCATAAGTACGCTTCCATTCTAACTTCACTTGGCATACACACCAGATGTTCCAACACATATGGAAGTGCATGTTGTCCCTTCTCTGACATTCTCACAATATAAAATCGTCTAAAATAACTGGTTGCCAGTTGTTCTGAAAAATTATTAATTTCATTTTCAATGATCAACTCATACAGAGGTAACGCCTTTTCTTCTTTCTTGGCTTTAAAAAGCTTCTCCGCGACGGTAAAAATATAGGCCAAATAGTTAGTTCGGATCGAGTCTGATTTTTCTGCTGTCATGGTAAGTAACAGATCACAGCACTGCTTCTCGTAACCACGCGTTATACACGTATACAAGAACTGAACACTTCTACGCTTGTCCAATCGTTTGTTCTCATTAAAACATTCCTCTAAATAATAAGGATATAGGGAACCTTCCGCTAACCCAAGAGCCTTTGTAATGGCATCCAGATGTTTTAGAGAAAGTGTTTGCTTGTGATTGAAAACACGACTTATATCACTGATATGAATACCCGATCTTTGTGCTAAGTCTATTTTTTTCCAATTTATCTCCTTCATTGAGTGCTGAATCTTCTGAAATAAAGTTGCATTCACTCTTCTCACCTTCTGTTCGTTTTCTTATTACCTCATATTTTCTGTTCGTAATATAATACTATATGATTTTTTCACTAACCAATTAGTTTACAATTTCATTATATTGAAATTTGATAGGATTTAAATTCAGAAAAATTACATCAACTTGATTTTATTTCCTTGTTAAGCGTTCCATCAGGGGGTTATGCGATATAGCGCAAGGTAACCGAAGGATGGGAATGATGGAGAATCCTTTGTAACATCGCAATATCCTTGGTCGCTTTGTAAAACCAATAACCAAACGGTACAGGATCTGCTTTGTGGTGAGCTTGAGTAGGTCCCCGACACGTAGGCCGGTCTCGCATCCTACGACAAACAGGATGTAATTACGCTCCGAACAATGGCGTCTCAGCGCCCATTTCATATCTTCTAACTGCTGCTGATCCCGGATTGGCTGCACATCTTTGGTTGCCTCATCTTCATCAACCTTGCTTCTCTATTCAAAATCCTTATGTACCAACAATTCGAATATACGATTTTTCTTCATTTATAAGTAAAAAGAGAAAGAACAAAAAAAGTGAAAGTATGATAATTTACATTATCGTACTTTCAAAAAACAGAAGTAAAACCCCTTAATGAACTAACGGGGCAGGATAGTTCAAGAGTGCCTATGGAGTTGTTCAACAATCGGGCCATTATCTTGAATAACTTATTGTGAAAATAATGGGATTTTGAAATAATTGTTATTAAGAGGAAGGCTTGTGGTTTATATAATTAGGGAGGAAAGGGTAAGAGACGGGTATAAAATTAGCAACTAAAAATGAACTCCGATGGGTAAATGAACAAATGATGAAGCAGACTTTTCATCACAACATGGGATACCTGAAGTGTAGCTAGCCAATCACTTAAAGCCAAGAGACCCGTTATTGTAGTAGAAAACGTTTCAATAGAGGTTTTTGTTTTTTTATCTAATGGACCAAATAGTACACAGGCTACTACTGTTTCTTGGTGTACATCTAGGCCAGCACAACGTTCAATCATTGCTTCCATAGGAGAATCACCTCAAAAAAAGATTAACAATACATATGACAGGAGATTTGTTATAAAAATTATTGTATACGTACTTGTAGTACACTAAATGGTTCTTCAATACTGTCACTACCATCTTCTTATACAGGGTATCTTCCTTAAAATCCACCAAAAAAAGTTCAGCCTGGTTGTATTGTTGGTTAGACTTTATTTTGGGTAAAGAGCAGGTTATCGTGCTAGATGGTGGCGGCGAGAATCGCCGGCATAGAAGTTTCTTATACTCATCAAAACTTTAAACTGCCCCTATTGCTACTACAATTTGAAAGAGGATTAGCTTTTATTAAAAAGAGCGCTTTCATTTTAAACCACATTTCCGAAAAAATGTATACGTATTCAAGTTAAAAATTATTAAAAATTCTGTCAATTATTCTAATAATTTTTTGTAACTTCACTCTGATTTTCACTTTCTTTCACACACAATAAATCCCTTTTAAATTGTTCGTCTCTTTTTATATAAAACTCTGATAAGGCAAACTTTTCATAAGAATTTGCTGCCTGAAACAATTGGTCTTCCCTGTAATGCCCGGCAATGAACTGCAATCCTACCGGAATTCCGCTCTGTGTAATACCTGCTGGTAAATTTAAAGCAGGATGGCCAGTAATATTAAACAGGCTCACATAGCGAATCATACAGTCACCTAGTAACTCTGTCATACCATTAATCGTTACTTGTTCTGTATGAACATCGGAAGTTGTCACAGGGGTTGTTGGCGTAATCATCACGTCAACATCAGCAAAAATATCAGATACCTTTCGTGTTAATTCCTCCCGCTTTTTCAAAGCTGTTATATAATCAAATGCTGTTATGCCCTTGCTCCTTGTAAATGTACTTTTTGCATCTTCACTGAACATGTGAAGAGAAGTCTGAATGCGTTCTTTGTGAACATAACTTGATTCAGATGTGCCAAACACCTTTGCAAGATTAATAATATCCGATAAAAAGGAAGTGTCTATTTCTACTATAACAGCACCTAGGTCAGATAGCTGTTGCACCGCATTTTCATATAGTCTCTTCACTTCACTATCCATAAATTCATTAAAATAATGCTTCGGCAACCCTATTCTCATACCTGTCAATTCACCTGAAATAGCTGTAGTATACTGTTTATTTGTAAGTGCTTCCATAATTAATGCTGTATCCTCAACATTTCTTGCTATTGGACCCACGTGATCAAGTGTCCAAGATAACGGTGTCATACCATTCATGCTAATTAAATTATACGTAGGTTTTAAGCCTACTACTCCACAGCAAGCTGCAGGCACACGAATTGATCCTGCTGCATCTGTACAGATAGAACCTAGAGAAAGATTTGCTGCAACAGCAGCTGCTGAACCACCACTTGATCCGCCAGCCGTCTTATCTTTATTCCACGGATTAACAATATCACCGAAATAAGTATTTTTAGATGTGATGCCAAATCCATATTCAAACATATTGTTTTTACCAAGTAAAATAATGCCCTCTTGCTCTAACTTTGTGACAACTTCAGCATTTTCAGTCGGAATTCGATCTTTATCAATTATTGACCCACCTGTTGTTAAGATATCTTTTGTATCTATCGAATCTTTATAAGAGATGGGTACGCCAAGCAACCCACTTAATTCTCCAGAGTTCATCTTTTTCTCTGCCTGTTCTGCCTGATTAAACGCTGTTTCTTCTGTAATGGTAATATAGGAATTAATAATAGGATCTAGCCTTTTTATTCGGTCTATATACCATTTCGTTATTTCTGTAGGTGAAAATTGTTTATTTTTATACCCATCCATCAGTTCTTTTATCGTTAAAATCATTTTACTTCCTCCTTTTGTTTGCGCTTTTTATCAATAGGCCGCGTATTTCTTTAACTAATCTGATCCGTTTTGGTTAAAATTTTTTGTTTTTCAATGGTTTTCGTTCTAATAAAAAATTTTATTAATATACCTGAAATAGCTGAAAGGATTCCTATTATTACAAAGCTAAAGCTTCTTGAAAAAGCCACTGTCAATATCCCCATTAATACTGGGCCAAAAAACATTCCAAACGAAAACACACTTTGAAAAAATCCCATCCTTGTTGACTGCTTATGTTCGGGAATATTCATAATACTTAACGACATTAAAACTGTAAAATTTAGTGCAAATGCTATTCCAGAAAAAGCTTGCAAACAAAAGAGCAATAGTAAATTCGGTGCAAATGGTGTCAAGATAGCAACAA
The DNA here is from genome assembly GCF_001439925.1 of Peribacillus muralis. GTDB lineage: Bacteria > Bacillota > Bacilli > Bacillales > DSM-1321 > Peribacillus > Peribacillus muralis. The sequence continues at coordinate 107,269 of NZ_LMBV01000015.1, forward strand.
CACATTGTAAAAATGCTCCTACAACAGCTGTGTTCACTAAGCCCAACTTTTTATAAAAAAATCCTCCACATAATGCAGCAGCAATCCCTCCTGCAATTAAAAACGTATTGGATAGCCAACTCAGAGCAATCGCATCCCCCCCTAAATCTCTTGCTACAAGAGGTGTAAATGTGACCCTCATTCCAAAAGAAGCCATCAGCGCTATGATTGCTAGTAGAGATAATAGCCATAAGTTTTTATCCGTTATTTGTTCCTTAACGATTTTTTTTAAATCATATGTTTCCCTTTTCACTGTAACTTTTTTCTCTTTCAAAAAGAACGTTAAAACAAAGGCGATAGAAGCAGCAAAAACGGCAACAAGAAAAGAATATGAATAGCCGTAACTGTTTGCGACAATTCCTCCTACTATCGAACCAACTAAAGCTCCAATGTAATCTGCCAAAGTTAAAAAAGCTACAGCTTTTGCAGAATTATGGATTCCGAAATAAGAGGCGAACATTACAGTATAAAGAACCCATGTAGCCCCCGTAATACCATCCAAAAATTTCGCGAGATATAAAGTAGTAGCGTTTGGTTCAATAAAAGCGATTATCCAACCAATGATTGTAATTAAAAGCCCCACTTGAATAATCAGCCTTCTTTTGTTCAGCATATCCGAGAATACGCCAAGCGGGAATCGGAAGAACATGGATGCTAGCCCCGTTACTCCCATCACACTGCCTATCACTGCAGGTGAGATCCCTAAATCTTCGGCATAGGATGAAATAAATGGATCAAAGGCTGAAATGCTAATAAAAAAGAGTACAGTTATGATAAAAAATAATATAATATTAAACCGAAATTGGACTTTATTCATTAGGTCACCTCATTCCTATTTTTCACTTAACTCTTACAAAAAAACGAGCAGTAACTATAGCTTGAATTTTTTTGATGCATCCAATTTTTTTCATAACCTAATTCGTTATCGCCTTTTTCACCTTTGGTTCTTGTACAGTCATGTTAATCTCCCCTTATGTATTTGTTTTTTCATCTTCATTATTTGGTTATTCTATATAGAGAGGAAGACGGCTAGTTTTAATTCAGTCATTTCCTAAAACTAATATCTAACCCCTTCTCTACCAGACACGCAATTTACACACCGACAAACGATTTATATAAATCATTATTGATCAACTTACATTTTCCCCTTTCTTTGAATACGCTTTCAAATAAAAATCACCAACAGTTCAACCGCCCTTGTTTGATTTGTCATCACATCTGAACCGCATCGAGGAGATTTTTACATTCATTAATTCTTAATTTGCATTTTGAATACGTATTCAAAATATACTAACCTTTACTACCTTTACTACTTTTACTACTTTTACTACTTTTTCTACTCACAAGTTAAAATATAAACAATTTTCAAACTATTGTAAATAGTTAAATTTATTTTCAGCAAATTATAATTTATTTGTTATTTTAAAGGAATCACTGATCTCTTTTTATATAAGTTTTTTTGAAGGTGATGATGCAAAATTGGAGAATAGACTTTGGTTATTAGACCACATTTGTTCAATTGCACAGCTTGGACTCCGATATACAAATAACCCCTACGATATTGAAATATGAAAAATGGCTGGAATTGGCATTTGCAGCCTTTATATAATGAACTACCATGAAAATTAAACACTAATAAGCAGGAAAAAGACCATATTAAATAAAACGCAAGCTTCAAAT
>NZ_LMBV01000016.1:0-19844 GCF_001439925.1 Peribacillus muralis
AAAGAACAAAGTGGAAGATCTGTTCACGGATGATACGTTCGACACATTGAACGGAAGTACCGATCAAGGAGCGATAGACGAAGCGAAAGAAGCAGTCAGTAAATTACCAGCGGGATCGGAAAAAGAGAGACTAGAAGAGCTCCTGAATAACGCCCAAGATTTATTGAACAAGAACGAACAAGCCGAAAAAGACTTGAACGATNAAAGAACAAAGTGGAAGATCTATTCACGGATGATAAGTTCGACACATTGAAAGAGACAGTGGATCAAGGGGCGCTTGACGCAGCCCAAGAAGCTGTCAATAAGCTTCCAGAAGGTGAAGAAAAAGACCGCCTGCAAGATTTACTGAACAAAGCGGAAGATTTATTGGATAAGGATATAACGGCTCCAAATGCACCGAGACTGAATGAAGTGAAAACAAACAGTAAAGAAGTGTCAGGAAGCGGTGAACCTGAAGCAAATGTCACGGTCACCATTAATTCCAAAAATTATACGGGAGTAGTAGGTCCAGACGGAAAATTCAAGGTTGCGATTCCGAATCAACCTGTCCATACGGTCATATCGGTCACCCTGACAGACGCGGCCGGGAATGTCAGCAACAGCTCAACTGTTAGGGTCGTGCAGTTTATGCCTAGTGAACCTGTCAAGATTGATCCTGTTTATCCAGAAGCGGAAAATATAAAAGGAACTGCACCAGAAGGGGCAACGATCGTACGCTTACTGGTAAATGGTACAGCACTGCGTACGGCACCTGTCGATGAAGATGGAAAATTCAAAATTTACAGCAGGTATGTTGGGGTGGACGAGAATGGAAATAATATAACCTTAAAAGCAGGCGATATCGTAACGGTTGATTACGGTGTACGGACTCCGTCGAATTTACAAGCTCATATTACGGTAGTCAAGGAAGCGGTGAAACTGCAGGTGAATCCTGTTGCTCCTAATGCAGATTATGTTACGGGCATAGCACCGGAAGGGACGAAGAATCTCCGTTTGATAGTTAATGGAAAGTCAATGAGAACGATTTCCCATACTCAAACTTTAGCAGGAGTCATTAAACCGGATGGAAGTTACGAAATTTACAGCAGATTTGTTGACAATGAAAATGGGGGGACTCGAAAGCTGCAAGCCGGAGATGTCATTGAAGTTGACTATGGACCTCTTGCAGTTGGAGGAGAAGTCGCAAAAACAATAGTCGAATAATCATAGGGAAAATAATGTAAGAAGGCCTTCTTAAAGAGATCGAGTATTTTTTCATTTCACGGAAATGACGATTTATTTTCTGAAGAAATAAAAGGTACTGAAGTATCTCTCTTTAAGAAGGTTTTATGTTTTTAAAAGGGGTGGAAAGATGGAACTGAAGAGAAGATTCCCAAGTATTTGGATTAGTATATTGACTTTAACCATATTTTTGACAGGATGCATTTCAGGTGAAAAGGAAGCCCAGGATAAGCAGATAGAATTGCATAAGCAAACGAATGCCTCCACTAACAACGAAAATGATAAAAAAGAAACAGGGCAAGAGAAAGCCGTATCAGGCGTTAGCATTAAGATAGAAAAGGCTTTGATGCTTGAACATCCAGATCAGAAAGGGAAGCAAGTTTTACAGGTACAGCTAAAGGCAACAAATAAAACGGCAGCAGAACGGCATGTGGATGCTTTTGAAATGTCAGTATACAATCATGACAATAAAAAGCTGAAGATCTATCCAGGGGATAATTTGGGGGCAAAACTCGCACCAGGAAAAAGTGTAAAAGGATACGGATATTATGTATTAGAAGGGAAGGGACCTTTCAGGGTGGAGTATGAAAATACCGACACTAAAGAAAAGCAGGATTGGACGATTGAAAAATGGACAGATATGACTGCGAAAGCTTCTGAAAAGAAATAGTTCTTTTCTTTAATTACTAGGCTTAATGGAGAAATCCCCCGAAAAAACAGGCATTGTGATCATGGCCAAACAATCGGGGGATTTCCCTATCCCTAAAAAAAATTCATCCTAATTTAATGGCCGTTTAGCAGCTGGATTGGATAACTCAAGTTGAAAACCTAAAAAAAAGCTTCAATAAGTTACTGCAAATAACAGTCACCACATGAAGGTGTATCAAAAATAGAACGGTGCATTCGAAAACAGAAACTGACATTGAAAATAATTATGTTACCTTATTACTGCGAGCGAAAAATGTCTACCGAAAAACATACAAAGTGGATGCTCAATCGAGTCACTGGTAAGTATAATAACCTGATTTTTTATAGGGTACACGTACATTCCTTTGTTGTGGGTCTAAAGTGTGAGTTTTCCTGCATGATTCATTCGAGTGTAATGTCTTGATTTCATTAGGACATTACAGTTTTAAATTAAAAAGGAAAAAATGGAGGAGAGGGAACCATGATAACAGAGGTAACCCAAGAAGTAGGCGAGCATATGAATAACGTTCATTATTCTGAGGTTCCGCGGAGTGAAATAGAGGATAAAACGTCTAAAGTTGGAGTGATTGGATTGGGGTATGTCGGCCTTCCGACGGCATGCCATTACGCGTCCAAAGGCTATAATGTGACTGGCTTCGACGTTTCCAAGACAAAAGTGGAGAACCTAAATGGCGGAATTAACTATATCAATGATGTAAATAATGCGGAGTTAACAGAATTGATCAACAAGAAGAGATTTTCAGCAACAACGGATATGAACCTTCTGGGAGAGATGGATGTTATTTTGATTTGTGTCCCGACTCCTATCAATAAAACGAAAGAACCTGATATTTCGTATGTCAAGGATGTAGGGAGAGTCATTGCTGAGCATGTGAAGAAAGGTACAATGGTCATTTTGGAAAGTACAACTTATCCAGGAACAACAGAAGATTATATTTGTGCCCCATTAATTGAAAAAGGATATGCAATTGGGGAAACAGTCTTTGTTGCTTATTCCCCGGAAAGAATCGATCCAGGAAATAAAAACTTTAATTTAAGCAACACGCCAAAGGTTGTCGGTGGGATAACGGAAAGCTGCACAGATTTAGCGTGCCAGTTTATCGGAGAAACCGCCCATCGGGTTAATGGCATCCGTGTAGCCGAATTAAGCAAGATCTATGAGAACACATTCCGGTGGATCAACATGGCTTTGGTCAATGAAATGACCGTTCTATGCAAAGAGTTGGAAATTGATGTATGGGAAACGATTAATGCCGCTTCCTCAAAGCCATACGGGTTCATGAAATTCACCCCTGGAATTGGCGTGGGAGGACATTGTATTCCGGTAGATCCATACTATTTGCTCTATAAAGCAAAAGAACATGGTCATCGAGCAAAAATGATTGAACTGGCTGGGGAAATTAACGACGGAATGGTCGACTATTCATACACCCGCATCCTTGAGCTGCTTGAAGCCAAAGATAAGCTGATGAAACACTCACATATTGTCGTTTTAGGTGCTGCTTATAAAAGTGACATCGGTGATTTAAGGGAAAGTCCGGTTGTTCGCTTGCTTGAACGGTTACAAGACAAGGTCCGGAATCTCACCGTCATTGAACCTTATGCAAAAGAAATCCTGATCAATGGACAAATCCAACCGGTAGCGGAATACGATGCTGCCATTCTTCGAAGCGCCGATATTGTGGTCATCGGAACACCACACAGCTGTTTTGACTGGAAAAGCATTCATGAACATGCTCCATTGATTTTCGATTCCAAAAATGTGATGGAGGAAAATGGTTTTATGTCAGATAAGATTTCAAAATTATAGATATCAAAAACATGAATGAGACAAACGGAAAGATTTATAGATGGATTGGAGTTGATTGAATGAGGGAGAAACTAAGTATAAAAGATCTTTTTCAAATGGTAAAAAAACGCATAGCACTCATTTTTATCATCACAACCCTAATAACGGTGATAACAGGAGTGGTTAGCCTTTTTATCCTTTCTCCTGTTTACCAGGCTTCTGCACAAATCTTGGTTAATCAATCCAAAGATAATACAGACCTTTACAAGGTAGGTGAAATTCAAACCAATATTCAATTGATTGAAACGTACAGCGAAATCATAAAAAGTCCAATGATGCTTGAAATGGTTAAAGATCGACTGAATCTTAAAATTTCAAATCCTGCGTTATCGGAACAAATCGAAATCGTCAGTAAGGGTAATTCACAATTATTTACGATAAAAGTTGAAGCCAGCGATCCTAAACTTGCTGTAGATATCGTCAATACGATAACGGTCATATTCCAAGAGGAAATAAAAACGCTTATGAATGTGGACAATGTTAATGTCTTATCGAAAGGAAATGTTGGAGATAATACCGCACCTATAAAACCGAATCCGATCATCAATATGATTCAAGCATTTTTTGCAGGAGTGGTTATCAGTTTAGTAGTTACATTCTTGATCGAATTTTTAGACAATACGATCAAGGTTGAATCAGATATTGAAGAACATCTACAGATGCCGATGCTAGGCATCGTTAATTTAATGGAAAACAAAAAGAAATGGAAATGGAAATGATGGTTTTGTATTGTAATTACAACCTCAAGAGGTGAATAGCTTGACACGCAATAAACGGCATAAAATGACAGAGGTTAAAAAAAGAAGCAGTATTTCCATGTTGAAATCGAAATCTCCGGTTGTGGAGCAATATAGGACAATCAGGACGAATCTTCAATTTTCTGCTGTGGAAAAAGACATAAGGTCGATGATTTTCACTTCGGCAAACCCTGGTGAAGGGAAATCAACCACTTCAATAAATGTTGCAGCTGTTTTTGCACAGCAAGGAAAACGCATCCTCATCATAGATGCAGATTTGAGAAAACCTAGTGTTCATACGAACTTTAACATGGAAAACTTCTTGGGATTAACGAATATCATAACAAAGCAAAATCAATTACAAGAAGCTATACAATCTTCCATTTACCCGAATTTGGATGTGTTGACAAGTGGCCCTATCCCCCCGAACCCATCGGAGTTGCTTGGGTCGAAAGGAATGGAGAATTTATTGGAAGAAGCAAAAATGATTTATGATTTGGTTATTCTGGACACACCTCCCGTTAATGCCGTTACAGATGCTCAAATACTGGCGAATATGACAGATGGAGTTGTTTTGGTGGTTAGCAGCGGAAGTACGGAAATACAGCAAGCCAAAAAAGCGCAGGAGTTACTTCAAAATGCCAATGCCAAGCTTTTAGGAGCAATCCTGAATAAGAAAAAACAAAAGTACGCCGACGAATATTACTACTATGGTAAATAATAAGTTCATCTTTTGGTTGGGTTGAAGGGGGACAAAAACAATGATTGATATTCATAGTCACATATTACCAGAGATGGATGATGGCGCTAGAAATATCAGCGAAAGTATCGAAATGGCGAGAAAAGCGGTTGAACAAGGAATCACCGACATCTTTGCAACTCCCCATCACTATAAGGGGAAATATGATAATGATAAAGATAAAGTCGAAGGTAAAACACGGCAATTAAACCGAGTGCTAGATGATCTCCAAATCCCACTAAAAATATGGCCAGGGCAGGAAATAAGAATATCGGATGAGCTTTTAGAAGATTACGATAATAATAGCGTCATGGCCTTGAATGGTTCGCATTACATGCTTCTCGAACTTCCTTCAAACCATGTGCCAAGATATATGGAGAGATTAATCTATGATCTGCAAATGAAAAGAATTACACCAATCATAGCTCACCCAGAGCGGAATTTAGAAATAATAAGAAATCCCCACCTTTTAGAAGAACTGATTTGGAAGGGGGCGTATTCACAAATAACGGCTGGGAGTATCACAGGTAAATTCGGATGGAGAACAAAAAGATTTTCCAAATATTTAATTCACTCAGGTCTTACTCATTTTATTGCATCGGATGCTCATAATGTGGGAAACAGAGGTTTTCAAATCAGGGAAGCATATAAGTGGGTTGAAAAGAATTTGGGACAAGAAGTAGTGAATGCCTTTCAGGTAAATGCCAAGAATGTTTTGTACGGGATGAAAGGTAAGGAACTTTTTGTTTGATTAAAAATATTAATATGGGGAGAAGTAGATTTGACATATTATAACCGGCTTATCACATTAGTCTTATTGGACGCCATGATTGTTGTGACAGCTGTCTTTTTAAGTTATTGGTTATTGAATCCATTTGATGAAATACCAGCATACGCACTTATTGGTGGGCTCGTTTTGCTTTTGTTTCATTATTTCTATACGGCCTTTTTGAAACAGTATAAAAAGGCTTGGGAATACGTTACTGCCACCGAAATGTTTCATTTGTTCAGAGCGATGGCATTCTCCCTGATCAGTACAGCCATCTGCCAGCTGTACTTTACCCATTTTCTTTATATGAGGGAACTTTTTATTACAGGGATCCTCTATATGGTCATGATCGGATACTCCCGCTTGGCATGGCGTGTCTATTTTAATCGATATATCAAGCAACCATCCGATAACAAACGAACCTTGATCGTCGGCGCTGGATCAGCAGGGACGATGATAACGAGCAGATTATTAAGCTCCAATCATATAAAACTAGTGCCCGTTGCATTTGTTGATGATGATAAAACGAAGCTAGGCTTGGAGATTTTCACTATACCGGTAGTGGCCACAACAAAAGATATCTCACAAGTGGTAGAGGAATATAAGATTGAGCATATCGTCATTGCGATTCCTTCCTTGAAAAGAGAAGAAAGAAATTCCATTTTGTCAGAATGCACAAAGACTGCAGTCAAGACCCAATTCGTTCCAAGCCTTGAAGAAATCGTTCATGGGAAGGTTCCGATAAATGAACTTCAAGATATACAGATGGAGGATTTATTGGGCCGTTCTCCCGTTCAACTGGATGATAAAGGGATTTTAGAAACGATCGTTGACAGCACGATCCTGGTAACCGGGGCAGGAGGTTCAATTGGATCGGAAATCTGTCGGCAGGTCATGAAATATAACCCAGCTAAAATCGTTTTGCTCGGACATGGTGAAAACAGCATTTATGCGATTGAGATGGAATTGCTGGAGGTTTATGAAGACAAGATAGAGATTGTCACGGAAATTGCTGATATCCAAGACCGAAGGAGGATGTTTGAAGTAATGGACCACCATCGACCCAAGATCGTATATCATGCTGCTGCCCATAAACATGTCCCCCTTATGGAGTCCAATCCTAAAGAAGCGATGAAAAATAACATCCTAGGTACGAGGAATGTGGCGGATGCAGCGGAAGGGAATGGTGTGAACACTTTTGTCATGGTTTCGTCCGATAAGGCCGTTAATCCGACAAGCATCATGGGCGCTTCGAAATGTATAGCCGAGATGATGATTTCATACAAAAGTTCGTTAAGTCATACAAAATTCGTTACGGTTCGATTTGGAAATGTACTTGGCAGTAATGGCAGTGTCATTCCCCTTTTTAAAAAGCAAATAAAAAAGGGTGGACCTCTGACCGTCACACACCCAGACATGGTACGTTATTTCATGACCATTCCAGAAGCTTCGAGATTGGTCATTCAGGCAGGGGTTTTGGCAAAAGGAGGAGAGATATTTGTGCTGGATATGGGCGAACCGGTCAAAATCGTGGATTTCGCTAAAAAACTCATCCAACTTTCCGGTTACAAGGTTGAAGACATTGGGATAACCTTTACAGGAATTCGGCCTGGGGAAAAATTATTTGAAGAACTGCTTGGAGCAGATGAAGTCTATGAAGAACAGGTCTATCCGAAAATTCATATTGGGAAACCAAGGGATGTGAATTGGCAGGCTATCGAGGATATTATCGGTAATTATGATGTGTTGAGTGAAGCGGTATTAAAAGAAAGAATGTTGGGCTTGGCAAATTATAGGGCGGAAAATAAAATTTCCGTTTAGTGATTGAAATTGAAGGCATAAATCCATGAATTGGATTACCAGGATTACCCATGTGGCTATTATGTTTCCATCGTTAAATGAACTACATCATTGATGATCAGGGAGGAAAAAATGAAAAGGGCTTTAGAATTATTGATATCTTGTCTTGCGATTCTTCTGTGTTCGCTGCCAATGCTGCTTATCGCCATCCTTATCCGCCTAAAATTAGGTTCAACCGTAATTTTTAAGCAGCAGCGTCCTGGTCTTAATGGGAAACCATTTAATCTATATAAATTCAGGACGATGACAGATGAAAGAGATGAGAGTGGAAATTTTGTTTCCGATGAGAAGAGATTGACTAATGTTGGAATGTTTCTAAGAAAATTAAGTTTGGACGAATTACCGCAATTGATTAATGTCATCAAGGGAGATATCAGTTTTGTAGGCCCTAGGCCATTATTGATGGAATATATTCCATTATATACGGCAGATCAAGCAAAGAGGCATGATGTTCGTCCAGGAATTACGGGGTGGGCACAAGTTAATGGTCGAAATGCGATCTCATGGGAGAAAAAGTTCGAGCTTGACGTTTGGTATGTGGAAAATCAATCTTTCTTGCTTGATATGAAAATCATCTATCTAACGTTGATCAAGGTAGGTAAACAAGAGGACATTACCCAAGAAGGACATGTCACGACCCAAAAATTTGTTGGGTAATGGATGAGAAAATGATTGGAAGAAGAAAAATTAATACCCTATGCGGTATATGATAGGGCTTATTGTTTCGCGTAAGGAAACTAAACTATAGATATGAGAAGTGATCTAGAATGAAGAAAATCGTTATAATCGGGGCAGGAGGCCACTCGAAAGTTTTGCAAGACATCATTCGAGCTTCGGATGGATATCGGCTCATGGCCATTTTGGATGATCAATATAAAGTTCTGAAAAAAAAGGAGGACCTATATTTTGGTCCCATCTCAAGCTTTAAGGACCTATTCATTCATTTTGAATGTAAGTTGATTATTGCAATAGGCAAGAACGAAACAAGAATGAAACTCGTGAACGAACTGAATGTAAACGCGATGAATTATGAGACGGTCATTCACCCCACAGCTGTCATTGGTCAAGATGTCATGATAGGCAGTGGAACGGTCATCATGCCCAATGTCGTCTTGAATGCTGGAGCCAAGATTGAGAACCACGTCATCCTTAACACCTCCTCCGTCATTGAGCATGATGCACATCTAAATGATTTTGTTCATATAGCACCAAATGCCACTCTTACAGGGGCTGCAAGGATCGGAACTGGAACCTTGATAGGAGCGGGAGCAACGGTCATACCGAGCATCAAGATTGGTGAATGGTGTACGGTTGGGGCCGGTTCGACTGTGATTAAAGACATGCCTGATGCAGCAACGGCTGTAGGTTCTCCAGCAAAGATCATTAAATAAGGAGGGTGTGGAGTGCATAAAAGAATTTTTCTTTCACCACCTCATATGAGTGGTAATGAACGAATGTATGTTGAACAAGCATTCGAGACGAATTGGATTGCACCTCTAGGGCCAAATGTAAATGCTTTGGAAGAAGACTTTGCGCGATATGCTGGCACGAAAGGGGCATTGGCGGTAAGTTCCGGTACTTCCGCAATCCATTTGGCATTGCAAGTATTGCGAGTCGGCAAGGGTGATACCGTATTTTGTTCTTCCTTGACTTTTATAGCAAGTGCAAACCCCATTATTTACCAAGGGGCGGAACCTGTTTTCATTGATTCTGAATCCGAAACATGGAATATGTCTCCTCAAGCATTGGAAATTGCATTGGAAGCGGCCAAGAAGAAACGCATGCTTCCTAAAGCTGTCATTTTAGTCCATCTGTTTGGTCAAAGTGCAAAAGTGGCTGAAATCTTGGACATTTGCAGGAAATATAAGGTTGCCTTGATTGAGGATGCGGCTGAATCCCTAGGAAGCACTTATAAGGGCAAACAAACGGGATCGTTCGGTGATATAGGGATATATTCCTTGAACGGAAATAAAATCATTACAGCTTCCGGTGGCGGGATACTAGTTTCGGATAATCAAGAACTATTGGATAAAGCTCTCTTTCTAGCGACTCAGGCGCGTGATCCAGCTATTCACTATCAACATAGCTCCATAGGCTATAACTACCGTCTAAGTAACATATTAGCTGGAGTTGCCCGGGCCCAATTAGAAGTGTTAGACGATCGTATCAAAGCAAGGAGGTACGTTTTTAACCGGTATAAAAAGTCGTTGGAAGCTATACCAGGCATCACCTTCATGCCTGAGTTAAAGGAAACGATGGGGAATCGCTGGCTCACGGCTTTACTCATTGACGAAAAAATCACCGGTACTAGCCCGATTGAAATCATTGATGCGCTGGAAGCGGAAAATATCGAATCAAGACCGGTATGGAAACCATTGCATTTACAGCCTGTCTTCAAAGGGTCAGACATGTTCACCGAAACGGATGAAGAGTGCGTTTCAAGCTCGTTATTTGAACAAGGTCTTTGTCTGCCATCAGGATCGGCTATGACAGAGACAGACCAAGAACGGGTAGTGGCAATTGTAAAGAAAATCGCAGCACCATCTAAAATAACTCAGTGAGGGTTCGTGCCAAGTTATATTACCAGATAAAAAAATCCCCGAGTAATTAATAATGAACCTTCCTTACTAAGAAAAGGAGGCCTGCCGAAATATGAGAATAACATTTAAAATGATATATCGGGATATTGATAAATTGGCGTATCTATCAAGTAAACTAAATGGTTTGTACGTGGGAGAGATTGAAAGTACAAGAAAAAGGTTAGTCGAAAATTTAAAAGCGATAGAGATGCATACGATTGTGTCCAATAATGAAGATTCCGCATAATAATTTTTTGATAAAATCTTCCCCTTCCAAAAATGGAGATGAGCTTCATTTCATTTTGGAAGGCTATTTTATTCTACAATAGAAATGAGGATGCTTATGAAGATTGGTGATAAGGTGTTTTATAAATCAAGAGAATATAAAATTATTTATATTTATAAAAATGGTTTAAACGCCGAGATAGTTTCACTTAATTGTAAGTGCGGGAAGTTCGAATTAGTCCATATATCTCATTTGAAAAAGCCTAACCTGGAACTTGGGGGCATCCCACATAAGGAGCCGGTCTATTAAGTATATTGATCATTACAGTAGTAGGGCATGGCGGATGACATGACACTTTATTTCTATAGAGCCAGACTGTATGGGGCCTTTCTACAGTCTTGTCTTTCTGTTGATTTACGCCAATGAACGAGGAGATTACATTATAGTATAGATGTTCACTGGCATGATGAGGCTGTGTATGATTGTTGTTGGACCTAATGATGTTACCATGCAATAGTTAGTTAGTTTAGGCACACCGTTAATTTTCCATTTTTCATACTGATTTTCTACAAACCATCTATATTTTTTCAAGACCACAAGAGTGAAAAATAATAGAGTTGTGTCAGAAATGATATACCTTGTTTCAAATTTGAACTATTTTTACTTGTTTTATGTCTTTGTCATGAGTAAAAGGATAGGACCAAGATCTGTTAATCACCTGTCTATTTTCCCATGCTTATGGAGAGAATTCTCAGGCCAGGCTTAATGTATCAAGGATAAGATAGTCACGGATCTCAATTCAAAAAAGTGTTTTACTGTCAATCTATTGAATAGATAAAGAGTAACTGCGTGTCAAAACATAATTTTCGTGAACCAAATTTGAAACGACATCGGGGAGAAATTATGGTAAATTTGGGTAGTAAGTAATGTGTTAGTGTTTAGGTGTTTTAAAACCATTGTTGAACATGGTTCTTAAGTACCTATATTTTGGTTTGGTAAATAGATCTGAAAATCAGTAAAGTTAAAGGTGATTGTATGAATCGGTTTAATAATCGTTATTCAGAACTTATGTATCATTTATTTTATGAAGATAACTGGTGCAGTTTGAACGAACTATCAAAAAAAACAGGTTACTCAAAAAGCACATTATGGAGGGATTTAATGCATACTGGCTCAACCCTCCCGCCTGAATGGAAAATTGAAAGGAATGAAGTTCAAGGTGTAAGACTCATTAAACCTAAAAACGGTACGATAGAAGAGCTTTGGTTCCATCTTAAAAGTGAAAATACCTATTTCCAAACTTTGGAATTGATCCTTTTTAATAAAGGGGTAACAATAAAAAATATTACTCAGCATGTTCATGTCAGTCGATCCACCGTGTACAGGCAGCTCGAAAAAATAGAAGAAGTAGTCAAAAGTGCCGGAGTTCGATTAACAAATAGTCCGTATAAGATCGTTGGTGATGAAAAAAAGATCAGACGTTTCATAATGCAATATGTAGAGTATATGTCAGGGGATTTAAATGATTTCATTACAACCTTCGATCTTAAGGAGTTTCAAGAAACAGTATTGACACTATTAAAGGAATATAAAACCTCCTTCCATATGGGGGCTATTCAAAGATTGGCAATAATCCTTCATATCTCTAACATTCGCATATCACATAATTGTTTTGTAACCATCCCAAAAGCGGTTATTGAAGAAAATGAAAAATCAAAAGCATTTGAGATAGCTAAGGAGTTATTCCCTTTTATGGAAAAAGCTCCTGTTAGGGAAAAACAAATTCAAGAAATATTCTTTTTTTCTTTATATTTAATGAGTGAAGAAATGTCTTTAAATCGTACCCAGGAACTTCGATACATACGTTCCAGACTTAATTCGGAAAGTGGTAAGCCTTTAAGTGATTTTCTCGGTAATCTATCAAGAGAAATTGGCTTGGATGTTTCGCAGGATGATATCTTCATGTACGAATTTGCCCAAACGCTTCGTGGGATCAACTTTGATTTGAAATTAAAAACAGATACGAGAATAAATAATATCTTGCAGTTCGTTCCTTATTTCAAAGAAAACCCTTTGTTCAGTATTATTGAAAAAATAGGAATGAATTTACTTGGAGAATTCTCCGTATCTTTTGAAAGTATAGAAATTTTGGAAATATTCATGTTGGTCCAGGCCTCTATATTACGAAAAAAAAATCAAATGGTTATAGAAACGGCTTTAGTATGCCGATCATATGTTGAGAAAGATTATATTCGTGAAGTATTAAAACATCATTTCGGAAATCAGCTAAATATTTATGTAATGGATTTTTCTGATATAGATTCCCTTTTTAGAAAAAATGTATTTGATTTATTAATAACGACTGATTTAGGGCAGCTCATTAATATTGAACACATTCCTATATATAAAGTTTCTTCTTTTCCAACACCATCCGAACTAAAAGAAATTAAGATGTTCACCAGAAAGAATTTTATTGATAGGTATGGTTTAAACCCTGAAATCTTATACCCTTTTGAAGATGACATTGATTGACCTTGGTCAGTTTTTTATTTAAATCGGTGTGTTTTCAAATGTGATTATTATTAATCATTCATGTTGTCATACCTCGCTAAGGCAATGAGTACTGTTCTTCTACTTTCTACCTCAAATAATGATAGGTTTAAATAATATGCTGCAAATAAACCACATCTTCATTTAGTTCAGCTCATTTTTTCACAAAAGATAGAGTACAAATCACTTGTTTTGCTGACTGCAGTTTTAAGAGGAATAATCAAGAGAGGGTGCCATTATGGATATTTTCCTGTTTAAACCATGGAAAATACACCAATGAATAGACTTTGGATTATTCAGACTTCAATTCGTCTATCAAAAATTGGGGTAACCTGGTTCAAGATTTCTTAGGTCATTGCCAGATGGGATTGTTCTAACAAAGGATCCAATGGATGGGATTTTTTTCTTCGGAATAAATGGACCGAGTGATAGCTTAGCTTTCCAGAAGCCTCGGCTTTTAGCCTGCGGAATCTCACGTAGACGCGCATTTCCCGCAGGATTCTCAAGCCTTCCGTTCCATTCACTCTGCATTAAAAATGATCCCAATATTATACTGGGATCATTCATGATAGCCACTTTCATAAGGTCTACTTTTCGCTTGTTCCTTCAACAATGACTAAAGAAAAGTCTAAGGGTTACTGTGCAGTTACGTATTCATTCTTACCTGCTCGCAGTCCAACGACGAAAATAATGGCCGATACCACGATTAGCATGAATAAGGGCGCAGTCCAACTATGTGTAATGTCATGCATCCAGCCAAATAATACAGGACCGACGGCAGCTAGAAGGTACCCGAATGATTGGGCCATTCCTGACAATTCCGTCGCTTCATGGGTACTTCGTGTACGAAGACTAAAAAACATCATTGATAAGCTGAATATCGTTCCGACTCCAACCCCAATCAGCATCATGCATACCGGGATAAATAGCTCACTTCCATATAGTATGCCGAATATCCCTACAATAAGGAATAAGGCAGGTGGGATCACCAATATACGCTGACTTTGTAAGCGCCCAGCCAAAATGGGCACAATGAATGTTATGGGAATGACGGCAAGCTGCATGATGGATAGCATCCAGCCGGCTTCATCGGCGTTCAGGCCTTTTTGCTCGAGAATTTCAGGCATCCAGGTAATTACTGTATAAAAGATGAAGGATTGTAATCCCATGAAAAACGTGATTTGCCAAGCTAAACCAGAACGCCACAAATTCATGCTTTTATGTTTTTGAGTGTTTTGTACATCCTTATGCCGCTTTAAAGGCCGTCTTATTTGCGGCATCCAGAAGAAGACGGTAATAAGCGATAAGATTCCCCAGCATCCAAGGGCACCAACCCATCCCATGCCTGATGAGGATGCAATGGGGATGCTGATTCCGGATGCCATGGCGCCACATAGGTTCATGGAAACTGCATAAATTCCGGTCATTAAACCAATATTTCTTGCAAAGTTATGTTTAATAAGGCTAGGCAACAATACATTGCCGATAGCGATGGAGAGCCCAATTAAAATCGTTCCTATGAACAATGTCGGAACTCCTCCAATGGAGCGTATTACGATTCCGAGCGTTAATAATATCAAAGAGGCGAATAGGGTGAGCTCCATCCCAAAACGCCGGGCCATCCTAGGTGCAAAAGGTGATAATAACGCGAAAGAGAGCAAAGGCAATGTCGTTAAGGAACCTGATAGTGCATTGGAAATTCCTAAAGCATCGCGGATTGATGTTACAAGAGGTCCCACTGATGTAAGGGGAGCTCTTAGATTGGCTCCAATTAAAATGATTCCAATAATGAGTAGTCCGTTGCTATATAGTTTTTTTTGTTCTAGTTGATTTACCGCTTGTTGGATGGACATAATATTCCTCCGTACTTATTCTAAATTTTTTTTGAATTGTGCAATGTATTCATTTACCATTTCGCTTGCACGGTTTACATCTTGTTCAATGATGGCATCTACTAAATTACAATGAAGGGTTAAATGAAAGTTTGCCTCAGAACTCAATTCGATGATTTGATGGATCGAATCGTGCAAGGAATCTTCCATGTGTTCGTACAAATCAATTAATAATGAATTATGTGAGCAACCCATTATCGATTTATGCAACTGTATATCCGCTTCCTCATAAGCCTTGATATCCTTTGCTTTTGCCGCTATACGACAAACTTCTATGTTGGAGCGCAACTTTTCTATATCTTCTTGATCACGTCTTAGTGCGGCTAATTGGGCTCCTTCTCTTTCGAGGGCATGACGGACATCTAACGTTTCTAATAAGCTTGACTGCTGGATCCTTCTTTGAAACGCAATCCCCAGGGCACTCGATGACCTAACGAATGTTCCTTTTCCTTGCTTCGTAACTAAAAGTCCTGCATAAACAAGTGATCGTATCGCTTCTCTTAATGTGTTTCTGCTTACATCGAATTGTTTGATCAAATCCATTTCAGGAGGTATCTGATTTCCAATCTTCCATTCACCAGATTCGATTAATGCTTCGATTTGGGAAACGACCTGCTCTACAAGTGATAATCGGTTTGTTTTGGATATAGACAATATATACACCTCAAATTTGTAGGATGATTGGTTCATTGGACATTTTAACATATGTATGTAACGGATATAACAAAAATCGGTGAAATTAATTGAAGTTCGATCGTTTCATTTTACTCTGCGTGAAAGCTAAGGTTAGCATCACGATTGTCGTCAGTATTGGTCTTTGTACATCGACCGTTTCATTGCACTGCATTCGCTCGCTTTCCGCGGGCGGTCGGGGAGCCTCCTCGGCTTTTCGCGAGGTTGCTGAAAAAGTGTTCCCTTAAGAATCTTTATCAACCTATAAAGAATCAATGCCACCGCGTTGCGCCTGTGGGGACTCCCGAGACTCGCTATTCAATCAACTGTGCATCAAAATTTTTTGGATGTTTTACTCTTTGTTTTGACACAAAATGAAGAAGCCCTGAAAAAACTGGGCTTCAATCCGTTCATATTGAAAACTGAGGCATATTAGTATTAGGGTGCTTTCTTTTGTTTAATCATGAAAGAAAGTAGGATTAAGACAGATAGAGTCACAAGTCATACAATGGAACCAATGATATCTTATCAAAGATAAAAAGCTGTAATGGTTGTTGTATATGGATGCCATTTAACCCAGGATACGCGTTTATCAGTGTAATGTTTAGGGAGTTTCAATTTGGCTCAACAAATACTGATGCAAA
Source organism: Peribacillus muralis (assembly GCF_001439925.1). Lineage (GTDB taxonomy): Bacteria > Bacillota > Bacilli > Bacillales > DSM-1321 > Peribacillus > Peribacillus muralis. The sequence continues at coordinate 16,447 of NZ_LMBV01000016.1, forward strand.
GTAATAACACGATGAAACCCGGGATTGCCATAAGGTAGCTTAATATTAAATCTGGAAACAAATAAGATAGAAATACAACTGACAACTTTATTATTATGAATTGTTTGCTGTAATTGGGTGGGTTACATATGAAGAACAAAAAACCGGCCTTTGATAGGTCGGTTCTGTTTGTTGATATGAAAAAGGAAGGGCAGGCAAAGCCATGAGGTCAATCAATCTCATTTAAAGGGGCAGAAAGAGGCTGTAGGTTTTCCCTTCCTGGCACAGTCTCAATATCCTTTTGGAACTCTAAATAGCCGGGGTATACTTGTGAGGCCATCCCTAGATATTGCAATTCGGTGTGAATGATACCCATTCTGGGTGAATGGAGCATATACAATTTTCATCCCTCCTTTTGTTAGAGTAAGGCTGTCAAAGAAGTGAATGAGGGTCTTCCTACTACTTGCATGTGCAATCCGCAGGGATGGAAGGGTTAAGAAGGTGGCTATGGCATTTGACCGTTAGTTCAGCCTTTGGGTCACGTAAATCATCATTGCTGCTCAGGCGTATTTTTTTGCTCCTTTTGTTGATGATTACTTTATCATTCTATGAGGATAAGCTAAAACGGTTTGGACAAGTCGTCAAGAGGGTGGAAATTATTTTAAGGAAAATTAAGGAACATGATTATGGTTGAGCTATTTAAGTTGAGGCAGGAAGCGGTCAACTTCTTTCTTCAACTTCCAGATGCTTTAGACGTTCATTTTTTTCATGTAATTGGGGTCGGCCAAATTGTTCATTGATTTCTTTAACTACTTCATCTAAAAATTGATCTGATATGATCGGTTGCTTTGTATTTTTAGGCATGGGAATCACGGCCATCCTTTCTGGATATGATGGTTTTAGTACAAGTATGAAGCATACGTTATCAACATAACCTCAGTTACAAAAAAATATTCTTTTTGTGTGCAAAATTTTCATTTACTTTTCCAGTTGACGGGAGTATGATAATGAACAGTTTCGTATTTCTAAATCGCTTAAACCTTATGGTGCGGGGGACCCGTTATTAGGATTATTGTTTAATCCAAGGGGTGAATCCTTCCAAGGTAGGGCTACTCTTAGGTCCGAATCCGACAGCTAACCTCGTAAGCGTTATATGAGAAGGAAGGTGGAGCTTGTTAGACAAAAAATATAATGTCTGCAGGTCTATTTAGTTATGACTTGTGGACTTTTTTATTTTTCTTCTGTTTTTTTGCTTTAGCAGGGTATCATAAACATTATTACTTAAACATGGCGGTGAAATCTTAATGTTATCTTCAATAAAGAGGTTCTTGATAGGGAGACCTTTAAAGTCGAATGCACTTGGTGAGCAAAAGCTTAACAAAAAAAAAGCGTTGGCCATCCTCTCTTCTGATGCGCTGTCTTCAGTTGCATACGGTCCGGAACAAATATTGATCGTTCTGATTACGATTGGTGCTGCAGCATTCTGGTATTCCATCCCCATAGCAATTGGGGTCTTGATCCTGTTGACGGCTCTTATCTTATCCTATAAGCAAATCATTTTTGCTTACCCTCATGGCGGGGGGGCGTATGTCGTTTCCAAAGAAAATCTAGGGGTAAATCCAGGGTTGATAGCTGGTGGCTCCTTATTGGTGGATTATATATTGACTGTCGCTGTAAGCGTTTCTGCAGGTACCGATGCCATAACGTCCGCTTTTCCGAGCCTGCATGCTTATAATGTCGCCATTGCTGTCATTTTTGTAATCCTGCTTACCATCCTCAATTTAAGAGGGGTAACGGAGTCGGCTTCCGTATTGGCCTATCCGGTTTATCTGTTCGTTTTAGCATTGTTCATCTTGATTGGGGTGGGAATATACAAAATCTTGACGGGTGGAGTCTCACCTGAATTGCATGCGCCGATCGGAACACCAGTGGCGGGCATCAGTTTATTCATCCTGCTGAGGGCATTTGCATCAGGGAGCTCCGCTTTGACCGGCGTTGAAGCGATTTCCAATGCAATTCCGAACTTTAAAGATCCAGCACCGAATAATGCAGCAAAAACACTAATAGCGATGGGGTCATTACTAGCTATTTTATTTTCGGGAATTGTTTTCTTGGCCTATTATTTAAGCATAGTTCCTAGCGAAGAGGTAACGGTCGTTTCCCAAATCGCAGAAGGAGTATTTGGGCGTAATTTCATGTATTTCTTTATACAAGGAACGACGGCACTGATCTTGATCCTTGCTGCTAATACGGGCTACTCCGCTTTTCCGTTGCTTGCCGTAAATCTTGCCAAGGATAAGTTCATTCCAAGGATGTTTACGATAAGAGGGGACCGTTTAGGTTATTCCAATGGAATCATCATCCTTGGGCTTGCGTCGATTATCTTGATTGTCGCTTTTGGAGGGCATACTGAAAGTCTCATTCCCCTTTATGCAGTAGGTGTTTTCATTCCATTCACCTTGTCACAAACGGGCATGATTGTTAAATGGGTTCGGGAAAAGCCCAAAGGTTGGGTAACGAAGCTAACGATTAATTCTATCGGCGCCATCATTAGCTTGATTGTCACGATCATATTCTTCTTAACCAAATTCGTTAATGTATGGCCTGTTTTGGTATTCTTGCCAATCATCATTTTCATGTTCCATCGCATCAGGAGGCATTATGATGCAGTGGGCGATCAGCTGCGGATTACTACGTGCGAGCCTGCTTTTCCTATTCAAGGAAATGTCATCATCGTACCTGTTGCCGGTATCACGCATGTAGTCGAGAATTCATTGAATTATGCCAAGTCTCTAGGGGCTAATCAAATCATTGCCGTTTATATCTCCTTTGAAAGGGAAGATGAAAAGAAATTCGAAGAAAAATGGAAGAAATGGCAGCCTGATGTTAGGCTCGTGACGCTTAACTCTTATTACAGGAGCATCATTCAGCCGTTGACCAAATTTGTCGATACGGTTGAACATAAGGCGAGCGAATCCAACTATAAAGTTACAGTGATTATTCCCCAATTCATCCCGAAGAAGGGCTGGCACAATATTCTTCATAACCAATCTAGTTTACTGATTCGTGCGTACCTACTTTATAGAAGGAATGTAGTGGTTACGACCGTTCCGTATCATTTAAAGAAGTAATATATAGAAGCAAACCGACCCAGGTTGCTTTTGACTGTAGACAAACTCCATGTCTACAGTTTTTTTATTACTCCAGCTTGGATAGAACTTTAATTGCATCACTTTAACGTAATACCTTGCAGTTCCCTCCTATTATGACGAACCCCATTGTAAAAGTTTCTTTCTTCCATTAAAAACAGCAGTAACATCTCCGACATCTAAAATACAAGGACGAAATCCGCAGTTATATCTCCGAAAAAAGAGATATATCAACGAAACCGCAATCATATCTCCGAAAAAAAGAGATAT
>NZ_LMBV01000016.1:19964-100592 GCF_001439925.1 Peribacillus muralis
TTGGCAGTTATATCTCCGAAAAAAGAAATATATCAACGAACCCCGCAGTTATATCTTCGAAAAAAGAGATATATCGACGAAATCAGACGTTATATCTCCGAAAAAGAGATATATCAACGAAATCCGCAGTTATATAAACGAAAAAGTAAATATATCAACGAAATCAGACGTTATATCTCCGAAAAAGAGATATATCAACGAAATCCGCAGTTATATCTCCGAAAAAAGAGATATATCAACGAAATCCGCAGTTATATCTCCGAAAAAAGAAATATATCAACGAACCCCGCAACTAACCAATGATTAAGCTAATATTTACCAAGGCTCAATTCACTGAGTGAGACCATATTAAATAAAGACTAAATGAAGTTTCCTGCTTTAGTTTCAACATACATATAATGGGGGTTGAAGATGGATATAGTATTAGCGCTCTTGCCGGCAGTATTCTGGGGAAGCATCGTATTATTCAATGTGAAACTGGGGGGCGGACCTTATAGCCAAACACTGGGGACAACGATCGGTGCCTTGATTTTTGCAATTGGCGTTTATATTTTTGCCGATATCCAGCTATCACTTTTGGTATTTGGGGTCGGCGTCGTATCCGGTTTGTTTTGGGCTGTTGGACAAGCTAATCAGCTGAAAAGCATCGATTTAATGGGCGTATCCAAAACGATGCCGATCTCTACCGGTTTGCAGCTCATTTCGACCACATTATTCGGGGTCATCGTTTTTCACGAATGGTCTACCATGAAGGCCGTTATTTTAGGCGTTTTGGCATTAGTTTTCATTATTATAGGAATTGTCCTGACTTCTTTGGAAGATAAAGAATCAAAAGAGGGAAAATCGGGAAACTTGAAAAAAGGAATCATTATACTCCTCATTTCGACATTCGGTTATTTGGTTTATGTGGTCGTGGCCCGTCTTTTTAATGTTGACGGCTGGTCAGCGTTATTTCCCCAAGCGATAGGGATGGTGATGGGCGGACTATTGTTGACGTTCAAACATAAACCGTTTAACAAGTATGCGATTCGCAATATCATTCCTGGTTTGATCTGGGCTGCTGGAAACATGTTTTTATTCATTTCCCAACCTCGAGTCGGCGTGGCTACAAGTTTTTCCCTATCACAAATGGGCATCGTCATTTCAACGCTCGGAGGAATCATCATATTACGTGAGAAGAAAACAAGACGCCAACTGATTGGAATTGTTATCGGAATTATTTTAATCATCATAGCAGGGGTTATGCTCGGACTGGCAAAAAGTTAATTGGAGGGTGATGTAATGTATAAAGATTTAGAAGGTAAGGTAGTTGTGATTACCGGCTCATCCACTGGTCTGGGCAAAGCGATGGCGATTCGCTTTGCTCAGGAAAAGGCAAAGATCGTGGTAAATTATCGCTCCAAACCTGAGGAAGCGGATAGTGTATTGGAAGAAATCAAATCAGACGGCGGGGAAGCGATAGCCGTGAAAGGTGATGTCACCGTTGAAGAGGATGTAATTAACCTCGTCCAATCAGCAGTAAACAAATTCGGTAAACTGGATATATTCATCAATAATGCAGGAATAGAAAACCCTGTTCCATCTCATGAGATGCCGTTAAGCGATTGGAATAAAGTGATCAATACCAACTTAACTGGCAACTTCCTGGGCTGCCGTGAAGCGATCAAGTACTATGTGGAAAATGACATTAAAGGGAATGTGATCAACATGTCCAGTGTTCATGAGATGATTCCATGGCCTTTATTCGTTCACTATGCAGCAAGCAAGGGAGGCGTGAAACTGCTTACGGAAACGTTGGCTCTTGAATATGCGCCAAAAGGAATCCGTGTCAACAGCATCGGTCCCGGAGCCATCGCTACGCCCATAAATGCGGATAAGCTTGAAGACCCTGAAAAGAAAAAGGACCTCGAAAGCATGATTCCAATGGGGTATATCGGAAAGCCTGAGGAAATTGCCGCGGTTGCTGTGTGGCTGGCATCCTCTGAATCCAGTTATGTAACGGGCATCACTTTATTCGCCGATGGCGGGATGACCAAATATCCTTCGTTCCAAGCCGGAAGGGGTTAAAGGAAGCTCCGCAGCAAATACTCCACATAAGGTTTCGGAATGATACCCATTCCGGAACCTTTTTATCCTTCAATATCCTTGAAAGCTCCTTGGGCAGAAGGGTGCTTCCTTACCGAAGGATTTTTTATTTTTACATGCTCTGAATTTCAACAGGGTTAATCAACAAATGCATGCCTGCGACTTAACGTCCAAATTCGATACGGTTAATACAGTTTATTGCTCATACACCAGCGTAACAAGCCTAAAGCATATGAAAGCGAGTGCGTGGAGAGGAAATCAACGGTGTAAAGGTAATTCTTCCAAAACAAAAAACAATTATTATTGCTCGGTTGATTGTGACAGGTGCTGCAATGATTATATTTATTGGTTAAGCAATAATGCATAAGATGATAGTTTAATAGTAGTACAAAGTTGTTGGAGTTAAAAAAAAGCTAAAGCGCCAAGCGAGAAATGATATTACTTAACATAGCGCTCAATCCTTGTTAAATAAAGTTAATACTAAATTATGAATTTATTAATCTATCGTAAATCTTTTGTTAATAATTACTAGATAAACTAAATATTGAATACAAATAAGGAGGAAATAAAAATGAAAAAAGTATTAGTAACGTTACCGGTAATTACAATGTTAGTATCGGGGGTTTCTTACAGTACCGCAGATGCAAGGAGTGCAGTAGGCTATTTACCAGATGATCCAAAATCAAACCCCACTTCAGAAGTAAAACCAGAAGAGGAACCAAAACAAGAAGAAGTAGTTGAAAACAATAACGGAAGTGCAGTAGGCCATCTGCCAAGTAATCCAGAATCAAATCCCACTTTAGAAGTAAAACCAGAAGAGGAACCAGAATCTAGTCCTTCAATTAATCGGAAATTTACTATTCTAGAAGGATACGCAGGTGATAATACAATAAAAGTTGAAAGTCCAGCGGCAGATCTAACTCTCAACTTTTACCGTAATAACAATTATGAGGGTTCAGGTGATATCTATTCTTTATTTTATGAAACTTGGGGTAACAAAGCCAGTTTCCATTATCCAGGTGAAGCATTAAAACTAGGTGACATTTTGCGAGTGGATACAGTAGATTCGTCCGGCCTAGTAACTAAAGGAAAAGAATTTAGTGTAAGTGATATGAGTGTAGCTGTAGATAAAGTAACTGTTAATAACCTTAAAGCTGGAGAAAACGTCACTATTGAAGGGGAAACAATGGATATAGCCCCTTATTATGAAATATATGTAAATGGAAAGCCGGTTAAATTTACTGTGAAAAATAAAGTTAACCCTAATGTATATTCAACAAAAGTTTTAAATTTAAACAAAGGAGATATTGTAACAGTTTATGCCAGTGATATGAATGCAACTAGCCGGTACGTTCATGGTTCTGTTACAACCATTGTGCAATGAATTTACCAAAATAACTTAAAAAATGGAACTCTTCTAACATAAAAAAACCGGAAATGTGAGTTTCAGACTGTGGACAAACTTGAACTGCCCCGTAAATGGTAGATTCCTATCTACCATTTACGAGGTGTTTTTTATGGCTAATTTTACAACCGAAGAGAAATATTTGTTTGATTATTCTTGAGTAGTGAAAATTTGTATAATCATTGCGCATTCAGGCAAAGTCAAACTACCTGTCCCCAATATAGAGGGACAGGTAGTTTGGGTGTTTTTTCTAAGTCTTATTCAAAGATCCTCAACGAGTATGATGATTATACCATTCTATGAAGTTATCTACGACCGTATCGATGAATTGTACAGTCGATTCGTGTGTGAGGCTTCCGTCACTGTCGATTTTATCATGCACGGCTCCTACATATACTTCATTCCCTGGTAGGAGTGGTGAGGAGATACCTAGTGCGAATAAGATATCACGTAAATGCAATTGGGCTTTAACCGTTCCTAGCTGTCCCATTGACGCACCCATGATCCATGATGGTTTGCCGATCAAGACTTTGTCCACACGTGATAACCAATCGATGCTATTGCCCAATACGCCAGGAATCGTCCCATTGTATTCAGGCGTTACCCAAAGTACTGCGTCCGCATCAGCCACTTTGCCTTTAAATTCTTTCACGACGGCAGGAGGATCGTTTTCAATATCTTGATCATAATAAGGTAAATCGCGAATGTTTAAGATTTCCAGATCGAACCGATCTTGATACCTAGTTTGAATATATTTGGCAAGCTTTAGGTTATAAGACTCTTTACGAATACTTCCCACTATTGCAACAACTTTCACCTTCATTACCTCCAAATGTTTATTTGAAAACAGAATATTGCCCACTTACACATTATAAGTGGATTTCCAATGAAAGGGAAAAAAGATGCTTAGACGCTTCAATTTGAAGGACTTTGGTGGTTCAATGAGTATTCCACCCATCCTTTTGCTTCTTCAAGTTGTTCTTTTATCCTTTCTCCTACAACATGTTTAAGTTTATTTTTGTCCATTAAGTTATCGATTTGTTTAATGATTGAATTAAACTCTTTATCCATATGTTCTGGATTTTTATGAATGGCTTTATTTAATCGTTTGAGAGATTGCTTTAGAGCCTTTCCTTCTTTTTTATCGAGAGCTCCTTGCTCCACGTATATGTCACTTATTTGTCTTTCGATTTCTGTTAATAGGGTTTGAGTAGCTAAGATCGGTTCTTCTCCAGGGTTTAGAGCCTTTTCACGCCATGGTCCTTTTCCTAATGCATCAACTGAAGGGGCACTTGCTTGACCGAATGCGAACATATTCACCCCAGACGTTCCATGTTTCGCAGATAAGACATCGTCCACATTCCCCATCTCATCAAGATGATGGTAGAAAGAATAAATTCCGGTATAGTACATCGTCCCAGCAGGCATTAGCTTTTTGCTGTCTTGAACGGTTCTTTGGATACTATTGAAGTCATGCCCATACGCCTGTGGAATGACACCATCTATATCATCTTTCCAATCGCTAATCAATACCGCTTCTGGACCTGGTTCAGGTGTTGCTGTCATCATGAATTTCTGGTTGATATCTTTGGCTTGATCATGTAACTTCGCAACGAATTCATTTTCTTTTATACGCAACCAGGTTGTCCAATCTTCCCATTGTTCCGGGTTTGTCGCTGGGTTGAGGGTGACTGGATCAATACCAGTCTGTTCCTTATACAGATCCCGAACTTTTGTGCTAAAGCCGTAGCTTTTTTCAAAATCATGATGCGGATAGCGCATATAATCTATATTCAAACCTTTTATTTCGTAGTTGAGCTGCATTTCCTTGTATATGGCTAGCATGAATTTTTGTACTTCTGGTTGTGCGATATCCAACCAATAGTATTTGCTTGATGTATCAGGGAGTGGTTTTCCTGTATTGTTTTGTCGTTGGATGGCTGCCCAGTCAGGGTGGTTTTTAAATGCTGGTGGAGTTCCTAAACTGCTTTCACCGACCATAAATCCATCTGTCCATGCTTGAACGGTAAGTCCTCGCTTTCTTCCTTCTTGCACATAGGCAGCTAACAAATCCTTACCATAACCACCGTATTCGCCATTCTGAAACCTTGGGTGTTGACCTGGCATACCATACTTCTCCATCACTTTACTAGGGTAAATGGTATAGCCATGGAATGTAGTTTCAAGATAGACTGAATTGAATCCCGCCTCTTCCATACGGTCAAGTACTTGTTTGACACTCTCAAGTGTCGTTTCCTCAGGACGATACCAAATGGCGCGTTGTTCCGCTGCATTCGATGGCAAAGAATAATAGTAGGCGTCATAAGCAGACTGGGTTGCTTGCCGTGTGAAGTCAAGCGCTTTAACGGGGTCACTTTCCTTTACTGTTTCTGCTTCATTTAATAGCTTTTCAGACTTGGCGATCGACATCTTCGCCTTATTCATAGCAACATCCAAATAATTAGTTTTGGCTTTTTCCATAGATGCTTTAGCTTGTTGAATGGCTTGCTCACTTTGATACGCATAACTATCAACATCTTGAATGATTTTTACAGAGCCATTTTCGTCTACAGTGACTTTAGAGCCTATAATCGAATTGGATGTAAGCCATTTCGCAGCTATACCATGTCCGCTCACAACATACCCGTTTGCCGGAATGCGGGATCCACCGCCTCCTAATTTTGTAACGACCCCATTTTCAACGGTAATTTCGTAACCAAATGCATTGGTTTTCGTGGTTTCTCCAAAAGATGGATGATAGACAATTAACTGATCAGGACCTCTAAACCCGTCGAACGGTGCTCCAGCTGGATTGGTTGCCGCTGTAGGGTCGATGGCATTGGCGACTTTTTCTTCCTCCTTCACGACAGGTTCCAATAGTGTAACTGTTTCTCCACTTTCTAATTGTATGAGAAAGGAATCTATCTCGGCAGTTGTCTTAGCCCCTGTAGATAGAACAAGGCCATTCTGGGGAATTGGGCTATCTCCATCGGTCTTGTTTTTCACCCGATATGTATTAAGTCCCGTCTTTTCAAGGATGATTTCTTTACTGCCTTTCTTCGTTTCTGTGTAATAACTGAATGTGTCGTTAAAAACGATCAATTTGTTTTCATTGGCAAGCTGATTTGTTCCGCCAACGATCATGTGATCCCCAGATTGATCCTTAATGGTTAATACATCGACAGAAGTACTTTGATCTTGGGCTGTAACGCTGCTTACCATTCCTAAAGATGATAGTACTAGACTTGAAGCAAAGATAGAGCTACTGATCACTCTCAATTTTTTACTCATAATTTGTGCTCCTTTTCGTTTATTGGTTAAGTGCTGAAGTAGGTTCTAGTTGGACAAACAGAAGAATGGCGAAGGTAATCCCATAGGTCGAATTTTCAGAAAACGCTTTCAAGGAAACTATAAACAAAGTTTACATATTTAACAACTTAATTTTTAAAAAAATTTTTAGATTATTTTATATTATGAAATTAATTTTCATATATAGAACTTTTGTTCAATACGGATTCAACGAAATGTAAGGCATAGTTTTAAGAAGGCCATCGATACAATTGCTTTGACCGAGGTTATCCGGCGAAATGTAAAAAGTAAGACCGAAAATGAAATTAATTTTCAAGATTTAAAAAATTTAAAAAATAATTTTCTAAAACCATTGAAGTGGGATTAATTCTCATTTATTATGAATAGTAAGAAAACGTTTTCAAGAAAAATATATTAAAAGGGGGACTGGAAATGGGAAAACAGATTAATAAGGTCGTTACCGGTACTTTAGTGGCTGCACTTTCAATGGGTTTAATGGCGGGGTGTAATAAGGAAGGCGCCAAAGATGCGAGCACTTCGAAATCTGGAGAGTTGACCGGTGAAGTAACACTCTGGACGGCATCATTGGCAGGGGAGCCGTTTGATACATATTTTGATGAGCTTGAGAAAAAATTCGAAAAGCTTCATCCTGATTTGGATGTCACGATAGAGGACATTCCGCAAAACGAAATGGAGCAAAAAGTACTAACATCACTAACGGGTAATGATGTTCCGGACGTGGTCAACTTAAATCCACACTATATGTCTAATATTGCAGCTCAAGGTGGCTTATTGGACTTAACCGGTATGGTAAGTGATAAAACGAAGAATTCTTTCGTAGAAGGTCCATACAAATCAGGTATATATGAAGATAAATTGTACGCATTGCCTTGGTATTTAACGACAACAATTTCTTGGTATAACGGAGATCATTTTGACCAAGCAGGAATTAAAGAATTGCCGACAACGATAAAAGACATCTATGATACGGCAAAGGCTATAACGGACAAAACAGGAAAACCTTCTTATTATCCAGTAATCAATGACGGAAATACGATTATGGAGAAAATGGTTTCCCTTTCGAACGGAAAACCGATGGTGAAAGATGGAAAAGCAGTGTTTGAAAGCAACAAAGACATTATCGATTATTTCACATATACACAAAAGATGTATAAGGAAGGGTTAATCCCTCAAGAAACAGCGGAAGGATCGTTAAAAACGGGCCAAGAGCTGTTCATGGCGGGTAATACATCATTCCTGGAAGGTGGCGTAACGTTTTTAGGACCAATAGAATCTGGTGCGCCAGACGTATATAAAGCATCCAAAGCCGGTCAACCGTTAGAGTCTGAAAGTGCACCAGTGAACGTTGCGGTCATGAACTTCGCAGTACCGGCAAAAACAAAAAACAAAGAAGCTGCTGTTGCACTGGCTGAATTTGTTACTAATGCGGAAAACCAATTGGAATTTTCGAAAACGGCAGGAACGGTTTTACCTGCTACGAAAAATTCTTTAGAGGATGATTACTTCAAAAATCCTGGGGAATCACCGAAGGCACTTGGTATGCTACAGGCATCTGAGTCATTAGAGCGTGCAAAGGTACTAATTCCACCAACGGAAAGCAGCGCTGAATTACGTGAATCGACAAAGAATATTTTTGTTAAGAACTTACAAGGTAAGCTAACACCTGAAGAAGCTGTCAAACAACTATCATCAGAATGGAATAAAGCATTTGAAAAGTCAGATGAAAAAGTGACATTTTAATGAAGGGAAAAGCGGATAGCTTTGTAAAAGAAGCTATCTTCTTTTTTAAAAGGAGAGAGAAACATGAGCAGGGAACCTGTTGTACTTCCGAATGCTAAAGTGAAAGTCGGCACGCAAAAGAAAAGTAGACTAAGTATGCGACATGTGGCACCGTGGTTCTTTTTAATACCATCACTTTTAATTTTGGGAACATTCCTCATCATACCAATCTTAGAAGCCTTTCAATGGAGTTTATTGGACTATAAAATCATTGCGGGTACTGGTGAATTCGTTGGATTAAGTAACTTTAAAGAGATTTTTACGGATGCTAATTTTTGGTTGGCGTTATTGAACACGTTCATTTTCTTAATCATCGTGCTGCCACTGAATGTCTTTTTACCAATGATTTTGGCGGTTTTGGTGAACCAAAAGATCAGGGGTGTTTCCACGTTCCGCATTCTCTACTATTTGCCCGTTGTAACACCAATGGTTGTAGCGGCATTAATGTGGAAAATGCTGTACTCACAAAGTGGAATCATTTCAGGGATTTTAGTAAAGCTAGGTCTCTTTGATTCTCCAACAAACCTACTCATTCAATCTTCCACAGCGTTATTCGCGGTATCGATGATCACAGTTTGGAAAGGGCTTGGATATTATATGATCATCTATTTAGCAGGTCTGCAATCCATCCCAAAGGATGTGTATGAATCTGCCAGTATCGATGGTGCTTCCGTATTCCAACAATTTAGGAATATTACCATTCCCATGCTTGCACCGTCTGTTACATTGGTATCTGTCATGACAATTATCGCCGGTATGAAGGTGTTTGAAGAAATCGCCTTAACCACAGGTGGCGGACCTTCTGGTGCGACGACCACTCTTGTTATGTATATATACAAAAAATTCATGAATTTGGATGTTAGCATCGCTTCGGCAGCAGGAATAGTCTTATTAGTTCTCGCTATTGGTGCATCCTTGCTTCAAATGAAATTAACTAGTAGCCGCGAAGATGATTTAAGAGCGTAAATAGATAGGAGAGAACATGATGAAATCGAAGCAATTCAATCAAAGAATGTGGCTCTATACTCTAATGATCTTTATCACGATTATCACTGTAGGTCCTTTTTTGATTACCTTGTTCATGTCATTAAAAGCAGCAAATGAAGGGATTTACAGCAGTATACTTCCAGCTTCCCCTACTCTAGAAAACTTCGTAACCGCTTTTGATAAAGCCAATTTCGGTATGTATTTTTTAAACACCCTGGTGGTAACGGTAATAGCGATTCCACTAAATTTATTATTTTGCAGTTTGGCTGCCTACCCGCTAGCGCGTATGGACTTTAGGGGAAGAAGTGTTGTTTTGGCGGTAATCATTTCCACGATGATGGTGCCTTTTCAACTGTATATGGCGCCTTTATTCCAACTTGCCGGTAGCCTTGGCTTACAAAATACACATATTGGCTTGGTCGTCATGCAAGTATCAACGGCCTTTGGTATATTCTTGATGCGCCAAGCCTTTTTAAGAATCCCTAAAGAGCTTGAAGAGTCAGCCTATCTGGACGGTGCGAATAAATTTAAAGTGTGGTATTTAGTTGCTTTACCGCTAGTGAAACCTACTTTGGTTACACTTGCCATCTTCACCTTCATGGGTACGTGGGGGGATTATTTATGGCCACTGCTTAACTCCACTGAAAGCAGCATGTATACCTTGTCGATTGGTTTAGCTCAGCTTTCACAAAATTTCGATGGCTCCAATTTGAAATTAATAAGTGCGGCTTCGATATTAACGACAATCCCTACTTTATTAATTTTTATCTGGCTGCAAAAATACTTTATTTCCGGGGCAACGGACGGCGCGGTAAAAGGATAAAGAAGCAATGATTTAAAAGAGAAGTTGAATTATGTGAAAAAAACGTCAAGCATTCTAACTGAAAATTTTTGTTTAAGTAAATCCACGAATGGAAGAGGGGAATGAAGGTGCGTACAATCTCTTTTTTTGGTCGGGAATTGCCGGTTATTTGGGATATTGATTGCGTTGTGGTTGGAGGAGGAACAGGCGGGGCGGCAACAGCGATCGCCGCTTTAGAAGAAGGCATTGGGACACTTGTCATAGAGAAAACGATTTCTTTAGGAGGTACTCAAACGAATGCGTTAGTTTCTCCGATGATGCCGACTTACGTAAACGGACAGCGTGTGAATCAATTGATCATCGAACGGTTACATAAAGAGCAAATCGATACGTTTGATGGGACCACTGCCTGTAGTTGGTTTAACGTTGAAACGTTAAGCTATGTATTGGAGCGGTTGATTATTGAGCGTGGTGGGCATCTATTATATGATGCCAATTATGTAGATTGTCTAAAAGAAGGCAAACAAATTACCCATATCATCGTAAACACATGCAACGGACTAGTTGCGATCAAAGGAAAGACATTTGTCGATGCAACAGCAGATGCCGTTCTGTCAAGAACAGCTGCAGTCCCTGTTGAATCTGGCAACCAAGACGGGCAAAACCAGCAAATTTCGTTCCGCTTCGAAATGGGTGGCATCGATATAGCGTCTTTGCGGGAATTTATCTTATCTCGAAACGAAACGTTTTGCAAAATTGAGAACCCGAAGTTCTTCGAGATTGTAATGGTTCCAGGAAAAGGTCATGTGTTAGAACCATTTTTTCAAAAAGGCTTACAAAATGGAGATTTACAGGAAGAAGATTTGCGTTATTTTCAAGCATTCACTCAACCTGGAAAACCTACAGTCATGTCTTTTAATTGCCCTCATATCCCTGATATTTATCAAACGACAGATCCTGTTCTTCGTTCAGAAGCAGTTACGAAAGGGCGTATGATGATTCGCAGATTATCAAACTTCTTAATGAATTATATCCCAGGATTTAAGCATGCTTTCTTATTAAAGGAAGCAACGCAACTTGGCATTCGCGAATCGTACCGAATTATCGGGCAATACGTATTAACGGAAAAGGACTATGTGAACCGCGCTCGATTTAATGACGGAATTGCTCGGGGCGATTGGTATATCGACGTGCATAGCGTCAGTAAAGTAAGTGTGGAAGAAGCTCGGTTGTCTCGTGGTGAGTATTATGAAATACCATACAGGTCATTGATTACCCATGAAGTGAGTAACTTAATCATTGTCGGCCGTCATGTTTCAAGCACATTTCTCATGCAGGCATCCTTACGTATCCAGCCGACCATTCGGGATATGGCGCAAGCAGCAGGGCTCGCATGCGCTTATTCAATTAAACATCATATAGAGCTCAATAAAATCGATGGTGCGCTTCTTAAGCAACAGCTCGTTGTAATGGGGGAGTAAATATGAAAAACATTAAAGAGGTACATGTGTTAAATCATACACATTGGGATCGTGAATGGTATGAAACGTTTGAAGAATTCCGTTATAAATTGCGAAACGGGCTACGTTATGTCCAGGGTTTATTGGATTCAGGAAATCTTGATAATTTTTTTCTGGATGGGCAAACGATCGTTTTAGATGACTATCGAGACATTGTAAGCCAAGATGAATATGAGCGTCTTGTATCATTCATTAAAGAAGGGAAGATTGAAGTCGGGCCGTGGTACTTGTTAGCTGATGAGTTTCTCGTTTCCGGTGAATCGATCTTAAAGAACTTAGAAATTGGCATCAAAAAATCAAAGGCCTATCAATCTGCCTATAATATTGGATATTTGCCAGATACGTTTGGCCATAACAGCCAAATGCCCCAAATTTTCCGTGGATACAATATTGATACGGCCATCGTTTGGCGAGGGGCCATTTCAAGTACATTCGAAAATGCGTGGGAAGGTGCAGATGGAAGTAAGGTCTTTACATTTGTGTTGCCTCTTTTTGAAGGATATTATCAAACATTTTTAAAGCATGATGATTATGTTGAAAAGACCAAAACATACTTAGAAAGCAACTCGCCATATTTGACGTATGGACATGCATTAGTCATGAACGGAGCCGATCATACGTATACTTGTCCTGATATAAATGAACGGATCAATACATTAAATGACCGTAATAATGAAATTGAATTTAAGCAATCATTAATGTCTGATTATGTGCAATCATTCGCAGGAAAAGAACCGGTAGAAACAATCGTTGGTGAGCAACGCGACCCTTCTAAAATCTTTATTTTACCTGGGGTGTATTCAACACGTTCTTATCTAAAAAACCAAAATCAAATGTGTGAGGATCAAGCCATCGGTACAATGGAAGCACTGAATGTTTGGACAAACGGGAATACGAATTCAGCTCCATTCATCGAACATGTGTGGAAACTCATTTTGCAAAACCAGCCACATGATAGTATTTGTGGTTGTAGTGTAGATGAAGTTCATGCTGAGATGGAAACGAGGACACAAAAAGTATTAAGTGCGATTCGTCAATTTTCAAAAGACACATTGAATAATGAATATCCTTTTGAATTCTTGCAGGAAAATATAGAAAATGACTATCTTTATGTAATGAATAACACACCAATTGCAGACATCTATCCTGTGAAAACCGAGATCCTCATTCCAGCGGCTCTCGATCTAGGTGGAATCACCCTCATGTACGATTCAGAAGAAATAGCGTTTGATCTTATAAAAAAAGAAAAACGGGAAGTGTTTTTACGCCATATTTTAGCTGAACCTCATTATGCTGAATACGCAATATATGATGTCTCTTTCGTCTTACCCTTTGATGGAGTGGGGACAAAAAGAATTCGGATTGAGCGGGTTTGCATGGAAGCCGAGGTAATCAAAATTGTGGATGATAGTGGAATTGACAATGAATTTTATCGTATTCAATGCAGCGATAATGGATTAATCATAACAGATATAGAAACTAATAAAGTTTATGAAAATCAGCATCAATTTCTTTCCTCGTTAGATGCGGGAGATGCGTATAACTATTCTCCGCCTGTCAATGATCCATACAGCCTGGCGATAGTAAGTGGCGTTAGCGATATTGAAAAAGGGAAATCATATCAATCCATGACGCTTCATTATGAAATGAAGTTACCAGCTTCCTTGAATGAAAATCGAACAGGTCCAAGCGAAGAATATGTTGTCAATAAGATGACGACGACAATTACACTTCATCAAGGTAGACGATTTATATCATTCAAAACCAAAATCCATAATCAGGCAAAAGACCAAAAGCTACGAATTGGTTTTGCAACACCAAAAGCAGATGAAAGCTATGGGGATACCGCTTTTGATTTAGTAAAACGGCATACAATTAGGGAAAAGCTATGGGATATGCCTAAAAATAAAGAAGCGGTCATGAACCAATACCCAACCTATTCAACTGTATTGGCAATGGAGCATCAACTTGTGCATAGGGGCCTGCAAGAGTATGAAGTGGACCATTTTCAAGGAAATGATTTCATATTCCTAACGATGGTAAGAAGTGTTGGTTGGTTATCAAGACGAGATTTGCGTACCCGTGGAAATGGTGCAGCACCTGGCTTTGAAACACCAGGAGCTCAGTGTTTAGGAACGTACGAATTTGAGTATGGCCTAGTTCTAGGAAGTAGTCATCAGTCATTGAATACTGCAAAAGTGATGAGGCAGCAAATCTTAACCCAACAATCTTATCTTTTGAAAGAGGAACAAAAGTTGTTCAATCAATCTTCATCGACAATTGCATTCTCTTCATTCATTCAAAAAGAGAAGGATTCATTTGATATTCGAATGTTCAATCCAACTAACGAAAAGCAGTTTACACAATTAAAGCTTGGTTTTGAACCAACTACCATTTATGAAGTTGATTTTTCCGGGACAATAATTGAAAAATATGAAGCATCATCACAAATAACGATTGCATTCAATCCTAAACAAATAAAAACGATTCGCGTGAAAAGGAAAGAGTAGTAACAAATAACGTTTGCTCTTTTCTTGGAAATGAAGGTGAGAATTATGAGGAGATTTTTAGCATTTGATATCGGGGGAACATTACTCAAATATGGTGTGCTAACTGAAGAAGGAACATTTGTAGAGAAATGCGAATGCTTAACTGAAGCGCACTTGGGCGGACCAGCGATTCTCGATAAGGTAAAACAATTAGGGAAAACCTTAATTGATCAGCATACGATTAGTGGTATTTGTATTAGCACTGCCGGCCAAGTAGATTCAAATAAAGGAGAGATTTTATATGCATCTTCCTTTATTCCGGATTACACCGGTACGCCGTTAAAAAAAGAGTTAGAAACATTTTTTCATTTACCAGTGGAAGTTGAAAATGACGTAAACTGCGCAGGGTTAGCGGAGTCGTGGATTGGTACCGGCAGGGATGCGAAAAGTTTGTTTTGTCTAACGATCGGAACCGGCATCGGTGGCAGTTATATCATAGACAATAAATTGCACGCTGGACACAGCTTTAGTGCAGGGGAAATCGGTTATATCCCGATAGAAGGAAGTCAATTTCAAGATTTAGCTTCAACAAGGATATTGGTAAGAAATGTTGCTAAGCGTAAGGGAATTCCTGAAAGTGAGATTGATGGGAAAGAAATTTTCGCTTCTGCAAAGATGGGTGATGAGATTTGCATTCAGGAAATCAATCGTCTCGTTTACTATTTGGCTAAAGGAATAACAACCATCGCTTATATGATGAATCCAGAAATGATCATAATTGGCGGTGGTATCACAGCTCAAAAAGAGTATTTATATCCGCTCATTATGGCACAGCTGGAAAAAGACATCATGCCTGCTGTGTTAGATAAAGTGCAAATTGAAATAGCCCGGAATCTTAATGATGCAGGGATGATCGGAGCGCTTCGTCACTTTTTGCTCCAAGAGTCGTTAAAGCCGTTAAAAAGCATCACGACGATTATTGAGTCGAATACACATAAATTAACGAAACACGAGCAAAACATTGCCAAGTTCATCATTTTGAATTTAGAAAGCATGCCAAACAAGACGATATCCGAAATGTCACGTCAATTAAATTTATCAGAGGCGACGATTACAAGGTTTTGCAAGAAGCTAGAAATCGGATCTTACAACAAGCTACGATTAATGGCCAAAGAAGCTATTGTGAGCACCAGATTATATGACCAATCAGAAAACACGAGCTTGAGTTCAGTAAAACAGGCTTATACGAAAATGTTCAACAAATTCGATACGCTCAATGAGTTAGATGATATTCAACAATTTAAAGATCGATTAGTATCGGCAAAGAAAGTTTTTTTATACGGGGCAGGGGAAATGACCTTTGTAGCCAATCAATTAAAATATAAGTTATTGAAACTTGGTATGGAAGCAGACGCATTCTCCGATCACTATCAAATGGAAATATCTACGCACGTACTTGATCGAGAAACGGTTGTAATCGGTCTAAGTACATCAGGATATGATGCCCATATAGTAAACATGATGGAAAGAGCTAAAAGTATTGGCTCAACAACGATCGGAATTACGAGTCAACAAGACTCCCCTGTAGCCCTTGTTTCTGATATTCACTTGCTCGTACCTACCACTGATGAAATAGAAGGATATAGTAATTCAGCTAGTGAAGTGTGTGCATTTTACTTATTGGATGTCCTGTTAAAAGAAATTCAAAGTACCGGTGAAGTGATCAGCAAAAAAAATATTATGTAAAAGAGTTCAGAAATTAAGCGCATGGAGGAATCACGATGAATCTCATGGATTTATCACTTGAGCAACTGCAAACGTATCAACCTGAACAAACAAAGAAAAAAGATTTTGAACAGTTTTGGAATGATCGGAAGAATGAAAGTGCCCTTCAAGGTTTAAATATCATTATAGAACCAGTTTCGTATTATGTCCCAGGCGTTGAACGCTATTACGTTACCTTTAATGGATTTAGAAATTCACGTATACAGGCAACCTATTTAAAACCTGAGAAAGATGTTTATCCAAAATCGCCT
This sequence comes from Peribacillus muralis, assembly GCF_001439925.1. Lineage (GTDB taxonomy): Bacteria > Bacillota > Bacilli > Bacillales > DSM-1321 > Peribacillus > Peribacillus muralis. The sequence goes on from NZ_LMBV01000016.1 coordinate 36,398, forward strand.
GCAGTTGTAATCTTTCACGGATATAATTGGAACAATCTTCAGCCGCATTACGCATTCAAATATTTAATCCAAGGCATTCCCGTGATGTTAGTCGATGTCAGAGGGCAAAATGTTCATTCACCCGATCATAATCAATATAAAAATGGAGGTTCCTCTGGTTGGATGACACTTGGAATTACAGATCCGGATAACTATTACTTTAGTTATGTGTATATGGATTGTTATAGAAGCGTTGATGTTATCAGGGAATTATCAGGAAAGACGGATGTTTTTGTAGAGGGAGGAAGTCAGGGGGGCGCTCTAGCAGTTGCGACAGCTGCCTTGCAGGATGGCATATCGTACCTATTGGCTGATGTTCCTTTTCTTACACATTTTAAACGATCCATAGAAGTATCAACAGAAGGGCCTTATAACGAAATATATCACTATTTTAAACTGCATGATCCTTTACAAAAAAACCGCTCAGCCATTTTTGACACTTTAAGCTATGTGGATTGTATGAATCTAGCGAGTCTTGTTTCGTGCCCTTCGTTTATAGGTGTAGGATTAGAGGATAATGTGTGCCCGCCCTCTAGTGGATTTGCCTTATATCACCATTTAGGCGGTGAGAAGCAAATTCAAGAATATCCAGAATTTGGACACGAGTTACCAGCTGTACACGAAGAAAAGAAACTTCAATTTATCGCTTCAAGAAAGAAGTTTAAAAAGGAGTAATCGCATGAAAATTGTCTACGTACCCATTGATGAGCGACCATGTAATGTTGATTACATAAAAAATATTGCCCGTTCTTCATCAAATATGGAAGTAATTCTCCCAAGTGAAGAATTACTCGGGGCCAAAAAAGTTGCAGCTAATACGGGCCAGTTATGGAATTGGTTAAATAAAGCTGCGAGTAACGCAGATGCTATGATTTTAAGCATCGATATGTTGGTGTATGGCGGTTTACTGCCTTCCCGTTTGCATGATTTATCAATAGATACTGTGACAATGTGGATGGAAAGATTGCGTACCCTTCATAAAGCATATCCTAACGTGCCCATTTATGCCTCCAATTTAATCATGCGCACACCCAAATATAGCTCAAGTGATGAAGAACCAGACTATTATGAACAGTGGGGCCGTGAAATATTCATGCGTGCCTACTTATTAGATAAAAAAAATCGTGAGAAGTTGTCTGAAGATGAACAGGCACAGCTACAAGAGATTGTATCCTTGTTGCCCAAGTCATACATACAAGACTATGAATCTAGACGAGCATTCAATTCGCTAATAAACACGAGTCTGTTAGAGCTTGTCAAAGAAGGTGTGATTAAATTCTTATCGATTCCTCAGGATGATAGCGCGGAATATGGTTACACGGCAATGGACCAAAAGAAGGTTGTAGAGAAGCTAGAGCAATTACGCTTGTATAAGCAAGTGCATATATATCCTGGAGCGGACGAAGTAGGAGCGACTTTATTGGCTCGTGTATATAATGAATGGATGGGCAAAAGGCCAAGGATTTATCCGATTTGGAGTAGTACGCTTGGGCCCCAATTGATTCCTATGTATGAGGATCGCCCTTACGCTGAAAGTTTAAAGTCACATGTATTAGCGGCAGGCTGTCAATTAGTAACGAGCGCTGATGATGCAGATTTAATTCTTGCTTATAATACTCCAGGTCGTGTTATGCAAGAGGCGTGGGATCAACATAAAAAAGATATTACATACACAAGTTTTCGTAATATGTTAACCTTTGTTGATTCTATCAGAACGTTTATAGAATCCGGCAAAAAGGTGGTGGTTGCCGATGCTGCCTATGCGAACGGGGGAGATCGGGAATTAATTACACTTTTGGATGAAGAACGAATACTGGATAAATTGGTGTCCTATAAAGGATGGAATACGAATTGTAACACACTGGGTACAACCATTTGTCAAGGGGTTGTTGCTCTAAATGGCAAGGTGGACATCATCCAGGAAAATATCATTTATCATCTACTAGATGACTATTTTTATCAAACGGAAGTGAGAATGGATATGGTAACCAATTTTCTACCCAATCATAATCTAACGTACTTTAATCTGAACAATGAAGCGGGAGTTGTAAACAGAGAGAGAGATGTTCGATTAATGAGGCGTTACCATGACATGATTTTACATAGTTTTAATGGCATGAAACTTGAAACAATCAGCACCTTTGCGCCTTGGAATCGAATGTTTGAATGTGGAATGACCTTACAAATTGATAAGAGAGGGGGAGGAACATGTTAATAGCAATCAAAAAAGGATTAGTTGTATCTTGTCAGGCTTTGGAAGGGGAACCGTTATTCGGCTCTGATAATATGAAACGAATGGCAGATGCCGCAAAAAGAGGCGGGGCCGTTGGGATTCGTGCTAATGGTGTGGAGGATATTCGTAAGATTAAGGAATATGTTGACTTACCGATCATCGCCATCATTAAACAAGAGTATGAGGGTTCTAATGTGTATATAACTCCAACTTTAAAAGAAGTAGAAGCATTAGTGGAGCTTAATGTAGGATTAATAGCCGTAGATGCAACGAATCGTATGCGTCCAGGTAATGTGGATTTACCCACCTTCATGAAGGAAATCAAAACAAAATTCCCTAACCAACAATGGATGGCAGATTGTGCGACGCTAGAAGAATGCATGTTTGCCGAAGAATTAGGGTTTGATTGTGTCGGGACAACACTTCATGGATATACAGAAGATACAGTAGGAAAGAAACTGCATGAAAATGACTTTCAATTTTTAAAAGAGGTAGTGGAGCATCTGCATATACCAGTCATCGCCGAAGGGAATGTCATCACCCCCGATATGGCTATGAAAGCTTTAAACTATGGCGCACATTCAGTCGTGGTTGGAGGGGCGATTACACGACCTCAACAAATAACCGAGCGTTTTGTCGAAGAAATTCAATCGATAAAAAACACCTAATTCAATCAAGCGGAGTTATCCTAATGACATATGGGATAACTCTTTTTATTTTGACTACTTAATCCATCCGTTTTATCTGAAGGTGGCAATATGTTTAGAACTCAACGGCAGGTTTTTAATTGTGGAATATATAGGTATGACTAGATGTATATGACGGTTTGTCAATATAGCTGCAACACTTTTCCCAAAATGCTTCGTATGACTTTTTCAGCCAAGACATTTACTTGGGCAATGATCAATTAATGGAGGCTTCAACGTTAAATCGTGCGGCTCGTTCAGATAAGGTTTCAAAATTTCCTTCTTCTCATAAAAACTCATTGTTGGGGTTCAGCAGCTAATTGCTAGTTGGCTTGGTCTTTAAAGAATTGGCAAGTGTGTTAAACAAGCAAGTGGAAAAGGACCTTCGATAAGAACGTCCCTTATTTATATGTACAAAAGCCGGATAACATTGGCACTCTTTATTTTATTGGTGGACTTGACCTTGATATTTCTTCATTTTCCTAACAACTGAAGGCTGACTGATGCCTAACAATTTCGCCATTTCATAAGTTGATTTACATTGTTTGCGCGCCTTCATCAACATCCACCTTTCCACCTGTTCAAGAGCTGTCTTAAGATTACTATCGTCCACCAGCACTTGATCGAACATTAGGGTATCATCTTTATTGTCCAAAGAACCTTGTCCATGGAAATGGGAGGGAAGAAAGCCAGGGAATATGACGGAGTCTTCCGAGGTCAAAATGAGCCGTTCGATTAGGTTTTCCAATTCTCGCACGTTCCCGGACCATTTATGCTGGATCAGGATCTCATATGTGGACGGATGCAATTTCTTATTCGTGTTGTATTTCTTGTTGATGATTTCAAGATTATGATTGATTAGGATGGCAATATCTTCTTTTCTTTCTCGTAACGGCGGTATAAGGATGGGAATAACATTTAAGCGGTAATACAAATCGAGCCTGAATACACCCGTTTCGACCATTTCCTCAAGATTTTGATTGGTTGCCGTTACAAGCCGGAAATCGATTCTATGCTCTTTTTTTCCGCCGACTCTTTTAAAGGTCTTCTCTTGCAGGACATTTAATAATTTCACTTGCATATCCAATGGGAGCTCGCCGATTTCATCCAAAAAAAGCGTTCCGTTATCTGCTTGTTCAACCAAGCCTTGCTTCCCATGTTTTTGTGCCCCTGTGAAGGACCCTGCTTCATACCCAAACATTTCAGATTCAAAGAGGCTTTTTGGTATGGTACTGCAATTGACTTCGACGAATGGCGCTTTGCTGCGATAACTTTGATTATGAAGCCGTCGGGCAAAAACGCTCTTTCCCACCCCGGATTCCCCCAACAGCATGACATTGGCATCCGTTTTGGCAACACGCAGGATCGTTTTGACGATTTGGTGCATCTCCTTGCTTCGGTAGATCAACTCTTCCTGTTCCCTAAGCTCTTCCACCTCCGATTGATATTCTTGGATCTTCTTCTCCAATTGACCGTATTGGTCCTGGAGCTTCCTGATTTCCGTTTGATCTTGCGTATAACTGACGACACGGATTAGTTCACCATCAGCATCAAAGATTGGGTAAGCTGTCGACATGACGATTTTTCCCGTCTTCGTATGCTGCATGATCTGGACAGGCGTTTTTTCTTTCAAAACCATCGCGGAAATCGAAGGTGAGAGGATTCCTTCCGTTTCAAGCTGGTAAACGGATTTCCCAAGGTAATGATCTGGTTCGATTCCATATATCCACCAATGATTTGGATTCGTGAATAAAATGAACCCCTTTTCATCGGTCACGGTAATATTGTTATTGGAAGTGCTGATGATGCTTTCCAAAACTCTTTTTACATTGTTATCACTCATCATGTTCCCCCTAGGCAGTATTTTCGGTTGATTCAAATATAAATCAGAAATAGCTTCATAATCAAGAATTTTCAGATATTTCAATTTGGAAATGAATCGTTTTTAAGAAATACTTTCTGATTTTTTTGGTGGGTGCCTTCAAATCACCACTTGTATATAGGGAAATTAAGAGATCCATATTATTTATCGTATAAAGCAAACTTTTTAAATAGTGTAAATTCTCCATTTAAGGCTCTTTAATATGGTTAGTTCCATATTACGTTAATAAAATTCATGGCCAAGCTAATTTTAGAATGAGGTTGAGGAAATCTAGCTAATCGTTTCTCACTTAAGCCAATCTAAGATGGGATAAGGAGAGTATAAGAAAAAATTAAAAATTGAGATGGGATTACTATTAAGTTTAATTAATGAACAAATATGAGTTAAAAAACTGAACAAAAAAATAGATTCATATGACGGTTAGTTGATGTTAGGCATTTTCTTTCTTGGCACAGCTCTTGCATATTAATATTAGTGATTAGGAACTATTTGATAGCAACCTAAAAATAAAATGAATATAGGGAGGAATATGAAATGGTAAACACTGTAACTTTAGAAAGAAAAGGACACATTCTACTAATTGGGTTAAATCGTCCTGAGCAAAATAATCTTTTCAATGAAGATTTGATCTTTGATCTCGCTGCTGGTTTGGGTGAACTTGAACGTGACCCAGATTTACGCTGCGGAGTACTATTCGCCCATGGAAAACACTTTACACTAGGTCTTGATTTAGGAGATATAGCTTCATCAGTTAATGATAAGGGCGAGAGGCAGTACCCTGAAGGCTCAATAGATATAATGGGGAGAAATGAACCATACCGTACCAAACCACTAATTTGTGCAGTTCACGGGATATGTTTGACTCTTGGAATTGAAATGGCACTTGCTAGTGATATTCGTCTAGCTGAAACGAATACAAGATTCTTGCAAATGGAAGTGAAACGAGGAATATTCCCATTTGGAGGGGCAACTTCCCGCTTTGTACAAACAGCAGGATGGGGAAATGCGATGAGGTATATGCTTACAGGTGATGAATTTTCTAGTGAAGAGGCATATAGAATTGGGATTATTCAAGAAATTGTTGATATTGATAATCTTTTGCCGCGGGCAATTGAATTAGCAGAGAATATCGCAAGACAATCACCTTTAGGTACACAGGCAACGGTAAAGATGGCTCGATTATCTGTTATGGAAGGAGAAAAAAAGGGTTTACAGGAACTTTGGCCTACGGTAATAGAGTTGTTTGGTACAGAGGATGCTAAGGAAGGTGTAGCTGCATTCCGTGAACGAAGAGATCCAAATTTTAATGGAAAATAGCCGTAAGAAAGATCTAAATAATTTTATGCAACGAACTTTTTTGCTAGATGCAAAATCATTTCTAGCAAAATCAAAATGAAAGTGGCTTAAATTGATAAATAACTGGTATTGGTAGGGGAGGAAATAAAATGACATATGAAAATATATTGTTCGAACAAATAGGACCAATTGCAAGAATTTCACATAATAGACCGAAGTATAGAAATGCTGAGAATAAACAGTTACTAAAAGAGCTAGATGATGCAATTGTACGAGCTGGGAAGGATGAATCGATTCGTGTCGTAATCTTGGCAGGGAAGGGAGACCATTTTTCTGCCGGTCACGACTTAAAGGAAGGACAAGCTGAACGGGGTTCCTTTACATTGGAAGACCGCTGGATGTATGAAGAAGAATATTACTTTGATTATTGCATGAAAATCTGGAACTTACCTAAACCAACGATCGCTCAAGTTCAAGGGGCGTGTATTGCTGGTGGATTTATGGTAGCGAATATGTGTGATTTAATGATTGCTTCAGAGGACGCTTTTTTCGCCGATCCTGTCGTGCATTCGATGGCTGTTACAGGTATAGAGGTGATGATCCATCCTTGGGTGCTCGGTGCTAGAAAAGCTAAGGAGTTATTATTTACAGGTGAAAGATTGACAGCACAGGATGCTTTGGCCAGTGGGATGGTTAACAAAGTCGTGACGAAGGAACGATTAGAAGAAGAGACGCTTGCTTTGGCCCAGCGTATTTCTGAAGCACAACCCTTTGCATTAAAATTAGTAAAAAAATCGCTAAACCGAACTCTTGATATCCAAGGGCTACGTAATTCTCTTGATGCTCATTTTGACACACATTTATTAAGCCACTTCACCGAAGAATCAAAACTTCTAAATAAGACAGGTTTAGAAAAGGTTATACAACGAAGTAAAGCATTGAATCAGAAGTGATATGGAGGTATCGCCAGTGCAGGATAGTACGAATAAACCTTGGTTGCAGTGGTATGATGAAAAGATGAAGAATTTGTGTCTGTCTGAAGTATCGGTATATTCATTACTGAAAAATACGGCTGAACGTTTTCCGGATCACAACGCAATTATTTTTGAAGACAAGCTGACAGATTATCAAACTTTAAAAAAACAGGTAGACAATCTTGCTGGTGCATGGAAAGAAATGGGCTTTAAAAAAGGAGAAAAGATTGGTCTTATGATGGCCAATCATCCTTATTTTATTATAGGCTATTATGCCGCACACGCTCTTGGGCTTACAGTCGTTCAAGTGAATCCGTTGTATACACTAAGAGAATTGCTGCAAATATTAAAAGATACTCAGCTACAATATCTTGTTTTCAGTCAAGAGGCTTCTAAAACAGTTGGAGAGGCACAAGCTGAATATCAGTTCAAAGTTCGTATGTCACTTGAAAAGAGAACGGAAGGTACTAAATCGATTCATGAAATGATCGAAATGAATAAAGGACTAGATTATACCGTCCAAATTAACCCTAAAGAAGATCTAGCTTTGATTCAATACACTGGTGGTACAACTGGCGAAATTAAAGGAGCCATGCTTACGCATTACAACTTAACTTCAAATGTTATGCAAGGTATTGCAATGTATGGGGATTCAATGGTTCCTGGAGAAGAAATCATTTTGCTGACAGGACCCCTTTATCATGTTCAAGCCATGACCGCTTCCATGAATACAGGCATTTACCTTGGTGCGACGATTTTATTGTTTTCAAAATTCGAGTTGCAAAATGTTCTTGAGAATATAAAAAAATATCGACCGACTTTCTTTGGCGGTGTTCCTAAAATTTATAATGATTTTGTGAAGTATCCTGAGATTGAAAAATATGGATTAGACTCCTTAAAGATTTGTACCAGTGCGTCTGCTCCCCTTCCTGTGGAAATTATTAGTCGATTTAGAGAGTTGACTGGCATTGGTATTTTAGAGGGGTTTGGGATTTCAGAAGCGTCTCCTTCTACACACCGGAATCCGCATAATAAAGGGAAAATAGGAAGCATTGGAATTCCTTTCCCCGGAACTGAATGCAAGATTATTGATGACCAGTATAATGAACTGGCAGTTAATGAGGTGGGAGAACTCTTGGTAAAAGGACCTCAGGTCATGAAGGGATACTTTAACAACGAAGCAGAAACAAAACTTACGCTGCGTACTGGCTGGTTGCACACAGGTGATCTCGCAATGATGGATGACGAGGGTTATTTCTATATTGTGGGACGAAAGAAAGAAATGATTATTGTGAGTGGTTTCAATATTTATCCAAAGGAAATAGAAGAAATTTTGTACGAATATCCAGACATAAAAGAAGCAGCTGTCGTAGGCATTCCTTCTTCAGAGTTTGGAGAAGAGATAAAAGCATTCCTCGTTCCGAAAGACGGAGCTAACATAAACACGGATGACGTTAAAGAATATTGCTATTCTAAATTAACTAGGTATAAAGTTCCGAAAAGGTTTGAAATAATACAGAAGCTTCCGAGGAACACGGTTGGAAAAATATTAAAGAGGAATCTTATAAAAAAAGAAAATAAAGAGATTGAGCAAGAGGAGACAAGTATCATCTAGGATATAAATATAGTTTTAAATAACTGAAAATAAATATTTTTCTGTTATTTAAAAGATTACTATTCGGAAAATGTAGAAATGGCTGTAAAGTCAACCAGAATTCGGGCTACAGTGGAACTGTTAAGAACTAGCTCGTTAAATGAGGTCATGGAAGTGAATGTGCCATGGATGAAGAAATGAATATATAAACAGAGTTTATTTCGATAAAAGATGAACTGGGAGTGGAGAAGATGTACCTACGCTTGACGGATGAACAAAAAATGATAAAGGAAACAATTTCTAAATTTGTTAAAAACGAATTGATTCCATTTGAAAATGATGTATTAAAAAATGAGAGAGAAGGCAAACCAGGTATTTCACCAGAAAATTTAAAAGAACTTCAATTAAAAGCAAGAGATTTTGGATTCTGGGGGATTGATACACCGGAAGAATATGGTGGAGCGAATATGGGGAATATGATGATGGCGATCGTAAGAATGGAAGTGGCAAAAACGTTTGTGCCGTTTAAGTTTGGTGGTTCAGCCGATAATATTCTTTATTACGCAAATGAGGAACAGAAAATAAAATATTTAATTCCAGCTATTAATGGCGATAAAAAATCATGTTTTGCTATCACCGAGCCGGATGCAGGATCAGATACGAGAAATATCAAAATGACTGCTGTAAAGGAGGGAAACGAATGGGTATTGAATGGAGAGAAATCATTCATTACTGGAGGTAATGAAGCTGATTTCGTTATGGTTATTGCGATAACAGATAAAGAGGCACATCGGGCAACAGGCAGGGACGGAGTCACATGCTTCATAGTCGACCGTGTAATGGGATGGAAGTCAGAGTATATTGATACGATGGGAGAGTGGGGTCCAGCAGGGTTAGTTTTTGATAATGTTCGGGTACCTGAAGATAACATATTAGGTGAAATCAACCGCGGTTATGAACTTGGCTTGGAGTGGATTGGCGCACAAAGGTGGAGTGTTGGAGCGAAGGCAGTAGGAATGGCTGAGCGTTTGCTTCAAATGGCAATAGATTATTCAAAAGAGCGCAAGACTTTTGGTCAGCCCATTGCGGACAGACAGGCCATTCAATGGCAAATAGCAGATTCGGCTGTTGAAATAGAAGCGGCAAAATGGCTTGTTTTGAATGCAACCTTCACACTGGATCATGGCGAGGACAATAGACATCTGGCTGCAATGGCTAAGTTGTATGGAGCAAATATGGGAAATCGTGTTGTGGATCGTGTTCTACAAATTCATGGCGGTATGGGATATACACGCGAATTGCCAATTGAACGCTGGTATCGAGAAGCGAGATTGTGGAGAATTTATGATGGCACAGATGAAATTCAACGAATGATCATCTCTAGAAACCTGCTAAAAGGTAACGTCAAAGTAGGGCAATTCGTTTAATAAATAGATTCTGAGTATAGAACATTATCTATTCATTTGTATGTTTCTATACTTGTCTAGAGTATGAAACGACTGGGGATATTTGGTTTTTTATCATATCAATCCTCGTTTCTGGTAGACATTCATTCTATGTAAAATTCATAACATATTAGAGGGGAAAATATTAATGGAACGTAACTGTGTACTCTTATCAATTGAAAAACATGTTGGAATGATTACCCTGAATCGTCCGGAAGTAGGGAATGCGCTTAATTTGCAAATGGCACAGGAATTAATGGACGTAGCTATTGTTTGTTCAGAGAATAATAAAATTCGAGCGGTTGTAATTACTGGAGCTGGGAATAAATTCTCAGTTGGGGGAGACTTAAAAAGTTTTGCTCAAGAGGGTGATGAAATTAGCTCTCATTTAAAAGCTGTTACTGCTTATTTACATCAGGCAATCTCCTGTTTTGCGAGGATGAACAAACCACTAATTGTTGCTGTTAATGGAGTAGCTGCTGGTGCAGGGATGAGCCTTGCTTGTGTTGGTGATCTTGTATATGCTTCAGAGAATGCAAAGTTCGTAATGGCTTATAATCGAATAGGATTAACCCCTGATGGATCTGGAAGTTATTTTTTACCTCGTCTTGTGGGGATGAAAAGGGCGTTAGAGTTAATGTATAGCAATCGACAATTAAACGGGAAAGAGGCAAATCAATGGGGAATCGTCAATCATGTAGTTCCTGAAGACAAACTATTATCTGTTGTCCTTGATTTAGCCGAAATACTAGCAAATGGACCAATGAATGCATTTGGAGCAACTAAAAAATTATTTTATCATTCTCTCCAGGAAACGCTTGAGTCACAAATGAGTAAGGAGTCTGAAATGCTTGCTGCCAGAGTAAGTAGTTTAGAGGGGAAAGAAGGTATTTCCGCGTTTCTAGAAAAACGAGAAGCAAATTATTTAACGTTATAACAATATTCTTTAACGAGTGTAAACTATAACAAGGTATTCATATAAAAAGCTGTTTTCACATACTTTGTTGCTTTTGAAAGGCGGTGTGGTGATCTACCCTCCACTGCTCAGCTTTACAGAGAGCGGGCGGTGAGTCTCCTCGGAGAACGCCTGTGGGGTCTTACCTGTCCCATGGGACTCTCGCAAACTGCTCCAATCAACCTTAAATCGTTTCGTTTTAAAAAACAATCTTTACGAAAAGAGCATATAAAAAAGTCTTTCGCAATGATACGAAAGGCTTTTTTGTGCATCGTAATTTTACATTCAGTAAATTGGCATAAATAGAATGACAATTAAGGGAATACATGCAGTTTAATTATTAAACAAAAATTTGTTCAAATAATGAACAAAATGTAGATTCATAATCATTATTTGTTCATTATTCAGCAGTTTTTTTTTGGCACGGCTCTTGCATATTATATAGGAATGATGGGTGCTAAAAGATAGTAAGCCAAAAAATAGAATGAATTTGAAGGTGAATTAGTAAATTCAAACATCAATATGTTGATGGTGTTCTGAAAAGAGGTGGTAATCTATGAGAGTAAGGATAATGTAGCGAATTTACCCATAAATATATTGGATGGGAAAATTACAAGAACATTTTTTACGCAAAAAGAAAATGAGAAATATTGAAAAGAGGGATTCCTATGCGTTGGTTCGTTCTATTACTTTTATTCTTTGGAGCAATTATTAACTTTGCGGATAAATCCATCGTCGGACTTGCAGCTGTGCCAATCATGAAAGAATTTAATCTTTCCTATACGGAGTGGGGGCTCGTCGGAAGTAGTTACTACTGGCTTTATCCAGTAACAGGTATAGTAGGGGCTGCATGGGCTGATAGGTTTGGGGTTAAAAAGGTCCTCGGATATATTATGATCATATGGACTGTTTTGCAATTTGGAGTTTTAGCTATCACTTCTTTGCCGCTTTTAATAATCTACAGAGTTTTACTAGGAGCATTTGAAGGACCATACAGTCCAATAGCATACAGTCATGCGGACAGATGGTTTCCTCCAAAACAAAGAGGTCTTGTTAACTCTATAATAGTTAGTGGAAATACAATAGGTGCAATGGTTATTGCGCCTGTCCTCGTTTCCTTAATTACCATTTTTGGATGGAAAGTCTCCTTTGCCAGTCTTGGTGTTGCGAGCCTAGTTTGGTTTTTCTTATTTCAATTCTTTACAAAGGAAAGCCCGGTTGAAGTTCATAAAAAAGTAGAAAAGAAGAAAAAAGAAAAACTTGAGAAAATAAAGATAAAAGATTTTCTTTTGCTTCTAGCATTACCTACTGCATTATTTACGACACTTGCCTATTTTTCAGCCTATATTTTTATCGTATGGAATGCCCTTTGGCTTCCGATTTATTTAATCGAAGCCGTAAAAATGCCTTCTGCTCAAATGGGATATAGTATTGCGGTAATTGGAATTTCTGCAATACTTATTTATATGGGCGTTTCTCTGCTTTCTGATTATTTATTTAATAAAAATCAAAATTGGCGTATATCAAGAGTATATGTGGTCTCATTATCAATGATCTTGGGCGCGCTATTTTATGCATCAGTCACTGTTTTCCAAAATCCAATCTGGATAATTGTTGCACTGTCTCTAGGGAAGGGTCTAACTTTTGCCATTTTACCAATTGGACCAACTATTATGATTAATGAAATGCGCGAACGAGGCAGTTTGATGACGAGTATTTTAACATCAACAGGCAATATCGCAGGTATTATCGTACCGATTTTTATCGGCTATATTGTAAGTTTAGCAGGAGCCAATAAAGTGGTAGGTCATAATTATTCTATTCTGGTCATGGTTGCTCTTGTTTTACTTTTTAGTATACTTTTTGGTATTTTCGTTAAACCGTCACAAAAAATTGAAGTTACGAAGCAGTATGATTTACCGGATAACGACGACCATGTGGCTAATTAAAAATTGGTTTATTGAGATAAAGACAACAAAATTCCCCCTTTAATGAAAGCGTTTTCTGTTTAATTAGCTAAGCGTGTAGTAGCAGACCTGGGCACCGCCAAACAGTATTATATATATCAAGAAGTAATTAGTTGTTATTTTTACAGAATATTGAGAAACAATAACCGACTAATATACAATAGTTTTATAGAGGATTAATATTCAGATAATTGGTTGAAGCTTAGACTCAGAGAAAAATATTATTTAGATTGGTGATAAAATATGCGCATTGGAATCATTTCGACTTACCCTGCATTTACCTCAGTTGCTCAGGAGGTTACGGAAGAACTGGGATTGACAGATGTAGTTATTGAGCATGGCACATTAAACGAAGGAGCAGAAATTGCCATCCGATGGGAGCGTGAGAAGTCTGTAGATGCTATTATTGTGCGAAGCCTAACCTACGAGTACGTCCAAAGGTCGGTTTCGTTACCATGCATCAGTATGGAAATTTCTAATTATGATCTACTAGAAGCTTTTTATAAAGCTCGGAAATTCGGTGGCCAAGTGGCTGTCATTTATCCTAGGGATGATAAAAAGGCGGATGATCTTCAACACTTCGCCCGTGTTGCCAACATAGAGATTACTCCTTTTTTTTATACGAATCGATTTGGCTGGATACGGCAAACTCTCCAAGCTAAGCGGCAAGGTTATAACACTGTTGTGTCTTTTGGAAGAATTATTGAGTTGGCTCAGCATTTGGGAATGAGAGGTATAATTGTAGAAATAGAGCGTGAAACACTTCGAGAGACCCTCAAGCAAACGAAAAGTTTGTTAAGGATCAATCAAAGCGAACAGGTTAAGGCTAGAAGAAAACAGGAGACTATAAGACGGAGCGATACCATTTTGAAACTATCTACAGATGGTGTAATCTCAATTAATTCCGACTCCTCCATCATCATTTTTAATCCAGCTGCGGAAAAATTGTTGAACATAAATGCTAAAGATATCATAGGTCTAAAACGTAAAGAATTGGAGAATCACCCTGTATTAGGACCCTTGCTAAAGGAAGATAGTGAACTAGAGGGCGAATTAATGAGTTTAGCCGGCATCAATATTGTGGTTAATCGTCGCCTTTTAGGTAAAGGAAACATGGTAGTAAGCTTTCAGACAGCTAGTCATATTCAGACTCTAGAAGGAAAAATCCGTAAAAATATTCATGCTAAGGGACTCGTTGCCCGATATAAGTTCAACGATCTCATTGGTAATAATTCAGCATTTCAGAAAGTGGTGGATCGAGGTATTCAGTTTGCAAAAACGGATTTTACGGTGTTGCTTACAGGTGAGAGTGGAACAGGTAAGGAATTATTCGCTCATTCAATACATCAAGCGAGTGGCAGAGAAAAGGGCCCATTTATCGCAATAAACTGCGCAGCCCTTCCTGAAAGCCTTTTAGAAAGCGAATTGTTTGGTTATGAAGAGGGAGCCTTCACCGGCGCTCGCAAGGGAGGGAAGTTAGGTCATTTTGAGCTTGCTCATAGAGGGACCATTTTCCTGGATGAAATTGGGGAAATGAGCGTGGTCCTGCAAGCCCGGCTGTTGCGCGTGTTGCAGGATCGAGAGGTAATGCGTGTAGGGGGTGATAAAGTGATTCCCGTAGATGTACGGATTATCGCTGCCACCAATCGAAATCTACTGCAGTCAATAGAGAAGGGCCAATTCCGTGAAGACCTCTACTACCGTCTTAATGTTCTTACACTCCGTCTTCCATCGTTAGGGGAGCGATTCGAGGATATTCCACTTTTGGCGGAACGATTTTTAGAGGAAATCGACAAAACTCATGGTCTGAAATCCAATTTACCGGAATCCTGGCTGCATGTTCTCCAACAATATCATTGGCCCGGAAATGTACGGGAATTAAAAAACTTCGTACAAAGATGTGTTGTGCTAACTCAAAGTGTTAATAATCCGGAGGATGTTGTTACTAACCTTTTACATGAGCTAATGATGGATAGGCAACATATAGGGGAGAAGTTCATTACGGTGGAAAAAGGTACTTTGGCAGAAATGGAAAACCAAATTATTAGGAAACTAGACATGACGTCCGGATATGATCGAATAAAGTTGGCGAAATTCCTTGGCATCAGTAGGACGACATTGTGGACGAAGCTAAAGGAGGGGTAGCGTCAGGAAAAACTACAACGTTAAAGAATACCAATATTAAAAAGGTCAAATTTCTCAGTTTTAATGTTTTGAAATTGTGCTTTTTTACTCTGTAAAAGCGCAGATACCCAAAAGGATACTTATAGATAAAAGATTGCTATTAACCATTCATCTATCTTGATGATCATAAAAGTATTAATTCGCTTGTACTTTAAGAACTAGTGACACTTTATGAGTAATGATGCACGGTGGATCTATCTTGCTCCTATAGATTATGTTAAAAAGCTCCGCCATATAGTGAGGTGATGGTGCTATATTTATACGATTAACCTACCTCCGTTTGGGTATAAATATAGTAAAGATGAATATCGGAGGAGTGATTCAATTGGCTGAAAACAGGACTTTGGGACAATATTTATACGATTGCTTAAGAGAAGAAGGGATTACAGAGATTTTTGGTGTGCCTGGAGACTATAATTTCTCTTTGCTAGATACTTTGGAGGAATATGAGGGGATTGAATTCATTAATGGAAGAAATGAACTTAATGCTGGGTACGCAGCGGACGCCTATGCCAGGGTTAAGGGCATGTCGGCACTGATCACGACCTTTGGTGTCGGTGAAATGAGCGCATGTAATGCAATCGCGGGTGCGTACAGTGAAAATGTGCCCCTCATTCATATTGTCGGCTCGCCAAAGTCGATGATGCAGTATGAGAAGGCAATTGCCCATCATACGTTAATGGATGGAGATTTTGATGTTTTTCGCAAGGTTTATGAGCATATAACCTGTTATACGGCGATTCTTACACCTGAAAACGCAGCAAGGGAGATACCGGCTGCAATTAGATTGGCGAAAGAAAAGAAAAAGCCTGTTTATTTGGTAGTGGCTATCGATCTCGTTACAAAGCCATTGCTTTCACAAAGTGAACCCTTGGAGAATGAGGTCAAAACGAATGTCGATGCGTTGCAGTCAGCAGTGAAGCACATAAAGGGTATGTTGGAACATGTGAGCAAAGCGGTTCTGCTTGTCGACGTGAAGTCACTTCGTTATGACCTTGGTGAACCCGTTCAACGGCTTGCTGAGACGTTGAACGTTCCAGTCGCTTCGTTAATGCAGGGGAAAAGCGGTTTCGATGAGAGTCATCCCCAGTATATCGGCGTTTACGGCGGAGCGTTCGGAAACCAGGAGGTGACCAAGACGGTCGAAGAAGCGGATATTATCATTGCCGTTGGTGCGGTTTGGTCTGACACAAATACCTCTAAAGAGACAGCAAAGCTGGATCCGCTGAAAATGGTGGAAGTTCAACCTGACTCTGTAAAAGTGGGAGCGGCCAGTTATATGAACGTCAAGGCGGAGGATATCCTGGATGCACTCAAGGACATCGGCTTCAAGCTGGATAAACCCGTTGCAACCATAACGTTTCCCTATGAAACAAGTGCTGATGATCCATCCGCTCCTCTGAAGGCGGCTTCCTACTATCCTCGAATTCAGCAAATGCTAAAGGAAGATGACATAGTGGTCACCGAAACGGGGACATTCTCTTATGGCATGTCACAGGTCAGATTGCCAAAAGGGGTAACCTATATAACTCAGGGAGGCTGGCAGAGCATTGGTTATGCGACGCCCGCAGCTTTCGGCGCTTGTATAGCGGATAAAAACCGGCGTGTTCTTTTGTTTACCGGTGACGGCTCGTTACAGCTTACTGCACAGGAAATAAGCTCGATGCTGGAAAAGGGCTGTAAACCAATTATTTTCATCCTCAACAATGACGGCTATACGATCGAAAAATTCTTGAACGTCAAGGTCGATATTGAAAAACAGAAATACAATGAGATACCAGCGTGGAATTATACAAAACTGGCAGAAGTGTTTGGAGGGGAGGCATTCACAGCAAGAGTTGAGTCGAATGGTGAACTTGATGAGGCCATCACGAATGCTCAGGATCTGGACGGCGAGAAACTGTGCTTGATCGAACTGATCGTGAATGATCAAATGGACGGACCGGAATATCTAAAAAAAATGAGGAAATATCTTGAAAAGAAAGAGATACAACAGTAATACCAAAAGGACTGTCTCAAAAGCTGAGGACTTATGAGACAGTCCTTTTTTTTGTGAAAATGATAGCTCAAGCAGAGGTCAGGTATTACTTCAAATTTCAACTGGAGATGGCTCTAATTTCTTGTCGTTGAATGTAAATGCTCTCTATGAATAATAGAGGAAGATTCGCTTTCTATCTGCCACAAATGGTACATGGCATTTCAAAATAGAAACTGAGATTTTTTAAATTTGGAGTATGATGAATAAGGATAGGGTTGCTTATGTAGATAAGGGGGAATAAGAATGCGCAAACATTTATCATTAACACGACAATAATCAGCTGTTCATAAATCTTATTGAAGAAAAAGTTCATAGAAGGCAATTGGAAATGCAGGAAAGACATCTACCAAAACAGGAAGGTGATGATGTTGTTGTTAAGAAAAGCCTGGTACATTCAGCAAACCATTGATCATAATAGGAAAAAGAAGTATGAAATAGCTGAGCGTAATGAATTATCAAGCTTGGAAGGACTACGTGTTAGTAAACAGCTGAATTATGCGATTATGGAGATGAAAAGGTTAATGCACGAGGTATGAGGAAAAGTAGTACGATCTTATAATATATCTGTAACTGGTTTGTTTATTATTGCCACGATTATCTTCTATAACTTGGATGTACTAGTGAAAGTCTTAGTGCATTAAGTGGGAACTTCTGCAGTTAAAGGGTATTTATTGTTATTTGAATATTCAATTAATAGGCATTAAGAGTCTTTAAGACAAATAATGCCCATGCTCTTTATTATTTTTTATATGAAATATCAGGGCAAATTCATAAAATGGAGTGTACGATGACTAAAAGTGAAAAAGGATACATGGGATATGGTTTTTTGAAAAAATATTGGATTAAACTTAATAAAATGCTATTAAGAAATATAGGCGGTATATTACCTCAATATGATCATCCTTTCGGAAAAGTATTGGGAAGGACCTTTAGAAATTTTGTAGCAAGACAGATTGTTGAAGAATTCGGTAATGGAATTATCGTCGATAGAGGGGCTAATCTTCAAGAAAGGGTTGTATTGAAGGACGGATGCACTGTTGGAATTAATTGCTTGGTAGGTGTAGAAGCAGTTATAGGCAAAAATTCTAAATTGGCACCTGATTGCATGGTCTATACAAGAAACAAGTTATTCCACAAGGAAGAGGGAAAATTTTACGACTACAGGCCAATCCAGCCGGTAATTATCAGAGATAATTGTTGGATTGGAGCGAGGGTCATCATTTTACCTGGAGTGGAAATTGGGGAGAGCTGCGTAGTTGGAGCCGGATCGGTCGTCACTAAAAGCATGCCGCCATTCTCAGTTGTGGCAGGTAATCCAGCAAAAGTGATGAAGAACCTACTGGAAGAAGAAAATGAAACGGGAAAGATAAATATTACTATGTGAGAATTAATGAAATTTTGTTATAAGATTTCATTTTCTTCATCAGCAAATATCTAGCAATTTTTTGACTAAGCATCATGGATATTCAAACTTTAAGTCACCGTGGAGACCAAGGAATGCGTATCCATGTTTAATCTAACTAGCTCGAATTCTATATCCAAAGTTAACATCACTGTGGAAATTGAAAAGGTCAAGTTGACCTGTTTCAAAAATGAAACGCTTCAATTTCTTTTTGGGATATTGATAAATCAAATGTAGTTTTGTGACAACGGAAATAGCAGGTGTAAGCTGTGGTTACGTCGTAAGGGGCATAAGTATGCCCTATCCTAGTTCTAATGAAGTATCAGAAAAAGGTTCTTTTAAAGAGCTTGAAAGGAAGTTCATCTGATTAACACCTATTCGTAAAGCTGCATTACCTGAACACATTCCTCCAAAGCTATAATCTTCTGAATTAAAGCCGGCATCAAATCGATAGAGTCGTTTTTCTCACCCCATTATATACCGTGTCAGAACTTTTTCTACTTACATACGTTGCTTTAAGAGTTGAGCTGAGTCCTCGTTATTAACGAATGTGAACCGCGGTCCATTTGCGTTAGGCTCTAGCGAATACATAATATGTTTTACCGCTACCGTTGGGCTAATACAAGACCAATACGCCCATCACTACTCTCTAAAAATCCCTCAATAATAGATATTGGCTGTAGCTACCTCATATAATGCTTTATCAACTGAAACCACTGGAACTATGTAGGCAGCAAGAGATGGTGCAGCAGCCAATTGAACGAATTCCTGTTGGGAAATCACAAATATTCCATTAATGATCCTAAATGATGGGCAGTTTCCTTATGTAATAGTAAACCTATTCATTGTTTATTTGATATTCCAATGCAATCCCTTTATATTGAAATGGTGGCAGTTTATTAAAAACTAAATTCAAGTCAGGAAATGAACATGGAGGGTTTTTAACGTGCTGGATATATGGATGGTTGGTTTCTTGATTTTATTGGCTCTATTTCTATTATATACGATAGTCCCTACGGTACTTATTCGTGGATCCGGCTTGGGCATAACCAAAAATATCAAGAAGAATAGTGGGATTGCTCTAACTTTTGATGATGGACCCAATTCCGAATATACAACAAGATTGCTTGATCTTTTAAAAAAGTATGAAGTAAAGGCTTCATTTTTTGTGGTGGGCAGTAAGGTGAAGAAGAATCCAGAAATCATTCAACGAATGCATGAAGATGGGCACGTTATTGGAATCCATCATTTTCATCATGTTTCAAGTTGGATCCTTTCACCATTTCAATTAAAGAAGCAGCTGGATATGACCGAAAAGGCAATAACGGAATGTACGAAGGAAAAGGTCATTTTTTATCGTCCTCCATGGGGCCATTTCAATATATTCACCCCGTTTCTCAGCAAGAACTATAGGGTGATCATGTGGTCGGCCATCTTCGGTGATTGGAAAGTGGATAATTGTAAAAATAATCTGCTTGAGCAATTACGGAACACTTCCACGGAAGGTGAAATCATACTCCTGCATGACTGTGGTGAAACCTTGGGAGCGGATAAGGAAGCACCGTTGCATATGATGGAAAGCTTGAAAATCTATTTGCGTGAAAGTAAAGAAAAGGGAACGAAGTTTGTTACTTTAAGAGACATATAACAAATTCTGGGGGTACCATGAATATCGATACGATTTTACATTTCATTAATATATATGGGTACCTGATCATTTTTCTTTTTTTGTTCCTTGGTATCGTTGGAATTCCTGCTCCAGAGGAATCACTTCTTTTTTTGATTGGAGTGTTGATCGCCCAAGATAAGCTCTCCTTCCCACTATCGGTCTTAGCTGCTTTTCTGGGTGCTTTTCTTGGGATGCTTGTAGCTTACGTTTGTGGGAAATATGTTGGGTATCCATTCATAAATAAATATGGCAAGTACGTCGGGATTACAAATGAACGATGGGAAAAAGCAAAAAGAAATTATATGGAAAACATCCAAAAGACGATCGTTTTTGGATTTTATATACCGGGTATGAGGCAAATCAGTCCTTATTTTGCAGGTATATCCAGTACGCCCTTTCGTGATTTTTTCCTGCTGTCTTTATTGGGGACGACGCTCTGGATTGGCCCCTTTATAGTGGCTGGATATTATTTAGGAAGTGCATTTAATATAAACCCTGAATATGTTCCATATTTAGGTGTCTTTTTCTTAATTATTTTTGTAATATATGGCGCATTCAAATATATTAAAAGAAAGAAACAAAAGTCCAATAATTGAGAGTCACTTCTTTTCCATAAACCTTTAGCTTTGATCTCCTATTGGAAAATAAGTTTTTTCATTGGAGACTTATAATACTTTGAACCATCAGTGGAATTCTCGATCAACAAGAAAGATTACAACGAAGATTGATGATTTATTGTAGCATGGTCAGTTCGTGAACCTGCTAGTGTTTGAACTATATGAAATATGGTATTCAAAGTATGATTTCTTAGGAGATGACACGTATGAAAAAGATTTTGTTTTTACCTCTCTTTCGAATGCAGTCAGGACATCATCAAGTTGCTGAGGCATTAATGGATATGTTGAAGAAGCATTCAAACGGTATCGCTTTTAAAAAAGTCGATTTGATAAGCTATACAAATAATTCTTTAGAAAAAATGGTGACAACCGGTTATTTAAAATGGATCAGGTATGCACCAGAAACGTATAATCTCGCCTATAAAAACCTTTTTTATGTTCCTTCATCTACAGAATGGGCATTCAAATGGTATCAGACTATATTCTTGAGAAAAATGGAACAATTGATAGCTGAGGAAAAACCGGATTTAATTGTGTGCACCCATGGTTTCCCTTCGTATCTTTTGAGCCAGTTAAAGATAAAAGGGAAATGCAACATCCCGATCATTAACGTATATACGGACTACTTCATTAATAATGTGTGGGGGACACAAGGGATAGATGCCCATTTTCTCCCTAGCCAAGAAGTAAAGGAAAAGTTAATGAGCATGCGTCAAATACCAAAACAAAAGATGATGGTCACCGGTATCCCCGTCCATGAGGACATTACTAAAATCGCCAGTGAACCAAAAACATCGGATCGACCTAGAATTTTAATATCCGGAGGCAATAGCGGTCTAGGCGGGATCTTGAATGTAGCTGCTCAGTTAAAGAGGTTAACCGAGTTCGATTACTTCGTGCTTTGTGGCAATAATAACAAACTGTATGATGAAATCGATTCATGGAATTTGGCTCATATCAAGCCTTTGTCTTATATCTCATCAAGAGTTGAAATGAACAAACTTTATGAAGATGTTGATGCAATCGTTACAAAGCCAGGTGGTGTCACCATAAGCGAAGCATTACGAAAAAAGCTGCCGATATTCGTTCATTCCATGCTTCCAGGCCAGGAAGAGATTAATTTAAAGTATTTAAAAGAACAAAAGCTTGTATTCGAGCTTAATCAGAAAAGGCCATTTGAACAACAAATGAAGGAAACGTTGAAGAACAAGGAAATAATGGAGAAATGGACGACCTCAATTGAGTCCTATCATAAGGAAATCGAGCTCGATAAGCCTGAGGGTATGGTGGAAGTGATGAAGTTGATCCTTAATCTTGAAGAAGACAGCAAGCTTCCGTATATATCCAGTCAAACTAAAGTCATTTAAGGGATTGGACGAGCTTCATTGCCTTAAAGCTCGTGTGAATCAATAATGATTGGAGGGAGGGGATTTTGCCTCCTTTCCAATCACCCCTTATTAATGAGTTTCTTGCGGCGTGATATGAACGGACTTCCGGTCACCCAAAAACGCCACGAATAATCCTTGGCCTCCCCAGCGTTATCAATTCCGATGCGGGGGCCGCTGGAAATGTGTTCAGGCTGCTTTCCGGCAGCAAGATAAAGCGGGGGAGACGTAAAGGAACGGCCATAATCCTCCATGGTTATGCCAAGTGCTTTTGTGAGCTTCCCAGGTCCGTCAGTCCATTTGCGAATGTCGGCAATGCCTCGCCTTTCTTGCATTAACTTAAGCCCTGAATAAGGTTCAACAGCCCGGATTAGAATGGCTTCCGGATTCTCAACCCCGCCGCTTACGACATTGACCAGTGTATGAGTGTGCATGACATAGGTATAAATCAATCCGGACTTACCGAACATCACTTCCGTACGTTTTGTCCTTCTATTTCCAAAACTATGGGCGGCCCTGTCAAGAGGACCTATATATGCTTCGGTCTCTACGATGAATCCAGAAGCGGTTCCAGAAGCAGACTCTTTTACAAGCAGGCACCCGAGGAGGGATTTTGCCAGCTCAAGCGTGGGTTGTTCATAAAAATCGACTGGTAAGATTGAATGGTTCGTTTTCCCGGTCATATTATCACTCCTTTTATCGTTTACAGGTAAATTTCCCTTAACTTTTAAAAAGAAACATATAATGATAAACAAGGCCGGCTGAATGATTCAGCCAGCCTTGTTTATTGTTCAACTTAATTCTTTTTCCGTTTCTTGATCTTTTTTGATTCTGCCGGAGCCTACTGAAAGTGCGACTAATATGCCCGCTGCAACAAAAAAGATACCTGTGACGAAAACACTGGAAAAGGCATCTATCCAGGCATTTTCAATCGTTTTTATCAGGACGGTGCTGACTTCTGCCGGTACTTTAAGATTCTCGGGATAAAGCATGATGTTGAATAACTTATCCGTTTTATCCGCTAGTGCCGTCAGTGCCTCGTGCAATAGTGGGCTCTTTTCGTTAACTGCTGCATCATCCATATTTTGCTGAAGATTATGATTCATGACTGCGTTCAGAATCGTGATGCCCATCGTTCCGCCTATTGATCGGAAGAAGGTGGAGGCCGCTGTGACCGAGCCAAGCTGTGATTTAGGAAATTCATTTTGAACGGCGATCATCAATGTCGGCATGACGAGGCCCATTCCAATTCCAAGAACGGCCATGAAGGAATAGGCAGTGAAAATGGTCGTACTGCCGTTCATCGTACTCATTAAGAAAAAGCCGAGCGTCGCAAAGGCCATTCCAAAGGTAAGAACTGTGCGAAAACGGAATTTCAATAGCAGCCTTCCGCCTACGATACTGGAAAGAATTAAACCGACCATCATCGGGGTCATGGTCGATCCTGCTTTTGTAGGTGAAACGCCAAGCACTCCTTGCATGAAAAGTGGAACGAACATGATCGCCCCGAACATACCGAGGCCCAGCAAGAACCCCAAAATATTGGTGGTGGCAAAAACCCGATTTTTAAAAAGGGATAAATCAAGAATCGGTTCGACTGCTTTTCTTTCAAAAATGATGAATAGAGCAATGAAGATAACGGTAAAACCGAAAATCAAGAGAGATTTAAGTGATACCCATTCGAATTTATCACCACCGAATGTCAAGCCCAATAATAACAGGACAATACCGGGTATCAAGGTCAATATGCCAAGATAATCAATATTCACTTTATCCGTTTTTCTAATTGACTCATGCTTCAACCCAACATAAATCAGGATGGCGGATAATAACCCTGTTGGCACATTGATGAGAAAAATCCAATGCCAACTGATATGGTCTACGATCAACCCGCCCAGAAAAGGTCCAATGACAGAACTTAAACCAAAAAGGCCACCGAATACGCCCTGCCATTTGGCTCTTTGTTCGCTTGAGAAGATATCGCCGATAATCGTCTGGGATAAGGGCATGATCATCCCGCCGCCGATTCCTTGCAGCCCCCTGTAAATGATCAATTGCTCCATGGAAGTGGCAGTGGCACATAAGAATGAACCAATCGTAAAAATGATCGTACCAAGCAAATAGAGCGAACGCCTGCCATATAAATCAGAAAGCTTTCCAACAATCGGTACAACAGTCGTTGAAGCGATCAAATAGGCAGTCGTTACCCAAGCGAATATGGTGAAACCATCCAATTCCCCGATAATCGTCGGCATGGCCGTCCCGACTATCGTCTGTTCCAATGAACTAAAAAACATTCCAATGATCAACCCTGTCAAGACAAGCCTGGTATTGACTGCTTTTTTCTCCATTTGCATACCATTTCCCCATTCCTCGTACTGTATTCCTTGTGACCAGTAGGTCAAGATTATATAGCTGAACTGACCAATTAGTCAATATTTTTTTAAAAATTCCCTCCATCTCAGCTTAGTAATTCGGCTAGAACCCGTTAAATCCTCCTAATTTAATAGCTCCGGCGTGTTTCCATATGGCAAATCCGATATAATAAGAAGGAATACAGTTGATTATGGATTGGAAGTGTAACAAATGAGTAAAAGAATCGGATTTATTGGATGCGGTAAAATGGGAGAGGCCATGCTCGAGGGCATGTTGCTTGCTGAGATCATATCGCCCGATGGAATCATGATAAGTACAGCAAGCTTAGAAACCAAAACGAAGATCACCACCAAATATAAGGTTAAAGGTACCATTGATAATAAAGAAGTTGCCGGTTTTGCCGATTATCTCTTTCTAGGGATTCAACCTGCCATGCATAAACAGGTGCTTGAAGAGGTGAAGGATCATGTGAAGGAAAACACAGTGATCATCACGATGGCAGCAGGAATTGATATAGCGTTTATCGAAAACAGCTTCGACAGGAAAGTGAAGGTCGTAAGGACGATGCCAAATACTCCTGCACTTGTGGGTGAGGGCATGACAGCCATAAGCATGAACGATGAAATCACGGATGTTGATATAGCAGCTGTGGAGACAATACTGAACAGCTTCGGAAAAACGGAAATCATCAATGAAGGTATGATGGATGCAGTACCAGCCATTAGCGGCTCGTCACCTGCATATGTGTATATGTTCATCGAAGCGCTTGCTGATGGAGGGGTTCGTGACGGCATTCCAAGAAAACAAGCATACCGAATGGCAGCACAAGCTGTATTGGGAGCTGCTAAAATGGTACTTGAAACGGAAAGACATCCAGCCGCATTAAAGGATGATGTCTGTACTCCAGGTGGATCAACGATAGCTGCGGTAGCTGCTTTGGAAGAGGCTCAGCTTAGATCTGGCATATTACAAGCGATGAAGGCCTGCACGAATAAAACAAAAGGAATTGGCCAATAAGAAGTAGCGATTGCCTATAAGTGGGCAATCTCCTTTTTTTTATATTTTCTGAATGTTCCGTAAGAAAGGGTGGGGATGCTCGATGAAAAATTATATAGAGGACTTAAGGAAAATACTGACGAAAGAACAAGTAACGGTCAATGAAACTTTATTGGAACAGCATAGTCATGATGAATCGTATCACACTCCGCATTTACCTGACATGGTCATTTATCCAAAAAATACGGCAGAAGTTAGTGCAGTGATGGGTTATGCGAATGACCATGATATACCTGTGATTCCATTTGGGTTAGGATCAAGCTTGGAGGGACATGTCGTTCCGGTGAAAGGGGGGATTTCCCTTGATTTGTCCTTGATGAATCAAGTATTGGAAATCAGGGAAAATGATTTCCTCGTGAAGGTGCAGCCAGGCGTGAGGAGAACACACCTTAATAAAGAATTGAAAAAATACGGTTTGTTCTTTTCCGTCGACCCCGGCGCCGATGCGACATTGGGTGGGATGGCAGCGACGAATGCAAGTGGGACGACTTCAGTCAAATATGGGATCATGCGCGATCAAGTCAGAGATTTGGAAGTCGTTTTAGCAAATGGACAAGTGATCCACACGGGCAGCTTAGCGATGAAATCGTCTTCAGGCATTCATTTGAATGGCTTGTTTGTGGGCTCTGAAGGTACGCTCGGAGTCTTTACCGAGCTGACATTAAAGGTATATGGAATCCCTGAAGTCACCATGGCAGGACGAGCAACCTTTCCAACTGTAGAACAGGCAGTATCTGCGGTTAACGGTATCATGCTTGCGGGAATTCCGATTGCACGAATCGAATTGGTTGATGCCGAATCGATAAAAAAAGTTAATCAATACATGGACAAATCCTATGACGTCAGACCAACCTTATTCCTTGAATTTCACGGAAACTTTGCCGGTTTGGAACAGGATGTCCAATTCGCCAAGGAAATCGTAAGGGATTTTGATTGTAGCGATATCCAGTTTGAAATGGATTCTAAAGCACGGAATGCATTGTGGGAGGCCCGCCACAATCTCGCGTATGCCTTCATTCATAGTGCTCCGGGCAAGAAGCTGATGGTAACGGATGTAAGTGTGCCTCTCCATGAATTATCCGACGCCATATTGGAAACAAGGAAGAAGGTTGAACAATCGAAAGTGGAGGGGGCGATTGTAGGACATGTAGGAGATGGGAACTATCATGTACTGTTCATGATCGACCTAAAAAATCTTGAGGAAGTGAATGAGGCGAAACGGTTAAATGAAGAAATCGTTGAATATGCCTTATCGAAAGGCGGTACTTGCACGGGTGAGCATGGTGTTGGACTTGGAAAATCGAAGTATCAGAAAAGGGAGCACGGAGCCGCCTACGAAGTGATGAAAACGATCAAATATGCATTGGACCCGAAAGGAATTATGAATCCAGGCAAAATTTTCGTGGATTAACAGAATTCCATGATGTTAGATAGTGAAAGCCAGACTTGCCCCAACGGCAAGCCAAAAACGCCTGATGGATGAAAGAATCCGCCTGTTTGAGCTGCTAATTCGTCCCAACATCGGAATAAATCGACCGATAGAGCAGATAATTCGGCCTGAATCAGGTTAAATCGACCGATAGAGCAGATGATTTGATCTGAATCAAGTTAAATCGACCGATAGAGCAGATAATTTGATCTGAATCAGGATAAATCAACCGATTGAGCCGTTAATTCGACCTCCAGTCCAATGATCCGATCATAACCAAGAATTTCACGGGATTACAAATAAAAAAACTCCAGACACGATTGTGTTTGGAGTCTTCATTTTAATATTATGCGTTAATGTTATTTGGATTTAAGGCGTTTTCTACACTAACGTAGTTGTAGCCTAGGTCTGTTGCAACTGCTTCGAACGTGATTTCACCGTTTGCCACATTGACGCCTTTTGCAAGGGCATCATTTTCAAGAATCGCTTTGATGGCTCCTTTGTTTGCAATTTGAAGCGCGAATGGTACGGTTACGTTCGTTAATGCGACTGTTGATGTTTGAGGCACTGCTCCTGGCATGTTTGCCACTGCGTAATGGACAACTCCATGTTTCACATAAGTAGGGTTATCATGTGTTGTTATATGGTCAACCGTTTCAAAGATCCCGCCTTGGTCGATTGCAACATCGACAATGACTGATCCTGGAGACATCGATTTAACCATTTCTTCAGTAACGAGCCTAGGGGCTTTAGCACCTGGAATCAATACAGCACCAATTACCAGATCAGCATCTTTGACTGCTTCTGCGATATTATAAGGATTTGAAATGAGTGTTGTCAGTTCATTTCCGAAAATATCATCCAATTGACGAAGACGGTCAGGGCTTAAGTCAAGAATCGTTACATCAGCGCCTAATCCAATTGCGATTTTAGCTGCGTTCGTTCCGACCATTCCTCCGCCGATAACTGCGACTTTGCCGCGTTTCACTCCAGGGACTCCGCTTAATAGGATTCCTTTTCCGCCATTATTTTTTTCGAGGAATTGCGCACCGATTTGTGCAGCCATCCGGCCAGCCACTTCACTCATCGGAGTCAATAACGGAAGTGTGCGGTTTACTGCAACCGTTTCATATGCAATCGCCAAGACACCGCTTTCTTTTAGGGCCTGTGCAAGGGCAGGCTCGGCTGCAAGATGCAAATATGTGAAGAGAATTAAATCTTTACGGAAATATTTATATTCAGATGAGATAGGTTCTTTTACTTTCATGATCATGTCTGTACTTGACCAAACGCTAGCCGCGTCCTCGACTATGACAGCACCAGCTTCTTGATATGATTCATTTGTAAAACTGCTTCCTAGACCTGCGTTCATTTCAACTAATACTTCATGCCCTGCATTGACTAATGCTACAACGCCTGCTGGAGTGATAGCCACACGGTTTTCATTGTTTTTAATCTCTTTCGGAATTCCTATTCTCATCTTAATCCCTCCAATAATATGTTTTACTGTTTGTATCACAAGTATAGTTGGAATAGTAAACGGTTAGTATGTGGAAATCAGAAAAATAAAAAAGGTGTATTTGTGGATTTCCACAAACGCAGTTCAATATTGCTAGGTCCGAGATATTAAATCATGATATCCATGTAAGAAAACATAACCTTGAATCTTAACTTTTTAAAATCGGGTTTTCAATCCTCTCTAAAATCCGCCTTTTTTTATACAGCATGATTCCTGTATCGGCTATATCGGCGATCATGGTCCGATTGGAAAGGGCGCCGAAGATTATTCCTGCAACAGGGACCATTTGCAATAGCTTTTTCCAGCCAAACTGATCTCGGTACGTATATACCACTTCTCGCCATCCTTGCAGTTCTGATGCAATTTCCCTTTTTGAATCCTCCTCAGTCCGGCCCATTTTCGTCAATTCATTTAGTAGAGCTTTTTTCCCGACAACATCCGATGTTGTGAATTGCAAGCACTTGACTATGAAAATCCGTTCTTGACGGTCACGGGGATCAAAGCCATACGTGATGGCGATATCCTGCAGTGTCTTGATTGACATGCCAAGAAGAAGGGGGATATCGATCGCTAAGGTGAAAATTCCACCTATACCGGTAGTGGCACCTTGAACCGTAGCTAATTTACTGCCCGAGTTTTTAATATCCTGACTTACGCTATCCATGACATGGAGCGGCACGCTTGAAACATCATCTAGGACCTTAATGTTCACTTCAGGACTCTTGGCTTGAAGCTTACCTAGAATATCTGCCTCTTTCGTTAAATATTTTCCACCTGTCTGAATATAGCTACCGATTTCATCAAGCATGATACCCAATTTATTCTGGATGAAGCCTGGTGTCACCTTATCCAATAGCTTGAAGGGGAGTCGTCCAATTCGTTCCCAAAACCATAACCCCTTTTGATCCTTCTCCCATTTTTCAATGGTTCGTAATTCTTGCTCAAGCTCTTCTTTTGTTTCCAATTTCATATGACCAACCTTTCCATACCTTCTAGTATTTCCATACTGGGCAATATTTCATGAATTTTTCTTGAAAAATGCATCATATTGATCCAATTTAATATTAAGAAAAAGGGCCATTTTTTGAATTGGGTCTTTTAATCGGATGGCCCCCACTTCGGAAATTCGCTTTAAACGGTAATTCAATGTATTCACATGGATATGAAGATTTCTCGATGCCTCGTTTGGGTTACAGTCTTTCTCCAAATAAACGGCAAGCGTTTGCAGTAATTCCGTCTGGTTCTTCATATCATATGCTTTTAGTTTTAGAATGGATGGATGGGCATGACGCTGTTTGTGGCCTGCGAACCCTTCAATCATTTGAAACATGCCAAGCTCTTCATAATGTACAAGGAGCTGCATATCATCAGGGAAAATATTCTTCATTCTCAAGGTGTATTGTGATTCCTCGTAGCTCGATTTAACATCCAATAAATTGCTATACGTTTGGCCAGCCGTACCAAGGATATGCTCTACACCGAAGCGACGTTTCATTTCCAGGATGAAAAACGGAATGAAATCATATAACGATTGTGTGAAAAAAGGACTGTTTTCCTGGTTGGCTCCTGCGAAAAGAATAAGCTTGTTTTGATCAATGGCAAAAAGGGAACTGTTTATTTTTTGCGTAGTCGTTAGCATGTATGAAATGTATCGTTCCACTTCACGGTTGATCTCCTTAGGGAATTCAAATACCAATATCGAAAAAATTTTAGGAACATGAATCGAAAACTTCGTGAAGTTCTCAATTATTTCGGCTTCTTCCGTGTAGTGCCCTGTCAACATACGCCAAAGGAATTCTTGATGACCAGCCTCTTTTCTTTTCTTTTTCAGCTGTAATTGCTGCAACTGATTTTTTGCTTCCTTTGCTGCAAATTGCAAAAATTCCATATCTTCATCGGAGAATGGCGCATGGACTTCAAGGGCCCAAATGAAACCAAGGACTTCATTGTTTTTCCGAATGGAAACCGCAGCCCTATTACCGAGGCCCACATCATTGATGGCCCCGATTTTAATGGGCACATCCTCCTTCAATAACGCAGGAATGAACCCATCTTTCCATAAACTATTGATGACCTTTTCAGGGACGCGCCTTCCGATGATGGTCATGATGCGCGCCTGGTCGGTAGTGTCATCATGTGTGCTATATGCAAGTAAACGGTGGTTGCCGTCTTCGATTGTAATGGGGCACCCTAAAACTGAACTGATTCTATCGGCAAACTCCATCATATCTCCATAAAGGTCTTTAAAAATATCTCTATTTTTTTTGAATTCCTTCATACCAATTCTGCCCCTCGCTAAAAAGATTCCTTCTGATTGAATTTTATACGATTTTAACCGAATAAGCATGGATTATTTGCTTTAGTGCTTTGGATAAAAAAACAGAAAATCCCTACCAATGGAAACCGGAAGGGATTTTCTGTTTTAGAATAGGAAATTAATTAAGTAATAAAACAAACCTGCCAAAGTTGCTGAGATTGGAATGGTAATGAACCAGGTAACGATCATTCTTCTTGCCGTTCCCCATTTTACACCCTTGACACGATGCGCTGATCCAACACCGAGGATTGAAGACGAAATAACATGGGTTGTACTGACGGGCATGTGAATCACGGTCGCACCGAAAATGATGAAGGCTCCCGTTAGATCCGCTGCAACACCATTGACAGGACGGATTTTCATAATCTTGCCGCCAACCGTTTTAATGATTTTCCATCCGCCCACGGAAGTTCCAAGTCCCATTGCTAGCGCACAGGAAAATTGAACCCAGAAGGGGATATCGGTACTTGATGCATAACCATTTGCAATAAGGGCCATCGTGATGATACCCATCGCTTTTTGGGCGTCATTCGTTCCGTGGGTATACGATTGCAGGGCTGCTGTAGCAATCTGTATAGTACGGAATCTTTGATTTGTTTTTGTCAAATTATTATTTTTGAATACAACTTTAAAGATGCTGTATACGATGAACCCCAATGCAAAAGCAATTAGCGGGGAGAAAATCAATGCTTGAAGAATCTTTAAAAACCCTTCCCATTTTATGCCGGCGAAACCAGCTGCAGCAATGGCTGCACCAGCAATCGAACCGATCAAAGCATGGGAGGAACTGCTTGGTATTCCGTAATACCATGTAAGAAGGTTCCATATGATAGCGGCAAGCAGAGCTGCCAGGATAACATAAGAACCATTCGGAAGTGTGAACGGATCGACGATATCCTTCGTGATGGTCTTTGCTACGCCTGTAAAGGTCATGGCTCCGACGAAATTCATGATGGCTGCCATGATAATGGCATGCCTAGGCTTCATTGCCTTTGTTGAAACAGCAGTCGCTATCGCATTGGCTGTATCATGAAAACCATTGATAAAGTCAAACGCTAAAGCAAAGAAAACGATTAATATAGTTAAAATTAATAAAGTATCCATTTATTGGGGTACTCCTTAGGCGTTTTTCATTATGATTGTTTCAAGTGTATTGGCCACTGCTTGACAGTGATCGGCGATCTCTTCAAGGCTTTCGTAAATTTCTTTATATTGGATGATCCTGATTGGATCTTTTTCAACAGTAAACAAGTTTTTGATCGATTGACGTTGAATTCCATCACAAACGGATTCAAGTTCTTTAATTTTGATTGCATTTTCACGAATCATTGGCAATTTTTTTGTGGATAGTGTATCGACAGCTGTTTCTATCTCATACGTACACTCTTTAATTGCATCGACAAACTTAAGCATGTACTCATCAGCATTGACAATTGAGTACATTTCGAATAATGCCGCACAGTGTTCCAAACCGTCTATGACATCATCCATCCTCATGGTTAATTCAAGGATATCCTCGCGCTCGATAGGAGTGATGAAGGCGTTGTTCAACTCTTTAATCACGTTATGAACCATTGAATCGCCTTTATGTTCATAATCTTTCATCTTATCTGAAAATACCTTTAGATCAGAGATGTTTTTCAGCTTATAATCCGCGAAATAGTCAGCACCTTCTTTAAGGTTTTGTGCGATGTTGAAAAGCATTACTGCGAATTTGTCTTTTTTTGATTTAAAAGCCATGTTGAAGCCTCCCAATTATTCATACAATTTACGCACCTATGTCGTACGCTTAGTATTAACAACTTGATTGTAACGAATTCATATACATTCAGGAAAGGTTTTTCGACGAAAATTTACAAAATCTTAATAAAACTTTACATACGAAAACAAGGATAAGTAAAAAATGGTAAATAGTTACATTAATTGAGCGGTATTTTAAAGAAAGAAGCCTCTCCGTGGTGGAAAGGCTGATGATTTTATAAAAATAAGGCAATTATATAGTAAATCACTCCAGCTAATGACGCGGAGATAGGCAAGGTTATGAACCAAGTAATCAGCATGTTTTTAGCCGTTCCCCATTTTACGCCTTTTATACGGTGGGCAGAACCTACGCCAAGTATGGATGAGGAGATGACATGTGTCGTACTGACCGGCATGTGCAGGAAGGTAGCCCCGAAAATGATCCCCGCACCTGTCAAATCGGCAGCAACCCCGTTCACTGGACGAATTTTCATAATTTTACCACCGACGGTTTTAATGATTTTCCAGCCTCCGATTGATGTTCCGAGCGCCATGGCTATTGCACAGGATAATTGGACCCAGAAGGGGACTTCGGAATTAGTGGCATACCCGTTAGCAATTAAAGCCAGGGTTATGATACCCATGGATTTTTGTGCATCATTCGTTCCGTGTGTATAGGATTGGACGGCTGCCGTCAGAATTTGTATTCGCCTGAATCGCTTGTTCGTCTTTCCTAAATTATTATTTTTGAAAATTACCTTGAAGATGCTGTACACAATGAATCCAAGCGTAAAGGCAAGGATAGGTGAAAGTATCAAGGCTTGGACGATTTTAGTGAACCCGCTCCATTTAATAGCATCGAACCCACTGGCCACAATGGCGGCACCTGCTATCGAGCCGATAATCGCATGAGAGGAGCTGCTTGGAATGCCAAAATACCAGGTCACCAAGTTCCATGTTATTGCGGAAATCAGTGCAGCCAGGATTACATATGAACCATTATTTAATGTGAATGGATCCACGATATCTTTCGTAATGGTATGTGCTACACCTGTAAAGGTCAGCGCGCCTAATAAATTCATGGCCGCAGCCATGATGATGGCATGGCGCGGTTTAAGTGCCTTGGTTGACACCGCTGTTGCGATCGCATTGGCCGTGTCATGGAAACCATTGATAAAGTCAAAGACTAAAGCAAAAATGATGATTAACACGGTTAAGATTAAAATGCTGCTCATATGGAAGACTCCCTTAATATTCAAATATGTAAAAAAT
Organism: Peribacillus muralis; assembly: GCF_001439925.1. Lineage (GTDB taxonomy): Bacteria > Bacillota > Bacilli > Bacillales > DSM-1321 > Peribacillus > Peribacillus muralis. The sequence goes on from NZ_LMBV01000016.1 coordinate 70,473, forward strand.
GAATTTCGATTGTACATAATAAAAAGGACGTTGGAACTTTAACAACTCCTCATTATTTAGAATGGGGGTTTTACGTTTGATTATTCTTTAAAGATGACACCTTCTTTAACTTGTTTTTAAACAACTATTCAATTGTAACGAATTTCTTATCTATAAGGATAGATTTTTCGTCATTTTTTTACAAAATATTTAATTTAGTTAAGGAATAAATGGGTAAATAATCCTTTTTAGCTTAAATGTCTTCATTTCAACAGTAACGTAGTTAGGAGGCTTATCGTTAGAAATGGGAAGAGGGGAGCTGTATAATTGGTAAATAAAAGTATGGGGGAATGTAGAATGATTTCAAGCATTGGGGAAACGATTACTTTACAAAATGGGGTTCAAATGCCGCAGTTGGGTTTTGGTGTCTTCAAGGTAAAGAACGGCAATGAAACGGTTGAATCCGTCAAGAAAGCAATTGAGGTAGGCTATCGCGCAATTGATACAGCAGCGATTTATGATAATGAAGAAGGCGTGGGACAGGCAATCCGGGAGTGCGAAGTGCCCCGGGAAGAATTGTTCATTACATCTAAGGTGTGGAATACGGAGCAAGGCTACGAAACGACGCTTCAGGCATTTGATGATAGTTTAAAACGGCTAGGCTTAGAATATTTGGATTTATATTTGATTCATTGGCCGGGAAAAGACAAATATTTGGACACGTGGAAAGCGTTGGAAAAGCTTTATAAGGATGGAAAAGTGAAGTCCATCGGCGTGAGTAATTTCCATGTTCATCATTTGGAAAATTTACTGGCGAACAGTGAAGTGAAACCAGTCGTCAATCAAATAGAACTGCATCCACTTTTGATTCAAGAGGAAATCCGTGATTATTGTAAAAAGAATGAAATCAGGGTGGAGGCTTGGAGCCCGCTTGGCAGAGGAAATCTATTGGAAGAACCGACGATTAATCATATAGCGAAAAAACATGGGAAAAGTTCAGCGCAGGTGTTGATTAGATGGAATTTACAACATGATATTATCGTCATACCCAAATCGATTACACCGTCTCGTATTGAGGAGAATGCACAGGTGTTTGACTTTTCATTGAGCCATAACGAAATGAATCAAATTGATGCTTTGAACAGGAATGAACGATTCGGAAGCAATCCGGAAGAGGTTCTATTTTAAAGGCAATACGTCAGGAAACCGATTAAGTAATATCCTCAGTTACTGCAGGCAAACTCGATAATGATGGAGTTTGTCTGCAGTCTTGTTTTTTTTATTAGATCGTTTCATTGCACTGCAGGCGCTTAGCTTTCCGCGGGCGGTCCGTGAGCCTCCTCGTCTTTTAGCCTGCGGTGTCTCACGTAGACACGCATTTCCCGCAGGAGTGTCGCCGCCTTCCATTCCACTTTGCGTGAACACGAAGATGGAATCTTTGTAGCCCACAATATTGGAAGATTGCATTATTCAACAATGCATTCTGTTAAGAGAAAGACAGTTTAAATCTCCAATAATTAGCCCGTTTATATATATTACTTAGGAATTTTTTATAACTTGAATAGTTATCTATAAAACACTTCCAAGAAAGTATTTATTTAGAAGTTAATTCATGCGTTAAAAACTTGTTGACAGACAAAAGTTGTGAATGTATATTTGTTATATAAAATACATAAGTTATTTTTAATAACGAAATTTACTTCTAAAATAAGAGTAAACATAACTTATATTATTTTATAAATTTGTATAATCCATATAACGCTGGGATTATATAGAATATAAATAGAAAGCAGGTTTTTTTTATGGCCAAAATTTTATATATTACTGCGCATCCTCATAATGAAACACAATCTTATAGCATGGCAGTAGGGAAAGCTTTTATTGATACGTATAAAGAAAGTCATCCTAATGACGAGGTTATTCATGTGGACTTATATAATGAATATATTCCTCAACTTGACGCTGATATCTTTGCAGGATGGGGGAAGCTTCAATCAGGTACTGGATTTGACGAATTATCAGAAAATGAAAAAGCAAAAGTTGCTCGTCTTGGAGAATTAAGTGAGCAGTTTGTTGCAGCTGATAAGTATGTTTTTGTTACTCCTATGTGGAATTTCTCTTTCCCTCCTGTTATGAAGGCATATCTTGATTCGGTTGCCGTAGCTGGTAAGACATTTAAATATACATCCGAGGGGCCTGTAGGCTTATTAACTGACAAAAAAGCTCTGCATATTCAAGCCCGTGGAGGAATTTATTCTCAGGGTCCTTTAGCTGATTTAGAAATGGGACATCGTTATATCAAAAACTTGTTGGTAGGTTTCTTCGGAGTTCCTACTTTTGAGGGATTGTTCATTGAAGGTCATAACCAATATCCAGATCGTGGAGAAGAAATTAAAGAGGCAGCAATAGTTGAAGCGAAAGAGTTAGCACGTAAATTCTAATAAAAGGGACTGTCTTATAAGTCCATAAATAAAAAAGGTTAAGAAATAGTCTGAACCCCGTAAATGGGATTAAGAAAAAACACATTTATGCCGTAGCCAGCTCTCGATATTTAATCGAGGGCTGGTTATTTAGTTTTATTCGCGATGATGCATAGGTTTTCAAAAGGGATAGTTTTTGCTGTTTGTTACAGAACATATTCCAACTGTTCAAATGTTATTTATTCATTTTTTCTAGAGTACCAACTCTTCTCCGAAACAGAGCATATAGCTCAGCCATTAGAAAACACCCTTCCCGTTATTATTTTTGTTTTAGGAAGTAGTAGAATACTCCCGGGGTTTTCCTGTTATACAGCTTTATACTATGAGATGGCACTTAAGACAGAGTTTTTACGTCATTTACAATTGATACATGTCTGCAGCATTAACATGAATGTCCCATACAGTGCTAGTTGACATAAAGTATCTTATAGAAAAGATAAAACAACAAAAATTATCCTGAAGCGATTTCGCTCCAGGATAATTTTATATATTATAACTTTTAATAGGTCATCCCCAAAACCGGAGGGCACAGTTCAAAAATGTGGAGGGATCTTTTCTTTATTCTGCCTCCCCTACAAGAGCGAATCTTTGATTGACGTGTTTGGGATTCTCAATCTCATCAACAACGGCAATCGCGTAGTCAGCATAGCTGATATAACTGTTTCCTTGACTGTTTTCGATAACATGATCTTTTCCTACTTTGTAAGATCCTGTGCGTTTTCCTTCTGGATCGAAAAATGCAGCAGGGCTGATATATGTCCATGTGATGCCTTTTGTATTTTCTAGCTCTACTAATTGTTTCGTCGCATTGGATGCAGTTGGAATAACAAAGTCAGGAAAACCAGGTGTTTCAAACAATCTTGTTGTTTTCTCTTCATCTGCAAATAGACTGCCTGCGCCGCCTACAACCATTAATTTCGTATTCGGAGCACCTTTGAAAGCCTCAATCAACACTTTACCGGATTCAACATACAGATGTTCCTCACCGTCTGGTGCTCTGTACGTGCTTACGACAATGTCAAATGACTTCACATCAGATGATGTAAGACTAAAAAGATCTTTCTCTAAAACTTTTACGTTTGTATCCGCAATATTCGCTGCGTTTCGTACGATGGCTGTTACGTCATGCCCTTTCGCAAGCGCTTCTTTCATTATAAGGCGTCCTACTTTTCCGTTTGCGCCAACAATTCCAATTTTCATAGTAAATTCCTCCAAATTATTTATTTTCTTGTGATTTGGTTGTATATCGAACCATGGTCATATAATATTATATTAGTTATGATTATGTAAGTAGTTATTTTTATATAACATAGTACCGAAAATAAGACCATAGAGAGGATAGGGATTAAATATGGTAGAGCAAGATAAACTAGATCAGGAACAACCAGAATTCTGTCCCATCACAGAAACGCAAAAGGTAATCGCCGGCAAATGGAAAATCATTATTTTATGGCAACTTAGTAAAGGAACAAAGCGATTCGGGGAATTACAACGATTAGTACCGGGCATTTCCAAAGGGATTTTAACAAGTCAGCTACGTGAATTAGAAGCGGACCGAATGGTTACAAGAAAGGTGTACCCAGAGGTGCCTCCCAAAGTCGAGTATTCCCTAGCGGAAGCAGGAAAACAGTTTATACCTACAATGGAAAGTATGGGCGAGTGGGGACGAAAATATGCGAACAATTAATCAGTTATCAGCTCGCTCCTTATAGTTAGAAATAAAGTATTCATTATTGTTAAATAGGCAGGAAAGGTTCATGAAGTTAACGTTGGATGATATAAAATAATTGCGGTAAATTGCGTAACGTTTCGTACTTCCTTTTGAAAGGGAAGAAATAGAGCATTACTTATGAAACACCGTTAGGATATGTTAAATGATCCTAACGGTGTTTTTTTCATTTTATGCAAGGGATTTTATCTTCCCATCTCCATTCTGATAAAAAAATAAGCGATTGATCTGCATTATGCCATTTTTATGATTCTGAAGAATTATTTAAAAATGGTTCTAGCTATTCAATCCCTTTCCTATCATAAAAGTATCATATATATAACCATGTTATATAAAAAAGACTACTTACAAAATAAATACCAATCATTTAATATGAACCATGGATCGAGTGCTCATTGCTTTATACGCACAGCTTCTCTATACGACATGATCTTTTCGTTAAATTTGTGCTGCTTTTATATTAATATAAGTGCATTTACTTGTAACGTGAGGGATCCGATATGAGTAACCAGTATTGTGTAATAAATAATAGGAGGAAATAGAATGAATGGAAAAATAGATACAAAAGTAAACACGAAAGCGATTATGATGACTTTCATGGTGGGAGCATTTTTCGCCATCTTAAATGAAACGTCAATGAATATTGCCTTGACAAAATTAATGGATGTGTTTCACGTCGATGCCCATACAGTACAATGGTTAGCGACCAGTTTTCTGCTCGTCATGGGTGTATTGATGCCCGTTTCTGCTTTATTGATTCAATGGTTCACGACGAGGCAACTGTATATTGCTATTATGACCATCTTCTTAATTGGAACCGTGGTTGCAGCTTGTGCAGTGAATTTCCCTATGTTGTTAGTGGGACGTATGTTGCAAGCCGTGGGGACAGCAGTGTCTGTGCCGCTTACGATGAATGCGGTCCTTCTTATGTATCCACCTGCGATACGTGGAAAAATCATGGGTATATTCGGGATTGTCATCATGTTCGCCCCAGCAGCGGGAACGACGCTGTCAGGCATTGTCGTGGATACGTTAGGATGGCGTTGGTTATTCATAATCATTATTCCGTTCGCGATTTTTATCGTGCTGTTTGCATGGAAAGTACTACAAAACGTCGGAGAGGTGACTCGTCCCCGTGTGGATGTCCTCTCAATTTTGCTATCCACAATCGGGATCGGCGGAATGATTTATGGCTTCAGCAGTATGGGAGAAGAAGTCGGAACAGGATCTTCAAGCAACATCTGGATTATCATTGTGATAAGTGTATTGAGCTTAGTGGCGTTCGTCCGTCGCCAGTTGAAGTTGGAACAACCTTTATTGGATGTACGTGTGTTCGCGTATAAAGAGTTTTCAAAAGGTATGGTATTATTCGTTATAATCAGTATGATCATGTTCTCTTCCCAAATCCTACTGCCGATGTTTGGACAAGGACCACTTGGATATGAGGCAAAAACAGTTGGATTGCTATTATTGCCAGGAGCCTTGTTAAATGGTGTATTATCACCGGAAATTGGGATATTATTCGATAAGTATGGCTCAAGAAAATTGATCATTCCTGGAACAGTTCTATTGATTGTGACTATGGTTATCTACAGTACCATTTCATCTTCTATACCAGCATGGGCATTTATCTTGGTCTATCTGGCATTGATGTTGGCGATTGCATCCATTATGATGCCGTCTCAAACAGGGGCACTCAACCAATTGCCACCTCACTTGTATCCGCATGGTACAGCCATGTCGAATACGTTACAACCGATGGCAGGCGCTTTAGGGGTTTCCGTTCTCGTGAGTATCATGACACATGGCCGGACAAGCTTCTTGGAACAAGCAGGGTTGACGCATACAAAAGAATTGGTACACGAAGCGATGACATATGGTATCCATCATGCGTATTGGCTCGCAACTGCATTATGTTGCATCGGTTTTGTGACAGCCTTATTCCTAAAAAAGAAAACAGCATAACACAGGAAAACCTGTCCTCTAATTGATCTGAACTTCGATAGGAGAAAATGAAAAAACACCCCCCTTTGTTTGTATACGATGTATACGAATCCAACGGGGGTGTTTTTTGTTTAGGAACAAAAGTACATTCCCTAATCTTTTATGATTCTGCCCAACTAACCCACAATCAGGTATTCATTAAAGTAAATTTGCAAAAACAATCCAGTGTTCCAGTTAATACCATTATTCATTCAGAGAGAATTGTCTCATTAAATTCTCTAAGAAAACTGGAAACTTTCTTAGTGTTGTAAATCCGATTTACCTGATGGTACCCCTATTATAGCAAAATATTAAATGGGTTCCATCTAACAGTGGATCTTTAAAAACTTTTTGCTGCTTCTTTGGCTTCCAGGATTGCTTTTTCTTTAATTTCTTGTGCTTTCTCAGGGAACTTCGCTTGGCCTTCTATGATAATGCCTTGGAAAGAAGATACTCCGAAGAAATCCATCATAACTTCAAGGTAAGAATGCCCCATCTCTCTATTCGCTTCTGGTCCTTCTGTGTAGATATCTCCACGTGCTTGAATATGGAGGGCTTTTTTTCCTGTTAATAAACCAATCGACCCTTCTTTTGTATATTTGAACGTTTTTCCAGCTACAGCGACTGCATCAATATATGTCTTCAGAATAGCTGGAATTGAGAAGTTCCACATAGGCGTTACAAATACATATTTATCAGCTAATAAAAATTGCCCACCAAGTTCAGCTAAGCGCCCTACTTTTTCTCTCTCACTAGATAACAACTCATTAAAAGGGATACCTGACCGAAGTTTTTCCCATCCGCTAAACACATCAGCATCTAGATAAGGGACATCAGCTTTGTACAAATCTAAATGGACAACTTCATCATTTGGGTGTAGCTCCTTATACAATTCGATAAACTCTTTTCCCACTGCCATGCTGTAAGAACGATCTATATCAAGAGGATGTGCAGTAATATAAAGAAGATTTGACATTTATTTTTTCCTGCCTTTCTTACTTTCCTTAAAAATGTTTTTCACAATGCATTGCCTGCTTTAAAGTATCTCTTTTTGAAGTGATTTTTAATAATTTGGAACGAATTTTCTTGGCTATTTTATTCTTTAACCCAGCTTTCAGCCCATTGACTGATGGGACCAAGAATTTTGCCAAGTTCTGTGCCCTTTTTAGTCAACAAATACTCTGAACGTATAGGTCGTTCAGGTATGACATGGCGTATAACTATTCCGTGCTGCTCAAGCTCTTTAATTCTCTCTGTAAGCACTCGATTGCTTAAAACCGGAATCATTTCATTTAATTCGCTAAAACGTTTGGGACCACTCATAAGAACATAAATAATCAATCCAGTCCATCTTTTTCCAATCAATTCAAAACTCTTCTCTACCTTAGGGCATAAATCTTTTTTATTCTCCATGTATTCTAACCTCCTTAAAATTAATTTAGAGATATAAATTAGCTTATATTTATTATAACTTTTAAGGGCCTACAATAAATATTATATCAAAAATTATCCGTAATAGAGAATATAAATGTTATTTAAAATAACTTAAAAGTGGAAAAGTAACTTTGGATTTTACAGAAATGACTTAAAAATACCCCTTATTAATCTAAAGACTTTTTTCAAATAAAAGGACAAATTAAAGTTTTAATAAAGTGCTTTAAAAATCAAATAAGTATCACTATGCCTAATCTAACAGGTTATGATGGAATATCATGACCCGCGTTTAGGCTAGTCGTAGCAACGAAATTAATAGATAAGAAAAAACAAAATGAAATTCCTTGACAAAAAGGTGAGATGAGAATATTATTTGTTACATAAAGTAACTATAGTGATTTAAAGTTACTTAATTAGTTGCCAATATACACACTCCCTGAAAATTGAGGAAGATATCTAGATGGGGATATCAAAGTCAAATAAACAACATTTTAATTGATGATCTTCTTGGTGTAAGAAGAAAATCAATTGATTGAGAAATATAACAATATTTATAGTTTGTCTAGATATCTTAATCTAATTTGAAAATCTAGGAAGCACTATTATTTTTTAGAAAGAGGTATAAAAATGAATACGTTAGACGCTAAAGTAATTGAAACAAGATATGGGTTGGAAATGTATTCGGATTTAATCGAAAATATTGAAGTAAAGGAAATCATTTCTCCTACAACAGATAATCGTTTTTACGAAATTATTTTAGGAATTAAATATTTTCTTTTAGCGGAAAAAAAATACTATACAAATCAAAAGCATTACTTTGGTTTTAGAATGAGTGATGATTACAACTTGATAATGTTGATAGAGCCTGAAACTGAAAGCTTATTTGCTGTAAAAAATGAGATTGAACGACAAGCAACAAAAGAATTAATAGCAAATTGGTTAACTAAGACAGAGGCTTTTAAACAAGTTGTAAATGAAATGATTGAAAAACAGAAAGGAAGAGAAGTTCAAACAGAACAAGATATTGAAGAAGTATTGGGTATTATAAAATTTTTAGAAAAATTAACCCTGGTTAAACCTGAAGACATAGAACAGGCTTCAATAGAAAAAAGCATTAACGCTGAGTTTATATTTTAAAGAGAGGAATGAATATTATGATAGAAATAATTGTTAAAGTCACGATAGGAGAGAAAAGTTATCAAACAAATGTTGTTGCCCAAAAAGGGACTGCAAATGAAGAAATCATTAAGTTAGCTGAAGAACAAGTTAGAAGACAATGGAGCTTATAACTATCTTTTTATGAGATCAACAGAGATTTATCGAAAATGAACAGACACCTATCAATGGAACTTACTAGGGTCACCGAAGTTGCTAATTTAATGTTCAATACCATGATATGAATGGTACAGTTGTAATTTGTAATTTGTTAAGGTGAAATGGAAGAGGCTCCAATGTTATATATTGGAGAAAAAATTAGGAGCAGGTGAGGGTGCTGAAGTTGATATTGCTGTAGATCCACTAGAAGGTACCAATATTGTTCTGCATGCTCCTCATATGTATATGGAAAAAATCGGAGTAGGTCCAGGAGCCGCAGGGGGAATTAATATTAACGGACCTGTTATCGAAAAGTTTAAAAGCAGTTACAAAGGCGAAAAAAAAAAGATATTGAAGACCTTGTAGTCGCCATATTAGACCGAAAAAGACATGGGAGAATGATTAAAGAAATTGTGATACCGGAGCAAGAATTAAGCTTATTCAAGTCGGGGACGTTCCTGCCGCAATTAATACAGCCTTTAAGAATACAGTATTTAATATCATGCCCGGTGCTGCGGGAGATCCTGAAGGTTGTATTGGCTGATACTGCGTTAGAATGCTTAGGTGGCTAATTTCAAGGAAAACTTCTGCCTCAAACCAAGAAGAATTAATTCGTTGTGACAAAATGGGCATTAAAGCTATTAATGGTGAGCTGCGTTTTTTGTAGCAACGGGTGTAGCAGATGGAGAGCTCCTTAAAGGTGTTCAATATGCAGGAGAGATCGGTACAACACATTCAGTTGTTATGCGTGCTAAAACCGGAACAGTTCGCTTTATTAAAGCAAAGCATAGGAAGAAAAATTGATATTCATGTGAATAAATGGCTGGCAAGATAGACAATTCTCTAATTATAATTCAAATGGATAAATTTATTAATTACGGAGTCAATAACGCATTCAAAACCGAGTATTTATATATGTTATGTAAGGTATGGTTTTGCTTTAAATAATCCTCTAAAATTTAACTATTTTTAATGAATTCAGGCTTATAGATCAACAAGATTAAAACAAAAAGTAACTAAGGTATATTTTATTAAAATAGTATAAATTTAATAAAATTTGTATGAAATAGCTGAATTTAAAAGGATTTTTAAGTTCTGAATTTGTAAACATATAGCTTGACGAAGAGGGGTTTTAGAGTTATTGTTGTTACATAAAGTAACTTTAATAACTCAAAGTAACAAGAAGGATAATTAGGTTTTACGTAAGGTGTTTTTCTGGGGATCCTTACTTTGCGACTAGTAAGTACTTACACCATAAGAAAATATCATCAATCAAAAAAGGGAGGAATGAAAATGGAATCCATGACCTTCGTCTTGTATGGAGCAACAGGAGATTTAGCTAAAAGGAAAATTTTCCCTGCTCTTTATAATTTATATATGGATCAAAAAATACCTCAAACACTTTCTATCGTCGGTCTAGGTAGAAAGGGAATATCGGACATTGAATTTCAAAATCAAGTCAAAGAATCTATACAAACATTCTCAAGACGTTTGATAAATGATCGTATTAAAATAGAAGAATTTATTAAGAGCTTTCGTTACAGTAGATTAGATGCAACAAATACAGAAGATTATCGAAAGTTGCTCGATCTTGTTCAACAACGTGAAGAAGAATTAAATATTCCCGAGAACCGTATGTTCTACCTATCCGTTGCACCAGAGTTTTTTGATGTCATTGCATTAAACATCAAGAAAAGTGGATTAGGCTCTACACGAGGATGGAAACGTCTCATTATTGAAAAACCATTTGGGCATGATTTGAATTCTGCCCGTGATTTAAACGATAAATTAAGCAAAGCATTTAAAGAAGAAGAAATTTATCGAATTGATCACTATCTTGGAAAGCCCATGGTTCAAAACTTAGAAGCCTTGGAGTTTGCGAATCCTATTCTTCATTCATTATGGAACAATCAATATATAGCGAATGTCCAAATTACAGCAAGTGAAACAGTTGGAGTGGAGGAGAGAGCTGGCTATTATGATCATGCAGGGGCCATTCGTGATATGTTTCAAAACCATATGTTGCAAATGGTAATGATGACTGCTATGCATTTACCTACACAAATTAGTCCAAACGACATACAACAGGAAAAAAAGAAAGTGATGGAATCTCTTCGCCCTGTCAAAAAAGAGGAGGCTCATTTACACGTTATTCGAGGGCAATATAACATAGGTAAGATTGATAATCAGTCGGTTGTAGGATATATAGATGAACCTGGAGTAGAAGCCTCATCGAAAAACAATACTTTCGTGGCTGCTCGTCTCTGGATCGATAATCCGTTTTGGGAAGGGGTGCCATTCTACATTCGTACAGGAAAAAGGATGAAGGAGAAATCCACTCGTATTGTGATTGAATTTAAAGATTCATTAAAAGATTTATATATGAATCGAAATGAGAATGTTGAACCTAACCTTTTAATCATTGAGATTAATCCCAATGAAAATATTTCTTTACAGCTGAATAGTAAAAATCCATTAAATAATGGAAAAATGGAGCCTGTAAGAGTAAACTTTGCAACCGAAAGTAAGGGTGTGCCGGAAGCCTATGAACGACTGATTTTTGATGCGATTCGTGGTGATTCCACATTCTTTGCTCATTGGAAAGAAGTTGAATTGTCTTGGGAATGGGTACAACCAATTCTGGAAGCTTTTGAAGAAAACCTTTTGCCTCTTCATCCATATGCATCAGGATCCCATGGCCCAGAGGCAGCTCGTCATTTACTAAAAGAAGATGGATTCAAGTGGTGGCTCGATAGAGAAGCGGTTAATGCTTCAAAAACAGTTGTACCTGTTTAATTAAGAACCTAAACATTACTAGGAGGAAAAAATCCCATGGATCATAATATTGAAACATTAGCTGTAAATACGATTCGAACGTTATCTATAGATGCTATTAATAGTGCCAATTCCGGTCACCCAGGCCTCCCAATGGGGGCTGCTCCAATGACTTACGCACTATGGGCAAACCATTTACATCATAATTCTCAAAATGCAAAATGGTTTAACCGAGATCGCTTTATTCTTTCTGCTGGTCATGGTTCTAGTTTGCTATACAGCATGCTTCATCTAAGTGGGTACGATGTATCGTTAGATGATTTGAGGAATTTTCGCAAATTAAACAGTAAAACACCAGGTCATCCTGAATTTGGCCATACAGATGGCGTTGAAGCGACAACGGGCCCTTTAGGACAAGGTATAGCTAACGCTGTAGGAATGGCTATGGCAGAAGCACATTTAGCTGCAAAATTTAATAGAGAAAAATTCCCTGTAATTGATCACCATACGTATGCTTTAGTAGGTGACGGAGATTTAATGGAAGGAATTTCTTACGAAGCGATGTCAATGGCTGGTCATATGAAGCTTGGTAAACTCATTGCATTATATGATTCTAACGATATCTCATTAGATGGCGAATTAAATCTTATCTTTTCGGAAAATATCCAAAAACGAGCTGAATCTGCAAACTGGCAGTATTTACGAGTGGAGGATGGAAATAGTGTAGAAGAAATTACAAAGGCCATTGAATTAGCTAAACAAAACACAGATCAGCCAACCATCATTGAAGTTAGAACAATTATCGGTTATGGAAGCCCAAAAGTTGCTGGGACGAACAAGGCGCATGGTAATCCACTTGGAGAAGAAGAAGCAAAGGCTACAAAAAAAGCCTATGGTTGGAATCACGAAACTAATTTCTTTATACCTGAAGAAGTAAAAGACCATTTTGAAAAACTCAAACAAAAGGGTATAGAGCAAGAACAACAATGGAGTAAATTATTCGCCTCTTATAAAGAAGCACATCCTTTACTAGCGAATGAACTAGATGACGCTATTAAGGGAGAAACACTAATTGAAGTAAAGGATATTTTAACTTTTGATACGAAAAAAACTACTTCAACTCGTGTTGCAAGTGGGGAAGCAATTAATCACTTTATCAAATCTGTTCCATCTATGTTTGGAGGAAGCGCAGATTTGTCACATTCAACGATGACAGATATAAGGGAAGAGGGACCTTATACACCTAGAAATTTCGGGAATCGAAATATTTACTTCGGGGTACGTGAACATGCAATGGGAGCTGCCGGAAACGGAATGGCCCTTCACGGTGGAGTAAAACCATTTGTTAGCACATTCTTTGTTTTTAATGACTACTTGCGTCCTTCTATTCGCTTAGCAGCACTGCAAAAGTTACCTGTCACATATGTATTTACACACGATTCGATTGCTGTTGGAGAAGATGGACCAACTCATGAACCAGTAGAACAATTGGCTTCTCTTCGAGCAATTCCTGGACTTACTGTTATTCGTCCATCTGATGCAAACGAAACAGCAAGTGCTTGGGCATATGCGTTGCAACAAACTGAAGGACCAGTTGCTTTAGTTCTTAGTCGTCAAAATTTACCTGTGTTTGAAGAGACAAAAGGAAACATTGAGGATCTTTCTAAAGGAGCCTATATACTAGCTGAAACGAACGACAAGCCAGAGATCATTTTAATGGCTACAGGTTCAGAAGTATCGTTAGCTGTAAACGTAAAAACACAATTAGAGTTAGAAAATGTATCTGTTCGTGTCGTAGCTATGCCTAGTTGGGAGCTCTTCAATGCCCAGGAGAAAGAATATCAAGAGCATATTCTTCCTGAACGCGTTTTAACACGTATCTCTTTAGAGATGGGCATTTCTCTAGGGTGGGAACGTTTTGTAGGTCAAAAAGGTAAAGTTGTATCAATTGATACATTTGGTGCTTCAGGAACAGGCGCTGAAGTGATGAAGTTATTCGGATTTACTGTAGAGAATGTTACTGCAATCGCAAAAAAACTATTAAGAGCTTAACAAAATCAGGAGATGGAAGTATAGATAAAATTATTTCTTCTGTCCCCTAATAAATATCGTTTTAAATAACAGTTATAGGAGGAAATTATCATGCAAATAGGATTAGTTGGTCTAGGGAAAATGGGTATTAATCTAGGGCAAAACTTATTAGATCAGCATCACAATGTCGTAGCATTTGATGTGAATCCAAATGCGGTGGAAGAAATGAGAAAATATGGTGCTATAGGTACAGCAACCTTACAAGAGCTTGTTGCTTCATTAGAAGCACCCCGTGTACTTTGGGTAATGGTTCCCCATACTGTTGTAGATTCAGTGATCAGTGAAGTGACACCTTTATTAGAAAAAGGAGACATTGTAATTGAAGCTGGTAACTCTCATTATAAAGAATCTATTAGACGGTACAATCAACTAAAAGAGAATGATATTCATTTTATGGATGTTGGAACGTCAGGCGGCATGGCAGGCGCTCGAAACGGAGCTTGTTATATGATCGGAGGCGATCCTGAAGCCTGGGCAATCGTTGAACCGATTTTCCATGATACGGCCGTAGAAAATGGCTATTTTTATGCGGGTGAAGCAGGAAGTGGTCACTTCTTAAAAATGGTGCATAACGGAATTGAATACGGAATGATGGCTGCAATTGGTGAGGGGTTTGAGTTGCTTGAAAAAAGCCAATTCGACTACGATTATGAAAAAGTAGCTAGAGTGTGGAATAACGGTTCTGTCATTCGTTCATGGCTGATGGAGTTAACAGAAAATGCATTTTCTAAAGATGCGAAACTAGATGGTATTAAAGGAATTATGAATTCTTCAGGTGAAGGAAAATGGACAGTAGAAACAGCTTTAGATCTACAAACAGCTACGCCGGTTATTGCGATGTCTCTACTTATGCGCTACCGCTCTCTTGAAGATGATACGTTTACAGGAAAAGTAGTATCAGCTCTTCGCAATGAGTTCGGCGGTCACGCTGTAGAAAAAAAATAACCTTATTAAATAGTTCAAATACTAAATGAATAACACTAATGGAGGAATGAAACGATGAAATTTTTTATTGATACAGCAAACCTTGAGGATATTAAAAAAGCATATAAAGTTGGTGTTCTATCTGGTGTTACCACCAATCCATCATTAGTAGCAAAAGAAGGCGTGAAATTTGAAGACCGCATTGAAGAAATATTAAAAACAGTGCCTGAAGTAGAATCAGTTTCAGCAGAAGTTACACCAGATGCCGTAACAGCTGAAGAAATGATTGAGCAAGCTGAAGAACTAATTAAAATTAACGGTGGCGATGAAAATATTACGATTAAGCTTCCAATGACGATCGCTGGACTAGAAGCAACGCGTTACCTTGCTAGAAAAGGAGTAAAAACAAACGTAACGCTTATTTTCACGGTCAACCAAGCGCTTCTAGCAGCCCGTGCTGGTGCAACATATGTATCTCCATTCTTAGGACGTCTAGATGATATTTCAGAAGATGGTGTTCAATTAGTTGCTAAAATTGCTGAATTATTCCGTGTTCAACACATTGATTCTCAAATCATCGCAGCATCTGTAAGACACCCGGATCACGTTACTCGTGTCGCTTTGGCTGGTGCGCATATTGCAACAATTCCTTACTCAGTTATCGAGCAACTAGTAAAACATCCTTTAACTGATCAAGGGATGGAAAAATTTGCAGCAGATTGGAAAAACGCTGTTCAAAACTAAAGAATTTCAATTTGAATAAATGATAAATAAGAAACGTTAGCCTTCTCAGCATATGCGACTAGTATAGAGTTTACATATGTAAAAAAAGAATACTAACGTTCCCTATATTAAACTACTCATGTAAGTAAAATTACGTGAGTAGTGATTGTACATGCTACTTTCTATTAAACATAAATATATAGAGACGAATGCAGACTTATCATAAAGGAGAAATATCATATGACCATTTCTTTCAATTACTCAAATGCACAACCTTTTATGCAACAAAGTGAGGTAGATAATTTAAGTAAATTTGTACAAGCTGCCCATTTTATGCTTCATGAAAAGACAGGACCAGGATCTGATTTTCTAGGATGGGTGGACCTACCTAATAATTATAATAAAAAAGAATTTGCTCGTATTAAAGAGGCTGCTAAACGAATTCGTAGCAATTCAGACGCCTTAGTTGTTATTGGTATCGGTGGGTCCTATTTAGGATCAAGAGCTGCAATTGAAGCATTATCACATACCTTTCATAACCAGATTAGTGATTCGACTCAAATATATTATGCTGGACAGAATATTAGCTCCACTTATATATCTCATTTGCTAGAGGTATTAGAGGGAAAAGATATCTCTGTTAATGTAATTTCTAAATCAGGTACAACAACGGAGCCAGCTGTTGCTTTTCGTATCTTCCGAGATTTTATGGAAAAGAAATACGGAAAAGAAGAAGCGAAAAAGCGTATTTATGCGACTACTGACCAAGAGAATGGAGCACTTAAGCAATTGGCAGATGAAGAAGGTTACGAAACTTTTGTTATTCCTGATGATGTAGGGGGCAGATACTCTGTTCTTACCGCAGTTGGGTTATTACCTATTGCTACGGCTGGACTTAACATCGATAAAATGATGGAGGGCGCAGCGGCAGCAGCTAAAAAGTATAATAATCCTGACCTTCTAACAAATGAAAGTTATCAATATGCAGCTGTAAGAAATGCACTTTATAGAAAAGGTAAATCAATTGAATTATTAGTTAATTATGAACCTTCCCTTCATTATGTATCTGAATGGTGGAAACAATTGTTTGGAGAAAGTGAAGGTAAAGATCAAAAGGGTCTTTTTCCTGCCTCTGTTGACTTTACAACTGATCTTCATTCTATGGGTCAATACGTTCAGGAAGGTCGTCGTGACCTATTGGAAACAGTAGTTCAAGTGAAAAAGCCTCGTATTGAACTAACTATTGAAGAAGACTCTGCTAATATTGACGGCTTGAATTTTCTAGCTGGAAAAACAATGGATGAAGTGAATAAAAAAGCATTTGAAGGAACTGTCCTAGCTCACGTAGATGGGAATGTACCAAATCTAGTTGTTGAGTTAGATCAATTAAATGAGTTTACATTTGGAGAAATGGTTTATTTCTTTGAAAAAGCTTGTGGTATTAGTGGATTATTATTAGGCGTGAACCCCTTTGACCAACCAGGTGTTGAAGCATATAAAAAAAATATGTTTGCTTTACTAGGTAAACCAGGTTTTGAAAAAGAAAGATCAGAACTAATGGGGCGTTTATCAATTTAAAAATACAACGCTCTTATCGGTGAAATAAACGTAATTTCACACTGATAGGAGCGTTTTGCGTTAACGGAAACCTGCCTGAATCAAATGAATATAGAAAAGTTTGATTGAAAAGGATGAGATTTAATGCGACGTTAGGAAATGATCTGCCTGGTTAGTGAAAAATATATTAACTTAAAAAACTTTGCTGATACTATACCATATAAAAAAATTTTTTCTATCTTTATATGCTGTATCGGTATAACATCATTCACAAAATTTATTTATAAGGGCGTGACAAAAATGAAAGATGAAAATCGTCAATTATTTCATATGAGTGTAAAAGATAGTTGGAATGTTAAATATAATCAAAATGGTTATCCCCATGTACAACAAGGATGGATATTACCACCTGACCGACAAGTAGAGTTTGACCCTTTTGTTTTGATGGCAGATGATTGGTTTAAAAGAGGAACGTTTTCAGACCATCCTCATCGTGGATTTCAAACTGTTACTTACGTTGTAGATGGAAGATTGGAGCATATTGACAATTCAGGTGGACATTCAATTCTTGATGCAGGTGATGTTCAATATATGAATGCTGGATGGGCAGCTAGACATGCTGAAGAAGCTGTGGATGATGATATCATTCATACCTTACAGTTGTGGTTAAATCTTCCTAAATCATTAAAGCATACAGAAACTTCTTATCAAAACGTCTACTTAGAAGATGCGCCGGTTGTGCCTTTTGAAGGAGGAATAATCCGTGTTTATTCCGGTGAGATCTCGGGTGTTAAAGGACCTTTGGAGAGTATAGTACCCATTACAATGGCAGAAATTAATCTAAGTGAAGGTGCAACCTATTCACATATTTTACCTGGAAATCATAATGCATTTATATATATGTTGGCAGGTGAAATGGAAGTTGGGGAAAGTAAAAAAACTTTAAGGAAAACAGGGGTTGCTACTCTTACATTCAATGAGAATGAAGATGAGAATATATCAAGAAAAAGTGTCCTAAATGTCAAAGCAAAAACAAGATCTAAAGTGCTGATTTATTCAGGGAAACCAATTCGTGAGACAGTGGTCGCACATGGTCCTTTTGTTATGAACACAAAAAAAGAGATACGGCAAGCATTCGAAGATTATCATAATGGTTTGTTTGGACCACCAGCTGTAAAGTGATAATATATTGAAAGTTAAACTATTCTATATCGTTAACTCAATTAATTATGTAAAAAAATACGATTTATTATACCTCTAAGAAACAAACGGCTTATAGATTTTATATGCATTTGTTTCTTAGAGGACTTTTCTGATTTATTCTTTGTTATTTGTATTGTTTCAAAATTATTTAATTTTCATTATAAAATAAAATCGTTTCGTAAAAGGTTAATACGAAATGGTTATTTAATTTGTTATTCTTCCACGATTTTTTTGGGGGTCCCTTAGTCAATCACTCGGCATGACAATCGGAGCGCTGATTCCCAATGGGTATAGTCATCTCTACATTGGGGTAAAAAAACGGATAATAATGATGCAGTAAAATTTTGTTCCTGATCACATTTGTAATTAGAAATTAAAGGAAGATGTTTTCAAAGTAAACTTAATTTTGCATATTGAAAATAAGCCGGGGTACGTCTCATTAAGAGGCATCCTTTTTCTTTTGCCAAGATGGACATAATTGAGACAATGACTGCTTATACTAATTATGTGACAGAAATAAGCAAATTATATACCCGTTCATCCCAGTCGATAACCTTGTTTTAATTGCCAAATATATTTAATGAAAATTAGGTTTTAGTTTTTGAAAACGGGGAAAATAATGAGTACAGCAGCAAACAAAAAGAAAAAAACGAACACATTGAGGAATGCCAATCAGTTTTTCAAGGGCTATAGCTAGCTAACTTTACCCATTAACTAAAACATTCACATTTCAGGTCCACAACTGGCATCATACCATTTGAGTGTATGTAAAAGTTAAAAAACGGAATGAGCAGGACTTATGAGGCAACATGATTTCTTGGAGTTTGCTGTAGACATTAAACAACACATTTGAAGGAGGAAATATATTATGGGATTTTTATGGTCATTAATTATCGGAGGTATCATTGGTTGGTTAGCGGGTATGATTGTCGGACGTGACGTACCATTTGGAATTATCGGTAACATTATTGCAGGTTTTGTTGGTGCATGGTTAGGTTCATTAATTCTTGGAACTTGGGGACCTTCAGTAGCAGACTTCGCTATTGTTCCTGCATTGATTGGGGCAATCGTATTTGTCTTCATCTTAAGCCTTATTCTAAAAGGTATGAGAAAAGCATCTTAATTACACAAATTAAAAGCTAGCCAAAGCGCTCGACTCGGATTGTAGAGAGATTTCTCTACAATCTTTTTTTGTTTGTCGTTCATCATCCCGTTCTTGATGTTCTGGCAGGCTGCCGTGAGTAAATGCTATTCAATTCTTACAACCTTCCCCGCAACCGACAATTCTTTAATTGCTATATTCGTTCACGATTGCCCCTCACTTGCCGGATTACCACCTTCATGAAATGTGCATTTTATTAGTTATATTACATATCTTGTATAGGTGCATTCCTAAAAAACGATTAAAACGAGTAAGAAGGAGTGGAATATATGGGATCAACACAGTTAACAGGACGGGTAATCTTCAAAGGGGACCCCGGTTATAAAAAAGCAATTAAGAATTGGAACCCTTATGTTGATGTCCTTCCTCTTGGCTTTGTTTTTGCGCAAAATTCTTTCGATGTAAGTAATGCTATTAAATGGGCTCGTGAGAATAAGGTGCCCTTGCGTGTCAGAAGTGGTCGCCATGCTCTGGATAAGGACCTTTCGGTAGTAAACGGAGGTATTGTTATCGATGTGAGTGACATGAAAAAAGTTCGTTTAAATAAGGTAAAGGAAATTGCAACCGTTCAAACAGGCGTTAATGTCGGACCGCTTGTAAAAGGATTAGCTCGAGAAGGCTTTATGGCTCCATTTGGAGATAGCCCAACCGTAGGAATCGGAGGAATTACGATGGGCGGTGGATTTGGAGTACTATCACGATCGATTGGCCTTATAAGTGATAACCTTCTCGCTCTGGAAACGGTTGATGCTAAAGGCAGGATCATTAAAGCGAATGAAGATTGCAATGAGGATTTACTATGGGCTTCTAGAGGTGGCGGAGGCGGTAATTTTGGCTATAATACCGAATACACATTTAAAGTCCGTCGTGCCCCTAAAACTGCAAGCGTCTTCAATATTATTTGGCCGTGGGAACAATTGAAGACGGTGTTTAAAGCTTGGCAAGGATGGGCGCCGTTTGTAGATGAACGATTAGGGTGTTTACTCGAAATTTACAGCAAAGTAAATGGGCTGTGTCATGCAGAAGGTATTTTCTTAGGTTCAAAAACGGAGCTCATTAAGTTATTAAAACCTTTAACAAATGCTGGAACTCCAACAAAAATAGATATAGAAACATTATACTACCCTGATGCTATAGATTTCTTGGACCCTGATGAACCAATCCCTGGCAGATCTGATCAGAGTGTTAAATTCTCCTCGGCTTGGGGACTTAATCTTTGGCCGGAAGAACCGATTTCAATAATGAAGGAATTTCTGGAAAAAGCGACAGGGACAGAAGCCAATTTCTTTTTTATAAATTGGGGTGGTGCGATAAGCAGAGTACCTAGCAACGAAACTGCCTTCTTTTGGCGCAGTCCACTGTTTTATACGGAATGGACGTCTAGTTGGGAAAAAAAATCACAAGAAGCTCTGAATCTTGCATCAGTGGAAAAAGTTCGCAAGCTGATTAAGCCATATGTAAAAGGTTCATATGTTAATGTCCCAGATCAAAATATAAAAAATTTCGGAAAAGCATATTACGGCTCAAACTTTGGAAGGCTTCAAAAAGTGAAGGCAAAATATGATCGCAAAAATTTATTCAATTTTCCACAGAGCATACCACCTAAATCATAAAAGCTTATCATTGTAATCATCATTAGAAAAAAATTAAATGAACACCGTTCCGTAAAGGAGCGGTGTTTTCTGTTTAAGGTCATTATAAGTTAGCATCGAATATTTCAGGTTTATCCATGAATGGAGCTTCAATAATCAAGTTCTCTTCGGAGATGGGGTGGATGAATTCAATTTTCCGTGCATGCAGAGCTTGACGTGTAAATATTCTTTTTCCGCCATACAAGGTATCTCCGGCCAAAGGGTGATGCAAATGGCTAAAATGCACGCGGATCTGGTGGGTTCGTCCGCTTTCCAATGTGCAGCTTATGAGCGTCAAATTTCTCTTTGGATCGCGATTGAGGACCCGGTAATGGGTGACTGCCGTCTGTCCTGTCGGGGAAACCCTGCGTCTCGTTGCATGGTGGCGGTCGCGGCCGATTTTCTCTTTGATCTCGCCTTCCCTAGTATGAAGGATCCCTTCGACTAAAGCTAAATACGTCCGTTTGATCTCCCTTTCTTCCAACATTCTATCAAGCATCGACCCAACCAGGCGGTTTTTGGCAAAAAGGACCGCTCCAGTCGTATCTTGATCAAGCCTATGAATATGCTTGATCATACAAATCTGACCTGTCTGTTGAAGATGGTAGGCCACTCCATTTATGAGGGAATGACTATCACCTGGTTGAGAAGGGTGGGTATCCATGCCAGCGGGTTTATTGGCTACCAGCAGCCAATCATCCTCATATAAAATCGGTATTTCTAAGT
This sequence comes from Peribacillus muralis, assembly GCF_001439925.1. Lineage (GTDB taxonomy): Bacteria > Bacillota > Bacilli > Bacillales > DSM-1321 > Peribacillus > Peribacillus muralis. The sequence continues at coordinate 92,184 of NZ_LMBV01000016.1, forward strand.
TAGTCGCTTGAACGGCAGCATTTTCTGCAGTATCCATTATAGGGATGCTGAGCATATCACCTTGTTGTAGGATAGTGGACCATGTTACAGGATGGCCATTCAGCTTCACTTCTTTACTCATTCTCCATTCATGCACCAGCTTCTTCGGTGCCTTCCACCGTTCCCTAAAAAGTTGTTCCAGTGTATGTCCATTCCAATTGTTCAGTACATTTATTAACATGTTTTGATTATTTAAATTGAAATCTTCCAATATTGTTCCTACTTTCGACTTATTTGGTTGAGGTTATATGAAAAATATATATAATTATTACAGGGTAATGATGAAAAAAAGTGATAAAGTCCCTATTGTCAAGATTGTCGTGGTGGAAATTACCACATATTTTTTACAATTTTTATGTTATTCTATTGGGAAAGAAATCGCTTGTCCTAGAATATACATATATTAGATAGGTCTAACGGATCTGAAAAAAGGTGGTTTTTTTGTGAAAACGGTCTTTTCTTCAACGGAAGAACAAGAACAAGAAATAGCGAGACTCGTTTCGAGATTCTACGAAACTGTATTTCCAAAATACTTTACGAAAAGTGAAATCCTTCATTTTCGGAAGATAGGCGTTTTAGAACCCAATCGCAGTTCATCTACCTATTTGGGAACGCTAAGGGATGCTTATCAAGTAATGACTTGCCTGCATGTACTCCTTTCCGTCCTAGGCAAACAGCAGGCTAAAGATTCCATAATAATGGATTCCAGTTGTGTGGAATTGTTTCAGCACAACATTACTTTATTAAATGAATACGGAATCTTTTTCCCTTTTTATTATGACCATTTTTCACGTTTAAACAATGAAGCGAGTAATGAAATGCAGATGATGGATATCCAAGTGGCGAATCAATATTTAGTATAAGCCATAAAAAATGAGCAGGCTATAACGGGAAAAGCATTTTCCGTCAGGGCCGGCTCATTTTTTCATCATTAATTAATGTCGTTGTCCTCGAACCACTTTTTGAAGGTTTCCTCTTTTTTAAATCCAACGATCCTGTCTTGTTCCTGACCATTTTTATAGTGAACGATGGTCGGGGTATCCTTAATGCCATAATCGCTCCAGCCTTGTTCAAATTCCAATAGATTGTATTGAACAAGATCGATTCCCAGTTTTTCTGCCAATGGTGCTACGACCGGCGTGGTTTTTTCACTATAAGCGTTTTTAGGACTGTAGTAATAAACAGTCACGTCATTTTTATCTTGGAGGTCTTGCTCCAATTCCTCGGGCAATATCAAATTTTGATAATTGGGGTCTTCCAGCTGATCGACAGTGGCTGGGTCAATCTTATCCTTACCATACGGATTTTCTTTTGATTTTTCTTCTTTTTTCATCGTTGTCAAAACGCCCATCAGGACAAATAAAGCGACGATTATCACTAAAAAAATAGCCATTTTCTTCATTAAGCTGCAACCTCCTTGGATCTTGTCCATACGATGTAACTGCATTTGCATAAGTTGACGAAAGCAGTCAAGGCTAGGAACGGGTCGGTAATGAAACCAAACACGTTAATTTGTCCTGTACATGAAACCTTCCGCAAAGGTTTGGTCAGGAATTAATGATACATGTAAATTTACGCACCGTTATCGGATCCGTTAATCTATTCTAATGATTGCTTTTTCTAAAAAAGTATAAATGATGATTGCGGTACCAAATGCATATTGCCTAATTTCATAAAATATAAGCTGCGAAACAAGTCAATTATGGATCAGATTGGGCTACAAGTTTTGGCCCGGTTCTGGTTCCTCTTCACCACTTCTTTTTGCACTCAAGAAAAGTATAGTATGTATGATAGGCTCTGTAAAATATATATTCTTTTTCGGAGGATATTAGCTTTGGCAAGGGAATGGCTATAGTTGTTTTAATTTTTGAATAAGGGGTATAATTTTATGGAAGAGATTAAAGGAGTCTGAGGAAAATGCCTAATTTGGACCTGCATAAATATGAAAAAATAATGGAAATCCGTAACATGAAGCTAGGAGACATAGATGAAATAATCGTTCTGCAATCCAGTTGCTTCCCTGGAATGGTTCCTTGGAAGCGAGAACAGCTTGAAAGCCATCTGCAAATTTTTCCGCAAGGGCAATTTGTTGCTGAATATGATGGGAAAGTAATTGGCTCATGCTCGAGCCTCATTATTAATTTTGACGAATATGATGATCGCCATACATGGGACGATGTAACCGATAATGGTTATATCACGAACCATAATCCGGACGGGTATAATTTATATGGTATCGAGGTCATGGTCCATCCTAAATTCCGCCGGATGAAAATCGGTCAGAGGCTATATGATTCAAGAAAAGAACTCGTTGCTCAGCTGAATTTGAAAAGCATCATCATTGGCGGTAGGATTCCCAATTACCATAAACATGCGGAGGAGCTTTTACCAAGGGAATATGTGAAGGAAGTTCAATTACATAAAATATATGATCCGGTGCTGTCATTTCAGTTGTTAAATGGCTTCACGCTCATGAGGATCAATCCGAATTACTTGCCCGATGACTTGCAATCCAATAAATACGCTACGCTTATGGAGTGGAATAATGTTGATTATCAGCCGAAATCGAAGCGTTATTATAAAACTTCCGAACCAGTAAGGATTTGCGTCGTGCAGTACATGCTGCGCAAGATCGATTCCTTCGATGACTTCGCGAACCAAGTAGAGTATTTCACTGATGTTGCTTCGGATGCCAATGCAGATTTTGCGGTATTCCCTGAATTGTTCACTACCCAGTTGATGTCATTCTTGAATGAAAGATCGCCAAGCTTGGCTGTGAGGAAGCTTTCGGATTTTACGGAGCAGTATATTGAATTGTTTACTACATTAGCGGTAAGGTATAATATCAATATTATCGGTGGTTCGCATTTTGTAAAAGAAGACGATGATAACATATACAATATCGCTTATTTATTCCGCCGTGATGGAACGATTGAAAAGCAATATAAAATTCATATCACACCGAATGAAAAAAAATGGTGGGGCATCAACGCAGGTGACCGTGTTCGTGTCTTCGATACGGATTGTGGAAAAATCGCAATACAAATTTGTTATGATATTGAATTTCCTGAGCTTGCTCGGATTGCAACAGACATGGGAGCAAAGATCATATTCACTCCATTTTGTACGGAAGACAGGCAAGGTTATTTGCGCGTTCGTTATTGTGCGCAGGCCCGTGCTGTGGAAAATCAAATTTATACCGTCATTTCCGGCACGGTCGGCAATCTGCCGCAAACGGAAAATATGGATATCCAATATGCACAATCGGGAATTTTCTCCCCATCGGATTTCGAATTTGCCCGTGACGGCATAGTCGGGGAGACCAGCCCAAACTTAGAAATGGTTCTTATTGGCGATGTTGATTTAGAAATCTTACGACGGGAAAGACAATCCGGGACTGTAAGGCAATTGAAAGATCGCCGCCATGATATATACAATTTGCATTATAAGAATGGCGAAAAATAAAGAAGGAAAAGGGCTCGTGATGAGAAGAACGCAAAATTTGGTTCTTTTCATTTCGAGCCTTTGCTTCATTTATTGGAAAAAATGTGATAATTTTGTATGTGTAGGTCGAATACATAAAAACGGGGTTTGGGAGGAGATGTTGGAGATGGAGTGGAAAAAGTTATACACCAAATGGGCAAGTTACCAGAATTTAAATGGGGAGTTACGTGCCCTCCTTGAGGAAATGCAGCATGATGAAACAAAGCTTGAAGATGCCTTTTATAAGAACTTAGAATTTGGAACAGGGGGCATGCGCGGGGAAATCGGGGCTGGGACGAACCGGATGAATCTTTATACGGTAAGGAAGGCTACGGCTGGATTGGCCCAATTCATTACATCGTTTGGGGAAGATGCAAAAGAAAGAGGGACTGTGATCGCTTATGATTCAAGGCATAAATCTCCCGAATTTGCACTTGAAGCAGCAAAAACACTAGGGACCTTTGGGGTGAAGGCTTATTTATTCGATGAATTGCGCCCGACTCCGGAATTATCGTTCGCTGTACGCGAGCTGAATGCTTTTGCTGGTATCGTCATTACGGCAAGCCACAATCCGCCTGAATATAATGGATATAAAGTTTATGGTCAAGATGGGGCACAACTGACGCCAGAGGCTGCGGATCAAGTGATTGGCCACGTGAATGCCATTGAAAGTGAGCTTGATATTGAGATTGAAGAAGTTGAAGCACTAAAACAGAGGGGCCTCATTGAAATAATCGGTGAGGATCTCGATGCAGCCTACAATCGGCAGTTGCTGATGGTTCCCGAGAATGCAGAATTGGCAGAAGAAATAGATGTGTCAATCGTTTTTACGCCGCTTCATGGAACGGCAAATAAATCGGTCAGGCGGGCATTGCAAAGCTTAGGGTACCAAAATCTACATATTGTCAAGGAACAGGAGCTGCCAGATCCGGATTTTTCGACAGTCAAGTCACCAAACCCAGAGGAACCAGCTGCATTTGAAATGGCTATCGAGCTGGGAAATAAAGTCGAGGCGGACTTACTGATCGCAACAGACCCGGATGCTGACCGGTTGGGAATTGCCGTGAAAAACGAATCAGGCCAATATGTTGTCCTGACGGGAAATCAAACTGGCGCCCTTTTACTTGATTATTTACTTGCCCAGAAAAAGGAAAAAGGGGAGATTCCAACAAATGGAGTCGTCTTAAAAACAATCGTTACCTCTGAAATAGGCAGGACGATTGCTAAATCCTACGGTCTGCATACGGTTGATGTTCTTACAGGTTTTAAATTCATCGCCGAGAAAATCCAGCAATATAATGAAAGCGGGGAACATAGCTTTTTGTTCGGATATGAAGAGTCGTACGGCTATCTGATTAAGGATTTTGCCCGTGATAAAGATGCCATACAAGCCGCAGTTCTCGCTGTAGAGGTTTGTGCTTATTATAAAAAACAAGGGTTGACTCTTTATGAAGGGCTACTGAACGTGTTTGAAAAATATGGTTTTTACTTGGAAGGATTGCGCTCATTGACACTCAAGGGGATTGAGGGTGCAAAGCAGATATCAGGAATATTGAATCAATTCAGGCAAAATCCTCCTGCTCAAATCGCGGGCAGCAGAGTAATCATCGAGGAAGATTATCAGAGCAGTAAGAAGCGTACATTGCTGTCAAACGCCGAAGAACTGATCGAGCTTCCGAAATCCAACGTATTGAAGTATTTCCTTGAAGATGGCACGTGGGTATGCCTTCGTCCTTCAGGCACGGAGCCGAAAATTAAATTCTACTTTGGTGTTCAAGGGAAATCAATGTCTGAAGCCGAGTCCAAGTTATCTGCAGTGATGACGAATTTTATGGAACAGATTGAAGCATTGGTTTAAGGAAACACACATCTTTACAAACTGTAGACAAACTCGAGAATGATCGAGTGTTGTCTATAGTTTTTTTGTGGTTATGTACGTAGACCGTTTCATTGCACTGCAGGCGCTCCCTTTCCGCTGGCGGTCCGTAAGCCTCCGTGGCTTTCAGCCTGCGGGGTCTCCCCTTAACCGCATGTCCCGCAGGAGTCTTGCTTTCACTCCGTGTGATAACTAAGATGGAATGGCCAGTTTACAGTTTTGAAAAATGGACTTTATCCGTTTCATTGCGCTACAGCACTTATTCCAATGCCGGTTCAGAAGCCTTCCAATATTATCGGGAAAATTTCGTTTTTTTTGTCAGGAAAGGTGATTTGACCTCGATAAATATTTAGGAAACTGAAACATTTAATTACAACCATCCTGCTTTGATTTTGGTATACTGGATTGGCGAGTGATGGGAGTCAATCGAAAAGAGATAGAAGGACAAATGGAGGGGTTATTCATGAAATTAGTCATCATTAATGGTTCACCACGTAAAAAAGGGCGTACAGGGATTGCATCACGTTACATATCCAATAAATATGGAGCTGAACTTATCGACTTAAGCAATAGTGAGATTCCTTTGTATTCAGGTGAGGGTGAACAATATCAATTGGAAGTGATCCAAGGCCTTCGTAAAAGCATCGAGGAAGCGGATGGAGTGATTCTTGCTACTCCCGAATATCATGGTTCAATGAGTGGTGCTTTGAAAAACGCCTTGGACTTTCTTAGCAGCGAGCAATTCGCTCATAAACCAGTCGCATTACTGGCTGTTTCCGGTGGAGGGAAGGGCGGGATCAACGCTCTCAATTCCGTGAGGACCGTTGGGCGCAGCCTCTATGCAAATGTAATCCCGAAACAATTGGTTCTTGATCCACATTGCTTCGATTATGAAAAAGATGGTTTATTCGAAGAGTCAGCCGTACTTGTAGAAGGCTTACTCGAGGAACTTAAAATGTATGCAACTGCATATGCGACAATAAAAAAATGATGAAATGAGGGTCAGGTATTTATATACCTGACCCTTCCTTGTTTTTTTATGGGTTTCACCAGCCAAAGTTTATCCCTAAAAATCCAACTTCTTGTATATATTTTCCCGTTTTGCAGAAACTATAGGTGATTTAGCCTGGAAGTTCATTTAAATAAGCATTTGTTTTTTCTGCTGCATGGTCCAAGTAACGAAGCAGTGCATACAGCTGAGATTGTACGACTTGATAATCATGCTCGAACCTGTAGGCGTGTAAAAAATGCTCGATTTTCTTCGAAAGAATGTGATCTTTCGTGCGTACCATCAATATTAACAAGCTGTCCCAATCTGAACGATGTGTGTGAAACAATGCTTGATCATAATCCGCGATCCTCATGTAGTTCTCCCCCTTATTAAGGAGCTATTTGTATTTTGTTCAGTTCGGGACAGAACTTCTCCTAACAATAAGTGGCGATGTATTTGGAGCGCGGTTGTTGCTTTTTACCTGAATAAAAAAAGGTGAGTAGATGAAGAAAATAATGCTGGCCGGATTGTTGGCCCTGCTTTTTTTTCCGGAAACGATTCTGGCAGAAACGGTATATTCCCCTGAGCGCATGGAGTTGGACCTGAAGGGAATACAGGAAGAATATAAATTGGACGTACAAATAATCGGACAAACGGAAAAAGGCAAAAATATAAAGGCAGTCAAGTTAGGAAATGGGAAAAAAACGATATTACTTGTTGGATCACATCATGGACGGGAATGGCTAAGCTCCAAACTTTTAGTGACGATGCTTGAAGACTATGCAGCCGCTTATCGTATGGGCAAGCCTGTCGGAGGTTATCCTTCGGAATTATTGGACCAAGTCAGCATTTGGTTCATCCCCATGTTAAATCCGGATGGGGTAAGTATCCAGCAAGGCGATTTATCAAGCTTGAATGTTCTTGAAAAGGTGTCCGTCTGGAAGATGAACAGGTATAGCAACAATTGGTCACGATGGAAGGCTAATGCCAAAGGAATCGATTTGAATAGGCAATACCCGGCTGGATGGAAAGAGGTCATGAGCCATGAAACGGAACCAACTTATCAATTTTATAAAGGGGAACATCCCCTTCAAGCAGCCGAGGTAAAGGCGCTTGTGAAATTCACTAAGGAAATTGATCCGCTTATTGCGGTTTCCTACCATACCTCGGGAAGGGAAATCTTTTGGCATTATAACAATAAACGCGGAAATATGGCGAGGGATTATGGGATAGCCAAAAAAACAGCGGATTTGACTGGTTATGAACTGACCTTTCCCGAAATGGAAGCGGTGGGCAGCGGATTTACCGATTGGTTCATCACTGAGTTCAATCGTCCCGGTATGACAATCGAGCTTAGTTATTTAGTGGATGAAACGAATCCACCAATGACTGTATTTCCCGAGGAATGGGAAAGGAACCGTTCAATTGGAATCATGCTTGCAAAAGAAGCGAACCAGGTGCATAACAAATGAACAATCTTACATAATAATACTTAAGAGTAACCTACGAGGAGGAAAAGCTTTTGAAAAAAGTCATCATGATGTTACTGGGAGTATTTCTATTTATACACGCCGGATCGATTTCAACCGAAGCCTCCGAAAAGCCCGATTATGAAAAATACGGAAAGATTGCAATTGCCGTCGTCCAGGCTGATTATCCAGAAAATGAAGTAACTGATTATGAATACAAAGGCAGAAAAACAGTAGCGAAGAATTTTGTCGAAGACGGTTTCAAATTTTTAGTCGCAACTAAAGGAACGGAGTTCAATGTCATCGTGACCGTGCAACATGATTTGCGGAACAAAAAATTGCTTAGTTTAAAGGTTACCGAGCAAAAATGAAAGTAAGATCAGCTTACATAGATAAACATGCCCTGTGCCGAACATCTTCGCCTCCAGAAGATGTTTTTTTGCTTGTGTGCCAGGCATGGCATCTATCTAGGTGGTGAAAGACCACTGTGGGGGTACACATCGACCAACCACTAAGGAAGCGCAAGGTACTTATCGTGAGGTAAGGGCTGG
>NZ_LMBV01000016.1:100599-100847 GCF_001439925.1 Peribacillus muralis
AGGAAGCGTGGAATAAAATCTTGNNNNGAACAGGAATCTGATACTAAGGCTCTTTAAAGGGATTAAACTCCAAGACAAGTTAAAGTCCAAAAGATGTGCGTAACTTTATAGAGTAAATCAGGCGAGTAAAAGAGGAAAGATAGGTGTCTTACCCTGGGAGGTCTTGCGGATGTACAGAAGTACAGTCGAAAAAGGTTTATCGCAAGAAGTCAGCAGAAGCCATAGTAATGAACTAATTTCATGAAGGG
>NZ_LMBV01000018.1:0-80871 GCF_001439925.1 Peribacillus muralis
ATATCGAGAAAAGGCCGCAGCTTAAAAAACACTCTTTTTTTATTGTCTACTTGACAGGGTTATGTGCAATATGTGTTCTCCTTTTATCTTATATAAACTAAGCTCCTGTTACCGATTTACGAATATGCATTTAATTAGCTGACATGCTAGGAATTATTATAGTATAGCAATAATTTTAAGTGGAAAATGAAGAATTTAATAAGATTCTTTAAAGATAATAGTATACCTCCAACTAATAAGCCTAAACACGAAAAGGTAGCGTTTCTAAATAAAAACGTCCGATTGTTGAAAATCATTAATCATAGCTTATTGAAGAAAAGCAACTATTACTCAAAAATAAAAAAATGTTCCTACTTCTTGAGGAACACTTAATTTTGGAACGGTACTAAAATTTTATTAAAAGATATTTTCCTTTCCAGCTGAGGTGATTAAAAACAAAGATTTTCGGATTTCATCATTTATTTCAGGCACATTCTTTAACATTTCATCAGAAGGATAGGTTCTTTGACTCCTCTTATACAAATCCAGCAAGGATACGCAGAATGCCTAATATAACGACGGGCATATCGGACAAGCGCCAAGGTCGCACTCGACGCCCTGAAGTGAACCAAAAGACCGGAGAGGCAATAAATCGTTATATCCACTTTGAATCCATTATTGTTAAGCATTGACAGCTACCTTACTTAAGCCATTACTCACAAAAATTTAAAATATACAAATATCAATCTTGTCATTATAGATTCACAATCTTATTATCACTTTTCCCTGTTGTGACTTGTCGTTTTTGTTTTACGAATAGGAGCATTAAAATGGATGCAGTCACCATGGCAACAGACATTCCATAAATGGATGCACTAAAACCACCTGCTGGATTTGTACCAGAATCCTGAATGAGTTTTCCGAAAATAATTGGAGCAATTATACCTGATGAAGACATTAATCCATAGTAAGTACCTGTCATAACACCTCTTCGCTGTGGAAGTAAACTGGTTACCGCTGTCGGATTAAGTGTGTTTATTGTGACCACTAATGCATTTACTAAAGAAAGAATGATGATGATTGGACCTGAACCATTTACAAGAGGATAAATTGAGTACAAAATCCCTGCAAGAATAGCACAAATGGCAGTAAATAGAGTTCGCGACTTCCACAAACTTTGAGTTTTTTTGTATAAGCGATCTGAAATTATAGATAGTACCAATCCAAGAATCGCTCCTATTAATCCGGAAATGGCAATAACCATTGCAGTCTGTTGTTCAGATAATCCCTTTACTTTATGTAGATATGAAGGATTAAAAGTAAGATTAAAGACAATTAAAGTATAGGCAACAAATGAAGTTAAGGTTGTAAAAATAAAAAACGGAGATCGTAAAGCTTTCCCGATATCTTTTCTATTTATCTTTTGTTTGCTTTCTTGTTTACTTACTTCTTCTTCCAAAGAAACAGGGGCTTTCAGGCGTCCTAGCCAAAGCCAACAGATAAACCAGACAAAGCTAAAAATACCAGAAATAAAAAATGCTTGTTTCCACCCATAATTTGAGATTAGAAAAACCATAATTGGGGCTGTAACTGCTATCCCCACAACATTGCCAAAATTTATGATTGATATTGCAAGGCCTCGTGATTCCGGTTTAAACCATTTACTAATATGGCTGACAGCAGTTGCAGAAAAAGCACCTTCTCCAGCACCTAGTAACACTCTACTAAATATAAGTAATGGTAGACTTGATACAAACAGCACCATCGATTGTGAGATTGTCCAAATAATCGCCATAATAGCCAGTAATTTTCCAGTACCCAAACGATCAGACAAAGAGCCGCCTATTATTCCAGCTATGGAAAACAACCAAAAAAAACTGCTTCCAACTATTCCAAACTGCGTTGAGGTAAGATCTAAATCTTTCATAATATGGGTACCGGCTAATCCTGTAATGGACTTTTCGGCAAAATTAATAATTGACATAATAAAAAGTGCAAGTAAAATAATCCATTTCGCCCAACTTTTCATTAAAACTCCTGCCTCTCACCATTTTTTCAATAAAGATTAGCAATCATACTTAAGGAGAAAAAACACCTGCTTTGCCGCCTTAATAGCGAGCAAGATTGAGCAGGTGCTTATTGTGTAAAAATTGAATCATAAAGGATTTTTCTCAGTTAATTAAGGAGTTACGATATTTGGTAAAGGCTCAAAAATATCTAAAAGTGATAAAAATTCATTCAATTTTGTTTGGTCGCCGGTAATGTTCAATTTACCCGCTGCCACTGCTTTTTCTGGTGAAATCATGCCAAGTCCAATTCCATAGAACGTTAATTGCTCAAGAGCCAAGGAAACATCTGGATTATCGTCTGTCTTACCAGCTTTATAAACCAAAACGGAATTTTCTAAATAAATCGCATATTCTTGATTGGTATTTGTTAACGTTACATTCAGCGTTATTTTTTTACCATCTGCTTTGGGACCGTTCAATTTAACAGCGACCAGCTTTAAGAATTCTTCTAATGGCATATTTTTAATGATTCCAGAAACATCCAATGGGGAATTCTCTTTATTAATTCCATTTCTTAGTTCGGATGCACCAACAAGATACATATTACGCCAATTGGCTGATTCTGCTTGGTATCCTAATTGTTCTAGAGCATCTGCCAATAAATTTTTTGCATCCGAATTTTCTGGCTCGGCCATTACGACATTTTTTAATACTTGAGCTACCCAGCGATACTCACCATTTTCAAAGTCAGCTTTGGTTCGTTTCAAAATAGCAGCCGCTCCACCCATGTATTCTACATATTTAAGCCCAGCTTCCACTTGTGGCAATGGATCTAAATCTGAAGGATGAGCACTATAATAACCTAAGTAAAAATTGTAAATCCCCTTTGAATTATGCTTTAAAGTACCATAATACCCACGATTCCCCCAATAAGTATCCAGTGCTTTTGGAAGTTTGATCGTTTCAGCTATTTCATCCATCGTATATCCGTGATTGGCTAAACGCACTGTCTGATCGTGCATATATTTATATAAATCACGTTGTAATTTCAAATGGTTTAAAGTACGATTTTTCCCCCAAACAGGCCATGCATGAATCATGAGCAAGGCATCAATTTCTTCATTTTCAAATAATTCGATTGTTTTATCGAGAGAATTAGCCCAATGCAGGGCATCCCTGGTTTTTGCCCCTCTTACCGTATAAATTTGATGCATCAATTGATTAGCGTTCTCTGAAACAAATAATGCTTTGTAATCTTGGATATAAAAATGCATTTCAGCAGGTGCTTCGGTGTTCGGGGTTAACAAAAATTGAAAGGTTACCCCATCGATTTCCATCGTTTGTACTTCGTTTTCTATTTCAACCGTAGGCAGTGCAAAACTCATCGTCCCGGAACTCATCGTATTACCTATACCTATGGATACAGAGCCCACCCTGGCATCTGGTATATTTTTACCAAACTGATACTCTGCACGACGCGCCATAATTGTACCTAATAGCCCGTTTTCACTTAACGCTTCTTTTGTAAAATGTTGGGGAACTATTATCGGAATTGCTGGATTTTCGGCATACTTTAGAACGGCCTGAATACCGGCAAAATGGTCCGCGTGACTTTGACTTATAATGATGGCTGAAACTGGCTTTCTTGGTCGATGCTTATAATATAATTCCATTACGGCTTTAGCAGATTCCGTGCTTCCTGATACATCACAGACTATGACTCCATGCTTACCTTCAATAAAGAAAGTTGTCGCCATAGATTGTCCACGAACCTGATATATACCTTCCACCACTTCAAACAAACCAGAAATGGCCTGTAATTGTGCATTTCTCCATAAGCTTGGATTCACTGTCTCCGGGGCAGTGTCGTTTAGAAAATCCAACTTTTCTATATCCCAAACTATCTCCCCAGAATCATCTTTAATAACTTTGGATTCCAGTGGTGCAATAAAGCCTCGGTATGCATCTTCAAAATCCTGTCGATCATCAAAGTTCAGTAATTCGTACACTGCTATATTTGCCTTTTTTGTAAAAGAAGTAGCTGACCTAGGTTGAGTGGGTACTTTACTTATCATAAAAAACCTCCAAATATGAATAGAATAAAAATTTCAAAAAAGGAAAACACTATTTGTATACCTGGATATAATGTTAGTTCTCCAACCAAACATTAAGAGGAGGTTTTCAAGTGTTTTCCATTTAACTAGATTGCCTGATTCTGAAATGTAAAATTAGTGCTTAATATCTTGTGATCGAGGTTAAGCCTTTATTTATTTCAGTTACCTCGAATACTTCGTTTATCACTTTGGTGATGATATTTGCTGGGATCTTGAAGAAAATTCCGGCAGGATCATTATGAACAGCCGGTACAATATGTTGAAGTATATCGTCGTTCCTTTCAAATTCAACAAAAGTGTCTGGCAAATTCACCATTTTACGGAGATTTCTAATACATTGGATAACTTCCTCTAAACATTTTTCAGGTTGTCCTGAAGGATTCGTGATGCCCAACGCGTGTGCAAACCCAGTAATCCGCGGTAAATAGAATCTAGGCAAAGATTGCATTACATTCGGCAACAAAACAGCGTTAGCCAGCCCGTGAGGGATATTGAATTTTGCCCCTAACGCATGTGCCATGTTATGAATTGGAATTGCATTCATCGCAAGGCAAAATGAAGAAATAGCCATCGAACTTGCCATTAGCATATTCGCTCTTGCTGAAAGATCGTCACCTTTTCGAACCGCAGTCTGTAAATTGTCTACAATCAGACGAATCGCTTGAAGTGCATAGGCATCTGTCATCGGATTGGCCTGGGGTGAAAAATAAGCTTCCACTGCATGAGTCAATGCATCAAATCCTGTAAATGCAGTGATTTTAGGAGGAAGACCTACCGTTAAATCCGGATCCAGAATAGCCATATCCGCATTGATAAATGGATGAAGAAGGTTTGTTTTCATTCCAAGCTTTTCATTCAAGACAACAGCTACCGGTGATACTTCAGCACCTGTTCCTGCCGTTGTCGCAATGGCTACATGTGGGATCGGGATAAATTGGGCTTCAGGCCACCACTCCATCACATTACCGGTAAGAAGGGAATCACGTATATCATGCAGACCTTTATGGAGCATCCACTTGATCCCTTTTACAGTATCCAAAACGCTGCCGCCTCCAAGAGCGATTAAGGAATCACCGTTGCACTCTTTAAAGAAACGAGCTCCGTGATTAATAATTTCACCTTTGGCATCCTGTTCGATATCTTCAAAAACCCCAACAAGCTGAGGCGTACCCGGCATGATTTCAAATAATTCTTTAATTTGGGCTGTAATTCCGGCTTGGGTTAAACCTTTATCCGTGTAGAGAACTGCACGTTTCCCGCCTAGTCCTTTAATCATCTCAGGAAGCAAAGTTCTAGATCCCGCCCCGCTATTTACAACCGTACGAACAGAAAATTGAAAAAATGATGTCGACATAGAATCACCCGCTTTTTTAGATTTGTATTCGTAAATTTTTCTGGATTATCCCAATAATATTTGATACCAAGATCTTTGGCTTACTTCAGGTACGAGTGAACAGTGAACATGCTTAAGTTGAGAATATTCGTCTAGTGCATGGCGTCCTAATTCCCGACCAAAACCGCTTTGCTTGTATCCGCCAAATGGCGCATCACTCCTCAGCATATGCCAATCATTGATCCATATCGTTCCAGCTTTTAAATCGCGGGCTATTTGCATCGCTTTATTTACGTTTTTTGACCAAACTCCGCCTGCTAATCCATAAATCGTATCATTCGCAATATCAATCGCTTCCTCAACTGTGGAATAACGGATGACTGATAGAACAGGTCCAAAAATTTCTTCTCTAGCAATCTTCATGTCATTATGAACATCGGCAAAAATAGTTGGCTCAATAAAATAGCCATTTTCAAATCCTTCTACAATTTTACGCTTTCCGCCGCAAACCAATCGTGCTCCTTCTTGAATACCAGATTCAATATAAGAAAGTACAGTTTCCAATTGTTGTTTTGATACCATAGGCCCCATTCCGGTTGCGATATCTAATGGATTTCCAATTTTAATCGTGCTTGCTACTTCAGATAATTGTTCAATTACTTTTTCATAAATGGAATCATGTACAAGAACACGAGTGCCTGATTCACAAACTTGCCCAGAGTGTGTCAAGAATCCGAATAAAATTCCAGGAATTGTAATATCCAAGTCCGCATCTGGCAATACGATTGCAGGTGATTTCCCGCCTAACTCAAGAGTGACGCGTTTCACCGTTTCGGATGCCAATTTCATGATGCGGCTCCCTACTTCCGTAGAACCAGTAAATGCTATTTTATCTACGCTTGGATGTGTCACAAGAGTTTCCCCTATACTTGAACCAGGCCCAGATATAACATTGAATACACCAGCTGGTATTCCCGCTTCAGCAGCCAATTCAGCCAATTTAAGGGTAGATAACGGCGTATTGGATGCTGGTTTGACTATGATGGAGTTCCCCATTGCCAACGCAGGGGCCAATTTCCACATAGCTAAAATCATTGGAAAGTTCCAAGCAGTCACGGCTGCTACAACACCAAGCGGCTCTCGCCAAACTTGGTTATTACTTGGTCCAGGGAATGGTACAGTAGGAAGGGATTCTACATAAGGATACTCTACAGTGAACTTTGCCGTTTGCTGCAGGAGGTCAACTATGGACATGATGTCTAAGTTTGAAATGCGTCGAACTGTAGCTCCCGAACTTATAGATTCTAAGTAACCCAATTCTTCAGCATGTTCAATGATCTTGTTGCCAAATTGGACAAGTACGTCAGCACGTTCTTGCGGAGATTTTCTGGACCATACTCCTGAATCAAATGCCTGCCGGGCAGAGGAAACGGCCTGCTCCACATCTTCTTTCCCGGCTTTAGCCACCCTAGCCACGACTTCACCAGTTGCAGGGTTTGTTACATTAAACGTTTCTCCGTTTATAGCAGGCTTCCACTCCCCGTTTATATAGAGTGGAAATTCCAAAGTTTGCACTGCAGCTTTCATAGAAATTCCTCCTTATTATTCACTTTTAAAAGATATTCAAATGATATCAGCAAACTAAATGACTTCGACTTGATCAACACGCAAAGCTTTTTTTAAAATTTTACCTGTACTGTTCTTAGGTAATTCTTTCTTAAATTCCACTTGTTTTGGCAGCTTGTATTTTATAAGCTTGTCTTGGCAGAAATGGAGGATGTCATCCATAGTTATACATTCATCGTTAGAAACAACAAAAGCTTTCACAATCTCTCCATATTCTTTATCTGGAATTCCTATTACGGCTGCTTCAACAATTGCCGGATGTTGATATAATACTTCTTCCACTTCTTTAGGGTAGACGTTGTACCCGCCAACGATGATCAAATCTTTTTTTCGGTCAACGATATAGATGTAACCTTCATCATCAATACGGGCCAAATCACTGGTATAAAACCAACCGTCCTTCAGCGCTGAAGAAGTTTCTTCCGGCAATCCTAAGTAACCCTTCATCACGTTGGGACCTTGTACAATTAATTCTCCAATTTCTCCCCTTGGGACTTCAAAACCATTTGGATCTACCACTTTATTCTTTACTTCCATAATATCAATACCCACAGAGCCCGGTTTACGTGTTCCCCGTAATGGATTGAAGGCTGTCACAGGAGCAGTTTCAGAAAGGCCATATCCCTCTAAAATCCGAACGTTATACTTCTCTTCGAACCCATTTAATAGTACAAGGGGAATCGAATCAACACCTGAAAAACAGGCCCGTATAGATGCAAAATCTTCTGCTGTCGCTCCTGGCAACTGTAACATAAAGCTGAACATGGTCGGAACTCCGGCAAAAAAGGTCGCTTTCTCACTTCTAATCGTGTTCATAACCTCAGCAGGGCTAAATTTAGGAACAATTACAATTGTTGCCCCGCAAGCAATAGGAACGTTGATGCAAACCGTCATACAAAACACATGGAACATGGGAAGAACAGCGATCATGCGGTCTGCTTCAGTTAACTCTGCAAGTCGGGAAATTGCTTTAGCATTGGACGCCATATTTCGATGGGATAGCATGGCGCCTTTCGGCTTTCCAGTTGTTCCGGAAGTATAGAGAATGACTGCCAGATCATCTTCACAAATGAAAGGGCTTACAAAAATATCTTCCGTTTCTTGAGTTAGACGTTCCCATTTCCATTCGGACTTAATTGAATCTGTATAGATGACCATCTTTAAATGTTCCAGTTTCTCTCTCAATGGATATATATTGGATTCTAAAGATGAATGTGCAATCACAGCTTTCGCTTGGCTGTTTAGTAAAATAAAAGAAATTTCTCCTAAGGTGTAGCCAGGATTAATTGGAACAACCACAGCACCTAACCTAAGGATTCCGTAGTAAGCAGTGATAAACTCTGGACAATTACCAAGCAATAAAGCGACTTTATCCCCCATCCCGATACCTGCGGCGGATAGGGCAGATGCAGCACAATCCACCTCTTTATCAAGTTCTGCATACGTTGTACTTTGATTCAGAAATGTATAGGCACGATGACTAGGAAATTTTGCAGCACTGTTCTTTAAATTTTCATTCAAATTCAAACTCATTGTTTTCATCCCCCCTTAATCGTTTTTTTAGAAAATTAAGAATTGCTTGAATTTATTATATATATAATTTACACTTAAATAAATTTACTATTAATGATAAATACTTAAGCTGCACTTCTATATTAAAAGGAGAAACCAATGCATATCGAACAATTGGAATATATCGTAAAAGTTGCTGAAACAGGATCTATTTCTAAAGCAGCACAAAACCTACATGTTTCCCAATCCGGAATCAGTCAATCAATTACTAAATTGGAAGATGAGTTGGGCGTTAAAATATTTAATCGCTACCGACGCCTTGGTGCAGTTCCAACAAATGAAGGAAAAACATTAATTAAAAAGGCATATAAGGTCTTAATGAGACTTCAAGATTTTAAAGAAGAAGCCCAATCTTATAACACTGTAGTTTCCGGAAATTTAAAATTATCCTCTATCCCTGGCTTTATGCTGTTCTTGTTAGAACCACTATCTTCTTTTAAAAACGCTTATCCAAATGTGAATATTGAAATCTCAGAAAAAGGCACTCAGCATATTATTGAACATGTCCAAAATAATCAGATTGACATTGGCCTAATCACGATTTACGAAGATTTATTAAATAAAACAGAAGATTTAATATTTGATGTAATACTTGAAGGCAAGATGAAGGTATACGTCGGCAAAACATCTCCTCTAGCGTTACACAAATCTATAACTCCTCAACAATTGATGACTCAAACCGTTATTCTTTATAACGGTGATTATGTAAAACAATTTGCAAATAATTTAATTAATAAATTTGGACCTTTGAATATTTTATTCACCTCCGATAATACAGAAGTAATTAAAAAAGCTATTATTGAAGGAATAGGAATTAGCTTCGGGCCTGACTTTTCTCTAAACCATGATCCTTATGTTTTAAACGGCGACATAGTTCCTATCCAAATAATAAAGTATGAACAGGTAGATATAGGTGTAGGATGGGTACGCTCAGCGGAAAATCATTTTTCAATCAACACAAAGAAATTTTTAGAACTTTTTAAATTCCACTCTCGAATGCTAACCCATTTAACTCATAATGATTAATGTGAAAATGGACTGAGCCTTAAATTAAATCATAAACAAACACCACTTTTTCTTCTTTTATAAAGTGATGTACCATTCTATTAAATTCTTTATCCTCTCAAATCTACACAATGTAATTCCAACAAGGTGAAGTTTAGAAATTATACAAAAGTCTGGTCTACTTTGTATTCCGTCTTTATGAATATATATAAACAGCAAAAAAGCCAGAGCCTTTCTACTTTTCATTGTAGCAAGGCTCTTTAAAGTTGTTTCCTTTTCATCAATAAAATGGTAGGATTTTCTCTAACTTGATAAATACTGTATTTGTTTTTTGTGATAAGTAAATCTTCTCCAATAATATTCTCAAATTTTATATTCATTATGTATCCTTTTTCTTTATCCAACTCTAAATAAAACATCTTAGTTTTTGGATCTAAACAATGTATTACTGTATACTCCCAATCAACCCCCTCTTCACATACAATAAACTTTTACGGGAAACAAACACCATTGCAGTGTGTATCTTGTTTTCAAACACCCAAAAATCATTGTAAGGACTTAACTAAAATGTGTCCATGAAACTATACTAACTCCACTTTTTTAGTTAATTTAGAGTGGAAATTTTGATCAATATTTTAGACACAAAAAAACGTATTCATGCTAGCTTCTACTTAATTTGCCGTTTACCACAAACCAGCTAACGCTTACGTTAGTGAAATGAGTCTTGGCGTATCTTTACTAAATGGTTCACTCCCCATCAATTACACCTACCAGTAAAAAACGAATAATAACATTTTCTTTCTCAATTTTCATAGGAATATTATACACTAAAATAATACCATGCTGGGCCAACCAGTCCTCTAGCTGCATTAGAAAAGGCGCTCATTTTTGATGTAACCCAATTATAGTTGCTACGTTTTAGATTCTTCCTAATTCCAATATGTATATAACAGAAAGAACCCTTACGTTTATGGTAACGACAGGATTTCATCATGAAATTCTTGTACATAGAGTAGTAAACGGCATCCATATGTCTGAATTCAATAATTTTGAATGCGCCATTCGATTTTTTAAAAACGAGTTAAAAACCTTGATATATCAAGGTTTTCCTGTGTGTAACTCATAGGTTGCGCCGTAATGCGCTTAATACTATCTTTACTTTACAGTAGTTAGCTCACCATACTAGGAATGAAGAAAGGAAATGAACCATTCATGATACTTAGCGAGAGATTGAAACAAGAACGAGAAAAAAGAAATTGGTCACAAAATGATCTTGCGGAGAAGATTCATGTAAGTCGGCAATCTGTATCAAAATGGGAGACAGGCAAAAATTATCCGAGCATTGAAGTAATCATTCATTTGAGTGACTTATTTCATATTACGATTGATGAATTATTAAGGAGTGACGAGGAATTGAAAGAAAAAATAATACGAGATAGCAAGCAATTGGCATTTCCGAAAAGAAAAGTGTTTTTTGATAGTGTATTTTTACTTGGATCATTTTTATTAGTATCTAAACTCATTATTTTGGGTCTTAACAAATTTGCTGGCACAGACATTACAATATTAGAAGGTATGCCGGCTGTATCAAATTTCCTACCATTGGCATTGATGCTTATCGGTGGTATTGGTTCAGATTACTTGAAAGATAAATATGCACCTTAAATTGAGAATGCATCTTTCTCAACTCTTATGTATATAAGCTGAGAAACATAACTGGTTCACATACGATACTGAATATCCACAAATGCAATCATGTTAGGTTATTGTCTCTTTTGTAGATGCCCGACTAATGACTTGTTTATAAACGTTTTTATGTCGCCAAGTTTACACTTAGCAACATAAATTTAAAAAAGTGTGATACATCGGCAAATTGCAATTGGTTGAAAATGGTACCTGCAGTGCAATGAAACGGTCTAGGTACAAATCATCAAAACTATAGACAATGTAAATCCTTTCTTTTTTTCACGAAGAGTGGAATGGAACGGAAGGTGCGAAACTCCTGCGGGAAATGCGCTTCTACGTCATAAAAATTGCCCTTTTTACACTCAATTGGGACCGTTTCTCGTCATTTTTTTGCGTTACTCTCGAATTCGGCCTTGTTTCTCCGTATAATTACTGCTTTTTTTCACCATTTCGGAGCGTTACTCGCAAATTTAACCACTTTATTCGTGAATTTCGTGCTTTTATTCGTGAATTTATCGACTTTATTCGTGAGTTTCGTGCTTTTATTCGTGAATTTAGACTTTGCCTCGAATTTGAAGAGAAATCTCATAGCATTCGTACTTTTTAGATGCTTTTTGTACCGTTTCTCACCAACAACATGTGGACCATCCGGATACCATCTTCGTTTTAATACAAAGTGCAATGGAACGGGATAAGTTCAGATTCTACAACTGTAGGCAATCGCTGGATTCATCCGAAATTAAGCTTACTATCACCCGTTAATTAAAAAGCTATAAAAATAGTGCCAACTTCTTTTTAAAAGAAATTGGCACTTCGTTTATTCGCTATACGTCATCGTGCTTCTTTAGGCGGTTGGCACACGTCACATTTACGCTGGTTATTATTTTTAAATTTCTTAAATGTTTTTTCAAAGTTGCTGCCACATGTACATTTGAATAGTAACTTTTGAGAAAAACCGTGATATTCCGTCGTTAGCAACTTACTTTCCGAATTTTTCTCAACAAATTCATTAATTTTATCAATCGTCCATTGTTTGTTCATTCTCTTACACCCCCATATTTTATGCGGAGGCTTTTGTTGGCATCCGTTCAATTATAAGTAATTATCCTAAGTGAACCATTATAACATGAGATGAGGCTTAATTAATAGCTGTAATCTATATTAGTGCTTAATGTGGCTTGAGTGACTAATAAAATCGTTGTTCCATGGATTCCAACTCTCCCAATAAGTTGAACGAACTATAGAAATGTAACGCAAAAAAGCGATTCTAATTAAAGAATCGCGCCGGTTTGCAAATAAAAGCGTATTCCCTATTGAGGGTGGATTTCACTTTGCATCCAATCAAGTTCTGTTGATTTTTCCAAACGTATCTCTGCGCTTGGGCTCCCAAAGTTCTTTAATGTTTCATGGACATGTTCGATAATGCGGGGAGCGGACAAGTGAATTGCATCATTCGTGGTATGGGCGTCCGTGATAAGCGTAACATCATAGTCTAAATCAAAAGCTCCTCGACATGTAGAGTCAACACAGTATTCCGTCTGTGCGCCACAAATATAGAGCTGCGTTATGCCTTGCTTGTCGAGGGTTTGTTTTAATGGAGTATGGCTAAATGAATTCGGTACGATTTTGGAGATGGTCATCTCTTGATGAATTGGCTTCTCAAGCCTTGGGTGAAGCTGCCAACCAGGTTCTCCCTTTTTCATTGGACCTTCTGGGGATTCGTGTTGGATATAGATGATCGGTATTTGCTGCCCTCTTGCACGATGAATTAAATGGTTGATGTTGTTAATTACCTTATCGCGTTTATAGCTTTCCTCAACGACGGCCGTTTGCACATCAATGATCACTAATGCTTTCTTAACCACCCGTAAAACACCTCCAATTTTCACTCATTTTAATCATAACAAAACTCTGACTTTTTATATACATGAACAAAAATATATTGATTTTCATGTATATCCAGCAAAAGGGCGTAAGATTTTGGTTCGGAAGCAAGCCTTTAAATGAATCCATATTATTATAATTTTATTGGTGTGGCTTCATTTTTTCAATTTGAGGAGCGGAACTTGGGGAACCAAAGATTAAGAGGACAAAAAAACACGAAAAGATGAGCCAGGGAATGTTTTTACTGGTTCATCTTTTTAAATATTTTCCTGTCACATCTTTTATTACTCTATTTATGATGACTAAACTTGTATTTGAATTTTGAATATTGAAAGCTGCTCTGTTTATTCTTTCTCATGGAGCTAAAGCACTCATTAGTTTAAGTCAGGCAATTCGATTAATTATTATCATCTGGATAACTATGTTTGCTGTTAAATGATTTTTCTAAATCCCCCCTATATAGAGAGTCTTTGATTTCTTTAAATCTAAAAGGAATGAGAGGAGATAGATATGGGACTCCAATAGATCTTAAACCAACCATATGTATTAATAAAAATGTAGATCCGATAATAATCCCGGAGTAACCGAAGAAATAAGCAAGTATAATCATTAGATATCTTAGTGTACTGAATGCTGCTGTAAGTCCTGAATTGCCAAACAGAGTCCCTGTAATAAAGGTTAACCCGATAATAATAAGACCTACAGGATGGATCAGGTTTGCTGTAATTGCTGTTTCACCAATTAATATTGGTCCAATTAGTGCAATTAAGATAACCATATTTTTAGGTATTCTGTTACATGCATCTAAAACGATACGAAATAAAATGATAAGGATTATTACTTCCCATAGTGTTGGTAAAAGTTCGTTTTTTGTTACTAAAGATTCGTAAACCTTATTTGATAGACGGTCACTTCCATACTTATCAAGTGCAACATAAATACCAGGAAGGAATATTGTTGTTAAAAATGCCAAAAGACGTATTATTCTAATGGAAAACCTTCCATAATTGGTAGTATACTCATCCGGCGCTTGTAAAAAATCCGTGAACATGGATGGAAAGATCATTATTTGTGGATTACCATCCACCATCAATACTACACGTCCTTCCAAAATTCCGGAAGCTGCTACATCAGGTCGTTCTGAATTCAAAGTTAAAGGAAAGAATGTTTGTTTACCCTCGACTATTTCTTGAACCACTCTTCCTTGCATGATATATTTAACATCGACTTTTTCCAATCGTTTTGTTACTTCTTTTAATATGCCATTGTCTACAGTTTCATGAAGGAAAAGAAGATATACATCCGTTTTAGCTATAGACCCGAAATTCATCTTTTCTACGCAAAATTGTTCTGATTTAATAATTCCCCTTAACACGTTTAAATTGGTTTGGGCGTTTTCCGAAAAGCCAAAAACCATTCCATTAGGCGTTCTTTCTCCAGAAGACTCTTCCAGTGCCCTCTCTTTCCATTTGGCAGTATCTGCAATGATAACTTCTAAAAACCCATCAAATATCAAAACGGTTTTACCTTGAATTATTGCATCAAGTACATCTTGATATGAATTGGTGATTTTAATACTCGCTGTGGAAAGTATACTATTGGCTACGTTATTTATTAATTCCTTATTGATTAAAGGTTTATTTATGTTAAAGGTCTCTATAATTCGAAGTATTACTGAATTCTGAAGGTAGTCCGTATCAACCAAACCATCTAAATAAACAGCATTCAACTTCAAAATTTTATTGGTTCCAAATTTAATTTCTCTAATACTTAAATCAGAAGTATTGTTAAAATCCATTTTTATATTGTTAATATTATTCTCTAAATCCTCCTGCAAAGTATTGTACATTGTTCAACCTACCACCTAAAATATTTTATGCTTTTAGTATGTTCATAAAAACAAGAATGTATTTAAAGATTGTTCTACTAACATGCCCCGTTAGTTCCATACGAAAAAACGTGCCTAACGGTCACGTTTTTTCGTATGGAGGAAATACCTTTACTTCTATATTTTAATTCGTATACAAGCGATATTGGTCGCTTAATGTATCTCCATTACCATAAAGATAGGCTATAGAGCCGGATGCATAGGAAGAATCGTCGTACTTCCATTTAATTCTGAGCCCCATGTTCCCCCCTGCTCCATAGGTGTTCTTGCCATTCTTCTTAATATAATGAGAGAAGCTGTCCCATGTCCGGGGTCCTACGACGCCATCGACTTTCAGGTTGTTTTCTTTTTGATACTTCTTTACGCCCTCCTCGGTTTTCAGCCCGAATATTCCATCAACGTCAACGACCGCTGAATCAGTATGAAACCTCATCACATTCAGGACATACTGCATATTTCTGACCTCCACCCCAAGAGTGTACTTACGCAAAATAGAATTTTTGCCCCAGCTATCAGGATGGTGATATCCTCCGTGTTTTGAAGCGTCTGAAAAGCATTCCTTACAAATACAACGGAAGCAGGAGAATTGATCTCAGCAAAATTTCATTGGAAAATGGTTGGACCAACGCTTCTTTCCTTCCCTTTACACGCTCCCTCGATATCCACGAATAGTATTACAATCCTGATGGTCATAATAAAAGCAATCTCGTAGAAAGAAAACATCATTGCCCAATTGTTTCACTGAAAGGAGGAAAAAATATTCCTGATCAAAGAGTAAATAAGGGATTGATTGTGTTTGGGACAATTCTCATCCAAATAGGTCTGGGTACGATCTACACCTGGAGCTTATTCAATCAGCCTTTAGCAGATAAGTTCGGCTGGAAACTCAGTTCAGTGGCCATCACCTTTTCCATAACAAGCTTCGCATTGGCAGTGGCAACCCTCTTTGCCGGGAGACTTCAGGAAAAATGGGGACTGCGTTCGCTGATAGCTTTAGCGGGAATCGTGCTTGGAGCTGGATTGATCGCCAGTTCATTCGTTTCGTCATTATTGGTTTTATACGTCACTGCAGGGGTTATTGTCGGCTTCGCAGATGGCTTGGCCTACATTACTTCATTGTCCAACCTAATAAAGTGGTTTCCTGAGCGCAAGGGATTGATTTCTGGAATTTCCGTTTCGGCTTACGGTATGGGAAGTCTGTTATTTAAATACATCAACACATGGTTATTAGATCATGTCGGTGCTTCACAGACTTTTATGTATTGGGGAATTATTGTAATGGCCATGGTGCTGATTGGATCGCGTTTTGTACGGGAGGCACCGGAGCCAGCTGGAATTGATGCGTCCTCTCTTTCAAACTCGAATAATTATACAGTCAAGGAAATGATGCGGACCAAAGAGGTATATCTATTGTTTGTCATGTTTTTTACCGCATGCATGAGCGGTCTTTATTTAATCAGCATCGCCAAGGATGTGGGAGTCCAATTAGCTGGATTGGATGCGGACACTGCCGCGAATGCCGTAGCCATGATTGCCATTTTCAACACGATCGGACGTCTGATTTTGGGAGCCCTTTCGGATAAAATCAGCCGGATGAAGGTGATTGCCTTCAGTTTCCTGGTCACCGCTGCAGCCGTTCTTGTATTGACCCTGGGGAATATCAGCTTCGGTCTCTTTTTTACCTGTGTAGCGGGCATCGCCTTTTGCTTTGGCGGGAATATCACCGTCTTCCCCGCAATTGTTGGTGATTTTTTCGGTTTAAAAAATCACAACAAAAATTATAGCATTGTATATCAAGGTTTCGGCCTTGGTGCTCTTTCTGGCTCATTTATTGCTGCCATCATCAATGGATTTAGGCCTACATTCATGATCATAGCCGTATTATGCATCGCGTCATTCATCATCGCTCTCAGAGTGAAGCCGCCAAATGCTCGTGAGGAAAAACCTTTATAACATTTTCATCTCTCCATTAAGCATGTATATCACCATCGAGGAAGAAAAGAATGAAGCAAACAATCGCAGATTTATTAATTGAATCATTATTGCAAGCAGGGGTTCCTAAGAAAGCAGCCGGTACTGCAGCAGGATTGACTGGCTTGTTTGGATATTTAGGTGGATCTGTAGCAGCTAACGCGATGATGGGATATGTAGTGGACTATGCAGGTTGGAATGCAGGCTTTACATTAATAACCGTTTCCTGTGTTCTGGCAGTAGTCGTATTTGCTATTACCTGGAATGTTCGTGGACAAGAAGTTGTAAAAGGTTAATACATGCAGGGCTATGGTGATTGGCGCCATAGCCCTATTAGTTATGTGATGTAGTCTGTTTATTGATTAAAATAACGATTGCAGGTTAGATTTCATAGTTTTAGAGAAAAATCATCCATACTAGAAGACTATTGTAGGTCTTTATCACTGATCATAAATCAAAAATTTAGCTGTACTTCTCCTAAAAAAGTAATTCCTAAAAGCCGAATTTGCAAACAAATGAAGATTGATTTTTATCGTGATTGAAGGTAAAAAAACCCTTATATCAGATAGTTTAGCGTTCTAACGAAAGTTATTGACAATGATTATCATTACTATTAATATTTGAAGTAGTAATTGAAAATGACTATCATTATTATTTACAATTACTTGTATGTATTTTTACCTACACTAAAATCGGCAAGGAGAAAATCAATATGAAAAAGCTTTTCATACCATTCTTACTTTTGTTCGTTCTTATTCTTAGCGCTTGCGGGAACAACGAGAAAACGAACGAAAATAAGGAAACCAAGTCTAAAGCAGAAACAGTTACATATGAATCAGAGACAGGCCCTGTTAAGGTCCCTGCCAATCCAAAAAGAATCATTGCTCTTTCCAATGGCCCTAATGTATTGGCTTTAGATGGTAATGTCGTTGGGATTGATCAATGGACTAATATGAACCCTCTTTTTACAGATAGGCTAAAGGGAGTGGAAGTCGTATCAGAGGATAACCTGGAGAAGATCATTGAACTTGAACCGGACCTCATCATCGCTGGATCAGAAATGAAAAACATCAAAAAACTTAATGAAATTGCCCCTACTGTCGTATTCACGTGGGGAAAATTGGATTACTTATCACAGCAAGTAGAAATCGGAAAACTTTTGAACAAAGAAAAGGAAGCCAAAGACTGGGTTACTGATTTCAAAGAGCGTTCAGAATCCGCAGGAGAAAAGATACGCGCAAAAATTGGTGAAGATGCAACCGTTTCCGTCATAGAAAACGATGCTAAGGAATTTTATGTGTTTGGAAATAATTTTGCACGTGGAACAGAAATATTGTATCAAGCAATGAAATTGAACATGCCTGAAAAAGTAAAAGAAAAAGCTCTGAAGCCAGGTATTTACACGCTCTCATCTGAAGTTCTTCCTGAGTATACGGGAGATTACATCATCTTCAGTAAAAATCCAGATGTTGAAAATTCATTTGTCGGCACAGAATCATGGAAAAACATACCTGCAGTTAAAAACGATCATATTTTTGAAATAAATAGTAAAGCATCCACCTATAGTGATCCAATCACTCTCGACCATCTGCTTGAGTTTTTCGAAAAATCTTTTCTTAATAGCTAAAATGCAAAGAAGGAATTCACATTGAATTCCTTCTTTGTTTATATCCTCTTCGTTATGAAAGCTCTTTTATTTGTTTCGTAAGTTCTTTAAATCGGAGGTCAAGTTCTCCATACTCTTTATTTTTTGGGGTCATAAAGCTTAGCTTTCCTAAAACTTCCTGTCTTTCTGTTTCAAGCTGTAAGCGCATTTCTTCCTTATTATCCTTTTGCGGCGCCAATTCATTCAGTTGTTTGCGTATATGATTATTCGCAATTATGAGTTTTGAAGTTGTGGTTTTTTCCAGGAAATAACGATCGTGCGATACAACCAAAAGCGTACCATTGTATTCTGCTAGCGTCTCTTCAAGTTGTTCACGTGAAGCTAAATCCAGATGATTCGTCGGTTCATCTAAGATAAGCACATCCTTGTCTTCTAGAATGTATTTCATTAGCTTACACTTCACACGTTCGCCCATGCTCATATTCATAATCGGCTCTGTCCATTGCGAAGCCATGAACCCTAAATGCTTCATTAAATTTTGCACATGCCCTCTTTCTGCAAATGTTTCTTGATGAAATAATTGTTCAGGTGATTGAGCAAGCGGCAGGTCGAATACTTCTTGTGTTAAATACCCAATGTTTGCTGATGGTGAAATCCATATGTCTCCTTCAGCTTTTTCCTGCCCAGTGATCAATTTCAAAAACGTCGTTTTCCCGCTCCCATTCGCTCCAGAAATAGAAACCTTATCTCCATGCTGTATCGTAAAGTGAGAGGCTTTAAAAAGAGTTCGCCCGTCAAATGATTTCGTTAAATTTTTCACTTCCAAGAAGCGTTTTCCTACTTTTTTATTTGCCTTCATTGAGAAGCGAACGGTGTATTCCGATTCAAGGGGCTCGACTTTAATCTTTTCAAGTTCTTTTTCAAGCCGTTTTTGTTTTGACTTTACTTGTGCATCCATCCGCTTGGCTTTTACACGATAGAATTCTTTAGGGAATTCTTTTTTCGTTGATTGTGCATGAGCTTTTTTAGACCAATTTGTGAGCTCATTCATTTGACCTTCAATGCGTTCAACCATTTTTTGCTGTTTGTCATATTCTCTTTGCTGCGTTTGCCTTTTCTGTTCCCGGAATTTCATATAACTGGAATAATTACCTTTGTGACTGATCAGCGTTTTATTTTCAATGGACCAGATTTTCGTTGCAACAGCATCTAAAAAATAACGATCATGTGATACGAGAATAACTGTACCTTTTTGATCTTTTAGCTGGTTGGTGAGGAACTCTAAGCTTTGCTCATCAAGATGGTTTGTCGGTTCATCCAATAATAAAATGTCTGTTTCTTGTGCGAGTCCTCTAGCAAGTCGAGCTTTCAATTTTTCTCCGCCGCTTAATTTGGAGAAGTCGAGATTTGGGACATGCCATTTTTCTAATAATTCACCTTCCTTTGGAGTGACGACTTCAAAGGTATACGATTCGGTTTCCTGTTCAACCATGGTGAGTTTAAGATCGTTCACGACATGTTTAATGTGACCTTCAGTCGGTGAGTCGTCATTGTTCAGCAACCGCAGCAATGTGGTTTTTCCAGCACCATTTTTCCCAATGATGCCAATAATATCACCCTGCTGCACTGTGATATTCACCTTTTCAAAAATCGTATGATCCTTTATTTCAAAACATATATGTTGTAACTGCAGTAGCTCTTTCATTCAAATCCACCCTTTTTATAGGGAGAATAAAAAAATCCTCCCAATTATTTTGGAAGGATTAGTCTCATTTTACCGTACTGAAATAAGCTATCTCGCGCTTTGCAGCTCTAAGTAGCTCAAGAGATGATAGAAAAATGGGCAGACTAATCCTATATCATTATCATTCGAAATATAAAATTTC
Source organism: Peribacillus muralis (assembly GCF_001439925.1). Classification (GTDB taxonomy): domain Bacteria; phylum Bacillota; class Bacilli; order Bacillales; family DSM-1321; genus Peribacillus; species Peribacillus muralis. Next base: position 20,560 of record NZ_LMBV01000018.1, read on the forward strand.
AAAATCTAAAAAATAAGATTAGTTATCCATCGTCCACCCATCATCCCTTTCCATTTATAGTTACTTAGATTCTAACACTTATTAACAAATATCGCAATGAACCATTGACATCTATTTAGCACTTTTTATTGAACCGGCGCATTCCAGGTGAAATCACAGTGAAACCATTTTATCGGGTAACAAAAAAAGGCTACTTTCGCATATTTTGTAATCCGGTGTGGTTGATTTCCCCTCCAATGCTCAGCTTTCAAGAGTGCGAGCGGTGAGCCTCCTCGGAGTGAATGGCTGTTAAGGTCTCACCTGTCCCGCTGGAGTCTCGCAATCTGCTCCAATCAATCTTTACTCGTTTCGTTCTAAAACCGCAATCTTTACGAAAAGAGGCAGAAAAAAAGAACCTTCAATCCAATATCGATTGAAGGTTCCGTTTCAATTTTATTATTTCCCAATAATTAACTATAGACTAATTCTTTTTTTTTGCTTAGACCAAGCGCCTCAGCTGTTGAAGAATGAACTTCATTTAGAAGCTCTGGGTTTTCCATGAGAGACATTCCATAAGAAGGAATCATTTCTTTCAGCTTTGGCTCCCATTCTGCTATATGTTCCGGGAAGCATTTTTTAAATACCTCAAGCATAACGTGAACAGCCGTGGAAGCGCCCGGGGAAGCTCCTAATAATGCTGCAATCGAGCCATCGGAGGCACTAACGACTTCCGTACCGAATTGAAGCGTTCCTTTGCCTGCATCCGTGTCTTTAATAACCTGCACACGCTGTCCAGCCACCACTAAATCCCAATCCTCGCTTTTGGCATTCGGAATGAATTCTTTTAACTCTTCCATGCGCTGTTCTTTCGATAGCATGACTTGCTGGATCAAGTATTTTGTCAATGACATTTCTTTTGCGCCAGCCGCCAACATTGTCAAGAGATTATTCGGTTTCACGGATGTTACTAAATCGAGCATTGAACCTGTTTTAAGGAACTTCGGTGAGAAGCCGGCGAATGGTCCAAATAGCAACGATTTCTTATTGTCGATAAAGCGTGTATCCAGATGCGGTACAGACATTGGCGGAGCACCGACTTTGGCTTTTCCGTACACTTTTGCATTATGCTGTTCAACAACTTCTGGATTATTGCACACCATGAAAATACCGCTTACCGGGAATCCGCCGATGTGCTTTCCTTCAGGAATTCCGGATTTTTGCAGTAAATGCAGGCTTCCGCCCCCGCCTCCAATAAAGACGAACTTGGCAGTATGGCGTTCGACGCTGCCGTTATCGACATTACGCACTTTTAATTCCCATGAACCATCGTCAGTCCGTTTCATATTATCAACACTATGTTTATACTTGATATCGACGTTTTTCGTCTTTAAGTGATCGAACAACATGTTCGTTAAAGCACCGAAGTTGACATCCGTTCCAGTGTCGATCTTCGTTGCTGCTATCGCTTCTTTCGATTGACGGTCTTGCATGATAAGCGGAATCCACTCCATCAGTTTCGCTGGGTCATCGGAAAATTCCATTCCTTGGAACAAAGGATTGTTTGATAAGGCTTCAAAACGTTTCTTTAAAAACGTTACATCCTTCTCCCCTTGTACCATACTCATATGTGGCAATGGCATGATAAATTCCTGCGGATTTTTTATTAGCTTCCTGTTTACAAGATACGACCAAAACTGGGTTGAAAGCTGAAACTGTTCATTGATTTTAATGGCTTTGCTTATATCTATAGATCCGTCCGGTCTTTCAGTTGTGTAGTTTAGCTCACACAGGGCTGCATGCCCCGTTCCCGCATTGTTCCACTCGTTAGAGCTTTCCTCTCCTGCGCTTTCAAGCTTTTCAAACACTTTGATATCCCATGCCGGTACTAATTCTTTCAGAAGTGTCCCCAAAGTGGCACTCATGATTCCGGCGCCAATTAAGATGACGTCTGTTTTAGTTTCTCTGTTGCTCATTTTAACCTTCCTCACTCCCTATTTTTGCAGAAAGGATGTAGGCGCTCCTGCATAGGCGTCACACCAAGTCAAGGCGTGACTTAGTCACACACCATTTCTGTCTCAATTATACCCCTATAACAGTTTAATACAATTGTTAATAGATTAAAATATCTACAATTACTATATTGTTAAAATTCAGTTTTGATGAAGTAACGAATTTAAGCAAGTAAGACCCCATATTGAAGCAAGAAAAACCGGCTGCACACTCTAACCCTCATGCACTGATATTTCGTGAAAATCTTATTCATATATATATATATTACCATTATGAACCAATTTCAAACTTTCACGATGTAACCTACGAAGCAAAATCCTGACACACTTCAGTTGCTCCTCCAGTTTCCTTTCCAAAGTATTAAGACTTGACGAGTAACCCATTACGCATGCTTCTTTGTGCCAACATGAGTGGTCAAATCATAAAACCATGGAGCTATACGACATCCATTTACTATTATAACATTTTTATTAAAGAAAACCGGATAGATTCGCACATTCGAAAGGCCACCATTTGGCGGCCCTTTATCATCACTTATACAGTAATTGATTTTCTTTTGAAGCTGGTTCGCCTAATCAAGCCATTTTATTATCATTGTCAAACACCAAAGTCATTCATCTTTCAAATGAATCCGGGGTTCCATTAATCCAGATGACTGGTACAGTTACTGAACCTAATAAGATTATATGGGTGTTCCGTATATTCAAGAAGATGTATACCTGTATTATTGGAACGGAACCATACATCATTCATTTCGAATGGTAATTGCAGGAATCGTTCAATTAAGTTTGTAATCATCCCGCCATGGGAAATGACAGCAATTCTTTTATGGTTTGCACTGTTCTCTTTTATAAAGGATAGAGCATGTTGAGCTCGCAATTTGAAATCAGCTTCACTCTCATCTTCTTGCCTTTCTCTTAAATCGTCCAGAAATGACACGGGACATTTGATGGTATCGGATAACATTCCTGCAGTCTCACTGGCTCGAAGCAAGGTACTTGACCAGACGAATTCGGGTGGGAACTCAACAGATACGCGTCGGCACATTTTATGTACTTGTTGAATTCCATTGGAGGTTAGTGGTAAATCTGTCGTTCCTTGATAATCGTTTTCAAGAAAATCGTCCTCTGACTCACCATGTCGAATGAATAATAGCTGCAAGCTAACACCTCATTTTTTGTTTTATACATCCAAAATAATAATTCTATCTCCAATTCAAAAAACCTTTAAAAGGATGAAACTGTCTTTCACTAAAACATCAATGATGCAGGCGAATATGACAACCTCCCTTTGTCATACCATTTAGAAAAAGACTAGGATGTGAAATTGCGGGATATGGGGAAAGACAACCGAATCGTTTTTTTAGTAATTAAAGGTTCAACAATAAAAAAAAATTTCCTATTGGACCTGATCGTTGGAACAGGAATCTATTTCACAATCAAGTACATGTCATCCAGCGTATTAGTGGCGAGCATTGGCAGTTTTATAGGAACGGAAGGAATCAAAAAGGCGCCGAAATTCTTTAAAAAAATACAATGGAATTGAATCTCATTGCCGTCAATGATATGACGGCCAGTCATCTTTAACTTTGTTCATTTACACTTTAATTGATTAAATGTTTAATCAGCAGATTTTGAGCAAATAAAAATACCAGCCACCCTGCCAGTCCTAAACCCAATGAAGCAAACAAGTGAAGGGAGTGCTGAAGCGCCATCCAAATTATCACAAGCATAACAACTGTTGCAGGTATCCCCCACACCACACTTAAACTAAATTCGCTTAGTGCTTCCATCCGCTCCCCTTGTACATATAGCCATAAAATACTAATTACACTGACTATGGGTAAAGCGGCAATCATCCCCCCATAGTTGGGATATCTCCGTGATATTTCGGTAATGACCCCAATGATGATGGCTGATGCGATAATTTTAACGATTGTAAACATCGTTCACTCTCTCCCTCATTAATGTAAATGCGTCCAAAATAAGTTGCCTCTCCTCACTGCTCATTTTTTCATAAAGAAGATGTTCAAGCTTTTCTTCATTGAGACTTGAGTGTCGGTGTAAAACCTCACCTCCCAATTCTGTGAGCCTTAAAATTACCTTTCGTTCATCCTTGCTGCTACGAGATTTGAATACATATTCTTTTTCCATTAAGCGTTTAATATGTTCTGAAGCTGTGTTGTGAGACACTTGGATCGCTTTTGCGATTTCCTTTATCCCCACTTCATTTTCTTTTTCAATTACCTGCATGATCCTAATGCTTTGGTGGGTAATTTTTTCTTGGTGCGTATAACGCAATTGATAGTAAATATCCGTCCATAATTGATTTATCTTTACGATTTCCTTTTTCATTCTTACCCCCTATGTATCGTAATTAACGAATATATCTTATAATACGACATTAATTCACATTAAACAACTGCATGTGTATCTTGTTCCGCTTGTTTCATACAAAAAAAAGAGCTGCCAAAGCAACTCTCCCTGGGGGTGACTAGAGCGATAAACCAGCAGCCCAGTAATAGAGTGTTCATTCGAATACAGGGCGCATGAAGCTTCTTTCATAGCTAATGATGCATTTAGTCTCCTCTGCATATTTATATGCTGCTTGGCATTCTGCATCCAAACCCATATTCACCCGGTATTCTTCATAGGCCGCCAGACTCGGGAAAGTGAATAAGGCATAAGCAATATTATTAGCACCCTCATGCGGAAGGAAATACTCTTGATGGGAGCCGCCTAGTTTATTCACTAAGCGAATCCACATCTTAGCGTACTCTTCGAACTCAGTTGCTTTGTAAGGGTCAATAACATATTTTAAATAGCATGTAACCAATGTCACTCCTCCTTTGCATATTTACTATCTATTTCCCCATCATGTCCGCTCATCCCTTTCTATTTAACAAATATCCTTCAATTTTTGGCTTGCTGTCCAAAATAACGATAACCTTATCAGGCTCATTGCTTTTAATTTCAGCAAATCTGTTTTTCATCTTTTTCTTGCGAGAATAGTAGGTAGTAATGATGAATTTATGAAACGGCCAGTCCAGTTTTTCGTGGCAACCTTCACCGATATCAGGTCTTGTTTTTCCCCTAAAGGAAAGGTACCGCTTTACAACACGATACAGGCATACGCGAAGGGGAAGTTCTAAATAAATGATCGTCTCGGCATGATTCAAGCGTAAATCAATGGAATTACCATAATTGCCTTCCATTATCCACTTATCTTGAGTCAGCACTTGCTTCTGAGCAGCTAAAAAGGCCTCAAACGGAGCCTCCACCCAGTCAGATCTCCAATAAAATCTATCCAAATGATGAACATCAATATCCAAAATATCGCCAAGCCTTATTGCAAAAGTAGATTTACCGACACCCGCGGACACGCCAATTACCATAATCCGTCCCATTTCCTACCTCCCTTTGACTCTTAACGTTCATCGCACCCGTTAACATTAGAAAAGGCGATTCTCCTTAAATGGAGAATCGCAACTGAATGGTGATGATTACTGATACGGCCCTTATCGGCTTCTCTATTAAATTAGTTGGCCTAAATGTTGCTTTGCTTCGTAATCAACAAGTGCTTCATCTTGCTTGATTTTTGTTAGGTAATCAGGATTGGCGATGAGCGGACGGCCTATTGCCGCAACATCAATGATGCCTTTTTCCAATGCTGCTTCTGCTGTTTCAGGGTCAAATCCGCCGACACCCACTATCACTCCATCCCAGTGTCTGCGTACCAATTCATGCAAAGTCGCTCCTCCGGCAATCGGTTTGGTGAATTCCATCGTGGACGGATGGATCATTTTGACGCCCGTTTCTTTAAATGCTTCAACAAATGTTTCAATCGCTTGTTCTGGTTCTTCCCACATATATGTTGGTTGATCTATTTTAAAAGCCGAAAAACGGATGAGGGTCCGGTCCGCTCCTACCGCATCGATGACAGCACTTAGCACTTCCTTCAAGAATGTCAGGCGCTGTTTTAAATCACCGCCATACCGGTCCGTTCTTTTATTGGATGTGTCGGAATTAAACTGATCAATCAAGTAGCCGTGGGCACCATGAATTTCTACACCGTCAAAGCCAGCCTCGATTGCGTTTTTCGCCGCTTGTTTATATTGATCCACCACTTGTGCAATATCTTGTTCAGTCATTTCTTCAGGCCTATCATAGGGCTTTCCAAATCGCGAAACCTTTCCTTCGGCAGCGATGGGAGATGGAGCCTGTGGAGGAAGCCCTCCAGCAATTTCGTGGTGGCTTGCTCGGCCGACATGCCAAATTTGCGCAATGATCGTTCCGCCTTCAGCATGTACAGATTCCGTCACCTTTTTCCATCCATTGATTTGCTCTTGTGTATACAGCCCAGGAACACCTGGATTTCCCTTCGCTCTTGGTGATATCACTATACCTTCTGTAATGATGAGCCCGATACCATCTTGGGCTCGCTTTCTGTAATATTGTACGATCGCGTCATTCACAACACCCGTTTCGTTATCGGCAAACGACCGTGTCATGGGAGCCATCGCTGTTCTTGTTCTTAAATTCCAAGCACCAATCGTTACAGGCTCAAAGATTTTAGTCAGTAATTGATTCATTTGAATTCCTCCTGTTAAGCGCTTTGTTTTTTGATAGAAGCTAATTGTAAGTACCTGTCACTGTGTAAGATTATCCGAAAAATGAACAATATTCAAACAATTCACTCCGGTCCGAGTCCCATTTGATAAAATATGGGAGTAAAGACCAATAAAATTTAATTTTTTAGAGCATGGCAAGAAGGTATTAGACATTGTTTATATCACCCAAATCAAATTTGAAAATTCATAAGGAGGGTATTACATGTGGAAGCGTCAAATGATTGTAACGGCACGAGGTGAGTTCGAGGTTTTTGTTCAAGGTCTTGGTGAACCAGTTTGCATCACTCATTTATATAGCGAATTCAATGAACTTGGCTATTATTTTGCTGATACATTTGTAAATGATTTCAAAGTGTATCTTGTGAATTTAAAGGGTTCAGGACGCTCTTCCAAACCAGTGGTAGGCGCAGAAATGAGCATGAAAGAATCAGTTGTTGACTTAGAAGCCATTAGGGAAGAATTAGGATTGGAGCAATGGGGATTTGCCGGGCATTCTACTGGCGGCATGCTCGGTTTGGTCTATGCAACCTGCTTTCCTGATTCCCTCTCAAAGGTAATGGTCGGAGGGGCAACCGCTACAAACAAATATATGGAGCATGAAGGAAGCATGTACAGTCCAAGCAGTCCTCTTAATAAAAAGTGGAAAGAAATATTCACTATTTTGGAATCTTCCGATCAAACAACTGCGATAAAAAGATCTGCCAATCGAGAATGGACGGATATGTCCCTATACGATAAACGAAAACGAGACGGATATTTTCAAAAACCTTCTAGCGGCAGAGTCGTTCAAAGGAGGTTAGATTACTTTTCCTTTTATGACTTACCTAATTTTGATATACGAGACGAACTAACTAGGGTTAGAATTCCTGCTATCGTTTATTGTGGACGCTATGATGCACAATGCCCTTTGATTTTCTCTGAAGACATTGACGTTCGATTGAAGAATTCGAAGCTTTATATTTTTGAAGAAAGTAACCACTTTCCTTACCTCGAAGAAAAAGAAGGTTTTATGACTATGGTTTCTGATTTTAGGATGATGAATTGAATTCAGTCCCTAAAAAAGATGCCGCCTGTAAAATACAGACAGCATCTCCTTTGGGTTGAATAGCTCTTAAGAAAATGTCCTTTATAAAGGGGATATTCTCTTGCTGACCTTTTTGTTTTTATTCTTCGCGTGCCGTTTTAATAAAGAATGAAAGTATCAAACCGGCAATGGCAATGACAAGACCGAAAATGAAGGCATCCTGAACTCCCGCCGTCAAAGAACCGCTTATGGCTGAAGGATCGAAAGGATTTTCTGCACTTTCCATATAGTTTTTTTGGGATGCTGACATGATGGTAATGGCAACCGTCGTTCCGATTGCACCCGATACTTGCTGCAATGTATTCATGAGTGCCGTGCCATCAGGATATAGATTTTTCGGCAGTTGATTCAGCCCGTTAGTCTGGGCAGGCATCATGACCATCGAAACACCAATCATCAGGAAGGTATGCATGGCGATCACCATGATGATCGACGTTTCAGTCGTTACGTTCGTCAACGTCCATAACATGGCTATCATGATAATGAAGCCTGGAATCACTAAGCCTCTCGGGCCGAACTTATCAAAAATGCGACCTGTTATCGGAGACATGATACCATTAAGCACACCGCCCGGTAAAAGTACAAGTCCGGCGGAAAATGCTGCTAAGGTCAGTCCCGTTTGCAGGTAAAGCGGTAAAAGGATCATTGAAGACATGATGATCATGAACGTAATGAATACGGTCAATAGCCCTAATGTGAACATGGGATATTTAAACACGCGCAAGTCGATCATCGGTTTATCCATATTGAATTGTCTTACGGCAAACAGGAATAAAGCTATAACACCTACAATGAGCGAGGAAAGAACGATTACATCGCTCCAGCCTTGATCACCTACAATACTAAAACCATAAACGATTCCCCCAAAACCGATTGTCGACAAGATTATGGAAGCTACATCGATTTTTGGCTTGGTGATGGACGAAACGTTTTGCATATACTTGAGACCAAAAAGCAATGCTATTACAAAAAACGGTAAAGATACCCAGAATATATAGTTCCATTTCAAATTTTCGATGATCAAGCCTGAAACGGTGGGGCCGATTGCAGGTGCAAACATAATCACTAGCCCCATCAAGCCCATCGTCGCTCCCCGTTTATGAATCGGGAAAATCACCAAAATCGTATTGAACATGAGCGGCAATAAAAGACCGGTTCCGATTGCCTGAATGACACGTGCGAGCATCAAGATGCCGAAACCAGGTGCCATCGCTGCAATGAGCGTCCCGATGATGGAAAACACCATGGCTGCAATGAATAGCTGGCGTGTACTGAACCATTGAATCAAGAGCCCGGAAACGGGAACTAATATTCCCAAAGTCAATAAGTAACCCGTTGTCAGCCATTGCACAGTGGAAGGGCTGATGGTGAACTCCTGTATTAAGTCCCCTAGCGCCATATTTAAAGCGGTCTCACTGAATAAACCGATGAATCCTGCCATTAAAAACGATATTAAAATAGGTGTCGTCCTTATCGCCGGACTCTGCTGCTGTGTTGCATCTGTAGACATAAAATGAATTCCTCCAATTACTTAAGCTAAATATTTTTTTCGTATGACTTATTTAGTTGCCAACAATAAGGGGATTTGTTCGGCTATCGCTTTTAGCGGCTCCCCATTTTTCGCCGTTAAAGATAGAAGGATGCCGCCTTCAATCAAGGCATTAATGACGATACTCAATTCCTTTGATCGTTTCTCGCTGTAATTCGCCTCGAGTAACTTCTGCACATAAATGGCTTGCCAATCTTCCATCGCCTCTTGACAGGCTGTTCTTATCGGCTCGCTTGTCGTAAATGTTTCCGCCGCTATCGTCCCGATCGGCAGTCCCAATAGATTTTTTTCGCCAAAAATTCCCGATATATGAAGAATATGAGCCTGGATCGCTTGAATTGGGTCTTCAAACTCCCCAAACCCCCGTTCAATTTCATCTATGACAATTTCCTTCGTATGATTGACCGCTTCAATCGCCAATTGCTCCTTGCCCTTCGGAAAATAATGATAAAGGGAACCTTTAGGGACCCCACTTTCCTCAATGATGTCCTTAAGCCCTACACCATAATAGCCGCGTATTCGAAAAAGTCGTGAAGCAACCTCAATAAGAATGTCTTTTGAGTTTTTTTTGCCTGCCATAGCTGGATCACTCCTTAAAAATTATAACAACCAGTCTATATAACTATAATGATATAGCTTCGTTTTGTCAAAGCTGAACATTTGAGAAATCCAAGATTGGCAACAACAAAAAGAACACCTTCTAATGGTGTCCTCTTTTGGGTTATATGAGTGAATGGTGGGAATCGTAACCTTAATACGGGACTTTTTCAATACTTCAAGGATTTTTATCATGATTTTTGAAATCAAGAATAGCAATTACAAACATGCCAAAGCTTAGCATCAGGGAAATAACTTCGAAAGTACCCATTCATACATCGCCTCCTTACATCAAGCTTTTCCTGATTGGAGATTGTCCTATACAGAAAAAACTTGAGGAAGTGGCCACTATACAAAAGTTTACAATAATGCTGTAAAAAAAGGGGAGGAACTACAATCGCTTCCGGCCTCGCCTTATGGATATCCGAATGCATGACGAAGGCAGCGATATTCACTGAATGTTCCCCCTCCACAATATCTTATGATTTACCAATTTAAGACTTGAAACGGAAATTTGACTAAAGTGCATCCCGAACGGATTGATCAAAAATGGTTTGTATATTTCGGGTCTCGTACCGTGAAGCCCCGCTATCCGTTCATTGAAGCCAAACTTTGAATCCGTTCTTTCCAGTGACGGCGCTCTTATCAAGTGGGGATTGCAGAGGAATTGTCTTTTTCATTTTTCGTCTCCCCTCTAAATAGTCCATCAATTGGCAATATCTACGCCTTTGCCTTTTATATCTTTAGTTGCATCACCTTTAGTTAAGATTTCGTTTTGAGGACTTAGCAAAGTAAGGGCAGTGATGACGACAAAGCTTGTAGCAAGTCCATATAAAATCGGACCAGTCGAGGAAGGACCTTTTATGACCAATCCGACGATGATAACGATCATGCTCGCCAGAATGGAGTAGAATGCAGCTTTAGCCGTGACCCTCTTCCAAAAGAAGCCAAGAATGATCGGAAAGAATACGGCGCCCGATAAGATTGCGTAGGCTACATCCAATGCTACTAAAATATCTTGAATCCAGATTGAAACGATGATGGTCATCACACCAATCGTCAAAGTCGTGATTCGTGATGTTTTTACAAATTGACGTTCGCTCATTCCTGGACCGATATATTTTTTTATGAGGTCATTGACGACTAAAGTGGATGAAGCGAGCAATGTTCCTGATGCAGTGGACATCAGGGCAGAGACCACACTCGCAATGACAACTCCCAATAGCCCGACAGGCAATGTTTCCATCGCGATACTTGTAAACGCATTTTGCGGATCGCCTAAATCAGGAAGGATAATAAAAGCGCACATTCCAATGATACTGATTGCTATTGCATAAAAAACGCTGTATATTCCAGCTCCAATCGTTCCACTGCGGGAGATGGCTTTGGTTCGTGCCGTAAAAAGGCGCTGCCAAATATCTTGTGCCACAACTACCCCTAATGTAAATAATAAAAAATATTGAAAGATCGTGCCTCCGCCGATGTTGCCTAATTCGAAATGTGATGCCGGGAGATTCTCTTGAAGCGAGCTCCACCCTCCTGCCTTGAAAATGCTCATTGGAAGCATGATAAGGAAGATACCGATTGTCATGATGACGAATTGGATTACATCCGTCATGGTAACTGACCACATTCCGCCTAATATTGTATAAAATAAAACGATTCCGCCCCCGACTATCATGGAAACCGTTAAGTTCCAGCCAGCCAAAATATGTAATATTGTCCCCATTCCGATCACTTGCGTTACAGTCAGCATGAAGGTATAGATGACCGAGACCAAGGCACTGATCAGACGTGTTTGGGAATTGTACCGCTTCTCAAGCATTTCACTGATCGTCAGCACTTTTAAATCAAAAATCTTATTTGTTAAAAATAGGCCGATAGCAATAATGCCCAGCCCGATCATCACGACGAGCCAAATACCTGATATACCAAACTGATAACCTAACTTTGCCGTACCTAAAGTGGAAGCTCCACCTAATATCACCGCCGCTAAACACGATAAATACATGAAATGACCAAGATTACGCCCTGCTACAATGAAATCATCCGCCGTTTTTGCCCGTTTCGATCCGATTACCCCTACAATGATTAAAACAGAAAAATATAGAATCATGATTGATATATCCAAAATTTGCATGTACACATCTCCTTTAGGGGTTTGTTTTTTAGCGCTTCCGTTTAAAATGGGTTTTCATCGATTCCTCCCATTAGTTGTTAAGATGTTTTTCCAAATCTTGCACCTTCTCCAATTTATCCTGCTTACCTTTTTTCGCAAGTGCGATAAGTGTAATGAATTCATAGACAATGTTGGCGGCTGCGGCTGCGGTGAGTTGTCCATGATCGTACGCCGGTAAAACCTCGACAAGATCGAAGCCTACGAAATCAATATCCGTCAAGCCCCTGATGAACGCTAATGCATCATCAATGCTCGCCCCTGAAACCTCAGGCGTCCCTGTTCCTGGTGCATATACCGGATCTAAAAAATCAATATCAAATGATAAAAAGACCGGACCGTCCGCTACCCGCTCATGGATGACCTCCAGCATCTTTTCGACGCCGATCTTTTTATAGTCATTCGTTGTATAAACACCCAAGCCCAAGTCCCGGGCATCCTGCAAATCCTCCGGTCCATACAGACCACCCCTCATGCCAATTTGAAGAGATCGCGATACATCGATGAGACCCTCTTCTATCGCGCGGCGAAAAACGGTTCCGTGGTTATACTTTTGATCGAAATAACTATCCCACGTATCGGAGTGGGCATCGAATTGCAGCAGGGCAACCGGTCCATGTTTTTTTACGATTGCACGCAGCTCCCCTAACGTAATGGAATGGTCGCCTCCCAATGAAATCGGAATGATCCCTTTTTCAATAACTGGTGTAAGCTCAGTTTCGATCTTATTATAAGTTTCAGATATATAGCCAGGAACAACCGGAATATCCCCATAATCAACTCCAGATATATAATCAAAAATATTAATATCTTGTTCTGGATTATATGGTCGTAATAGAATGGAAAAATCCCGAATCGCTCCTGGTCCGAATCTTGACCCCGTCCTAAATGATTGCCCGGAATCAAAAGGAATTCCCGTAATGACAAAATCCATATGTTCATCAACCTGTTCAACGAATGGGAGCCGCATAAACGTCCTCACTCCACAAAAACGGGGTGAATTGAATGAGTCTTTCGGTTGATATTTCATCATGTAACATCCTCCTAAGTTTCTACTATTATTTTCATCTTACCTTTACATAAGCAAGAATCGCGCCAACTAGTCAGCAGCCATTTATGGCGGTTTTTCGGTTTTCTTTCCTATTGATTGATTAAAAGATTAATCAACGCCCCTTTTTTTGATTTACTTTTTGATTATTCAAACTTTATGATTTATATTTTAATTAACAGCAGTCGAAAGGAGTCGAAATCATGAAAGACGAAATGCTTGAGGAAGAATTACAAAAGATCATTGAAACCTCGAATAATAATATCCTGATTACCGATCAAGATGGAATCATTTTATATTCCAACCCAAAGCTGTGGGAGATTTATGGCATGAAAAGTGACTCATATATAGGAGCCTCCGTTTATCAATTTGAGAAAGATGGCCTGCTCTCCCCCTCCATCAATGCGCTTGTTTTAAAAGAAAAGAAAGCAAAACGAATCATGCAGCAAACAAAAACGGGTCATGTCGTCATGTCGACAGGCTATCCTATATTCAATAAAGATGGCATTCTTACGAGGGTAATCAGCTATGGTCAGGATCAAACCGAGATCCTGCAATTGCAGGACCAATTTGAGCACTTACAAAGAAAAGTAAAAGGCTATCAAACGGAAGTCGAGGATTTGAGGGAAAAGGAGCTGGATCACCATGATATGATCGCGAGGAGTAACGAAACGAAGCATATTATAAAAACGCTCCATAATGTTGCGAAGACCGATGCCACAATTCTCTTATTGGGCCCTTCAGGGGTAGGAAAAAGTACATTTGCCCGTGCAATACATAATCAAAGCAACCGAAAGAGAGAACCTTTCATTGAAGTAAATTGCAGCACGATACCTGATAGCTTGTTTGAATCAGAGATATTCGGCTATGAACCAGGCGCATTTACAGGGGCAAGCACGCAAGGAAGCCAGGGCCTGATTGAACAGGCTGACAGCGGAACCCTTTTCTTGGATGAAATCGGGGAGCTCCCACTTGCCATGCAAGCTAAATTATTGAAAGTGTTACAAGAAAAAAAGCTAAAGCGGCTCGGAGGGAAGAAAGAAATCCAAATTAACTTTCGCCTTGTAGCAGCAACAAATCAAGATATAAAGAAGATGGTGAGTGAAGGCAAGTTTAGGCTCGATTTATATTATCGATTGAATGTAATTCCAATCCAGATTCCGGCATTACATGAACGTAAAGAGGATATCCCTCTCTTAATACAACATTACTTACGTAAAACCAATACTAAATACCATAAGTCCAAAAAAATCCACCCCTCGACATATGAAGTGCTGACGCATTATGATTGGCCCGGAAATATACGCGAATTGGAAAATTTAATTGAACGACTAATCCTGACCATTGAGGAAACCATTATATTTCCGGAACACTTGCCTCATTCCATCACAGGCCAAATCGAACAGCCTGAAGATTGCTCATTGCTGGAAATTGACCAGAAATGGGAAGAGAAATTCGATTTAAAGAGGACATTGGAAAAGGTTGAAATCCAACTGCTTGCTAAAGCATCGAAGCAATGTAAAACCACTTATGAACTGGCAGATCACTTGGGCATCAGTCAGCCAACCGTCATCTATAAATTAAAGAAATACAAAAAGTTTTTTTAATGCAATAAAAGCACCTATACAGAAAAACCATTCACTTCTGGTTTCCGGATTGCTGCAGCTTATCGGTTCCGGCTTTTGAATACTGTATCGTTGGACAAAAATGAGTAAAAAAAAGGGCCCCCATAAATGGGAGCCTGAAATTTCAGTGAAGGTAAAGCTATTGTATGTAAAAGGCGACCATTCCGCTTCCCACAGCACGGCGATAGCAAAAAAACATATTTCCACCCTTACTAATAAATATGGAAAAATATAGTCTCAGTTTAAAAACTTAAACTAATTAAAATTGATTGGAGTGGAAATCAACCACACTGCATTACTTGTTGATTAGCAAAAAAGTATTTGAAAACGAAAAGGTCGATAACTACTCTTCATTATCGATCATTAAGAAAAAATAAAAATGAATCAGGAAGCGCTGAGCACTTTCTGATTCATTATCTGTTTTATCTTTTATCCGGAAGGTTTTTGGGAACATAATCATTCAGTTTGTTGAATAAAGACGTAATGTAGGAGTTGAGTTCAAATCGACCCTCCTGTACAAATTCAGCTAGCGACACTCCATTCTTTTTCATATCTTTTCCCCCTTTTAGCATGTCATCCTGTTGCATAACCCTTTCAACCACTACTGCCTGTGAATTCAGGAATTCCCACGATCTTCTCGTATTCTTATAATTATTATACCCTTAAAAGAAAGCGCTTACAATCTAGTTGTGAAGATTCTGTAGATTCCTATATCCTTAGACTCGATTAAAGAACGTGCTAACGTTAGTATGCTTTAATGAATTTCATGATCGGAGACTTTTCTATATATGATAACCCTTGTCTGTCATTCTGCGCAAAGTTTCATGAGATGCTCTTCAATAGTTCAGTTAAACGGATGAACTCTTCCTTATCCCTATCCTTCAAGGAGTCATCGATCGCTTTTTCAATTTGTGCTTTTCTATAATCGCTTAGGGCCTTTTCCAATACCATTTCAGCCATCTCTTCAGGCTCCAGTGATGTTCCCGGCAATTGCTTCTCCATTAGAAACCAACTCCTTAACCTTTTTTCTATTATACTAAGTAACTTGGATATTATTAATATTTATTTCATTGCTTGTTTATTTATTTCCTTATCCACATGATTCCCACATTGCCACTCTTCTATACATAAAATATACTAAATGATTTTGTCATCCATCAGTTAAAATCGATCCCTTTCATTTTGCAACTTACAACTGTTACAGTAACCTAACCTTTTCTTCGATAATATCTCCCATTAATATAGAATTAATTATATCTGGCAGTTAAAATGACATGCTTTATTTAGAAAAGTCGGCAATCTATTGAAGGAAATGGACACCTCCACTAAACCATTAGAATAATCCATTTTTTTACTTATATTCACTTACTAACGATTTTGTTCATGCAAACGTACGGATTAGTTACGATGACGAACGAATCTTGCTTGGATTGTCGGTCGAATTACTAGTGATTTCGGTTGAATTATTTTGGTCTAGATCGAATTATTGGTGGTTTAGGTTGAATTATTTTGGTCTAGGTCGAATTATTTTGATCTAGGTTGAATTATTTTGGTTTAGGTCGAATTATTGGTGGTTTAGGTCGAATTCAATAGCCTGGGCTCCTGAAACTAAATCACTTACACTTAGTGAAGCCAGTAATAGTGGAAAGACAAATAAAATCCTTTAAGTTTAACCATAAGTCGCACGAAACAGGCACCGGAATTTTCAGCTGGCGCCTGTTTCTTTTTGATGTTTTAACACATCCGTATTTTCACTTCTTCTCTCAGCCATTCCTCAATTCCTTCTCTTATCAAGTCCATCATTCAATATTTTCATTTGAAAGCGAAAGTAGAGATAGAAAATTGTCCAAATGGTCACATAGAAAGGGATGAAAATCAATATACCAGTCACTAATCCTTTCATGCTGAATGAGATCCAGCCAACGAAGAAAGATAGTAGAAAGTAGAGGATGCTGACAGTTAGGAAGTGCATGGTGGTCTGAAATAATAAGCTCCATTTTTCAATTTCGAATAAGATGGTTGCCGTGCTGAAAAACCAGCCACATAATAGGCAGCCTATCGCATTTTTCACGAACATCTCACTGTCCAATGCTGTAATCTCACCAAAACCGATGACCCCAAAACACGTCAACACCATGACGAGCGCTCCAAAGCAAATTCCGACAAAGCTACTGAATAATAGTGTTTTCATCATAATCCCTTCCTTTTCCATTGAAATGCTTTCTTGATTCCTTGAACATAATGCCGGGAAACGTATTCCTTCTCCCCTGACCGGAAATATACACATAATGTCCCGTTGAAAGATGCTTCAAATTTGCTTAACTCATCAAGGTTGGCGATCACCGACTTGGACAATCTCACAAACTGATTACCAGGAAGATCCCTTTCAAGCTCGTATAATCTTTCTTTCATTTCGAACGTCCCCTGTTTCGTTCGTACCATTATGGATTCTTGTTCGGTGAACAAACAGATTATTTCCTCTGCCCGGAAAACATGCTGCATGTCTGCCTTCCGTCCAACAAAGTATGGCCTTTTCCTTTCTTTTAAGCGCTCCATCAGCTGCTCCACTTCCTCATTCCAAGTATGGTTGCGAATTAGCACTTCTATCGCCTTGACCTCCTCATCGATCTCTACCTGAATTTTCATATGTGCGGCCTCCCTTTAGCTTGTAGTTTAAGTATATTGAGAAATCGAAAAGTTAGTTTATGATTTTCGGTAACAGGTAACATATATGCCCTAACTTGTATGAAATGAACACTTACATACACTAAAAAACCGTCCAAAAAGTTGGACGGTCCGATTTCTATTAATAAGTTATACTGCATATAAAGTAAGCGCTTACTTATTTTGTTTCCAACATTCATCATTACGTTAACCTTTACTAATAAAAGTGCTTGGCATTAAGACTGCGACAACCTCTCCGCGAGCGCAAACTGTATCATTAGCAAATACTTCTGTCTCAATTCTCCATTTTTTAGGATGAATCTCATGAATTGTGCCAACGGCCATTAATGCCACATCTTTCGGGGTTGGCTTTACGAATTCCACATTTAATGAAGCAGTGACAAACCTTGGAGGCTCCGTCCCGTCCCCTACTTCATGCCCGTTTTTTCGATGCAAGGCCAACGCAGCCGAACCAGTTCCATGACAGTCAATTAGCGAAGCGATCAAGCCGCCATAGACAAATCCGGGGATGGCCATATGTTCCGGAAGCGGTCTATATATCGTCCTAGTATTCTCGCCATGCCAGCCTGTCCGAAAATGATGGCCCTTTTCATTTAATCTACCACATCCATAGCACCAGGCAAATTCGTCGGGATACTCATCTTGGATCGCTTTAAACTCTTTCTCCTCCATCGTCTATTCACCTCCTCCTTTTCAGAATATTATAATATTCAATGATACTGTAGCAGCTTCATTAATTCAATATTATGATTATCACGCTTAATTCAGTAATAGAAGTTCTGAGAATTCATTGGCATTTGACTTTTTCGCGCTAAGTGAGTGTTGAATTCTAAATGTTTTCAGTGCATTTTGCTACTCCATTTCTCGAAACAAATGACAAAAGCCCCTGTACGATAATTGATTTCAGGAGCTTTTAGTTGACCAATATAGCAATCATCCGAAAAGAATAATTTTGATTTTAGTAGTTACACTCAGCCACATTGCTTTACTATTTTTTCCGCAATGTCTATTATTTTTTTTGCAGGCTTACCATCTTATTAAAAGTTAAGCCTTTTCCTTAAATCCCAATACTTGAATGTCATCTTACCCATTTTTGACTTCGAAAGTGAATCGTATTTACGTTCAAGAGATAGATTTTGTTTTTCCATCTTGTTCATTTGTTTAAGTTGAACTGCATTCAGTTTTTTTAATTGCTTTACTTCTTTAATCAATTCTTTATTTTTCCCTTTTATTTCATTGTTTTTATTATCGACTATTATCCGTTCCTTCAATGGAATTTCGATATCTTTTGGTCTTAATTTCGGACTGCTATTGGTTTTAAATCCGATAATTTTTAAATACGGCAGGTTATTTTGAATATTTTGCTCAAAGCTTTCATCACTTTTATGAACTTGGAGGAAGGTAAAACATCCTGCTTGTTCAGCTTGAATGATTCGGCCATAACCAGACAGTTTCACTAGTTTTTCTACCTTCGTTAATTCCTCAGGCATGTTACTGAAAATATAGGTAAAAACTTCTTCAAGCTCGATTTTAGCTGCCAATTTCTTTACCTTCGATGTTGATACATGCTTATTCAGTTCTTTTAAGTCAGCTTCATCCATATAATACACATTTTCACTTTTATCTAAATAATCTGAAATACGTCTACTCCATAATAGCCCTTGCAGTTTCTTTAATGTTTCGGAAAATAAAAACTGCCTGCTAACTTGATACATTCGTTGAGCGGCAAACTCATATATATCCTGATTACATAGTGCCAATTTGACTGCGCTACGGAAATCCTTCTCTGTAACAGCATATAAAGGGTAATCTTCTCCAAAGATCTTTACATGCATTTGGGTTGGATTCATGATAACGGCCTTCCTTAACATTCCGTATTCCAACAGCTTCGTAGACAGCTCCAGACTGCTGTCCATTTCCTCACTTCTCCAAGTGATCCCGATGTCACTGTTCACGATTAATTGTTGAGCATTCTCCCTGGTCAATGCCCCGTACCATGAAAGTCCGTCTGTATTTTCCAGGAGATATTTCGCTTCCTCCTTAAACTGAGATCCATCCTTAACCCATTTGAATTTATCCCCCGCTACATCGAGTGATAGATTCGGAATCTCACGTTTTAATTCTTTAAAAGCGGTTATGATCGGGATAGTCTTCCAATCAGGGTCGAATTTTCCGGTATATACAAGTTTGTTGTTTAACCGAATCTGCCCTTCCGCTGATTCGATGTTCGGTATCATCGGGGTAAGCAGGGAAACTTTGTTTTTTTCTTTATCCAAATTTAGAATTTCAATGACAAATTCGCACATCTCTTCTGTTTGACATAAGAAATACGCACACTGTTCATATATATTTTTGATGCTCTCATATTTTTCTTCATTAACATTCTGACCGATGTGAGTCAGTCCTGTCGCATAAACTAATGTATTCTCTATGATATGCTTATGCTTGACTATTTTTTCAACAGTCTCGATGCTTCTTACAAATAACCAATCATATTCCTTTTGACTCCAATAATGAGAAATGAGCATTTGGGCTATATCAAAATCAATGACACCCCTTTTCACCCATTCTTCTTCGGTCGCATAAAAAAAAGGATCAACAAAAGGATTAATAATCTTGATGTTGTCAAACTTTTCAAGCGGTTGTATTAAGATAGTGCGCTTGACTGGGCAAGCTAAAAGTAAATCAACCTCGATATTAGAATCTAACGCAAAAGTAGAAGCTAAGGAAGATAAAAATACGGCAGAACCATCCATTGAATTCATGTCAATAAAGCCAAATAGAAGTACTTTCATTTTTCTGTTATGCACTAATTCATGTGAACTCAAAGTTTTCACTCCAATGACTGAAATGTGATATGAATGTCTATTTTTTAATCTGTTCTTTCATAGATGATTTAAGTTCAAGGTATTTCAATGTGAACTTCCCCATATATGTAACGTTAAATTTGTGCTCCAGTACCTTAAGTCTGCGGATCTCTTTGATCAGCTTACTGTTCTCTTTTTCGGCAAACTTACTTTTTTCCAATGCTTCTCGCAACATCGTATTTTCTTTTGTAACGCTCTCAATAAGGTTTTGTTTTTCAGTATCATTGCTCTCGATAAGCTCCAATGTCATGGACATCATGTTTTTCATTTGTATTTCTAGTTCATCATACATCGTTTTCCAATAAACATTTCGTTCGTCCATATTGAAAAAACTCCCCTCCATTAACCTACGATAAGCTCTAATTCTCTTTTAATGACAACATCTACGGCACATTTGTCGCGAATCGACTGCGATGCCTGTTTTGACACTCTTAAGAATACGTCCGAATTATAATATAAGCGTTCTATTGCATCGGCAATTTCAATAGGTGATTCAGGTTTTGCAAGAAGGCCAGAAACATCATGTTCCACAAATTCCGGGATTGCGGTAATATTTGTGGAAATCGGCACTAGTCCACTGGACATGGCCTCACACATGGAAACCCCTTGTGAGTCCAAACGGGTTGGGCAAAGGAAAATACCATACTCCTTATGTAATGCAGCGATTTGTTCTTGAGATAGGAAGCCTTTATGAATGGTTACATTCTCAAAATTACGGATTGGCTCAACGGTTTGATCGAATAACTTTCCATCACCATAAAAAGCAAACTCCAATTTATTGAAGTACGGTCTTTTTGAAAGTTCCAGCACCGCCTTCACCGATAAATCATTGGCATATTTTCGAGAAGCATAAGGTCTGATCGAAAGTACTTTTGTCCTCATTTCCACTGGCTTTTCTATAAAGGTAAACAGATTGTCATCTATTACATTGGGAATGATAACTGCATTTTTTGATTCTGTTCTCGCGTCGCATTCGGCTATATGTTCTTTGAACCATTTAGAAATATGAACAAAAGTTGTATCCAATTCATTCGTTTGATAAAACCAATTCATGAAAGAAAGTTGTTCTTCATAATAGTCGTCCGCCATTTCAAGTATCTTCCGTAAGCTTTCAGGACTTTCAAGAAAATTAAACCATCTTCTATGCCAAGATTCCGTTTCAAAACCATGTATCCAAGTAATAATTGGCAAGTCTGTGTTTGTTTCTTTTATCGCTTGTACCATTTGGGGATTCACAAAATGAATGAGCGCTTTTTTATGCACTTTATGATCCAAAAAAATGCGCAAGTGCTGTTCAGTTCCTCGATAAACAGGCACCTCTTCATACGTATATCTTTCCGCCTTTTTATAGGTAGGATGTAAAACAAAGACATCGACCTTCAAGCCCTCTTCCATATATGCCTTGACTCTTCGATGGATGAACCCATTCCGGTATAACTGCTTTTCATGTGGATAAGCATTCGTAATGATTACATATCTATCTTTATCGGTAAATATATGCTCATTTAGATTTATAGATTGCTCCATGTTGTTCACTCCTACCATATATTCTTCTGTATATATAAGATTTATAGAAGACACCTATCCAAAACCTATTTCACTTTTAAAAGATTATAACAAACGTGTATTACTGAACATTGACAGCAATACGAGAAGTATGTAAATAAAAGTAAAGTTTTCATTAACTTTTATATATTTTTGTATAGGAAAAGGGCATGTGGGTACACGTTAATTTTTGAGAGCCTGATTGCCGAAGGTTTTACTGAACATGAAGATATCTCTATAAATCAAGGATTAGTGTTCAATTTCATTAAAGTAAAAACGACACTTAACATCATGTGAAAAAACTCTGGAGAATCTATTATTCTCCAGAGTTTTTTCACATGAAATATTGATTGTAATATTAACCCCCACCATACTCACCCTCGAACTTATACTAAATATAATTTCGAAACTGAAATAATCACTTTTTTTCTCTGTAATTTCTGTCTTAATGAAATTGAACCTTTATTTTATTTTCCCAAACCAGGATTCGGCTGTCTTTTTTAATACGACATTCAGTTGTTCAATATTTCTTTTACCTGTATCTTGTAACCAGACACGTCCTGCTTGTTCTCCATCTATAGCAAAAGGTGCCACACCATCTTTCCAGGTTGCCCGGCCACATAACACACCGTTAAAGGTAGAACCGGATTCTTTCGCAAATTTCAGTGTTTCTTGGAATAGCTTTGCACTTACTCCGGCACTCAAGAAGATAAACGGCAGTTCTGTTGCTTCACTTTGTTCTTTGAAAAGGAAGGCAGCTTCTTCTTTACTGTAAACAGGTTCACCTTCCGTATACCCTTCCACAAAGTTCATATCTACCGGAACTTCAACTTTCAACACATCGACTTGGTATTGAGGTTTGGAGAACTCCCTCATGGCCCCAATCACTTTAATCGGTTTCACTTTTGCGTACTCTTTACTTTTCGCATCATCGTTTTTAGCATCATACGAGATAATTTCCAGGAAAAACGGAAGATCTTCAGCCGCACACTCCGATCCAACACGTTCCATATAGACATGCTTAGAGTTATTAATTCTTTCTTCTTCATCGACATCATAATATAGTAAGAATTTGATAGCATCTGCGCCGGCTTCTTTCAACCGTTTCACTGACCATTCCGGTAATAAATCAGGTAAACGGCCCACATCTGACGCATCGTAACCAGTTTTTTCATAGGCTACTAATAAACCGGCATTCTTGTCACGGACCTTTGCTGCCTGCAGACCATATTCTGGGTCCAAAAGAATAGCTGTTGCAAGCGGTGTTAATTCCTCAGAAACCAATTTTTTGAAACGGATGATACCTTCATCTCCCACATGACTTGCATCGCCAGACGCAATCATTTTTTTCAATGAACCACGTTGATCAATGGCTAATGCTCCAATCACACCATTTTCATCGGACAAACGTTTAAGAGCTTCCAATTTATTTTTGGTTAGTTCTAACATCGGTATTCTCCTCTATCAATCTATTTTTTCAACTTTTACAAAATCAAAGTACTGTTTAAATTTGTTTAGATTAATATAACCGGTACCCTCTTCCATGGCATTTAGCATGCCTGTGGTCATAGCCGTTTTCAGTACGGACTCCACCGTTTGATTTCGGTTCAATGCCACAGCTAACCCAGCAACGGTTGCATCTCCGGACCCCACAGGATTGACCACATCTATTTCTGGAATCGTAACTTGATAATAATCGTCCCAATGCCTGACAAAGGCACCATTACCACCCATGGACACGACAATCCATTCAACCCCCTGAAAAATCTTATGGTTTAATTTTCGTTTCAAATCGATGATTCCTGCTTCCACTTCAAAGCCTAACAGCTGTGACAATTCAGCAGTATTCGGCTTGATGGCAAATGGTTTTTTCTCATGCATCAAGACTTGTTTTAACGATTCTCCTGATGAATCGACAATCACGGGCTTTCCCTTATTACGACTTATTTCAACCATCTCACGGTAAAAGTGAGTCGGTAAGCCTTGCGGTAAACTTCCTGAAATCGTTACAATTGATGCGTTTTTAAGCAAGCATTCAAATTTTTCTAAAAAATCCGCTCCTTCTTTTTCGGATAATGTGGGACCAGATTCTAAAATTTCGGTTTGCATTCCCTCATGAAGAATGGCGATACAATTTCTTGATTCCTTTTCGATTCTCAAAAAGTCATTGGGAATTTTACTTTTATTCAATTGCTGAACAATGTAATTGCCAATAGTTCCACCTAACACACCTGTAGACAAGACCTCTTCTTCCATTTGTGCGATTACTCGGGCAACATTCAAGCCCTTTCCACCAGCCGTTTTACGTACCGTTTCTACACGGTTGATATCATCAAGCTTGAATCGATCAATCGGATAAGATATATCAACTGATGGATTCATTGTTACAGCTAAAATCATCGTAATCACTCTTTCTGGTTGTTATTTAGGTAGAAACTGCAGATTGAAAATTCTGTACTTTTTTTAGAAAGTGGACCCAATGATTCAGCAATGAGGTTGAGGTCTTACATCCCTGCAAGAACCTTTTAATTGGCAAGTACTGCACCTGCTAATAGTGTTCAATTTGATAGAATTGGTGGGAAACTGCAGAAAATCAGCATCTACCACCTTTTCCAGAAGAAAACACTTATTTATTTACTAATTCTATAAAACTACTAACCGTTCCAGTCCCTATTTACGTATATTCGTATAAGGTTACGCCTTTTACTACACGGTTAACCGTCCCTGTCGGTGAAGGTGTATCCGGTGTATTCCTGACTTTTACGGAAGCTAGTAGTGAGACAGTTTGTCCAATCATGACAAAAGGTAATGCCAGGTAAACATCCGGAACGGATTGAGCATCTCTGCCAAATAAAAACGTGTTGCCTACAAAGCTCGTGTCCCCATCAACTTCAATTGCACAAATATAGTTGGCAATGTTATCTCGCTGCAATTCATTTAATATATCCAAATCATATTGACGTGTATAAGGGTGATTAGAAACAAATACAAAAACCACCGTTCTTTCATTGACAAACGCTTTAGGCCCGTGTCGGAATCCTAATGGCGAATCAAATGCGGTTACAATTTTTCCCGCTGTTAGCTCTAGTACTTTTAACTGCGATTCTCTCGCTAAGCCTTCTAAACTTCCTGAACCTAGGTAAATGATGCGGTCAAAATCGCAATCAATTATTTTTTGGATATCATCTTCTCTACGAATAACACTTTCACCCATTTGACCAATCGTTTGGATAATCGACCCTTTTTCCGCCAATGGCAGCGGATCAAATACGAGTAATGTTGTTAATGTCATGCATGAGTAGCTTCCGGTCATGGCAAATCCTTGATCATTGGCTCTTTCAGGCATCAACAACAAAAGATTTTGTTCATCACCTTTTGCCCTTAGCGCTAACTCGCCATCATTTGCACAAGTAATCGTTAATTGATAGAAATTTGTTACGATTTGTTCAGCTAATTCTACAGCAGCCACACTTTCGGGACTATTGCCGCTTCGAGCAAATGAAACCAGCAAGGTTGGGAAATCTGCTTTTAAAAATTCATAGGGGTTTGACACCAAATTGGTAGTCGGGACACTCAGTAATTCCCACTTTTTTTCATCAACTACCCCTTTTAAATATGGTAAGACCGTCTCACCGACATAGGCAGAAGTTCCAGCACCAGTAAAAATGACACGTATTCGTTCATGTTGCTTAGACAGTTTTTGCAAAAATGCTTGAATCTCCTCTTGTTTTTTTGTATACAATAAATAGGTTTCATCCCATAAAGCAGGTTGTTGCTTGATTTCCTCAGTTGTAATCGATGCACCTAACGATACTAATTTTTCTTTATCCAGTTTAAACATCTCCAACACTTCTCCTTTTTTATAACCTCTCGAATACTCGCAATCCTGCACCAACGACGCCATTATCTTGCCTCAATCTGCTAATACTCATTTGACCTAAAATATGTTGTTGTTCAGGTAATTGGTAGCTTTGTAGCTTTTCTTTCAGTAACTCAAGCAGAAAAGGGTTGTTTACGATGACACTGCCGCCGAAAACCATTTTATGTGGATCCAATAAACAGGAAATTGTATAAAGTCCCTGAGCTAAGTTGTCTGTCACTTCTTCAATGAATGGTAGATATTCACATGTCCCCTTTGCATAGCCTGCAAAGACTTCTTTAGTGGAAATTTGTTCAACTTGCAATTCCTTTTCTGCCAACTTTTCAATGGCCGGTCCAGCAGCCACTTTTTCCAATCGCTTATTTCCCTTATTGTCTGTCTTCGAGAGTACCGGTATTAACCCTAGTTCCCCGGCGAATCCAGCACCCCTAAAAAATGAACCATTTTGAATGATGGAACAGGAGATTCCGGTACTGATAGTCACATAGACAAATGTCTCACTCCGCTTTACCTGAGCTGCCTTCCACTCGGCAAATGCAGCCATATAGACATCATTGTCAATTTGAATCTGTTCGAGACCGAATTGCTCCCGTAAACGAGCGGTGATGGGGAACTGTTCCCAAGGTAAATTATTTTGAAAAATAGCGATGCCATTCTCACGATCTACTTTGCCTGGCACCCCCACACCGATACCTTCTATGTCGGCTAAGGAAAAAGATGATTTTTTAAGAACTTGTTCTACCGCTTCTAACACTCTAGCAAACATATTTTCCCGGTCAGAAGGATCACTTTTTACATCTTCACGCTTTAGCAATTCTCCCGATTCGGTAATGATCCCTGCTGCAATTTTAGTCCCTCCGATGTCAATGCCAATTGCCTTTTTCATTTTCCTCACCTCTAAATCCCCACCCGTTTTCTACTATGTCAACAAGCTATTCACATCATTTCTTATACTTGTTACTACCTCCAAAGAAAATGGTACTTTTCTCTCAGCCTTTTTATACTGCTTCAGCGGAGATGGGTTGTTGGTACAAGTTATTCTTTTTAAAAACTCATAGTCAATTACTATGAGTTTTTAATGTGGTAGCTCAGTATAATGGTTATCTATAATAAGCCATTTCAAAACAATGCTTACATTTTATATTTATATTATACCAATAGAACTTGTAGGGTCAACCCAACATATCGAGGTTTTATATTATTGATTTGATGTAAAATTTAGCCTTATTCAATCTGGTATATATTATTTTCCTCCTGTTACTGCAATTCCTTCAATAAATTGTTTTTGCAAGATGATAAATAAAACAAGCATGGACAGTATCGCTAAAAAGGAGCCTGCCATAAGTACCGGATAGTTCGTTAAATACTGACCTTGAAGGGATGACAATCCAACAGAAAGTGTCATCGATTCAGGAGAACTGTTCACAATCATTGGCCACATCAATTCATTCCAGCTCCAAAGAGTAGTGAAAATACCCAATGCAATTAAACCAGGTTTGGCGAGAGGAAGCATGACTTTCCAGTAAATTTGGAAATGGTTACAGCCATCGAGTCTTGCTGCCTCTTCTAGTTCTTTTGGAAGCCCCATAAAGAATTGCCTTAGCAGGAACGTACCGAATGCACTAAACATTCCAGGGACTATTACTGCCTGTAATGTATTCAACCAGCCAAGTTTCACCATAATCATATATTGCGGGAGCAAAAACACTTGTCCTGGTACCATTAAAACGGATAAAGCTAACAAAAATAGGATATTCCTGCCTGGAAATTCAATCCTAGCGAATGCATAGGCGGCTAACGAACACAAAAATAACTGTCCTGCAGTCCGTACGACCGTAATAATAAATGTATTAAACATAAATTTAAAAAAAGGCAGAAGTCCAAAAACCTCTATAAAGTTCCCCCATTGTAAGTCCTTCGGAAATATAACAGGCGGAACATGAATGGACTCAGCATACGTTTTTAAGGAGGTTAAGATCATCCATAAAAAAGGCATAACCATTGCTACAGATCCCACAATAAGAACGAAATGGATAAGGAATGTTTTACTTTTCACAAGCTGTCTCGTTTTTTCCAATGCCTCTACCCCCTTTAGTCATAGTGAACCCATTTTTTCTGTAAGACCATTTGGATTGCAGTGATAATCAGGATGACTACTAATAATAGAACAGCGATTGCTGCTGCATACCCTTTATCGTTTAAAACGAAAGCGTGCTGATAGAATAAATAAACAACCGATTGAGTACTTTCCAAGGCTGTACTACTTTTTCCAATCATCATGAAAATTAAATCAAACACCTGAAAAGCTCCTATTAGAGAAGTGATGCTTACAAAGAAAATGACAGGGGAGAGCAGTGGCAGCGTAATTTTAAAGAACACACTGATTGGACCTGCACCATCGATTTCCGCTGCTTCATAATAAGACTTCGGAATTCCTTGTAGTCCGGAAAGGAAAATGACCATGTTATAACCAATCCCACTCCAGATAGCTACCACAATAATTGAATATAAGGCAATTTTCGGATCACTTACCCACTGTGGACCCTTGATTCCAAATAGAGATAAAATATAGTTCAGCAGTCCGTAATCGGAATTATAAAGCCATTTCCACACCATTGCGATGGCAGCAGGCATAGTAATTACGGGTAGGAAATATAATGTGCGATAAACGGATTTCCCTTTAATTTTTTGGTTAAGGAGTACCGCTATTAGAATAGATAAGATAATCCCAATTGGGACAGTAAAAATAATATAAATCCCCGTATTTTTAAACGATTTTAACAGATTAGTATCCTCGAGCATCCTCTTATAGTTATCTAATCCCGTCCACTCGAATTGACCAAATGCTCCCCATTCGGTAAAACTAAAGTAAAAGGTCTGAAAGATAGGCCAAAGGTAAAAAATGAATAAACCTAACATGGTAGGAGCAATCATAAGATAAGCCCAAAAGAAGTCTGAACTTTTTCTTGTCTTCGTTAAGTTAGAAACCTTAAGTTTTGTATTCGTATTCATTTTTATCTGGAGAGGATGTTCCTTCAATGTATTCACTCCTTTTAAGGAAAGAAGAGAAGAATCATCTTCTCTTCTTCTTTTTTTCTATTTCTTGGATAGTGCCTCATTTGCCTTCTCTGTTAACTCTTTTACACCGTCTTCTATACTTTCTTCTTCACTCCAAACCTTTTTGAGTACGTCCGTTTCATACTGCCAAATTTCTCCTGTTCTTTTCTCATTAGGCAGTGGAACAGAATAATCGACACCATCAATAAAGGCTTGAAGATTTATAGTTGGAACGGCTTGTACCCAAGCATCTTGTGTATCATTATAAGCTGGTATAACCGTCCCTGTTTTCGCAAATATCTCTGCCGCTTCTTTAGAACCTAGGAACTGGACAAATTTCCATGCAGCATCTTTATGCTTTGTGTTAGCCGCAATTACATTGGCTAGCCCATGAATAGAAACCGCGCGCTGTTTTCCTTTTGGTACTACAGCAACATTTATATCAGGATTATTCTTGTACTCTTGTACCATCCAAGGACCATCAAACATCATCGCTACTTTTCCTGAAGAAAATAATTCAGAAACGGCCGTTTCAGTCATTTGAGCTTGCGTTGGTGATAATCCTTCTTTAATGAAACTAATATTATAGTTTAATGCCTCGATGGCCTCCGGTTGATCAAATCCTGCGGACTTGCCATCGTCAGAAATAATATAACCGCCATTTTGCCAAATGAGGTCATAATAACCACCTTGATTGCCCATAGTGGCAGCAAAGCCCCAAATGTCTTTATCTTTATCTGTCAGCTTTTTCGCGACTTCCTTTAATTTATTCCAATCCCAACTGTCATCTGGATATGGCACACCTGCTTCATCAAAGATTTTTTTGTTATACCATAAGCCTGTTGTATCAAAGTCTTTTGGAATACCAAATATTTCTCCTTTAACAGTATAAAGATCAGTTAAAGATTTCGGGTAATTATCTAAGCTATAGTTATCTTTTTTTGCAAGGTCAGTAAGTGGAAGGATTACCTTTCCCTCAGCATATTGTTGAACATGGGCACCATTCATCCACATAACATCGGGTAACGCAGCGCCAGTTGCAGCAGTTTCGAGTTTTTGAAAGTACTGGCCATAAGGAGTAATCTCCGTTTTCACTTTAATGTCCGGATATTTCTCGTTGAATAATTTGATAACTTCATCTATTGCGGCGACTTGCTTCTTATCCCAAAATCCATAAGTAATTTCAACCTTTCCGTCCCCTGAAGCGGTGTCATCATTACTACATCCGGCTAATCCTATTAATCCTAGAATTACGGTTAAAAGCAGTAGTAGCCATTTTTTCATCATGTTACCTTCTTTCTGAATTTTAGTAGATTTCTAACAAAATACTCCTAAAACATGAATGGTGCTATGACAAAGCCTTTATGATAGCCCTTACATTTAATTCATCCATTAAAACTTTCACTATTACATAAAGAAGAAATACGGACAAATGCTGATTTGTTTAGGGCTTACCGCCTCTACTAAATAAAAATCGTCTCGCGAAATTAAACCAGAAGGTGAACAAACTTTCTTTATTTTGACTCTTTGGAAAATGTGGGATGGTACTTTTCTTTTAATATAGTGAAACTACTAACCTCTAGGTTTTTCTTTTAAACGGTTATAATATTCATCAATATTAATGGATTGTCCCTGTTTTAACCTTGACTCTTCAGCAGCAAATGCCATTAGGTGACTTCTTACGGAAGCAAGGGCGGAAGAAACACTATCTTGTTCATTTCCGTATTGAATTTCTCTCAAGAATGTCCTAATGATGCTTTTATCTCCACCACCATGTCCACCAATGGGAATATCAAATTTTATTACCGTTTCATGCTTAGTGAGAAAATTAAAGATCGAAATACTATTTTCCTCCATATTTCCACGTATTTCTCCTTTTGTTCCCATTATTTGAACAATACGTGTTTGCTCCCTTGTAAATCCGCACATACTAAACGTCGCTGTTGCTCCATCCTCGAATTCCATATTTACAACTTGATGATCCACTACATTATTATCTGAGCGATATACGCATTTTCCATATGGAGTTTCATTCAATGCTTTTATGATTCCCTCATTCGTATAATCTTCTGTAAATTTCCTTGCCCATCCTTTTCCTTCACCAAGATAATACCTTCCAGCATGATATGGACATTCATGTTCAGCAGGACAGCCATCTAAACATCTGTTCGGCGCGCCAGTTGGTGCATTGTCTTCCTTAAAATGCATAAGCGAACCATATGAACTAACTCGTTTACATTCCTTGCCTATCACAAATGAAATAATATCCATATCATGACATGACTTTTGCAAAATCATCGGACTTGTTCTTTCTTTATTATTCCAATTACCACGTACAAAGCTATGCGACATATGCATGACTTCTACATTTTCATTTAATTGCAGCGATACTACCTCACCAATTTCCCCTGAGGAAATAACCTTTTTAATCGTTGCCCAAAATTCTGTATACCTCAATACATGACATATTGTAAGATGTCGATTATACTTTTGGGCTGCTTGTTCCATCGCTATGCATTCCATTGGATCCGGGGACATAGGCTTTTCCAGCAGAACATGATAGCCCAGTTCCAGTGCTTTCATGGTCGGTTTAAAGTGATTGCGATCAAGTGTACATATAATAGCAATATCTGCAATTTTTCTTTCTAGATTGAAAACATCTTCCCACGACTCATAACAATTTTCGTTAGAAATATTATGTTCTTGTTGAAATTTAATTCTTCTTTCTTTATATGGCTCTGCCACACCTGTGATTTTTAATTCATTAGGATAATCCAGGGCATATGGTGCATATGCTCTTACCCCTCTGTCACCTGCTCCGATAATAATTGCTGTCATTTGTTTCATGTTTTACCCACCTAGCCTCCGTTTTCCTATTTTACTCCAAACGTTTTCCAACAATTTTTAAAAAAAGAACCGCTTAGGTTCGTTTTATATTAGATGATTCCCGAAGGACTAATTCAAATGGCAATATGATCTTCATCGGAAGCTTAATCTTCGCTTCTACCATTTCCATGATAGTTTTAGCTGCTATTCTTCCCATTTCATATTTAGGAATTTCTACCGTCGAAAGCTGTGGCGACGAATATTTACCCATTTCAATATTATCAACTCCAAAGAAGGCGATATCCTCTGGAATTCTAAGTTTATTTTCTCTGACAGCTCTCATCGCAGGGATGGCCATCAAGTCACTCGCACAAACCATTGCTGTTGGGACATGTAATGGTTTTCTTTTAAGCAAACTTTTCATTTTCTCAAAGCTATTTTCCATTTTCCACTGTGTATTGATTACCCATTCAGATTGGATGGCAAGCCCGGCTTCTTCCATGGCATATTGAAAACCTTTAAAACGATGTTCAGCATACAAATCTTCAAAAGATTGATTAACACCTCCACCAATAAAACCTATTTCCTGGTGACCTTGACTAATTAAGTACTGAACCACCATTTTAATGGCTTCCTCGCGATTGTAGTCGACAATCGCTATATTTTTATCCGTATAATAAAAGTCCAAACCTACTATAGGTATATTTTGTTGAATATATTCGATAATGCTGTCATTAATCTTATCGATAAGAAGCAGTCCTTCTATCCCCGAATCATGTATAATCTTAAGAAGTAGCGTCTCGTTTTCAAGTTCATCTCTGGTAATACTAATTAAGTTGTAATCATTTTCTAGTAATACATCACGAATACCTGTATAAATATTTGCAAAGTAAGGGTTAACTTCCGCTTGTTTTGGATTGGCTACCCATCCAATTTTCATTGTTCTTATGTTATTCTTCTCTTGCTTGTTGGCAACTAAATTTCGAGCATGCTGATTTGGTATATACCCTAACTCCTTAACAACCTCCCAAATTTTTTCTTTTGTTTCCTTGTTAACATTACGAGTCTGATCATTTTGTATTACTCTCGAAACAGTAGAAATAGAAACACCTACACGTTCAGCAATATCCTTTAATCTGATCACTAATAAAACACCTCTTAATTATGTAGTTAAGCGCTTTCTTATAAAGGATAACAAAAATTTTTATTCTTTATAAGAAAAACTTTTTGAATATTTTTAATGTTTTAAGAGTGGTTTTATTCTGTTCCAAAGCATACTCTTTTTCGTTTAAAAGAGAATGGGTTGTAGGTACAAGATAGATTAAAAAAAGAATTCAAAAACACTGTCGACAATGAATTTATTTGACAGAAAATTATGACTAAAGTAAATATACACCCCATCCATTAACCTGTCAACCCAACAACTTAAATATAAAAAAAATACACAATGATTTTTTTTTTCCATGATAGCAGTTGTTTAGCAAGAGTTGAAATAAAAAAACTCATAGACACATTGCCATGAGTGATTCAAACTTTATGTTAGTTCCGTGTAAAAGCGGCAACGATCGCCTCGTACAATGGATATGCAAAATTCAACAGGCATTCCACTGATATCATAGGCTGTTCGTTCAAGCAACAGCGCTGGACGACCTTCTTCCGTTTGAAGATACTCACTTTCTTCAGCACGAATGAGCACAGGTTCAAATGCCTCTTTTGCTCTGGTTACTATAATATTAAATTGTTGTGAAAATAAATCATATAATGAAATTTCGCCAACTTTTTTAAGTTGCTCCGCATCTGAAATCACGCTTTTCGGGATGAAAGATGACTCCAGAATATACGGTTCATCGTCGGCACAACGAAGGCGTTTCATTTCAATGACATTATCATCTTCTTCAAGCAGCAGCGCTTCCCTAATTTTTGCCGTTGATTTAACTTCCTCTATTTTTAGAATGATATCTTTAGGATTCATTCCTTTTTCTTTTAATACCTTGCTAAAGCTGTAAAACCCCATCAATGACTGTTGCAATTTTGGTTTTGCCACAAAGGTACCTTTTCCTTGGATTCGGTAAAGGATGCCTTCCTGTACTAGCTCTTCGATTGCTTTTTTTGCTGTGTTTCGGCTCACACCGAATTGGTCCATTAATTGATTTTCAGATGGGATTTTGTCGCCATGCGTCCATTTCCCTTTTTCAATGGAACCTTTCAGCCTCTCCATTAATTGGTGATAAAGAGGAATTACACTTTCGTGCTGAAGTGGTTTCATTATAATAAGCCTACCTTCCATCCATACTAACATTCCTATAACAAATTATATCATCGACACTTATAGTGTCAACCCAACAAGTAAAGTTGACCTAGGCATTATTACTTGTTGATTCGATGAATTCTGATTTGATTTGCCACAAGCTTTTAACCAGTTGTAGCTTACCTAACTCGCTCTTTCTCTTATTTTTTCTAAGCGTTATCATACTCTCCCCGAAGTGTTTCATTTGCTCACACACTCCACTTCTCAAGATGATGCACCTTAATTTTTCCGGCGGTTATTGGTGTCACGCTTGGATCCTCACACCTATATACCGGATACTATCTAAAGTTTCCTTAACCTAAAGCTAAATGGAAAACTAACTCTTCCCCGTCTTGCCCTTTAAATCTGTATCCCTTATCAACGAATCCAGCCTTTTTATATAAATTGATCGCTGGAATGTTCGTATGATGCACGGTCAGAATTACCTCATCTTTATCAGGATGATTTCGTTTAATCATATCAGGCAAGACTTTTAAAGCTTTAAAAGCTAACCCCATTTTTTGATGACGTGAATCCAAGGAGAATGATTTAAGTAGAATGGCGTTCTCATTATGTGTATATTGATTTCCTGCCTTATCGGTATATAGCGCTAAACAGCCTACTAAATCAGCGTTAAATACTATCATCATCGGAAGATTATGCTTATCCCTCCTGAAGTCTTCAATGACTTTCAAAGGCAGCGAAGTATAAATTGCTTGCTCCATAGGTAAACAATAATCGTTCAGCGCTGCAATATCCTTTTCCATGAAAGGCCTTATCACTAACCCCGTTCCCATGCCCTCACCACCACATCCATAATTTTTAAAAAAACTGATAATTCTATATTACCAGATATTAAAAGTAACCATCCATACACCATTGATGAATTCCCAGAATTTTATTAAAAGAATTGAAAGTGGGAAACTCCTAAAGCAAGTACCAGTGGAATGGAAGGAGCGCACTCCTGCTTAGAAATGTGCGTCTACGTGTGACCCCGCAGGCGCAAGTCAAGGAGACTAACGGACCCCGGATAAGCGAGTCCCTGCAGTGCAATGAAACGGTCTAAGGTACAGTTACTCATGAATTTAGCCATTTTACTCGCGAGTTCGGGTTTTGCATGAAATTTGAGGCCGTTTCTCGTAAACTTCGCGCTTTTCACACGCAATTGGGGTCGTTTCTCGCCGCTACATGCACGTTACTCGCGAATTTAACCACTTTACTCGCGAGTTTGACACTTTTACTCGCGAGTTAAGGCTTAGCATCGAAATTAAAGTGGATTAAATGGAAATAGCGATTCTCCTACGAGAAATGCGCGTATCGCAGGCTTCTGATCACGGACCTCCTCTGGATAAGCGAGCCCCGCCTGCAGTGCAATGAAACAGTCAATATCCATGCACCAAAACTGTGATTATAAGTAATTCTACGTTTTCACGCATAGTGGAATGGAACGGAAGGCGCGAGACTCCTGCGGGAAATGCGGTTAAGCTGGTGCCAATTATTCAACAGCTGATAATTCACTTTCCGTTACCCATTTATGATTCTTCACTTTCTCTCCTCCAGAAGTCGGCGTGAAATCAACCATGTACACTGTCGTATTTTCTGCCGTTTCGATATGAGCTACCGCACCATTCATCCCTTTCATATGTGACGCATTTATGATAACCTCAGCTCCCGATTCATACGGTTTCTCGCCTGCATCTTTTATCTCTTCTTGAATGATCCATTTATGATTTTCGACTTTTTCCCCTCCGGTTGTAGGTGTATACGAAATAGAGTAAGCCGTCGTATCATAAGCACCCACTATTGTTGCTTCTGCCCCCTTCATGCTTTCCATATGAGCGGATTCGATAATCACTTGACTTCCAACTTCATAGGTTGGATTTTCTGCAGCTTTCAATTCTTCAGGAACATCTTCTGAGCCAGAATGATTCATGTCCATTTCACTATGTTCGCCTTCTCCTTTATGTTCCTTGTCTTTATTTTCGCTGTTGGAACATGCGCCAAGGACTAAGAGCAGCGCTGCTAATAAAGCTAAAACGTTTGGCATTTTTGTTTTTGCATTCAGCATATTAAAACCTCCTTACGTATTTACATCAATCGTACCAATTAAATATGCAAAAATTATGGAGTGCACTCGTGTGAAAAAATGAAGCCAGGCATGCCTGTTATGCGTTTAGTTTTTCCCTTTTATGATTGTGCCCAGACCTTGTTCTCTTAAAATCCATATGAAAAAAAGAC
Organism: Peribacillus muralis; assembly: GCF_001439925.1. GTDB lineage: Bacteria > Bacillota > Bacilli > Bacillales > DSM-1321 > Peribacillus > Peribacillus muralis. The sequence goes on from NZ_LMBV01000018.1 coordinate 56,643, forward strand.
GAATTTCCTATTTTACAATAGAAAAATCGTCTTTTTTGCTTAAACGTCATCTTGCTTTTTTGGCTAACCAAGTAATAGCATTATTTTCTATTCACTCAGAACAGGAAATTATTTTTTTCGATTATTCGTTCCGTTAACCTACCACTGCTTATGTAATGTAAAAACAGGCTAAATGATTTTACTAAGCTTGGTCGCATATCTTGGGAACCTTTTTTTGTCCCAATATTTCCCCTATTCAATGGCTTTCGTTTGCTCTATCTTCTCTCTGATGCTCGAAAGATTCATTGATGAGTGCTGTGAATAATCCCTGCCGATGGACTTGAATAAACCCTTCGTTATGGCCATCAATAAAATTTTGGTATGCTCTTCCGCTATCAAAGATTTATATGGAAGCCTTGAATCCACTTGAGCCCCACCGATTTTATCAGCCGTTTCCTTAATGAAGTCGATGATGGTCATTTCATGAAGTTTTCCTTCCATTCTGTTTTTGAAGATGACTTGGTTTCTCCACGCAACTAGGTCAATTCTCTGTTCAGTATAGTCGAAGAATTCTTCAGGAAGTTGCGCAAGACCGTCAACGCCTATTTGAATGCAATCTTTCACAGGGTACAATTTCGGGTTAGGATTGATTTTCTTTATTAAGGATTGATCTATGGTGACTTTTTCCCTCTTTATTCTTGTATGTTTCGTTTCACCTAACATCAGTCTTAGCTGACCGGCGATTACGTTATTGAATTCTTCCAATTCAAACAGTTCCACCAGCATGACACTATATTCCAGAATCGATATTGCTTCATCGAATTTTCGTTTCATGGTCGTGTTGGACCGGGAAAATACTAAACGATTGTTTCTTTCCATGCTCTTTCCCCCTTTCATTTTATCAATCTATCTTTTTTTATCAGCATTAGCTCTGCTGTTTCACCATCATCTTGTAAGTTTCAAATTAGCATTATTCATATTAAAAGGAAGCTACCGGTTCCCATTATTGAATGCACCCACTAAAAGACCGGCAAGGGTTGTCGACAGTCTTTTAGTCGGCACGGTTGATCATTCAGTTATTTCTGCTACTTATCGAAATGTTGTTTCATCAACTCATTGAATCGCTTACCATCTATTTCTTCTCTCGTCACTTTCCCATCGACCCATTGTGTAAAGGATGTCTCGGTTAAAGTGATGTTCCCCCTGTTTGTCAGGCGCGTAATTAATCGATGCTTGTTAAATGGCGATTGGGGATCTTCGCTGATGATCGTTTGAACCTCATTCAGTTCCGCTACATTTCCAACTGGATTGGTAGAATCAAAAGCATAGCCTATTTTCCAATCAGGATCTTTATATTTCAGCTTTAACTCAAGAATATAATTTCCATGTTCGGTGTTTTCCTTTTTTATCCTGAATTCACCATTTGGGGAAATGACGGTTTCCCCATTCAATGGAACTGGTTTTAAGGGCAAATTCCCTCCAAATCCCGTATCGACTAAATACGTTTGGCCCTCATGATCCAAGAGAATGGCGACATGTGTTCTCCCGATTGTCGTCCAGCCTTGATTGTAAATGACACCCCGGAACAAGGTCACTTCAAAATCATTATCAGCCAAGAAAAAATAAAGGGCCGCATTCAATTCATAACATACTCCCCCTTCATTTCTTACAAGCACTTTATTAATGATATTGTCTTTGTTGATGTCATTGATATTGGAGGAGATAATTGCCAAGTTTTCGAAAGGAATTGTTTTCGCTATCCTTTCAAGAATATCATCCAATCCTTCAAACGTCAGTTTTTCCCCTTCCTTGATGCCTATTCTTTTCCTGAATAATGCATTCAGATCATTCATGCTGATTCCTCCCTTAAGTCAGCATCGCTAGATAGTTCCTGACTTTGTACATATTTATTAGCTTTGGCCTCATTTCATTCTTTCTGCAATAAATGAAAACGGGCGTTCCTAAAAACGCATTTGCAAGGATCATTCATTTACCTTCAAGATGATTTTACCTACGTTCCTATTGGCCTCCATATGTTCATGGGCCTTTTGAATGTCCGCAAAAGGGAAGACGCGATCCACGATTGCCCTCACTTCATTTTCGAGGAACAACGGCATCACTTTTGAGACGAACTCCTCCGTCAGCTCTTTTTTATACGCATCACTTCGGGGAGTCAATAAAGTGCCTTTCAATTGCACCCTTTTTAAGAGAAGTTCCATCAGATTCACATGTTCTACAACAGTTCCACCAAGGATGCCGATCAATACCCATCGTCCATCGGTTTTTATGCTTTTAAGATTTTTCTCCCAGTAAGAAGCACCTATGAAATCCAGAATAACATCCGCTCCTAGATTATTGGTGGCTTTCAGTACTTCCTCCTCGAAAGATTGTTCTTTATAGTTGATGCAAATATCGGCCCCCAGTGCACGACAGAAATCCAATTTTTCCTTTGAGCCGGCAGTGGTGATGATTTTTGCTTTTGTCAATTTCTTAGCCAATTGGATGGCTGCTGTGCCGACACCGCTTCCGCCTGCATGAATTAAGACGGTATCTTCATCCGTTAATTCGCCTAACCAAAATAAAGTTTGGTACGCGGTCAAGAATACTTCCGGAATAGCTGCCGCCTCTTCAAATGTCAGGTTATCCGGTATTTTCATCGCCCTGTCTGCAGGCATCACAGCATATTCTGCATACCCGCCGCCATTTACAAGACCCATTACCCTTGTCCCTAAATCTATGTTTGCCCCCGCTCCTTTTTCCACTACTTCTCCAGATACCTCAATCCCTAATATTGGATTGGCCATGTATCCTGATTTCCCTTCCCGTGAAACAATATCGGTCCTATTGATTGCAGAGGCGTTCACCTTAATTAAGATTTCTCCGTTTTCAAGTTTAGGCTTAGAAAAATCCTGAAACAATAATTGCTCTGCACCGCCCGGTTTTTTTACCACTACAGCTTTCATCTAACCCACTCCTTTATAATTAACTGGCTTTCTACCTATTAAATTTTTTGTCTTGAAGTTGGAAACTATGCTACTCCAAAATATATCCATACGCAAATGATTCGGTCCGGTCAGGTCCTAACTTGGTTGAGCCATGAAGTCCTGATCTAAACGGCTCAATAAATAATGACGTATAAAAGGTATATTTACCTGTCTATAACTTACAAAACAGGGTAAAGTAAAAGAACCATATTCAGGAAATTAATATAAAACAAAAAATTACATTAAAGGAGGATACAAATGGAGTTTAAACCGAGGAATCGAAGTGATCATTCCATAGCCGAAATACGGTATGCTTATTCAGCTCGCAATTTATGGTCCGGTTTTCTATTCGGCATCGGACTGGTTGCCTTCATCGATGAAGCCATCTTCCATCAGCTGTTACATTGGCATCATTTCTATGACAAATCCACAACCAATATCGGGCTTGTCTCGGATGGTTTATTTCATGCTCTTAGCTGGTTCGCAACGGTCGGGTCACTGTTTCTGTTTGCCGATCTTCGCCGACGAAAAGGATTATGGCCAAAAAGGTGGGCTGGGGGCGTATTGCTTGGGGCAGGTTCCTTTCAGTTATATGATGGCATCATCCAGCACAAGCTCATGCGTCTCCACCAAATTCGTTATGATGTCGATATTCGCCCCTATGACTTGGTTTGGAACATTGCTGCCACTGTGATGATTTTGATCGGTATTGTCTTGGTCATTCAAACACGCCGCAGCTCACTTAATGTGAAAGCAGACAACCGTCATGCACAGTAAAGGTCATCTTCATGATAGTGGAGCTAGCTTTGAACCGTTTTTATTGGTATCATTCGCTCTTGTTATCTTGATATATATAGGAGCTGCCGCATATTCAGGGCGCAAATATAATAAATGGCCGGTATCCCGCACGTTGTTTTGGATTCTTGGCGTCATGAGCGCTGCCTCCGCACTAATCGGCCCCTTGGCCGATCGGGCTCATATGGACTTTACGGCACACATGGTCGGCCATTTATTGCTTGGAATGATTGCGCCCATTCTATTGGTACTTGCTGCCCCCATCACCCTTGCTCTTAGAACGCTGGATGTCCAATCGGCACGCCGCCTATCTAGATTGTTGAAAAGCCGGCCATTGCGGACTTTAACCAATCCCATCTTTGCCTCGATTCTCAATATTGGCGGGCTATGGATCCTCTATACAACTGGACTGTATGGGGCGATGCATCACAATATCATTCTACACGCATTGGTTCATTTTCATGTGTTCGCTGCAGGGTATCTATTTTCTGCCTCGATGATTTACATAGATCCGGCGCCACACCCGCTCAGCTTCAAGTTCCGGATTATCGTTTTTGCCTTTTCATTGGCAGGACATGATATCCTTTCCAAATACATATATGCCCATCCACCGAGCGGAGTCATGAAGGCACAGGCAGAGAGTGGCGGAATGCTAATGTTCTATGCAGGAGATGCCGTTGACGTTGTGCTTATCTGCCTCCTTTGTTATCAATGGTTCAAAGCCGCCCGCCCGAGGGGATCTCTTGCCATCTAGCTCAATAATAAACTCCAGTGTTTCTTGATTAATCAGCCTTGATTTAGCTCATACTAATTTTTGATGAAAGAAATTTAGGATGGAGCTGAATGGAAAATGGAATTTGAAGCAAGGAATTCTACTGAAAATGCACTTCATGATTATAAGGCTGGAATTGGTGTTTTTACGGAGAAAATGCCCGACCTCGCCGAAAAATTCAATTCGTTTACGGAAGAGTGCTTTAAGGAAGGTCTATTAACCAAGAAGGAAAAACAGCTTATCGCACTGGGAATCAGTCTGTACTCACAAGACGAATATTGCATCATCTATCATACTAAAGGCTGTCTGGATCAAGGCTGTTCGGAGCAGGAAATCCTTGAAGCCATTGGTGTGACAGCGGCATTCGGCGGAGGCGCGACCATGAGTCAGGCAGTGACCCTCGTCCAGGAATGTGTCCAGGAACTAAACCAGATGAAGCAGTAACAAAGAAGGGATAGGACAACTTTAGTCCTACCCTTCTTTATTTGCTTATAGCTGAATTCGTTTGGATATCAGCAGCTTTTTTCCCTCGTCAAGATATAGCTCGTTCATCATTTTCATCTTGATTTATATAAACTTGTATCTCTTAAGTGGCGAAGGAAAAAAACAAAAAGCAGTCAAGATATCACTACCATTGCAAACTTTCGGTTAAGTGGCACTTTGTGCATTGTTGACTATAATCATTTTGTACAAATTCATGATTACAATTATCCCGAAAAATGTTCAGCTCTTTTTTCAGCTGTTCCAATTGAGTTTCCAACTGCTTCATTTCAACTTTTATTTGGATTACCCGATTCATCGAATTCTCCCTCTCGCCGGAATCATTGATAGATTTTTCCATCCGTTTCCCTGAATTGATTCGCTTTTTCTTTTAGCCCTTCATTGATTACCGACTCAAAGCCAAGACCCTTTTCCTTCGCCAAATCACGGATATCCTGCGAGATTCTCATACTGCAGAATTTTGGACCGCACATGGAACAGAAATGGGCTGTTTTGGCACCTTCAGCAGGAAGTGTTTCATCATGATATTCAATTGCCCTTTCAGGATCGAGGGAAAGATTGAATTGATCTCTCCAACGAAATTCGAATCTAGCCTTTGAAAGGGCATCGTCTCGTTTTTGAGCATGTTGATGACCCTTGGCAAGGTCAGCTGCGTGTGCAGCAATTTTATAAGTAATGACCCCTACTCGAACATCCTCTTTATTCGGAAGTCCAAGATGCTCTTTCGGTGTCACATAACAAAGCATCGCAGTTCCAAACCATCCAATCATGGCAGCACCGATCGCAGAAGTAATATGATCGTACCCAGGAGCTATATCCGTAGTCAGTGGTCCCAGGGTATAGAACGGTGCTTCTTGACAGACTTCCAGCTGTTTATCCATATTTTCCTTAATCAAGTGCATCGGTACATGACCGGGTCCCTCCACCATGACTTGAACATCGTGCATCCAAGCAATCTTCGTCAGTTCTCCCAGTGTTTCCAATTCTGCAAATTGCGCCTCATCGTTTGCATCTGCAATCGAACCAGGACGGAGACCATCACCTAATGAGAATGAGACATCATACGCCTTCATAATTTCACAAATCTCTTCAAAGTGAGTATAAAGGAAGCTTTCTTGGTGGTGGGCCAAGCACCATTGTGCCATGATCGATCCCCCTCGGGAAACGATTCCCGTAACCCGCTTTGCCGTTAATGGGATATATCGCAAAAGCACTCCAGCATGTATGGTGAAGTAATCGACACCTTGTTCAGCCTGCTCGATTAATGTATCCCGGAAAACTTCCCAATTTAAGTCTTCCGCCACTCCATTCACTTTTTCCAACGCTTGATAGATCGGAACCGTCCCTACCGGCACAGGTGAATTCCTGATAATCCATTCCCGCGTTGTGTGAATATTCTTTCCGGTGGAAAGATCCATGATGTTGTCTGCACCCCATCTTGTAGCCCAGGTCATTTTCTCCACTTCAGCTTCGATTGATGAACTTACAGCGGAGTTCCCAATATTCGCATTTATTTTCACATGAAATTTACGTCCGATGATCATAGGTTCACTTTCAGGATGGTTAATATTTGCGGGAATGATTGCCCTCCCGCTGGCTACCTCTTCTCTTACAAACTCTGGGGTCACATTTTCCCTGATCGAGATGAACTCCATCTCAGGAGTAATCATCCCTTTACGCGCATAATGGAGTTGGGTTACGTTTTGCCCGTTCACTGCACGTAAAGGTTTTCTTTTCAATCCCGGAAAAATATCGGCATTGGATTGTGACTCCACTTTTTTATACCCGTTATCTTCGGGCTTTATTTCACGTCCTTCATACTCTTCAACATCTTTCCGTTCCAGAACCCAGCTTCGTCTAATCGGCGTAAGGCCTTTATGAATATCAATCGGATATTCTGAATCCGTATAAAAACCGCTTGTGTCATATACTCGTAAAGGTGGATTCTCCTCTTCGCCGAATGTCCCTGTAGTCGGACTTAGCTTAATTTCACGCATAGGTACTTGAATATCAGGTCTAGATCCCTCAATATACACTTTTTTACTCCCGGCAAAACTGGACATAATTGAAACGTTCATGTCATTTACTGAATGACTCTTCATGATTTCACTTCTCCTTTTTACGTTCATTTAAAAAGGACAAAATCCAATCCATTTCGCACGAAAAAGCCAGATCTCATATTTAAGACCCGGCTAACGTTAGTATGACTACAGAAATGACCCATTGAAATGTCATTGTTTAGTAGATTCTAACTTCCCCACGCTGGTATGAACCAGATCAGGTCCTGAGGGTTAAGAAGCTTTACGCGCTTCTCTCTCAGCCCAACGTTTATTGGACACCCCTAGTCTGAATAATGTAATTAATTACAAGGGTTACTATATCTCACCCAAAACATTCTGTAAATAATTTGAAAGACCTAATATTTTCATCAAGAACCTCCAAAATTTGTTATTTGGAGAAGGACGGCAGATTAATTCCCCAAGCTCTCAAGAATCGGGAAAAGCTCCTGCAAATGCTTGATTTCATAGGTTGGAAGCACCTCATTCCGTTCCTTATCCTCGCGGTTTATCCAGACGGACTTTATCCCCACTCTTGAGGCCCCTAGAATATCCGTCATTAAATTATCTCCGACCATCAATACCTCATCTTTATCCAGCCCCATGATTTTCAAAGCATGCTCAAAGATGGAGGCATCCGGTTTACCACGTCCAAACGCACCTGAGATGACGATTTGATCGAAATATGGAACGAGTTCAGGTGTAATATCAAGTTTCGTATTCTGTAGCTCTGGAGAACCATTCGTCAGCAATAGCAACTTGTATTTCCCTTTTAATTGATCCAACACTCGGAAGGATTCCTCGTAGATGAACGGTTTTTTACGCCTTTCTGCAGGAAAACGTTCCGCCAATTCCAGGCCAAATTTAGGATCATCGATTCCTAATGCTTTCAAGCCTCTCGTCCAAGCTTCATTCCGATAAGTCGGTACAATTCCCGCCATCTTCCGGAATTCATCATGATCATCGTTAAAATCCCCCCATAGTCCTTCAAAAGGGTTGATCCCGATCATTTGCGTAAATGCATATGTATCATAAGCAGAATAGAGCTCACGCGCTTCCTTCCGAACCGCTTCCTCGAATTCATCGACATTTAAGCCATATTTTTCCCTAGCCACTTCACATGTGGCTACAAAAGCCTCTTTCACGCTTTTCTGATCCCAAAGCAATGTATCATCCAAGTCAAAAAAAACTGCCTTCACCAAAATGCACACCCTCTTCCCCATTATTGAAGTTCATAAAAATCACACTATTACAATAATAAACCACAATCATCCGAAAAAGAATAACTATTCGGAAAATGACTGCCCCTTTCTTGAACTCTTCACTGCTCTAGGAATCCCTTCTATCATTTAAAACTTTCAAAAACATACAGCCTTCCATTGCTGGCAATCTTGAATCGGGGACCGCCGAAACCGCGTCTCATCAGCTCTTTCCTCATATAGACCATCAGTGCGGCATGACTTACGATCAGGACGTCCCTTTCCCCCTTTGCAAGGATTTCGTCCAATACTTTGTTAATCCTCCGCTTTGCATGCTTAATTTCCGCTCTTGTTTGCTTGTTCATGACAGAGCAGCAGCGGATCCAGATGGCCCAAAGGATGAACGGAAGCTTCAGCCTCCCTTGTAGAGGGGGAGAAGGGATTTCCCGCAGTTCTTCCATAAGCTGAACCGTGCCAGGATAGATATGTTCCGCTGTCTTGACCGCTCTCGACATATCGCTGCAATAGCATGCCTGCCATTCCTCCTTACCTATCAAAGTCGTTCCAAGAATTATATCCGCTGCATCATAATCAAGAAACCATTGACTCATGTCATCCGCAGTCACGGATTTCCCGGTTGGGAATTCCTGTGCTACCTTAAAATGCCGTACTAAACCAATTTTCATATGTTCTCCTTTTTATCTTTTGTTTTTTAGTTGCCGAAGCAAACCGATGTTAAATGAAAAAAGAGAAAGCATTTTGCCTTCTCTATTTTCGGTTATCTTATGGAATGAAGTTCTGCTATCGTACATCTTTTCCTGAATTTATACTTCCCGCTTAAATCACTGAATTGATAATCATTTAAAGCTTTTTCCAGCCTTGTTTTTAGATTATCCTCCGAGATGGAAGCATCAATTGTTTCTTGCCAAGTTTCATTTTCGATTAACTTTCCGAACGGAATGGTAGCGAGTACTTCATCATAGATTTCGATGCTTTGATCAATGCCAAAACTTCCATAAATACTGCCATTTTCATCGGCAAAAATATGCTCCGATACTAGTTCTTCCACCAATATCTCTATGTGTTCCTTTGACTTAACAGGCTGGATGGCAATCTCTGCTTCCGCCTTAACAGGTCCCAATCTCTTATCTACGATCTCCATCGTCAATTGAACATGAAAGGACGGATACATTTCCTCTACCCTTTCAGAAAGCTCCTCTGCAAAACTCCGTACCATCTGAACGCCCTCCTTTTATCACTATCATTATATAATATAAATACTTTAATTCCTTTTCAAAACACTTATTCAAGATCACTTGACTGGAAGCTACCTAAAGTATATCCTGAGTTTTTTTGCTTCTATGTCCCTACATCACCAGTTGCTCACTAGGCTGTAGCCCTCTTTTACCCCAGCATACGGTAGGATATGAGCAGGAGCGTCTCATCTTCAAGTTGATAAACTCCTGGATGACAAATGCTCTGAAGGACCTATTTTGCTATATGGAAATATAAAAAGTCCAATTTCTCAGCATTAAAACGGAGAAATTGGACTGTTATCGTTACTATAGATTTGTTTCCTTAATCATCAACCAACAGTATCCAGAGACTACTTTCTCTCCTTCCAAAGCTTCATTGGATTGTTTTGCCCTTCAGTTAATGGCATTTGTATCATCGAAAGTGAGCGATCAGCTTTTGTCTTTTGCAAATCCTCATAAATACTTTTGGATTTCCCTAAACCCACCTCTACTGCGTTCTCAACTGAAGCACAATAAAAAACCTTTTCTATACCAGCAAAGTACATGGCCGTTAAACACATCGGACAAGGCTCACCACTTGCATACATTGTATGACCTGAGAGATCATTCGTTTGTAATTGCTCTTGCGCACGCCGGATAGCCAGTAATTCCGCATGACCGCTAATATCATAAGTTTTGTGCAGCTCATTGACACCTTCAGCTACAAACTTGTTATCCTTCACAAGTACTGCACCAAAAGGTTGACCACCTTCACGAACATTTTCTACCGCTAGTTCAACTGCTCGTTCCATGAATTTATCCATTTCAAAACCTCCATTAATGTTTTAATTAAGTTGTTTCGCATATTTATTTGCTATTCACGAAGTAATGCATTGTGGTTGATTTCCCCTACAACGCTCGCTTTACTCTACAATCAACCTTAAATAGTTTCCGATATTCCTTTAATTAAAAGATAATTAATGTAATTATAGGACATTAACGATGGCATTGCTAAAACACTACAGAAAATGGTGCTTCTTCTTAAACGAAAACAAAAAGGGAACGGATAAATCCATTCCCTTTCTGACTAGATGCTAGTCCTTCATTTAGTGAATTTTGGTTTAAGATCACCTTTATAAGGTTCATGTTCAACGAATACAGTTATTTCCTTGCCATCATTGTCTTTACCCATTCTTTTATACGTGAATTTATTTTTATTCAGTTCGGTAAGCTCAAGAGCGGCACCATATTTATTATTTCCAATTGAAACATGAGCTCTTATTTTATTTTCGTGTACAATAGCGAAGTAGCCATAATCACCGCGGCTTTCGCCTGTTTCAGCATTGAAAAATTCATATTTATTATTCTTGTCATTAAATTTTGCCAAGCTTATAAAATTCGAATTGGACTTGGTTACATCATTACCGTCTTCATCTAATACCTTTGTTCCGTGCCAAAGGGTACTGCCTAAGATCTTATCTCCATCAACGTCTTTAACAATATCCCCTGTAGTAGCGTCCAACTTCTTGTCCGGATCAGTGAAAGAGAGCTCTTTTTCTTTATATGGAACATGTTCAACGAATACCTCTACTTCGTTGCCATTAGCATCTTTCCCCATTCTTTTATAAGTGAAAACATCTTTGTTTATTTCTTTCATGTCAACAACAGCTTGATAATTCATTGATTCAGAAATTAATATTCTCTTCTTCCCATCATTCGTGATAAAGAATGTTCCTTTATCGCCACGACTTTCACCTGTCTTCGCATCAAAAAATTCATATCTTCCTGTCTTCCCATCATATTTCGCAAGGCCAATGAAGTTTGCATTTTCTTTTGTTAAGTCATTTTTATCTTTGTCATACACTTTTGTACCCTGCCAATTTGTTTTACTAAGAATGTTAGCCATTTCCTGACCTTTGGTTAACTTATCTTCCTTCTTATCCTCTTGTTCTTGCTTTTGATCACTTGGTTTTTCTTGCGCGTTAGTGTTGCAGCCTGTTAAAAATAATGTAAATCCTAGCATTATTGATGTTATTGCTTTTGCATTTTTGTTCATTTTTATCGTCTCCTCATCTCTTATTGTGGTGTATTTTAGGATGTCCTAATAACTAAATAGTAATTCGGTAATGATATTGCATGGATCTTATAAAATCCGATTATTTGGCTCCCTATGAACTTAGTTGCTACTTCTATTATGATAGTGACCAATTATAAACTCCCTCTAAATAAATTCTTAAAAAAAGATAAACTTATCCTTAAAATTTCTTCGTATGTCATAAACGAAACTCCTTAAAGGTAATTTTGCTTCCTATCTTAGGGATTCCGCTCATCATTCAAATTAAGTACACTGCCTAAACCATCTGAAATATTAGACAGTAGCTCTTTTCGATTCTCCTGATATTGAGGGCCAAAATTGGAGTTTTATCTATCAAAACTGCACTTTTTTCTACGAATATGGGATTTTATCTATCAAAACTGCAGGTTATAAAAAATTCAACCTTAGAAATTTCAATTGTTGAGGGTACTATTTATGCTTTATACTCCTAAGTTTCTCGTTAATGACATCGGGATAATCACGCTATTGAAGTCGGGAGCGATTCCTCCTTTTTCAGAAATGATATATACGCACGTGCAGACACGGTTGTGACTCCAACAAAAAAATCCAATGCAGTAGGTGCATTGGATTTTTTATATCGACTATCATCACGGCTTTAACACGACTTTAATGCATTCATCTTCGTGATCGTTAAAGATTTGATAAGCTTCTCCCGCTTTTTCGAGAGGAACTCGATGGGATATGATTTCAGTAGGGTCAAACTCTCCAGCCGTAATTTTTTCAAAAAGCATTGGCATATAGTGAATGACCGGTGCTTGTCCCATTTTTATGTTAATGTTCCTTTCAAATAAATCGCCTAATGGGAACATATTGTATTTGGATCCATATACTCCAGTCAGCTGGAGCGTTCCGAATTTGCGAACAGCTTTAATCGCAATCTCAATCGCGCTTAATGTCCCTCCCTGAAGCTTCAACTTTTGCTCTATTGCCTCAATCGTCGATTTCTTGCCATCCATTCCGACACAATCAATGACGACATCCGCCCCGCCTGATGTGATTTCCTTAATATAGCCGCCCATATCGTTATATTCATCGAAGTTGTACACTTCAACCTTATTCATCTGTTTCGCCTTATTGAGCCTATATGGAAGATTGTCGATGGCAATGACTCGTTTTGCGCCTTTCATCCAAGCAAACTTCTGCGCCATCAATCCAATCGGACCACACCCAAGTATCACTACCGTATCCGCTTTTTTCACGCCAGCATTTTCTACACTCCAATATGCGGTCGGAAGTACATCGGACATGAACAGAAGCGCCTCATCTTCAAGCTCACAAGTCTCCGGGATGACAAAAGGCATGAAGTTTCCATATGGGACCCTTAAATATTCCGCCTGTCCACCAGGATAGTTTCCATAACGTTCTGTAAAACCAAAGTAACCTCCAGTATCCACCGCTTCATTGGGATTGGAATTATCGCATTGACTTTCCATATCATGCTCACAATAATAACAATGCCCACATGAAATATTGAAAGGCAGGACTACCCTATCCCCTTTTTTCACCTTCGTTACTTCCGGTCCCACTTCTTCTACGATGCCCATCGGCTCATGGCCAATGACATAATCTTTATGCGTCGGCAAAGCACCCTGATAAATGTGGAGGTCGGATCCGCAAATTGCCGTTGAGGTCACTCGTACGATGATATCATCCTTCTGCTGAAGTTTTGGATCCTCAACTTGTTTTACCTGTATATCTTTAGCCCCTTGAAATGTAACTGCCTTCATAATCAGCCTCCTAAAAAAATCCTTATTGATCCTGCTATACCCACCAACAAAGATTGGTGAGCCTTTTCTTCTTAATCTTCCCAATAATTAAGCAGCTTAACCAGTAATCGCCCAGTATAGCTTATTCATTCTTCTAGTTAAGGCGATGATTATGTTCATGCTCTCTTAGGACCTCATTAAACAAATCCGGATAATTCGTAAACACCCCTGTTGCCCCCCATTCCAATGCTTTTTTCATATCAGCTCTTTCATTGACTGTATATGGGTGGAATTGAAGGTCATGGTTTCGTACCATCTTCACATATTGTTTGTCCACCTTATTGAAGTTCGGGCCAATTCCAATGGCATATTGTTTAATGGATTCCAGTTCTTCGTCAGAGATGGATGCTTGATTTTTATAAGAAAAAAGTTGTACAAGCGGTAACTGTGGATTCAGGTCATGAACCTTCAAAAGGCTTTCCCTACTGAACGATTGGATGAGGACGTTTTTGGTACGCCCCTTTGAATCTACCATTTTATAATCTTTCAAAACCTTCAGCAGTTCTTCTTCCATGCCAGGATATACTTCCGGGGACTTTGTTTCAATATAGTAATTGGCTTGTTTGCCGAATTCCTTAAAAACTTCTTCAAGGGTGGGGACTGCCAACCCTTCATATTTCTGTTTTGCCATTTGCGGGTATGTTTCATTGAACCATGAACCAGCATCCAGTTTTTTGATTTGTGTTAGCGTTAAATCTTTTACAAGGCCTGTACCATCCGTTGTACGATCCACCCTTTCATCATGCATCGCTATCAATCTTCCATCCTTTGTCAACTGAAGATCGATTTCTATGTAATCACCCTTCATTCGTTCTCCCAATTGATAGGCAGGTATCGTATGCTCAGGAGCATAACCAGAAGCCCCCCGATGTGCGATATTCACAATGTCCTTCTCATAAATAGGTGAACTTAAACGACTTTCATGTGCTGCCGAGGCACTCATAGAAGCAGCCTGCAAAATAAAGGCCGCACTCATCATACATATACCAATGTTCTTCAGACTCTTTTGCATTTTCCCCTCTCCCCCTCCTGTAATTACCTTCATTTTAAAAGGGAATTATGAAGCTACAACAAGCATTATGTAAATTAACCATATATTAGGTAAAATAATTATTAGGATCTAGTTGGCAAATTAACGTCCGAGAAAACGCAAAGCATCATTAATTGGAAATATTCTACTTTATCTGATTTACAAAAAGCATGTATCAGCTTACTATTAAACAAACAGAACATTAATATTAAGGGGAATTATGTTAAAAAACTATCAATATTACCAACACAAACATCAATTGATCATGAGGGCCTTTATGGGCATGATATCCTTTTTGCTATTGGTAGGGATTTCTGTTTCACCTATCAGTTGGAGTGATGATCCTTATGAAATGACCTTCCAGGTTATTCTTATATCAGGAATGATCATTTCTTTGCTTTTTTTCATTAAAACAGAAGGGAACTTCTATAAAACCTTATTCATAACTTTAATCACTATTTATCTATATTTTAAATTTTGGGTATTTCCAGACACTGCAATCATGCTAGCATTATTTGCAATAACGCCCTTAATCCCGATTTTTCTTTTCGATAAACTCGGATTTTATATTGTCGCCACTCTAAATTTCATACTAGGTCCCGCTTCCATCTTGATTATTTCAAAAACGGATCTTCGATACACTTATGAATATGTCGCTATGGATAGTTTCGGCAACACGCTTAATTTCATCGCTATCCAAATCATACTGGTATTCGTATTCATCGGAACCAATAATAGGGTGGAATCCACAAATGCATTTCATAAGGAAATACAGCAGGCCAAGCAATTGAACTCAGTCGGACAGCTCGCCGCCACCATCGCACACGAGATACGTAATCCGATAACAGTAGTGAAAGGCTTTGCCCAATTATTGGATCAAGAAAAGGAACTGAATGAAACGGAAAATTTTATGTACAGACCATGCTTACGGAACTTGAATATACACAAGTGATTATCAATGACTATTTATCTTTGGCCAAACCGCAAACGGGTAATGTTCAGGTCATTCCTTTAAATGATGAAATCCAAAAGATTTCCGATTTATTAACCAGCTTTGCCAATAATCGCAACATAGGCTTCCGCCTTGATCTCCGTGATGACCTACATATTAATATGAATCCTATCGAGCTTAAACAGATACTGGTCAATATCATGAAAAATGGAATTGAATCAATGAACAACCCCGGATTCATCAAGGTGGAAACAGAGCAGGAACGCACTATGGCAAAAATACGGATAACGGATACAGGAGTCGGCCTCTCCAAAGAACAGCTTGCAATACTTGGTACCCCATTTTATTCGCTTAAAGAAAGAGGAACCGGTATCGGCCTGACCGTTTGTTATTCAATCGTTCAAAAATACAAAGGGAAAATCAACGTGCAAAGCGAATTGAACAAAGGCACATCCTTCACCATTTATTTACCCTTATATATGGAACAACAGTCTCCACCAATCCAATAAAACAAAAAAAGGATGACCTCCCACCACACATCGAGGGTCATCCTTTTAGGTTGCTATTTTTCGGAAATGTTTCCGAGCAACATCATTGGGAACTATATTTGGTGTTTTTTGATAGACGATTGGTAATCGTATCTTCTTGAGGTGAAGTTCGCCGTATGTAAAAGGCAAGTATGAAAGCAACTATCGTTAACCATGTCGCTATCATGAATGCATCATCCACCCCCATTACGCTTCCTTGTTTAATGGCCATTGCCAGTTCAGCTTTATTGTCTGGTGATATGTTTCGTTCGGTTATTAACCCCTGTGCATGCTTCGTTCCTTGATTTGTCATAATTGATACAAAGAACGCCATGCCAACAGCACCTGCAACCATTCTTAACGTATTGACCATGGCTGTTCCGTATTTATTCAAGCTAAGTGCCAATTCATTTAATCCTGCTGTGAAGATAGGCATCATAAGGATCGACATACCGAACATCCTAATCGTATAGACCCATACCACATAAGAAAAAGACGTATCTGTTTCAAGCCGTGTTAAAAGATAGGTTGTAATGATCGTAATAGCCAGTCCACTAACCGCAAGCCACTTCGCCCCGTACCGATCAAACAGCTTACCTGTGACTGGAGACATAATCCCCATTACAATACCGCCAGGCAATAGCATGAGACCTGATTCCATAGGAGTAAAACCACGGATATTCTGCATATAGATGGGCATTAAAATCATTCCTGAAAACATCCCCATAGTCGCGATGATGTTGATGATCGTCGTTAATGTGAACATTCGATATCGAAAAATTCTAAATTCCAAAATAGGGTGTTTTACAGTAAATTGCCTCCAGACAAACAAAGCTAAACTGATTCCGCCAACCAAGAACATTGCTAGGACTTCAAAACTGCCCCATCCCTTAGTACCTCCACTGGCAAATCCGTATAATACACCGCCGAATCCTATTGTCGATAAAATTACACCCATCTTATCGAGCTTAGGTCGGCTAGTTTCCCCTACATTTTTAATAATGAAAATTGCAAAAAGAAAGTCAAGAAGTGCAAATGGGAAAATGATAAAGAACAAAACTCTCCAGGAATAGTTTTGTACAATCCATCCTGATAACGTCGGTCCTACTGCGGGAGCAAAATTCATCGCAATCCCGAATATACCCATAGCAAACCCCCGTCTGTTAGGAGGAAACAAAGTGAAAATCACGTTCGTAATCAAAGGGAATAAAATTCCTGCACCAGCAGCCTGGACGACACGTCCCATCAATATTACCGGGAAGTTAGGTGCAATTCCGCATAATAAAGTTCCTAAAGCAAATAGTCCCATTGAAGCAAGGTATAATTGCCTTGTACTGAACCGTTCCATCAAGAAAGCTGTGATCGGGATGACAATCCCATTCACCAACAAAAAGATAGTGGTCAGCCAATTGGCTGTAGCTGCTGATATATCAAAATGATTCATCAGTTGAGGCAAAGCGATATTGATTAGAGTCTGATTCAAGAATGCGACAAGAGCACCAGCAAGCATCACTGCAAACATGGGACCTGTACGTACTTTAATGATTGCTGTTTTATCGAGATTCATTCTTACGGCACTTCCTTTGGTTGTGTTATTACATATTGTTACTTCTTTAAATATGTTCGAGTCTTTCTATTCTAATTTACCCTCACTAAGTTAATATGCCTCTCTATCATAAAGGAAATCAACCTATCTTTTCCAACAATACACGTCAGCTACATGGCATAGTGGTCCCTTTAGTAAAAAAGAGAACCCCTTTTGAATGAAGAATAGGCATCATTCAGGTAATAAGCCACCACAAATTAAAAAAAGAAACGGCCGATGCTGATACCGACCGTTTCTTTTCGCATTCATCCACTGATTTTCCCCAGTAATCGTAATCTCATCGATAACTAATAGTTTTTTAAAACTAAGGTCTTTACCCTTAATTATCCTTAACGATTATTTCATCAATTATGCCGTAATCCTTCGCCTCGATTGCGCTTAAGAAGTAATCACGATCTGTATCCTTCGACACCTTATCAATCGCCTGCCCAGTTCTTTCCGCGATGATTTGGTTAATATGATCCTTTAGCTTCAAAATCCTTCGTGCAGAAATTTCAATTTCGGTAGCTTGCCCTCTTGCCCCTCCCAACGGCTGATGAAGCATGATTTCACTATTCGGCAATGCACACCTTTTTCCTTTCGTACCGGCTAATAAAAGCATCGCACCGAATGATGCAGCCATGCCGGTACACACAGTCCGAATATCAGGCTTAATATATTGCATCGTATCATAAATGGCAAATCCGGCACTCGTTGATCCCCCTGGACTGTTTATGAAGATGGTAATTTCTTTATCAGGTGAATCTGCTGCCAGGAATAACAATTGCGCAACGACACTATTGGCTAAATGATCGGTGATTTCTTCCCCAATCATGATGATGCGGTCTTTCAGAAGTCTAGAATAAATATCGTACGAGCGCTCACCCTTGCCTGATTGCTCAATTACATATGGTATGGTGGTCATATCTCTTCTTCCTCCTAACAACAAAATTGGCTATGCAGCCATTGAGAGAGTGTTTGAAGGAGTGAAACATGATTTGACAGACGTGTTCATTAGTTTAGGAACCAGTGATTCACTGTTCAGCGATTTGAAAGATGGAATGCTTTTAATGAGGAGATCTGGATTTTGGGTCTTCAAAGCCTCTGTCATCAGAGACATCAGTCTCTGCTCCTCCTCATAATGCCAATCTTCCACGCCGGACAGCTTACGTTCTGCGACGTCTGAGTCAAATCGCTTTTTGACACGATTCAAGATGGCCTTTACAGCACTTTCCGTCGTGTTTAAATAATTCGAGATTTCTTTGGAGCGATAGAGAAACCCTTCCTTTAATAGGAACACGACAGCTTGTTTCGGGGTAAGGGATTTTATTATATATTCAACCGTTTCGAAGGCATTCTCCCCGAATCCCGCTTGATGTTCGGTGTCACCCAGATCTTCTAAAGATTCTTTTTTTCTTTTACGGATCGTATCAATCCATGAATGGCGGGCTATCGTCTTCAATAATGCCGTTGTAAGCTCTGTCTCATTTCCATAGCCCTGCATCGCCTTTATTATCGTATCCTGTGCCAAGTCATCACCATCCCAATCACTTTGGGTCAGGAATCGGCAAAACCGAAGCAACTCAGGATAAACTTCACGAAGCATCATGCGATTATCTTTTTTTTCAAAATCATCTTTCCTTAACTCATTGATCATTTTTTCTCACTCCTTCAACACCCTCTATCCTCTAAACGTTTCAGAATGAGGAAAAGATATGGGGTATTAAAATTTTTTCCCTGCATCGCATTTCCCATTATATTCTATTCCATCTTTACCAGGAGATTTCCTTTCATACTAAAAACCAAACGAAAGCTGAATTCAGATTGCCCGCAGTTTTGGGCGGTTTGTACTTAGACCGTTGCTTTCCACGGGAAGTCCGGGAGTCTGTGGGTTTCGCATTGCCGCAAGAGTCTCGCACACCCGTTCCATTCCACACGGCTTGAAAACGAAAGCTTAATTCAGATTGCCCACGTTTTTGGAGGATTTGTATTTAGACCGTGGCTTTACACTCCAGGCACTCCCTTTCCGCGGGCAGTTGGGGAGCCTCCTCGGCGTGCGCCTGTGTGGTCTCCCCTTAACCGCATTTCCCGCAGGAGTCTCGCACCTTCCGTTTCAATCCACTCTGCATCAAAATAAAGCCAGCGTCTCAATTGGTCCAAGTGTTTTTGAGGGATTGTAAGTAATCGCCTACAATGAGTTAGATATTTATTTTAAGGGTCAGTAGACTAATGAAAACAAAGGAAATTTCCCTATGAATAGAGGGGCGAATTTCAAGAACAAAAGGTACCACCATACTTAAATGAAAATCCACGTAAAAACATTATAATAGAATACTACCTGACTCCCTTCTCACTGGATAAGTGAATCGGTCAACAACGCAGCATAGGTTCGTATAAAGAAAAGCCTGTTATCCACAGTTTTGGGAATTGTATTTTTTTCGTTTCATTTTACTGCAGACGCTCCAATCCACTCCGCGTGAAAAGGAGATACAAGTTCGATGTTTACCGTTTTTTCTTATGTAATCTTCCGTAAGAACACGGATTAGGTGCTGGAGAACTCAAGATCGTCACATCTATTATTCCCTTTAGTCGCTTATAATCCAATAAAAATTAAAAAGGTTTCGGAATGAAACCATTCCGAAACCTTTTTGTGTACACTCTAATTGTTAGGAGCTATTTACTCTAATTACTTTTTTATTGATGCTATTAATTCTCTTTTTGTTTTACCATTTTGACTTTAGCCGGCCAAAAAGCAAATCTTCCGCAAACGGTAGTAATTGCCGGTACAAGAAATGGACGGACTATGAAGGTATCTAGAAGAATACCTAAAGCCGTGATAATGCCGAACTGAACAAGAACTTGAATTGGTAATGTCGCTAGCACGGCAAAGGTGGCCGCCAATATAATACCGGCTGAGGTAATGACCCCACTCGTTTCACTTACGCCCTCTTTAATGGCTTGCTTCAACGGCATATAGTTCTTTTTCTTCCAAATACTAGAGATCATGAAGATGTTATAGTCCTCTCCAAGAGCAACCAAGAATACAAAAGCATATAAAGGAATGGCTCCCTGTATGGCATCAACGCCCATTATATTATGGATGATAAGCCAACCTAGTCCTAATGCTGCACTGTAAGATAAGATAACAGTCCCAACTAAGTAAAGCATAGCTACAATGGAACGTAAGTATGCTAATAACAGGATGGATATAAAGACAATGATTAATGGAACAATGATATCGTTGTCCTCATCACTAGTTATCATGGTGTCATATTGTGTCGCTGTTTGCCCGCCAATCCAAACCTTGGATTTCACGGAAGTAACATTTGCATTCGCCAATGCTTTCTCTGCTGCATCCCTCAATTCAGGAATGGCTTCCATCGCTTTGTTACTGTACGGATTCACATTGAATTTGACTTCATATACTTTTAGATTCTTATTGTCCACACCACTTTGGGGTTTAGACACTGTACTAACAAGGTCATGCTTCTTTAACTCTTTTTCAAGGTCTATCGATTTTCCGTTCGTATCGATTACTACTTGGGCCGGAGCTAATTCCCCAGGGGAGTAGGCGTCAGAAATGACTTTGAACCCTTCCCTTGAAGGCATGTCTTCTGGGAAAGAAGATAATACATCATAGGTGTATTTGATTTGACTGGAGTATACCGACATTGCTCCAAAGAATATCACACACGCTACAATGATCGTCCAAGGCTTGGTCGTCACAATATGACCAACCCAAGTTCCAAAGCGGCTCTTTGTTTTTCGGGCAGGAACCGGTTTTCCTTTTTTTGCAGCCCTCTCTTTTTCCATTTCAGGAGTACGGGGAATGAAAGGATAAAAAGAACCTCTTCCCATAACGGATAGTAGTGCTGGAATAAGTGTCAAACTTGCTATCCCCATTATAAGTATGGACAGGCTAAATGGGATAGCAAAACGGTGGTAAGCCCCATATTCTGCTACAATCAAGACGAGAAGAGAAATGACCACAGTAATCCCACTCATCGCTATGGCACCGGAAGCATCTTTAAAAGCATGTATAAGTGCTTTTCGTTTGTCATTTACCTTCAGAAGCTCGTCACGATAATGAGAAATTAAAAATAAACAATAATCTGTACCTGCTCCAAACAATAATACGGTCATAATGGATATAGATTGCGCATCAACGGTAATCCAATCTTTATCAGCTAAAAAACCTAGAATAGGACTAAGCAGCATATATGCAAATCCTACGCCAATCAAAGGAATAATCGCCAATATTGGGGAACGATAAATAATAAGGAGCAGTACTAAGACAAGTACAACAGTCGCGATTAGTAACGAAACATCCGCTCCTTCGAATAAGCTTGTTGCATCTACTTGAATCCCTACTGGGCCTGTTACACGTGTACTTAGCTTATCGTTTTCATCTATACTTATATTGAAAGGATCATAAGCAACCTGTTTTTTCACTTGTTCTTTAATGTCATCTAAATTTTCCTTTAAGACTTCGGTATCAACACTTTCTTTGAAAAAAATAGGTTGAACTAGCGTTGTCCCATCTTTTGAAACCATTTGTTGTAGTGCTGATACTGGCATCTTATGCAGAGGCGGTGTTGACGTTTGATCTTCTAACGGATCTTTCTCTAAACCTTCTGCCATTTGTTGGGCCGCTTTTAGATCCTCTTTCGTTAGCCCTGATTCATTGTGCCACGTAAGCAATGCAGGCACACCTGAGGAATTTGGAAATTGTTTCTTTATTAACTTATCTGCTTCCACAGAAGGTGAATTATCACTCAGATTTGGGGCATTATTAACTTCTGAATCATTTACTGCGGGCCAAGCAATGGTTAAGGCTGCCGTTAGAACAACCCATATGCCAATGACAACCCAGCGACTTACCCTACCAGTCATATATGAACTGAAGGTTGCTAGCATAGATTTTTTCATTCGAACTCCCTCGTTTCCAATTTGGTTTGTTTCTATTAGAATATACATATATCAATGTAATTAATTATATATACCAGAAGGTTAATTAACAAGTAGTTTAATGTGGCAATTTATTGAACCAGAAGGAGGCTTCATATGCATAATAATATCCAGAAGAAAAAACCGGGACGGCCCAAAATGACAAATGATAATAATGTAACAAGAGATCAAATTCTTCAAACGGCATCCCAGCTATTCATGACATATGGCTATGACGGTGTTTCAATGGAACAAGTTGCTGATGCTAGCAATGTGACAAAAGCAAGCGTTTATTACTATTTTAAAAATAAGGCAACTTTATTCACCATCGCTGTATCCAGCATGTTCCGACGCATAAAAGAACAGACAGATAAACTGTTGCACAGTTCCAAAGGATTGAAGCACAGATTATACGAAGTAACCTTCGAGCACTTAAAAAGACCACATATAGATTTTGAAACATTACTGCAGGAGGCTTCCCTTTCCCTTACAGAAGAACATACCGAAGAAATCCGCACAGCAGAAAACGAGGTTCATCAAGCACTGGAGAACATATTTAAGCAAGCAATGGAAAATGGTGAAATAGTAGTCAAAAATCCATTATTGCTTGCACATGCCTTTTCTACAGTTACCATGATTCGAAACAAAAAAGAACTAATAACTGAATTGGGAGGCCCAGAAATAACCGCTCAAGCTCTAGTAGATCTATTTTGGGTTGGAATCGGGCCAAGATGAATAAATGATCGAGGGCATGCCCAGTAAATTACCGGGTTCATGCCCTCGCAGTTGCCTAATTAAATAAAGTTCTAACTTTTTGGGTTCACTTCATTTGTGGTGTGGTCTTTTTCACTTAACTTTTTCGGTACTATGGCCAAAGCCCTTTTAAAAGCCAAGATGTTACAACGTCATTTCTCTGGTTAATGAATAATAAAGGCGTTTAAAGGTTCTGTAAACAGCTATCCTCCGCAAGGATCAATGCTTTCAAAAAGAATGCATCTCTGATTCTGCAGCAGTAACCTATTTGTCGTATGAAACAAAGAAAAAAGGTCCCAACTTAAGTTGAGGCCTTTTCATGTTTGTAAAGGGAAATAGGATTCACCCTTATTTTTTTACCAAGGAAAAACTCCTTTTTAATCTTCCAATTCTTGAATTTAAATTACCTAACACTTTATTTTTTGTTTTAGGAGCTGGTTTTGTAATTAATATGATAGCAATTGAAATAAAATATAAAGACAGTAAGTAAATTAAGAAATTTTCATTGTATCAGTAAAATGAATTTAAAAGAAATGAAAGAGAAACAATTCATACTCTTGAAGAAATGGTTGTGTAAAAAATGTGTAAAACGAATATAAAACATATCCTTTTCAGTCGAATTCTAGATAAAATAAAAAGCACCCCTGAATGCTGATAAATCAACGTTTCAAGGGCACTTTTTAATTACTTGTCGTGTTCTAAAAACACTTAATGATACCGGTGGCCGGGGTCGAACCGGCACTCCAGAGGAACACGATTTTGAGTCGTGCGCGTCTGCCTATTCCGCCACACCGGCATGATTGTTGGAGGCGGCAACCGGAATCGAACCGGTGGTAAAGGTTTTGCAGACCTCTGCCTTACCGCTTGGCTATGCCGCCAACGTTTTGGAGCGAAAGACGGGATTCGAACCCGCGACCCCAACCTTGGCAAGGTTGTATTCTACCACTGAACTACTTTCGCATATGGCTGGGCTAGAAGGGATCGAACCTTCGCATGACGGAATCAAAATCCGTTGCCTTACCGCTTGGCTA
>NZ_LMBV01000018.1:80877-80981 GCF_001439925.1 Peribacillus muralis
TTAACGTTGTTATCATTTTAGCACATTTTTTGAAAAAATGGGGCGACTGATGGGAATCGAACCCACGAATGCCTGAACCACAATCAGGTGCGTTAACCACTTCG
>NZ_LMBV01000018.1:80987-81152 GCF_001439925.1 Peribacillus muralis
ATTATAAGAGTTAAATTGGCAGGGGTAGTAGGACTCGAACCCACACTGGAGGTTTTGGAGACCTCTGTTCTACCTTTAAACTATACCCCTGTAAAGATGGTGGAGGGGGGCAGATTCGAACTGCCGAACCCTAAGGAGCGGATTTACAGTCCGCCGCGTTTAGCC
>NZ_LMBV01000018.1:81170-81251 GCF_001439925.1 Peribacillus muralis
TATGGATGAAACATGGTGCCGGCAAGAGGACTTGAACCCCCAACCTACTGATTACAAGTCAGTTGCTCTACCAGTTGAGCT
>NZ_LMBV01000018.1:81341-81417 GCF_001439925.1 Peribacillus muralis
CTACTATGGTGGCTCAGGACGGAATCGAACCGCCGACACAAGGATTTTCAGTCCTTTGCTCTACCGACTGAGCTAC
>NZ_LMBV01000018.1:81551-81717 GCF_001439925.1 Peribacillus muralis
TTAATAATGTTGCTATTTATGCATCAAGTTTTCGTGTTTAGTGTTTCTATGGATGAAAATTCAAAACCATTATGTAGAAACAACCTGATACAGTTTGAAAATGGTGGAGGATGACGGGATCGAACCGCCGACCCTCTGCTTGTAAGGCAGATGCTCTCCCAGCTGA
>NZ_LMBV01000018.1:81730-81811 GCF_001439925.1 Peribacillus muralis
ATATGTTGTCTAAATGGTGACCCGTACGGGATTCGAACCCGTGTTACCGCCGTGAAAGGGCGGTGTCTTAACCGCTTGACC
>NZ_LMBV01000018.1:81829-82001 GCF_001439925.1 Peribacillus muralis
GGTAAAAATGGCGGAGAGCAAGGGATTTGAACCCTTGAGACAGGGTTACCCGTCTACACGATTTCCAATCGTGCTCCTTCGGCCACTCGGACAGCTCTCCAATTATGGCTCCGCAGGTAGGACTCGAACCTACGACCGTTCGGTTAACAGCCGAATGCTCTACCACTGAGCT
>NZ_LMBV01000020.1:0-354 GCF_001439925.1 Peribacillus muralis
GCAGTTAAGCTCTTCAGCGCCGATGGTAGTTGGGGGTCTCCCCCTGTGAGAGTAGGACGTCGCCAAGCTATATCTTTAAAAGATTCAAATGGGTTTTAGGAAACGTTATATTATTCCGCAGTAGCTCAGTGGTAGAGCATTCGGCTGTTAACCGAACGGTCGTAGGTTCGAGTCCTACNNNTGCTTCCATAGCTCAGTAGGTAGAGCACTTCCATGGTAAGGAAGAGGTCAGCGGTTCGAATCCGCTTGGGAGCTTCCTAGTCTATCTATGAAACCATAAAGTCCGGCCCGTTGGTCAAGCGGTTAAGACACCGCCCTTTCACGGCGGTAACACGGGTTCGAATCCCGTACGGG
>NZ_LMBV01000020.1:362-446 GCF_001439925.1 Peribacillus muralis
CAAGATTATTAATCCGGAGGATTAGCTCAGCTGGGAGAGCATCTGCCTTACAAGCAGAGGGTCGGCGGTTCGATCCCGTCATCC
>NZ_LMBV01000020.1:509-588 GCF_001439925.1 Peribacillus muralis
AACCTTTATTTGCCGGTGTAGCTCAACTGGTAGAGCAACTGACTTGTAATCAGTAGGTTGGGGGTTCAAGTCCTCTTGC
>NZ_LMBV01000020.1:641-725 GCF_001439925.1 Peribacillus muralis
GTTACAACCATATATTGCGGAGGGGTAGCGAAGTGGCTAAACGCGGCGGACTGTAAATCCGCTCCTTAGGGTTCGGCAGTTCGA
>NZ_LMBV01000020.1:730-900 GCF_001439925.1 Peribacillus muralis
TATTTCAATAAATCCTGTGGATTAGTTATATGTTCTCTTTAATGGGGAAATATATGATTACCACCTTTTTACTTTGTTGAATATAATCAATCCATAACATATATTGGGCTATAGCCAAGCGGTAAGGCAACGGATTTTGATTCCGTCATGCGAAGGTTCGATCCCTTCTA
>NZ_LMBV01000020.1:966-1056 GCF_001439925.1 Peribacillus muralis
TTATTATTATTCGAAAACCCCTTTGGGGCCTTAGCTCAGCTGGGAGAGCGCCTGCCTTGCACGCAGGAGGTCAGCGGTTCGATCCCGCTA
>NZ_LMBV01000020.1:1065-78735 GCF_001439925.1 Peribacillus muralis
ACTTACATACACCAAAACTTTTGTCTTAAGCCACCAGGCTTAAGGCTTTTTTTATTTGAAGTATTAATTCACAGAATTCGATAGCAGGGAATCTACCGTGAAACATGCATGTTTATACATAGGGATGTCCAGTTGAACCACAAGGCATGAACGATATAAAATGATGGAAAGGGGGAGTTGTATGTCTATTCAGAAAATTTCCATCGTTGGATTGCCCATGGATTTGGGACAAGCTAGGCGAGGCGTGGATATGGGACCTAGTGCCATTCGCTGTGCAGGAATTATTGAGCGACTCGAACAATTACATATAGAAGTAGAGGATCTAGGAGATATATTGGTGGGACGCCCTGAAAGTGCCAATGAATCGGGAACGAATTTAAAAAACTTATCACTTGTTGCGAAGGGAAACACCGAGTTGGCTATTAGAGTGGATGAGATAATCGAAAGTGGCTCTTTTCCACTTGTATTGGGAGGAGATCATTCAATAGCCATTGGTACGCTTGCAGGAGTCGCTAAGCACCATGAAAATGTCGGTGTGATTTGGTATGATGCTCATGGAGATTTAAATACGGAGGAAACGTCGCCATCAGGGAATATCCATGGAATGCCGCTTGCTGTCAGCATCGGGCTCGGGCACCCGGACCTAATCAATATCCATGGATCCATTCCAAAGGTGAAACCGGATAACATCGTGATCATTGGGGCAAGGTCACTGGATGAAGGGGAAAAAGCGCTTATACGTGATAAAGGGATTAAAGTATACACGATGCATGAAATTGACCGGATGGGAATGACACGGGTCATGGAAGAATGTATTGAATATTTAAGGGAAAGAACCGACGGGGTCCACCTTTCACTGGATCTGGATGGGGTTGACCCAGCAGATGCTCCAGGTGTAGGGACCCCGGTAATTGGCGGCATTACATACCGGGAAAGTCATTTGGCGATGGAAATGCTCGCGGAATCTAAGTTGATTACTTCGGCGGAATTCGTTGAGGTAAATCCGATTTTGGATGAGAGAAATAAAACGGCCATCGTTGCCGTTGCACTCATGGGATCGCTATTTGGGGAAAAACTATTATAGATGAAGAAATATAAAAAACAGTAACCGGCTTGTAATGGGTTACTGTTTTTTATATGCTAGAAGTCGTAAGTTTATTTTCCTGGGTGTATGTAATTAGAACATGTCTAAATATAAATGGCAGCAAACACATTTCCACTCTCAAAGTGCACGACTGTCCTTAAGGCTTCTGCTCTTTGTTAATTGGAGGTACTGATTGATTAAAATATCCAGTTTGCTGCTTACTTCAACCACTTCATTATCAACCATCGAGGAATGGGAAGCCAATATCATCATTTTTTGTCTGTATTGTTCGATATGGTCCAAAATCTGTTCAGCAGTCATATTGAGATACACTCCCTTGGATTTTCAATTTCTTACTATATAGCCCTGTTTTTTTTTTCTTAAACATTAAATGTAAAACTTTGTTAAAATTAATGTATTATATTTTTGAAACCTTTTAGCTTACGATTCGTAATAATCGTATAGCCGCATGAGCGGGGGTAATACTGGAAAATGGATGCACTCATTAAAGAGAGAATTAATCAAGTAGTAAAGGGAGACCATAATGCATTTGGAGAAATTGTCGAAATTTATAAGGACAAAGTTTTCCAGATATGTTTCAGGATTCTTGGAAACAGGCAAGAAGCGGAGGATTTGGCACAAGAGGCCTTTGTTAGGGCCTTCGTGAATATTCGCAGCTTCAATATAGACATGAAATTTTCTACATGGTTATATCGCATAGCGACTAACCTATGTATTGATCGCCTTCGCAAGAAAAAACCGGATTACTATCTCGATGCAGAAGTCGCTGGAACAGATGGATTGAATATGTATTCCCAGCTTGCTTCTAATATGGCAAAGCCCGAGGTAGAAGCCGAATCTTTAGAACTGCAGGAGACCATTCAAGCGGAAATCATGAAATTGCCCGAGAAATACAGATCGGTAATCGTATTGAAGTACATTGAAGAATTATCTTTAAAGGAAATCAGTGAAATACTCGATTTGCCAGTCGGCACAGTTAAGACGAGAATACATCGTGGTCGGGAAGCCTTGCGTAAACAACTACGCCATTTATAATAAGAAGGTGAGAAAAAATGAACTGCCATGAGGAAATCATTGAATATATGCATGATTATTTAGATGAGGACATCGAACCGGAGCATAAAGAGCTTTTGCGAGAGCACCTGCATACGTGTGCTGAATGCCGGGCTTACTTTCATGAAATGAAAAAGGCGATAGCTCTTGTACAAAGCACCTCCCATATTAAGGCGCCGGATGACTTTACTGCAAAAGTCATGGCCCAATTGCCAAGGGAGACGAAAACAACTGGTGCCAAACGTTGGTTTAAAAGCCATCCCTTCATGACAGCGGCAGCTATGTTCATTATTTTGATGACAGGCTCCGTTTTTTCCACTTATAATCAGGATGAACATTTTTCGGTTTCAAAACAGCCCAATTTAGTGGTTGAAGGTGAAACGGTGATTGTGCCTGAGGGTGAGACAATCGAGGGAAATGTCGTAGTCCAAAATGGTAATATTCAAATAGATGGTGAAGTAGAGGGAGATGTCACAGTCATAAATGGACAGAAGTATATGTCCAAGGCAGGAAATGTGACAGGAAGCATCCATGTCATTGACCAAGCTTTCGAGTGGATGTGGTATAAGGTCAAGGATACTGCCACCTCATTGATTCCGTCGCATGAGGGGAAGAATCAATAGAGAATCAATAGAAGATATGGAGCTGAGTGGGGACATCGTGTTTCTTTTGCGATGACTTCGCTCAGCTTTCCTTTTTAAGGAGAAGATTAGCTTGATATATCACTGCCGAGTAAATTTCTCACACTAGTTTTAGAAGTCTCATTTAAAAAATGGTATACTATTAAGGTTATTGCATAACGATTGTAATTGTTATTTGGAGTAATACTGACTGGAGGAAACAACATGTCTTTATCCAATTTGAATGTTTGGGACTATGTAGTAAATTTCATTGATATTCTCCTTGTTTGGTTCGTGATATATAAATTGTTAACTATTATTCGTGGCACGAAGGCTATTCAGCTGCTAAAAGGAATTTTTGTAATTGTCATTGTAAAAAGCTTAAGCAACCTGTTTGGTTTCAATACACTTGGATGGTTAATGGCACAAGTCATGAATTGGGGAGTATTGGCAATTCTCGTCATTTTTCAACCGGAACTGAGAAGGGCACTTGAACAGTTGGGACGTGGGAAGCTCTTTGCACGGGGCACCGTTCCAGAAGAGAATCAGCAAGAACGCTTAGTTGAGGAAATCCTGAAGGCGTCCACTTATATGGCGAAGAGGCGGATAGGGGCCTTAATTACGATAGAAAAGGGAACGGAGCTCGGGGATTATGTTGAAACCGGGATTCCTCTAAAATCCTATATTTCTTCAGAGCTGCTCATTAATATCTTCATACCTAATACGCCGCTTCACGATGGCGCAGTCATTTTACAAAATAATCAGGTGGCTGCTGCAGCCTGCTATCTCCCTTTATCGGAAAGCCCGTTCATCTCAAAGGAACTCGGCACCCGGCATAGGGCAGCAATCGGCATGAGCGAAGTGACCGATAGTCTTACGATTGTCGTTTCTGAAGAGACGGGTGGGATATCGGTTACTAAAAATGGTGAGCTCTACCGGGATTTGAATCAAGAATCGTTCAGGGCCATGCTGACAAGCGAGCTCGTAGTGGAAAACAATAAAACAACTTCCTCAGGCATCTGGAATTGGAGGGGGAAAAAGAATGGATAAATTCACGAATAGTGCGTGGTTTATGAGAATCGTAGCGTTTGCTTTGGCAGCACTTCTGTTCATTTCCATTAACTTTGAAATGGAGTCGGATAAAAAATCGCTCGGTTTATCGACTGCCCCTGAAATAAGTACGGAGACCATTGAGAATGTACCGGTTGAAGTGTACTATGACCGTGAAAATCTAGTGGTAAGCGGAGTGCCGGAAACGGTGGATGTGACCTTAAAGGGAGCAAAGAGCCTATTGATCAATGCAAAAAACCAAAGGGGCTTTAAAGTTTATGTAGACCTGTCAGATCCAGAGATTTCGATGGGGAATAGGACGGTCACATTCAAAATAACCGATTTGAATGATAAGCTGGTGGCGACAATCGATCCGGAATATGCAGAGGTCAATGTTCAGGAACGAGTGACGAAGGAATTCTCGGTTGATGCCGAGTACAATACCTCTTTACTTGAAGATGGTTATACTGCCGGGCAGCCGACGGTAAACCCGAAAACGGTCAAAATAACGGGCGCTAAAGACGCAATCGAACAAATATCCTACGTAAAGGCAAACCTTGAAATAAGCAAGGGTCTTAACGAAACAGTGAATGGGAAAGCAACCGTCAAAGCACTTGACCGGGACTTGAACAAGTTGGATGTGACGATTGAGCCTGCATCAGTTGCAGTGTCCTTGGAAGTGAGCATTCCTTCCAAAACGGTATCCATCGTACCAAAACAAACCGGAAAAGCGAAGGATGGAGTCAGGATCAAGAGCATAAGCGTAGATCCTAAAGAGGTCACCTTATTCGGATCAGAAACGAGCCTGGAAAAAATAAGTGAATTGAAGCTTCCTGTAAATATCTCCAAAATTGACGGTGATACAGAATTGGAGCTCGATCTTACAAAACCAGGAAGTGTCCAAAAGTTGTCCTTAGGTAAGGCTAAGGTCACAATTCGCACGGAAAAAGTCGATGTGGATCAAAAGGATGCAGATCCCGTCGATGAAGAGGTAGTGCAGGAACCAGCACAAGATCAAGAAGAAGAAATAGAAGATAAACCAGTCGAAGAAGATGAACCGACTGCGATCGAGTCCAAGACATTCAACAATGTGAAAATTGAACCTGTAGGCCTACAGGATGGTTTGGATGCCGAATTGGAATCGGATGTAACCAGCATCACCCTGCGGGGCAAGGCCGATGACTTGAAGGATATCACGAAAGAAGACATTAATCTTACAGTCGATTTGAGTAATTTAGATGAAGGAACACATGATGTAGAACTGGCTGTAAATGCCCCTGCGGGAATGGATTGGGAACTGGGTACTAAAACGGTTACGGTTACCATTATAGCCAAAGGCGAGGAAACATGAACTCCCGTTTACATCATTTAATTCAGTAACGATTCGAAGAAGGAGCGATTAAGATGGGTAAATATTTTGGAACAGACGGAGTTAGAGGTATAGCGAATAGCGAATTAACACCGGAGTTGGCATTTAAACTAGGCCGTTTTGGTGGCTACGTCCTCACTAAAAATACAGAAAAACCCAAAGTGCTAATAGGGCGCGATACACGCATCTCAGGTGAAATGCTGGAAGGTGCACTTGTTGCTGGTCTCCTATCGATTGGGGCAGAGGTGATGCGCCTTGGTGTCATATCGACACCGGGAGTAGCTTATTTGACAAAGGCCTTAAGTGCTGAAGCGGGTGTCATGATTTCTGCTTCGCATAATCCAGTCGAGGATAATGGCATTAAATTCTTTGGACCTGATGGCTTCAAGCTATCCGATGATCAAGAAGCTGAAATTGAAGAACTGTTGGATATGGGTAAAGATGAACTTCCTCGTCCTGTTGGCGGTGACTTAGGCCATTTAAACGATTATTTCGAAGGTGGTCAAAAGTATTTGCAGTACTTGAAACAATCAGTGGACGAAGACTTTACAGGCATTCATGTTGCGCTTGATTGTTCACATGGAGCGACCTCATCCTTGGCTATGCATTTATTTGCCGACCTTGATGCGGACATCTCTACAATGGGAGCGTCGCCAAATGGTTTGAACATTAATGATAAGGTAGGCTCTACCCACCCTGAGGCACTTGCTGAATTCCTAAAAGAAAAAGGCGCCGATGTTGGCCTTGCTTTCGACGGGGACGGAGACCGCGTCATTGCCATTGATGAAAAAGGAAATATAGTGGACGGCGACCAAATCATGTATATCTGTGCAAGATACTTGAAAGAAAATAATCGCCTGAAACAAGGAACTGTAGTTTCCACAATCATGAGTAACCTTGGCTTTTATAAAGGTCTTGAAGAGCATGATATTCAAAGTGCCCAAACGGCAGTGGGAGACCGCTACGTGGTGGAGGAAATGAGGAAAGGCGGCTATAACCTTGGCGGTGAACAGTCCGGACATATCATATTCCTCGACTATAACACGACAGGTGATGGTTTATTAACGGGCTTACAGCTGGTTAACATCATGAGTGACACCAAAAAAAGCCTATCCGAGCTCGCCGGTGAGATGAAGAAGTATCCACAAACGCTTATCAATGTCAGAGTCACCGATAAACATGCTGTAACTGATAACGAGAAGGTACAGGCAGTCATCAAGGAAGTTGAATCGGAAATGAACGGGAATGGCCGCATTTTGGTTAGACCATCCGGTACCGAACCGCTTGTCCGTGTGATGGCCGAAGCACCTACTGAAGAAGAATGCACCAATTATGTCGATCGCATCGTCTCGGTCGTAAGAGCCGAAATGGGATTAAACGAATAAACAATCTTATGCATAAAAGGAACGAAAGATCCTTTTATGCATATTTTTATAAATAAGTGGTATTTTTTATAAGCCATGATAATAAAGAATTGACCTATGTCCCTTGTTTAAGGTATGATTATCCTGATTTACAACCGCTTGTCTATATAAGGGTTGTATCAAGAAGGAGGGTAGGCAAGGAAAGTATGATTGACAAAAGCGCCTGAACTAAGTCTGGTCGAGAAGGGCTTAGTTGACGAGGAGGAGGTTTATCGAATGTTCGGCGGATACCTCCCGGCTGAAGTGCACAGCCGCAGTAATTCCAATTTTAAAACAGTGGGGCAACTTACTGCACAAAGGATTGGAAATGCACAATGGGATAAATGCTTATAGGCATTTCCTTAATAAAAAATATACTTTAGAGATGAGGGGGCAGGGATGCCCCCGTGCATTCCTGTTCCCTTGGATCGGTTGGAGGAACAGAAATTATGTGTGGAATTGTTGGATATATTGGACTTAATGATGCGAAGGAAATCCTATTAAAAGGCCTTGAAAAACTTGAATACCGCGGGTACGACTCTTCAGGGATTGCCGTGAAGAATGCTGCGGGCGTAACGATTTTTAAGGAAAAGGGACGAATCGCTGACCTGCGTGGAGCCGTGGACGAAAATACGGCTGCACATACTGGAATTGGACATACGCGCTGGGCCACTCATGGTGTTCCAAGTCGTGAAAATGCTCATCCCCACCAAAGTAATTCAGGTCGCTTGACATTAGTCCATAATGGGGTCATTGAAAACTATGCGCTTCTAAAACGTGAATATTTGCAGGATGTTGCCTTTAAAAGTGAAACGGATACCGAGGTCATCGTTCAACTTATCGAGACATTCGTAAACGATGGCATGGATGTTGAAGAGGCGTTCCGTCAAACACTCACGCTATTGGAAGGATCATATGCGATTGCCCTTTTGGATACCCAAAATGATGAAACCATTTTTGTCGCGAAAAATAAAAGCCCGCTGCTGATTGGTGTCGGAAAAGACTTTAACGTTATCGCCTCAGATGCAATGGCCATGTTGCAAGTCACAGATCAATTCCTTGAACTGATGGATAAAGAAATGGTCATTGTGACGAAAGAAAAGGTAACGATCAAGAATCTTTCCAACGAAGAAGTTATGCGTGCTCCATATACTGCTGAACTGGATGCAAGTGATATTGAAAAAGGTACGTACCCTCACTATATGCTGAAAGAAGTCGACGAGCAGCCAGCTGTCATTCGTAAAATCATTCAAGCTTACCAAAATGAAGAAGGTAAACTTGCAATCGACTACAGCATTACTGAAGCTGTAAGTGAGGCTGACCGTATTTATATCATCGCTTGCGGAACTAGCTATCACGCCGGCCTGATCGGTAAGCAATTCATCGAAAAAATGGCTGGAATTCCGGTTGAAGTCCATGTGGCATCGGAATTCACTTATAATATGCCGTTATTATCGAAAAAACCGCTTTTCATCTTCATTTCGCAAAGCGGGGAAACGGCTGACAGCCGTGCCGTATTGGTGGCAATCAAAGCACTCGGCCATAAAGCCTTGACCATTACAAACGTACCTGGCTCCACATTGTCTCGTGAAGCGGACTATACGCTCTTGCTGCATGCCGGCCCTGAAATTGCCGTTGCCTCAACAAAAGCTTACACCGCCCAAGTGGCCGTGTTGTCGATTCTTGCAAATGTAACTGGCCAATTCCTTAACCTGGAATATGACTTCGACCTTGTAAAAGAGCTTGGAATCGTAGCGACAGCCATGGAGGCCCTATGTGACTCGAAAGAAGAGATGGAAGCCATTGCCCATGAATATCTGTCCGTTACAAGAAACTGCTTCTTCATCGGCCGCTCCCTTGACTACTATGTTGTCCTGGAAGGGGCGCTTAAGCTGAAGGAGATTTCCTACATCCAGGCGGAAGGCTTTGCTGGCGGAGAGCTTAAACACGGAACGATTGCCTTGATAGAAGAAGGTACACCTGTCATAGCCCTTGCGACACAAGCTGGCGTTAACTTAAGCATCCGTGGCAATGTCAAAGAAGTCGTTGCCCGCGGTGCCAACCCTTGCATCATATCGATGAAGGGGCTTGAAGAAGAGGATGATCGTTTCGTCATCCCGGAAGTGCACGACCTATTAACACCCCTTATCTCTGTTATCCCGACGCAGCTCATCGCCTACTACGCTGCCCTGCACCGCGAATGTGACGTTGATAAACCACGTAACCTTGCGAAAAGTGTAACGGTTGAGTAAGCTTGGAATGAGTGCTGTGTATGCTATAGATTTAAAATAAGTTTAACCCCTTTAGTTATGATTAGCTAAAGGGGTGTTTTTATGTCAAAAAGAAAAAGAACATCTAACATTAAAAAGTGGATTAAGGAAGGCCGAGGGACTCGAATCGGTGCAGATTATCAACAGTGGCTAAGATTCAAGACGTATCTTCATCAGGTTTGTGGAAATTGCGAAATATATTGCTCTTTAATAAAGAGATATGGAAGAGTCTTAACTAAAATGTGTCCATGACACTATATTAACTCCAATGCTTATTATTTCTTCATTACTTTAACAATCAGAACTATACCACTAATAAATAATGAAATAAATAGAACCAAAATAATTAGAGCTATTGTTAAATTTGTCATTGTGCTTTACTCCCAATTAGTTTGTCATTGTGCTTTACTCCAAGTTGGGGAAGTTACAGTATAAACATCTCCAGATTTAGTAGTAACTTTATTAATTAAAATATTAAAGTTTCACTTTCACACCTCCCTCTGTATAGTAATCAACATTATAATATCAGATATTTTAATGAATAAAATTCTAATTATGGAATAGAATTCAACAAATATGGGACTATAACTATATAATTTCTATGATAAATACAAATTAATGATATGAATTATCCGAAAAATAAAGATAGTCATGTATATTAATGTAAAAACAGGAGAGAGTTATCTTGAGGGAATCGATATAAGAATAAATATTAAGGCTTCGAAAATGAGACTAATAGAAACACTAGATATCCCTTACTTACCATCATAAGTGCAGTGAACAAATGGGTAGTTCTATAGATCACAGAACAAGGAGCGACTACTTTTGTAAGTAAATCTCAAAAATGAAACAAGGAGTTCCTAATTTGGAACTCCTTGTTTGTTTGGTTCTTGATAAAATGGAAATATAATTGTTTCTCATTTAGAACTCTCAGAGGGCGGTGATGCATATAGGTATAAATCGACTATAATAATCAGTTTTCTTTTAGTCTCTCTTGTAACTGTCATTTTTTACAATAAAGAAGTTAGATGTTTTGGTTTTCAGAAGATAATGAAACCCTAGTTCTAAAGGGGATTAGTCATTTTACAAAGGGGTAAAAATGAATACTGATATTAAGCAAATTCATCGCTTTATATTATATATAACGATACTAATTATGATTATTTTTCCTTTTTCACAACTTATATTACAAGAACTTTCTTTGCAAATAAGCAAACCATCATTTTTCTTTATAAGTAAACTGATTATTATCTATATGCTTTTTGTTTACTTAAAAAAGAAAAAAATAACTCTAACCAGCATTAGGCTAAAAAAGGTACATATAAAATATATTCTTCTTGGGATTTTAATGGGCATCATCGCTCACATGCTCACTATGTTTTTTGATAGGACCCAATATTATCTACTAACGGGCGAATGGCTTACTGCTGAAAAGATTGTTGGTACACTTATGGAGAGTAATCAAAACATAAGTTTTTACAGCATTATCATGATTGGCTTTTCAGTGGCGATTAGTGAAGAAATGCTTTTTAGGGGTATGTTATTAAAACAATATCAGAGTATGAACATAAAGCCGGCCATACTTTTAAGTGCTCTTATTTTTTGCCTATATCATATGACGGTGGGGAATTTGGTTTTCGCATTTGTCATGGGTATCTCTTTTGCAATCTTAACCATCTATACGGGAAGTATCGTTCCGGCTATCTTTTATCACTTTTTAGTGAATGAAATAATGAGGATCATCTTGCATTTCCCGGAAAAGGTTACCGAAACTTATTTTAAAGTAATGGTGTCTCCAATTACCACGATAACTGGTTTAATACTATTTCTATCTATATCAACTTACTTATTTGTAAAAATAAGAAAAAATATCCATTTTCAAAGTGAAAAAGTTAAATTCTTTGATAGATACATTATCTTGTTTATATTTATGTATGTTATTCTCCTAATACTTTATATTATAAAGGCATTAAAATGAATGGGCGGGAAGCGACTACTGTTAGCGCTCAAGAAAATGCGGTTCGGGCAGGGAGCAAAATGCAGTATTATATAATTTTTGGACTTGTCATATTTAATGTTTTAGTATGCACTTTTAAAATAGAGTCAATCATTCCATTCATAATGGTTGCTGGACTAGTAGGGCTTTATAAAGGTACTAAAACTGGTTCTGATTTTAAAAAGATATTTAATTTACATAAAGTAGATTTCTCTTTAAAAGAATCAAGAACTAGAACTGAATTATTAGGTGCCTTTATGCTCTCAGTCAGTACTGATATACTTTCAATTAAATACTACTTTCATGATGAAAATTTCATTTATGTAGCAATCCACGTTTTATGCTCATTATTATTCGGTTTACTTTTGTTTAGGCTTCTATTTCTAAATATGTTTAAAAAAGATGAATCTATGCTCAAGTGGAAAGGATAAAGCCCAAAACATAACGCTTTTGGGCTTTATCCATGGTGCATAAGTTTTTTGGTGAGCTTGGCTACATATAAATACCGCCCGCGGAGCTTATGAAGGATTTATTCTTGGATACTTTATACAATCTCCCTATCCGCCGTCTCATCTAGCTCCAAAGGTAAAAAGGCATATTCGCCGTCCCTGAGGATCTCACCTTTGCGAACAGCGATCGGTGTTTGGAAGAGCGGCCCATTGATAACTGTCGTATGGAATTCCCCGCCTTCTCCGCAAGGGTCGATATCCCGCGCTACAAGCTCCTGTACGTATTCATGGGTTAGCGTTCGTCCTAAATCGTCCTCACGCATTCCAAGTGAAAGATTAACCGTTACAATCATCGTCTCAAATCCGTGATTTATGAACTCTTCGACAGCTTCGCGGTGGTCCATTTCCCATAAAGGCATTCCAAGCTTCAATCCAGCATTTTTGGTAACCTTATCATTCCAACAGCCATGTTCAGGCATATCCAGGTCTCCAGTCACCAACACTTCTGCTCCTTGGCTCTTGGCATCCGCTAAAAGGCGCATAAATTCCTTTTCATAATCTGTCCAACTGGCAGCGGCCGTATATACCGGCAAGCCTATGGATTCAGCTTGGGCCTGTATGAGTTCCGGAGGCATTCCATGAGATCTGGACCGTTTCCCTTCTTCCTCAAGCATGACGATCAGTCCAACCGCTTCCCCAGCCTTCATGGCTTTATGAAGAGCTAGGACACTGTCCTTTCCTCCGCTAAAAGAAGCTATGAACTTATGCCCGTGGGCACCATTCTTCCAATTATTCAGTTCTGTCATATATCTTTCCCCCTAAATGTAATAGCTTCATTTGTTTGATTTTATCACGATTGTATTAAAAAAAAGATATTATTTAAGCTCAAGGTACACTAAAGGGAAGCTCTGTTGCGATTGTATTCTACTTCTGGTTGATGTTCAGTTATGGATCGTTCGTCCAGGATAGTATTTCTTTTGTTCATCCAGTCCATTTTCTTTTGCCGTCATCGTGATGGGGGTGATTTTGAATATAACGGTTTTGCTGCCTAGGGAGGAGCGGTATTTATCCACATGTGTTTTTGATAGAGGAGAATCATAGTAGTTCGGTACATATTTATCCAGTATTGCCTGCATGGCATTAGTAGCTTCATCCAAATCATTGATGATTTCGACGATTCCTGTCGCGATAACGCTCATATAAGCAGTATCAGTTTTTGCCGGGATAGGATCGACCATCGTTCCGTAATTCTCACTTACTGTAAAGCAAGCGTGGGGGTTCGTATTCATGATGTCTATTTTTCTTCCTGCTGCTGCACCATGAAAAAAGAAGCTTCCTTCATTCCAGACAAAGTTCAAAGGAATGACGTAAGGTTCTTCTCGATCAACCAATCCTAGAAAACCAGTCTGTGCTACTGATAAGAAATCGTTGATTTGTGCTTGATTCATACAGAATCTTTGCATGTATCTAGTGTTTTGTTTCATTGCCGACACTCCTTTATCACAAATAAGATATAATGAGTGTATTAAAATATTGTCCATCTAAAAAGTGACAGTTTCTTTAAAATGGATTGGGACAGATGGAGGTACTATGTTAGAGGTAAATCCTTTACTGAATAAGCAGAATGGCGTTTCCATTTATGTTCAGCTGTATCAATACATAAAAAAAGGGATAGAAGAGGGCGATATACCTGAGGGGTCTCGCTTGCCTTCGATCCGCTATTTATCAGCCCAATTAAAAATCAGTAAAAATACGGTGGATAATGCCTATCAGCAATTGATAGCAGAAGGATATATAGAAAGCAGGCCAAGAGTTGGGCTAACGGTTCTGCCTTTGGAGCAATCGTTTCTGTTACCCTTTTCCCGAGAGCTGCATATGAATCCCAAAGTATCGGTCGATCATGACACACCAGTTAAGTATGACTTCAAATATGGAGACATTGATATTGAAAATTTTCCGCTTCAGCTTTGGAAGCGGTGTTTGAATAAAGCATTACTTGGGGAACCTGAACAGTTATTGCAGTACGGGCCAAGACAAGGGGATGTTGGTCTTCGTACTGAATTGGTTAATTATCTTTTTCAGGCAAGAGGGGTTCGTTGTTCCATGGAGCAAATCGTGATTTGTTCAGGAACGCAGCATGCACTCAGCCTTATTCTTCAATTGCTCCATTCCCAAGGAGAAACTGTCGCCATGGAGAATCCAGGTTATGGCGGATCCCGAACGGTCTTCAGCAATCATGGGTGGTCAATTGAACCGATAAGTCTTGAACATGATGGAATGGATATCGAAAGGCTAAGGAAAAGTAAAGCCAAAGTCGCCTACATCACACCTTCCCACCAATTTCCATATGGGATGGTGCTTCCAATCCAGAAACGGTTATCATTATTGGAGTGGGCCAAGCATAATGACAGCTTTATCATAGAAGATGATTATGACAGTGAATTCCGATATCAAGGTCAACCAATCCCATCTTTAAAAGCTTTGGATACGAATGGGAGCGTCATCTATTTAGGTACATACTCCAAATCATTTTTACCTGCAGTACGAATGAGTTATATTGTTTTGCCCGAACGTTTATTGGGGGTATACCATCACAGATGCAGTCATTATAGCCAATCCGTTTCGCCGATCATCCAAAAAGCATTGTATGTATTTATGAACGAGGGACACTTTACAAGCCATATTCGGAAAATGAGAAAAGTGTACCAGATGAAGCATCAATCTCTTATACAGGCATTAAACAAGTATATGGGGAACCACGTGGAAATCATCGGCCAAAAGGCGGGAGTCCATCTATTGGTGAAGGTTAAAAATATTCCTACAGCAGAATTGGTGGACAAGGCAAAAGCAGCTGGAGTGAGGGTATATGAGACGTCTTCTTTTTGGGTGGATGGAAAGGAGACGGAGCCATCATTGGTGATGATCGGTTTTGGCGGACTTTCTGAAGAGGATATCGAAAAAGGAATTGCTGTCCTTCGAAATGCTTGGTTTCCTGAATTATAAAGCATTGAAATGATTTAAAATAATGTTCCTCAAAAAGCTATGGGCGGATATCATTCTAAAAGCAATGTTACAATTAGTTAAACCAGCTGACAGGTCAGCTGGTTTTGTTGTCCTTCATGAAATAGGAAGCAGGATCGTGAAGGTCGTCCCTTTTTCGAGTTCGCTTTTGACGGTTATTGACCCATCATGCATATCAATGATTCTTTTTACGATTGATAGTCCTAGGCCGCTGCCGCTTTTTGTGCGTTCCCTTGCCAGGTCGGCTTTGTAGAATCTCTCGAAAATGTGAAATTGATCTTGCTCTGAAATGCCGATGCCGGTATCGGATATTGTGATCTTTGCTTGATCATCGACCTGTTGGAGGCTGATCGTGATTGTGCCATGATGCTGGGTGAACTTGATGCTATTATGGATTAAGTTGGTCCATACTTGACTCATTAAATCTGCGTCTGCGAAAATCGAAACTTTTTCCAAGGATATATCCATTTCTAGTTCTTTTTCGAGCCAATTCGGTTCGCAGGCCAAGATGATCGAGCGGATTTGCTGGTCAAGCCGGCAGTTCGCCCTTTCAAAGGGGTGATGCTCGGATTCTAGGGAGGTAAGCTTCAGAAGATTATCACTCAATTTGGATAATCTCCTGCTCTCCGTCTCAATGATATGGAGGTAATGATTGCTTTCGTCTTTTGTCAGTTTATTCGATTGAAGCGCTAGTGCGAATCCTACGATGGAAGTGAGCGGCGATTGGATTTCATGTGAGACGTTGGAGATGAATTCCTGCCGCATTTCCTCCATTTGCTTCAGTTGCTTGGCCATATGGTTGAAATGGCTGATGATTTCCGTCATTTCGTTTTTCTTACCCGTGTTAAAGTCCAATTGGACATTATAATCGCCATTGGCAATCTTCCTTAATGCATCAATGATATCCAAGTAGATGTTGCTGCGTTTGTTGTGGTTGAAAGTATGGATCAGGTAGCCTGTGAGCATCATAATCGCGATGCTGGTCAAGATTGTCGCCAGATACTGGACATAACCGGATATCCTTACAGATAATAGCTGAATGATAAAATACCCAGCTGAAAAACAAACGGAAGTGTATGTCAAAAAGACAACAATGCGTTTAAAAAAGGAGACATTCATTTCGTTAGCTCCAAACGATAACCCAATCCCCAGATTGTCCGGATCCGAAAGGGGAATTCCAATTCGGGAAACCGTTCCCGCACTCTTTTTATATGAACATCGACGGTTCGCTCATCACCTTCATAGTCATAACCCCATATGTCTTCAATCAGTTCTTCCCTTGAAAAAGTTTTTCCAGGATAGCTTGCCAATTTAAACAGCACCTCGAATTCCTTTAGTGGAATCGTATATTCCTCTCCTTTGAATGACAGTTGATGTGTCTTGCGGTTCATCTGTAAATCGCCGATATTCAATGTTTGGGAGGTGGTGATTTTATAGCGTTTTAATAAGGCCTTTGTTCTTAGAACCAATTCGATTGGTTCAAATGGTTTTACAAGGTAGTCATCCGCCCCTAGTTCAAATCCCTTTACCTTCTGCGCCGTTTCACCCTTGGCCGTCAGCATTAATATCGGGATATCACTGAATTCCCGCAATTCCTTGCATAATTGCCATCCGTCCATATTAGGCATCATGATATCAATGATGGCTAAATTGATTTTTACCTTCTCCATTACACTCAAAGCTTCAAGTCCGTCCGGGGCGACATATAGATCAAATCCTTCTTTTCTTAATAAGAGCTGGATCAGTTCACGAATATGGGCATCATCATCGACGATCAATATCTTTGTCATCCTTCTTCTGTCCTTTCGGTGAATGAATTAAGCAAGCTCAAGCTTGTGCAACTGCTGCTGTGCAAATTCACGATATAATTCATGCGTTTCATATAGTTCTTTATGTGTCCCGCTGCCTGTAATTTTCCCCTTTTCGAGGAAGATGATTTGGTCGGAACCAACAACGGTCGATAAGCGGTGGGCAATGACAATCGTTGTCCGTCCTTTCATTAAATCATTCAATGCTTGCTGGACGACATGCTCCGATTTGCTGTCCAGGCTAGAGGTAGCTTCATCAAGCATTAAGATTTTAGGGTTTCTTAAAAAGGCACGCGCGATCGCAATTCGCTGTCTTTGGCCTCCGGATAGTTTCATCCCCCTTTCACCAACTTCCGTATCATAGCCGTTAGGAAGCTCGGAAATGAACTGATCAGCATACGCCATTTTGGCGACTTGATTTAACTCTTCATCTGTTATATCCCGATCGATTCCATAGCAGATATTATCTCGAACTGTACCGGATACAATCGGACTTTCCTGTGAAACATAGCCGATCTGGCTTCTCCATGAAAGGAGTGTGAAATCGTTTATCGATGTCCCGCCTAAGGATATGGAGCCCTGCTGTGGTTTATAGAACCGCTCAAATAATGAGAAAAGGGTCGTTTTCCCGCTGCCGCTCGGTCCGACAATCGCGGTAACCTTGCCTGCTTCAACCGTGAAATTGATATCTTTTAGCACTTGTTCACCATCTTTGTAACGATAATCCAGGTGATCCACTGTGATGGATTGACTGCCATTTGGAACTTCGAGCTTTGCATCTTCTTCCTTTTCAGAATCGAGAATGGAAATGATGCGTTCCGTTGCACCGGTGGCTTTTTGGAATTGTGTAAAGAAAGCTGCCAACTGCGCCATAGGCATGATGATTTGGAAAAGATACATGATGAATGCAACTAGTGCACCTGCTGACAATGCCCCGGAGGAAACACGCATCCCTCCATAACCTAAAATGAGTACGAGTAATGCCATCATGACGAGACTCATCAGCGGACCGATCAGCGCTTGGATTTTTGCTTCCTTTAAACCAAATTGAAATAATTGGGTAATTCCCTTTTTACCATTTTCATATTCGAATGTTTCTGCATTCGATGCTTTAACAAGCCGGATTTCCGTAAGAACCTGCTGGAGGACTGCAGTGAAGCTTGCTGTCTCATCCTGCATCCCTATCGATATGCGGTGCATTTTCTTCCCAAGTGGCAGTATTATTAAAACAGAGAGTGGGATGGCAATGAACATCAACAGTGACATTTTCCAATCAAGTACAAATAAGACGATCATGGCGCCTACGATGGATATGATTCCGGTAACGAAATTGGATAGATGCTCCGAAATCAAGCCTTTCACTACCGTTGTATCATTCGTCATCCGACTGACCGTTTCGCCCGATGGATGTTCATCGAAGTAATCAACGGGTAATACGAGCAATTTTTTCCAAAGCTGATCGCGGATGCCGGCTACTACAGATTGACCGATCTTATTCAATAAATAGATGGAAAACCCGCTGGCCAAGGCTTGAATGATGATGGCGAGAACGAGAAGTGTGATCCGTTCCGTACTTAGTGAACTTATTGAGAAATCATTAATCAGGTTTTTTGTGAATAGTGGGACTAATAAACCTACGCCTGTTGTACTTAAGCTTAATAGTAATGCAAGCCCGATCATTATCTTAGAAGGCTTCGTTTGTTGAACCAATCGGATGAACTGGCTCCAGCCTTGTTGCTTTTTTTCTTGTTTCATATTTATTTACATCCTTTCTTGATCTTCATTATAAAGGATAGTATACAAAGAAGTTATGAATTGAATATGAACTGATTTTAAGAACTTGCTTGTTATAGGCGCCTTGAAGGACATGCAAACACGAATGAATGATATAAAACGAAGGCGTGGATAATGAGATAGCAAAAACCGTATTAACCAAGGAACAATAATTTCGTGTTAAAAT
Source organism: Peribacillus muralis (assembly GCF_001439925.1). Lineage (GTDB taxonomy): Bacteria > Bacillota > Bacilli > Bacillales > DSM-1321 > Peribacillus > Peribacillus muralis. The sequence continues at coordinate 19,170 of NZ_LMBV01000020.1, forward strand.
ATAGAACTGGCGGCCCAGGGATAGAGCTCTGGGCTTTGCATTGTGCAAAAAAGAATCCAAGTCTAGTTCTTATTAACTGTTTTTAGTATAGCTGTTAATAGGCGGAAGAGGGTGTAATCATGTTTTTTTGAGGTGAAGTTACTATTTTAAAACAATAAATAGGAGTAAAAGGCTAAAACGGACTTCAAAAATGGTTCTTTTAGCCGATTAAATATGGGGATATAAAAAACAGTATAAGTTAGGTGGAAAACATGATTATTTTGAATGAATCCATTGTATCACCAATTCTTCTAAAGGTTCTGGTCGAAGAGCAAATTCCAGTTTTGGAACAGGGGCAATGGGGAGACGCGATAACAAACAAAAAGTTGAATATTAAAAACGATACAGAATTTTTTAAGTCCATGGGGATGGAACAAAGAATTCTGACAAACTCTGAAAATGGCATCACCTTATTAGGTCATTTTCAACCTGATAGCAATGAATACATATGGTCTAAGTTATTGAAGGATAAGGGGGAGGTCCGTAAGCTAACGAAATCTCTATATCCCGATTTCCATTTTCAAGATATCGATTTATCGATGATAGATGATATGGATAAAGACCGAATACCGTTTCCGGTCGTCATCAAGCCGAATATCGGCTATTCAAGTGTTGGCGTACATAAAGTCAAGAATGAGCAGGACTGGGATATAGCCGTGGCCCAGCTTAAAGAGGATTTGCTTCTTTCGGATGGGTTGTATGATTCCGATGTCGTCGGTTCCCAAACCATCTTGATAGAAGAGTGGATACAAGGGGAGGAGTATGCCATTGATGGTTATTACAATCAAGATGGTGAGCCGGTCATTTTGAATGTCTTCAAACGATTATTCAAGGATGATTATGATACCTCCGATCGAATTTATTACACTTCAAAGGTTGCCATTAACGAAATCTATGATGATGCACTAACCTTCATGAAAAATATTCAAACGGTCCTTCCGCTTAGCAACTACGCTGTGCACTTTGAAATTCGCAAAAAAGGGGATAGGGTGATACCGATCGAAATCAACCCCCTTCGTTTTGCTGGAGCGGGTACAACCGATTTAGGCTATCATGCATATGGGATGAACATGTATGAACACTATTTCGCAGGTACGAAACCAGATTGGAATTCGATATTGGCAGAGATGGATGATGCGACATATAGCTTTTTCTTTGCAGAGGTTCCGCTGGAAATAAATCTGGAGGAAGTTGCGCACATCGATCATGATGGACTGCAACATGAATTCGAACAGGTTTTGGAATATAGGCAGCTTCCTTTTCAAAATGACCGGAGCCTGGCGATCATATTTTATAGAAGCGAGAATTTGAACAACAACCGTCAGCTTCTTCACTTGGACTTACTTCCATACTTGACGATAAAACAATTGGCTTTAACTTAAGGGGGCAAGAGAATGAGATTTTCAAAGCTGAATCCAAAAAATTCACTAATGGCAAAGCTATTCTTATTTTATATCATTCCATTTGTCCTTTTTGCAGGTGCCATGGGTCTTTGCTTTTCCTACATAACGAATAAAATGATCAATGAGAATGTCCTTCCGCAATTCGATGAGCGACTTTCTGAAAATGCCCGTAGCTTGGCAGCAAGCCTCAATCCGACTTTGATCAACAAAGCTTCGGAACGGGGAGAAGATATCAGGCAGAAATTAGATGCCTTCGTTGAAGATAAAAAGGGCATTGAATATGTGTATGTGTTGAAGCGGGAGAACGATGCCGATACGATCGTAGCCTTGAATGGCAGCGATGATTATATGGTGCAATCGCCATTCACGCCGGAGCAGGCTAAATCGATAAATGGACAAGAAGATGTATTAAGTGAAATATATAAAGATAAATGGGGTACGCACAAATCATACTTTACGCCAATCAATGGAACGGACGCCATTATCGGAATTGATATGGATGCGAAGTTCATTGATGAATTGAAAAGCAGAATGATATTCTATAATATTTTATTTCTTGCAAGTGCTATTATATTGGGCGTGCTATGTGCCGTTGTCATCGGGAGAAAAATCTCGGGTCCCGTTAATGAACTCGTTGGCTACACGAGTGAAATGGCGGCAGGGGATTTAAGTAAATCGATTCCGGTTGGCAGACAAGATGAGATTGGAGATCTGTCCAATGGTTTTGAGGATATGAGATTAAGTTTGTCCCATATCATCGATAATGTACGTGAACACGCGCGAGCGATGAGTCAAACCACCGTTTCCATCCATCAATCCTTTGAGGAGATGGTGGAATCCTATAGCCAGATCGTAACGGGGACAACGGAGGAAGCGAAGGCTTCAGAAGAACGTGCCCATCATATTGATCGAATTTCCAATATGATCAGTGATTTGACGGATACAACCCGCTTAATGAATGAGCAAACGAACAAGATGAATGAATTTACGATGCATGCGAACACACTTGCCGAGCAAGGGAGTGAACAAGTGCAGGATGTAACGAGCCAGATGGGTAAAATCATGGAAAACGGCCAAGCGAATAAAGCTAATTTGGTGAGCCTTGAAGAGGATGTAGTGAAGATAAACGAAGTGATCGGTTTAATAAGGGTCATTGCTTCGCAAACGAACCTGCTATCCTTGAATGCTTCCATTGAAGCGGCACGGGCGGGGGATGCCGGCAGGGGCTTTGCGGTAGTTGCCCAGGAAGTGCAGAAATTGGCTGTACAAACCGATGAATCAATCGATGTCATTTCCGAATCGATCACGCGGATCAATGAGCAAACGGCGAAGGTCATCCAAAATAACGATGAAAGTTTTGAAGATATATTGAAGGGTGTTTCCTTAGTGGAAAACAACGGCGAGATTTTTAATAAGATTTTCGATTCCGTAGAGAAATTGCTGAAAGGCACGGAACACTTGGCCACCCACTCGAAAAAAATCAATGAGTCATCTGATGAAAGTTTAGCATCAATCCAGGAAATTGCAGCGATTTCGGAAGAGGGAGTCGCAACCACTGAGCAAATCTCAGCTGCAGCGATTCAACAAAGTATGATCATGAATGGATTGAAGGAACAAAATGAGGAGTTAGCAAACAAATCAGCGATATTGGAAGAAATGGTTGAAAAGTTCACTACTACCGATAAATAACGGAACTGAAGCAGGCTAGTTATGATGCCTGCTCAGCTGCAGACAAACCCGATAATACTGGAGTTTGCCTGCAGTTTTTTTGTGAGATTGTACTATAAACGTTTCATTGCACTGCAGGCGCTCGCTTTCCGCGGGCGGTCCTTGAGCCTCCTCGGCTTTTTGCCTGCGGGATCTCAAGTAGACACGCATTTCCCGCAGGAGTGTCGCGCCCTCCGTTCCATTCCACTCTGCATTATAACGAAGTAGCTTCTCAAAGTTTTTTGAGGATTTCTACCATGACCGTTCCAATCCAATGTGCATTAGAACAAAGATAGATTTCAAATTGCCTACCGATTTGATGGTTGTAGAGAACGTTCCATTGCACCGCAGGCGACGCTTTCCAAGATAAGGGTGTAATTTTACCAATGTTGGGAGAGTTTTTGGCGAAAACTACATGTGTTTACGCTGTTCTTTATTGGGTTGGGCTTTGAGGTGTATGGGTTATTTTGTAAGTCAATATAAAGAGTATTAAAAATTGCTTGAAAAAAAGTTTGGGCAAACCATTTGCAATCGCTACCATTTAATGTTATGCTTAGTCTTAATTATTTTTGTTCGGTACTAAGGATACTAAAAGTACTACTTTTCGTTTTCGATGATGACTTAGAGCAAGGATAGTAATACAATGTGCTAATGCACTAGGAGGCAACAACAATGGAACAAGGTAAAGTAAAATGGTTTAACGCAGAAAAAGGTTTTGGATTCATCGAACGCGAAAACGGAGACGACGTATTCGTACATTTCTCAGCTATCCAAAGCGAAGGATTCAAATCTTTAGACGAAGGCCAAGAAGTTACTTTTGAAGTAGAACAAGGTCAACGTGGACCTCAAGCTTCTAACGTTCAAAAAGCATAATTTCAAAACAAATAAAGGCAGATCCCGATTTTCGGGGTCTGCCTTTTTTGTTTTGTGAAAACGTGAAACAAAAAACCCTGCTCAGCATTGAGCAGGGAAAACGGTACAAGTAAAGTAAAGCGCTTAAAAAGGTTTGACTAAGTATATCATAGTTTCCAAGAAATTATTAAATTATATATAATATGCGTTTCAAGGGAGGTGTAGGTAAATCCAACAATCATTGGTGAAAATGATGTCGTGGAAATAGTAAGTTACTCTGACCCCTGTTTGAAGTATAATTCGCTTGAAGTGAAACAAAAACCCATAGGCTACATATAAAGACATATAGGCGGCTTTCCCGATGAGGGGGAAGTATTCATTCAAATACAGGTTTGAATATTCAATGAATTATGGTATGGTATAATCAAACGAAGATTTGAATGAAGGGTGTGGGAAGATGATGGAACAAAAAGATGTATGTGAAGTCCATCTGCATGATCAAGTAAAGGTCAATCGCATTCAGCAAGAAATGGGCCAGGTTGATATATCCAGCATATCGAAGCTGTTTAAGGTGATAGGTGATGAAAATAGGACGAAAATAGCCTATGCGCTTTGTGAGGACGAGGAATTATGTGTGTGCGATCTCGCCCATATCATCGGTGCTTCGATGGCGACAACGTCACATCATCTTCGCACTCTCTATAAGCATGCCATCGTCAAATATCGAAAAGAAGGCAAGCTGGCTTTTTATTCATTGGATGATCACCATATCAAGCAACTTATTCTTATAGCATTAGAACACAAGCAGGAGGTGAGGTCAGATGGCTGAATTGCCTTCAAAAACATATCGTATCCAAGGTCTATCCTGCACGAATTGCGCGGCTAAGTTTGAGAATAATGTCCGTAGCCTGGAAGGTGTGGAGGACGCTAAAATCAATTTTGGCGCTTCAAAGATTTCGGTACAGGGAAGTGCGACGATTGAAGAAATCGAAAGGGCAGGAGCCTTTGATAACCTGAGAATCCGGGGTGAACAGGAACAGGTGTCCCTTAAGGAGCCCTTTTGGAAACAAAAAGAAAATATTAAAGTGGTTTTCTCGGCCATCCTGTTGTTGATTAGCTGGGTATTGGATAACCGATATGGTGAAGGAAGCATGATGCCTGTAATCGGATATGCGGCAGCCATCATAATCGGAGGTTATTCATTATTTATCAATGGCTTGAAGAATCTCTTTGGCCTTCGCTTTGATATGCACACCTTGATGACGGTTGCCATCCTCGGAGCGGCTGTACTCGGTGAATGGGGCGAAGGGGCGACTGTCGTCATCTTATTTGCCATCAGTGAAGCGCTGGAGAAATATTCGATGGATAAAGCCCGGAATTCGATCGAATCATTGATGAATATTGCGCCTAAAGAAGCTCTGATCTTTAGAGGGCAACACGAAATGATGGTCGCTGTTGATGAAATAGAGGTCGGCGACACGATGATCGTTAAACCAGGTCAGAAGCTTGCTATGGACGGCAGGATCATGAAGGGGGCCTCGACGCTTAATCAAGCAGCCATTACAGGGGAAGCGGAGCCGGTTTATAAAACGGTTGATGGTGAGGTTTTTGCAGGAACCTTAAATGGTGAAGGGTTGCTGGAAGTGGAGGTCACGAAGCGGGTCGAGGATACGACGATTGCGAAAATCATACATCTAGTTGAAGAAGCACAGGCTGAAAAAGCGCCTTCCCAGGCCTTTGTGGATAAATTTGCTAAGATTTATACGCCGGCTATCATGCTCATTGCTCTGGGGCTTGCGGTCTTGCCACCGCTTGTGGTGAACGGGGATTGGGCCGAGTGGATTTATAGGGGATTGGCTGTACTCGTTGTCGGCTGCCCGTGTGCACTGGTCATTTCCACCCCGATTGCCATAGTTACAGCTATTGGAAATGCAGCGAAAAATGGAGTATTGATTAAGGGCGGAATCCATTTGGAGGAAGCGGGGGCAATAAATGCGGTTGCATTTGATAAGACAGGTACGTTAACGAAGGGTGTTCCTGTTGTAACTGATTTGAAATTGTTGGCTGAAGGTTTTACTCCACAGGATGTACTTGGCATTGCAGCTGCTTTGGAAAGCAGAACACAACATCCTCTTGCCACTGCCATTCTTCAAAAGGCGGAGGATCAAGGTGCGGGGTATCGGTCTTTAGTGGTAGAGGATTTCACGGCCATCACTGGCAAAGGGATAAAAGGGAACATCAATCAAGAGACCTATTACATTGGTAAACCGCATCTATTGGAAGAAGTGGCAGGGCTAGTTTATCCTGATGAGGTGCTTGAGCAAATCAGCAGCCTTCAACATGAAGGAAAAACGGTAATGGTGATCGGTGATCATATGAAGCTCCTGGCGCTTATTGCAGTCGCTGATGAAATTAGGGAAAGCAGCAAGGAAGCGATTCGCAAATTGCATGAACTCGGTATAGAAAAAACGATAATGCTGACGGGGGACAATAGCGGAACGGCAAAAGCGATCGGAGCAGCGGCAGGCGTTGATGAAATTGAAGCAGAGCTATTGCCTGAAGATAAATTGACGATCATCAAGCAATGGAAGCAAAAATATGGTCGAGTGGCGATGGTGGGTGATGGTGTCAATGATGCTCCGGCATTGGCAGCTTCCACGGTCGGGATTGCGATGGGTGGTGCGGGAACGGATACCGCACTTGAAACAGCCGATATCGCTTTAATGGGTGATGATTTATCGAGATTGCCTTATACGATTCGTTTAAGCCGCAAAACGTTGAAAATCATTAAGCAGAACATCACGTTTTCCTTAGTGATCAAAATCTTGGCGTTATTATTGATCGCCCCGGGCTGGTTAACCTTATGGATGGCGGTTTTTGCCGATATGGGTGCGACCTTATTAGTCACGTTGAACAGTCTTAGGTTATTGAGAATAAAAGAATAGAAGTTTCATATATGTTCCCCGTTGCTTATTTTAGGTGCGGGGAGTTTTTTATTCGATCTTTCCAATTGTTTCATGTGAAACTTAAAAAAGGATGCATCCATTTTCTTTTTCAAAACGTACATAGATTAGAACATAGAAATTGTTATGGATGATCCAAATATTGCTATAATAAGTAATTATGGTAGGAAGGGGACTTCAATGAACGATATAGATGTAGAGCTATACGAGAAAGTTCATTTGGGGGATAAGCAGGCCCTCGAAAAAATATATGATCGCTACGAAAAGCTCTTATTTTCCCTGGCTTATAAAGTTACGGGACAGAAGGAATTGGCTGAGGAAGCGGTTCAGGAAGTGTTCATAAAAATTTGGACGAAAAAGGGGACGTATCATGCATCCAAAGGGAAGTTCTCCAGCTGGATCATGACGATGACCCGAAATGCAAGTATCGATCTGTTAAGAAAAAGAAGGGATATACCCTCCGATTTTGAATATGAACAGATTCCGAGTGAGACTCCCAGCGTCGAAAATCTCGTCGAGTGGAAGGAAGAAGGGGCCATGCTGAGGCAGGCCGTTTCGGAATTAAGCGAGGAGCAACAAAAAATGATTCACCTGTTTTATTATAAAGGCCTGTCACAACAGAGCATCGCCTCGGAGTTTGAAATCCCGCTCGGAACCGTTAAAGGGAGAGTCCGATTGGCGCTTAAACATTTACGAAAGATTATCCCGCAAAAGTTAAGTAAAGGGGGAGAGCTTGATGAATAATAATCCATGTGAATGGCTGTTAGATTACTTCAACGGACAATTGGATGAAGTCCCTCGGAGGAAGTTTGAAAAGCATCTCGCGGAATGCCGAAATTGCCGTGAGGAATTAGATGAACTAGCGATGCTAACGAAAGACTTGACATTTACAGCTGAACCGGTTGATCCGCCAAGTGATATGAAACAGCGGATCTTGGGAAATGTGTTTGAAACGGATAAAGAAGAGCAACAGCCTGTATTACAGCAAACTGCTGAAAAAAGAAAAAGAAATCGGTGGGTAAAGCCATTAGTGGCAGCCGTCTTATTCGCCTCATTGCTTGGCAATGCCTATGCGCTGCTATCCGAAGATGAAACGGATAATAACGCAGGGGAAAAACGGGAAACCATCGATAGGCTTCAGACGAGTGTAGCCTTGAAACCAGGTGAAGGCGTTCCTTTCAACGGCAGGGCGACGATGGTTGAGAAAAACGATAAAACGGAAATGATCATTCAAGCTGAAAATCTTGAACCGCCAGAGGGATCACAGGTGTATCAGGTTTGGCTTCTGGAGAAGGGTAAGCCATATAGAGCCGGGACATTCGTGCCGAATGACGATGGCTTGGGAGCAGTGACGTATCGCCTGGATGAAGCTGGTGAGCATAAGTGGGATACCGTCGCAATCACGCTAGAGCCCTCGGATGATAGCAAAATTCCTAAAGGGGATATTATCTTGAGCAGTGAATTATAGCGAATGGGCAGGGACGAAAGCTCCCGTCCTCAGATTATAGCCAAAAACGTTTCGGAATGGTCTCCCTTCCGAAACGTTTTTGCTTTGTTATGATAGCAACCTCCGTGAAAGCGTGAAACACGAGTAAAGCACTACATTTGAGAACCAATGAAGAAAATGGTAGGGGGACGTTCCTGTTTTTTTGCTGAATTGACTATCAAGCATGAGAGATTCTAATGAGGATGGGCAGGCAAAGTTTATGCATGGAGTGGTTAATGTGCTACAATGTGGCTGACTTTTAGTGCAGCATGCGCTTGTGGAGTAGGCATGTAAAGAAGGGATTTGAAAGGATGGAATTACAACAAAGGGCAATCCTTGTTGGCGTCAATCTTAATGGACAGAAGGATTTTGAGTATTCAATGGAGGAGCTGGCCAACCTCACGGAAGCTTGTGAGGTGGACGTTGTCGGGACCATTACTCAAAATTTGCATCGGGTGAACTCTTCTCATTTTATCGGTACCGGTAAGATTGAGGAAGTGAAAAAACTTGTTGAATATAAAGATGCAAACGTTGTGATCTTCAATGATCAGCTGTCTCCTTCGCAACTGCGAAATTTGGAAAGAGATATGGATTGCAAGGTGATTGATCGAACGATCTTGATTTTGGACATATTTGCGCACCGGGCGAAGACGAAGGAAGCACAGCTTCAGGTAGAGGTGGCGAAGCTTCAGTATATGCTCCCGCGTCTCGTTGGCTTAAGGGAGTCATTAGGCCGTCAGAGTGGTGGGGTGGGAACGAACAAAGGAGCTGGTGAAAAGCAATTAGAGCTTGATCGCAGGAGAATCGAGGAAAATATAAGTGTTTTGAATAAAGAACTTGAAGACCTTGTGGCACACCGGAAAACGCAGAGGAAACAGCGGAAAAAGAATGCCATCCCTGTTGTTTCATTAGTCGGTTATACGAATGCAGGAAAATCTTCAATCATGAATGCTTTAATCGAGAAGTTCCATCCGACTAACGAGAAGCAGGTTTTGGAAAAGGATATGCTGTTCGCTACACTTGAGACAGCGGTGCGAAACATTCCGTTACCCGATAAGAAGGAATTCCTCTTGACCGATACAGTAGGCTTTGTTTCAAAATTGCCCCACCATCTTGTTAAGGCGTTTCGATCGACATTGGAAGAGGTGGTGGAGGCAGACCTATTGATTCATGTTGTCGATTTTTCCAATCCTGATCATGAACAGCAAATGGAGATAACGGAGCAGACGTTAAATGACATCGGCATTAAAGGAATTCCAACGATTTTCGCCTTTAATAAAGCGGATCTTACCGTATTGGAGATTCCCCAAGTGAATCGCGACGCCATATATATGTCAGCAAAAACAAAAGTAGGTCTCGAGGAATTGGTCGCGAAAATTCGGGAACATATTTTTACGGACTATATTCGCTGTGAAATGCTGATTCCGTTTGATCAAGGCCAGCTCGTATCTTTCTTTAATGATAATGGTCATATAACGGAAACTGATTATGAAGAAAGTGGATACCGTATCAAGCTTGAATGTAAGAAAGAGGATTATGAGAGATATAATCGGTACGTCATTCAGCCGGATTAAAAGAGTGTGGATAACTACCTTGATTTTTGTTGATAAGTGGAAAATGAAGATCAGTTTTGTGGATAACTTTTGTTTGGATGCTTTTGTCCCGCAAAAAAAATCAAGTTAAAATGAAATGCTTTGTGTATAAGTTGTGGATAAGGTAAGAAAGCCCGAAAAAACTTTGAATAAAGTTTGGGGCTTTTTTTTTATGTGGACAAAGTGTTGATAAGTTTGTTGCATGAATATGCATCCATTCAAGTGATGAAATGTGAGGTTGATTGTAGAAAAATGACAATGATTATCGTTTGTTGTTAGGAAATGTAACATGAGTATTACATTGTGAACAGTTTTAATCTGGTAATACTTTACACTTTGTATAATGTATCTTATTTTTTATCGTTATAAAATAAAGAATACTCAATTATCAGGTTCATGATCTGTGTATGAGTTTTTTTAGATATGAGGGGGCTAATTAATGGCCGGAGGTATCAGGGACCACGGCTTGGCTAATTTAAAGAATAATAGAAAAAAACGGCATAAATGACTATGGATACAACCTTGGTGCTGCTTGAAATCCACACATGTAAACAAAGAAAATTTGGAAGGGGAATTGTGGATGGAAATGACAAGTCCGTTAAAAGATGATCTTGAGATGAACTTTCAGGAAGCGGAGAGGGGGTTGTCCCACAGGGAAGCTTTGGAAGAAGCGAACCGATGTTTATACTGCTACGATGCTCCATGCATTCAGGCCTGTCCGACAGGGATAGATATTCCAAGCTTCATTAAGAAAATCGCATCAGGTAATTATAAAGGATCGGCAAAGACAATCATGACAGCCAATCCCGTCGGTGCCAGCTGCGCCAGGGTATGTCCGACCGAAGAGTTATGTGAGGGAGCGTGTGTCCTCAACCATTCTACCAAGCCAATCTTGATTGGCAATCTCCAGCGTTATTCCACAGATTGGGCCATCCGAAATAAGCAAGCTCTGTTCAAGGCCGGAAAAAAGAATGGCAAAAAGGTGGCCATTGTAGGAAGCGGTCCAGCGGGCTTATCTGCAGCAAGGGAATTAGCCTTGCTTGGCTACAGTGTAACCATTTTCGAAGCTGAAAAAAATCCAGGAGGGTTGAATACGTACGGAATCGTATCCTTTCGATTGCCACAGAGCATTTCATATTGGGAAGTCGAACAGGTGAAAAGTCTGGATGTTGAAATTAAAACGAATACACGTGTCGGGTTGGATGTTTCTGCGGACCAGCTGATTGCCGACTTCGATGCGGTCATACTAGCGGTAGGCATGTCCAGTGTTCCGAAGCTCGGAATCGAAGGAGAGGATTTGGCTGAGGTTTATGATGCAATCGATTTCGTCAAGGCAACGAAAACGGGAGTCATCAGCGATACATTCATCGGGAAGAAAATGGCGGTGATCGGGGCCGGAAATACAGCGATTGATGCCGCGACCTGTTCGGTACGCCTCGGTGCCGAACAGGTGGCGATAATTTATCGTCGAACCGAAAAGGAAATGACAGCCTATGATTTTGAATTCGAGTTTGCCAAACAAGAGGGTGTCGGATTTCACTGGCTGACCACTCCCTCGAGGATCTTATCGGATGAAAGCGGTCATGTAACGGGAATCGAATGTGTGAAGATGGTACTTAGTGAGGCAGGGGAAGATGGACGGAGCCGACCGGTCCCGGTATCCGGATCGGAGTTTGTGATACCTGTCGATGGGGTCATCCGGGCCATAGGCCAATCCAGGTATATTGGGTTGATTGAACAATTCGGGATTCAACATGATGATGGCGTCGTTATAATGGAAGCGGACTCCTATAAAACGTCGAATGAAAAAGTATTCGCCTGCGGAGATGTGATTTTCGGAAAAGGCCAAGGTGAGGCAATGGTTGTGTCGGCTGCCCAGCAAGGAAAGGATACAGCCTATGAAATTGCCCGGATTTTAATGGGCGGAGCAGAGGATATCGCTTAATAATTAATGAGAATTAGGAGGCTTATCATGGCTGATTTATCAATAAATCTTGCAGGTATTAAATCACCCAATCCTTTTTGGCTTGCTTCAGCACCGCCCACCAATTCAGGGTATCAAGTCCAGCGGGCATTCGAGGCTGGCTGGGGAGGCGCCGTTTGGAAAACGTTGGGCGATCCTATCCTGAATGTCTCATCACGCTTCGCCGCGGTTAGTTTTAATGGACAAAGAGTTGCCGGTTTCAACAATATCGAATTAATTACCGATCGGCCTCTTGAAGTGAATTTGAAAGAAATATATGAAACGAAAAAGAGGTTCCCCGATCATGCGATCATTGCCTCGGTTATGGTGGAGCCACAACAGGAAAAGTGGCATGAAATCATCAAGCGCATAGAAGATGTTGGGGTCGATGGGTACGAGTTGAATTTTGGCTGCCCGCACGGTATGGCGGAGCGGGGCATGGGAGCTGCTTCGGGACAGGTTCCTGAACTTGTGGAAAAGCAAACCTATTGGGCAAAGGAGGCTGCATCGAAACCTGTCATTGTCAAGCTTACCCCGAATATAACCGACATTACGGTCACGGCAGAGGCGGCAGTTCGCGGGGGGGCGGATGCAATCAGTATGATCAATACGATTAACTCTTTAGCGGGTGTGGACATCCATTCATGGAATACGATTCCCCATGTTGGCGGCAAGGGGGCCCATGGAGGGTATTGTGGACCGGCGGTGAAACCGATCGCTTTAAACATGGTGGCAGAGTGTGCAAGGAATCCAAGGATCGATCTTCCCATTTCCGGAATCGGGGGGATATCCAATTGGCAGGATGCCGTGGAATTCTTATTGATGGGATCAACGGGCGTGCAAATATGTACGGCTGCCATGCATCACGGGTTTAGGATAGTCGAGGACATGATTGAAGGCTTGTCCAATTACCTCGATGAAAAAGGGATAGTCTCAGTAATGGATATTGTCGGTAAATCGGTTGCGCGATATTCCGATTGGGGGAACTTGGACCTTAATTATAAGGTAGTGGCACGCATCAATAATGATGTTTGCATTAACTGCAATAAATGTCATATTGCATGTGAGGATACTTCGCATCAATGCATAGATATGTTAAAGGACACGTCAGGCATCTCCTTCCTGAGGGTACGTGAAGAAGATTGCGTAGGCTGTAATCTTTGCTCGATCGTATGCCCGGCAGACGGGGCGATCGATATGATTGAATTGACCAATGAATTGCCACCCATGACGTGGAATGAACGCCAGGAATTCCTTGGGAACATAGGTAATGAACGTGTTGATTTCGTAAAATGATGGAGGGGTTTACTATGAAGAAGATCATTAAAAACGGAACGATCGCAACCGCTGCAGATACGTATCAAGCCGATATATTAATTGAAAATGAGAAGATAGCCATGATTGGCAAGGATCTGGCAGCAGAGGGTGCCGAAATCATCGATGCAAAGGGCGCTTATGTTTTTCCCGGAGGAATTGACCCGCATACCCATCTCGATATGCCGTTTGGCGGGACGACGACAAAAGATGATTATGAAACGGGTACGATTGCTGCAGCCTATGGAGGCACGACAACAATCATCGACTTTTGCTTGACCGAAAAAGGGGTGCCGTTAAAGGAAGCGATAGAAACTTGGCACAAAAAGGCTAATGGAAAGGCCGCAATAGATTATGGTTTCCATTTAATGATCAGCGAGATCAATGACGAGGTACTTGCTGAATTGCCGAGGATCATCGGTGATGAAGGGATTTCTTCATTTAAGGTGTTCATGGCTTACAAGAATGTTTTTCAAGCCGATGATGCCACACTATACCGCACTTTGTTGCAGGCGAAGGAACTTGGTGCACTTGTCATGGTTCATGCTGAAAATGGTGATGTCATCGATTATCTTACGAAGCAGGCACTTGAAAAAGGAAACACGGAACCTATATATCATGCTCTAACAAGACCGCCGGAGCTTGAGGGAGAAGCAACCGGACGGGCCGCAAAACTGACGGAAATGGCAAACGGACAGCTCTATGTCGTTCATGTCACCTGTGAAGAGGCGGTTGAAAAGATCACCGAGGCAAGAAATAAAGGCGTTGATATCTGGGGGGAGACTTGCCCGCAATATTTGGTCTTGGATCAGACCTATCTTGAAAAGCCGCATTTCGAAGGAGCAAAATATGTGTGGTCCCCGCCATTAAGGGCTAAGAAGAATCAGGAAGTTCTATGGAATGCCTTGAAAATGGGCCAGTTGCAAACGATAGGCTCCGATCAATGTTCCTTCGATTTCAAAGGTCAAAAGGATCTAGGAAGCAAGGATTTCACGAAAATACCGAATGGCGGTCCGACGATTGAAGACCGCATGAGTATCCTTTTTTCCGAAGGTGTCATGAAAGGGCGCATCACCTTGAATCAGTTCGTCGACGTGACTTCTACACGTGCCGCCAAACTTTTTGGATTATTCCCGAAAAAAGGGACGATCGCGGTAGGCTCCGATGCCGATATTGTCATTTTTGATCCGGAGGTGGAAAGGACCCTATCCGTCGATACACATCATATGGCTGTGGATTATAATGCGTTTGAAGGCATGTCGGTTACAGGAGAACCGGTATCGGTCCTATCGAGAGGGGAATTTGTCATTAAGGATAAGCAGTTTGTGGGTGAGGCAGGAAATGGACAATTCCTGAAAAGGGCAAAATACAATGCGGAGATGAAGGCGGCTCCAGGAAATAAGCTGCCGGTTTGAGGCTTCGGTAACGCTAAAGGCAAGGCAAATTAGTAGAGGGGGATTTTTTATGAGTGAGAAGAAGGATTATTTAAAGTCTCCCGATTTGCTGCCCATCCCTCATAATGAGAAAAACATAAGTGCAGCTGGATTTGGGTTCATTTGGGTGGGGATGGCCGTGGTATTGGCTGCCTTCGCGATTGGTGGGAACGGTGTCCAAAGTTTATCCTTAGGCTGGGTCGTGCTTGCAACGGTCATCGCCTGTGTCGTTCTAGGCTTTTTGATGACAATGACAGGAGATATCGGAGTGGAGCATGGCATATCCTTCCCTGTCTATATGAGGGCGCCTTTCGGTACGATTGGCACCCATATCCCCTCGGTTGTGCGCGGGTTTGTCGCTTCATGCTGGTTTGGCCTTAACACCTACTTTGGGGCTACTGCGATGAATGCGATATTTGCAACATTATTTGATTTTGATAATTGGTTCATCTGCTTCCTCATTTTTGCCGTTTTACAATTGGTGAACACGGCAATGGGAATCAAGTCGATAGAACGGTTTGCCGACTTGGCAGCGCCCGTTATCATTTTGATTTCCGGCTGGATGTATTTTACTCTTTCCGATCAAGCTGTGGCCCAAGGCAGAGAAGTATGGACCTGGATTGAAAGTCCGGCTACTGGCAGCGCGGCGGCCACGGCTTTCATGGTCGTCATCATGGCAAATATGGGATTTTGGGGGACGCTGGCGGCTGATATGCCGACACTCTCCCGCTTTATAAAGGCGCCGAAAAATGAAAAAAATTGGTTCAAGCGCAATAAGGGGCAAATCATAGGGAATATTATCACCTATCCCATCACTCAAACGTTCATGGTCATT
The DNA here is from genome assembly GCF_001439925.1 of Peribacillus muralis. Classification (GTDB taxonomy): domain Bacteria; phylum Bacillota; class Bacilli; order Bacillales; family DSM-1321; genus Peribacillus; species Peribacillus muralis. The sequence continues at coordinate 34,757 of NZ_LMBV01000020.1, forward strand.
ATCGGAGCGGTTTCTTATATGGCTGTTTCCAATTATGACCCTGTCGCAGCCATACAGGGATCGGCAAACGGAATAGCACTTGGGGTTCTGTTGATCATGATCGTTTTTGCTCAATGGTCGACGAATACGTCAGCCAATGTCATTCCCGCCGCCACCATTTTTTCCAATGTCATGGGTCCGAGGGTGCCATTTTGGGCAGGGGTCGTTGTAGCGGGGGTTATCGGGATCGTCGTTCAGCCTTGGAGCCTGTTCGGCATTATAATAGAGGTTTTATTGATAATTGGTGGAATTCTCGCATCCATTGTCGGTATCCTTGTGGCTGATTATTATTTCCTCCGGAAACGGAGGGTTCATGTAGAAGATCTTTATGAGGCAGATGGTCAATATAAATACTTAAATGGCGTGAATTGGGCTGGCATCATTTCTTGGGCGATTGGCGGAATCGGCGCCACGATTTATTCGAATTATTCATTTATCATTGGGTTTGTCCTTGGCTGTGCAAGCTATTATATATTGGCAAAGTTTTGGTGGTTCAAGAAATATGAACAAGCTGAGATCATTGATCCCAGTGATGAGTTATATTTGGGTATATCGGTCGGAAGGGATTGGAAAATTAAAAACGATGTAGAGCCTGAAGAACAAATCGTCATTACTGCTGCAACTGGCGGGGAGAATGTATAAAAAAAGGGGGAATGCAAATGTCCGAATATCAGGAATATCGCTTGGAAAGGGAGCAAATCGATTTCTTACTTGAAAGAGGATATCGAATCACCCGGGTTTCAGAAAATTTAAGTGGAGCATTTCTCGATTTTGAACTGATCGAGGGCACGAAGCAGGAATGGAAGCAGCTGAACATCAAAACTCCTGAAGGAAGAAAATATTTCTCTACACTGCTTTTCAGGAAGTTGAATTGAAAGTGTAATATTTAAGGGGCCTATTCCTTAAAGAATGGGCTTTTTTTAGTACGATCGTTTTTATAAAGAGTCATAGTAAAATAAATTGGAAATTTATGTAGAATTTTGACGTTAGATTATCTGACAAGTATCTGGAGATTTGAAGATTATCCGTATATAATAGGTGTTAAAGCAGGTTTATAAAAGGATGTGAATGGATGAATACGTCGATTACAATTGAGGAAATTCTATTGCGCAAGTATTTCAACCTGACGGATATAATCGCAGGCAGCAGTGGAATAAAGCGTCATGTGAAGTGGGTCCACTGTATGGAAGTCACCCAAATCAGCCATTTATTAAATGGAAATGAATTGATTTTGACCACCGGCTTAGGTTGGAAAAATTGCGAGGATACATTTCTTTCCTATTTAAATCAACTGATTGATTGCAACGCTGCTGGACTTTGTATAGAAATCGGCTCCAACATGATGACAGTGCCGCAATGTGCCATTGATCTTGCAAATGAACAGCAATTCCCTATCATCCTATTTCACGAAGAAGTGCCTTTTGTTGAAATCACGCAGGATATCCACTCCTTAATCATCAATCAACAATATCAGATGATCTCCAACTTAGAAAACTACTCCCAGCAGTTGAATAAAAATCTCCTCGAAATTGACCATTATGAACCAATTCTAAAATTTCTCCATAGTTATTTACATGTACAGGTTACACTGATTTTTAATGAAAGTGACATGGCCATCATTCCACGAACCAAGAAAAAAGAAGCTTATCAAATGGTAGCGGACTATTACGAAGAAAAAACGAATCATGACAAAAGAATTCTTAGACAAGCGATTCAAGTGCTCGGCGAGGAATATGCGGAACTGTTCATATACAGTGATGAAAGAGAGCTGACGGACTTTGATTCGCTCATTTTGGATAGGACGGCTACAGCGCTGGCCCAGCATCTATTAAGGGAATTATACATAGAAGATAAAAAAATGTCGGAAGAAAGTAAATGGCTGACCAACTGGATCGAGGGTGAGTTTAGCGATGAAGCGATTCGGGAGAGGCTTTTTTATATCGACTCGAAGATGCAGCTAGATGGCGGAATTGTGTGCATTTGCAAACAGCATGCAAGGAATAATAAAAGTGCGGCAAAATTAGATAAAACCTATTTTAAGATAATGTTCAGGACGGTTTTTGAACAGTATGGATTTCAGGTTTTCCCTGTGGAAATTGACCATCAGCTAGCGTTCATATTAGGCGATAATCGCTCATCTGAAGATTGGAAATCAAGGGTGACAAGTGCAGTTGATCGCATGATGAAAATGGATCTGGGCAGCCGAAATCGGATGGGGCAGCTTTCGATTGGCTTTGGAAAACATGTTCAATGCTTAAGTGAGATTTATAAAAGTTATGAAACGGCAGGCGAGACCCTGTTGCTTCAGGATCGTGTACCAGAGGAGAGCAGGAGCATCTTTTATCAGGATTTACATATGCATCGGATGATTTCGCTCTTGAATAAACATGGAAACCTGGAGGAAACGGTGCACGAATATTTAGGTCCTGTCATTGAGTATGATAGGCAGCACAACGGAGAGTTAATGCCTACCCTGAAGACCTATCTTGCATGTAACGGATCTAAACAGGAAACATCAAAACTGCTATTCATCGTCAGGCAAACCTTATATCATAGGCTTGAAAAGCTAGAGAAGCTGTTAGGATCCGATTTCATGCGTTCAGATAAGCGGCTCGGCCTGGAATTCATGATACTTGCACTGGACTTCCTTCAGTACAGCAGCAGGAACGTCAGCGGGAATAAAGTGAATAAATATATGGGTAAGTAAAAAAAAAGAACGAGGGTGTCCAACGGGCATCCTTTTTGCATGTGTGAGAAAAGATAAATGAAAGGGGAAGTTCATATACTGATACAGGGGAAATGCTGACATCGTAATGGTTTGTATGCAGTGTGATGTCAGCATCCTTTTTCAATACTCATCTTTTTTTGAGAGGCAATGATCACATTCCAAGAGGTACGATTCAGCTTGCTCGGTGATAGGGGTGCCGCACTCCGTACATTGTTTAGGTGGCANGGTTCCTGAAGAATTCCAATGGGTTTTTAGTTTGCATAACGATTCCTCCTCTTGTATTTGAATGAATTAGACTTCGCGCTTGGAAAGACAGTGATCACATTCCAGAAGGTACGACTCAGCTTGCTCGGTGATAGGGGTGCCGCACTCCGTACATTGTTTAGGTGGCAAGTTCCTGAAGAATTCCNAACGGATTTTTAGTTTGCATAACGATTCCTCCTCTTGTATTGATTGAATTAGTCTTCGCGCTTGGAAAGGCAACGGTCGCATTCCATTAAGTAGGATTCAGCGTGTTCGATGATGTGGTCACCGCACTCGGGACAATGCTTTACTGGAATACTGTTGAAAAATTCAATTGATTTTTTCAATTGCATGTTGATCTCCTCCTTAACAAGTAAAGTTTTATTCTTCGCGTCTGGAAAGGCAGCGATCACATTCCCATAAATGGAGATCTGTGTGATCGACATGTGTTTCACCACATTCGGGGCAACGTGTGATGGTATCGTTTATGACTAAATTTGCTTGCATGTTTTAATCCTCCCTATAGTACAGTTTGGGTTGTTTGCCTGTTGTTATAATACAGTATATACCCGAATTTGGAAATTGTATAGGTATTTTACAGAAAATTTAAAATTTATTTTGTCCTAACGTAAACAGCCGTGGATATGAAGAATCTCGATAAAGCAAAAAATCGCAACCAAAATAAATAACATGTTGGTTTTAGGAACTCAGTAAAGAGGTATCTTGCAAGTAGAAGTATCTAAATGGGAGGTAGCTTATGTCGATAGTGATGATTATCATAAATCCATCTTCGGGTAAGGAAAAGGCAGGTAAGATTTTGCCGATTGCAGAAAAGGTATTGGGGGAGATGTATGATCAGGTGACGGTTCGTGAAACTAAGGGCGAGGGAGATGCTACAAATTTTGCCAAGGAGGCCTGTATCAACAGGTTCGATGCTGTCATTTCCATGGGCGGCGACGGAACGGTGAATGAGATCGTGAATGGGCTGGCGGAACAGGAACATCGTCCGGTTTTTGGAATCATCCCGCTAGGTACAGTAAATGATTTCGCTAGGTCTTTAGGTATCCCCTTGAACCCCGAAGCAGCTATAGACATCATAAAAGATATGGAAATAAAAGAATCGGACATCGGAAAAATCAATGATCGGTACTTCATGAATGTCTTGGCGGTCGGCCCAATTGCCGAGGCAACCTATAATGTGTCCGTTGAACAAAAAACCCGCCTCGGCTCCTTTGCCTATTTCCTTGAAGGAGCAAAAGCTGTAATTAAGAGGAATCCATTTTCGTTAACGGTTGAACATGATCAAGGAAGATGGCTCGGTGAGGCCCATTTACTGATTAGCACAATGACTAATTCTGTCGGTGGTTTCGAGCAACTTGCACCAGAGGCGGAAGTGAATGATGGAAAGCTGCACACCTTCATCATTAAAGACTTGTCCCTTCCCCTTCTCCTTAAGATCATCCCTAGTTTAATGAAAGGGGAGATCCAGGGGCATGATGAGGTTGAATATATTCAAACATCAAAACTTCATTTATCCACTCCCACGGACATTAAAGTCAACATTGATGGCGATGAAGGCTTCCTCCTTCCTTTTCAGGCCACAGTATTGCAAAAACATCTTCGTCTTTTTGTCCCAGGAACAGCATGAAAATTGAGCCTGTCTGCCATATTGGGTATTGAACACATCAAATCATGAATGTTAAAAAGCTGATTAGGCCAACGTTAATGCTGCCTGATCAGCTTTTTCGGTCGATAGCCATAATAATACGTCCTACTGAGTATAGCTACTATAAAAATGTCCAGTATCGTAATAATTCGACCTGAACACCCTATAATTCAACCTAAAACCGAATAATTCGGCCTGAACGCTCCGTAATTCGACCTGACCAGCATCCACTTTAATTCAGCTCGAACACTGTATGAGTGAACTCCGTCAGGATAAATACCGAGATTTAGGTGGTGTGAATGTCGCCATTTCCCTGATTTTGCTGAGGAAGGATCAAGCAGCTAAAAGGCATCTTTATTCAGGGGGCTTCTAGGCAAGAATAGTAAATGCATGATTGAATGGCTTTAAATATGTTACGCTTATAGGTATGAAATAAGATGTGAGAGGATGTTAGATGTTTGTATGGAGTTTTTTCTTATTATATTGGCCCTTCTAATATTGATTGGAATGTCTAATGTAATTAACCATTTTATCCCCTTTATACCTGTACCATTAATTCAAATTGGACTGGGGGTTTTACTTGAGGTTTTACCCTTTGGTATCCATGTCGAGTTGGAGACAGAGCTGTTTTTACTGTTGTTCATCGCACCCCTGTTATTCAATGATGGGAAGAACGTGCCTCGTACAGCGCTTTGGAAGCTGAGGGCGCCTATTCTCATGCTTGCATTAGGCCTCGTATTCATAACGGTTTGGTCAGGCGGTTATTTAATTAACTGGTTGATCCCTTCGATTCCTTTGCCAGCTGCCTTTGCTTTAGCTGCGATTTTGTCACCTACGGATGTAGTGGCGGTAAGCGCGATGGCAAGCCGTGTTAAGCTGCCGAAGAGCATCCTGCATCTTCTTGAAGGGGAAGGGCTAATGAATGATGCATCGGGCCTTGTCGCATTTAAATTCGCTGTTGCAGCTACAGTCACGGGTGTTTTCTCCTTGGTCGATGCAACGTTTAGCTTCATATGGATTGCGATCGGCGGTTTTGTAGGTGGCGCACTTATTGCCTTCATCATTATTAGACTGCGTGTGTTTCTTCGCCGCTTAGGTATGGAAGATGTAACGATGCACATGCTGATCCAAATCCTGACTCCTTTTATTATTTTCCTCGCTGTGGAGCATTTTCACCTTTCTGGTATTTTAGCGGTTGTCGCCGGGGGGATTGTCCATGCCATTGAACGTGATCGGGAAATATCACCGACGGTGGAGCTGCAGGTTGTTTCCAAAAGCACTTGGTCTGTCATCCTTTATGTACTGAATGGACTTGTTTTCGTATTATTGGGCTTGCAAATCCCAAGCGTGGCGCAAACCATATTCGAAGATCCAGCTTTCAATAATGGACAGGTGATTATTTATATCGTGGTCATCACGCTTTTCCTCTTCGTTTTACGATTCATTTGGCTCATGGCTGCCTGGTCGATCGGTTGGATCACGAAAAAGGCAGGTGCCCAAAAACCAGATATGAAGGCGGCCGGAATCATTACCATTTCCGGAGTTCGGGGAGCGGTAACGTTAGCGGGTTCATTCTCGATTCCTTATGTATTGGCAGATGGAACTCCTTTCCCGGAGCGTTCGTTGATCATCTTCATTGCAGCAGGGGTCATATTGCTGACATTGGTTGTCGCAAGTGTGTTTCTGCCGATTGTAGCACGGACAGACGAAGAGGATGTCGTGGATAAGCAGGCCGACAAAACGAAAGCGGCTGCGATTCATACACATCAAGCGGCGATCAAGGTTTTAGAATCGCATATGACGGATGAAAACCGAGAAGCGGCGTTATCGATCATTTCGAAATATCATACGAAAATCAATACACTTTCTTATGTAGAACAAGAGAAAGAGCCGGCTGCATTAAGAGAAGAGGAAAAGGTTCTTCGTTTCAAGGCCCTTGAGGCAGAGCAAAGATTCCTGGATAAGCTTATCAAGGATGAGAAAGTGGATAAAGAAACGGCATTTATATGCATGGAATATATCCAACGGATGGAGGGCGCGGTCACTAACCTGATGAAATTCCGCCTTTTAAGATCAGTAACACTTTTCAAGAGAAGCATGTTGAGGATCTTCAAATTATTCTTCCCAAATAAAAATGAAATAAAAAGATTCAATATCGAACGGCTGGAAAAGGTGAGGGACCTTAAAATCAGGATGTATAAAGCTGCCATTCAAGAGATTCAAGCTGGACTTAACGCCGAAAACCATGAGACGTCCTCGATGATCATTGAAGAATATAAAGTGCTGATTCTGAAATGCAAGCGGGATAATAGAAATAGGGTTCCTAGTAAAATGGTTGAGTATGAAAGAGAGCTATTTTATAAAGCGATTCAGGCAGAACGGGATGAAGTGCAGGATATGTTTGAAAAACGACAAATTTCCCGGGAAATTGCCAACATACTTCGCAGGCAAATCAATTTGCGTGAAGCACTGACGATCAATGAAAACACATATTGAATAAGATGTAAGAAGCGCTGCCGAGGAAATCGGCGGCGCTTCTTTGGTTGGTTTATGGAGGAATTGCTTCCGTATGCATCGAATGAATAAAGTAACCAAAAATGGAGGAGTGGGCTTTCAGTGAAACAGGATGATCAGATAATCGACATCACATTAACCCCTTATGTACAAGAACATCAACACTTTTTGTCACAGTTTTTCTTGCCTGATACACAAACCCTTTTTTCTGCGCTGCCAGAAGAATCATTGAAATACTGCCAAGAAGATAGAGATAGGCATCCCTTCGTTATCGTGGCAGGTGGAATACCTGTAGGCTTTTTCGTTTTACATGTCGGCGATAACATTAGCCCCTACACCACTGATAAGAAAGCGATATTGCTGCGTGGATTATTGATTGATCGAAGATACCAAGGAAGAGGAATTGCGAAGAAAGCTTTGCAAATCCTTCCGCAATTCGCAAACAGGATTTTTCCGGACAAGGAATCGCTTATTTTGGCAGTGGATGAAAAGAATGATATTGCGAAAACCCTTTATCTGAAATCGGGATATTGGGATACAGGGGTCCAAAAGGAGGGCAGAAGCGGCTGGATGCAAATCATGGAGTATCGATTGAGTGGGTTGGATACGGATTTGGAATAAGGAATGAACTTGACTTTACCGAAAACGGGGAAAGTCATTTTCTTTGTCCAAATTGTTACATGCCTTCTTAGGAAAATGGCCGATTGGAGTGGCCATTTTTAATTATTCGGCTCCATTATGGTACACTTTACTTAGTGCAAAATTCGTTTAATCGAGGTGTAGTCCTAAATGAAAACAGTCGTAGTCGTAGGTGGGGGCGTTACCGGTTTATCAACGATGTATCACTTACAACAAGCAGTTAAATCGAACAATCAGTCCGTACGATTAATTTTAATAGAAGGCAATGAAAAATTGGGCGGTAAAATCAGGACAGTCCATGACGGTCCATTTAAAATAGAGGCCGGGGCCGATTCCATCGTAGCGAGGAAGCAGAATATAAAGCCATTTCTCAAGGAGTTGGGCCTAGAGGATCAAGTAGTTTATAATGCGACGGGGAAATCATTTATCCATACGGATGGCGTATTAAAGAAAATTCCTGAAGATGCATTATTCGGAATCCCAATGAGCCTGGAGTCATTGGCGAAAAGTGAACTGGTCTCTGCACAAGGCAAGGTCGATGCCCTGAAGGATTTTTATACAAAAAATGAGACGTTTACGAAAAATGACTCAATCGGGTTATTTCTTGAAACCTTCTTAGGCAAGGAATTGGTGCAAAAACAGATATCCCCTGTCCTATCGGGTGTTTATTCAGGGAAACTCAATGAATTGACCATCGCAAAAACGCTTCCAGAGATGCTTGATTATAAAAATGATTATGGCAGCATCATCCGTGGTCTTTCGGAAAATAAGCAAAAATACGAAAGCAAAGGAAATAAGAAGTTCCTTTCATTCAAAGACGGCTTGTCGGTCCTGATTGATCGTATGGAGGAAAGCCTTGAGATGGTGGAAATCATAAAAGGGGTCAAAGCGACAAAAATAAACAAGGAAGGTACAGGGTATATCATCTCCTTGGAAAATGGGGAAAAGCTTGAGACGGATTTCATCGTATTGAGTGCGCCGCATACGGTTGCCCGGAAACTATTGGGCGATCAGGAACTCGATCAAGACTTTGCTGGCTTGATTGATAGCTCGATGATCAGCATTTATCTAGGCTTCGATATACCGGACAGCATGCTTCCTAAGGATGGGACTGGCTTCATCGCTGGTGATAACAGCGATTTGATATGTAATGCCTGTACCTGGACGAGCCGGAAATGGGAACATACGTCAGAAAACAGTCAACTCTTAATAAGACTCTTCTATAAAAGCTCAAGCCCTGACTATGAACGATTACGGTCCCTTACAAAACATGAGTTAATTGAAGTGGCCTTACAGGACATTAAAAATAGTTTGGCTATTTCCGGGACGCCAATAACGAGTGAAGTGACTAAATGGCATGAAAATATGCCGAACTACCATATGAAGCATCCTCAGATCGTTCAATCCTTGGAGACGAAAATGGCCAAGGATTATCCGAATGTTTTGCTTGCGGGCTGTTCATACAATGGTGTCGGTATACCAGACTGTATAGCGGATGGGGAAAAGAAAGCACAAGCGATATTTGAGAAGTTGTAAATGAAGGGCTGCCAGGAATGAATGGCAGTCCCTTTTTTTTTTGCACTGAATTTCCGATTGAAGTTTCTTATATTTCCTGTATAATAAAGTTCGTTAAATTAAACTGGAAGTTTACTTATACAAAACTTTAATGACTGTAGGTTTACTATAAGTAAACCGATTGAGGGTATTATGATGCAAATTGGAAAGAAAATTAAGAACCTTCGCTTGAAAAAGGGGTTGACCCAAGAGGAATTGGGGGAAAGAACGGACTTAAGCAAAGGATATATTTCGCAATTGGAAAGAGATTTAAGTTCCCCTTCAATTGAAACGCTTTTCCATATTTTAGAAGTGCTTGGCTGCAAGCCGACCCAGTTCTTCGATGAAGAGGAGCAAGTCCCAAAAGTGGTGTATGAAGAAGAAGCCCATACTTTTTTTATCGACGAGGAACGAGGCTATCAAATCCAGTGGCTAGTGCCCGAATCGAATGAAAAGGAAATGGAGCCAATTCGACTGACTCTTCAGGAGAAAAGTGAATTTAAACAATTTGAGCCATCTCTATCGGAAACATTCGGTTATGTATTAAGTGGAAGAGTCGTTGTAAAGCTTGGCACGAATACTTATGTCGCCGATTCGGGACAATCGATTTATTTCCATGCTTCTGAAGAACATCAAATCATCAACGATTTTGAAGGTCCTTCCGAGTTATTACTCGTCGTGACGAAATCATATTTATAGACTTTTTAACAAATGCAACCGTTCGTTTAGGGTAAAGATAGATAAGTAAGGTAATGGAAAGAGGGGAGCAGTTATGGCAAACGAGAATATAATCCGCTTCGAGCAGGTAACGAAGCAATTTGATGATGATACGGTAGTTCTCGATAATGTGAGTTTTGAAATCGAGAGAGGAAAGTTCTATACGCTCCTCGGTCCTTCAGGCTGTGGGAAGACAACGATCCTCCGCTTGATTGCCGGTTTTACGGAAGCTTCCAAAGGCGATATTTACTTTGAAGGAAAAAAGATCAATAATGTACCAGCCAATAAAAGACAGGTGAATACGGTTTTTCAAGATTATGCCCTTTTTCCCCATCTGAATGTGTTTGAAAATGTGGCCTTCGGTTTGAGGATCAAAAAAATGAAAAACTCGGAAGTGGAAACAAAGGTGAAGGAAGCTCTCAGTTTTGTCAATTTGGATGGCTATGAGAAACGGGAGATCAGGGAAATGTCCGGCGGTCAAAGGCAGCGGGTTGCAATTGCCAGGGCGATTGTAAATGAACCGGAGGTCATCCTTCTGGATGAGCCGCTATCTGCCCTTGATTTGAAGCTGCGTACTGAAATGCAATATGAATTGCGCGAGCTGCAACAGAGACTGGGAATTACGTTTATCTTCGTTACACATGACCAAGAAGAGGCGTTGGCGATGTCCGACGAGATCTTTGTCCTTAACAAAGGGAAAATCCAGCAAAGCGGGACTCCTACGGATATTTATGATGAACCGCTGAATCGATTCGTGGCCGATTTCATTGGTGAGTCCAATATTGTAAAAGGTAAAATGGTCGAAGATTATCTAGTCGAATTCGTAGGTAAGCAGTTCGAATGTGTAGACCAGGGATTGAACAGGAATGAAGCTGTCGATATAGTCATTCGTCCGGAGGATTTAGAAATCACTTCCACAAATCGCGGGAAGCTTCAAGTTCGGGTCGATTCCCAGCTATTCCGTGGTGTTCATTATGAAATCAGCTGCTATGACCATGATGGAAATGAATGGCTCGTCCAATCGACCAAAAAGGCGACAGTTGGCGATGAAATAGGTCTATACTTCGACCCGGAAGCTATCCATGTCATGCGCTTGGGCGAGACTGAAGAAGAATTCGATAAGCGTCTGGAAGCGTATCATGATGGAGAAAGCCATGCGGAATAACCTATCGAAAAATATATTCTTCATACCTTATGTGTTATGGATCGCACTATTCGTGATCGCACCCATTTTGTTGATCCTTTACTATTCCTTCTTTGACATTGAAGGAAATTTGTCCTTAGTGAATTATCAGAAGTTCTTTACACCCGTTTATTTGAAAATGACACTAAGCTCATTTTGGTATGCATTCCTGATTACGGGAATATCACTTTTGGTGGCGTACCCGACCGCTTTTTTGTTAACGAAAACCAAGCATAAGCAGCTGTGGCTTTTGCTGATCATCGTCCCTTCCTGGATCAATTTACTTTTGAAAGCTTATGCATTCATTGGGATTTTTGGCACATATGGTGTGGCGAATGGTTTTCTAGAGGTAATTGGCATCGGCAGTCAGCAAATTCTTTTTACGGATTTTAGCTTCATATTCGTGTCGGTTTATATCTTTATCCCCTTCATGATCCTGCCGATCTTCAATGCGCTGGATAAACTGAATCCAACCCTAATGGATGCGGCCAATGACCTTGGTGCATCCCGGTGGATGACATTTCGCCGCGTCATATTTCCATTGACGATAGATGGTGTAAAGACCGGATGCCAGGTTGTCTTCATCCCGGCACTATCATTGTTCATGCTTACAAGGTTGATTGCCGGTAACCGTGTCATTACGCTTGGTACGGCGATTGAACAGCATTTTCTCGTGACTCAGGATTGGGGAATGGGCTCGACGATTGCTGTGTTTTTGATTATTATCATGTTCCTGATTATGTTTGTAACGGGTAACCGAAAGCAGGGTGTGTAAATTGGGCAATAAATTATCGCCATTATCTAAGGCGTTTCTCGTTTTGATTTTTCTCATACTCTATGCACCGATATTCTTTTTAGTGTTCTATTCGTTTAACAGCGGTGGAACGATGTATGACTTTAAAGGATTCACCATGGATTGGTACAAGGAGCTGTTCAAAGATACAAGGTTGCTGATCATCGTATTGAATACACTTGTGATTGCGTTATTATCTGCATTGATCGCTACGGTCATCGGGGTGATTGGAGCGATTGGAATTCGGTCCTTTACGAGCAGTAAGGCAAAGAATACGGTACTGTCACTGAATAACGTATTGATAGTCAGTCCTGATGTTATCATCGGTGCTTCCTTCCTGATTCTATTCACGATGGCAGGAATCAAACTTGGATTCTACTCGGTTCTTCTGTCGCATATCGCCTTCAGCATTCCAATCGTTGTTCTGCTGGTCCTGCCAAAGCTTCAGGAGATGAGCCCAACCCTGATCGATGCGGCCCGCGATTTAGGGGCAAGCCGGTGGGATGTATTGACGAAGGTCGTCCTACCGTATATTTTGCCAGGTATTTTTGCCGGGTTTTTTATGGCATTGACGTATTCACTTGATGATTTTGCGGTGACGTTCTTTGTGACCGGTAATGGGTTTTCGACTCTTTCCGTTGAAATCTATTCTTTGGCCCGCCGCGGGATTTCTTTGAATATCAATGCGTTATCGACTCTGCTGTTTGTCGTGACATTGCTGTTGGTTATCGTTTACTACTTCATCACCCAGCGTGTTAGGCAGACGGGAATGGGGGGGAAACGATGAAAAAGCTTGTCCAATTGCTTTTAGTCATTACCATTGTATCCGCTTTGCTATTATATGCGATATCCAGATTGAATTCTTCGCAAGGTTTTACGAGCAGCAATACGCTGACCATCTATAATTGGGGCGATTATATCGATACGGATTTAATCGACCGTTTTGAAGAAGAAACGGGCATAAAGGTCATTTATGAGACGTTCGATTCCAATGAGGCGATGATGACCAAAATCGAACAGGGCGGTACAACTTATGATATAGCCATTCCGTCTGAGTACATGATTGATAAGATGCGCCAAGAGGACTTATTGGTCCCCTTGGATCATTCCAAGCTTCCAAACTTGAAACATATTGACGGACGATTCATCGATTTGCCATTCGATCCAGGGAATAAATATTCGGTTCCTTATTTCTGGGGGACCGTTGGCATTGTTTACAATTCCAAGATGCTCGGCGGCAAAAAGATAACGTCCTGGGCAGATCTTTGGGATAAGGATCTGAGAAATGAAATCCTCTTGACGGATGGAGCCAGGGAAGTCATGGGTATGGGGCTGAACTCCTTGAACTACTCATTGAATGATACCGACGAGGCTCACCTTCAAGAGGCGAAGTCCAAGCTCGATGCGCTTACTCCTAACATTAAAGCGATTGTTGGGGATGAAAGCCGTATGCTATTGGAATCCCAGGAAGCGTCAATTGGCCTTGTCTGGTCTGGAGTGGCTTCCGAAATCATGGCTGAAAATGAAGATCTCGAATATGTGGTTCCAAAAGAGGGGTCGAATCTTTGGTTTGATAATATGGTCATCCCGAGAACGACCAAAAATGTCGATGCGGCCCACCAGTTCATCAACTTCATGCTTGACCCGGAAGTGGCGGCACAGAATGCTGAATATGTAAGCTACTCGACACCTAATAAAACAGCGCTGAAATATATGCCAAAAGAAGTGGTGAGGGATGAACGTTTCTATCCATCACCAGAACTGACAGAGAAGCTTGAAGTGTATGAAAACCTCGGGAAGAAAAACTTGGCACGCTACAATGAGCTTTTCCTCGAATTTAAGATGCATCGTAAATAACAAATGAAAAAGCATGGTGTAAAGGAGATTTCCCATTACACCATGCTTTTTTCGTATGCTAACGTGGGAAATCCGAAAGGTACAAGACTCCCGTTTAGGAATGCGAATCCAAGGGACATCCCGAAGGCGCTATTGAACCCGAGGAGGGCCACCGATTTCGCGCGCGGATGAAGTTGAAAGGAAAGTCAAAGTCCTAACAAAATAATGTGGGCAGTGGAGATTCCATCTTCAATAATGTAGAGCGTATTGAAACATGACCTAAAAAACTATAGACAAACTCCCTTATAGGCGAGTTTGTCTATAGTTTGAAAGCTGATGTGTTTTTACAGTTTGTTTGTTATTAGAAGTTTGATGAAATTGATTTTTGATTGGATAGTTCTGATTTTGTTACAATTTCATCACTATCTTTTTCACCTTTTTTATTGGGCTTCAATGATTGTGATGGTGTTTCTTTCAGCTGTTTACCAGCAACGACCACTTTTGAACTGATGTCTTTTAATTCGCTTGTTGCTTCCTTTGCTGTCCCAAGGGCGTTAGTGGAGATATCCTTTACCTCGGATACTTTGCCTATCACATCTTCATTGACGTTCTCATATAAGTTTTCAACGTCATTGATTGCCTCTTTAATCGTCTCTGTTGCCCCTTTGACTCCAGACACCATCTGTTCCTTCATTTCGCCGGGATTTTCCTTTACCTGTTCAATCATATTCATGGAGTTATCTTTTAAAAGGATGGCAGAACGCTTTACTTTATTTCTTGTAGTGGAGTCAAGCAAAGTCAAAGCGCCGCCAACAAGTCCTCCAATAAGAATGCCTTTTAATAGTTTGCTATTCGGTTGAGTTTCGATCGTCGATTGAGTCATTAGTATTTCCTCCTTAAGAATAGTAGATTGTTTGCTTACCATTTCATTTCCCTTATTTACCATAAGTTAAACTGGAAAAAATAAACTGTCATACGATTGACATAATAAATAAAATGGTAGTAAGCTACATATAGTTAAGTGATTGAACTAATTTTTGAGAGGTGTAAAGATGAATAATGAAAAAATTTCCCTTTTGATTGACCGGTATATGAAAGTTTCCTTTTACGTGAATAAAATGGGGGAGCTTTTAATAAAAGATCAGATTTGTGATGTGCTGACGAACGAACAATACTATACTTTACGGTTTATTGCGCAACAGGGATTATGCACCTCGACGGAAATCAGCGAGGCCTTTTATATAAATAAAAGTGCCGTCACCTCCAACATCAACAGGCTTGAAGGCAAAGGGTTGATTGAACGGCAACAGGACCGGAGCGACCGGAGGGTCTTTCACCTGAAGCTTTCCAAAGAGGGAGCGGAATTGTTGCGGGAAACGGAACATAAGATTCATAAATTGGTGGAGAGTATCATGACGAATTTCGAATATGAAGAGATTGTTAGGTTCCTCGATACATATGAGAAGCTGTCACAAATATTCATTCAAATGAAAAATGGGAAACAGGAGGAAATGTAAATGAGAGGGATAATAAAGGGAAGGTGGTTAGTCCTAATCATCTGGGTGGCCATTACAGCTGGTTTACTGTTTTCGGCTCCGAATATCGCAAACCTTGTCCGGGATAAAGGCCAGCTTGATGTTCCGGCAGAGTATTCCTCTGGAAAAGCCAATGAACTCATGAAAGAGATACAAGATGAAGATGAGTCCCAGGTAGCTCTCGTATTTCATGGTGATAAAAAGCTGTCAACTACGGAAATGAAGGAAATCCAGCTTGCCGTCGAAAAGCTGGAAAAGGATAAATCCGAGCTTGGCATCACTGAAATCATGACTCATTTTAAGGAGAACTCGCTAAGAGACCAGTTGGTTTCGGAGGATGGTTCGACGATTTTGATATCCATCACGATGGCCTTGGGGGACAGGGAAGCCAAGGAAGTGATCGATGCCCTTTATAAGGAACTGGAACAGGTGGATATCGAGCATTATTACACAAGCAGCTGGATGATTGATGAAGATCTTAATGTCAATTCCCAAGAAGGGCTGAAAAAAACCGAAGGCATTACGGTTGTCTTCATTTTGGCCGTGTTGCTGATCGTCTTCCGGTCGGTGGTGACTCCGATCATTCCATTAATCACCGTAGGTTTTACGTATTTATGTTCACAATCCATCGTTTCATTTCTCGTCGATCGATGGGATTTTCCGATTTCATCGTATACGCAAATATTCCTTGTCGGCATTTTATTTGGAATCGGCACCGATTATTGCATTTTGCTGCTTAGTCGGTTCAAGGAGGAGTTGTCTGCACAGGAGTCATTGGTCGAAGCGATCGTGGAGACATACCGAACTGCTGGCAAGACGGTTTTCTTCAGCGGACTGACCGTAATGATTGGCTTTGCGGCAATTGGTTTCTCCACTTTTAAGCTGTATCAATCTGCTGCTGCCGTTGCTATCGGGGTTTTCATATTAATGCTTGCCCTTTATACGATCGTGCCATTTTTCATGGCGGTTCTAGGAAAAAGGCTGTTTTGGCCTGCAAAAGGTAAGCTTGAGCATAGTGAAAGTAAATTATGGGGGGGGCTTGGTACCTTCTCCATGAAACGTCCATTTTTGGCGCTAATGATTGTTGCAATCATCTGCGTGCCTTTTTTGGTCATGTATGATGGAGACATTTCCTATAACTCCCTGGAGGAAGCGGGCGATGATGTTCCTTCAATCATGGCATTTAATATCATTTCCGATGAATTCGGACCGGGACAGTCGATGCCAACACAGATCGTCATAAAAAATGACGAAAGGATGGACTCGGAGGAATACGTCGCTCTCGCAGAAAAAATCGGTCAGGAAGTGGCCAAGGTCGATGAAGTCGATTTAGTCCGATCCATGACCCGCCCGGCAGGTGAGCCCATTAAGGACCTATTTGTCTCCAATCAGGCAGAAACTTTGGAAAAAGGAATTGGGGAAGGAAATGAAGGCATTAAACAAATCAGTGACGGGTTGAAAACGGCGGGCAGCGAACTCTCCGATTCCGGACCGCGCTTGAAGCAAGCGACGGACGGAATAGGGGGGCTCATTTCCGGCACCGATGAGTTAAAGAGCGGCGTAGGTCAGGTAGAGAAAGCGTTAACGAGCATTGAAACAGGAATTCGTGACGGTTCTTCAGGCACAGGTGATATTAAAGCCGGTCTGAATGGAGTGAAGGCCAATTTGGAGAAACTGGCTGCCGGCAGTGAAAAGCTCCTGGGAGGCTATCGGCAATCAGCTAATGGTCTAACTGAGCTGACAAGTGGTTACAAACAGATTCAAACGAATCTGACGGCTGTGTCACAAAGTCTGGCTGGTTTGAATCCTTCCTTTGAGCAAGTGGAAGGTGCACATCCGGAATTACAGGCAGATGCATCCTTTCAAAAAATCAAACAAACCGTACAAGGGGCACAGAGTGGCTTGGAGCCGATGTCAGCAGGACTTTCCGAGCTTAATAGAAATCTTGGAATAGTATCAGGCGGACTGAATACTGCAAACGAAAATATGGCAGGAATCGTAAACGGACAGAAAGCTCTAGGGAGCGGGCTGACCCAATTGATTTCAGGCGTGGATGACTTACAAAAAGGTCTAAGCACGATGGCCAATGGTCAGGGTGAAGTTATTAATAATCTGTCACAATTCAAGGGTGGTCTTACTAGCCTGAACAATGGGCAGCAAGAACTCCTCAATGGTTTTTCAAGCTTAGGAGGGCAGCTTACCGATCTAGAAGATGGTTTGAATCAAAGTGCAGATGGCCTGAATGAAGTCCATGATGGATTATCGTCTGCACAGGGTTATTTATCAGGATTAGCAAAAACGGATAAGACGGTAACGGGCATGTACATTCCTAAAGAAGTGGTTGAAAGCGAAGAATTTGGGGAAGCGTTGAATGCGTATTTATCTGAAGACGGTAAAGTCATGACAATGGATGTGGTCTTCAAGGAGAATCCATATTCCAATGAAGCGATTGAACAAATCGACTCAATCGATTCTACCATTAAAAGAGTAACGAAAGATACAAAGCTTGAAAATGCACAAGTGGCAATAGGGGGAATCACAAGTACGCATAACGATTTGAGCATGATGTCTGAGGAGGATTTCTCACGTACCGTCGTTTTGATGTTGTCGGGCATCGCAATCATCCTATTTTTCATGCTGCGATCGCTCGTCATGCCGATTTACCTGATTGTGTCGCTCGTCTTGACTTACTACACAGCGGCAGCCATAACAGAGTTGATTTTCGTTAATATTCTTGGTTATGCAGGCATCGGCTGGGCCGTTCCTTTCTTTGCCTTCGTCATCCTGATTGCTCTGGGCATTGACTATAGCATTTTCCTGATGGATCGCTTTAACGAAATGAAAGATAAACCGGTGAAGGAAGCGATGCTGCTGTCGATGAGAAAAATGGGAACCGTAATCATCTCTGCGGCTGTCATTCTAGGCGGGACATTTGCTGCGATGATGCCGGCTGGTGTTTTATCACTCTTGGAGATTGCCACGTTAATATTGGTCGGTCTCGGTTTATATGCATTTGTCATCTTGCCGTTGTTCATTCCAGTAATGGTTTCAACGTTTGGAAAGGCGAATTGGTGGCCATTTTTGAAAAACAAGGAATAAAATAAAGGAAAGCATCCTAATGGATGCCTTCAGTTTGTAGACAAACTTGAACTGCGCCTTCAATTGTTAGACACCATCTAACAATTGGAGGTGCTATTTTTCATGCCCGAAAAAGTCCTTGCCACTTATAAGGGCTTGCAGCCATTATTCACTCTAGAGGGAGTAGTTCCATTCAATTCGACGTTCTTAAAGGATACCCTATTTATAAACAGACTTCGGAATTTCAATAAAAGGATTGCCATCATCATAGGATGATGGTTCATATTTTTCATAGTCTGTGAAAAACAGATAAATTCCGTCGTTAGAAAACGAGAATGGAGTGTTTTGGTTAACTGTAACGTCGCTTGATTCAACTACAGAATCGGAATACGGTTCATGTGTACTGAGATAGTTAAATGCATACTTTTGTACTTTTTTATAAGTACAAGATGGTATTTCCATCTAAAATCCTCCTGGTCCCACGCTTCCTTTACTTGCAATTGAAATAATCCTCAAGGGGGGGGGAGGTTATTGTTTTCGTTTATGCTTTTCATTGATTACTTCTTTATTAAGTATCCTAACTTCACCAACCATTAGCAACCTCATATCCTCTACGATATACTTGGCTAACGCTTCGTCAGAAATGTAATCTCCATCAATATCAAGGCGAAAATCCTGCCCTTGAATTCCACCGCCATTAGTAAACTCGATTTCAAAGTCGAATCGAACTCTTTTTTCCATTTTTTAAATCCACCTTATGTTAGTTTTAATTGATTTTATATACATATTCTAGTTGAATGAGATAATTACCTACCTGAGCTAACCTGCCTAGTAAAACTTGAGTAGGTAAGAGTGGTTTCCACGAATGATTCCATTCAACGAGAATCTGCCGACTTGGTGTAATTGTATGTAAAAAGGGTTTCGGAATGAGACCACTCCGAAACCCTTTTGTCCATAAATATAGCTATCTATTCTTTACTGGCACAAGCGAAACAAAAACTATGCATTCCCTTTTCGCAGTCACAGTTGGGGAATTCTTGTTTTATATTTCGCAATGAGCTGCTGGTTGTGTTCATCGGCCCCTTCGATATTGCCGCTTAGGAATACAGGTGGTGTCACTCCTGAATCAATGATCGCTTGAATGACTTTTGTGAAGATGATGTTTAGGATCACGGCGCCTGTTACGGTCGATCCAGACCCGAAGGTAATATTGTTTGATTTCAGCAATGTATCGCCTTTGGAAACATGATTATCTATGACCAAATCCACAACATCATGGAGATATAGCTTCTGTTTATGTCGTGAAGGACAACTGTTTGCATACTCGGGCGATGCTAGTCCAATGACAAAGGCGCCTTTTTCCTTTGCAATAAGAGCGACATCAATCGGAACGGGATTGATACCAGATGATGAAATGACGATGCAGACGTCACCAGGACGGATATCTTCATCCTGCATGAATTTGGCTGATAGGTCATTTTGCCGTTCAAGTTGCGATGATCTTGATGCCCCCTTATACAGCATTAGATCTTCGACGAAAATCGGATGGATGGCCGCTAATCCACCCGATCTGTAGAATACCTCTTCCGTCAAAATGTGGGAATGGCCACTTCCGAATAAATGGATGATTCCGTCCGACATAATCGATTCTGCGATTCTTTCCACAGCTTCATCGATTGATTGCTTTTCCTTTTCTACAACAGTGGAAAGTAAAGCCTGCACTTCTTCGAAATATGAGTTCATAGATGACACCCTCCAATTACCTTTAGCAAAGATTATAGTGATAAAATCGGTCCGCTTTGTATTCACTGGAAAAACCCAGGTTATCTGGTGATGGTGATGGTGAACTTATACCTGTCTGCACGATATGCTGATTTAACGAATTCAAGTGGAGTTCCATCTTTAAGGAACGTGTTCCTTTGAATGAATAATATGGGCGAATGCTTAGGAATCGCCAAATGGGCGATTTCCAAATCGGAAGCAATCGATGATTCCAACGTTTGTGTCGCATAGTCTATTTTAAGTTTAACGTAATTCTCGATATATTGGTAAAGCGAAAGGTTAATGATTTCTTCCGTCAATCCTTTAATTAAATTCGCGGACATGTACACCGTCTCTAGTGCCATGGGAACATCATCGGCCAACCTGATCCGTTTTATTTCATAAACGGGGGCATACACGGAAATATGCAATTCATTGGCGATTTTCTTATTAGCCGGAATGATTTCGAAGCTAAGTAGCCTGCTGCTAGGATTCAGGCCCCTTGCCCTCATATCTTCAGTAAAGCTGGTCAGCCCATTGAGCTGCTGTTCCAATTTTTTATCGGCGACGAAAGTTCCACGGCCTTTTTGTCGATATAGATATCCGTCATTAACCAAATTATTTATCGCTTGGCGCACGGTCATCCGGCTAATTGCGAATTGCTCGGCATATTCACGCTCAGATGGCAGGGCATTATGCGCTTGGAACTCACCGTTTTCTATTTGCCTTTTTATTTGTTCTTCAATTTGAAAATAAATCGGAAGAGGTGAGTTTTTATCAATCATCGATGTTCGCTCCTTTTAGGGCATTTCCACTCGGGATAACGCTTTTTGGTCTGCGATAATTGTAACATTATTATGTTTTTTTAGGATAGAGGCAGGGAATTCCTCAGTAATTTCACCATCGATCAGCCTCTTCAAGGTTTCGGCTTTTTCTTCTCCTGATATCAGCAGGAGGATTTCCTTGCTTTTCATGATTGTGGAGATACCCATCGTCATTGCATGTGTGGGAACTTCATCAATGGAGTCGAAATAACGGGCATTCGCTTGGCGTGTTGAGTCCTCAAGCGTCACTACATGCGTACCGGACGTGAAAGAAGTTCCAGGCTCATTGAAACCGATGTGTCCATTTTGTCCGATGCCAAGTATTTGGAGGTCAATCCCGCCCAAGGAATCGATTCTTTTGTCATATCGTTTGCATTCTTCATCGGTGTTCTCCGGTGTGCCATTTGGAACGAAGGTTTGTCCTTTATTGATATCGATATGATTGAACAAGGAATCATTCATATAAAAATGATAACTGTTCGGATCGTTTGTCTTTAAACCGATATATTCGTCAAGGTTGAAAGATGTTGCTTGCTCATAAGATGTATGATTACGGACATGGTCTTCGATCATGCTATCGTACATTCCTTTCGGCGTACCGCCCGTTGCCAAGCCAAGAATGATTTGTGGATTTTGTTTAACCTTTCCAATAACTATTTCTCCTGCCGTCCGACTCATTTCTGCGTAGTCCTGCACTTTAATGATATTCATTATACATTCTCCTTTTTATAAGCTAATTTCCCTCTGCAGAACGTCATTTCAACGTCCAAATCTTCATTTAAGATGACAAGGTCCGCGTCTTTTCCAACTCGGATGCTGCCTTTCTTATCAAATATCCGAAGCTGCTTGGCGGGATTTTCTGCCGTCATTTTTATAATGTCAGTCATGGAGCAACCGGTGTATTGCATTGTATTCTTAATGGCATCGTTCATTTTCAATATACTACCGGCAAGTGTCCCATCTGGAAGCGTTGCTTTCGTTTCATCAACATACACATCTTGGCCGCCCAAGTCGTAAGTGCCCTTTTCAAGCCATTTGGCACGAAGCGAGTCGGTTATCAGGATCATGCGATCGCTCGTAATTTGATCAAATGCCAACTTCACCATTTCCGGTCGGCAGTGAATGCCGTCAGCGATAAGTTCCACGAATAACTCGTCACGAAGATAAGCCGCGCCCAATACGCCAGGTTCACGGTGATGGAGCCCCCGCATCCCGTTATAAAGGTGTGTCACATGTGTAGTTCCTGCTTCAATTGCTTCACTTATTTGGTCATATGTCGCATCGGAATGTCCAATGGAGGCAACGACGCCTGTTTCCTTTAAGTGTCGCGCAAGCTCTAATCCGTTTGGTTGTTCAGGTGCAAGCGTTACAAGCTTGATATGGTTCTGGGCAAGCAACTGCCAACGCTTGAAAAGCGATACATTAGGATCGATGATGAAATCAACAGGCTGTGCCCCTTTCCGGGCTGGTGAAATGAATGGGCCTTCCAAGTGAATTCCGACTATTTCAGCATGATCGTCGTTTTGATCTTTAATATAGGTACCCGCGTTAAGCAGTGCGGTTTCGATGGCGTCCTCCGATTGGGTCATCGTGGTTGCCAGAAAGCTGGTGGTCCCTTCTTTGGGAAGGGTCTTCGCCATCGTTGTCAATGCTTCGCTAGTGGCGTCCATGGCATCGGCTTTGGCCGCGCCGTGGATATGAACATCGATGGCACCGGGAATTACCTGATATTCCGATGAAAGGTTAATTACCTCGGCATCCTCATCATGTTTACATTGGCTGGCTGGACCGACTTCGGCAATTTGCCCGCCCTCGATTTTAATGTACCCATTTTTGTATGTTTCCTTTTCGCTATGAACCACTAGATTATTAATAATGAATGTTTTCATACATAATCTCCTTTATGAAAGTGAAACGTAAGGATAGAGTCACGAATTGGTCTCACATATTTTGCACTAATTTTATCGCTTTTATTAAAAGTTGTCTAGACCAGTTGCTTTGTATAAGAGGTTAAAAAGATAGTTAACTCTATAATTAACGGAAATGTTAAATTTTATAAGTGATATTGGTATAGACATCTATATATTTTCTGTGCTAGTATAAGCCAATAAAAATATATTCTATTAACAAAATGAAAACGCTTAATACATCAAGTTAGGTACAAGGGAGATGAGTTCAATGTTGAATTATTTACAAAAAATTGGGAAAGCTTTAATGCTACCTATTGCTGTCTTGCCAGCAGCGGCTATATTGCTCCGCTTAGGCCAGCCCGATTTACTGGATATTGCATTTATGGCAGCCGCGGGAAAAGCGATTTTTGATAATCTGGCTTTACTATTCGCATTGGGAATAGCAATCGGTTTATCTAAAGACGGTAGCGGTGCCGCGGCATTAGCTGGTCTTGTTGGTTACTTCGTTTTAACGAATGGTACACAGGCCATTAATAAAGAAATCGACATGGCTGTTTTAGGCGGTATTATATCAGGTATCGTTGCAGCTTTTCTGTACAATAGATACTCCGATATAAAGCTTCCTGAATGGCTTGGATTCTTTTCAGGAAAACGGTTTGTCCCGATAATCACCTCGCTTGCGATGATTGTTCTCGCGGGAATATTCGGGATTGTATGGCCACCAATTCAAGATGTTATCAATAACATTGGAGAATGGATCACAGGAGCAGGTGCTTTAGGCGCTGGTGTATTTGGGGTTTTAAATCGCTTATTGCTTCCTGTAGGATTGCATCACGTTTTGAACAGCTTAGTATGGTTCGTATTTGGTGAATATAATGGAGCAACTGGTGATATTAATCGTTTCTTCGCAGGCGATCCAAATGCTGGACCTTTCATGACCGGCTTTTTCCCGATCATGATGTTCGGTCTACCGGCGGCAGCATTAGCCATGATTGCAGCTGCTAAGAAAGAGAAACGTAAATTGGTGACGGGGATGCTAATTGGTTTGGCTTTCACTTCCTTCTTGACCGGTATCACTGAACCAATCGAGTTTTTATTCATGTTCATTGCCCCGGTATTATATGTCATACATGCCTTATTAACAGGGGTCTCCATGGCACTCGCAGTTATGTTGGATATCCATCACGGTTTCGGATTCTCGGCAGGGGCCATTGATTATATGCTGAACTTTGGGATAGCCCAAAAACCATTATGGATCATACCGATTGGATTGGTATACGGAGCCATATATTTCGTGATTTTCTACTTCGTCATCAAGGCCATGGATTTAAAAACACCAGGACGTGAAGACGATGAGGAAGAAGCAGCAGAAGAAACTATGGTAACAACAGGTGATAAATATACCGATATGGGTTCTCTGTTCATTCAAGATCTTGGCGGTAAAGAAAATCTGAAGTCGATTGATAATTGTACAACTCGTTTACGATTAGTAGTGGCCAATGCAGATAATATAAACGAATCTGCTCTAAAAAGGCATGGTGCTCGAGGTGTGCTGAAGTTAAATAAAACAAGCGTTCAGGTCATAGTTGGTACGAATGTCGAATTCGTTGCAGATGCGATGAAGCAACTTGTCCAAAATGGCGTTAGTCCGAGCCAAGTGAAAACAGCTCCACCAGCACAAGTTGTGGATGAATGCGTAGAAGAAAACAAAGACCTGGATTTAGGCGTTGGTGATTTTGTTCTTCCAATACAAGGTACCGTATTACCAATTGAACAAGTTCCTGATCAGGTGTTTGCGATGAAAATGATGGGGGACGGCTTTGCAATTGAGCCTGTAGATGGCAAACTCGTATCACCGATTGATGGAGAAGTGCTTAATGTATTCCCAACTAAGCATGCTCTAGGCTTGAAAATGAATAATGGTCTGGAAATTCTCATTCATGTTGGGTTAGATACAGTTAAATTAAATGGAGAAGGGTTTACATCTCTTGTCCAAGAAGGCCAGAAGATAACAAAAGGTACGCCGTTATTGGACATTGACCTTGATTTCATAAAACGCAACGCTCCTTCTACTGTCACTCCTATCGTATTCACTAACTTACCTGAAGGTACGTCAGTGAAATTGCAAAAGTCAGGGATGCAGAAACAAAATACAGCGGATATCATCTCGTTGGAAAAACAATGAAGTGATGGATAACAAAAAAGGCGGTCGACAATGTCGACTGCCTTTTTTATCATTTTCCGCCAAACGTCTCTTCAAGCGTGTGAAGCCATCGTCTAAACAAAAACGTTCGGCTGCCTACTGGTATATTTGTGAAGAAGTGAAGAAATGAAGCAAAACGGTCAAGTACACTCTAATGAATGGAAAGGTCCTTGTCTGTATAAAATGGAACATCCAGCTTTAAAGAGAGCGTACCCTTTCCTGAGTATTACCTTACATGTTTCAAGCCATATTGTGTTAAGCGTTCGAGCATGCCTTAGTCAATTCGGGAGCATCAACGATTCGCTGTACAACCGATCCCTCGAGCGTCTCTTTTTTCAATAGCTCCTCAACAAGCACTTCATACTGTGGGCGGTTCGCGTCAATCAACAATTCCGTTTCAGAAATTGCTTTGGTGAATAATTCCTGCATTTTTTGCTCTTTCTCGCCTTTATTAAAGGTGAGGGTAAATCCGTCTTGAAGCATTCCGGTATCGACCATTTGTTCCAGGAGATGCTTCGCCTGTTGTACATCTCCGCCTACTCCAATGCTGTGCTCCCCTAAATACATTCTTTCCGCCACTCCACCGGCTAAAATCATTTTGACTTGATCAAGCAATTCACTTGCCGTTGCCAGATGGAGTTCTTTCGGTATCGGTGCAACATATCCAAGGGCCTCGCCACGTGGGATGATGGTCGCTTTCCGAACAGAACCGGGCTTGGTAAAAGCGGCAATCAAGGCATGTCCACTTTCGTGAATCGCCACACGCCGTTTTGTATCCACATCATTCAACGTCCGTGAAGTGGCACCTAGAATCGTACGGTCAATCGCATAATCGAGATCCTGTTTACGGATCATATCTTGCTCATTTCTAAGGGCGTGGCGTGACGCCGTATCGAACATGGAGCTTAAGTCCGCACCGGAAAAACCGGAAGTACTTTCGGCCAATTCATCCAGCGACGCCAGGACATCTGTCGCAAGAAGTTTTCCCTTCGTGTGGATATCGATGATCTCTTTTCTCCCTTGTGTATCCGGAAGGGGAACCTGGAAAGAGAAATCAATCCTGCCCGGGCGTAGAAATGCTTCATCAAGCATATCTTTCCGGTTGGTCGCCGCAATGAATAATATGCCTTCATTTGGATGGCCTCCATCCAATTGGACAAGCAGTTCCGTTAACGTTTTCTCGGCTTCTTCCCCGCCGTGGGCTTTCCTTTTACCAGCTAACGCGTCCACTTCATCGATGAAAATGACAGCTGGGGATTGCTTCCGTGCATTTTGGAAAAGTGTGCGTACACGGGCTGCACCGACTCCAACAAACATTTCGTTGAACGCTGAACCGCTCGTTGAGAAGAAGTTTGCACCAAGCTCTTTTGCGATTGCCTGTGCAAGCAACGTTTTCCCCGTTCCAGGGGGTCCATACAATAAAATGCCTTGAGGCGGCTTAATTCCAATTTTGGCTGAACGTTCAGGTTCCTTTAATGTAGTGAGTGTCTGGAGGATTTCTTGCTTGATTTCGGTCTGCAAGCCGCCTACATCAGCCAAAGTTATCTCTGGTAAAGGCCTAGGGCTGGAGAGGCTTTGTTTCTTGCTGCCGATGTGTAATCCGCCTTTTGATTTTTTTAGTATGATCACAGCGGTTGCGGCCAGCGTAGCCATCAATGCGCCTAGAATCCATAATGCCGACTTATTAGTTGATGAAAAAGAATATTGAACGTTATAAGTTTCGACAAGTTTATCGATCATTTGACTGTTGGGAGGAATGCTAGAAACATATTCTCCATCAGGTGTAGTGATGTGGAGGGTGCCGTTTCTTTTTTCTTCTATGGAGACAAGACCCCCATTTTGGGCTTTAATCGTCTTTTCAACCGAAGAAAAGGGAATGACCGTATCCTTTGACTGAGTTACAACATACCAACTGATTCCAGCAATTATCACAATGAAAGCCGTCAAGAACGGCAGCAACTTCGAAACTAATTTAGAGTTCGAATTCAATTTTTCATCTCCTTTAAGAATATATCTTCAGTATAAAATTTTTAAACCTGTAATACATAGGTCTTTACGCCCTAAAATAAAGGTAAATAATGTTAAAGTCAAGAAATAGTATTTGTTCGTGAAAATAATGAGCATGGAGTTCGGCATTTTAACATACATATTCATCCTGTACATTAGACTTTTTAAATTTGAAATGCTAAAGTGAGATGGTCTAAGTGATGAAAAAAATAAAATGGTAGAAGAGTGTGAATTTTGATGAGTAAATTTATAAACAACTATATAATTACGATGAAGGATATCGTTAAAGAAGGAGATCCCATTCTGCGTCAGGTAACGGAGGAAGTTAGCCTGCCGATTTCAGATGAAGTTCGTGAAACATTGGACTGCATGATGCAATATTTGAAAAATAGTCAGGATCCAAAACTGCAAAAGAAGTATAACCTGCGTGAAGGTGTTGGGTTGTCTGCCAATCAGATTGGCTTGAACAAGCGCATGTTCGTTATGTACTTTCCAGATGAAAAGGGGAAGCTGTATGAATGCGCCCTAGTGAATCCGAGAATCGTCAGTCATTCGGCCACCATGATCTATTTACCGCAAAGTGAAGGCTGTCTTTCTGTCGACCGTGATATCAAAGGCTATGTACCGCGATATGAACGAGTTAAAATCAAAGCGTTGGATGGAAATGGTGAGGAAATAGAGATGCGGCTTAAGGGCTTTGCCGCGATCGTATTTCAACATGAGCTAGATCATTTGAACGGGATGATGTTTTATGACCGGATCAATGACGACAACCCTTTCAAGCTTCCGGAAAACGTGGAAGTGAAAAGTCTGTAAAGTAAAAAAGGCAAAGCGCCATGCTTTGCCTTTTTTTGTTATTTGTCATGATTCTTCTTTTGCGGGTGTTTCTACTCTCGTTTTTCCCATAAAGAAAACGGTGATGGCTGCAAGCCCAATCGGGATGAGCGCCAAGGTGAATATCAATGAAATGGAATCGGACATGGCATGAACGATTTTATCCAAGATAAAGTCGGGTATCTCGGCACGTGCATCGGATTGGAAGAGCTGACGTGGATCTTGCAACAATCCTGGATCCGGACCGCCTTGCATTCCTTTGAAGGCGTCCGCCATCTTACTTGTAAATACATTGTTTTGTATTGCCCCATAAATCGTAACACCGAGCGTCATTCCAAATGAGCGAAGGAATGAGTTTGTAGAGTTGGCCGAGCCGCGGAATTTTGGCTCCAGATTATGAATGGAGGCAATAGGTAAAAGGGAGAAGGAGAAGCCCATCCCAAAACCAGTCAGAATCATGAACAAAGTTAATGAAGCCCTGCTCGTATCAGGGGTAATCGTCCCTAAGAGCAACATTCCAACGAAATAGCAGATGACGGAAATCGCCATTAAGTTGCGAAAGCTTGTTTTTGTATTGAATATCCCGCCAATTGCACTGCCGACTACAGAGCCAAGCATCATTGGTGTGAGAATCAACCCGGCATTCGTGGCAGAGCCACCATATACGGCCTGGACGAAAATCGGGATATAGACCGTTAAAATGATGAATGTGCCGCCATAAAGGATCGCTAAAATTTGGGAAGTGGCAAACAATCGCCTTTTAAACAGCCACAATGAAATGATTGGATCTTTTGCTCTTCTTTCGAAAAAGAAAAAAGAAACGAAGAACACGACAAAGCTAGCAAACAGAGCGATGATTGGAGAAGAAGACCAACCATACTCCCCGCCCAATTCGAGCGCAAACATTAAGCTGACAACGGCAATGACGAGCGTAGCTGCGCCGCCCCAATCGATTTTTTGCTCTTGGGTGTTTGCCGACTCCTTGTAATATTTCGAGATGAAGAATAGCGATATGATTCCAATCGGAACGTTGACGTAAAAGATCCAGTGCCAGCTGGAATACTCGGTAATATAAGCACCTAATAGCGGGCCCAATACGCTTGAGGCACCGAATACAGCACCGAAAAGCCCGGTTAACTTCCCGCGCTTCTCTGGCGGGAAAATATCAAAGATGATGGTAAAGGCTATTGGCATCAGAGCGCCTCCGCCAATTCCCTGGATTGCACGGAAGATGCTTAATTGCACGATGCTTTGAGCCATGCCGCATAATGCTGAACCGATTAAAAAGACGACCAGTCCAAAAATGAAAAACCTTTTTCTTCCATACATATCGGATAGCTTACCGAAAATCGGCATGCTTGCCATCGTGGCGACCATATAAGCAGATGTGACCCAGACAAACTTATCGAACCCGCCTAAATCAGATACGATCGTTCCCATGGCAGTCGCCACGATCGTATTATCCATTGCTGACATCAAGATGCCCAATAAAAGCCCGGCAACAATGAATTTCTGGTGGTTTTGATTGTTCATTTATTATCCTCCTTCGTTTCAACCAATTCATGAATTTGCTTTACATGGTTGAAAGGTAAACGTTAAGATTAAACAAAACATTTATCTTGAAAATCAAGATAAATTTAAGTTTAAAAGGGGGGGCATTTCATGTCAAGCGGTAAAGAGGTAAATGTAGCTCTATTAGAGAGTTTGACTCATGGCTTGCAGCGGTTCGGAATGAGATCCGTTTTATTTCAACAAAACATGGCCCAAAAGATAGGTGTGACCCATACTGACTTGAAGACTGCCGAAATATTGAAAGAAACAGGCGCGATAACCGCAGGTGAGCTTTCGAAAATTACAGGATTGAGCACAGGTTCGGTTACGGCATTGATCAATCGCCTTGAAAAATCCGGATATGTAAAAAGAGATCAGGATCACAAGGATGGAAGGCGCGTCATGATTGCACCGATACCTGAAAGGCAGGAACAGATCAAATCGCATTATCAATCACTGTCGGCGGCCACGCAGGATTTATGCTCCACTTATAACGAGCAAGAGCTGATATTCGCAATCCAGTTTATTGAGGATATCACAAATATCATGGATAAAGAAATTGACAAATTAATGAGCGAACGAGGGTAGCTGATAGGGGCTACCTTTTTTATATAAGAAACGAATGGAAAATGCTACATTTCAAATAAAATATATATTGATAATGATTTTCATTATCTGCTAATATGAATCTACAAATCATATTAAAGGGAGAAAACATTATGAAAAAAGCAAAGGCGTCATTAGCAGTCCTGCTATCCACCAGTCTATTATTCGGATGTGCGCAGGAAAACGAAGGGACTAAGCCGGCAGATGACAAAGCCAAAGAAAAAAGTGTGAGTAAGCTGGATGATGTATCGCGTGAGTACCGCGAATATGCGATCAATGAAATAGAAGAATTTGTACAAGCTACGGAAGAATTTACGACGGCGGTATCAGCCGGTGATCTTGAAAAGGCTAAGGAAGTGTACGCGCCAGCCCGTATGCATTACGAGAGAGCCGAACCGATCGCTGAAGTATTTGGTGACCTAGATCCGAAAATCGATGCACGTGAAGGTGATGTCAAGGATGAAGAATGGGGTGGGTACCACCGCATTGAAATGGGATTATGGCAAGAAAACACGACAAAAGGATATGAAAAGTATGCAAAGCAGTTGA
Source organism: Peribacillus muralis (assembly GCF_001439925.1). Lineage (GTDB taxonomy): Bacteria > Bacillota > Bacilli > Bacillales > DSM-1321 > Peribacillus > Peribacillus muralis. The sequence goes on from NZ_LMBV01000020.1 coordinate 65,527, forward strand.
TGAGCGATGTCAATTTGCTTCGTGCCAAAGTTGAAACGGTTGATGTCACGCCGGATTTATTGATCACGGGTGCAGTCGATCTATTGAATGAGGTTTCAACAAGTAAAGTTACAGGAGAAGAGGACCGGTATTCTCATACGGATTTATATGATTTCGTTGCCAATGTTGAAGGGGCAGAAAAGATTTTTGAACTGCTTACTCCAGCGTTAAAAGAAAAGGATGCAAAGCTTGCTGAGGAAATCCAACAACGTTTTGACGAAGTGTATGCCCTGCTTGAAAAGCATAAGGAAGGGGATGGATACATTTCATATACGGATTTAAAAAAATCCGAAGTTAAAGAGCTAAGTCAAGCGATCGATGCCTTGGCTGAACCGCTTTCGCAAATAGGGATTGTAACGGAGGAATCATAATTGAAGGAAAATACGCCGAGTGATGAAACGAAGCTTTTCACTAAAAAGGTGAGCCGCCGCAAAATGTTGAAAACGGCAGGAGTCGGTGGAATCGGAGTCGTGATAGGAGCATCTGGAATTGGCGGGCTGTTGACGCTCTCCGATTCAAGGGCGAAGGGACAAACGAAAGATATTGTCCCTTTTTATGGGGCGCACCAAGCGGGAATCACCACCGAAACGCAGGATAACCTGTATTTCGCTTCTTTGGAAGTCACCACGGATAAAAGGTCTGATTTAATTCAGTTATTTAAGGATTGGACAGAGGCCGCTGCCCAGATGACAGCGGGAAACTTGGTGGGAGAAGCATCTCTTAATGCAAATATGCCTCCAAAGGATACGGGGGAAGCGAAAGAATTATCACCTTCCAATTTAACGATTACTTTTGGCGTCGGGCCGACCCTGTTTTCAAAGGATGGCAAGGACCGGTTTGGCTTAAAATCAAAAAAACCTGCTGAATTGAATGCTCTGCCAAAGTTCCCTATGGATGCGTTGGAAGATTCATGGAGTGGTGGGGACATTTGCATTCAAGCATGTGCCGATGATTTGCAAGTCGCTTTTCATGCCGTCCGGAACTTGGTGAGGATAGGAAGAGGGAAAACGATCATTCACTGGGCGCAGACGGGTTTTCAACGGACTAAGCAAGCCGATTCGGGTAAGACGACACCGCGTAATTTATTCGGTTTTAAGGATGGGACGGTCAATCCGGATACGAATGATGGCAGTGAAATGAATGAGCATGTTTGGGTGAAGGTCGGGGATGGACCTGACTGGCTTGTTGGCGGCAGTTATATGGTGGTGCGCCGAATCCAGATGTATATCGAGGTTTGGGACCGTACGATATTGAAAGAACAAGAAAACACGTTTGGGCGTCACCGGGACAGCGGAGCTCCATTAGGGATGAAGAATGAGTTTGATCGCGTTGATTTAGAAGCTAAAGATTCAAATGGAAACCAGATCATTCCGGAAAACTCCCATATGAGCCTCTCTAGGGGAGACGGCAAAGCAAAAATCCTGAGGCGCCCGTATTCATATGCGGATGGCATGGATCCCAAAACAGGCAGCTTCAATGCTGGTCTGCTATTCATTTGTTTTCAGCGAAACCCAAGTAAACAATTCATCCCCATACAGGAGCGACTCGCAAAAAATGACAAGCTAAATGAGTATATCGTTCACAGGGGAAGTGCCATATTTGCGTGTTTACCAGGTGTGAAAAAGGGTGGGTATATAGGAGATTCCCTTTTTGGATAATTTGAATTTAAGATGTAGGACGTAAAATCGCCAGCGTGGATGTAATCCGGGTTGGCGATTTTAGTTCATGAATGAGGAGGGGCGAATATGAACGTTTTTAAATGGAAGAGTGGGATAGTGGTTTTGCTGGTCAGTTTTTTAATCATTTTACCTGGTGTCAAAATGGCCTCGGCTGGTGAAAATCACGATCAGCTTTTTGTATATATTGGCGAAAGTTTAATGAAGCTAAAATCCGGGGAAGTTGAGCAGGTATCGAAAAACATCGATTCATTCGAGAAAGATTGGAAAACGATTAAAACGGACAGCAAAGATGCGAAGAAGGTAAGCGGAGAGCTGCAATCCGTAAAAAGTGCATTGAAGGAAGGAGCCTCGACGGCTGATATTAAAAAGCGGCTTTCGGCATTATCAAATGCGCTTGTCACCTATGACGCGAAGGAAAACCCCGTTGACAAAACGGACTATAAAGAAAGGTTACAAGCCCTTTTACCTTTAATAGATGAATTGGACGCTTCTATCACGGCAAAGGATTTTGATCAGGCTAACGTTCAATATGCCAACCTGCTGAATCATTGGACCGACGCGGAGGTTGTTGTCAGGGAAAAAAGTGTGGCTACATATGGTGAGATCGAAACGAAAATGGCGTTTGTGCGAATTGCGATTACACAAGATCCTCCTGATCAGGAAAAAGCCAAAAGTAATGTAGCTGAATTAAAAGGACTGATGGAGGATTTCCTCGCTGGCAAAGTTGAAAAAGGAAGCAAGAAGGCAACTTATTCACTTGCAGATGTAACGCAACTGCTTCAAGGAAGTGTTACAAATATTGAAAAAGATGACATTGATTCGGCCGTTAATCGGTTAAATGAAATTTTAACGATTTGGCCTAATGTTGAAGGGGAGGTCTCCACGAGGGACAGCAAGCTTTACAGTGATATGGAAACGAAAGTTCCAACCGCCATCAGCCTCTTGCAATCGAAGAATATTAAGGCGGAGGAAGCAAAGGCGATCGTATCCGACTTAAACACTAGATTACTACCTTTGGTTGATGATACAAGCTATACAACATGGGATGCCGCACTGATTCTGTTACGAGAAGGATTGGAAGCGCTCTTGATTGTAGCTACATTATTATCATTCCTAACCAAAATCGGGCAAGCGGACAAACAGAAATGGATTTGGGCAGGGGTTGGAGCGGGATTAGTTGCCAGTTCCATATTGGCTGTCATCATCAACATCGTGTTCTCACAGATCACGGCTGCATCAAGTCGGGAATATATTGAAGGAATCACTGGAATAATGGCAGTATTGATGATGTTGACGATTGGCATTTGGCTTCATAGTAAAGCGAATGTCCATGCATGGAACCGATATATCAGCAAGCAAATGAACCAGGCCATTGCCACGGGCAGCATCATCTCATTTGCGTTAATAAGTTTTCTATCGATATTCCGTGAGGGTGCGGAGACCATTATCTTTTATGCAGGAATGGCACCTTATATGGAAATAAAGCAGCTGTTAAGCGGGATTTTGCTTGCTTTCCTCACTTTAGTGGTGATTGGTTTCATTATGCTGCGTTACAGTGTGAAATTACCGATGACGTTATTCTTTAAAGTGGCGACGTTACTCATATATGCTCTAGCTTTCAAGATACTTGGAGTCTCTATCCATTCGCTCCAAGTTTCCCAAGTGATTCCGACAAATACGATCAGCTCCTTCCCGTTTGTTGAAGCGATAGGTCTTTATCCAACAATCGAAACGCTTGTACCGCAAGCTGCTCTGCTTCTATTGATAATATTCGCTGCTTATTGGGTTAAAAAAAGCAATTCCTTATCAGGATGAAATATAGTACTTCAGCGAAGAGATCTTTTATGGGTATATTGCTTCCATTGATAAAGGATGAAGCAGCCGATGCAAAACCCAAGAATGGCGATGAGGGAAGCTATCCCGACCAACAAGGTGAACAGAAAACCGATAACAGTCCAACCGAACAGAAAGGATATCAAGCCAGCTCCTAGGCACACGACAGCAATCAGCTGATTGAATTGCTGCTGCGAATGCTCTTCAGGAATATATTCGGAAGGCTTTTTTTTCAAAAAGAGCTTTGCTAAGCGCATAATGGGGTTGAATTTAAAGATAAGACCTAAAAGCCCTGCTGTTAAAGGAACCATTAATAACATAAATTGGCCGGTCAACAAGGCAATGGATACACTTAGGAAGATGACCCATTGATTCGTGCGTACTAAGGGACGTGGTATGGAGCGAATTTCACTGGTCATAGGAAAACCAACTTTCTTGGTGGGATTTATTAACGTTCATCATATCGGTATTTTACTCATTTGTGAAGCAGTATGATAAGAAAGCGGCTGGAATGGATTTAATTATAATTATTTTAATTTAGTATTGATTATAATCAAAAAAGTGCTATAATATATTTAACATCTAGTTTAAATGAGGAGGGACGGGTACGTGGTAGCTAAAGTATGTGAAACTTGCGGTACACCAATTAAAAAGCTAAAGCATTCCACCCTATGCCAATGCGGTCCTAAAATATTGAGCACTCAATTTTCTGTGAAAACAAAAAAATAAATAGCATATATATAGGTAAAAACCGATTATCCATTAATCGGTTTTTTTGTTTCCCAGATGGGTAAAGACCAAAAGAACAGAAATAATACCCCGATTATCCAACACTATTATTTTTCATTTCAGTTAAAATAATGTACGATTGGAGAATAGAATAAAATGTCAGGGTGTAAGGGCAGGGATTTTGAATTGCCTAAACCATCACGCGACGGTTTGGAGGGGTTATATTGGGAACGAGACATTAAAAATTGGCGAGTTGGCGGAAATGGCGAATGTTACGAAACGAACCGTTGATTATTATACGAACCTAGGTTTGCTTAAAGCAGAACGTTCCGCCTCCAATTACCGTTATTATTCACTCTGTGAACTGGAAAGGCTTCGCCGGATCGAGCGATATAAACGAAAAAACCTTTCATTGGAAGATATAAAAGAATTGTTAAAAGAAGACATGGAAGCATTATCAGCGATAGAGGAAACTGGGCTTAAGCTGAAAAATAAAATGGATGGCTTGAACGAGGAACTTCAAGAAGTCATAAGCTTGATAAAAAAAGACGAAAAAAATGAACTTCTTCTAAAAAAACAGATTTCCCATGAAAGCATGACCTTAATCCAATCATTATTAGTGTTGCTTGTATGATTGAAATTTATCCCCTATAGTTTAGTGCGCATAGGTGCATAATAACGATATAGGCTAAATGGTTTTGGTGCATGCTGCAGTAATGAAACTAACCATTTATACAGGAGGTGCTTGGGATTAAACCGTGTATGTCCAGTCCAGCTGTTTAAAGGATTGGCATGATGGTCAGCCCGCACATATTGGAGATTTTTATAAAATTATTAGCAGTAGCTGTATTAATAGCATTAACCGCATTTTTTGTTGCCTCGGAATTTGCGATCGTTAAAGTCAGAAGCTCCCGCATTAACCAACTGATTGAAGAGGGTCATAGAAGTGCCCTGGCAGCCAAGAAAGTTACAACCCATATCGATGAGTATTTATCAGCGTGTCAATTGGGGATTACCGTAACGGCTCTAGGATTAGGGGTGTTGGGCGAGCCTACCGTTGAGGCAATTTTAAAGCCGTTGTTCACAAGATGGGGGCTTGAGGAATCCGTAAGTCATATCATATCTTTCATAATCGCTTTTGGTTCAGTGACTTTTCTTCACGTTGTCGTCGGAGAACTGGCGCCAAAAACCGTAGCGATTCAAAAGGCGGAGGAAGTCACCTTACTTTTTGCTAAACCGTTAATCCTTTTTTACCGTATTTTATATCCCTTCATATGGTTGTTGAATGGTTCTGCCCGTCTCCTTACAGGCATATTCGGGTTAAAGCCCGCTTCTGAGTCGGAAATGGCCCATTCGGAAGAAGAACTTCGCATCATTTTATCGGAAAGCTATAAAAGCGGTGAAATCAATCAATCGGAATACAAATATGTTAATCAGATATTTGAATTTGATGAGCGTATCGCAAATGAAATCATGGTTCCTCGTACGGAAATGACCGTTATTGAAAAGGGCATGCCGTTATTGGAAGTCGTTGAACTGATTCAAGAGGAGCAATATACGAGATACCCGGTCATAGATGGTGATAAAGATAATGTTGTCGGCATGGTCAACATCAAACGTCTTTATACAGCGACGATAACAGAGGACAATGTATCGGCAATGACGGTCGATTCATTCATAACGCCTATCATTCGTGTGCTCGAAACAATCGCGATTCATGACTTGCTGCTGAAAATGCAGAAGGAACGAATCCATATGGCGGTTTTGACTGATGAATATGGCGGAACTGCAGGCCTTGTTACGGTTGAAGATATCCTTGAAGAAATTGTTGGCGAAATTCGCGATGAATTTGACCAGGACGAACGTCCGCTTATTCAAAAAATCGATGAGGGACATTATGTTTTCGACGCAAAAACATTGGTTGAGGATGTCAATGATACCCTTGCCATAGATTTACCCGAGGAAGATATTGATACACTAGGCGGATGGGTCCTGACTGGAAGGTTTGAAATTGCAGTTGGGGATAGAATGGAATACGCCGGATATGAATTCACTGTAAAAGAAATGGACGGTCACCATGTTTTATATGTTGAAGTGAAGAAAATCCAAAAGAAAACCCAATAAACAAGACAAAAAAAACCGAAAGTGGATCCTTTCGGTTTTTTGCCTTTTAGTAGAACATACACGGATGAATACAAGGATAAGAAATTTTTGTTAAATAATTATGTAGGTAACCATTTTTAGTTGGAAAATGTTAAAATGTAGCTTGAGTATTATTATGTACGATAAATTTAAAGCATATAATGAGATTTCTATTCGAAAAGTAATAATGAAGTATCTTGTAATGCCGTTTAATTTTGGCTGATCATAATTAAGTATGAAGGTGGGCGGAAATATGGGTTTTAAGAAGAAGCAAATGTTAGGATTCGGGTTAATTTTGCTTTTCTTGGCGATATTACTTTCTTTCATGATGTTTACGCTAAACAATTTAAAGAGCAGCATGACTGAAATCGTTGAAAATCGCTATGAAAAAGTTCAAGCGTCGATGGAAATACGGCAGCTGTTTTCAAGGTCGGATCGGGAAATTCTGTTTGCGGCCAACGATGCAAACAAAGAAGAAAGAGCAGAAAGCCTTGAAATCATTAATGAGAATCATAGTTTAATTGAATCAAAGGTTGCCAATTTATCAGGTACGTTAACAAAGGTGAAGGCAAAGCAACTATTGAAAGAGTTCGAGACGCAGTATGCATCATACTCGATAACGGAAGCGGAGATCCTGCAAAATATACAATCAGGAAATACTGGCGAAAATATTTCGAGCCTGATGAAAGACCAAAGGGAAAAACGGACGAAAGTCATAAGCACGATGGACGACTTTAAGGATTATCAAGAAGGTGTCATGAAAGAAACCTTGAAAAATTCGAAACAAACCTATGAAGACATGATTGGTTTCATCATCTTTGCGGTTATTCTTAGCATTTTGGTTATTTCGGTAACGATGGCTTGGATGATGCGAAGTACGTCTAGAGATTTGCAATCCATTACGAAGGTCATCAAAAATATCGACTTTAAAAATCTGTCGGTCGTGCCAAGAGTTCCGGTTCGCACTAATGATGAAATTGGTGTTATGGCCCGATCCTTCAATGATATGGCAGAATCGCTTGAAGTATATCATCAAAAAGAGAAGGACTTCACTGAAAAAATCAGTGATCAAAACTGGATTCAAACTCGTGTTGCCGATATAGCGACCATGTATCAGCGTATCGTTGATGTCGAGGTGTTGGGTGATCGGTTCATTACAAGACTTACACCGATGATGGGAGCTTCAATTGGAGCTTTCTACGTCAAGCGGGGTGAGGGTGCCGATATGCGTTTCGTGAAGCTTGCGAGCTTTGCGGGAGATGGAGAAGACTCAGGCAGACGTGAATTCCGATTGGGCGAAGGTCTGATTGGGCAATGCGCCCTTGAAGGGAAATTGAAAGTCATTGCCGAGATTCCTGAGGACTTCCAACTGGTTACAACAGGGCTAGGCGGAGTGAATCCGAAAAGCATAGTCATTGCTCCAGTCCTTTTTGAGGGTGATGTTATAGCGATGGTTGAATTAGCTAGTCTGGAGTCCTTTACGAACCTGCAAAAACGTTTTCTCAATCAAGTGCTTGATACACTAGGCATTACGATCAATAATGTTGAGGGCCGGATGGAGATCGAGCGTTTACTGCGGGAATCACAGGCACAGACTGAGGAATTGCAGGCTCAATCGGAAGAACTGCAATCACAGTCAGAGGAAATGCAAGCTCAATCAGAAGAACTGCAAACACAGGCTGAAGAGCTGCGGATGATCAATGAGCAACTCGAAGAGAGAAATCGCGAAACGGAAGATAAATCGAAAGAGCTTCAGGTTGCTAAATCGAACCTTGAGAAACAAGCCGAAGAATTAAAGTTAAGTTCCAAGTATAAATCGGAGTTCATGGCTAATATGTCACATGAATTGCGGACACCCCTCAATAGTATTTTGATATTGTCGGAAATGCTCTCCGATCCAAATGATAGTAAATTAAACGAAGAGCAGCAGGAATTCGCTCGTGTCATTAATTCATCAGGTCAAGATTTATTAACATTGATTAATGATATTTTGGATTTATCCAAGGTGGAAGTAGGAAAGCTGGAAGTGGTATTCGATGAAATGAACATGAGTGAGCTTCCTGAATTATTGCACCGTAACTTCGATCATGTAGCGAAGAAAAAGAACATTGACTTTATAATAGAAAAAGATAAAAGTGTTCCGGATATTTTCTTTACGGATGAACAGCGTTTCTGGCAAATTCTGAAAAACCTGTTGTCCAATGCTTTTAAATTCACGGAAAAAGGCTCCGTTTCTGTCCAAATCAAAAAAGCTGATGAAGAAAATGTAGCTCAATGGATCCAAACAAAAGGAGCGAACAGTTGGGTCGAGATCAAGGTGACTGATACAGGCATCGGAATTTCAAAAGAGAAGCAAAAAATCATCTTTGAGGCGTTCCAGCAGGGTGATGGAGCTACAATGAGGAAATATGGCGGTACAGGACTGGGGTTATCCATTTGCCGTGAGTTCGCTAAGCTACTAGGTGGCTGGGTTGTCGTCGATAGTGAAGAAGGAAAAGGAAGTACCTTCACGTTCTTCATTCCAAGCATGCCAGAGGGCTTCAAAAGTGTTGGTGAAGCAAGAGCTGCTTCTCCAGAAGTGGCTGCAGCTACACAAGATGAATCAGGCGCCGTTCTCGGCGATCAGGTAGAACCGGCAGTGGAATCACTGGAAGAAGATAATAGCGCTAAACCTTTCCGAAATAAAACCGTCTTGGTCGTTGATGATGACCACCGAAATATATTTGCGCTTAAAAACGCCCTTAAGCATGAGGGCATGGAGATCCTGACAGCCGAAAACGGCTATGAGTGTTTGGATATTCTTAAAAATGGTAATCATATAGATGCAATATTAATGGACATCATGATGCCAGGCATGGACGGTTACGAGACGATGACAAGGATTCGCGGGCAGAATCAGTTCGAGAACCTTCCAATCATTGCGTTAACGGCTAAAGCGATGAAAGGCGATAGGGAAAAATGCCTGAAAGCGGGTGCCTCCGACTATGTAAGCAAGCCATTGAAATTAGATCAATTATTATCCGTTCTAAGGGTATGGCTGACTAATTGATTGATAGTATAGGTAAGGAAGGTTTTGCATGAAGGATACTTTAACGATTGAAGAGCGAGAAGATATAGAAATCGAATTATTGTTACAAGCCATTTATTCCGTTTCCGGCTTTGACTTTCGCAAATACATGCGTTCTTCAATAAAACGAAGAGTGGAAAATCGAATGAGACTTGATCATATTCGAAGGATAAGCGGAATGATTGAAATGGTTTTATATGAAAAAGGATATGTCGAGAAGCTTCTAAAAGATTTTTCGATAAATGTTACCGAAATGTTTCGCGATCCCGATTTCTTTAAAGCTTTTCGATTGAATATCGTCCCGCTCCTGAGAAACCTTCCGGAAATCAGGATTTGGCATGCTGGTTGCTCCACTGGTGAGGAAGCCTTTTCCATGGCTATCATCCTTAAGGAAGAAGGGCTTTATGATAAGGCGAGGATTTATGCAACGGATATGAATGAAGACGTCCTGCTACATGCGGAAAAAGGCATACTGCCCTTAAATAGAATGCAGTCTTATACGAAGAACTACATGCACGCTGGAGGTAACCAAGAATTCTCGGAGTATTACACTACCGATTATCAATATGCCTACCTTGATTCCGGCCTGCTTAAAAACATCGAGTTTTTCCAGCATAACTTAGTTACGGACGGATCGTTCAATGAGTTTCATATCATCATGTGCCGGAATGTGATGATCTATTTTACAAGTGAGTTACAAACCTATGTTAATCAGCTGTTTTTTGACAGTCTATGTAAAGATGGGTTCCTAGCGGTTGGCAGCAAGGAAACACTTCATACGTCTTCCTTTTCGGAAGACTACGAGGACTTTGACCCAAAGGAACGGATTTATCGGAAATTATAATAAAGAGTCCGCGCTTGCGGACTCTTTATTTTTATTAGAATTTTTCCGGTATTTTTCAATTTCCTTTGCATTTTTATGTTTATGCTATTAAAGGATAGGGTATATAGAATCAGTTAGACTTCAAGTGGATTTGCCATCATTGCTAATTATTATTAAATGAGTCTGAACTTCGTTATAATAGAATCATATTTATTATGAAATGAACCGATTGATATGATAAAGATAAATGCTGCCGCTCGATATAAGCCAAAAGGGGAATGAAACAATGACGATTTTAATCGTAGATGATAACCAGGTTAACCTTTTCGTTATAGAAAAAATTTTAAAGCGGGCTGGCTATACGGATTTTATATCATTAAATTCAGCTGTTGAAATGTTTGAATATTTACAGGTGGATAGTCCGCAACCTAAAGAAACTTCTGTTGATATAATCCTGCTTGATATCATGATGCCTGACATAGATGGGATAGAGGCTTGCAGAAAATTGCAAAGTATTCCTCACCTTAAAGATATACCTGTGATTTTTGTGACCGCTCTTGAAGATTCAAATAAGGTCGCCGAGGCACTTGATGTAGGCGGAATCGATTATATAATGAAGCCTATTAATAAAATTGATTTGCTTGCAAGAATCCGTGTAGGATTAAGGCTTAAATATGAAAAAGATTGGCACAAAATGCAGGATGAAAAAATACGCAATGAATTGGATCTTTCCATGCAGGTTCAAAGCAGTTTGTTAAGCGAGCCCATTGTAGGTGAACATTTAACTATAAAGGCATCATACTTACCTGCGAATAAATTAGCAGGGGATATGTACTATTGGCATCGCATTGATGAAAACCGTTATGGGGTCATTCTGTTGGATATGATGGGGCATGGCATTTCGGCCTCGCTTGTATGTATGTTCATTTCATCTGTTTTGAGGGATGCAATCAGGACCCATACGGATCCAGTGGCGGTCATTCATGAATTGAATCGCTGGATGAGCATTCTTAATAAAGAAGATAACCATGTGCATTACTATTTTACCGCCATTTATATGATCATTGATACGGACCAAAAAACAGTGGAATATGTCAATGCTGGGCATCCGCCTGGCTTTGCTAGGATGGATGATGGAAAAGTGGCTTCGCTTAAAAAAGGGACATGTCCAGTTGGTTTCTTTACCGAGATGAAAATGGAGAAATCGATCATTCATTATGAGGAGAAGATTCAGATTCTGCTCTTTACGGATGGGGTGATGGAAGCCATAGACGGGGAAGGGACGGAAGGGTTGGACCAAATACAGGAAGCGGTCTCGACAAGATGGTTTGAGTGTAAGGAAACTGCGCCAATCGATTTTGTGATGTCCCCGGAAATGCAGCAAGATCAACCTGACGATATGTGTCTTGTAGTCATTCAGGCTAATTGAATAAACGAAGAGGCGGCAGATTATCTGCCGCCTCTTCGTTTTATAAGAAATGGGTATACATTATTTGTTATCTTTCAGTTTGCCAAGACCTTCTTGAAGATTGCCTTTTAATTTATCCACTTTACCTTCTGCTTGTAAGTGAGGATCATTTTTCGCGTTCCCGACCTGGTCTTTCGTTTCGCCTTTTACCTTATTTACAGCACCTTTTACTTTGTCTGATAAACCGCTCATTATGTTACCTCCTTATTTTCTTTATATCCTCTATATACCCGTTAAGTTTATGCGTAAACCCTGTTTGTCAGTTTGGTATGCTTTTGAATGAATTGATAAGACCGTTCAATGATGTAATCTTTATCATGATCAAGTGATGCCACATGATATGAATTATCAAGTGAAACCATTTCTTTATCATCCGATAAAACAGTTTCGTATATATGATGGGAGCATCGGTCTGGTACTACGTGATCCTCTGGGGAGTGGAAGAGGATGAGTGGGCAAGTGATCTTTTGGAGTTGTGCGCCGGTATGCTTCATAATATCCAGTAACTGATTAACGGCTTTTATTGGAACCCTGTCATAGGCAATTTCTTTACTATCAACGGCTTTTATGTCAGGCTTGCCTTCGGGGATGAATCGTGGGACCGTTTTGTTGCAATATTTTTCATATTCCGGAACTTGGAGAGCTGCATTGATCGTGAGGATCCCATCACAGGCCACTTTAGTTGCTAAGTCTAGGACAAGAGCGCCTCCCATTGACTGCCCGATTACAAAAACATTTGTACAGGTCTGTTTTAACTTTGCGTACGCCATTTCCACATCTTGTATCCATTGCTGATAATCGCTTGTCTCCATTTCAGCTTCATCCGTTCCATGGCCAGCCAAACGAGGGGCGAAGACAGTGAATCCTTTTGCAGCAAAGTTTTCACCTAAATACCTTACGCTTTGTGGTGTTCCGTTAAAACCATGACAAATAAGGATACCGATAGAATTGCCGGGTATGAAAAACTGTTCCGCACCTGATATTACCTTTGCTGCTGTCATATTCCCATCTCCCTTTAAATGACGTTTGTGCATTAATCCGATTATATTACTTGGTTATACAATATCATACTCCGATTTGCGAAGTCAACTTGGCTCTATGCGTATTTCAGTAAGAGGAAACGCACTTTTCCAAACAAATCAATCTTCACACAGGCGCATCGCTCGCTCACAATACCGGTTTATATAGAAGAGCTTGAGTTGGCATCGGTTCTGGTGCACGATCGTTAAGAAGCCAAGATTTGATTACGGGATATTAACTTTAATATATTTATAAAATGCATTGACTTTAAGATGAAATAGGATTAATATAAATAAGCACCAAGTAAGACACATGAAATATTTCATCAGCTTTCGGCAGATTAACCGAAAGAAAAAATAATAACTGTTGACTTCTTACTATGAAAATGATAAGATGAAATGGTCGCTGA
>NZ_LMBV01000021.1 GCF_001439925.1 Peribacillus muralis
AGTATATAAAAAAATACCTGTATATAAAACACTCTTTTTCAAGTGTCCTAACTACAGGTACCAGTTTATATGGATTCCCCCTCTATCATACTCATTCAGTTTTCTCATTCGTCGGTATATCCTCAGTAGCTCCATCAGGCTGGGATAATTCTATAGTGAAGGAATCGCCTTCCTTCACCTTTTTCCCTGCTTCGAGATTCTGTTTACTCACATATCCCGTTCCTGTCGTTTTCAGGTCCAGTTTTGCGACCTTAGCCAATTTCATGACGTCCCTCAATGACCATCCTTTCATATCAGGAACCTTCATTTCACCTTCCGTTCTCAAGATGATCTTTTCACCCTGTAAAAGCGTACTTCCAGCTTTCGGGGATTGATCGAGAACTCTACGCCCGTTCCCTATCGTGCTTACATCATAGCCAAGCTCCTTCAGCTCCTTCGTGGCAGAGCTGTCAGTTTTATTCGTATAGTCAACGATTTTACTCGCTTTTTGTTTCTTAACATCAGATGGCTTGATGTTTAAATATTGCAGGCTATTTTGCATAACCGGATTGAATATCTCTGACAATGGGTCGGCGCCAACAGAAGATTCACCTAACTTAGGCTGCTTGACCGCGACATACATGACCAATTGCGGGTCATCTTTTGGAGCCATCCCTAAAAAGGAAAATACGTAGTTATTTTTCCCTACTAGATATTTGCCTGTCGGACCGGCAATTTGTGCTGTACCGGTTTTTCCTGCGACTTCATATCCGTCAAGGGCATATTTGCTTCCTGTTCCCTTTTTCGCAGAAATCACCGTTTCCAAATAGTCACGCACCTGCTTGGCTGTCTCTGCTGATATCGGGTTCCCATTCACTTTCGGCTTTGTCGTTTTCAAAACCTTTCCTGTATCTTGATCGGAGATGCTTTTGATTACATAGGGCTGCATCATTTTCCCTTCATTGGCTATCGCGGAAGCAGCCTGGATTTGTTGGATCGGGGTGACGGTCGAGCCTTGTCCAAAGGCCGTTGTCACTTTTTCAAGCTTGTACTTATATTGAATTTTACCCGTTATTTCGTTCGGCAAATCAATTCCCGTTTTGTTATCGAATCCGAATTTAGTCAAATACTCCCTGAAGGTATCCGCTCCGATCTTATCCATTGCAAGTGTTGCGAAAGCGACATTGGAAGAACGTTGAACCCCTTCAAGAAATGTCATGCTTTTCCCTCTTTCGATTCCACTGTGATCATGAATTTCCCCTGAACCGGCTTTGTAGGTTCCCGCAACAAAACTGTCATTCGGATTGAAGACCCCTTCCTCGACAGCAGCAGCAAGCGTGAAGGTTTTCATGGTTGATCCTGGCTCGAATGTTTCTTCAATCGCAAGGTTTCGCCAAGTATCCGTGAGCCCCACCTTCGTTATTGGATGGAAGGTGGGCCTTTGTCCCATCGCCACAATCTCTCCCGTTTTAGGATTGGATACGATCGCGATGATTTGCTCGGGATCATATTTTGCCTGCACCTTGCTCAATGAATCTTCCAAGAAGGTTTGAATTTTCTTGTCGATGGTCAACATCACGTCATTGCCATTATCCGGGGCGACCACTTTTTCCTTCGCATCCGGTAAAAGGAATCCCTCTGAGTCACTGTCAAATGTCAGCTTTCCATCCCTTTCCTGCAATTCTTTATTGAGATACCTCTCAATGCCAAACTTACCAGTCATTTCTTCTGTCTTTTCATCTTTTTCCACATACCCTATCAAATGGGATGCGAAGATTCCATTTGGATAAAATCGTTTATTCGTCCTTCCGAATGTAATACCCGGCAGCTGCATTTTTTCGATTTTCTGTTTGACGACCTGCGTCAAATCCTTGCCCGCGCTGCCAAACTCAACCTGATATGGCCCTTTTTTCGTAAGACGTTCATAAATTTCCTGTTCATCCATGTCAATATATTTAGCAAGCTTAGCAGCGGTCATTTCGGGATCCTTGACGTGCTCAGGTTCTTTTTTACTGAGTACAGCTCTTAAGATATAGGCAGAAGTATCCTCGGCGATGACTTCCCCCTTTGTATCGAGAATGCTGCCCCTTTTTGCTTCCAGGACCTGTTTCTTTTCATATTTCTTTTCGATTTTCGAAGCGAGCACCTCCCCGCCTGCTGTTCCTGTCACCTGAATATACAAAAAGCGGCTGATTAAAACAAAAAAGAGCAGGCCGAATAAGAAGAATAATCCGGCTGCCCCATGCTTCATATTTTTTTGTTTCTGCATTATCACTGCACACCCTTCACATTATTCTTATTTAACTTGAACCCAAGCGCTGCAGCTTTTTTCCAAATTCTCTCGTATGTACTAAGTTCGGCAACTTGCACTTTCAAATCGTCATTCACTTTGCTCTGTTCGTCAATTTTCGATTCAACAAGCTGGATCTCTTTATTCGTTTCATATATGGCCGCTTGATTAGAGACGATCTTCACTCCCATAAACGCAACCATAATAGCAAGGGCACATAGTAAGAAAACTTCACCAATGGATATTTTCGCCTTACGGATGACCACTGTTTGCTGTGCCTGTTGCTGGTGTTGGTCTTCATATTGCTGTTCTTGCATTTTTTTGGCAATGGAACTCATTCCTATTCCCCCTTACTGATATTCTCTATATTTTTTGCTTTTGAGCAATTCTTAACTTAGCCGAACGTGAACGATTATTCCCTTCCAATTCAGCTTCTGAAGGTAAAATCGGTTTTCTGGTAATAATTTTCAAGGTTGGTTTGAATTCATCCGGGATGATAGGAAGCCCAGGCGGAAGGTCCGGCATGCTGCTTGCTTTTTTGAATACCGTTTTGCAAATCCGATCTTCAAGCGAATGGAATGTAATGACCGATATCCTGCCTTCCATATCCAAAAGCGAAATCGCTTGTTCCAGAGAGTCCTCGAAAACGCCAAGCTCATCGTTCACGGCAATCCTGATTGCTTGGAATACACGTTTCGCAGGATGTCCGCCTTTACGCCTGGCAGGGGCAGGGATTCCATCTTTTATCAGCTCTACAAGCTCAAACGTCGTTTCAATCGGTTTTATCTCACGTGCCGCTTCAATTTTCCGGGCAATTTGCTTGGAAAACTTTTCTTCTCCATATTGAAAGAATATCCTAAGCAAATCATGGAATGACCATGTATTCACGACATCATAGGCAGAGATGGCAGCGCTTTGGTCCATCCTCATGTCCAGGGGCGCATCATGGTTATAACTGAACCCACGTTCAGGTGTATCCAATTGGGGCGATGACACACCTAAATCGTACAAGATCCCATCCACTTTCTCGATTCCCCGGGCATTCAACTCTTCTTTTAAGTATTTAAAATTATTCGGAACAAGAACAATACGCTCACCATAGCTTTCCAGTTTTTCCTTAGCATTTCGAATCGCCGTTTCGTCCTGATCAAAAGCATAAAGCCTGCCCTTGTCAGAGAGCTGTGAAAGCAAGTATTCGCTGTGACCGGCTCCTCCTAAAGTACAATCCACATAAACTCCATCAGGTTTGATATTCAATCCATCAACCGTCTCTTTTAATAACACTGTAGTATGTTGAAACATGTTAGTCATCCTTCCAATCGGTTATTGAGTGACTCTATTCTGAGGGCAGCCTTAAATATCAAAGCCAATCATATTTTCTGCTATCTCAGCGAAAGAATCCTCCGAAGCTGAAAAATAGTTTTCCCAAAGGGATTTGCTCCAAATCTCAATACGATTGGTAACACCAAGAATTACACATTCTTTTTCCAATTGGCCATATGAAGTAAGCGGCGCGGGGATATTAATTCGCCCTTGTTTATCAATTTCGCATTCTGTTGCTGCGGAAAAGAAAAATCGGGTAAAGGCTCGGGCATCTTTTTTTGTTAAAGGCAAGGCTTTCAGCTTTTCTTCAAGCAGCTTCCACTCTTCCATAGGGTAACCAAATAAACATTGATCGAGTCCGCGGGTAAGAACAAATTGCTCCCCGAGATTGTCCCTGAATTTCACGGGGACGATCAACCGGCCCTTTATATCGATGTTATGATGGTACTCTCCCATGAACATACCCATTACCCCCACATTCTAATCTCAATGTACCACAATCCCCCACCTTTCTCCACTTGTTTTTACTTTCTCCTTCCAAGTAAAAATTCCCTTCTTTTCTATGCAAGTTTTATTAAGCCAAATTAACCAAAAAAACGTGCATTTCCCTCGAATGGACTCAGACTAGGACACAGTCCCACTATTCCTGTCGAAGCCATACTTGACAAGTGCCCTGGAAACAGAAAAAAGACAGGCTTATCGCCTATCTTTTTTTACTCTCTGTCAGGATTGGTATGTGGCAACCTTTTGACTGGTCCCCCACCTTCCCCCAAAACGGATGGTGTTTCTAAATGAAAATCAGTTTATGCTGATTATTGAATTGGTAATCCAGCTTCATGATATCGCGAATGAATTCCGGTCCATATTGATTCAGGTAATAAAACGCATTCCAAATCCTCTCTTGGGGCGATTCCAGTGGATAAAGAGAATGGGCGATCCGTTCATATTTTTTCAAGGTAACCGAATGGCGTTCCTTTGTACGGTCACCGATTCTACCATATATGAAATCTAATTGCCTTTGGATGAATTCAATGTTTTTATTCAGCATCGGCTCAAGCCCTTTATCTAAAGAAACGGCATGATCGGAAAGTTTTTTATGGTTCTCTTCAAGCTGTGATTTCAGGTTTTCGAACAGATCAGCCGTTGTCTCATCTTCCACCGCTTCCAAGTACCGTTTCACAGCATTAACGGTTCCTTCAGTCAGAACAGTATCCAAGGTCAGTTCCATTTCCTCTAGATCCGTTTGGACACCCCGCTCCACAATCGTGATGTTTAGCCTAGGGATGATCGGCGGCATCTTCATCGAAAACAACTCAAATGCCCGTTTTAATTCAGCCCAATAGGCAATCTCCCCCGGACCTGAAATGAAAGCCAATACCGGAAATAGCATTTCCTGCATAAGCGGTCGCGTGATGACATTGTTGCTTAGCCGTTCCGGATGATTGTTGGCTACCATCAGCAGTTCCGACTCGGAAAACGAAGCCTCTGTGTTTTTGCCGCTAAAGCCGCCTTCCACACGTTCCAGTAAACATCGATCTTTTTTTTCTGGATCATAATAAAATAAATTCGCTGCTTGTTTATCCATTTCTATCATTTTAGGATATCCTTTTGCATGCATGAATGATTGTTGATCCTCGACCACTTCAGCAATCCGCTCACTTTTTTTAATCATCGAGACAAAGTGGCCCTTTTCGATTTGCCTTAAGTCCGGATCTGCTGCATCGACGAGTAAAAGACCATATTCATGGAACCACTCATGTATCAGCCGGGCAAAAAAGTCGACGAAGGTTTTCGATTCCCTGATCGTTTCTTTCATATTAATCAGGAGTTTATTCGTAAAGGCCGTTTCACCATAGGTTTCAATGATTTCTTCGAACCACTTCTCTGCCTTATCCGATTCAAGCTCCACATCCGATACCATCGTTTTATAAGGCTGATAAGAAGGATACGTTTTTTTGTGCGGCTTTCCGTTTTTCATAACATACACATGATTGACCTCAGCCAAATCATGATCTTCGCCAGCTATCCAAAAAACCGGTATGACCGGTCGCCCCAGTTCTTTCTCCTGTTCTTTTGCAAGCTTAACGATCGAAATCACTTTATGGATGGTATACAGCGGACCAGTCAGCAATCCAGCCTGCTGTCCGCCAATTACGACAACGGAATCATCCCTGCGCAACCTTTCAATATTTCCTTTAACTGCCTCACTACTCGAAAAACGGGACATATATCGTTGTATGTAATCGGATAATTCACGACGTGAAAAAGCACGGTTCATCAATTCATCATATCTATCGCGATAAATATCCGGCTTAGATAAGTCATAATGAAAATAATCCTCCGCTTCAAGACGATTTTGTAGATAGTCCGATGCAAAACGGTTTAAAGATGGTAACGCGAGATCTTTCATCTCCATTTCTGTTCTCCCTTTCTCTGCAACTACAATTCTTTTTAGAGTATAACATTCCAGTTTAAGAAAACAAAAGAAGTTGCCCAGCAGCAGAAAATTGATGTGGCGTTCTATTTTATGTAGTAAATATCTCCGTAATACTTGTAATTAAACCTATGGAAAATAATAGAATATACATAACGAAAAAGAAGGCGAAGTTCACTCTCCAAAAGCCCTTTACCACCTTACGGAAAATGATTTCCTCTTTCAACTTATAATGGACCATGGCCACCACGAATGCGTTGCCAATCATGATCAGCAAGATCACCCAAAGGATGTGCTTATCCCAAATTGCAATGATTAAATAATGGACGGATATTACGAATAGTAGCGCACTCATGTCCATCGCGAACTGAACGGAGCGCCTATGGTTTCTCGTGATTTGTTTGGCACCTATAAAAAAAAGTATGTACCCTATAAAAGGCAAGGTAATAAAAATCGCGGCAACACTTGAAACAACGTTCGGCACACCCTCATCCCCCCCGAGACTCTTTCCCCTTGATCATCTTATATAGAGAAGACGCCAGGCCATTCTTTTTCCCATTACGGTTGGCCACCGTAAGGATATGGCCCAATATAGCATCGATTTCCGTTTGGCTGCCCTTTTCCAAATCTTTGAGCATCGACGAACGATTTCCTGCAGTTGCCATGCAAACGGATTTAACATGTTCAAAGGACTCTGCTTTATTCTCCACCTCCAAAATGTCGGAGATTTCATTGAAAAGCTCTTTAAACAATTGATAATAAAAAGCATTGCTGATCAAATCTCCATTTTCCACTTGCAGGATCGCTGTTAATGGGTTGATTACTGCATTAACGACAAGTTTATCGAGGAGGATCGATTGATAGTCCTCGCTTTTCGCAAATGGAAAACGGTCGAACTCTTCATTCACTAACGATAGGTGATCAAGCTCACCTCTATAGGCGGCCACCCTGGTGATGCCAAGACCGGTATGCTCAACGGTATTGGCATCATGTCTTAAGGCTCCATGTTCCACGACCCCAACATAGATGTACGGAGAGTGCAGCTGTTTCAAATGAGTAATATGGCCGTAGCCATTCTGCAAGAAAAGCATTGGCACACCAAGGCGATTGATTGCAGGCAGGATTTGTTGAAGCTGGTATTGTTTAACTGCCGTTATAAGAAGGTCTTGTTCGGTTATCCCTTCATCCAGGCTTTTTGAAAAGATGTTGTCCAACAACCGGCTTTCACCTTCTTTTATAAGCAGGAGCCCGTCATGACTGATGATTGAGGCCTGTTGTGCCGTGCGGGTGTATAGAGTCACACGATGTTTGTCACACAAATGAGATGCAAACAGTAACCCGATCGCCCCTCCTCCAATGATTCCAATTCTCATATTACCAATCCTTACTTTTCTGAAATATATTTACTATTTTAACACATTTTCTTTTTTATCCTGCATCAAATTTCACGCCATTCATTATAGAAAATCCAGCTTATCAGTTT
This sequence comes from Peribacillus muralis, assembly GCF_001439925.1. Lineage (GTDB taxonomy): Bacteria > Bacillota > Bacilli > Bacillales > DSM-1321 > Peribacillus > Peribacillus muralis. Next base: position 7,510 of record NZ_LMBV01000021.1, read on the forward strand.
ACTGCGCATCACTTGCAAAAAACCTCAATTAAAACTGTTATAAATGTGTCATTGAGGATTTATTTCCTTCTTTAAGCATCAAATTAATGGTATATTAGATACGAAAAGCTAAGCCATTCATTACTTTTAATGGGAATATGAAATACCGCCAACTTCAACCAAATTGAAGATAAGAGGTGAGGGTTGTATGGCTATGGCTATAATCAGCAGGATGGAATGAACCATATCATGCTAGATTTAGCCTTTAGTTGGGATTCCACAGGGTACCGATCAGCGGGATGACTTTCAAGGGCCACTATCGAAGAGGTTTATCAGAATTAAGGGGGAGCTTTTTTATGGAATACAAGGTTGAACGATTACTTGTAAATTTTAAAACGCTTGAGGAATTCAAAAAATTCAAAGAATACGGAATACAGGAATTGTCAATGCTGGATGATTTAGAGGGCAACATCATTGAAAACGACAGCCAATCACCTTTTTATGGAGTCTTTTATGGCGACAAACTTGTAGCCCGGATGAGCCTCTATAAAAGAAGCGCTAAATTCGATCAATATTTTGACAATTCAAGGGATTTCCTCGTTCTTTGGAAGCTTGAAGTCCTGCCTAACTATCAGAAAAAAGGCTATGGAAAAGCTTTGGTCGAATTCGCCAAAAGCCTGAACATGCCTATTAAAACGAATCCAAGAGTTCACTCACAAGATTTTTGGAAAAAGATGGGCTTTTCTGCCGTTTCCTATGATATGGACCGGGACCTTGGGGAAAACCCGCTGATTTGGAGCCCATTCGACCAACAAGCAACGACGGAACTAGATACAGAAGAATAATGAAAGGCGGGCGGAGTTTCCACCCGCCTTTTCTATTTATTGACCCTTTCCAAATTCCCATTCTTATCCATTTGAAAACTCACTTTCGGATTTGTTTTTTCGTCCTCTTGTACACTAAGCTTCCTGGCCCGCTCCATGATTTGCATAAGCGCCCGATAATCTTCCTCCACGGCTTTCAAGTTTTCTCTCAGCAAGGTATTCTCTTCCTGTAAACGGAGATTTTCTTGTTCAAGATATAAGGAGTGTTCGGAAATTCGTTCCTTCTCATCATTATCAATCTGGAAGAACTCATCCATTTTAGTTAAATATAATATAACCTTCTGAAGCGTAATAGAATCTTTTTCATCCTCATGGGGCGCCTGTTCAACCTTGTGATCTTCCAATGCAGCAATAGGTTTAGGCTCCGCATCAGTCTCGAGGACGGCCTGTTCCTTCCTTTGTTTCTTTGCTAGCTCGATGCCAGATTTATATTGCTTCCTTACAAAAGAGTTCCAACGAAATCCACATGCTGCCGACGTTCTCGATAACTGCTTACCCACTTCTTCAAAAGCCTTCAATTGGGTACTGCCCTCTCTTATATGCCTTAAAACCACTTCAGCCAATAGTAAATCCTCATCATGGGTCCATGCATCTTGTCTCGCAATCGACATCTCTCTACCTCCTTAGCAAGTTTTAATTCATAATATGCACATGCTAGGAAAGATAGAAGAAATATAAAGGCAGTATTTTTTATTTTTTCTTGTTTAAGAAACGACGGACTGCAGCATGATGTGCATCGCTTGCCCAAAGTTTAGCACATTCATGGATTTCAGCCTCCATTCTTCCTTTAAGGCCACTCTCCTGCCAATTATTGACCAATAATTTTTTATAGGCCATCAATACCCCTGTCTCATGGCAAAGAATATCTTCTGCGAAACTTTCCCATCCTCCTTCTCCGACTATCTCATCTACGAAACCAAATCCTTGAGCTTCTTCCGCTTTAAATATGTTTGCATCCATTAGTAGCTTTAGCGCCTTTTGCGTTGGTATTTTTTCAAGTAAAAGGGAAGCGCCGCCCCAGCCTGTCGTAATACCAAGCGTACCTTGGATAAAACCTAGCTTGACCCCTTTTTTCGCTACCCTGAAATCACAAGCTGTAGCTATTTCGCAACCTCCGCCAACAGCGCTTCCATTCAGGAACGCCAATGTCGGTTTTGGAAAAACTGCAAGTGTATAAAGAATCTCGCCCATTTTCGATAACATAGTAAAGGCATCTTCTTCTGTATATAAATCTTGAAACTCACTCAAATCCCCCCCTGAGCAGAAAGCGTCTGTTCCCGCACCTGTCAGGACGAGCATTTTAACACCGTCATCGTGGGCCGCTTCCGCCAATATGGTTTGAAGTTCGTCCATCAATTGATAATTCACTGCATTCCGTTTCTCTGGTCTATTGAATATGACCTTCATGAAACCGCGCATATCCTTCTCCACTTTAATCATTCGATTCACGTAATCACCATCTCCACATTCTTCATCCCGGCTTTTTTTCCGAATATTCCGCGAAATCAAGTTATAAAAAAAGCCCAGAGAAAATCTCTGCGCTTTGATTAGCGTGTTGCATCAAGAAAGCCAGGCTTTCAAGTAGGATCAGAAATTATTTTGCGACAACTTCTTTTCCTTTATATGTTCCACATTCTTTACAAACGTGATGTGAAAGAGTCATTCCACCACAGCTTGGGCATTCTACCATACCAGGTACTTGAAGCTTGAAGTGTGTACGACGTTTTCTTTTTACAGTTTTCGACGTTCTTCTAAAAGGTACAGCCATTATTCCCACCTCCTTAAAAAATATAAAAAAGCTGGAAAAATCGGATTAACGATTTTCCGTTCCAATCAAGATTCTTTATTGTTGTCAAAAAAGTCGGCAAGCTTTGCAAATCTCGGATCAACCTTATGCTCATTTTCCTCTTCAGAAATAACAGCCCAGTCTTTTCCGGATTGAGGAGCAGCTTCATTGGAATCGACATCCTCACAAAAAACCTGCATCGGAATTTCTAGCAATAAATTTTCTTTAATTACCGGTATAAGGTCTACAACATCACCTTCTACAACAGTGACATCATCTCCGTAGAAATCAGAGTCCTCTGCCTTTAATAGAAAGGTTTCCTTTGTATCAATATCAATCGGATATTTAACGTCTACCAGTGTACGGGAACAAGGTAATGTTAATTCACCTGAAAGATGCAGGTGAAAAGTAATCTCGGTCGAGCTGATATCAGCCCTTCCTGTTACTCTAATCGGAGAAACGTCGCGTATTTGCGGGTCTCTTTCTCTAATGTCTAAGACATCCACCAGTTCATCAAACCGTAAATCTTTGTCCCGAATTTTTTGAAGTTGACTAATTGTCCATTTCAAATGAAATCACCTCAAGGCAACAAAAATAATTATAGCTTTCAATTATAAGTTTGTCAATATTTTTTCTTTACACTATAATGTAGTCATCCTAACTGATTATCCAACGTTGAAACAAAAAATCATGACGAAACATTATAGAGTTTTACTTGAAATACTATTTTAGCACTAAGTTGAAAAAATACAAAGTTTTTCTCTGAGGTGAACGAATGAAGGCTTGCGGTTTAGTAGTCGAATATAACCCTTTTCATAACGGACATGTTTTACATGCAAGAAAAAGTAGAGAAAAAACCGGGGCGGATATCGTGGTCGCAGTCATGAGCGGGCCCTTTTTACAGCGAGGAGAGCCTGCTTTAGTCAGTAAATGGACACGTGCTGCCATGGCCCTGCAAGGCGGCATCGACCTTGTCATCGAGCTTCCTTACGCTTTTGCAACACAAAAGGCGGAGATTTTCGCAAAAGGCTCCATCTCCCTTTTGGAGTACCTTGGCTGCGACTCTTTTTGCTTTGGGAGTGAGGACGGGAGAATTGAACCGTTCATCACCGCGAATAACGTTATTTCAGATCAATCGGCAGCATTCGATGCCGCGGTCAAATCGGCCATGGATGCCGGGAATAGCTATCCTGCAAGTGCTGCCCAGGCTTATCAAGCGATCATTAAAAATGAAGGGGCCCTGGATTTGACGAAGCCCAATAACATCCTTGGAAAGGAATATGTAAGTGCTGCCCTTACTAACGGTTTTTCGATCCGCCCCTATACGATCAAAAGAGTGGCTGCCGGATACCATGATACTGATTTATCGAATGATTCCATTGCCAGCGCGACAGGAATCCGTAAAGCCATCCATGAAGAACAGGGCAAAAGTTTGGATTCCGTTTCTAGCTACATTCCCAAACCGACGAGAATTGGCCTTGAGCAATACCTATCCAGCTACCGCTCCTTGCATGATTGGGAAATGTATTGGCCCTTGTTGAAGTACCGGATCCTATCTTCTTCATTAAGCGAATTGGCAGCGGTTTATGAAATCGAGGAAGGGATAGAGCACCGAATCCAGCAGATGGCTAAAACCGCTGCGACCTTTTCACAATTCATGACGGCGCTGAAAACAAAACGCTATACATGGACAAGGCTCCAGCGGATGTGCGTCCACATATTGACCCATACTTCCAAGGAACAAATGGCAAATACTCACCTCCCGGCCTATATCAGACTCCTTGGCATGAATAACAAGGGACGGGAATATTTGCACACCGTCAAGAAAGACTTACCGCTCCCGCTCATATCCAAATTGTCTGCCTTTCAAAAGCAGGACATCGAAATGGACATAAGAGCCGCACAGGTTTATGCACTTGGCTTATCCGAGTCGGACCAAGCTTCCCTGATGAAACGGGAATATGCAGCGCCCATCATCACTAAATGAAAACGGATTTCATGACAAAAAAAGCGCAGACAGATTACCTGCCTGCGCTTTTTTTCATTTTTCTTTTCCCTTTAACTTATTTAAATAAGCTACTGCATCATCAAAGTTATCGATTGGAACAATCTTCATCTCAGTACCGATATCCTTCGCCGCTATAAGTGCATCTTCATAGTTCGAGCCCGCTGCTCCGTTTTCGTTTGGGGCGAAGAAAATTTCCGCTCCAGATTTATCAGCGGCTACTATCTTCTGTTGAATCCCGCCAATTGGCCCGACTGTCCCATCATCCGACATCGTTCCAGTACCCGCTATATTGTAACCTTTCGTTAAATCGCCTTCTTTCAATTGATTATAAATCTCCAAAGAAAACATAAGTCCAGCAGAAGGACCGCCTATCTGTTCCGAATCAATGGAAATGGCCGGCTTTGTTGTCACTTTTCGATTGTCATCAAGTGAGATGCCTATGCCCACCCTATTCGGGTCATCTTTAAAAGGCTGTAAAGGTAAAACGGCGGTTTTCTCCGTCTCCTCCCGCTTATACGTCAATTCAACCTTATCTCCAGCTTTCTTTCCATTAATGTAGCCCATGAATTCTTGTGCAGACTTGAATTTAAGATTATCGACCTGTATGATTTGGTCGCCCGCTTTCAATTCTTTTGCAGCTGGCATACCCTTAAGCACGTCCAAAACATATACGCCCAAATATTCATAATCGACTTCTTTCCCTGCTTTTTCATAGGCTATCTGAATGGCATTGTTTTTCGAACCATCCATTAAGTGCAATTGCCTAATATTATATTCTTCATCCGTTTCATCTTCACTCCTGATTGCGGTTTCAGGATAAAGCTCCTGATATTTGCTCCACTTTGCCAGCAGATAGGAATAAATATTGGCCCGGCCCATCCTAACGGTCGTCAACATAAAACTCCCTTTCGCTTCATCCCCGCCTGAAACCTCAATAATCGGCTCCAATTCTTTTGCCATTCCTGGTTTAGATACATAAAAGGGTAGGGAATAAAGTGCTGATGCTATGAGAATGATAGCAACCACCAGGAAAGTGCGTACATAGATTTTACGGTTCATCTTCAAAAGACTCCTTCCAAGTAACAATGCTTTGCTTAATTTGATCGATCTTTCCTCTTGCTGCTTCTTCTCCAATACTAATTATTTCCTGTACGTTTGTAAATGATTTCGAGCTGTATTTCTCGACCCTTGGGCGTATCATGACGTCTGAAGCAAACTCCCTGCTTTTAACAAGCTCCATTTGCAGGATATCGAGACTTTGCATGATAACATCGTATATGGAGTTTATTTCCATATCTTGTTTCACATGGGCGACGTCCACGCCGATTATGATGTCTGCCCCCATCTCCTTCACGACAGAAACAGGAACCCTGTCAACAACCCCGCCATCAACAAGCAGTCGCTTTCCTATTTTTTCAGGTGTGAATATCCCGGGAATTGAGATACTTGCCCTGACTGCAGGAGCGATGGGGCCTTGCCGAAAAATGACCTTATCCCCCGTTTTTAAATCAGTGGCGACAACAGCCACAGGAATATCGAGTTCTTCGAAATTCTTTCCATATGTAAATACCCTGATTAAATCCTTTGTTCGTTTACCGGAAATGAAGCCCATTTTAGGTATCGTGAAATCCAAATAGTACTTTCGTTTAAAAGCACGGGACAGCTTATACAGCCGTTCAATGTCCGATCCCGCTCCATAAAAGGCTGCTACCATCGCGCCCATGCTGCTACCGGCAATCATGTCGATTGGAATTCCTTCTTGCTGCAATACCTTTATCACTCCAATATGCGCAAACCCCCTCGCACCTCCCGACCCAAGTGCAAGCCCGACCTTTGGTTCCGACAAAGATATCCCCCCTGTTGAAAAATATTGAAAATACGACTCATTCAAAGTTATGGTCTTAAACGGATTTATAGAAGCATATTATTTATATTGACAGTGGAACAAGCCAGGCGGAGAAATGTATATTCCGTGTGGTTTAATGAATGGGGTAAATGATTTTTAATTGGACATGTGCTAACACTCGTTACATCCTGCCCCTTCTTTTCGAGAAAAGAAGGTCATATTTTATTATATACGAAACGGACTGCCCTTATTTAGTAACCTTTCAAAGGAGGCTGAATTTTGCTTAAATCAAAATTGAAAACTGTACTGTTGGCCACCTTCGTCACGATGATGGCAGCTGGCTTGATCATTTTCCCCCAAGAATCCTTTGAAGCTTCCACAGGTGGGCTGGATATGTGGTGGAAAATTGTTTTCCCTTCTCTTCTACCATTCTTGATTTTCTCGGAGCTATTGATCAGTTTTGGGGTGGTAAGGTTTATCGGGGTCATGCTCGAACCATTCATGCGCCCTTTATTCCGTGTACCCGGGGTGGGCGGGTTTGTCTGGGCGATGGGACTTGCATCTGGGTTTCCTGCTGGTGCGAAGTTCACGGTACGGCTTCGCCAAGAGGAACAATTGACGCGCATTGAAGCTGAAAGGCTCGTTTGTTTCACTAATTCATCCAATCCTTTGTTTCTATTCGTTGCCGTTGCCGTGGGATTTTTCCACAATCCTCATTTAGGGATCATCCTTGCACTCTCCCACTACCTAGGCAACTTTTGTGTCGGCATCATCATGCGTTTTTACCGGCGGAAAGAGGAGAAAACCGATTTAAAATCCATAACCAAGCTCCCCTCACTTAGACAAGCCTTTAACCAGATGCACCGAACCCGCATTAAGGAAACAAGGCCGTTTGGGAGTTTGTTAGGAGATGCAGTACTCTCATCCATTCAAACCCTATTAATGATCGGGGGATTCATCATCCTTTTTTCCGTAGTCAACAAGCTTCTATTTCACATGAATATTACCGGACTGCTCGCATCAATCGTCTCAGGGATTCTACATATTATTAATTTCCCGGAATCCTTAAGTCCCCCGTTCATCTCAGGAATGTTCGAAATGACACTTGGTTCGAAGTTGACCAGTGCTGTAGAAAATGCGAGTCTTTTCCAGCAGACTGTGATGACTAGTTTCATCTTGGCTTTCAACGGGTTCAGCATCCAGGCTCAAGTTGCCAGTTTTTTAGCGTCAACTGACATTCGTTTCTTGCCGTTTTTCATTGCGAGAATAGCGCATGGTTTTCTGGCATCGATAATCACCGTTTTACTTTGGGTACCATTCTATAGCGGCAATAAAGATAGCGGCAACCCGGTACATGCTTTTCCAGTTGGCGCGACAGGCGAACAGGCAAGCTCACTTTACCAGCATATGATTGACTTCGGTCCCTTCCTCACCCTCATGTTTCTCGTCCTTTATATCATCATTTTCGCAAAAAGATTATTCAAAGGACTATCTTAAACAAAAAAAAGAGCATTGCGCGTATGCACTGCAATGCTCTTTTTTCTATTATTACTGATGTGCGTACTTTTTGGCCAGGGCCTTCTGGACAACAGGCGGAACTAGTTCGGAGATATCTCCTCCATATTTCGCAACCTCTTTCACGATACTTGAACTCAAGAAAGAATATTGATTTTTCGTCATGATAAAGAATGACTCAATTTTACTGTTAAGGAATCGGTTCATTGAAGTTCCCTGCATTTCGTATTCAAAGTCGGAAGTCGCCCTTAATCCCCTGATGATGGCATTCGCGGAAACGCTTTCAGCATAGTCGACCGTCAATCCTTGATAGAAATCCACTTTTACATTTGGCATATGTTTTGTTGCTTCCGTAATTAATTCCAGTCTCTCTTCGACTGAAAAAAGTGAATTTTTCGCGGAATTATTCACGATGACGACATATACCTCTTCGAAAACATTCGCTCCCCTTTGAATGATATCAAGATGCCCGAATGTTATTGGATCGAAACTCCCTGGACAAATGGCTATTTTGGACATTCATAGTTCCCCCTGTTCTTGTGCGTTTCCCCATTGATAAATCGTAACAGCGATGACGCCATACACTTCTTTTCGCTTAATGGTAAAGCCGCCAACACTTTCCGGCAATGTAACATCATGACCATGCTCACAAACAATATATCCAATATCGCTCAACAAACGGTATTTATGTATTTCTTCTAACATATCCACAAGTTTTTGTTTCTTATACGGCGGATCAAGAAAAATTAACTCAAACGCCATTTCCCTTTTAACTAACGCTTTCAAAGCACGCTCTGAATCATTTTTATAAACTTCTGCACGGTCTGTAAAGTTACATAGTTCCAAGTTGGACTTAACCGTCTGATTTGCTTTAAAGTCGCGATCGACAAATATGGCCTTATCCATGCCCCTGCTTAACGCTTCAATTCCGAGGCCGCCACTACCTGCAAACAAATCGAGGACTTGCCCTCCTTCGAAATAAGGTCCAATCATATTAAAAATGGATTCCTTTACTTTATCCGTAGTCGGCCGTGTTCCTGTACCCGGTACAGCCTTAAGTGGTCTTCCTTTACAACTTCCGGAAACGACCCTCATCATTCTCACCACATTTTTTGACAGATTTCTGTTACTTTCCTATCCTAACATATTCGAAAAAGCAAGCCAATATTTAATGCAATTCCTTCATCATGAGGTAAGCACCCGCTTATGATTTCCTATGAAGGACGGAGGACATTCATTCTTTTTACAAATCTCATTCCTTTTGAATAAGATGACAGTTTTTGGCCATAATATGAATAACAACATTCCTTTTTAGGTGTTGTTGCCAACCGCGGAGAAGGCTTACGTTTCCCCATAAGTTCTTCCTCCGGTTTCTCCTCTCCCTTTGCCTTCTGGTCCATAAGTTAGACATAGAAGGACCCTGCAAACATTTTGCAGGGCTTTTTTTTATGTACCGCTTAAACCAATCATCTCTTGTCATGATTCAACCATGAAGTTGTCCTTCTCTTTTATGGGGGAAAATGATAAAGTAATGAATAATAAGTTAGTTAGGAGAGGTTTAATTGATTCAACGTTTTATTGAACTTGGACAAGGTCTTTCTGATATATACGAACTGCTTGAGGTAGGTCGTAATCAGAAACATCGAGTCATCAGGCTTTTGGCGCTGCATACAACCATAAATGATAAAAAGGTAACTTCCGTGGTTATCGTAATGCAACCTACCGATCCAGGTAAATTCCAACCGCTGTACATTTGCCGGGAAGGTATACCAAACCCTCATATCAACAAAAACAAACGCTACGAGCTTTTTGAGAACCTGGCCGAAGAACTGGATAAACCAATCATTGAAATCGATGTGAAACCCTCGGTGCTTTTTGCTGAAACCGAGCTTTACTACCAACACTTAATCGGCATATTGCGAATGAATAGGTACCTTCCGCCATTGGGCTAAAAAAAAAAACTGACTCGTGCTGAGTCAGTTTTTTTTCAAATTCCCATCTTATAATCGTATTCCTTTGCCTTATCGGGTTTTGAGTTTTCAAATTCCACCTTCAAAAACGGCTTATAAGAAAGGTCCACTTTTTTTACGAACGAATAATTATTCAGCTTTGCCACTAGCGGTTCCACTTCGTCCATATTCGTATAAAGGACCACATATTTCAATTTTTTCGAAACATAATGGATATTTCCAAATTTCCTTAGCATTTTAGCTTGTTTTAATGTATGTAAATAGACGATGATTCCTTGTCTCGCTCCAAGCATATTAATAACTCCCTTTTATAAAGGTTTTAACTAAGTGTAGCATAGCAGAATCTTTACTTTCAACAAAGAAAAAAGATTATAAACGAAATTCTCTTACTATTATGAATATACATACTGGAAAGGAGCTCACAAAAAGATGGATTTAGATCATATTTGGCATCAATTTATCGATCACCTTTTGGATAATGATGAAATTACCGAAGTGTCGGTAAAAAAGTTCACCGGCATCCCATTTATATATATCCATTATCACTCACTGAAAACCGATGAAGGATTGCTTTTTTTAATCATAAAAAAAGCGGCAAGCCATTCGATGCGCGGCAAGCAGCTCCATTGTGAAACCATTTTCGTGAGGCAGGAAGATGATGTATATGTATTCCGCCATCGTTTTTTTGTTCCGCAGAAAAAGATGTTTTGCTGCGGAAACCTTTGTCCGGACTGTATCCTTTTTCGCAGTTGACCGCTTCGGATAGTATGGATGATGAAGGGTGCTATAAGGCTCCGTACACGGAAAAGCCATCGAATTCCGTGAACTAACGAATTCCGATGGCTTGAATGCATTGGCCCTAAGTCAACTTAAGGAATCGACTATTCAGGCAGAGCACCCACAGCTTCCGCCAGTGCCACAACTTCCTGTTGAACATCCGCCAGAAGATACAAAAAATGGGTTTCCGGCTGGGGTTTTGACCTGTTCCGAAACCGCACGGCCTAATCTTCCGCTTATTTCATCAAGAACGGATTGCAGCTCGGTCTCCGCCCTTTTGAAATCGGCAACGGCAGGATGCATATCCATATCTCGTTTAGCTTCTCTAGTTTCTAAATTGATGCGCTTATAATCCGGATGATATTTACCGAACCTTTGAACATCTTCAAATAGATCCTTTAATGAATTGAACTTCGAGATTTTTTGCTGTGCCTCTTTGTCGTTCCGTAATGTATATAAACTAAGGAGATATTCTTCCCCTATTTCAGAATGAAGGATCATTTCAGCCAATCCATCAGCCTGTTGCAAAATGTCGATGATTTCCATAGTAGCAAGCATTAACAAGCTCACCTCCACCTTCATTTTACCATTACTCCCTTTCAGATGCTAATGGTTTCATTAAATCGAAGAAGTGATATGTACCTCAAACTCTTTTTGCAAGCCTGTTTTCTCCCCAGAACCATTCAAAATCTCCAGCTTAATTTTATGCAGCCCATTCGGGACTTCTTTTAAAATAAATGCAGCTGTTTTCATATCGACTTTCTTATGATTATCAATAAACACAGACACCGTTGCCATTTTTCCAGGATTTACGTTTGAAAAACTATAGTTTTTCAAGTAACACTCAACGTAAACAGAGTTGCCTTTCACAAACGTTTTCACTCGAAAATCCTCATCAGACATTCGTTCGCTCGATACAGTGGTGGCAGCTTTTAGGGTAGATACACCTTGGATAGCCACTTTTGAATTTTCAGGTTCGGGTATTTTCTTGCCACAACCCGCCACTGCCATCAACACTGCTAGACCCAAAATCAATTTTCTCATACCATCGTCCCCCTTTTGCCTTTATTGTTCGCCAAAAGGAGTAATTTACTCTTTTTTTCTTCATTCACCCGGAGCGTTCATCGCTTGAAACATATGAAGCATCATTGAGGCTACTTGAACGCTTTCCGAAAATTTAGAAACACGATGGGGAATCGACTTCTCAAAATAATATTTCGCCTCGGTTTCAAATACATCCACTTCATGTGGATTACGCATTAACCTTTTGTACCAAGCAGGTTGAACTCTTAAATAATTTCGCATATCTTCATTTGATTGAATGAATTCATATATATTTTGACGCATGAAAGGCCCTCCTTAATCTTTAGTGAATAAAAAAGGATTGGATCTCTGCTCTTTTTCTTTTGAGGGAGGACTTGAATCACTTGGTTTATTCCCCTGAAAAGCAGATAAAACTCCTTGAATGGCTCCGATGGCCTGATTGGCATTCGTAATATATTGTTGAATCTGCCCCATATCCATATTTTTGACTGCACTCATTATCGAACCGATCAATTCCGTACTTTCTCCCTTTTCCGCAGGCTGTGATGGAGATTCAGTGTTCACTAATGAATCATTCATACTGCCTTGAACCTGCCAGCGTGGATGATCTTCACCGAGTAAATACCATTCCTCAAAAAGTTCCTGCCATGTTGCTTGTTTATTTCTCACTTCATTCACTAAATAAGGATGCTCTTTGACAAACTCCCGAAATCCATCCACGGAGGGGCGCTTTTTTTTTGCCATTACTCTCACCTCACACTTAGACATCGCCTATTTCACCATATGCTCCAGGGATATAAAAAGTGCATCCATCCTTTTTAAAGGCAATTGGCTTTCTTTATAGTATAATATTAGCAATAAAGGAGGAATTTCATGTCGGATATAAGTGATTTGATTAAGGATTTTCAAGAACTGGCGGAATTAGCGGATACAACAGAGCTATCGATTTTATCCGGATTGATTTCAGGATTAAAGGCAAGAAAGGATCAAAGTAAATATTCCTATATTTCCAGCCTCCTTCAATTACACAAGAATGTAAATACCGAAGAAACGACAATTACAATGACCATGCCAAACACACCTCTCGTACATAATGAATTGAACATTACCCATGGAGGAATGATTGCCACCTTGATAGATACCGCGATGGGCACGCTAGCAAGCTCAACCGTTCCAACCGGCTATGCCACGGTAACAACGGATATTCAGGTCAGATATGTTAAACCAGCCATTGGTGATTTATTGACATGCACGTGCGAATTAATCCATAAAGGAAGTAAGACAATCATCATCGAGGGCAAGGTCCACCGTGATGATGGGGAACTTTGCGCTGTCTCCACAGGGAATTTTTTCATCTTGAAAATGAAAGAAGCAAGCAAATGAAAAACGGACCCACATCGGATCCGTTTTATTATTTTTTTATGAAATTCTGGGTGTAATACTTGTTATAAACCCCAACACCAAGCCCGGTAAATTCCTCGTTCAGCATCGCATCACGATGGCCTTTACTATTAAGCCAGCCTTCCGTCACCGCTGCAGCGTCCACATAATGCGCAGCAATATTTTCTCCTGCTGCCCTGTATTTGACATGACCTGCATCAAGCCGTTTTTCCAAGTCCCCTTTCGCTTCCGAAACATGCGTCCCTTCTGGCGTGTCCGTCATTTCCCGGCTATGAAGATAAGCAACCTCCGCTGCAGGGCCGTCCCATTCCAGAGGCTTCAAATCGAATCTACGGCGCAAGATATTCGTAATATCAAAAATCTGCTGCTCATTTCCATCCTCGACCTTCTCCAAATCCTCTTGAGAAAGATCTTCAGCCCTTGGAGGAAGTTTACCATGATAAGTCAACTCATAAGGCTGTTGCTTCAAAAGGGCGGAATCATTCAAAAATCGGATGCTTGAAATCGTTCCTGTGAATTTGTCCAAATACAGTTGAACATGAATGTTCCCGAGTTCAATCAATGGCCTCATGTTCATATCTTCCTCAGACAATTCAAAACGATAGGAGCTGTCACCTTCCTTAATATCAACAGTAGGTTCCACATATAAGCTGGAATAGATAGCATCAAGGGATTGCCCGATTTTAAATGGAGCGACATTAACCTTGTCACCGATTCCATATGCAGAAACCACTTTTTCATCTTCAACGGCTAATTGAAAATAATTGCGATAGTCCTTATTATAAATCCACCATTCATATCCATAGGCGGACATATCGATTCGGTCAGGCTCACCGAATTCCTTTTCTATCTCTTTTGCATTTTTCCCAATCGTTACGGCCAGGCCTTCCGTCGCTCTAGGCGCGCCTCCTTTTTCGGAGGAATTGATCTTTTCATTTATATGTTCATTGGGGTTAACACCTTTGTTACCATCAATAAGAGGGTTCCCTTCTTCTTCATTGCCGATATTAAGATAAATACCGATAACGAAAAAAATAATGATTAACACCAATACCTTACCTAATCTACGCAGAGGAACACACCCTCTCTCTATCTATTTTATGTATCCAATGCAATAACCTTCTTACTTACTTGATTATATCATTGTTCAATCATAATTTTCTAATTTACGATAGGATGCCCCATCATTAAATTTATACAATAGTGGTACTTTTGTGAATGATTGAAATACGGTGGTTTTAGTTGATTGCAACTTCCACCATTTCATACTATTATAAAATATAGGATAAAATGGTATATTATAATCATACTTGGATATTTTTAATATATTCTTACACATAATATTTTCCCGGTATGTCATTTTCATTCTCTAATATTGAACATAGGAGGTACTACTCGTGAAATTTGAACGCTTCGAAATCGAAAATATCACAGCCGACCTAAACCGATTAGATGACCTAATGCCGCAATATGGTTTAATTCGTGCAGAACAATGGGATTATGAAAGAGTCAGTTACGACCGTAAATTCGAATTGAAAGAAGGCATCTTTTACTTACGAATACTTGGCTATGCTACAGAAGGCGACGTAGGCGCCCACAGGGCCGTCATCAAACTAATGACTCCACTACTAGGGAAACACTATTACCCACATGGGGTTGAATATGGCGAAGGAGAAGATTTCCCTGCTTCTTTAGTTAAACAAAGCGAAAAGATCCTCGCACAGGTCAAAGAGGAACTTACACAATTCAACGGCCTTTAAAATTAGCTCTCATCACTAAATGATCACTCAATACTAAAGCCTGATGCTTTTAAGAAGCCAGGCAACTTGAAGGAGATGCTGACTGCATGCATGTTGCAGGCGGCATCTTTTTGGGGTTCCATAGCCATCGATTTACACTTCGTATCTTACATCTTTAAAATACCCGATAAATGGATTTTTTTGAAGATGATCCCGCGTAACATGAATTACTCCACTTTCATTTTCTTCACCAACTTTTGAGACAGAGGATTGGCATAGTCGTATCGTTGATTCTAATCGATAAATGGCCTCACTAAAAGCGAATGAGTCATTTTGTATGGAATAGGGCATCTTTGGTCGACATTTAAGCTTTTAGCCTTAATGAGTATGTAATGTCCTTGAACCCTCTTTGTCTACAATCATTTTAATACTAACCATCGGAGCGAAACAATCAGGGTCCCCCCCCTAGAAGCTGACAAACGGAGTGCTACCTTCTTTCACGCACAGTGAAAGGGTCTAAGTCCAAATCTCCCACTTCGTATGAATGCAGAGTGGAATGGAGCGGGTGTGCGACACTCCGGGTTCACGCACCGCGTCCGGAAAGCCTAATGCCCTGCAGTGGAATGAAACAATCCAAGGTACAGTTACTCGCGAATTTAGGCTTTGCATCGAATTTGAGACAGTTTCTCATAAAAATCGCGATTTTTCACACGAAATTTGGGGCCGTTTCTCGTCTATTTCTTGTGTTCCTCTCGAATTCAGCCCAGGTTGCTCATACAATTACTGCTTTCTCTCACCATTTCGGATCGTTACTCGCGAGTTTCCATCTTCATGTTTACGCAAAGTGGATTGAAGCGGGTGTGCGACACTCCTGCTGGAAATGCGCGTCTACTTGAGACCGCGCAGGCTGAAAGCCGAGGAGGCACACGAACCGCCCTCTAGATAAGGGATCGTCTACAGTGCAATAAAACGGTCATTTACAAATCTTCAAATCCCAGCTTCGTTTTGCTCCCAGTATTTTTCCTATAAAAAAACAAAAGTACCCCATAGGATAGACTCTTTCGAAAAGTCTATCCTATGAGGTACAATTCATTTTTGCATAAGGCTAATTCATCTATCAAAATCCGAGGATCGCCTTTATTAAAGAGGTTGTCTCTCCGCCATGATAAATGACATAAAGCAGGATGTAAACGGCCACCCCAGTGATTCCAGTGAAAAACCAAATGATACTTGTCGTAGGTCCGATTTTTTTATGGATGGCAAAATTTCCTTTAAATCCAGTGGTAAGCATGATGATTCCCAAAACAGCTCCAGTCGTGGCTAGCGTGATATGAAAAATCAAAAAAATCGTATAATAAATTTTAATATCATCTGGTCCCCCAAATGACGTACTGCCGATAAACACCGTTCTAGAAAGATAGATAGTGAAAAAGATTACCGCAAAAACCGCGGCTACCATCATCGTTTTTTTATGAGTCTCGATTTTACGTTGCTTAATTTGATACCAGCCTATTGCAACAGTGATCGCACTTAATACAATGAAGGCTGTACTTATCGTTGGAAGGATTGGTAAAGACATAAGAATAGTATTCCTCTCTATATTTATTAATCACCTATCATTTTATAAGAGGCAATCATAAAATTCAATAAAATCAAGCATTATTAACAGAATGCTCACTTTTACAGAAAAGCCAAGACAAATCACTGGCTATTTGGTTTGAATCATTGCCCGTTCATCCCCTTGTCGTCGTTTCGGGAAATCTGGACAGACAAACATCATAAAAAACTTGTCTGCCGCTAGACAAGTTTTTTATGACGAATCTATTTGACAGTCTGAAAATCCGCAGGGATCGGATCGATATCGTTTTGCCCGCCATTCTCCTTTTTGAACCAAGCAAAGAAAATGACCCCTAAAACATAGCCTAACACGATTTCTTGAATCACCTTCATCAGCACCCCACCAAGCTGTTGATCCTCAAGCAAGGGCAATCCATTGAACATTTCCGGACCACTAAGCGTTAAGTTGGACAATGCTGAAGCAGGTACGCAAAGCTCCATCGCGCTCGCCCAAGATTCCGCGTTCGTAAACGTATCATACAGCGGCGCATTAGCAAAAATGATCAAAGCACAAGCTGGGGTCATTAAAATGCCACTCCCGAAAATATAAGCCACTTTTTTCACACCGGATAGGCTTTCGTGTTCTGCCAGTTGATTGACAAGCGGGAACCACATTAGAATGGCTGTAGAAAATAACAGCACTGTATACCCCGCGTGTATCCACATTCCCGTTTTAATGAAGTCGAACACTAACGGAATATGATATAAGGAAAACAGAACATTGAATAGTAAAAGGGCAAAAAGAGGTCTAGTGAAGAAGTGAAATAAACCATGCACTCCCCTTGAATTGATGAAAGTTCTCCAAAGCCAATCTGGAATGGCAATGATGAATAAAGGGGGAATCACTAGATAGAGCAACGCCATCTGAAACATATGGGCGCTGAACATGATATGGCTCAACAAGTCTAGCGGCGAACCTTTCACCACATACAGAAGAAACATGGCAATTAAAAAATAAGATGTCTGTTTACCGGTAAGGGTTGTACTTCCCGAAAACTTGTCTCTTTTTTTTGTCACCAGCCAAAAATAGCCTACGGTTATAAGGACGAGGGCGGCAAAATAGTATGGACTCCATAAAGCCCGAAAACCGAAAATATCAATAGACAAAAAATCACCTCGTTCATTAACTTTTTCCTTGCTTTCATTATACCTAAAATGAAACTTAGTAACAAATATAGATAAACTTGGATACATATTCCGGATAATCATCACATAAAGAAAAACCGGCTATCTTCCAATAGCCGATTTCCTTTATTTTTTTATAACCAAACGATCGTCAAAAAAGTGAGTATGGTTATTAATCCTACTGCAAGTCCAGAGAACAGGAACAAGGTGATTGTTCCATGACCTTTGTGCTTCATATGCATGAAGTAATACAATTGGAAAACCACCTGTATAACCGCGAGCAGTAATATGACCGGCTTGATGAACCAATGTGAAAAATCATCCATCGCCACTGCAACAAAGGAAATTACTGTGAAGAAAATCATTAATACAAAAGTTACTACTTGATGCTTCATCTCTTCAGCATTTTTCTTGCGGCGATATTTTAAATCGACATTCGGGTTCGCTGAGTTTGATTGTTCATTCGCCATCAGTTATCCCACCATTCCCATTAAGTATACGACTGTAAAGATAAACACCCAGACTACGTCAATGAAATGCCAATAAAGACTAGCAATATAAAACTTAGGGGCATTGTACAAGTTCAGGCCCCTTCTTGCATTTCGAACCATTAGGGATATGAACCACAACAAGCCAAAGGCAACGTGCCCCCCGTGAAATCCGACCAACGTATAAAAAGCTGAGCCGAATGCACTGCTTGTAAATGTATGATGAAACTCATGAACATAGTGATTAAATTCATAAATCTCAAGCCCTAAAAAGGCGAAGCCAAGGGCAATCGTGATGACAAGCCAGGCCTGCATTTGTTTGAAATGGTTGTTTTTCATATGGTACATCGCATATACGCTTGTTAATGAACTGGTCAATAACAGCATCGTCGCTACAAAAGTAAGTGGCAATTCGAATAAATCTTTTGCCAAGGCTGCTTCACCATTCGGCACTTTATCCTTTAAGGCAAGATATGTGGCAAACAGTGAGGCGAATAAGACCGTCTCTCCACCAAGAAACAACCAAAATCCCAAATACTTATTTTTCCCTTCCAGGGTTGCTTTCTCGGGAGAGGCAGGCCAAGTGGCATCCGTGAATTTTTCATCTGCGTGCATTATGCCTTACCTCCCTTGTCAGAATCGTCCATCAAGTCTTCTTTATGGATATGAAATCCATGATCATCTTTAACGGAACGAATTAACATTGAACCGAATGTAATCAAAAGCCCGACGATGATAATGGGCAGTGTCCAAGACTTGTCATCCATATGATACAAAGCGCCAAATGCAGCTACGAATAAACCGAAAGCAATCATCACCGGAAGAAAGGATGAATTCGGCATATGGATATCTCCTAGAGGTTCTGCAGGAGTCATTTCCTTCTTGCCTTCCATCTTTTCAACCCAGTAAGCGTCTAAACCGCGAACAAGCGGCAGCTGTTTGAAATTATAAAACGGCGGCGGTGATGGAATGGACCATTCAAGCGTCCGGCCATCTCCCCATGGGTCATTGCCGACTTTTTCATTTTTCACAGATGTGATGATGATATTGATCACCATGACCAAAACACCAAATGCCATCAAGAAGGCCCCGACAGTACTGATCATATTACCTGTATTGAGACCTTGATTATCCAAGAACGTGAATACGCGACGAGGCATACCCATCAAGCCTAGGAAATGTTGAATGAAGAATGTTAAATGGAAACCGATCAGGAACGTCCAAAATGTGATTTGTCCCAGTTTCTCATTTAATAACGTTCCAAACATTTTCGGCCAATAGAAATTGATTCCTGCAAGTAACCCCAATACAACCCCACCGACAATTACATAGTGGAAATGGGCAACGACGAAATAGCTATCATGGTATTGATAATCAGCTGGCGCTGATGCGAGCATGATACCTGTCACGCCACCCATTGTGAAAGTAGGAATAAAGGCAACTGCATAAAGCATTGGTACCGTGAACTTGACGCTTCCTCCCCACATCGTAAAGATCCAGTTGAATATCTTAATTCCTGTCGGTACCGCGATAGCCATGGTAGCGACAGCAAAAATCGCATTTGCGATAGGTCCCAAACCAGTGGTGAACATATGGTGAGCCCATACCATGAAGCCTAAGAAACCGATTAAAACGGTTGCAAATACCATCGAAGAGTAACCGAACAATCTTTTTCTGGAGAATGTAGCAAAGATTTCCGAGAATATCCCAAAGGCAGGGAGAATCAAGATATACACTTCAGGATGACCGAATATCCAGAATAAATGCTCCCAAATAATGGTGTTCCCCCCTGCTGCCACGTCGAAGAAATTCGCGCCAAACATCCGATCGAACATCATTAACACCAATCCTACTGTAAGCGGAGGAAAAGCGAATAATATCAATGCAGAAACAACGAAAGTTGACCAGGTAAACAGCGGCATCCGCATATATGTCATGCCTGGCGCTCGCATATTTATGATCGTTACAAGGAAATTGATCCCTGCCATTAGTGATCCAAAACCTGATATTTGTAGTCCGAGGACATAAAAATCTATGCCATGGCCTGCAGAATGCAGGGAGAGTGATGCATACGACGTCCAGCCAGCATCAGGAGCCCCCCCTAAAAACCAAGATAGGTTCAAAAATACTCCTCCGAAGAAAAATAACCAAAAACCTAATGAGTTCAAAAATGGGAACGCAACATCACGAGCCCCTATCTGTAACGGTACGACCGCATTCATAAGAGCGAATACCAATGGCATCGCCGCCAGAAATATCATGGTTGTACCGTGCATGGTCAAAATTTCATTATAAAAACCGGCACTTACGAAGTCATTATTTGGGATTGCAAGCTGGATACGGATAAACATCGCTTCCAAACCGCCGATTACAAAGAATAACCCGCCAGAGATAAGATATAAAATGGCGATTTTCTTATGATCCACCGTCGTCAAATAATCCCAAATCGTAGCGCCAAATCCTTTTTTATTAGCGTACGTACTCACGATTTAACCTCCTTAATCAAACTTCTATTTTTCTTCCACCTTAAGCTGTAAAAGATAAGCTGTCAGCGCATCAATATCTGAATCTGAAAGTTCGCCGTAAGTACCGGTCATCGTATT
Organism: Peribacillus muralis; assembly: GCF_001439925.1. Lineage (GTDB taxonomy): Bacteria > Bacillota > Bacilli > Bacillales > DSM-1321 > Peribacillus > Peribacillus muralis. The sequence goes on from NZ_LMBV01000021.1 coordinate 28,292, forward strand.
GCCCGGTTTATACTTCTCAGGGTCTTTGATCCAATTCTTCACATTTGCTTCGGTGTGATCCAAAACGCCCGCTATTCTTTGACGTTCACCGAACGTAGCGAGATTTGGTGCCTGACGGGCAGCTTCAGGTCTGCTATCATTTGGAGTCACTGCATGACAACCGATACAGCTTTTGTTGAACACAGCTTCTCCCTGCTTGGCAACATCACCCTCCACAACAGGCTCTTTTACGGATTTCATATCTTTTGCCCATGCTTCAAAGTCACTTTTCGATTTCGGAACGACCTTAAAATCCATCAAGGCGTGGGAAGGACCGCAAAGCTCAGCGCATTTCCCATAAAAGATATTGTTCGAATCTTCTGCCTTTTCGCTATCGAACTCTAAGTAAAACTTATTGACGCCATCTGTATTCGTATCCATCTTTCCTCCGGCAGCCGGTATCCAGAATGAATGCTTAACATCTGAAGCAGTTAGATTGAAATAGACTTTTTGATCGGTTGGCACAACCAAATCCTGACTTGTTACAACACCAAGGTCTGGGTACTCAAACTCCCACCAATAAAGGTTTGCCCTAACATTCACCACAAGAGCATCCTTCGTTTTCCCATCCTTATCTTTCTTATCCATCGCCTTTGTGTCAGCCAGGTCGAAGGTCGTGACGACGGTCGGTACAGCCAAAACAATTAAAAGGAGGATAGGGATAACAGTCCAGATAATTTCAAGTTTATGACTTCCTTCAATTTGTTTCGGTATTGTTTCGTCGCCTTTCTTCCTACGGAAGCGCAGTATAACTACAACGAACAAAATAATCACAACAATTATAACCAATACCATGATCAGTGTACTCAATATCAGTAGGTCGAACTGAGATTGCGCAACATCGCCAGCTGGCTTCAGTGCGGATACAAATGGTTCGCCGCAGCCCGAAAGGACAAGTCCTACAATACCCAGCAGAGCAATCAGGCGCCATTTATGCAGCCTTTTTTTCATAGCTTCAGAAACCCCTCTTTCGTCAAAATTTTCTCACAAAATTAAAAATGGGCGCAATTGCGAATATTCCCTCTATGTCAATTTCTAAAAAGAAAGAATCCCTAATCTAAGGATTTTTTTCCGATGGTTCATGTAACCGCTCTTATGAATGACCCTGCTGAAGAACTACCCTTTACTATGTATGTATGGCGGTCAGTGCATTATTTATGGATAAGCTGCAGCCTGTGTAAAACAAACAGGCTGCAGCTTCAATTAACAAAATTAAATGAGTGTGACAATAACCATCGCTACAAATAAAATGGTCATATAATTTAAAGAATATACAAACATGGATGTTGCCCATTTAACATCATCTTTCTTCCTATACCCGTTAATTCCCAAAACAAGCCAGCCTGTACTTAATAAAGCTGCCAGAATGACTAATGGAATTCCTAACGGGATCAAGAAGAACGGAATGAACATTAAACAGATGATCCATAACATAATCGATCGTTTCGTAGCCTTGAACCCTTTTACGACAGGAAGCATCGGAACACCCGCTGCCCGGTACTCTTCGACACGCCTCATTGCAAGTGCATAAAAATGTGGCGGCTGCCATAAGAACATGATCGCAAACAAAACCCAGGCAATCGTATCTAGATTCGGATCAACGGCAGCCCAGCCAATAAGTGGAGGTACCGCTCCGGATATGCTGCCTATAATCGTATTCGAAACGAATCTACGTTTAAAAACCATCGTATATAAAACAACATAGGCGAAGACGCCAAATGCACCAAGCAAGGCCGTTGTCATATTGGTCAAAGCAAGTAAAATCAACCCTGCTGCAATTAAGCCGAAGCTTAACGCCAATACTTTCGAAGGCTGAACTTTTCCGGTTACCGTTGGCCGGTTTTTCGTTCTTTCCATTAAGTGATCTATATCACGATCATAATAATTATTGAAGCTGCATGATCCCGCCATGATGAGCGCCGAACCTGCAAGTGTATAAAACACTACATCAAGATTACTTAAAAAGCTAAGGCCCGAAAAATGCAGGGCTAACCATACACCGGTAAAAGCTGTAATTATATTAGAATTGACAATCCCCACTTTAATAAGTGCGAGAAAATCCTTCCAAGCTGTTGTTTCCGGTATATCCGATTGAAGGGCGGCTTTACTGTCCTTCATGACAGCTTCTGACAAACCCCTTGTTTCTGACATTTGTTTTCCTCCTTTAAATCATTCAGCACAGACGCAAATGTATAAAAAAATACTTACATATGCTATAGAACATTATTTCATACTTTTCGATATTTGTAACCAAGGAAGCGTAAAACAAAAAGTAAATTATTTACCAATGACTGTTGTCAATGGAATGCACCGAGAGCTATTATTCTTTATATCATGCTTAAAAACAGTAAAATTTAGTAAAATCATTTCTTCAATATATTAAAACACATTTTTGGAAGCTTTTGTGAATATTTTTTGGATATTTTTTGACCAATTTGTGTCTCAATATTTTTCACTGCAATCGTAAGCAGCTACCAAATCTTCCATCACTACTTGAAACGTATGTCATTCTCATCATCCCCTAGGCTAAACTCTAGTTTGCACTTACTTGAAGGTTTACACTCCTTTTATTTCTATCAAAGTCTTATGTAACTTTCAACTGTTTCGGGCATTTTAATTCATGGTCCCAAACTTTATCGGAACTTGTAAAAACATTCTATTTTGTGTAATATCGAGGAAGTTCGACAAATATTTGTGAAATAATATATGCTATTATTTATCTTGAGGAACAAAATAACTTGGCTACAGAGAAAAAGGTGGGACTACTAGTGAAATCGTCTCTTAAATGGTTTGCTGTTTTAACTACGATTGTAATGCTATTCATCTTACTAGGTGGTGCTCTAGTCACCAAGACGGATTCCGGAATGGGATGCGGCAGGTCCTGGCCATTGTGCAATGGTCAACTGATACCTGACAAAATCACGCTTGAATTGGTCATTGAGCTTTCCCATCGCCTCGTTTCAGGTGCTGGAGGTTTCTTGGTTTTATTATTATCGTATATGTCTTGGCGGAAAATTGGGCATATTCGGGAAGCGCGATTTTTATCCGTGCTTTCTTTTGGCTTCCTGTTACTACAAGGGTTGATCGGAGCCGCTGCCGTCCTTTGGTCACAATCCGATTTTGTTCTTGCCCTCCATTTTGGCATATCACTCATTTCCTTCGCAGCCGTCTTTTTATTGACGCTGTTGATTTTCGAAGTGGACAAGAAGTTCGAAGCCGAAAAACTCATCGTTGATAAACGAATGAAATTCCATATCATCGGCGTATTGATTTTCAGTTTAATTGTCGTGTATACCGGGGCCCTTGTAAGGCATACAGAATCCAGCTTAATCTGTAAGGATTGGCCTTTATGTATAAATGACAGCCCCGCGCTACCCGCCAATTTATACGAATGGATTCAAATGGGGCACCGAGCAATGGCTGGCACGATATTCCTTTGGGTATCATATGTGACCTATATTGCCCATAAACATTACAAAATCCAAAAAGTGATTTACGGCGGATGGATTGCTGCATTCATTCTTGTTTTTCTGCAAGTCATCGCCGGAGCATTCATCATTTTCTCAAGGCAAAACCTCTATATCGCATTATCACACGCCTTGTTCATCGCTTGCTTTTTTGGTGTCATGAGTTATTTGATGCTGCTGACTTCCAGAAGCAAAAAAAATGCGTTAGCCCAGCTGAAAGGGAGTTCCTCCCACTCAGTCCATGGTCAGAATCAGAATGAACACGATATTACGCCGACGCTACCTGCTCGTTAATATCAGATTGTTCAATTAATAATATATTGATGGAAAAAAGGATGGTATGCGTTGGATTACTTTAAGGGGTTGAAAGATATTCCCTGCTGGCGATGGGGTTCGGAATGTATAATTCTAAAACCCCTCTTCAAATAGCCCATCCTTTTTTAGGTGCCCAAAAAAAGATGGGCTGGGAATGCGCATTCAAAGGATTAACAAAAAAAAAAAACCGTATACATTCTCCATTATCCATGAGAGTGTCTACANCATTCATTTCAGAATGGTGGTTTCTTTTTTAGCTTGCCGTGCTTATCACGACCGTATATTGCCTCTAGGGGGGCATAGGGCAGCTTGAAAGCTTATGCACACCCCAATATACCCCAATACTTCCGCAACGCCACAGTCAGCGATATTACTTAGTTATTTCAATCAATAAATCCCCTGTGCTGATCGCTTCTCCATCTGTAACATAGATATCCTTAATGGTTCCAGAGAATGGGGCTTGGACAGTCGTTTCCATTTTCATCGCTTCCGTAATGATCAGATGATCCCCCTGCTTGACTTGATCGCCTTTTTCCACGACGGCACGAATGACGGTACCTGGCATCGTCGCACCGATTTGTTCTTTGTTTTTTGGATCAGCCTTCAGTTTTGAGATAACGGAAGATTTTATATTTTCATCCTTGATGATCACTTCACGCGATTGTCCATTCAACTCAAAATAAACAACCCGGGTCCCATCAGCCAACGGTTGGCCAATTGATACCAATTTGACGATAAGCGTTTTTCCCTTTTCTATTTCGACCTCGATTTCTTCCCCTAAACGCATTCCATATAGGAAAGTCGCGGTATCCAGATTGGATACATCGCCAAACAGCTCGATCGTTTTATTATAATCCAAGAACACTTTTGGATATAAGGCATATGCAAGCACGTCGAAATCCGTGACAGCCCTTCCCAATTCCTTGAATAACTCTTCTTTAAGAGCAGGGAAGTTCACTTCTTCCAATAATTCGCCCGGTCTCACCGTTATAGGTTTCTTCCCTTTCAGAATAACGTCCTGAAGCTCTTTTGGAAACCCGCCAACCGGCTGGCCCAAATAGCCTTCGAATAACTCAATAACCGAATCGGGGAAATCTATCGATTTGCCTTTTGACAGCACATCTTCTTCGGAAAGGTTATTTTGTACCATGAATAAGGCCATGTCACCTACCACTTTGGAAGAAGGTGTAACTTTAACGATATCACCAAACATTGCATTCACTCGCTGATACATCTCTTTCACTTCATGCCAGCGTTCTCCCAGCCCCACTGCTTTGGCTTGCTGCTGCAGGTTACTATATTGACCGCCTGGCATCTCGTGCTTGTACACTTCCGTATGAGGTGCATTCATGCCGCTTTCGAAGTCGTGATAGAATTTCCTGACTTCTCCCCAGTACTCCCCTAAACGCTCTAGGGCATCGATTTCCAATTTAGGCTGTCTCTTTGATCCTTCCATTGCATAATGAAGGGTTTGTACACTTGGCTGTGAAGTCAGGCCAGCTAAAGAACCGATTGCCGTATCGACGATATCCACACCAGCTTCGATCGCTTTTGAATACATAAGAATCCCGTTTCCGCTTGTATCGTGGGTATGCAAGTGAATCGGCAAGGATGTCGTTGCTTTCAGTTCCGATACAAGCCGGTAGGCAGCATCAGGCTTCAGGAGACCGGCCATATCCTTGATCGCTAGTATATGGGCACCGGCATGCTCCAATTCGATCGCCATATTTTTATAGTAGTCGATATTGTATTTACTTCGTGATGGGTCATTTAAATCGCCCGTATAACAAATGGCAGCTTCCGCAATTTTACCTGATTGACGGACTGCATCTATCGCCACTTCCATACCTTTGACCCAATTTAAACTATCGAAGATCCGGAAAACATCGATTCCTGCATCCGCTGATTTTTCCACGAATTCACGGATGACATTATCAGGGTAGTTTTTATAACCGACTGCATTGGAAGCCCTCAATAGCATTTGCAAAAGGACATTAGGTGCTTTTTTCCTGAAGCTTAATAGCCTGTCCCATGGATCTTCTTTCAAGAATCGATAAGCTACATCAAACGTTGCTCCGCCCCACATTTCCATAGAAAATAAATCAGGAAGGAGTTTTGCGGTAGGCTCAGCGATATCAAGGATATCTTTCGACCTGATTCTCGTTGCCAGTAAGGATTGATGTGCATCACGGAACGTCGTATCAGTGATCAATACCTCGTTTTGCTCTTTAATCCAGTTAACGAGCCCGTCTGCGCCTTTTTGTTCGAGAATGCTTTTTGTGCCCGAAATAAGCGGCAAATCAGTCACTTTAGGAATTGGGGCTGGGTCGAAAACAGGTTTCTTCTTTTTCTCTACGCCCGGGAAACCATTTACGGTAACATTTCCGATATACGAAAGCATTTTGGTCCCGCGGTCCTTCCTGACCGGGAAGCTGAACAGCTCCGGTGTTGAATCAATGAAGGATGTATCGTATTCGCCAGTTATGAATTTTTCATGCTTTACAACATTTTCAAGGAAGGGAATATTCGTTTTAATCCCACGGATCCTGAACTCCTTAAGGTTACGAACCATTTTAGAGGCTGCCTGCTCAAATGAAAGCGCATGTGTTGAAAGTTTAACGAGAAGGGAATCGTAATAAGGCGTGATCACCGCACCTTGAAACCCATTCCCTGCATCAAGACGAACTCCAAAGCCCCCACCTGAACGGTATACCATCATTTTGCCGGTATCGGGCATGAAGTTATTTAAAGGATCCTCAGTCGTCACCCGTGATTGAATGGCAAATCCATGCGTTTTTATCCCTGCTTGTTCGGGAATAGCGATCTTTTTGCCATGGAGATCATGTCCTTCGGCAATCATGATTTGGGATTGGACGATGTCGATGCCCGTGATCATTTCAGTGATCGTATGTTCAACCTGAACTCTTGGGTTCACCTCGATGAAGAAAAATTCTCCGTTGGCTACAAGGAACTCCACCGTACCAGCGTTCACATAGTCAATATTTTTCGCCAATTTGACTGCTGCCTCGCAAATCCTTTCCCTTAAATCATCGGAAAGGGAAACGGAAGGTGCCACTTCGACAACTTTTTGATGACGTCTTTGAACCGAGCAATCACGTTCATATAAATGGACGATATTCCCATGAGTATCTGCAAGGATCTGAACCTCGATGTGTTTTGGATTTTGGATGAATCTCTCGACGTACACTTCATCATTACCAAAGGCTGCCTTCGCTTCTGATTTGGCGCGGTCATAAGCTTCTTCTACTTCTTCGATTTTCCCGACAATCCGCATTCCGCGTCCGCCGCCGCCTAAAGATGCTTTTATAATAATTGGAAAACCATATTGTTCCCCAAACGCCTTTACTTCTTCCACACTGGTCACTGGGCCTTCGCTGCCAGGAATGACCGGTATATTAGCTAGTTCAGCTTGTGTTCTAGCTTTTACTTTGTCACCAAACATATCCAAGTGTCTTGATTCCGGCCCGATGAAGATTATGCCTTCTTCCTCACAGCGCTTGGCAAAGTCAATATTTTCCGATAGGAAGCCATAGCCAGGATGAATCGCATCGACTCCACTCATTTTGGCAATCGCAATTATGCCTTCGATATCGAGGTAGGCATCTATCGGTTTTTTGCCTTCCCCAACAAGATAGGCTTCATCCGCTTTATAACGGTGATAAGAACCATAATCTTCCTTTGAATAGATTGCAACTGTATGAATGTCCAATTCCGTACATGCCCTGAAAATCCGAATCGCAATTTCTCCACGGTTTGCCGCAAGTACTTTTTCTATACGTTTACCCATTGCTATCACCCTAATCAATATGTATTTTTATAGAATTTATAGAAAAAAAGCGTGATGGTTTCACCACTTTTTATTCAAAAAGTTATTTTCTCACTACGGGGTAGAAGATTTGATAATGCTTGTTTTATTGCTAATTGTAATTATTTTGATATATTTTTAGGTTTTTTTTCACGGATTCAATTATTACTGCTAAATACTCTTAGCATTTAGCAACAGAAAATTAAGCTATTATAATATATTATAAAAAAGCAACGTTAGGATTTAAAAATCAATTACTATAACCATAATACTAAAATAAACTGAATACAATAAAAAAATAAAAAATTATGTATATTCATAAGCAGAAAAAGGGATTGAGCATGCTTATTTTTTCATGGCCGGACCTTCCGTAATTCATGGTAATCAGGCATTTGGCAGAATAGAATTTCAGGAGCGAAATTTCGAAAAATTTTATTTAGATGTAACCAGTGGACATCACTTGCACTTGACTGATTCGTATAGCACTATTAAAAAATTGCAAATAAAAAACTCAAACAATCATCGAGATTTGTTTGAGTTAGTATGTTTTATCGATTATTTTTTTAGTGATGCTTCATGCAAACCTGACAATTCCTGTTCGAGTGTTTCCAAAAGGGATTTACCCTCTGTATCCTCTACCAAGCCCAAACGTACGGCAAAGTCGATTTCCCGTGATAGGCCGAACATTTGAGTATCCAGTACCTCTTCATATAAAGGACATTGAGGCATAGTGAGATTCTCCATTTGAACTTTTATCAGTTTTAGAATCTTGTCAGCATCTGCTTTTAATAAAGCATAAGCTTTTTCTCGATGATTGACAAGCATATCAGATGCCATGTTAAATCCCCCCGCTCAGAGCGATTATATCTTATCTTTAAATTTTACCTTTAGTTTTGTGAAAAAGCAAGGACATTGACAAACAATTTCCCCGCCTGAAATGTCACGTTCATCTCTCGCTACCCTATGACCAGCCATCGATATTATTCAACATTCGTGATGATGTGACATTTCATTTATAATTGATTATAATTACTAAAGTGCAACAGAAAGGAATGAGACATTTGGAACCCATCGTGTTTATTAATGGAAGAGTGAAATATCCAATTACACTTGATCCCGGAGTCTGGATTTTTGATGACCGTAAAGTTGAAATAGATACATACTTCCACGCTGACAGAACCGAGGTCAATGAATTGGAGGAGTATACCATGAAAGCTTCCAAACATTGGCAAAAAGAAATTCAAGAGGGAGCAACCATGCCTCCTACTTTGAAAACGGAGCGAAAATTCGAAAAGCAAAGATTGATGGAAGGGACTTTTGGCATCCCCTTCGAGCCTTTCTTAAAAAATGCCGAACCCGAAAGCGGGGTAACGGAAGTCATGGTTACAACCGCAGATAAAGAATTTACATTTCCGTTGGAAGTGGCACTTCAATTTTTTCTTGGCTTTTCCAAGGACGGTAAACCGCTTAAAGTAGCCGATGGCGGCCCTTTGGAAATCTATTTTGGAGATGCAACCAATCTCGAAAATCCGATTAAGAATGTACGGTCCTTCACGATAAAATAGTTGATGTTAAACAAAAAAAAGAATCGGCAAGGGGGACTTCCCCGCTTGCCGATTTCTTTATAATAGCGTAGCGGCAAGCTGGGCTAATCCGGACCTTTCTCCTTTGATCAATTTAACATGTCCGGCGATCCGCTCGGTCTTGAACTTTTCCACCACATAGGTCAAGCCATTATTGTACTCATCTAAATAAGGATGATCGATTTGTTCGGGATCCCCCATCAAGACAATCTTGCTTCGCTCCCCGACTCTCGTCAATATGGTCTTAACTTCATGCTTCGTTAAATTTTGCGCCTCATCAATGATGATGAACTGATCCGGGATGCTCCTTCCCCTTATATACGTAAGGGCCTCGACTTCAATCGAACTCATGCCTGCTAAAATGGCGTCCAGTTCTCCCGGTTTTTTCGTGTTGAACAAATATTGTAAATTATCAAAAATAGGCTGCATCCAAGGTCTTAGCTTCTCCTCTTTTTCCCCCGGGAGATACCCGATATCTTTACCGACCGGCACAATAGGCCTAGCAACCAAAAGCTTCTTATATTGTGACAGATCTTCCGTCTGCATCAAACCGGTTGCCAATGCCAATAACGTCTTCCCTGTCCCCGCTTTACCTATCAGCGTCACCAGTTGGATATCGGAGCGGAGCAATAAATCAAGGGCCATCGTCTGCTGGACATTCCTTGGCTTGATCCCCCAAATATGTTCTCCTTCATAAACCAATTTCTTAACGAACCTGCAGTTCTCATCAACTATCCCGATCGCAGAAGCAGAACTCCCCAGCGTGTCCTTCATCAACAGGAATTGATTGGGATAATACGTATCTTTAGTCAGTTCTTCAAGTGGCAGAAAAGTTTTTTCGTAAAACTTATTCAGATTATCAATTGAAACAAACACTTCTTTATGCCCACCGTATATATGGTCCAGTTCAACGACGCGATCATTCAAAAAATCCTCTGCCTCGAGCCCAATCGCATCAGCTTTCACCCTTACAAGAGTATCCTTGCTAACAAGGATGACCGTTTTCCCATCTTCTTTCGTTTCCTCTTCCAATGATAAATTTTTAGCAACGGCCAAAATTCTGTTATCGTTCGTTTTTTCCACGAAAATTTCCTGAAGCTCATGGAATGAACGGTGATTGAGTTCAATTCTTAAGCTTCCTCCATTATGGAGCGGGATGCTCAGATGAAGCTTCCCCTTTTCACGGAAGCTATCGATCAGCTTTGATACTTGTCTGGCATTTCTTCCTATTTCATCCATATATCTTTTTTTCGAATCCAATTCTTCTAGGACGACTGCAGGAATGACCACTTCATTATCTTCAAATGAATAAATTGCATACGGATCCTGCAACAGGACATTCGTATCTAAAACATAGATTTTTTTCCCCAATATGACGCCTCCTGCCTGCTCTTTAGGATTGGCCTTACCATTTACTGCTCTCAGCAGTTATGTAGCGGACGAGACTGTTGATAAAATATATGTTCCTTTGCATAAAGATAGAAGAACATTTACAGACTATAAAGAAAACTTCCTGTAAAGATATCTTCACATAAATGGAACTTAACATCGTCAGCTGAAATTCATGCTTATATGCATCAGAATTAGTCGGTGTGGACAGGCTGTTACTAACGAAAAATATGAAGGGGGCCATATCTTGCAAAAAATCATTTTATCAGTCGCTGCCATTTTTTTGATGACGGGCTGTTCAATGAATAATAAAAATCAAGCGTCGGAAGATGATGCTAAAAACCATATAACGAAAGTCAATAATTCGACCATTCAGGAAGCGGACAGAGATACTGGTCAGCAAACTGCCGATAGGCTTACTGATTTGGCTACCTCCATTCCCGAGGTGAATGATGCCACCGCAGTCGTACTTGGCAAATATGCGATAGTAGGGATAGATATTGACCAAGATATTGAGCGTTCACAGGTAGGGTCGATTAAATACTCGGTTGGGGAAACGTTAAAGAACGATCCTAAAGGTGCCAGTGCCATCATCGTTGCAGATCCCGATCTAAATGAACGGATCAGGGAAGTTGCAAAGGATATTAAAGACGGTAAACCGATAAGAGGGATCCTAAATGAACTGGCTGACATCACAAGCCGAGTCATCCCTGAGGTACCAGGTGATATATTGACACCTACACCATCAAAATCGATTGACAAGGAAAAGAATCAACTCAATGATAATCAGGAAAAACAAGAACTGGATAAAGAACAAAATGATCAATCCAATGACCATATTGAATGAGTTTCCTTACCCGAAGGTATTTCTTCGGGTTTTTGTCTATATCCGCCATTCTCTAAAATCGTTTCTTGGGTAGAATCCTAGTTGCACTTTATCCTCGTTTTACCATAAAATTATTGGTATACTTAAAAGCATATTCGAATTGAAGTGAGGTTCATATAATATGAAGGTTAAATGTGTAATATGTGATCAGATTGAATCGATCCCTGACGATAGTCCAGAAGCAAAGAAGCTCCGTAACCGACCTATACATACCTATATGTGCGATACATGCAGTCAACGCATAGAAGAGCGTACGAACGAACGGATTGCAACCGGGAACTTCCGGCTATACCGTACAATCAAAACTGAAGATGAATGGTAACATCATTTATAAAGCCCTTGTGATCGGCACCATCAATGGGATCATACTTGGTTTAATAATGAAGTGGATCGAAATGTTTTTTGGAATGAAAGTGTATACGCTTTTATTGAATGTGGATTTCCTTCCTGTAATCGGCACAGTTCCTTGGGTGGAAGAATTCTTGTTCGTTTTCCATCTGCTTTTCTCGATAGCCATTACTTGGAGTTACGTCCATTTCGTCATTCCTTTGAAAATCTTCAAAAACTGGAACAAATATACACTTGCATTCCTGACTATTATGCCTGTCATCCTTTTGTACTTCCCATTGGCAGCATGGTCACTGAAAGAAGCAGTCCTTCCTTCTGATTTGAAGGCCTTCATTGTGTGGTCAATTCTACACCTGATTTACGCACTTTCCCTCCCAAAAGCCATATAAAAAGAACCGTACGAATATCGTACGGTTCTTTTTATCATTACTCGATATTTTTATACTTTTCTGGTTCTAGCTGAATTTGATCTAACATGATATCAATCAGTTCAATCGGAAAACGTTGCTTTTTCGTTTCTTCGTCCATTGTATATTCGACGAAGTAAAAAGGCTCTGCTCGTGAAACTGAATCAATGATTACTTGATGATCGTCTTGCAGCAGCTGCATGAAAAACAATTCCGTTTCGCGTGCAGCGGTATCATCAGGTCTAGCATCACAGACAACTTTGATCGTCAACCAATTGTATAAAGCATCCTGCAATGATTTCATCATCTTATACCTGTTCTTCTTTTCTCGAATTATGAAGACGAATTCTATAAATCCCAAGAACAAGCGATGCGATGACTAATGCTTCCCCCATAGGAAGAAACACCGCAAAGAAAGAAAGAAGGGTACACCCAAGTGCCATTACTGCATAAATTACCAGATTTTTTAGCAAAGGTAACTTTTTGGCAAAACCTAACTGATAGACAAGGATGCATAATCCAAAGACCGTTAAATATAAATACCACATTCCTGCTTCAGGATTTTCATCCACTTTGTACAATGCTGCAAAAAATGATAATCGCTCTTGGATATCCAATCTTTTCTCCTCCTCTTGCTATTTATTTTTCTTCAACAGCCACTTTTTTCCTTTTAGCTGCTCTTTCACGTTCGTTTTTATCAAGGATTTTTTTACGAAGACGGATGGACTCAGGAGTTACCTCACAGTACTCATCATCATTCAAATATTCCAGCGCTTCTTCAAGAGACAAGATTCTTGGTTTCTTCATGGAAGAAGTTTGGTCTTTATTCGCTGAACGCATATTCGTCATTTGTTTCGCTTTAACGATATTTACAGTCAAATCGCTATCACGGTTATGTTCCCCGACGATCATACCTTCGTAAATATCCGTACCTGGCTCAACGAAAATAACACCGCGGTCTTCTACTTGCATCGTACCATATTGTGTTGTTTTTCCTGATTCCATGGAAACAAGCACACCTTGGCGTCTTCCGCCGACTTGGCCTTGTGCCATTGGTTGGTAGCTGTCGAATGAATGGTTCATGATGCCATATCCACGTGTGATCGTTAAGAACTCAGTCGAATATCCGATCAATCCGCGAGCAGGGATCGTGAACAGTAAACGGACTTGACCGCTTCCGCTATTGATCATATCCAGCAATTCACCTTTACGAGCTCCCATAGATTCCATGATAGAACCAGTGTGCTCTTCAGGTACGTCAATCTGAACACGTTCAACCGGTTCACAACGTACACCATCAATCAAGCGAACGATAACTTCCGGTTTAGAAACTTGCAGTTCATACCCTTCACGTCTCATGTTTTCGATCAGGATGGAAAGGTGAAGCTCTCCACGTCCTGAAACAACCCAAACATCAGGAGAATCGGTGTTTTCAACTCTTAAGCTGACATCCGTTTGCAATTGGTTTTTCAAACGCTCTTCAATTTTACGAGCTGTAACGAATTTACCTTCGCGACCTGCGAATGGGCTGTTATTTACAAGGAAAGTCATTTGTAATGTAGGCTCGTCAATACGTAAGATCGGAAGTGCATCAGGATGTTCGACCGGACAAACCGTTTCACCTACGTTAATATCTTCCATACCAGAAACGGCAATCAAATCACCTGCAACGGCTTCTTGGATTTCAACTTTCTTCAAGCCGATATAACCAAAGATTTTCGTTACACGGAATTGTTTAACCTTTCCATCAAGCTTCATTAATGATACTTGTTGACCTACATGCATTTTACCGCGGAATACACGGCCAACACCGATACGACCTACATAATCATTGTAATCAAGTAATGCCACTTGGAATTGAAGTGGTTCATCCGAGTTATCAATTGGTGCAGGGATCGTTTCGACGATCGTTTCGAATAGTGGTGTCATGTCTTCTTCTTGTTTAGCAGGATCTGAATCCAAGCTAGCTGTACCAGCAATACCTGAAGTGAAGACTACAGGGAAATCCAACTGTTCTTCTTCCGCTCCCAGTTCAATGAATAAGTCGATTACTTCATCAACCACTTCATCTGGACGTGCAGAATCTTTATCGATTTTGTTCACGACAACGATTGGCGTGATTTTTTGTTCTAATGCTTTTTTCAACACAAAACGCGTTTGAGGCATGCAACCTTCATAGGCGTCGACAACAAGCAGAACGCCATCAACCATTTTCATGATCCGTTCCACTTCACCGCCAAAGTCGGCATGACCAGGTGTATCCAAAATGTTAATTCTTGTATCTTGGTATTGTACTGCTGTATTTTTCGCAAGAATCGTAATTCCGCGTTCCTTTTCAATCGCATTAGAGTCCATCGCACGTTCTTCCACATGTTCGTTTTCACGGAAAGTACCAGATTGCTTAAGCAACTGATCCACTAACGTCGTTTTACCATGGTCAACGTGGGCAATGATGGCTATATTACGAATATTTTCTCTTAATTTCAAAAAATTCACTCCTAAAAAAGTTTGTGTATAACGTATCACTAGTATTAACTTACATATTATATCACAAACATACTAGAAACAAATACAGAAATTATGTACAATAGATATATTAGGGGTGATATTAATGAATATTAAATGGAATTTCTTAATATTAGCGATATTGGCAACATCCAGTATTGGCTCCATTGGCATCTTCATTGCTGAAAAAAGCTTGATTGGGATACTCGCTGCAATCGTTGTGCTTTGCGGAGTGATGGGCTTCGGTTTCACTCAGAAGAAAAAATTACGCGAAGCTGGAAAGTTATAATATAAAAAACTCGCTGACAGACAGCGAGTTTTTTTGTTAATTTTTTCAATAAGATCAATCCCGCTTCAAAGACTGGAATTACCTGTGAGATATTTATCGAAAACTTCTTTATGCAGACCCGGTTTGGAAACGAACAGTGAATCACCTTCTATAAAATTCAATCTGTCGCCTTTCATATTACTTACTTCCCCGCCCACTTCCTCAACCAGTAACACTCCTCCGGCAAAATCCCAAGGCATGAGCCTCATCGTTATATAGGCATCTATCCTTCCAGCCGCCACGAATGCAAGCTCCAATGCTGCCGAACCATAAGAACGGGTTCCTCGAGAATCCCGAACGAGCGGCGCTAAAAGACGAGGGTCAATCCTCCGGTTTTCCGTCACCCAGCTTGCATTGATGGAAACGATCGCCCTGCTTACAGATGTTGATTCGAGTGAAGGTAGGCGTAGATCATCCATGTATGCACCCTGTCCCTTGATGACATGATATAATTCATCACTAACGACGTCATACACCATGCCGATTTTGCCGATGCCATCTACATAAATTCCAAGCGAAATGGCAAAATCCCGCTGTTGATGAATGAAATTCAATGTCCCATCGATCGGGTCGATGATCCATACCGTCCCCTTTAAATCCTTTATATCATTGCCCATTCCCTCTTCCCCAAAAATGCGGTGATCAGGGAAAACCTCGCCAATTTTGTCGCAAAAAAACTTTTCTATTCCTTTATCCATATTTGTAACCAAATCATTAGGATTCGTTTTCATTTCAATATCCAATTTGGTATTAAAGGACGCCCTTAGCCTCGTTCCCGCTTCTTTCATCCATAATTTTGCATATGTATCCATTTCCTTTACCGATGCCATTATAATATCCCCGTCCTTTATGATCAGAAACTGCATTAAAATGATCCTTTTATAAAGATTAAAGCAAATATAGTTTGTCTTCAAGTTTTTAACATCTTACATTTTTGAAATTCCGCTAGAAGCAAGGAAAGCTTCGTGCGCGCTCTTCACATTTATATAGCTTCGACATTGAATGAAAAACGGACACGTTATTTTTTTATAAAATAAGTGTCCGTTCATCTATAATGAAATTCCTTGTATTGAAATTGATTCATTTCCTTTTAGTCATTCTCCTTCATGATCACTAACTTCCTACAATGCTTTCAACTTCAGCAATTCCAGCCGGATTCGTTCAAGCCTTTGCTTGCATTGTGACCGCTTTTGATCATTGTCTTCACCAATCGCTTCAAAAAGGGTTGCTAATTCATAGTCCATTTCCATTCTTAACACTGCAGCTCTATGTCTTTCAACTTCTTTAGCTTTTAATGCTTGGTTCATGACTTGTTTCATAATTAACATTCTCCCTTCAATTAACCTAATTTTCTGAATTTATTTTTATTTTATCATATGTCTTCCTTCAACAAATAGCAACTAATTTGTGCGTTAACCCATAAGGAATTTTGGCGTATCGCTCCATAAGCGTATTAATTAATTTTTACTTTTACTTATGCTACAATATTTGAAGATATTACGGTAGGAGAGATGATAATGACTTTAGCAAGGTTTACAGCAGATGATTTTAACGTCTTTAAAATCGAAGGTTTAGAACCACGGATGGACGCTTTAAAAGAAAGGATTCAACCGAAATTACATGCTCTTGGCGAGAATTTTTCCCAACAGCTGTCCGTAATGACGGGTGATGAAATGTACCCTCATGTTGCAAGGCATGCTCGAAGGAAAGTGAATCCTCCTAACGATACATGGGTTGCTTTCGCAGCTAACAGCAGAGGCTATAAAATGATGCCGCATTTTCAAATTGGGTTATGGGAAACGCATATGTTCATATGGTACGCCGTCATATATGAAGCTCCGAATAAACCGGAAATCGGAAAGAAACTGGAGCAACAAGCGGACCAACTTGTACAAAGCATTCCCTCAGATTATGTATGGTCAATCGATCATACAAAACCTGACGTTATCCCTCATGATGGTCTTGGCGTTGAAGATTTGAACTCGATGTTCCATCGTTTCCAAACAGTAAAGAAAGCCGAAATCCTATGCGGCGTAAGGATATCACGTGATGATGTTATTCAAATGAATAATGATGATTTCATGAAAACCATTCAAGATGCGTTTGAACATCTTTTACCCTTATATAAATTAAATTAAACGCATTTATTTAACCCATTAGCCGTTCTTGCTGCGAACGAAAAGAAGATCGGTTGCTTGCTCCCCCAGCCTGTAGGCAAACTCGATGGAAATTGAGTTGAACTGCCCCGTACATGTTAGACACCAAACTAACATGTACGGGGTTTTTTTATGCTTCCTTCCAACCCACTCTGTTTTAAAAGAAGGAGTGATTGCCATCTGCCAATAGTTTTGAGGATTAGGTACAATGAACATTTCATTGCACTACAGGCACTCTCTTTCCGCGGGCGGTCCGGGAGCCTCGCATTCCCGCAGGAGTCTCGCACCTTCCGTTCCATTCCACTTAGTATTAAAACAAAGGTAGCGTTCCAAATAAACCAAATAGTGCCTTTCTTAATTCGGATAACGATTCGAAATGGCTTTTTTTCACAAACCCTTTCTAAATAATTTCAAATGTTGCTTCCGCTAAGCATTATCATATGTGCAAACTTACTACTCAAAGAGCGCTTGATGATAGAATTTCTAAGGCTTCATCAATCCATATAATCTTACATTCACTTCCACGACCCGTGTGAAATAGCTTGATCTTGTTTTGATCAATATTAATGGAAGAAATATCTTGTTACACTAAATGAACGTCCTACTGAACACAGGCACTTTATCCGGTAATTTCCCGATTATAAAGATCGACAAATACACAGATGACATGCTTTTTTCTCGATCCTTACATACGTTAAACCATTGACAGCCACGCTGTACACTTCTTACTGTCTGAACTCGAGGTTTAGTTCATTTTTTGTTTTGATTCGTTATTGGTTGAGGCGTGGGATTTAACTGCGTATAGATGAACAAGTAGGATTGCTTTTTCATCACTCGACCAAAGCTTCTTCTTAAAACCTGGTACCCGCACTTCTGGAGTTCCACTTTAATCTTCCGCGTGCCTTAGTTTTGGCCTAGCATGTGAGATTTCAGGCACCTTGAGGCTTACTTCATCTGTTTCAGCAAATATTTTCTTCATAATAGTACGTGCTTCTTTACATTTAAGGGACGTTACACACTGCTGATACCGAGTTTTTGTGTGCGTTGTTCCAAATCACATTTACTTTCGTTCCATGGCTAACCGGCTTGCTTTACCAACTCATTCTCAATTACTAACTGTTTATTTCTCTTCATTACCTAGGCTAATTTCACTTGATCAGGAGATTGACCAACCTGTGTTGTGTTGTTGACTGATCCTTTATCCGGAGAGGAGTGAGTCAGTTGGTACTCTCTAATAATTTCATTGCGAGACTTTCCGTTTACGTATGGTTGTACCATTTGTCCTTTAAATTCTTGGGTGAATGGTCGGCGCTCACATGGTTTTCCATAGTCTACATGACCTTGAAAAAATTATCTAACATAGTGTCCGATGCATTGGTGCATAGCTACTTTCGAAGTTCAGCCTCCACCTGTGGCTAATATAGATTTTAACTTAAAGATTCCTCAGAGTGGATTGGAGCGAGTGCCTGCTGTGGAAAGCAACAGTCTACGTATTTAATCTCCCTCGCCCAAACACATGGTCATGAATGGCCTAGCATGGTGGGCCGTGGAGTTCTTATCTTAAATTGGGCGAAAGTTCAAAAGGAGTTCGGAATGTTTAATTCCGAACCCCTTTTTCTTTATTTTCGAACTAATTCTTTGCTGGCTCGTATCAACTCTTGAATTTGTTCTTCCTTACCTGTTTCGAAGCATTCAATGATTTTGCTGCCGACAATGACACCATCACAGGACTGTATCGTATCCCGCACGTGTTCTGGCGTCGATATGCCAAAGCCAGCTAGAACGGGAACGGGACTCAGCTCTTTGACCTTCTTTAAGTAACCCCCAAGTTCCCCTCCAAAAACGTTACGGGCACCCGTGATGCCTTTGACTGTAACGGCGTAAATAAAGCCTTCTGCCCCTGCTGTAATCTCAGTGATGCGGTCTTTCGAAGAAGTGAGTGTTACAAGTCTGATAAGCACGATTCCTGCCGTTTTGATAGATGAAAACATCGCTTCTTCTTCAATCGGTACATCAGGGATGATACATCCCGAAATCCCTGCGTGAAGACAATCTTCCGTAAACTCTTTAAGCCCATAGGCCAAGATCGAATTGGAGTATCCCATAAAGATGATGGGAATGTTCACCTCATTTTTAATTTCCATCACTTTTTTCAATACAGCCTTTAAAGTGGTACCCTCGCCCAAGGAACGAAGCCCAGCTTGTTGGATAACCGGTCCGTCAGCTACTGGGTCAGAGAATGGGATACCTAGTTCAACAGCTGTTGCCCCGCTTTTTTCCAGAAAAAGAAGCTGGCTCTTTAACCGTTCAAGACCGCCATCGCCTGCCATTATATAAGGAATAAACGCTTTTTCCTGCTTAGCCTGACATTCTTCAAGCGCCTTTGTCAATTTATTCATGTTCGCTACCCCCTATGATTGATTTGACCGTTTCTACATCTTTATCTCCCCGCCCAGACAGGCAAATCACCAATCCTGTACCTTTATCCATTTCCTTAGCAAGTTTCAACCCATAAGATATGGCATGTGAACTTTCCAGCGCAGGAATGATTCCTTCTTCCCTTGAAAGCATCATCAGAGCCTCCAATGCTTCCTTATCTGTAACAGACGTATACTCGACACGCTTCGTATCTTTTAAGTAACTATGTTCCGGGCCAACCCCAGGATAATCCAGCCCGGCTGAAATTGAATGCGCCTCTTCTATTTGGCCGTCTTCGTTCTGTAACACATACATGAATGCGCCGTGCAGCACTCCAGGTTTCCCTTTCGTCAAGCTGGATGCATGTAGATGGGTATCCAGGCCATGACCTGCAGCTTCCACTCCATATAACTTGACCGTTTCGTCTTCAATGAACGGATAAAACATTCCCATAGCATTGCTGCCCCCGCCTATGCATGCAACTACTGCATCGGGAAGAGAATGGTTTTCCTCCATATATTGGCGCTTTGTTTCCTTGCCGATCACGCTTTGAAAATCACGTACAATGACTGGGAATGGATGCGGCCCGAGAACGGATCCCATTATGTAATGGGTGTCATCCACATTAGCTACCCAATAGCGCAACGCTTCATTAACTGCATCCTTCAGAGTCCCGCTTCCTTGTGATACGGATATGACCTTGGCACCTAATAGCTCCATGCGGAACACATTCAGTTTTTGTCTCCTGATGTCTTCTTCTCCCATAAAAATGATGCATTCCAGCTTCAACAAAGCACACACTGTCGCAGTTGCCACACCATGCTGCCCTGCACCGGTTTCGGCAATCACCTTTTTCTTGCCCATCTTCTGAGTCAGCAATGCCTGACCGATCGTATTATTGATTTTGTGGGCTCCCGTATGATTCAAGTCCTCCCGCTTCAGATAAATATCTGCACCGCCAGCTAATTTCGTTAGGTTCTCCGCAAAATAAAGAGGTGTTTCGCGGCCGATATATTGTTTCAGGTAATAGCTCAATTGCTCTTGGAATTCCGGATCTTTTTTAGATTGATCATATACTTCTTCAAGCTCCGTAATTGCAGCCATTAACGTTTCCGGAACGAAACGGCCTCCATATGCTCCAAAATGTCCAGTTTTGTCAGGCAGCGTATAAGTACTCATCTATTCATTCCCCTTTTCCGGCTGATATTTCGCCTCATTAATAAATGCTCTCATTTTCAGCGGATCTTTCATTCCATTTGTTTCGACCCCACTTGCTACGTCGACAGCGATCGGTGAAACAGCACTAATCGCTTTGCCGACATTTTCCGGTGTCAGCCCTCCTGCGAGAATTACCTTCCCAAGGGGCAGGTCCGCTTTGCCGATCATATCCCAATCCAAAGTCAATCCTTTACTAGATGAACCCTTAGGAAGATCCACTAAAAGAAATTCGGCTGGGTACTCGCGAAGGTTTTCAAGATCTTTCTCTGACTGTATGGCAAAAGCCTTGATCACCGGGAGCGGCATCCTGAGAGCGAAGTCGGCTGACTCGTTACCATGCAGTTGAATAAAATCCAATCCTGCAACTTCTGCACTTCTAAGCACTTCTTGCTCGGTTTGATTGGCAAACACTCCGACTTTCTTGACATGATTCGGAAGCTTCTTCCCGAATTCACCAACCAATTCAGGCTCTATTTTCCTGCTGCTCTCAGCAAAAATGAACCCAACGAAGTCCGCACCGCACGTTACAGCTTCTTGAGCTGCAGATAATGTCTTTATCCCACAAATTTTCACTAACATAGCAATCTCCTTAAATATGCATTTGCAGTTCTGCCATAGTATTGGGGAGATTTGCTGAAGTCATCAGTGTCTCCCCAACTAGAATTGCCTTTGCACCAGCTTGTTTCACACGCAAAACGTCTTCTTTTGTTTTAATTCCACTTTCACTGATGATCATGTGGCGTTTGGGATCAAGTAACTTCGCCAACCGTTCCGTGACAGCCAAATCCACCTCGAATGTTTTTAGATTCCGATTGTTTATTCCAATCAGTTCTGCATTAAGTTCCAGTGCTCGTTTTAATTCAGCTTCATCATGAATTTCAGTTAAAACATCCAACCCTTTATTTTTTGCATATTGATATAATTCATGAAGTCGCTCTTGGGAAAGTGCAGCAACAATTAATAGAATGATTGTCGCGCCTGCTTGATAGGCACGATCGATTTGAATTTCATCAATGATGAAATCTTTGCACAACCTTGGAATCTTTATGGCTTCGCTTACCGCCCTTAAATCGGAAATCGATCCCTTGAAGAATACTTCATCCGTCAATACGGATATCGCTGCCGCCCCTCCCCTTTCATAGGAAAGCGCCTGTTCGATCGGATTTACATCCATTTTAATGGTTCCTTTTGAAGGGGAAGCCCGTTTGATTTCCGCAATGATCGCGATGGCCTCGGCCGTTTTCAACGTTTCGACAAGAGAAGGCCTGACCATTTCGATCATGATTGATTCATCTAAACCCTTTTCCTTTAATTTTTTTACTTCCACTTTTTTCTGTTCAATGATTTCCATTAAGATATTTCCCATTACATGACCACCTTATTTCTTTTGCCATAGGCAATAAGATTTTCTAATTTTGAAAGGGCGGAGCCGCTATCAAGGCTTTCCTTAGCCATGGAGATTCCTTTTTTGATCGTTGCTGCCGTACCATGTGCGTATAACCCTAGGCCAGCATTCAACAAAACGGTATCTCGGTAAGCCCCTTTTTCCCCTTTTAGCAGGCGCAGCATGATATCGGCATTTTGTTTGGCATCGCCGCCCCTGATTTGACCGTTATCGTACACGGGCAGATCCACCTCTTCGGGATGCAGTGTAAACGGGATGATATCCCCTTGCTCCAACAGAACGAGCGCGTTTTCCCCCTGCAGGCTTGCTTCATCCATGAATCCGGCGCCATTTATGACGATCGCGCGTGTTCTGCCTAATTTTCGGAGCACTTCTGCAAATAATTCGAGCATATCACGACGATTTATCCCTAATAATTGGGTGTCAAGCTGAACTGGATTCGTCAAGGGTCCGATTAAATTGAATATGGTCGGGATTTTCAATTCTTTTCTCACTTTCATGATCCTTGCAATATTAGGGTGGACGGATGGAGCAAATAGAAATGCTATCCCATTCTCCTCCAACAGTTCCTTTATCATCTCTGGTTCCAAGGACAAATTAACCCCCAGCTCTTCCAATACATCCGCACTGCCCGTTCTGCTTGAAATGCTGCGATTGCCATGTTTGGCAACCTTGACTCCTGCTCCAGCCAGTACAAAGGCCGATGTGGTACTTATATTGAAGCTTTGTGAGCCATCACCACCCGTACCGCAATTGTCCATTACACTTAGCGAGCTTGTTTGGAAACTCCTTGCTTCCTTTCTCATAACTTTAACAAGGCTTGCTATTTCACCTGCCGTTTCCCCTTTCGCTTTCAAGGCAATGATGAAAGCGGCCATTTCGCTTTCAGTGATATCTTTAGAAAATAACGCTTGGGCTGCTCTGCTCATCTCATCTTCCGTCAATGTTTGACGCTCTGCTAACTTTGCTAAATATTCCTTCACCGCTAACTCCCCCAGTCGTTGTTTTGAAATTATAAGATGGATCGTTTTTTTTCTGATTGATAGGTCCCGGCAATTTTATAAAATTGATGCAATAACTCCTTGCCGATTTTCGTCCCGATGGATTCAGGATGGAACTGCAGACCGTATAACGGGTACTCATCATGCTGTAACGCCATGATCTCCCCATCATCCACTGCTGCTGCCGTAACGATCAATTCTTTTGGCAGGCTTCCTCTTTCCACTACTAGGGAGTGATAACGCATGACAGGGAATTGCAAGTCCTGATTCACAAATACCCCTGTACCATCATGCTCGATAACCGAGGTTTTCCCATGCATGATATGCTGTGCCCCAACCACATTTGCCCCAAAGGCTGCGCCAATCGCCTGATGCCCGAGGCAAATGCCCAAAAGGGGAACCTTCTTATGAAAATGACGAATGATTTCCATGCTGATACCAGCATCTTCCGGCCGTCCAGGGCCAGGGGAAATGACGATTGCCAGTGGATTCATATCCTCGATTTCGGCAATGGTGATTTCGTCATTCCTTTTCACGATGATGTCTTTCTCCACTTCCCCTAAATATTGATAAAGGTTGTAAGTGAACGAGTCGTAATTATCAATTAATAAAATCATTTTCTGTGAACCTCCATTAAAGCGCGAGCCTTATTTTGTGTTTCCTCATATTCCGTTTTCGGATCTGAATCATATACAATCCCTGCCCCCGCCTGTACATAGGCCTTGCCATCTTTAATGATCATCGTTCGAATCGCTAAAGCCATATCCAGGTCCCCACCAAAGCCCACGAATCCTATCGAGCCGGAATACACCCCGCGTTTGCAGTTTTCCAATTCATTGATCAGCTCCATTGCGCGAATCTTAGGGGCGCCTGATACTGTCCCGGCAGGAAGGCAGGCAGATAGTGCATCCAAACCCGTGAATCCTTCTCTAAGTGTTCCGCTGATTTTCGATGCAATATGCATCACATGCTGATACCTTTGAATTTCCATTTCCTCGGTAAGGTGAATCGATCCTATTTCACAAACCCTGCCAAGATCATTTCTTCCTAAATCAACAAGCATCTTATGTTCAGCAAGTTCCTTTTCATCCATCAGCAAGCTCTTTTCAAAGCCTTTATCTTCTTCATCCGTTTTTCCTCTCGGGCGTGTGCCGGCAATCGGGTTAACATGGACAATCCCTGACGAAACACTGATCAAGCTTTCTGGAGAAGATCCGATAATGGTATATTCACCAAATTCAATATAAAACATATAAGGGGAGGGGTTGGCTAAACGCAGACGACGGTATGCATCGAATGGCTTTCCATCGAAGTCCGCTTTGAACCTCTGCGATAAAACCACCTGGAATACCTCTCCTGCCACTATTGCCTCTTTAACTTCGCGTACCATTTTCTCGAATTCTTCCTGTGTGAAATTCGATTCGAATTCCAAATATTCCGACGATATTTCCTTTGATGGTTTGTTTGTCTGATTGATTGTTTCCTTCATCCGCAGCAAGCTTTTCTCACTGTCTTCCTCAGCAGTCAATAGATGTATCTTCTGGAGCACATGATCGAATATATACAGTTCCTTAAAAAAGAGAAAATGAGCATCCGGCATTTGCAGAGAATCAGGAGGCACTGAACCGATATTTTCGTATAAACGAATGATATCATACCCCAAATATCCTACTGCTCCCCCGTTAAATGGCGGAATATTTACCGGGGTGTCCCCTATCTCCACCAACAATTCATTTTTCAGAAACTCAATGATGTTTGTGTTCTTTACGATCTGCCCACCTGTCTCGGTATCTTTTACATATACGTGGCCAGCAAGTGACGTTACCTCCAGATATGGATTCGAACCTAAGTACGAATAACGTCCATTGTCATGATGGGAATTCGAGCTCTCCAATAAAAACCTTTGTTTTCCATCTAATTTCTGAAATATGGCGATCGGTGTATGA
The DNA here is from genome assembly GCF_001439925.1 of Peribacillus muralis. Classification (GTDB taxonomy): domain Bacteria; phylum Bacillota; class Bacilli; order Bacillales; family DSM-1321; genus Peribacillus; species Peribacillus muralis. The sequence continues at coordinate 53,529 of NZ_LMBV01000021.1, forward strand.
ATATCGCCTTCAATAGTTTCCATTTTGAAGCGAAGCAGCTTTTTTTCATTCAAATTGTTCATCAAAAATTCCCTCCAGATTGTTATAAGATCATGTGAACTCTTTTTGCGGTTTAATTGCCGACGCTTCTGCCTCAATCGAATTAAAATCCATAAAAAAATCCCCTGCAAACACAAATATGTGCCTGCAGAGGACGGTATACCGCGGTGCCACCTCAAGTTGGAAAAACAAAGCATTTTTCCCGCTCAAGCAGGAAATCGAAATTTCCTGCCAACCCCTATAACGGCGGAAGCCGGGTTTCCCTACTTATTTCAAGAAACCACTCATAAGTCCATTCATCCTTTTGTATCGTACCGGTTTCCACCTATCCCGGTTCTCTGTGACGAATCTAAAAGGATTACTACTCTTAATCATAGATTTAATTATCAATTTCAAAAAACGCAAAAAGGCCCCTCATCCAAAGGACGAGGAACCCGTGGTACCACCTTAATTAGCTAATTTAGCTCACTTTACGGCATGATTCTTCCCATGCCTATCTCCATTAACGATGAGATAATCGCCAAAGCCTACTCCGGCCATCCGTTTCGGTTTGGGGCTCGGAAGTCCATTCGCTTAAATTCGTACACCAGTTTTCAGCAACCACTGGCTCTCTGCAGAACAGCATTTAAGGTACTTTTCTTCGTCACAGCCTTTATCTTTTTCTTGGTTATTATGTTAAAACAATCTTTGCAGTAAGTCAATAAAGTTTTCAAATAATTTTATGTTCTTCATTTCATTTTAAGCCAGTCGCCGTCCTCAAGTCCCTTTGCCTTCTTAATGACTTGATAGGCCGAATAAGTGCTGACCGACTCGAACTCATCCGTATATTTCTTTTCATCCGCTTTTCCCGGTACTATTTCCTTGAATCTGCGGTAGACTTTCATGAATGCTTCCTTTTGTATCTTATTCTCGTAAGCCTTTTCCACCGCTTCAAAAAATTTAATTACATCGACGATTTCGTCCGTTGACCAATCAAGGTCCATTGGATATTGATAATCCATACCTTATACACACTCCTTCTAGATTGTTTAATCCTGTTGTCCGGGAGACTATTACCTTTTAGTCTGTCCATTTCGAGCGAATTGCCTCAGCTTGGCCGATGATTCGGCTGAATAGCTCAGCTGTCGTCGGTACATCATGTATCAGACCCATCACTTGTCCAGCCCAGGCATATCCTTCTTCTTCAACACCATCATGGATATAACGCTGGTTCGCTTTGCCACTTATGTACTCCTTCAATTGCTCATATCCACCGTTTTCTTTTTCAATTTCAAGAATTTTATCAGTCCAGCCATTTGCGATTACCCGGGCCGGTGCACCGATTGACCGCTTAATGACAACGGTATCATTTTCCGTACCGGAAACCAAGGCATTTTTATATAATTCATGTGCATGTACACACTCCTTGACTGCAATGAACCTGGTTCCCATCTCGATCCCTTCAGCTCCAAGTGCCAATGCCGCCATTAAACCGCGTCCATCACCAAAGCCCCCGGAAGCGATGACCGGAATTTTAACGGAATCAACTACTTGGGGAATCAATACGGAAGTTCCAATATCATCACGTCCTAAATGTCCTCCACCCTCCTGACCAACTACCATCACCGCGTCTGCGCCTAGCTGTTCTGCCTTCTCTGCTTGTCTTCTTGCAGCAACGAGCACCAGTTTTTTTACCGGCGTACCTTTAACGTTATCAAGAAATGGTGCAGGATTTCCACCCGTCACAGAAACAACTGCGATATCCTCTTTCATTGCTGCTTCCAGCATGTGTTCATAAGGTCTTCCATGCTGTCCTATTGCAAAGTTCACACCAAACGGTTTATCCGTCAATGCTTTCGTTTTCCTTATTTCATTGACCAATTGCTCTGGACTGTCCAAGGACATCGCCGTCACCTGACCTAGCCCTCCTGCATTCGAAACGGCCGCTGCCAGTTCTGCGTAAGCTAAATGAGCCAATCCTCCTTGTACAATCGGGTAATGTATTCCTAGCAAGTCGGTCACACGCGTATTCCAATTCAAACTCCCCACTCCCTTTTTTATGGTAGTTTTCTTTGAATAAAGGCACATTTTCATTATGGCAAATATTGTTTCCTCAATCAATTTTTACACTTCTCGCTTTTCAGCTCTTTAAGAAAAAATCCTACACCCCTCCAAGTAAATGCTAAATTTTAATCGGTTGCTCCTTCCCCAATCAACCTAGAAACAAGATGATTTTTCATTTCAGGAAGGTAAATTGATGCTAGGCATTTATTACAAGACGTGCTATAATTCATTTGTTTTATGTCTTTCCATAAGCTAACTAACGTTGCGAAAGCGGAGAAACGCTCGGTCATTATAGAGGGAGTCATCCTCCCCCATATTTCGTACCTACTATATTGAAAAGGGGCCACAAATAATTGTCACAGAATGAAACACCCTTATACACTGCCTTATTGCAGCATGCCAAAAAAAATCCCGTTCAATTCCATATTCCTGGTCATAAAAAAGGAAAAGGAATGGACATTGATTTCCGTAATTTTATTGGAGAAAATGCATTATCCATAGATTTGATCAATATTGCACCACTCGATGATCTCCACCAGCCGAAAGGGATCATTAAACAAGCACAAGACCTTGCTGCCAAGGCTTTCGGTGCCGATCACACGTTCTTTTCCGTTCAAGGAACAAGCGGAGCGATCATGACGATGGTCATGACGGTCTGCAGTCCTGGGGATAAAATCATCGTTCCACGGAACGTACATAAATCCGTCATGTCTGCGATCGTCTTTTCCGGAGCGGTTCCCGTTTTCATCAACCCTGAAATAGATAAAGAGTTGGGCATTTCACACGGTATCGCCATCGATGCCGTCGAAAAAACATTAAAGGAACATAGTGATGCAAAAGGGTTGCTAGTCATCAATCCTACCTATTTCGGCATTTCCGCCGATTTGCAAAAAATCGTCGAAATGGCTCATTCCTACGAAATTCCAGTCCTGGTTGATGAAGCACATGGAGTCCATATTCACTTCCATGAAGACTTGCCAATGTCGGCCATGCAGGCTGGAGCGGATATGGCCGCAACGAGTGTTCATAAACTTGGAGGATCGCTTACGGGAAGTTCGGTTTTAAATGTGAGAGATGGATTGGTTTCTGCAAACCGGGTGCAATCTATTTTGAGCATGCTCACTACCACCTCAACCTCCTACATCCTTCTAGCTTCTCTGGATACGGCTAGAAGACAGCTTGCCACCGTAGGCAGGCAAATGATCGATGACGCCATCAATCTCGCAGGGTACATCCGGGAGGCCGTCAATGATATCCCTTATTTATATTGTGTCGGCAGTGAGATTCTCGGCAGTAAAGCTGCCTTCAGTTATGACCCTACAAAGCTGATCATTTCGATCAAGGAATTAAACATTACCGGATACGACGTCGAGAAATGGCTACGTGAGAAGCATAATATCGAAGTGGAACTTTCCGACTTGTATAATATCCTTTGTTTAATTACACCAGGAGACTCCAAAACGGAAGCGGACCTGCTGATCGCTGCCCTTAAGGACCTTTCGGATGAGTTTAAGGAAATGGCCGCCGAACATGAAAAAATCGAAGTCCTGCTCCCAGATACTCCACCGCTTGCGCTATCGCCAAGGGAGGCTTTTTATGCAGAGACCGAAGTGGTTCCAATCGAGGAATCGGTCGGAAAAATCAGTGCTGAATTCATCATGGTCTATCCTCCGGGTATCCCGATCTTTATTCCTGGTGAGCTGATTACGGAAGATAATATCAGTTATATCAAAAAAAATATCGAGGCTGGCCTGCCTGTGCAAGGTCCAGAGGATCCAGAGATAAAATATTTACGCATCATTAAAAACTGATTGAATTCGCAAACCAAGGCAGTTAAACGCCTTGGTTTTTTTATATAGTCATGTCAAAAAATTGGGCAAGGCAGCTTAGACAATCGATTTCAAAAAAAAGTGCTCCAGACTAAAAGTCCTGGAGCACTCTTGAATTCTATTAATCTTACAAAAGGTTTTCCATATTATTTCTTAGAGGCAGCTGTTTCACAGCATTGGCAGTTGTGATTGTGTGTATAAAGCACACTTACTTTTTCATCTTCAAAATGTTCAATCGTGCTATTGCAAGTTTGACATACGATAGTTCCCATTTTTACAACCCCTTCCCTCTATATTGTATGCTCCATTTCATGAATGTAACCGCTTTAAATGAATTATAATATAACACATTTTGAATTTCAAGTTAAAAAGTATGACATATTAAAAAAACTTCGTACATATATCGCAACCCTGACCCGCGCTGAAATTGGGGCAATCACCTTTGTTTTAGCTGTTTGCGCCCCTTTCCGTTCTAACCGAAAAAAGGGGAAAAGTAATTTTACCATGGAACTTACATATAGTTAGGTATATAAATCCACCATAAAATGTTAATATGTAGGTAAAACCTATGGAACAAGGAGGCGCCAAATGACAGAAAATGCGTATATCAAGCTCGTTCCCGAGTCGGTTAAAGCGACCATAACCATTGAAGATGTAAAAGAATTGCTTTCCTATTATCAAATGATCACGGCTAAAACCGGAAAGCAATTGGATTGGGACTACGACAAAAAAGCATTTCCTTATGAAATGAAAGAACCTGAGAAAATGAAAGACAAGGCGATATATCTCCAAGCGAAAGAAGATCGTTACCATATGATTTTGATTGGTGTAGATCAGGAAATCGTTAAGGATGAAGATGGGCTGGAGCGAATCCAATCATATATTCAATTCACCCTTCCTGAAACGGCAACCTTCGGCGATAAAGGGAAAGCGAATGAATTATGCAAGTTCCTCGCAAAGAAGTTACAGGCTCAGCTCCATCTCTTTAATCAACGGGTTATGTACTATTATCCTAGGAAATGAAAAACCTGCAAAAGCAAAAAGTCAGCTCATGCAGGCGTTTCAATCAAGTTTGGATCAAGAATTTCATAGCCTTTCTTTTGAAAACCTTTCACAATATCCTCTATCGCTTCACTCGTCCATTTTCGGTCATGCATCAATAGGTTGGCACCGTTTCCTAAATAAGGACTGTTCAGCATGATTTCTGTTAATGCATTTTTATCCTGATATTCTTTTTCCCAATCATATCCATATGTCCAATTCATGACCAACATTTTTTCTTTTCCAGCAACTTCCTTCGAATGATTGGTATTCGATCCAAACGGCGCCCTGAAATATTTAGGGCGTTCCCCGATAATCCCCTCAACTAAATTATTCAATTTAACGATTTCCCTCTCTTGTTCTTTTTCAGTCAATTCCGTTAAATTCACATGAGAATATGTATGGTTACCGATGGGAAAACCTAATTCATGAATTTCCTTCAGCATCGCTTTATTTGCATCATTTTCAAGAAAATGACCATTGACGAAAAATATCGCCGGAACCTTAAGTCGATGCAGGGTTTTGGCAATTTCTAGCGAATATTTATCAGGAGCATCATCGAATGTTAACAAGACAACCTTCGGATCCGCATCGCCAATCGGCTCAAATGACCAAGTATCTTTATTGACTCTGTACTCTGCCTTAACCTTCTCTTCCGTATTTGCCGCCTTTGGTGCTTCTTCCTGCTCTTCTTTCTCTCGCTGGCCCTCATCTTGGGCGGATGCTGCCGTTTCCACGCTTTTGTGATTCTCTTTTGCGTGATTGGAATCTTGGCCAGTACACCCGATTAATAAAAGTGCAACACTCGTGAATAAAACCAAAACTTTGTTGATCATGATACCTCCGTGGTTTGGTGTGTCTTAGCAAACCTGATTTCAATAAACGGGAACTAGCGTTTCCAAAAGGATTTGTAACAGCCCGTAGCATAATAGACTGATGACAGTAACAAGCATGGTTCTCTTATTGGATTTCAAAATTGTTTTACCAATGTAGATCGCTAAATACGAAAAAACCAAAAACATGAATACCTTGAAGACAAACCGATCATTAACGGAAAGCCATTCAACCAGTGTATAGCCGCTCCATACGATTAGTTGAAAGAGGATTACCAGATAATTTTTCAAGTGATCCACCCCATTTTTTTGAATACATCAGGCCTAATCATGACATAAGCAATAAATATATGTTCCGTACATTGCTCATCTTATTTTTTATCCTCTTTATCCATTTTCAAACCTATTGGAGAAAAAAAGTAAAAAGACCTTTGTATAGCTTATGCCCATTTTGTCCTTTTCATTTAAATAGTGTAAAGAAAATCTATTTGCCGTGAACCAAGACAACGAAAAAAGCGTGCTGCAGGAGGCAGCACGCTACGAACAATAAAAATTATTTAATGATGTGAATAGGAGTTCCAAGGGCCACTTCAGCAGCTTCCATTGTAATTTCCCCTAAAGTTGGATGCGCATGGATTGTCATCGCGATATCTTCGGCAGTCATTCCTGCTTCGATAGCCAAACCAAGTTCCGCGATCATATCAGATGCGTTTGGTCCTGCGATTTGTGCTCCAATAACCAATCCGTCTTCTTTGCGAGTAATTAACTTCACAAATCCGTCTGTATTGTTTAAAGATAGAGCACGTCCATTTGCAGCGAATGGGAACTTAGAAGCAAGCGCTTCAATTCCAGCTTCCTTCGCTTCTTTTTCATTATAACCGACAGAAGCAAGTTCCGGTTCAGAGAATACAACAGCCGGAATGGCAAGGTAGTCGATTTCTGAAGAATGTCCAGCAATAGCCTCAGCTGCAATCTTACCTTCATAAGAAGCTTTATGAGCCAATTGAGGTCCAGAAACGATATCACCGATCGCATAGATGTTTTTCACGCTTGTACGGCATTGTTTATCCGTTTCGATCAAACCGCGATCCGTCATTTTGATTCCGACTTGTTCAATACCGATTTCGGCAGTATTAGGACGACGTCCCACAGTTACCAATACGTAATCAGCTTCGACTTTTTTCTCTTCGCCTTTTGCTTCATAAGTAACGGTTACGCCTGTTTCGGTTTCTTCCACGCCTTTAGCATTTGCTTTCGTTACAATTTCAGCACCTTTGTTTTTAAGGTTACGCTTAACAAGAGCTGCCATTTGTTTTTCAAAACCAGCTGAAAGGATTTCTTCCGTACCTTCAAGAATCGTCACTTTAGTGCCAAAGCTTGCGAATGCTCCTCCAAGCTCAGTACCAATGTACCCGCCGCCGATTACCACCATTGATTTTGGAACTTCTTCCAAAGCAAGGGCACCAGTGGAGTTAATTACGCGTTTTGTATATTTAAACGACGGAATCTCGATTGGCGATGAACCAGTAGCGATGATCGCGTTTTTAAATGTATAAGTTTGGGCTGAGTCTTCATTCATAACACGGATGCTGTTTTCATCAACGAAATAAGCTTCGCCTGTTACAACCTCCACATTATTGCCTTTTAGCAGGCCGCTAACGCCGCCCGTTAATTTTTTTACAACCGTGCCTTTCCAAGCTTGCACTTTAGAAAAATCAACAGAAACTTTTTCTGCAAAGATTCCCATGTCTTCTGAATGCTGAGCTTCATGGAAACGGTGTCCCGCCGAAATTAGCGCCTTCGATGGGATACAGCCTACATTCAAACAAACCCCGCCGATTGTTCCTTTTTCAACGACCGTTACTTTTTGTCCAAGCTGTGCTGCACGAATTGCTGCAACATATCCCCCTGGGCCTGAACCGATCACTAAAGTATCTGTTTCGATTGGAAAATCTCCTACAACCATTATTTACGCCTCCATTAACAATAATTCTGGGTCGTTCAATAACTTTTTGATATGATTCAATGCATTTTGAGCAGTTGCTCCATCAATCATGCGGTGATCAAAGCTCAGTGATAATGCCAGAACTGGAGCGGCGATAATTTCCCCGTCGCGTACAATTGCTTTTTCGGCAATGCGTCCAATCCCTAGAATGGCAACTTCTGGGTGATTGATTACAGGTGTGAACCATTGGCCGCCTGCGGAACCGATATTCGTGATCGAGCATGAAGCACCTTTCATTTCGTTAGGAGCCAATTTTCCATCACGAGCTTTTGTCGCTAATTCATTAATTTCTTGTGAAATGGCAAAAGGTGATTTACGATCTGCATCTTTAACAACAGGAACGAGCAAGCCTTTGTCTGTGTCTGCCGCGATTCCGATATTGTAATAGTGTTTATGGATGATCTCACTAGCTTCGTCATCAAATGATGTGTTAAGCATAGGGAATTCACGTAATGCACTAGTTAACGCTTTAACAACATAAGGAAGGAATGTAAGCTTGATTCCTTTTGCAGCAGCAACATCCTTGAATTTCTTGCGGTGAGCGACGAGTAGCGTCACATCGACTTCATCCATCAATGTTACATGTGGAGCCGTCTGCTTGGATTTAACCATCGCTTTTGCGATCGCTTTTCTCATGCCGCTCATTTTCTCGCGAGTTTCAGGATATTGCCCTTCTGGAATTGACACTTTTGCTTTTTCAGTCGTTTCCTTATCACTTTGTTGTTGTGAAGCTTCACTTTGAGCTGCTGGTTGCTGTGGAGCGGATTTGCCGTTTTTGAAAGCATCGATGTCTTCTTTCATGATGCGGCCGTTATCCCCAGAACCAGAGATCTCACGAATATTTACCCCTTGTTCGCGTGCATATTTTCTGACAGAAGGCATGGCGATGATACGTCGTGAAGGATCAACCTCAACCGCTGGTTGTGCTCCCGCGCCCGTTTCTGCACTATTAGCTTGGTCCGGAGCAGCCTCTTTTTTGACTTCTTGTCCAGCTTCAGCAGTAGCTTGAACCTGAGCCTCCGTATTCTTCTCGCCTTCTGCCTTCGCTTCGTCTCCATGATCCCCTTTAAACTGAAGATCTTCATAACCTGGAGCATCGAATTTCACAAGAACATCACCAACAACGGCAACCGTTCCTTCTTCAACAAGGATTTCTTCCACTGTACCTTCAACAGGTGATGGAATTTCTACAACGGCTTTATCGTTTTGAACCTCGCAAAGCACGTCATCTTCTTGAATCTTATCTCCTGGTTTTACAAACCATTTCACTATTTCACCTTCGTGTATACCTTCTCCGATATCTGGGAGTCTAAATTGGAATGCCACTGAGTTCAACCTCCTATATTAAATCATACTTAGTGCTTTGAATAAAGTCCTTTATCTTGCATTGTCATTAATGCTAATTCTTTCTCAAGCAAGCACTTTCATTCGCTTTACTTTAGATTAAGTTAAAACTTTAAGACTTTAGTCGCCGTTTCCATAATGTCTTTATAATTAGGGAGCCATACCGTTTCAGCTTGAGAGAACGGGAATACCGTATCAGCAGCCGCCACTCGCAATACAGGAGCATCCAGGCTCAAAATGGCACGTTCGTTAATTTCGGAGACCACATTTGCTGCTATGCCAGCTTGCTTCTGTGCTTCTTGGACAACGATAGCGCGTCCCGTTTTTTCTACTGAAGCAATGATTGTCTCAATATCAAGTGGAGATACAGTCCTTAAGTCGACAACCTCAACCGAATGACCATCCTTAGCCAATTCTTCCGCTGCCTTGATGGATTCCTGTACCATTGCACCATAAGTTATGATGGATAAATCCGTTCCTTCTCTTTTCACATCCGCTTTTCCTAACGGAATCGTATACTCTTCTTCAGGCACTTCCTGACGGAATGAGCGGTACAATTTCATATGCTCAAGGAAAATGACAGGATCATTATCACGAATCGCTGAAATCAATAAGCCTTTTGCATCGTAAGGAGTTGAAGGAATAACCACCTTTAATCCTGGTTGCTGAGCCATTAAACCTTCTAAGCTATCCGCATGCATTTCCGGTGTATGCACTCCGCCTCCGAATGGTGAACGAATTGTAACCGGCGCATTGTAACGACCGCCTGAACGGTAACGCATACGGGCAAGCTGACCGCTTACGGAGTCCATTACTTCATATATGAATCCGAAGAATTGAATTTCAGGAACAGGACGGAAACCTTGTAAAGAAAGACCGACCGCTAAACCACCGATTCCAGATTCAGCAAGAGGAGTATCAAATACCCGATCTTCGCCGAATTCTTTTTGAAGATTTTCCGTAGCACGGAAAACTCCACCATTAAGACCAACATCTTCTCCAAAAACGAGTACGTTTTCGTCGTTTTTAAGTTCTGTACGTAATGCTTCTGTAATTGCTTGGATCATCGTCAATTGAGCCATGGCTTACTTCGACTCCTTCTCTTTATAAATTTCATATTGCTCTTTAAGGTTATAAGGCATTTCTTCAAACATGTTTTCAATAAGGTCAGTAACCTTTTGCTTCGGTTCTGCATCAGCCTTTTTGATTGCTTCTTTAATATCTTCTTTAGCTTTTTCTATCGTTTCGTTCTCTAATTCTTCATTCCAAAGTTTTTTGTTTTCCAAGAACTTACGGAAACGAACCAATGGATCTTTCAGTTCCCACTCATTATCCATGTCGGATGTACGGTAACGGGTCGGATCGTCTCCAGCCATCGTATGTGGTCCATAACGGTACGTCAATGTTTCGATCAGTGTAGGGCCTTCGCCATTAATTGCACGTTCACGGGCTTCCTTAACGGCTGTATAGACGGCCAACGCATCCATACCATCAACCTGGATTCCAGGAATACCTGCAGCCACACCCTTTTGAGCCAATGTTTTCGCCGCTGATTGCAAATCAACAGGAGTTGAGATCGCGAAACGGTTATTTTGCACGATGAAAATAGCTGGCGCTTTAAATGCACCTGCAAAGTTGATTCCTTCATAGAAATCACCTTGTGAAGTTCCACCATCACCTGTATAAGTGATCGCTACCGCTTTTTTACCGCGTTTCTTCATTCCAAGCGCTACGCCTGCAGCTTGGATATATTGAGCACCGATAATGATTTGCGGTGAAATGACATTAACATCCTCAGGCATTTGATTACCTTTGAAATGTCCGCGAGAGAATAGGAATGCTTGCCATAACGGCAGACCATGCCAAACGATTTGCGGCACATCACGATAGCCAGGAAGAATGAAATCCTCTTTCTCCAAAGCATACTGGGAGGCGATTTGAGAAGCCTCTTGACCGGCTGTTGGTGCATAGAATCCTAAACGTCCTTGGCGATTCAATGAGATTGAACGTTGATCCAAGATACGTGTATAAACCATACGACGCATTAGTTCCTGCAACTGCTCATCGCTTAAATCAGGCATTGCCGCTTCATTAACGACCTCTCCCTCTTCGTTTATAATCTGAAAAGTTTCAAATTGTTCTTCCACTTTCTTAAGCTGATCTTGAACATTAAATTTGGCTTGTTTAGTTTTTTGAGCCATTTGGCACCTCATCCTTTCATTAAAAAGGTTTGTAATTATCATTCTATAAAGCAGAAACAGTTTACTTTATAGCTTCTTCAACAATCCATTGAATTATTTTCCCCTTAAGACCAATCCCTCAAACGTGGATACGCTTAATATGCTTCAATCTTAGTCTGTACCATAAAAAAAATCAAGGAAAATGATACAAGGGATATCTAAATATTAATTTACAAGATGAATTGGCAACAGTCAATGTATTGAAGTTGCTTATTCTTTCGAAGTTATCGATCTTACAGGACGGAATTCACCCCTCTGTATCAGTTTCATCTTTATAACTGTATCATTAAAATTGACCTATCTTTCGTTTTAGGAATGCCAAAGGATAACATTTGCTGTCGCCCACACAATCCTGCGAATCTTAAACCCCTTGAACTAAAGGCATTTCGTAAAATTTATATGAATATTCCGATAAAAGCTTCAAACGCTTTCATTCCAATCTGCTGTTAGAATTTCCGCTTTCGAATTTTTTTAGTACAGGCAGTCGAATATTCTCATTTGCTGGAATTATTATTCAGTAATTTCACATGTGCTATTCGGATCCGACCAAAAAAAAGGGGCTGCGAGTGAGAATCACAGCCCATCAGTATTTATTCTTTTGTTGAATCAGCCATTTTTATGCCTGAACTGTCATAAAAACTTTCTTTTTTTTGATTGGATTTTTCCGTTAAGGCGTTAAATTGCTTATTGGCTTTCAAGACCTTTGAATACGAGGTATTGATTTTCTTGATTTGACCTTGCAGTTCATCCATTTTTAGATCTTCTTTTTTAAACAGATCATATAATTCACGATCATAAGCCACGCTTTGCTGGTAGGCTTCATATAAGCTGTCGTAAGAACTATAACGTTCATTCATGACCTTTTTCATTTCAGTCACATCTTTTTTAATTTTTTCATCCTCTATCTTGCCGATTTGCTCATCTATCTTTTTGAATTCTTTTTTCGAGGATTGCATACTGCTTTGTTCCTTTTCGATTATATCTTCGCGTTGATCAAGATTCTTGGTAGCTTCATCTGATAGCTTTACGATTTGTTCATATTCATCCATGCCAAGTTTAATGATTTTCTCGTACTGTTCTTTTTCTTTTTTCTCCAAGTCATTAAGCGGCTCTTGATTGTTGTTGAAATCTTTTTCTTTTTCTGCTGTTTTTTCTAGGATGTTGTGGATTCTTTCTTCCGGCGAACCATTTAAACAACCGGTCATCATCACTAAAGTGAAAAGAAGTAAAATAACAATTGGGCCAATACGCTTCAATATAGACAGCTCCTTCTGATAGTTCTTCGAAGATTCATATTTCTAAACAATACCTGTTAAAGCAGCAGCGGTAGACACTCGTACTAAAACATATTCGAAACAGGATTTTTTCATTACTGGGCGTTAGCCTACACCCTTTAAACCATACTGCATAGGCTGTAGGGACCGTTTCTAATCAGAGTGGTCAGCTTTAAAAACAATACAAATACGGAGGTATGAAATTATGTATGGAGGTTACAACCAGGAATGTTGTTATCCGGTAAACGTTGCACCCAGCTATGGTTATGGTGAGCAATGTGGTGGCGGTGGCTTTGGAAGCGGCTTTGCCATAATCATTGTCCTTTTCATTCTGCTCATCATCGTCGGCGCTTGCTTATGCTAAACAGATAATCACCTTTACCTTTACCCGAAATGTTATCCATTTACCCCTGATTCACGAAAAAAGATGTATTTTTTAATTCGACTTCAACTTGAAAAAATGTATGGGGTGGGAGGGCGGGTATCCCCGGATTCCCTCCCTATCCCATTCTCTTTAGATCGGCCCAACCATTAACTTTCTTCATGTTTTTTGTTAAAATAACCTTATACATATCATAACAATCTATATGGGGGTGAAAAACGATGCTTACTATGGATGATTTCGTTAAAGAAGACGATCCTATTTTACGGAAGGTCGCTATGGAGGTTCCACTCCCGGCATCAGATGCTGATAAGCAACTTTTAGCCAGCTTGATGGAATATGTCCAAAACAGCCAGAAACCTGATATTGCCGCTCTATATGGGTTAAGGGCAGGAATTGGCTTGGCCGCACCACAGGTGAATGTTTCAAAAAGGATGATTGCTGTCCATTTAAGAGATCAAGATGATAAGCTCTACAGCTATGCGCTCTTCAATCCTAAGCTCCTAAGCCATTCAGTGGAGAAAGCCTACTTGACAACAGGAGAAGGGTGTCTTTCCGTTAATCGGCCCGTTTCCGGCTATGTACCACGTTATGCTCGAATTACGGTTGTAGGTACGGACTTGGCGGGAAACTCGATCCAACTTCGGTTAAAGGGCATCCCTGCAATTTGCTTTCAACATGAAATCGATCACCTGAATGGAATCATGTTTTATGATCATATCAATCAGGAAGAACCTTATACCGTCCCGGACAATTCGATTGCGGTGGAACGATGACCATTTTCCTGTGAAAAACTCCCGTCTGTTAGCCGACGGGAGTTTTTATTTTTAAATGAGTCCAAGTTCCTTCAAGCCAAACAATATGCCATCCTCGTCGACATCTTTCGTTACAAAATCGGCTTCCTGCTTCACAAGTTGACCGGCATTCCCCATCGCCACGCCATAGCCCGCCACTTTTAGCATTTCGATATCATTTAACCCATCACCAAAGGCATAGACATCCTCGAGAGCAAAGCCGACTTTTTCCATTAGTATTTTTATGCCTTCTGCTTTTGAACCACCAAACGGAAGTACGTCCGTAGAGTACGTATGCCACCTGATGAAATGGAAGTCATCATATTTCCCTACATAATTCCCTTCTTCATCTTCGGAGCAAAATAATAATGCCTGATATATATCATTGTCCTCATAAAAATCGGCCGCATGCTCAGGGTGGGGGAACTTCAGGGTGCTTAAAGCTTCTTCGATTCGGCCATGATGAGGCACACTGGATTTCATCGTCTCTCCATTCATGAAGACAATCGGGATTTCATGTTTTTCAGCATGTTCGTGAAGCTTCCTTACCTCTGATTTGTTCAATGGATTTTTATAAACGACTTTCCCTTCAAAAACGACATATTGCCCATTGAAACTAACGAATGTATCAATGCCGAGCTCATCTCTCAATGACTCGAACATGAACGGAGCCCTTCCTGTTGCTATCGCAACAAAAACCCCGTTATCCTGCAATTGCTTAATGGCTTTTTTCGTTGAGGCAGGTAACTTTTTTTCATGATCCAGCAATGTGCCGTCAATATCAAAAAATACGATTTTCACTAATCATTCACTTCCAATTCATTCGATTTATCCTTAACTAATATGTACCCATTTAATAATTGTCATCATGATAAGTCAAGTAACTGTCTCAAATTCCACTCAAAGTCACGTTTTTTATTCAAGAATGTGCATACACTACTATTAAGAGTTCCTAACTCGACCTTCATCTCCCATTTCCCCCTTCCTTCCTTTGAATTTAGTTACCCATTCAACGAGCCTTTTTTTGAAAATGGGCCAAGTACTTGTAAAGAGATATTTACATTATGGAATAATCCTATACAATAATAACTAAGGGAGTGTGATCGCCATGTTAAAAAAGCTTCGTAAAAAGCTTGTAAAACAGTGGAATGATCTTTTAAGAAAAAAATCCATCGCATGATCCGCCATTCATGTCTTGCCATGGCCGTCATCCATTTGCGAATTTTTTTCGGACAGCCCTTCAAAAACTTGCGGAGGGCTTCTTCCTTGTTGTAAAGTTCTTGTTAAGCATTCTTTCCATTGGCAATATGATAGCCAATGGCTATCATACATATTTTGCTTTGAATATGAACCGTTATTCTTTTTAAGCGCTGCAATAGCGCGACTTTAAAAAACAAGAAAGAAAACGGTAATGATTTTCAGTAATTGAGATAAGCTGAAATCGCCAGAAAATGAGCTGTCCGAAACTTTATTAGCCGATTTAAGTTTTACACGTAGTAAAAACGGATAGGATAGAGGATAGAGGACTAAACGAACCGGCGATCTATTTTTTTATATACTTTGTCAGACATTAGTATATTTAGTTCAGCAAAACCCCTTCCGTTTTTTTGGCGGAGCTGGGTTTATTTTTACATGATGTTGAAAAACATGTAAAAATTGTTGTTTTTATATATAATGAAAAAAGCAATGCACACAAGTGAGGAGAGATTAAAATGGTTTTTAAGGTATACTATCAAGTAACCATATCAGAGGTTCCCATCAGGGAGAATACTAAAACAATGTTTGTCGAAGGTGAATCCGTTCGTGACGTTCGTTTAAAACTAAAAGAAGAACCTTATAACGTAGAAATCGTACTACCCGTAACCGGAGCATATTTAGACTATGAAAAACAAAATGAAGATTACAAAGTATTGGAGCTATAATTTATGAAATTCGTAAAAAATGATCAAACAGCTGTATTCGCCCTGGGCGGTTTAGGCGAAATCGGTAAGAACACATATGCGGTTCAGTTTCAAGATGAGATCATCGTCATTGATGCTGGAATTAAATTTCCGGAAGATGAGCTTCTCGGTATTGACTATGTGATTCCAGACTACAGCTATTTAGAGAAAAATGTAGATAAAATTAAAGGCGTCTTCATTACGCATGGACATGAAGACCATATTGGCGGGATTCCATATTTACTTAGAAAAGTGAATGTACCTGTTTACGGCGGGAAACTGGCACTTGGGTTGCTTCGCAATAAATTGGAAGAACACGGCCTTTTACGTCAGACGACGATGATTGAAATTAGTGAAGATGAAGTGATTAAGTTCCGTAAAACTTCCGTTTCTTTCTTCCGGACAACCCATAGTATCCCAGATTCTTATGGAATTGTTGTAAAGACGCCACCTGGCCAAATCGTCCATACTGGTGATTTTAAGTTCGACTTCACTCCAGTGGGTGAACCAGCCAACTTGACCAAGATGGCTGAGATCGGTAAAGAAGGCGTATTGTGCTTGCTCTCGGATAGCACAAATAGTGAGGTACAGAATTTCACGATGTCCGAAAGCCGCGTCGGCGATACCATTCAAGACATTTTCCGTAAGGTCGACGGCCGGATCATTTTTGCAACATTCGCTTCGAACATCCACCGTCTTCAACAAGTGGTGGAGGCTGCAGTGGCAAACGGCCGTAAAATAGCCGTTTTTGGACGCAGCATGGATTCTGCCATATCAATAGGCCAGGATCTTGGCTATATCGTGGCACCTAAGGATACATTCATTGATGTACAGCAACTAAATCGCATGCCTGCGAACAAAGTCACCATCCTTTGTACAGGCAGCCAAGGTGAACCAATGGCCGCCCTTTCGAGGATTGCTAATGGAACACATCGTCAAATCCAAATCATTCCTGGGGATACAGTCGTATTTTCTTCATCACCTATTCCAGGGAATACGATCAGTGTTTCCAGAACGATCAATCAATTATATCGCGCTGGTGCAGAAGTCATTTCAGGCCCATTGAATGATATCCATACATCAGGACATGGCGGGCAGCAGGAACAAAAGCTTATGCTTCGCTTAATCAAGCCGAAATTCTTCATGCCTATCCATGGTGAGTACCGGATGCAAAAACTCCATGCACGCCATGCAGTCGACTGTGGAGTTCCAGAGGAAAACTGCTTCATCATGGATAACGGTGAAGTGCTTTCTTTAAGTGAAAATACAGCACAAATCGCTGGCAAAATCCCTTCAGGTTCCGTTTACATCGATGGAAGCGGCATCGGGGATATCGGTAACATCGTTTTACGCGATCGTCGCATCCTGTCTGAAGAAGGCCTTGTCGTCGTCGTTGTCAGCATCAACATGAAGGAATTCAAAATTGCTTCGGGTCCCGACATCATCTCACGCGGATTCGTTTATATGAGGGAATCAGGAGATCTGATCAGCGATGCTCAATCCTTGATTACCAAGCATTTGAATAAAGTGATGGATCGCAAGACTACACAATGGTCCGAAATTAAAAATGAAATTACTGATACATTGTCTCCATTCCTTTATGAAAAGACGAAACGCCGTCCGATGATCCTACCGATCATCATGGAAGTACAATGAACAAGAAAAACCCCAGCCATGAAATGGCTGGGGTTTTTCTGTTCATTTAAGATGTTTTGGCACGACTCTTCCTTATTCCACGATTTTCTTTTCAAAACGATTTATATCGGAATCCGCTCCAATTACGATCAATATATCACCCTTATGAATCAAGTCGTTCGCCTGAGGCGAGACATTGATTTCATTGCCCCTTTTTATCGCGACAATATTCAGGCCATAGTGGGCACGGATATCGAGGTCAATTATGGAGTTTCCATTCATCTTTTGGCTTGCAACTATTTCGACGATGGAATGTTCATCGGACAGCTCCAAATAGTCAAGTATATTATTGGAAACGATATTATGGGCGATCCTTCTCCCCATGTCACGTTCAGGGTGCACAACATTATCGGCACCGATTTTCCGAAGTACCTTCTCGTGATAATCGTTTTGTGCTTTTACCGTAACATTGCCGACTCCCAGCTCCTTAAGGATGAGTGTCGTCAATATACTTGCCTGAATATTCTCGCCTATTGCTACAATGACGTGATCGAAATTACGAATTCCCAAGTTTCTCAGTACATTTTCATCTGTCGTATCTCCAACTACGGCATGTGAAGCGATCCGTGCGAATTCATTGACTCGATCTTCATCGGCATCAATGGCCAGCACTCCTAATCCTTCTTCAGCCAATGCCCTAACTATACTGCCGCCAAAACGGCCAAGTCCAATCACAGCAAATTCTTTTTTCACTATAAACCCTCCAACATCATTCATTCACTCCGAGTGTCATATAAACCTTAAGCTTCGTTTCCCTTTAACATTAAATAGTCTGCTATATGATTGATGGCAATTTCTATCGCCTTTTCATCAGGATTCAACTTAGCGTGGTGCAATCCGAATTGCGATGAAACCCCAAGCCAAAACATGAAACCAGGTATTTCCTTTAACATATAACCAAAATCCTCACCAGTCATCGCTTCCGTACAGCGATGCAAACGAACATCAGCTGACGCCTCTGTAAACTCCATGAATTCCTTTGTCAACCGTTCATCATTATATACTTGATGGTACATAGCCCCATAATCTATTTCCGCAAGGCATTCATAGCCAACTCTCACGCCCTCGACAAGCGCTTTTATTCTCGACTTGACCTTAACCATCGTTTCAGGATTAAGCGTGCGTATTGTGCCTTCTAGACGCGCAGTCTCCGCTATAACATTTTGGACGGTGCCTCCGGTGATTTTACCGACGGTTATGACGGCTGAATCAAGTGGATTGACATTCCGGGAAACGACCGTTTGTAACTGCCCGACAAGAGAACAGGCCGCGATGACCATGTCCCTCGTTTCATGAGGGTATGCGGCATGTCCTCCTTTCCCTTTAAGATCAATGAATAATTCTGATGTATTGGCAAACAAAAGCCCTTCCTTTACGGCAATCGTCCCTACTGGATATTCCGGAGCAATATGCAAAGCAAGGATCATATCCGGCTTCCATTTTAACATCGTATCCGATTTAAGCATCGGCTCAGCGCCACCAGGTCCTTCTTCCGCCGGCTGGAAAATGAATAGTAAGTCATCATCGATCGGATTTTCGCAAAAACGGGTTAACAGACCCAACCCGATACTCATATGAAAATCATGGCCGCAGGCATGCATATTCCCCTCATGTGCAGAGGCGAAGGGCAAGCCCGTTTCTTCTTTTATCGGCAGGCCATCTATATCAGCTCTGTAGCCTATCATTTTCCGAGGATTCCTACCCTTCACTTTCACGAATATTCCTGTTCGCCAAGTTTCTATTTCCACTCGCTCAGATCCTAAACTCGTTATGTAATTGAGTAAGTATTGTTGGGTCTTGAATTCTTTGAATCCGAGTTCCGGAATTTGATGCAAGTCACGCCGAATCTCGGCAAAAGGATTTATTTTCACTTGATTTTCCTCCCTATGCAGAAAGCGTGGATAAAATTATCCACGCTTTAGACATTATTCACTTAAAAAATTAAAGTTGGCGAAGCTCTTGCATGATCTCTGTTTTCGATTTCGTTTTTTCATCAATTTGTTTGATGACTTTTGCCGGTATTCCAGCAGCCACAGAGTATGGAGGAACATCTTTCGTTACGACAGCACCTGCAGCCACAACTGAACCCTCGCCGATTTTAACGCCTTCAAGAACGACCGCATTGGCTCCGATCAACACATCATCTTCCAATATGACCGGTTGTGCGGAAGGAGGCTCGATGACACCTGCTAAAACGGCACCCGCACCCACGTGGCAGTTTTTCCCAACAGTAGCACGTCCGCCAAGTATCGCATTCATGTCAATCATTGTACCCTCGCCAATGACAGAGCCAATATTAATCGAGGCACCCATCATGATGACCGCGTTGTCGCCAATCGATACTTGGTCGCGGATTATTGCACCTGGCTCGATACGGGCTTTGATGCCTTTTAGATCCAATAAAGGAATGGCGGAATTACGGCGATCATTTTCGACTACATAATCCTCGATTTTCGTTCCAGCCGCCTTGATTGCCTCTTCCAATTCAGACCATTCACCGAATACGACCCCGGTATTCCCTGTAATGAAAGTTTTCGAAGCTGCGCCAAAATCCATGCCTTCCAAATCACCTTTGACATACACCTTGACTGGTGTGGATTTTTTACTATTTGAGATAAAAGAAATAATTTCGTTTGCATCCATTTTATTCATTCCGGGTAAACCTCCTAAATATGTATCATTACTCGTCTTAAATTTACCAGACAACTGCTGGTAAGACAAGTTGTATGTTGCTCTAATTTATTATGCTGCCCTACTCATAACATACCTTGCTCCCGAATATGTTCCTTCACCACTTCGGTGAATGCTTGAACTTGCTTTAGCTGGAAGGAAGATTCATATCCGCAAAGCCACGTATCTCTTTCAATAGAATGGTTATGCCCATCCAAAAGCGGGATCTTGAACACATTCGTATCCTTATCATGCAACGTGATGGCCGGCAGGATTGCATAGCCGATACCATTGAACACCATCTGCTTACACGTTTCAATTTGGTCGACGACTATCGTGTTTTTTGGAGTCGTTTTGAATTGCCGATGCCACCAGTCCTGAATTTCCTGATAATAATTCGAATCACTTTTAAACTGAATGAACGGGCGATCCGTTTCGAACACTTGATTCAATTCCTTCATTTCAGTATCGACTAAATAGAGCATATCGGTAAATAAGTGCTGTTTGATCCCTTTCCAATCAGGAGCTCCCCTAATGATGCCAATATGCACTTGCCCTTCATATAAAGACTTTAAAATCTCACTGCTCCAGCCGGTGATTAGCGAAATTTTGGCATATGGATATTTTTGGACGAATTTCTTCAATACTTGCGGCAGCCAATTTTGCCCGACGATCGAGGCGCAGGCAATTTTCAAGGTGCCATATACTTCATGATCCATTGCCTGGATACTTTCCCTCACCTTTTCTTCTTTTTCGATCACCTCATTGGCCAATTTGATCACCGCTTCTCCTGCTGGCGTCATCGAAAGTCCTTTTTGTGAACGGAGGAATAGCTTCGAGCCCCAATCCTTTTCTATTGATTGTAAACGCTGAGATAAGGCCGGTTGGGAAACAAACAACCGCTCAGCCGCTTTTCTCATATTCATTTCTTGAGCTAGTACGGATAAAAGATGAAATTCTGAAAATGACATACACACCAACCTCTTGATAATTAATTCTTATCATGATGATTAAAATTATTTACATGTAATTATCAACAAAGTCCGCTTATAATACAAGGGAAAAGAAACGGAGTGATATCCATTGACGATTATTTTATTGCTGGTCATCAGCTTTGCAGCCTCCTTTGTAGGCACCCTTGCTGGCAGCGGAGGTCTTATCGGCATGCCTCACTTCTATTATTGGGCTTCCCGATTCACCAGGTCATTGGCTCAGTCAAATTTTCCAATATGTTTTCTTCATTTTCCAGTTTTTATATCTTAATGAAGAAAAAACAGCTAAAAGCCGCGGATACACTCAAATTGATTCCTGCCTTATTTGGCGGCTTCTGTGGCGGCCTGCTGGCTAATTCTTTCTCTGAAAAGATGATGAACTTATTGGCCATCTGTTTATTGACGATCGCCTTGGTGATGAATTTCATTAAAAAGCCGAAGCCCGATTCTGAGACGGTTTGGCATTTACCAAAAAAGTGTATCCTTCCTTGTTCGGAATCAGTGTCTACGATGGGATGTTCGGTCCAGGACAGGCAACCATGCTTATGTATACGTTTTTAAGAAATGGCGCCACATACCTTCAATCACTCGCCTTTACTAGATTCCAAACGTTCATTAGCTGTACAGCTGCATTCATCACCTATTTCCTAGCAGGTAACATTGCATGGGATATTGCGATTTACTATACGATCGGTTCCCTGATTGGCTCGCAGTTAGCCGTTCGTGTCGCCCAGAAAATCTCTACGCGACAGCTTAAGTTCATCTTACATGCGGTCACGATCGCCTTATTGCTTCAATTAATCCTCCGCATTGCCTTTCCTTAACAAAAAAATGAAAGGCAATCTCATGAAAGAGACTGCCTTTATCTACTATTCCTATTCATTCTTCCCAAGTCTCGTAAGCAATATGAAGCTAACTACAGAAAAGGAAAGGACAATGAGATAAATCGTGTGCAACGACAATGTGAGACCCTCTTGCAGAACCTTCACGACAGCATCAGGAAGCAACTCCCTTTCTTCACTGTTCAATAATTTATTGGCGGTATCGATCGTCACTTCCGTCCCTTTTGGTGCATGTTCACTCAAATAGGAATGAAGTCTCGTATTCATGACGCCCCCAAGTAAGGCAGCGCCTACTGTATTGCCTAAATTACGCATGAACATATTGGATGCCGTAGCGATCCCGCGCCTTTCCCAGCTGACCGTTTTTTGAATGACGACAATGAATGAAGTAGAAGTAAGCCCCATTCCTACACCGACAAAGAAAGAGCCAATCGCTGCAAAAAGCGGGCCGGCATCAGGCTTCATCCAGACTAGGATCAAACTCCCGATAATCAAGGAACAGCCCCCAAGGAGAGAAGTCGATTTGAATCCAATCTTCAGCAAAAGCCGACCTGAAACCATGGATGCAATCGGCCAGCCAATCGACATGGCAGTCAAGGTAAAACCTGCCACGGTTGGCGAACGTTCCATTACACCTTGAACGAAGGTCGGAAGAAAGCTTGACAAACCGATCATCATGACCCCTGTCGTCAGCGATACAAGATTGGCAATCAAGATGGAGCGCTCCTGCCAGATCTCAAAAGGCATCATTGGTTCCGCTGCCCGCTTTTCCTGAAGGATGAACAGGATGAAGGCAAGCACGGCCACCAATGCTAAGGAAATGATCGGAGCCGAAACCCATGACCATTTCACTCCTCCTTCTACAAGAATCAGCATGAGAGTAGAGATGGATAACGTCAATAAGGAAGCCCCCAAGTAATCGATATCCCGCTTTTTCTTTTCAATATTTTCATGAAGAAAAAACCATATACCAATAAAAGATAAAATTCCAAGCGGGATATTCACCCAGAATACAAGCTTCCAGGTTAGGTTTTCAACAAGCAAGCCGCCCAATGCCGGTCCCATGACCGCAGAAATGCCCCATACACTTGATAGATACCCTTGAACTCGTGCCCTCTCTTCATTTTTATAGATGTCGCCGATGATCGTTGAAGCTACAGGAGCCACAGCCCCCGCTCCAAAACCTTGTACAAAGCGATAAATGATCAGTTCAGTCATACTATTGGCAAATCCACAAAGAAGTGAGCCAATTAAGAATACAGCAATTCCAAATAGTAAGACCGGTTTTCTCCCGAGAATATCGGATAGCTTACCATATATCAAAACGGTCACGGCATTCATTAACAAATAGCCTGAAAACACCCAGCTATACAAGGAAAATCCTCCTAAATCACTAACAATGGCCGGCATCGCCGTCGATACGATCGTCCCTTCAATGGCATTCATGAACATGGCCAGCATGATTGCGGTTAGTATGAAGGGACGCTTCAAACTTTTATTCTTCTCTTTTGAACGAACCGCTGTTTTCCCCAATTTTCGCATCCTTTCTAAATATGTATGGACTTACCTAGCTTGTTGGATTTCAGTAAAACAAGAAAACTCGCCATTTGGCGAGTCTTGAAGGTAACCATAATCTGCAGCCGACCCTTTTTATTCAGATGTATTTTGTTTAAATACTTTTTTCAAGATCGCTCTTCTCGTTAAGATCCCTTCAAATACATGTTCATCATTCTCCACACAGACAAATGGATGATCTATTAACAATTCGACACCCTTAGTCAGTGTATCCTCAATATGCAAGCGAGGTATGTCTATATTCATTATTTCTGAAACTTTTTTATTCTCAAGATTATCGAATTCAATTCGTTCCAGTCCCAAGATTGAATCAAGAATGACTGGTGTGCTAATCAAGCCATGCAGCTTATACATCGGATCTAACACAGGAATGGCCGTATAACCGCTCTTTGTCAATACTAATAGTGCATGTTCTAAATTATTGGTTACCTGCACGTGGGCCACGCGTTCAGAAGAAATCATCAAATCTTTAACGCTGGATTCCAATAAATCCCCATCATGAGTACCGATCATGTTAAAACCCCTTACCATATGTTTTATATACAGCTCTCCTTTTAGTTTAACATATGTAAGCAGAAAAGGCTCATTCCCAGACCAATAAAATCCCAACCTGCGGGATTTTCCCAAGAAATCCTTAGCCCTTACTAGTTTTGATGTTAACCTGTTTGTAACCGCATTCCGAACACTGATAAATCACATTTTGGTTGGATTGTGCCGTCAATACACTCTCCATTTCCCGTTCCTCGCCGCAAGCAGGGCATATTACCATTGGATTTTTCATTTACATCCCTCCAATTAATAAGATGTCGATAAAATCACTTCTTCATTCAAAAACTGAAACGTGTTGCCCAACGGATGTCAGCTTCGAGTTTTAAACTCGATTACAACGAATAGTTCCCCTCCCTAGCCCAGCTCCCCTCCTTATATGCAATCAAATCCAGCCCTCCTCACCGAGTGGACTGAAGCGGAAGGCGCGACACTCCTGCGGGAATGCGTGTCTACTTGAGACCCAGCAGGCTGAAAGCCGAGGAGGCTCAAGGACCGCCTCTGGAAAGCTAAGCGCCTGCAGTGCAATGAAACGGTCTTTGTACTCACCCAGAGTGGAATGAAACGGAAGGTGCGAGACTCCTACGGGAAATGCGTGTCTACTTGAGACCCCGCAGGCTGAAAGTGAAGTGCACCCCCATTGTTGGACACATATCTAACAATAGGAGGTGTACTTCATTTGGGTAAATTCACTTTAGAAG
>NZ_LMBV01000025.1:0-47312 GCF_001439925.1 Peribacillus muralis
ACACATCCTCTCAAAAATCATTGTAAGGACTTAACTAAAATGTGTCCATGAAACTATACTAACTCCATAATGATAAAAAAACATTTTATATAAAGAATATGTAATAGTTTCTTAATTAGTCTTTTAACTACTAACCTGCTTCGTTATCACAACAACAAAAAGGTTGCCGGAGCAACCTTCATTTTTCAACTCAATCTCCGTAAATAAGGAAGTTAATTTTTGTTGTCGTTATTCTTACCTACCATCCAACAATTTCTTTTCCAATTTACATATCCATTTATAGTATCCTAATAAGATAAGTAAAAGGAACTTTTAAATTCCTACTTATAAACTTTCATTGGTAGATAAGTCAAGGACTGTCCCGTAGCAGAAGCAGTTAAGTTTTTTTCTAATTCAAACCCTTCTACTGATTCGATACAAGAGAACTTTTGTAAGAATGCCTCTAATGCAATTTTCATTTCTAATCGTGCAAGAGGTGCACCTAAACAAAAATGTGGACCACTTCCGAAAGTCAGGTGCTTTTTATTGTTTGAACGATGAATGTCTATAGAGAAAGGATCGCTATACATGTTTTCATCCATATTGGATGCACTCATCCAAGCAACGACTACGTCCCCTTTTTTTAACTCAACCCCTAATAGATTATTATCTTGTTTGACCGTACGATCTCTTCTTGAAATATGAAAACGATATCGAAGCATTTCTTCAACGGCTTTTGGGACTAATCCTATATCATTTCTTAGTGTTCCATATAAAGACTTGTCATCATAAAGCAATGAATAGAACGTATTGGCTATTGCGTGACTAGTTGTTTCAAGACCTGCCCCTAAAAGTAACATAGTTGTCTGTACAATCTCTTCATCCGTGAATTTTTCCCCATCTACTTCAGCTTGAATCAAATCAGAGATAATATCATCACAAAGGTTCGAACGCTTTTGAACTACAATAGGATAAAGGTATTCAAAGTATTCTTTCGCTGCCTTTTGTTTTTGTTGTTCAATGTCTTCTAACCTTTCTTTGTCGTATGGGTGGAACAAAATATCAACCCATTCTTTAAACTGACCTTGACCTTGTGCAGGTACGCCAAATAAATCGGCTATTACTAGAGCAGGTAAAGGGGACGCCAAAGCTTCCACAAAATTAATCGTCGAATTTTCTTGTATTTTTTCTACAAGCTCCGTCGCAATTTGTTGAATACGAGGTTCCCACTCTTTTAAACTGCGGGGAGTGAAAGCTGCTGCCAATAAGGAACGCACTTTTCGATGATCAGGAGGATCAAGGAACGTAATCATTGTTATAGGTGAAGGTTTTTTTTGCTTTTTATTATCGCCCACAAAAAGACCGCTTCTAGGCCCTTGACTTGAAAAGACTTCATAATTGGTTAACACCTGTTTAACATCTTCATACTTAAACGCATTCCATGTATTCGTCTCTTCGTGAAAATAAACAGAATGATTGTGAAGCATTTCTTTATACCACTTTAAAGGGAAAAACTCTTCAGCACGTGTCTGGAAATTAGGGATTTCTGTAATTGCAATGACTTCTTTATTCACTGATATTCCTCCTTAAGATAATAAAAATTGTATAAATCACTCTATATATAATCATATTTGCAGTACATCACATTCCCAGCCAGCATAAGGAGAGAAGCGATTTACTGTAAACATGTTGACTCACACATGGTATAAATTGCTTCTTTTTTTATTCAGAACTTCAAATGGCTTTTAATTTGTTCTTAATTTCTCTGTTGTTACCGTCTCTGCAGGATTAATTCAGATGGTTCACAGTTTGCCAAATTGTATTCCCTCCCCCAGGGGGTTGCCAGCTTGCATCTGTGGAATTTAAACCCTCAAGAGCAGATTGTAAAGGTAAAAACCAGGTCTCTTTATCCCAACTAAAGTCATATTCCATGCAAAAAATATCCATCAGTTCTAGGTTCATTTGCTTTCTCCCCTCACCCCAAGTTATTAATATTCAGAAGTTCCATAATAAAGCTTCCGGTCAGAAAAGACTTCAATGGTGAACAATTGATAATTTAACAGTAGTTTTGGATGTGAATTCCCCTATACTATTGAACTTATCATTAATTAAAACCTTTTTGTTACTGGTGCAAAAAGTTATATAGGTGATTCATTCAGATAGTCTTTGATTGATATTATTTTTGTGTCATTGTCAAAATGGTTTTAAAATGCCGTGGACATTATGATTCTTTCTCGGTTGTTTAAGAATGTTTCTCTAAAAATCTGCTTAACGCTGGAGTAATTCTGCGAACAAAGTGCGTCATAAATTAAATTATCTAATTGGTTTCCAGAATAATGCTTTTGGTTAGGGGTCAATTTCCAATTAACCATAGCCATTTGCACCAATCTATCTTTCAACGAATCCATGAATTCTAGCATTACTTTATTGTTTGCAGAAAATATCATACAACGATTAAAAAGAATATAGTATTGAATATACTTATAATAGTCATCATTCATTTCTGCTTCAAGTTGCATGTCTAAATACATTTTCAATTTCTCAAGATCGAAGCAAAGTCCCCTTGCCTCTACTTCATCTACAGTAAATTCTTGCAAATAAAGGATTGCTTGCGATATGTCTAGTAATTCTTTCATAGAAAGCTCTTTCACGAAAATTCCACGATTCTTAATAGATGAGACAAATCCCTCTGACTCTAAACGCGAAATTGCGCCTCTAATAGGAGTACGGCTCATATTTAGTTCTTTTGCTAATACATTTTCTGATAAAAGCATTCCTGGCATAAAATTTGCAGTAATTAAATTTTCACGAATTTTCGTATAAGCAATGTCAACAAGAGAGTCTTGGGTCATTTTTACAATTCCTTTCAACAGACATAGACAATAATTCTATATTACCCCACATTTATCCGTAAGGTTAATTTCCCTAATCGGAAATAAAACAAATCTACTATATAATATTATAATTGGTCTATAATAAGTTAGATTGTTAAAACCATCATTATTATTGTTTGTGATTCCAAACATTGAGAGAATGAAAAAAGAAGTGCTGCTCTAACACTTCTTCTCCTAACTTATAAATGACTCTATAATGCCACAGTTTCACATAGACCTAAAAACCGTTGCTTCACTCGGTCAATTACATCCTGCTCCACACCTTTTGCCATTAAATATTGGTCGACACTATGATAGGTTTGAAGGATGTACTCATATGCTCTTAGGATATAGTCTCTATTTGAATACAAGTACTCCTTTGGAATATTCCCAAATTTATTTTCGTTCTGTTGTAAGGACTCCAAATTAGTGTAGGTTACTTCATAATTCGAAACAATATCCTTCTTTTCTACACCTGCTAATCCTAACAGCAACATAGCTAAGATCCCAGTTCGATCTTTTCCGGCCACGCAATGAAAGACGATGCAGCCTTCTTCAGCCTGATCAATCACATCAAAAATTCTCTTCACTTGATCGTTTTTTTGCTCTAATAAATCAACATAGAAATCTTCTATGAAAAATTCATGTGAAGATAGAGTAATATTTGAAACTCGCCCGGTAATAAAAGGAATGTTATGATATTGGCAAAAATCCTCATCTGCAAGTGGATTTTTATGAGTTTCAATTTCATCTTCCCCTCGCAGATCAATGACGGTTTTAACCCCGTATTCTTTTAAAAATTCTTTGTCCTCTTGAGTGAGCTTACTCATGTCACTTGATCTTAAATAAGAGTGCCACTTTGTTTGTTGTCCAATTTTTGTGCTGTACCCACCTAACTCCCGACAATTTTCTAGACTATCAATGGGCAGGCGAACCCAATTTAATTTAGCATTTTTCATATTAATATCCTCCTATAATCAACTGTTTCCAAATTTTATAATATTTTTCATCCTCGTCATCACGAATTCAAGCACAACCATGAGTAAACAAATCATAATGACAATCGTCGTTGTTTGTCCATAATTATACGTATTAATCGCTTGTGTTAATAAAAGACCTATTCCTCCAACCCCAATAATTCCTAAACCGATTGATTCAGAAACATTCATTTCAAAGCAAACTGTAATCCAAGCAAAAAAAGCGGTAATACAGAGCGGAATCAATCCGTGATAAACAATTTTGAACCAGGAAGCCCCTGTTGACTTCATCGCTTCAATAATCTCGCCACCCGACTCTTCAATACTCCCTGTAAACGTTTTTACCAGGTAGCCGACAGCAGAAATCAAAATTGTAATAAATCCTGACACATTGCCAAACCCCAGGCTTGCAATCACCATTAACCCCCAAACCAATGAAGGAACAGAACGAATGATGGCGAAGAAACCTTTTATAAAAATCGCTAAGTATCGATTCGGTGCAATAGTCGATGCTGCTAAAAAACTTAAAAACATGGCTAAAAAAACAGCCACAAACAATGTTAACAACGCCAATGCTAAACTGGTCACAATATTCAAAAGTGCATCAGGAACAATTGAAAAATCGACAGCCATCATTCGACTTAAGACGTCGGGAACATTTTCTAACCGTTCATAAAATTTCAGCATATCTAAATTGATAAGATTTACAGCTGCAATAAACACAGCTCCCAATATAAGAACAAGAAGAAGTGACTTGCCTAAACTTCCTTTTGAAGTGACTCGAATGTGCTCCATTGTGTTTACAATCTCCTTAGTTAATTAGACGAAACGTTTACGAATCGAATTGGTTACTAACTCCGTTAATAAAATAATCATGACAATAACGGCTATAATGGAAAATGCTTCTTCATATTTGAACAAATTAATATTTGTATCAATTAAGACGCCAATACCGCCGGCCCCGACGAGACCTAAAACAGCGGAAGCACGGACATTAATTTCGAAGGCAAATAACGTCCAATTAATCCAAGCTGGAACAAACTGCGGGATGACACCATGAAACAAGATTTGAAAATAAGAGGAACCATTCGCTCGTAACGCCTCAAGCTTGTCTCCTGAAATTTCGTCTATCGATTCTGCATAACTTTTACTTAAAAATCCGATTGTTACAAGAATCAACGCCAAAACTCCAACAATCCCGCCTATACCGAAAATATAAACCAATAAGGCACCCCAAATTATAAAAGGAATATTTCGTAATATTGATACAAAACCGCGGGTGATCACCCTTAATGTTTTAAACTTATTAGTATTTTCAGAGATTAAAATCCCGAAAATAAACGCAATAATTGTAGAAATATAGGTTGAGATAACCGCATAACCGAGCGTATCGACCACGGAAGGAATATACTGTTTTAAATTCTCCGCGTTAGGCGGAAAGAACTTTTCAAAGAAAAACATAACAAAGCTTGGTAAGCCCATGAACATATCTATAAAAGAAATCTTTAAATAAACAACTGAAAAAATCAACATTGCAAAGATAGCAGCCACAACCGTAAAGGTTCTTTTAGAATCTCTTTGATCGAGTGGGATCTTATGAATTGTTTTATTATTCATCGTTTTGTCCCACCGCCAATTGCATTCCACTCTCACCCTTAAGCTTCAATTGCGATTCTTTTCCTTCATAGATATCTCGAATCATTGCATCCGTTAATCGAGATGGGGCTCCATCAAAAACAACCGCCCCTTTTTTAATCCCAATAATTCGTGTAGCATACTTTTTGGCGTAGTCAACTTGGTGCAGATTCACAATACAAGTTAATTTCTTTTCTTGAGAAATTGTATGCAGCTGCTGCATGACAATATTGGCAGAGAGAGGATCTAGCGATGCGATCGGCTCGTCCGCAAGCAGTAGCTTTGGCCTCTGCAAGATTGCTCGACAAATTCCAACCCGCTGCATTTGCCCTCCAGAAAGCTCATCGGCCCGTTTATAAATTTGGTCTTGGAGACCCACTTTTTTAAGAAGTTCAACAGCTTCTTTTTTATCTTCATAACGATAGAGCCCGAGCAAACTCTTGTATAAAGGAACGTTGCTCAATTGACCATGAAGGACATTTTTAATTACATTCGTTCTACCAACTAAGTTGTAATGCTGGAAAATCATCCCTATTTTTGATCTTTCCTTTCGCAACTTCCTCCAGCTCAGTTTCTCCATATGCTGCCCATCAAATATAATTGCCCCTTCGGACGGATCAACAAGGCGATTGATGCAGCGGATAAAAGTAGACTTTCCAGCACCAGAAGGACCAATTACAACAATAAATTCACCTGGATAAAAATCTAAAGAAATCCCATTCAAAGCACGTGTATCTTTACCATAGACCTTAACTAAATTTTTTATTGTTAATAATGGCTTCATTTTGCTTCTTCCTCTAACGCATTAATAGCACCAAGCATTTCTATTGTAGGAGCATAATAGTCTTGTTCAGTCGCTACAAAGCGTGCCTTTGGATCATTATGAACTGCTTCAAAATATTTCTCATCTTCAAATGATACAAACGCATCTCTTAAGGCCTTTTTAAAATCTTCTGGTAAATTCCCACGAACAATATATGAAGCATCAGGAATATCATCTGTACGTCCGATAATTTTGAATTCATCTTCCTTAATGGTTCCTGCCTCAATCATACTATCCAACTGACCTTTAGCTACTGCTGCTGCATCAAAGTCACCCATCATTACCCCCATGACACTATTTGGATGAGATTCTGAAAAGGTAACATTTTCAAAAAAGTAGCCTGACTGCTCGACTGAATCTGGATCTAGATCAAACTCTTTAACCAGGGTCCCCTTTGGATAAAGATAGCCTGAAGAAGAAGCCGCATTTACAAACGCAAAGTTCTTTCCTTTTAAATCCTCCATTTTGTTGATTTCGTCATTATCTTTTTTTGTAATAAAAGCAGTATAATATTCAAGGCCCTCTACTTGAGGAGTAACTAATAATTCCGCATCTGCTTTTTTGTGTGCTTGGTAATAGCTCATTGGACTAGCGAGCATAACATCTAAATTCCCACTTGCTAGAGCTTCAATACCAACAGCGTAGCTGCCGCCTTCAAACTCTTTCACTTCAATACCTAATTCTTCAGAAAGGTGATTTCTTAAGCTTGTATGCATAGAAGCTGCATTTGGATTGTTTTCATTTGGCATTTGTACTAAAGTCAGTTCTTTCGGCCACCCTTTGTTTTCAGTGTCAGCTGAAGTGGAAGATGATGAACCCTCTCCATTTCCACACGCTGCCAAAGTGGATACAAGTCCTACTGTTAGAATGAATTTTGATAATTTTTTCATCATTTTGTTTTTCCCCTTCTTTGCTTTAACTTCGATTTTGCTAGACACTAAATACATTAGAACTTTACTCTTTATATCATTGTTTATCCTACTAATTTCTTCTAACTTATTAAAAACCGAGATTGGATTGGCTCTCCCCCTAACAGTATCCTTCTTGTATACAACTAATAATATACAGTTAGTTTGTAAATGTAATATTTTACATGCGTAAATTTTGAGTGAATAAATTGTAGAAATGTAGAATTCTTCTAATGAAAGAAAAAGCTCTACACGGAGTCCTACCGACAAAACGCAGATATTATACGCTAAGCAAATTCCAACCTAAAAAAAGTCGAATTCCTGTACTATAAGGAACCGACTTATTAATGGCTTGTTAAGCTAATGCATTCGTTCGCTGGCCCAGTATCCCCATCATGAGAGTTGATATCCCGAATGTTTAGCAAAAAAAAGGGCGTTTCTTCCTTCTCCAATACCTATGTCTAAGACCTCGCCGCTTTCAGGAAGCATATCAACATATTGAGATAAGATATTATTAGGATTGAACCCCCATAAACTATCTTCATTTCTATATTCTTGCTCCCATACATTCTGTTTCATTCTGTCACCCCGCTGGTTATGTATTGTTATCCACAAAATTTTTAAATATCCTTTCAAATATTAATATTCAGGGCTTTGAAAATACTCTAAGGGGGGGCAGCCATAACAAATAGCCCTTGCTCACCCTTTTTTAAGGCTGGTACATACTGCAGCGTATAATGTTGGGAATAGGCGAATAGTTATAGGTTATACATATACTACTACTTACCCATCACCTCGGAGGTGGAATCGTAGCAAGCCTTACACCTGTAATGAAAAAGAATTTTTATGGAAAGAGCGTGAGTGATATGACGTACATTAGAGCAGATCGGACATGTTTTGATCCGCGTTTGGATATGAGCCGGATTTTTGTGGAGGGCTGGTATCAGTGGTTGAAGCAACTGACTAAAGATAAGGAAAAGCTGGCTCGGGCGTTTGCCCATTGTTTTGTCTTGGAAAATTATTATGTGGCGGTAGCCGATGGCGAGGTTGCATCTTTTGTGGCTGTCACGGATCGGAAGTCGCCGTTTATGACCTTGGATAAGAAAGTCTTGCGGCGGGAGTTGGGTCTATTGCGAGGCACCATTGCTTATGGGGTTGTCAATAAGTATTTAGCGAATCCTGTCTATCCGTTTTCCTTGGAGGCTGGCACAGGTTCCTTTGATATTGTGGGGACGGCGCCCAAGTTTCGGGGCCAGGGAATTGGCCGGGGCCTGATGCTGGAGGCAATTAAGGACCAGGGTTATGACAAGTATGTCATCGAGACTTATGACACGAATCACAGCGCGATACGCCTGTATGAGAAGGTTGGTTTCCGGGAATTCAAGCGGGTGCCGGAGAAAAATAAACGAGCCGGGTTTGATTATGCTGTTTACTTAGATTTAGATGTTTGATTAAATCAGTCAGTTTGATATCAAAAAATATATTCCATAACTTTTAGTTAGATCCTTCCAGTTCTTGGCGTGGTAGCACAATGGAGTAAGTCCACGAGTGTTTTTCTCGTGGACTTTGTCTGTCTGGTTATATAACATGTACAATTTCAGTTAACATCATGGCACTTCTTCGGCAGTTGATAGTTTCATAACTTGAATACATGATAAAAAGGACATTTGTGCAAAATTTGAATTAAAAGTAGTTTAAGAAAGTAGCAATTCTTTATTGGATTGCTACTTTCTTTTCTTTGATAACGATTAAATTAATACAACCGCTTCGCAAGCACTCATTGATTAATTCGGACTTAACTCCACTCTCAACGGAATCAATAAGCGAATCTTTTTAAAGATCTCATTAGAAATCTTATTTCATTTAAGCGTTCTTTTCCCTAGTGAAGATAAAATTAATAAATCAAGGAAGAAAAATACATTATTTGTACAAGCTTTACAGTATATTCGAAATAATTATGAAACAGATTTACAAATTTCCGAGCTTGCGAATTCTTTAGCAATTGACCGCTCATACTTACATCGATTATTTAAACAGGAATTGGACATGAGTCCTAAGGAATACTTAACAGAAATTCGAATTCGGAAAGCTAAAGAGCTACTTACAAATACTGACCATCCTATAAATACGATTGCTCAATCAGTTGGATATGATGATCCCCAACAATTTTCAAAAGTATTTAAGCAAAATACAAATCTTACTCCTTCCATCTTTAGACGAAAACTCTAGAAAGAAAATGCCTGCTTATGTAATGGTGAATGAATTTATTAATTCTTAGGCTTACCCTATGAGCAGAATATGGTCAACAATAAATCAAAAACTTTTTTAAGGGCTAAGTTCTTTTCATTCCGAATAAAAATTGATCGTGAAGTCGGTAATATTCATGTTGGGTTGGCTGTCTGAATCCTTTTGCGCCAGAACCCTAATTTTTATTCAGAGAAAATTTCATTACCACCATCACAGTAAGAAGCTACAACAGCTGCCATAGCTTTTGCACTAATGATAAGACTTTTTTCATTGATATCAAATTTAGGATGATGATGTGGGTATGCTTCACCTGACTTAGGGATGGCACCAACATAGAAGAAACATCCTGGTACTTTTTCAAGATAATAAGCAAAATCCTCTGAAGGAGGCTGTGGTGGTGTTTCCAAAACAGCTTTTACTTCTGGAATGGATGCTTGTTCTAGAGCTTGACGAACATGTTCCGTGACGTCAGGATCATTATATAGAACAGGATAGTCATTGTTATATTCAAGCGTCGCTTTTACCCCATATGATTTTTCTAATCCTTCCGTAAAAGCACGTACCCCTGTCTCTACGATTTCTCGGGTCTCAGGAGACATTGTTCGAACATCTCCTTCAATTGTCACCGCATCTTTGATTACATTGAATGTACCTTTTCCATCAAAATTACCAATAGTAACTGAAGCTACATCAAATGGGTTGATACGGCGGCTAACGATGGTTTGTACATTCATGATGAATGAACTTGCTGCCACAATCGCATCGTTTGCCAAATGTGGTGATGAGCCATGACCGCCTTTACCTTGAACAACTAATTTAAAATAGGATCTTGCTGTTTGCGTATTCCCGCTTCTGTAATAAATATGACCTGTTTTCATTGTAGACATGACATGGATCCCAATAATTGCATCTACACCATCAAGGACACCGGCTTTAATCATTCCGATTGCACCTCCTGGAGGAGTTTCTTCTGCTGGTTGGTGAATCACTCTAATCGTACCTTTTAATTGATCTTTACATTCAGCTAATGTCTCTGCTAGTATCAACATGTATGCTGTATGACCATCATGACCACAAGCATGCATAACACCTTCGTTTGTTGACGCAAAAGGCAGACCTGTTTCTTCCTTGATTGGTAAGGCGTCAAAATCTGCACGGATTGCAATGGTTTTACCTGATTTCGAACCTTTAATGGTTACAACAACACCACGCTCACCACCGAAGTTTGTTTCCACTGAATCCACAGGGACTTCTTTATAAAAATCGGCAATATATTTAGACGTTTGTTCTTCTTGGAAAGAAAGTTCTGGATGTTCATGAAGATAGCGGCGAATCTCAATGATACGGTCTTTTTTATCATCTAACTTTTTCATTAATTCGTTCAATAACATCTGTCAATTCTCCTTTAATGACTAGACTCTGGTTGTACAGGATTTGGTGTTTTTTGTTTTTTTGGTTCTTTTTGAGTTCCTGTTTTTCCTGCGTCTCTTGGAACCATAAAAATAATGGAAAGAATGGAGAGAACGCCGAATATTACGTTTACGATAATTCCGGCTGTTGCAGCCATTTCCAAACTTCCTGCTGCGGAAATTGAACTATATACAGTAGCTGATATCGCAACACCGAATGCTCCACCAAGGGAACTTGCCATTTTGTAAATCCCTGCAGCTTCTCCGACTTTGTTTGAAGGTGCATTTGATACAGATGTGTCTGTTGATGGGGTCGCATAAATCCCAAGGCCAAGTCCAAATAAAGCAAAACCAATGAAAACAATCACTGTATATGCTAAATCAGGTAAGAAGGTTAATCCCATAATTGCTACACCAACTGTCGCTATTAAAGCCCCCCAAACCATTGGTGATTTTGCGCCTGTCTTTTGTAGTATTTTCTCACCAACGCGAATCATTGCTAACACGGCTACTAAATAACCAAGAGAAAGCATACCTGATTGAAATGCATTAAAGCCTCTACCTACTTGGACATACGTATTTGCGACAACAAGTGTACCAGCAATCGCGTTTAACAAGAAATTTGAGAAAGTCGCACCAGAATATGGTTTGTTTTTAAATAATGAAAAGTCAATTAAAACAATATCTTTACTTTTTTCAACTTTAAAGAAAACAATTGCTCCAATAATTGTCACAACTGCTAGAACGATTGTAATTAGACTTGTCCAGCCTAAATCTGAACCATATGTAATAAATACGTTCAATGCTACCATTGTGATAATAAAAATAACTAATCCAGTGTAGTCGAATTTAAATGCACCAGTTGATTCTCCTTTACTTTCTGGTGTATCTTTAATCAGCCACATACTAAGTAGAGAGAATATAATAGAAAAGATAAAAATCCATTTCCAGCCCAAATACGTTGCGATTGCACCACCTGCGAAAGAAGCAACTCCTGAGCCACCCCAAGATCCAATCGACCAATAACTTAGAGCACGTTGACGTTCAGCACCTTCAAAATAAGCTTTCATTAACGCAATAGTTGCAGGCATAATACATGCTGCTGAAAGTCCTTGAATGACACGACCGGTAATCAATAATAAAGACCCTTGTGCTAATACTAGGCAAAGGGAGCCAATAACACTCAGGATTAACCCGATATATGTCATTTTCTTCCTTCCGATTTTATCTGCTAACCCCCCAGCAGCAACGATGAACAACCCAGAGAATAAAGCAGTTAAGCTGATTGCAATGTTTAATGTACCAAGTGAAATGCCTAAATCTTTCTGAACAGCCGGAACCACATTGACCATCGCCTGAGCAAAGAGCCAAAATGTGAAAACTCCGAACACAATACCAATGATCATTTTATTGGTGCCTTTATAGCTCGTTGTTTCCATAATTAATTGAACCTCCATTATGATTAATTCAGGTAAAAGGCAACCCCGTGATTGATTTATGGGTTTTTGTTTATTATTTGCAAATTATTATTAATTAGTCTGCAAATATTAATAAAATCAATAAATCCATATCTATGCTAGAGTAAAATTTACTTTATTCGTCAATCCACATTGTATAATAAACAAAAAAAAAGACGCCTGTTTTACAAGTGCCCCCGATTGAGGAAGAGCATTGCTGATGTTTTATTGAAAGAAGGCATTAAGAAAGTATTCAAAGATAAAGGATTTCTAAGAAGAAAAAAAGATGCCTCGAAAATTCGTTATTTAACGACCCTTTAGAGGCACCCTCTTTTTAAGCTAACTTTTTAATTTCATGGCGTTTCTCTATTCGCTTTTCAATATTTTCTAGTGCTTGTTTATCTTTTAGTAATTCTAGTTTGTTCTCTTGTACTAGCTCTTCAAATGATTTTTTATACTTCCGCATATTAACACTTCTTTCTCTTTTATGTTAAATTGATTTAATTATGGCTTGTCTAAATTATAAGATAATTCTGTTATTTCTGCATAATGATAATTCAACAATTATGTGAATCATTTTTTCTAATAAACTACCGAAATACGTTACTTACGTTATCAAAAACGAGGTTAGGTACCTTAATGAATGGAATCTAGGTTTTATATTTGTCTATAAAATTGGACTTTATCTAAAAAAAGGGGGGGCAAAAAGACTCAGACAGCTAACCCACCAAGAATATTACCGACTTCACGAATAATTTTTACTCGGAATGAAAAGATTTATTACGAATATTCAACGAGTCATTTGTTTGTTTGAGGTAACGACAGATTCGTTTGTCCAATTCAGGACAATACTGATGAACCCAACAGAACGAGACACCAGATCTAGGAAAGGCTCTAAAAATTCAAAAAAACTCAAGTAAGGACTCATTGGTATTAATGATTCAAGACCGACAGATGTACATTTGGAACCAAAAATAGTGATCAAAATAACCTTGATCACTATTTTGGCATATTATAAATCTTTTACAGTAAACTCTGTTCATCCACCTTGGATGTAACACTTTAAAAATCTTTAGACGTTGTTAACAATTTTCATCGCCATAAAAAAAACTGTATTGTTGTTACACTAAACTGTCCCTTTAGTTCATCAAGAAAATCAACAACATCCTTTAACAGAGCCAATAATTAAAAAAATTGTTTTTACCACTGTGTGGTTATACATCAAATAACCAGCATTAACATCACAATTTGTGTCTTATGCGACGTAAATGACATGTTCGCCTTATGCAACTAACCTGCCCCTTTAGTTCAATAAGCAAAAAGGCCACCAAATGGTAGCCCCGGTTCTCAACTAACAAAAGCCACATTTCCCCGTTTGAGGAATGCGGCTTTTTCAAAAAAAAGTTATTCATCAGTAATGGTTTATCGAAAAATACGTGACAAAAAAGCTGGTTACTCAACAATTGGACCCTTTAGTTCAATAAAAAAATTCCGACTTGGCAGTATTTTATTTTTAGGGCGTATGACGGTGATTTTTACTTTCTAATTGATCGGAGTGAGTCCAAATGACCCCCAGAAAAAGCGTGCCAAATCGACTCGCCTTTAAAGTTGATATGTATAGTAATCTTGTGAATGTACAGCTTTGAATCCTACTGCTTCATATAACCCTAGAGCATGGTCATTTTTCGTTTCAACTTCTAAGTGTACCGAATAACCATCTGAACTTTGATCTTTTATGACTCGACGCAACACTTTTCTGCCAATTCCTTTGCCTTGATGCTCTGGCAATATGGAAAAACCATATATCCAAGCTTGCCTATCTTTTCGTTTTACACGAATTTTCCCTACCGTTTTTTCGTTCACATCAATCATTAACATGTCGGTGTCTCCCTCTCTATCGAACAAACTTTCCACTGATAGGGCATCTTCTTTGGCCATACCGAACGCTTCAACGGATAAACGTACACGCATGTCTAAATCATCTACATTTGCTTTTCGCAGTGTTAAACCCTCTACTGTTTCTAGGGAGCTTTCTTGCCACTCCATTTGATGTTCTGAAAATGCATAAACAGCACCTTGTTTATTCAAAAAAGCTTTTGCTACATGTGATCCTGCAGGTGCGTTCAATAAGATTTTCTTGTATCCGTTTTGTTTAGCTGTTTCCATCCCTTTTTTGAACAAAAGGCGGAATTGTCCCTTACGTCGTTCACTTGGTTTCACCATGCCGCATACTTCGACAGTAGATCCAAAAGAATACAAACCTAAAAACGCGACAAGTTCATCTTTTTCATAATGAAGAAAGTCTAGTTGATTAGATTCGCGATTTTCTAGCATATCCCAGTTAAGTTTCAGTTGTAAATTATCTTGAGTTTCGCACTCTTTTTGTAGTTTTTTAATAGCTT
The DNA here is from genome assembly GCF_001439925.1 of Peribacillus muralis. Lineage (GTDB taxonomy): Bacteria > Bacillota > Bacilli > Bacillales > DSM-1321 > Peribacillus > Peribacillus muralis. The sequence continues at coordinate 14,711 of NZ_LMBV01000025.1, forward strand.
GTAATTGTTGTGTGGTTAACATAATTGTCTCCTTTATTTTCGAATCGTTTTTCAATTGTATATTGCTTTTCCTTCTCACTAATATGAGAATTCAATATGACTTAGTTGATATCCTTTTCAAATGATAAAAATAGAACTAACCTGCTATTAGCTTAATAAATCTTATTCCATTATCTGGCCCGATTGCTGAACAAAGTTAAAAGAGCACTCATTGACTAATCTGTTATTCCAGTTCATAAATAAGATTCCATAAAACAGACATTTATGCTGCTAAAAACAACCTACGCCAAGGATCTTCTGTGATCTCATGTCTTATGCAACTAACGCACCTGTTAGTTTAAGTACAAAATTTCACATACTTTTTGCAAAATTAACCCCATACTTTTTCTATGCAAAAGCTATACCGTATTCACTGTTTTTTTAGTAAAGATCAGCAAAAAAAAATAATTATTCATCTCCATTACCCATTGCTATACCAAGGCCTACTAAGCTTCCTGGACTTCTTTTAAAGCTTTTGTACGCTGCTTAATCCTGGTGCATTAGAAGTTTTATTAAAAAGTAAAATCAACTTTAGTACTTTATAAATAAGCGTGAAATAAAATAGTTACAATAATAAGTAATTCTAGACCAATAAAAGAGAGAGCTATTTTGAAATACTAGCTCTCTGCAATTTATTATGTTTATATGATTAAATGGATAGTACTCCGAACAATACACCAACAATTATCATAACTAATGCTGTACCTACCGCATACTTGGCTGTAAAGCGAATATGATCACCTATTTCTATACCAAGAAGCCCCATTAATATATAGATAGAACCTTGGAGTGGACTTAACAAGTGCAAGGGTTGTCCTAATAAAGAAGCTTGTCCAACTTCCATCGGATGGATACCGAAGTTGGCAGCTGTTTCTGCCATAATCGGAATAATCCCGAAATAAAAGGGAGCATTCGCCATGAAAAATGTAAATGGCATGCTTATAAGTGCAACAATGACTGTTAATTTTGGTCCGAGAGAGTCTGGAATAACTGCTATTAGGGTATCTGCCATCGCGCTAACCATGCCAGTACCATCTATAATCCCAGTAAATACACCTGCTGCAAATATCATGGAGACAACAGTTAATATATTACCTGCATGTGCGTGTAAGCGATCCTTCTGGTCCTGCAAGTTTGGATAATTTACAATCATAACGATGGCAAAGCCGAGCATGAATAACGCAGGCAACGGTAGGAAGCCGGTAAGTAAAGCTGCCAATACTAAAATCGTAAGTCCTAGGTTAAACCAAAATAATTTAGGTCGTTTTATTGATGATTCCATTCCTACCTCAACTGCAGCAGCAATTTCTTCTTCATTAAAAGCTTCAATATTAATAACTCCTAATCTCTTACGCTCACGTCGACCCAAGAAGTATGCCACTCCTAAAATCCATAACACACCCGCAATCATAGAAGGAATGATTGGCAAAAGCAAGTCTATAATATCCACTTTTACCGCCGCCGTAGCTTGGGCAGCTGGTCCACCCCACGGTAACAAGTTCATAACCCCCATCGCTAACGCAGGAATGCAGGCCAAAATGAGTTTATTCATACCCAGTTTATTATATAAAGGAAGAAAAGCTGTTACTACAATAAGGTAGGTAATAGTACCATCACCATCTAAAGCAACTACCAATGATAAAATCGCAGTGCCCAGCACAATTTTTAATGGGTCACCGCCTACCATTTTTAAAATTCTTGATACTAATGGATCAAATAATCCTGTATCAATTAATACACCAAAATAAAGAATGGCAAAAATAATCATAATTGCAGTAGGAGCTATAGTCTCTAGACCTTTTAACATCATCGGTCCTAAATCCGTAAATCCTGCAATTAGCGCAAAAATTATTGGAACAACCGTAAGTGCACTGAACGCTGATAAGCGCTTACTCATGATTAAATACATAAAGACCACAATCATGGCAAATCCCAGAAATGTTAACATAGTATGCCCCCTCTTTATCTTCCCTGACTTTTTAGAATACATGTTGAATACGATATTTCGAATCATAAATGAAAATTTTCTATACTATAAGTTAGCACTGCTTAATGGAATCTTAACACCACTTCATTGTAAGGGTTTACAAAACTGACATTATTGAATTCCCCTGTAATTGTTAATATGAACCATAGCTTGAAGTACTAGTAATTATACATCCAATTGATCATTAGATCCGTTAAGATAATATTACCAATACGCTGGTATCTTGCACTTTTAATAGTCTCATCTGATTTTTACAGTTTTAAATTATTCACTTAATTACACCTCTTTTTCATTTAAAATTTTTTTATTAATCACCACTTTAATTAAAGAGTGCTCATTACATGTAAGAAATTTTTCTAATAGTTAAAGTAACATAAAGATCATTTATTACCTTTAAACAAAAAAACTCAAAAAGATAACGTTTTCAAAAACCTTTAATTTTAAAAATAAAGCAATATTCGGTGATTCTTAGATTCCAATAGTCATTCAGCATATTATAATAATTACTTTTGTTAAAATATTCAGACATATACTGGTGATATTTTTAAAAAACCATAAATTGGAGAAAACTAACTATATCTCTAAGAATTAATGTCCTTTTTTGTAGTAATTTTTTTTACCTTTATAGTTTTTGTTGTAATATTTTTAACTATTAAAAGCATACTATCATGGATGCTTATTAAAAGTAAACCTTTTTTAATCAAGCAGAGAGTAGATGCTGGTGAGTAGGATATCTGGTTAAGAAGAAATAAAAAGGTGATAGAAGCAAGGATTCAATTGAATCCCTGCTCCTATCACCTTTTAAATTTAATCACTATAGTGATAATTCATTTTGGTAAGAATTGAATTAATTTCATCAAGACGATTTTTGGTTTTTTCAGGATAATTGATGGCTATGGCGCTTACAAGATAATCTGCTACAAGCATAGATGCTATTGGTGAATTATGAAAAGCGATACTACTAGAATTACATGGCAATACTAAATCCGAATACTTAACTAGAGGAGAAGAATAACTATCAGTAATAGAAATAACTTGTGCCTTATTGTCTTTAGCTGCCATAGCGAATTCAACAATTCTTCTAGCGTATCTTGGAAAAGAGGTTGCGATGACTAAATCCTTCGAAGTAAAATTAATTCCTTTATCAACCCAATCGCTTAAATCAGCAACAATCAATTCACAGTTTCCAAGTAGACGATTAAGTCCAAAAGTTAAATGTTGTGCCACTGGTAATCCACTTCTCACACTGGTACAAAATATTCGATCTGCGGACACAATCATTTCCACCGTTTTATTTAAACTCTCCGTGGAAATCATCTCTACTGTAGATTGAATATTATTGAGTTGACTTTCTGCAGAGCGAATCCACAAATCACTTTCATTTAAATCTTTTAAATTTGCCTCTAATCTAATTTGAGGAGCTGCTCTATTACGTAAAAGTTCCTGAAGTCCTTTTTGAAATTCAGTATATCCCGAATAATTCAGACTAAAAGTCAATCTCATAATGGTGGTAGTACTAGTTCCTACAATTCCAGCCAACTGATCAACGGTTAAAAAAGCGACATCCACAGGATTTTTAATAATATAGTCCGCAACTCTTTGTTGTGTTTCTGTTAATTCTGATATCTTGTTTTTTAATTTTAATATTGGGTTTTCCATAAGATTCGCTCCTATTGAACATATTATAGTGTAAATTTTATATTTTTTTATTCCAATAAAGTATTTATTACGATATTTAATTGAATTTTAGCATTTTTATTTATTAATGTAAAAAAGAGTTCCTTAAATAAGACTATTAATAATTTCCTTACCTGAAAATTCTAGAACGTATCCATAAACGTTATGCATGATTACTTCATAAGTAGTAAATAAAATTAATTTCTTTTAGAACTTCGGAATAAATGAGCTAATAAAGGTGATTGAACCTTTCAAGTTAACAATCTAATTCGCTTTCTTTGTTCTTAAGCCGTTTTTCTTCTTAAAATTCAGTTTCTTTTCAATGTCATTTAAAAAAAGGGTTTACTTTAATAAATAACGCTGTTAGTATACATTTAAGTTATTAGTAATAAATATTACCCCCAAACAAGTTTTAGTAATATTTATTACTTTAAAACTGAAGTTAAGAAAAATAGTGGATTTTTCAATGACCTACAACTCTTTTTTTGTCATAAACTTAGAAAAATAACGTGACAAAGTGTTGAAGAGACAGGAAATACACTAAAAATTATGTGATTTTTGAAAGCGTTATCTTAGTTATGGTACATCAAAGATAATAAGTTACATTTAGTAGCTAATTGTTTAGTTAATGGAAACATAAAAAAGTAAAAGGAGTGCATGTCATTGAGTAACTTAGCACCGTTATTGTCGGAAGAAATTATCGAAAGAGCAAAACGTCTTAACACTACACTTATATCAGATGCGATGGGATGTACAGGTTCTATGGATTATAAAATAAAGCCTGTAGCACCAGGTATGAAAGTAGTTGGTACTGCTCTAACAGTAAGCTTAAGACCTGGAGATAATTTGTTCCTTCATCAAGCTATCTATGATGGGAAAGAAGGTTATGTATTAGTTGCGGATGGAAAAGGACATACTTCAAACGCCTACCTTGGAGAATTGATGGCAGGAGCTGCGAAAGCCATTGGACTTGAAGGAGTCATCATTGATGGATTAGTTCGTGATAAAGAAACACTTAGCGAATTAAAATTCCCTATTTTTGCAAAAGGATTTATTCCAAACGGTCCTCTTAAAGATGGTCCTGGTGAGCTTCATAAACCTATTTCTTGTGGAGGGGTATCCGTAATTCCAGGGGATTTGATCATTGGTGATGATGATGGTGTTATTGTGGTTCCAAGAGACAAGATTGAAGTGGCTCTTTCTAAGGCAGAGAAAAAACTAGATTATGAGAAAACGCGCATAGAAACCATTACAGCTTATGAAAAAACCCGCAAGCAAGGTAAACCAGAAGGAAGCATTGAACCTCCTTGGTTGAGAGAACAAATAAAAGCGTATGGACTATAAAAAGAAGGGAGTACTTTAGAATGAAATTAGGTTTTATTGGATTTGGAGAAGCAGCCTTTGAATTATCCGTTGGATTAAAACAAGAAGGTTTAGAAAAGATCCTCGCTCATGATGTCATGTTAGACCATCCTACTTTCGGTCCGCAAATAAAAGAACGGGCTATACAAGCGCAAGTGGAGCTTCGTTCCAATCCCGAGGGCGTATTAAATGAAGTTGATGTAGTCATGGTAGCAGTACCAGCAGATAAAGCTTATGAGGTTAGCGAAGTGTTAAAACTTCATCTGAAGAAAGATTGTATTTACGTTGATGTATCGGCTTCGACTCCTGTAGTAAAACAAAATATTAACAAAAACATACAAGAAAAGAATACATTTTTTGTCGACGCAGCAATGTTAGGACCCTTACCAGTTTATAAACATAAAGTTCCTATTTCAGCAAGTGGCAACGGAGTGGATCGGCTTATCGCCTTAATGACTCCATACGGCATGGATATAACTAAGGTGAGTGAGAATCCTGGCGACGCTTCTGCTATAAAACTAGTCCGTAGTATTTATATGAAGGGAGTAGCCGCCCTTTATCTAGAGTTGTTAGAGGCCGCCCATGAATTTAATATAGAAGAATTGGTTTTAGATTCGATAAGTGAAACTATGGATAGCAAGAGCTTTAAAGAAACCATGAATCGATTAGTAACGGGAACTTCTATTCATGCATTAAGAAGATCAATTGAACTAGATGGTTCTATCCAAATGTTAGAAGCTTCTAATCTTAATTCAGTCATGTCTAAGGCAGCAAAAAACAAATTAGAAAGATTAGCTACATTCAATTTGAAAGAGAAGTTTAAAGGTCAAAAACCGAATTATTGGTTAGAAGTAATTAAAGCATGCAAAGAAGAAAATACAATTGTAAGTAGTTAAATGAAATAAGCTATATCACTATTATGGGGTACCACCATTGGTACCTGTTCCTTTGTGCTTCGAATCAATAACACCTCCCCTTTGATTTTACATTATCTACCTAAGAGAATATTGATTTTTAGTGCGACAATTTTTTATGATGGTAACTTTGTTTATCTTCCCAACGCTATTACACAAAACAGAGCAACCCTTCAAAGATGGAGATTTTATAACTGAACTTCTATTATCAAGACCAAAATTATAAAAACCTTAATATTAAAGGAGAGCACATATAACCATGTATAATATGTACTCTCCTTTTATCTTTTTACGAACTAAAGCACCTGTTAGTAAAAAAAGAAAATGGCCTAGCAGGATGAGAAAAGATTAGCGATTTCCTGATAACTAAGTCATACAAGTAATTATCTACATTGCCCATTCTCAAAGCTATTACTACTGAACTAATTGCAATTCCAGCTAAACTCACAACTTTTATAGTTCTAATCTCCTCAACCTGAACTATTTATGAGCATATATTCTGGAACGAAAATAATTAAGCCTTGTGCAACTAACCTGCCCCTTTAGTTCCATAAGAATAAGCTGTTTAGAGACAGCTCCGATCGCCAGCTAGCTCACACAGTCTATAATGACTTAATGTAGAGTTGACACAAACTGTGAAGTAAAGGTGATGGAGAAATAATAAAATAAAAAATAAAAAAGAAAGAGTATTCTATCACTCTTCCTTTTTGTCAATTTTATAAATATCTAATTTTAATGAAATGTCTTTAAGTAAAGTGTTTCTTTCTTTTTGAGTTTTGATAAAGCTGATTAAAAACCAAACAATAAATGCTATTGGAATTAATACCTAGTTCATTGTTTTTCTCCCCAATCTTTATATTGGGAATTATTGCATAAATACCCTAAATAAAATTAAAAGAAAAAAATTGATGAACATCCCGACTAAACAGCAAGGACAAAATAAAAAAGCGTCCTTAGACGCGGTTAAGGCTTACCAGTGTAGTAGACAATATGTTGATAACGAATATGGTGATTTACATTTCCAACGGTGAGTTGAATGTGATCGATAGCAACTCCTGTTAATTTCCCTTCCAGTGTACCATTGGTTGTTACGACGTTAATTGTTTTTTCTAGATTCATTAGTAAATGATCTAAAAATACTGGTTCAGTTGGAATTGTATAAGTAGGGGATAAATTTTTCATCATCGCAGGAAAACCACTTGTATAAGCATACTGACCAGGTGGCAATGCTTCACGATAATTTTCATAAGGAAAACTTTGCATTATTCATTTCACTCCTTTTGTTTAACATATGTCAAATTTATTGGGATGCGACTTAGTCAACCATTTTAGAGAAACATTGCGAACACAAATAAAAAGCCCGATTTATTTCAGGGCTTTTTATTGTGCCAAAATTAAACAATCCTGCCCCGTTAGTTGCATAAGCAAAACCTGCCCAAAAATTAAATTGCATGCCTTTCAAAGTCTGTTACTTATTTTTTTCACAAAGTAACCATCATTACATACAGCCATCGTATTTAAACAAACGTTTTCTTTCGTGATAAAAACAAGAGTAACTAATACTAATAAAACTCTCCAAAGGTTTATTTTTTTTCATGAAAAGCTAAGTTTACAGCTAAAGCACCTAAAACAGATGCCATGAACCAGCGTTGAATTTTAACAAAAAAAGGTCTTTCTCCAACCCAAACCGCGACTTGCCCAGCAAATAATACAATTAGTGAATTTACAGCAAAGCTAACAAGTATTTGCACCGTTCCTAATTGAGCAGTTTGAACAAGCAGTGAACCACTATTAGGATCCATAAATTGAGGTAAAAGTGAAATATACAAGATTGCAATTTTTGGATTCAACAAATTTGTCATAAGGCCCATACCATATAGTTTTTTTGGTGACTCTACAGCTAAATGTTGTGGCTCCAGGATTGAACTTGCTCCTAGTTTTATTGCATTCCATGCTAACCACAACAAGTAGATAACACCTACCCATTTAATGATGTCATACATTACTGGAACTAATTCGAACAAGAAGGATAAGCCCAACATTGTAGCTACGATATAAATTATAAAACCAGTAATTACACCTAAAAGAGATATGATCCCTGCCTTTTTACCTTGCGAAATTGTCCTGGATATTAAATAAATCATATTAGGACCTGGTGAACAGACCATCCCTAAAGATACTAGCGCAAAAGCGCCTAGTGTTCCTAATCCAATCATTAAATCTCCCCCCTTTATATTCCATAAAAGTCTTAATTATTAGATTCTGAATAACTGGCGTTGTTACGAGTACTCCCCGGTGATGAAAGCGAATGAGAGTCACTTTATTATCCGCAGCTGCTTCTTTCGGTATCACAATATTCATGCAAGAACGAATCCTACGCATCCGCGGAGTACTGGCTCTGCGGATTAAATGGCCCCAATTGTTGAATAAAGAACAAACAGCACTCTTCAACTATCCTTTCCCCATTAGTTCCATAACAATAAGAACTGCCAAAGCAACTCTCTTATTGAAGTAAAGCACCTTAAGAAAAATTTCTTTCATTACATAATTGCTTACATACATTGAATATTTGGTACGCCCTCGCACGTACTAATGTGAAAAGGAGATATAACCTTTTTGCTTACCTATATAAGTTTATAGATATTTATCGTTTAATGATTGGGAAATAAAGTTTTTTTTCGAGACTAAAAAAAAAATACTTGTTGATATTATAAATACGGGGTGGGAATTATATACATTTATTTTAAATGATGAACATACTAAGGGTGGTTAGGATAATTAATAAGATACTTAAGAGTCTCCAAGAAAACACAAAACAGCTAAAGGAAAGTTTCAACAATGCAACTGATTTTAGAGTCAGGAAGTTAAAAATCGGTTCTAGTCGTTCGCGAATGGTACACCTTATTTATCTTGATGGAGCAGTAAATAAAGATAGCTTGCAGGAAAACGTAATTACACCCCTATTATATTCAACGAAAGTGCCCATAAATAAAAACTCTATCATAGAGGATGTTTCAGAGAATATTCTTAAAACAGCAGAAGTATTCGTTGTAAAAGAATATAAGGAATTAACCGATGCCATAGTAAACGGAGGAACCGTTATACTATTCGAAGGCATTGAATTAGGAATTATAGCTGGGACTACACAGTTTAAAGAAAGAAACATTGAACAAGCAACCAGTGAACGATCTGCAAAAGGGGCACGTGTTGGCCTCACCGAAAATCTTAATACTAACATTAGCTTATTGCGGGGAATGGTTAAGACACCAAGTTTTTGCGTCGAGTCTTTGAAAATAGGAACATTATCTGATACAGAGATTTCCATCCTCTACATAAAAAAAGTAGTTGATCAGAATGTATTAGCGGAGGTAAGAAAACGTATTGATAAAATTTCCGTTAACTATGTTCTGGAATCTATGACAATTAAAGAAGCTATTGAAGGTGAGACAGTTGCACTTTTCACAATGTATGAGGACTCAGAACGACCCGATGTTGTTATATCTTCATTATATGACGGAAAAGTTGTGGTACTTGTAGATGGGAATCCATACGCCATTATATTACCAGGTTTATTTATTTCGATATTTCAAGCACCTGATGAATACAATCAGAAATATGGCAGGCTAATGAATCGGTTATTAAGGTTTACAGGCTTTGTCCTAAGCATTTACTTACCTAGCATTTATGTGATACTTATAAATTTTTATGCAGACGGATATCCAGGTAAAGTAACAAAAACCCTTCTGAAAAATGATGAACTGCTTCCTTCATTTTGGACGATGTTAATACTTATTGGATTAATAACTATCTTAATTGACGTTATTTTCAGGGTTCCTCAAAGTGCAATCATACTTATCTCATTGTTTGCCACAATTGCGATCGGAGAAACAGCAGTCTCAGCTAAGATTATCCATCCTGTAAGTTTAATTGTCATAGCAATAACCTTTTTATCGGGTTTCCTGATTATTAACAAGCAGTTGGGGTCAGCGATAGCAACACTTCGCATTTTATTTTTAATTGTCGGAAATTACTTTGGCAGTACAGGAATGATTATAGTTACAACGCTATTAATTATCTATATGGCCAGTCTCCGTTCTGTAGGAGTCCCATTCCTGTCGCCACTCCTACCGTTTAAACTTGAAGAATTAAAAGATACGTTTTATAGAGGAAGATTAGAGAAATTAAACAACAGTAAACATGGCTTTCCAAACGATAACGAACGATAAATAATAAAAAGGAAAAAACCATCAAAGTGGAGATTACGGTTTAATTATTTGTAATTACATCCTTGTGGAACTAACCTGCCCGGTTAGTTCCACAAAAAAAAGCCGCCTTAAAGACAGCTCCGATCTTCAGCTACGCTTCCGTTAGTTTATAAAGAAAGTTTTCCTTTTCTGTATATTTTACTCTATTCGAGATTAGCATGTTTACCATACATTTTATTAGAATCCAAGCTCTTTCTCTCCATAATACGAAGGATTGAAGCGTCATAAAATAATAACATCGTTTGCTCGAATATAGATCCCATTGGTTGAATGGTCCTGTAATCGCCTTCAGATTGATCTTTCGTTACCCCCGGTAATTTAACAATAATATCTGCAACTCTCCAATGGATGATTCGGGAGCAATGGTAATAGCTGCGACTATACCTCCTAAGCTTTTAGCTTTTTCAGCAATGGCAACCAAGGTTTTGGTTTCTCCTGATCCTGAACCAATGATTAATAAATCATCCTTTTCTAAATTAGCTGTTACTGTTTCCCCAACTACATAGGCATCTTCAATAGTAGCTTCTGGCTATGCATATTTGATTATTTAAGTTTCATTGCTTTAACAAGAGCATCGTGGATATACGTATTCTCATAGACCCCTTTGAAAAGTTCAGATTTTGCACCCATTGCATTAAGTGGTACATCTGAAGCAGTATGTCCTTCCGTAGTCCAATCTACCATAAATTGTTCTTTAGAATTAGCAATGTTGAAAGGACCGTCTTCTTTAGAAACGCCATCACCAGACTCATCATTTTTATCGGTTGTTTCAAGTGAAAGGCCTCCGGTTGAGTGGTCAGCTGTAACAAGAACTAATGTATCTGGATGAGTTTTTGCATATTTTTTGGCTATCTTAACTGAATCATCTAATTGTTGTCCAGCTTTGATTGTGAGGGAAGCATTATTATTGTGAGCCATTTCATCAATTCCCTCTTCTTCCACTACAAGGAAGAAGCCTTTTTTATTTTGAGACAACGTATCAATTGCTTTTTTCGTCATGTCCCGTAAAGAAACAGTTGGGTTGTAGACATCCCCTTCACCGTCAGGAGCTGGCTGGAACATTTCTTCATTTGCAAATAAGCCTAGAACTTTTTGGCCTTTTGCATATTTTAGTTCATTAGCATTATCAACAAACGTATAACCTAATTTCTGAGCCTTATTGACCAAATTCCCCTTCGTTCCTTTACTACCTTCTTCTTTATCTTCAGATGGAGCATCAGGATAAGTGCCTGGACTTCCTGATGGATACCAATAATCCTCACCACCGCCTAAAATAACATCTACCTTACTATTTTCAAGATATTGTTTAGCAATATCACTTTGAGCACTTCGATTTGAAACATGAGCACCAAAGGCAGCAGGAGTTGCATCTGTCACTAGACTTGTGGTAACAAGGCCTGTCGCTTTTCCAGACAATTTTGCTTTCTCTAGAACGGTTTGAACTGGTTTCCCTTTCATGTTAACCCCAACGGCCCCATTATAGCTTTTTACACCTGATGCTATGGCTGTAGCTGCAGCTGCAGAATCCGTTACAAATGAGCTTCCAGAAGAAGTATGGACCCTTCCTTCCACTGGCATGTCATCCATAGCAAGCTTGCCATTTGTTCCAACCGTAGCAAGACGAATTGCATCACGGTGATCCGTTCCCATGCCATCGCCAACAAAGAGAATCACATTTTTAGCTTTCCCATTGCTTAAAGAGGTATCAGCCTTTGCATTTGATTGAGTAGTCGTACTGAAAGTTAATGCAGCCATAGCTGCAACAGATAAAACAGCAGTTCCTATTAAGCGTTTTTTCATTTTCTCCACCTCTTTATTTTTAAATTTCATATTGAACTATTAATCTAGCCTAAGCTTAGGTTTTATCTATTAAACTTAATTGAGAAAAATGTTAAGTATGCGTAAAGAAAATTTAAATATAACGTCTTTAAATAAATAGTTTCTCAAATGAATCACATTGCTTTTAGCATTTTAATGAGATGATATATGTTAAAATTATCCGATATTATTTATTAACCTAAAGGGGGATTTTACCATGAGTGAAAAAGATAAAATGTTAAACCAAGAATACTACATAAGTTGGGACAATGAGTTAACTGAAGAAAGAGAGAGAGCCAAGGATTTGTTATTTGAATTTAATCACATGAAGCCATCTCAACGCTACGAAAGAAACCAAATCATCCAAAAATTATTTCATTCCGTGGGAGAAAATGCCTGGATTGAATCACCGTTTAACTGTGATTATGGCTATAATATTACAGTTGGGGATAATTTCTATACGAACACAAACTGCACCATTCTAGATTGTGCCAAGGTTACTATTGGAAACAATGTGTGGATTGGTCCGAATGTTAGTTTGTATACACCAAATCATGCAATTGATGCAATTGAGCGTATAGCAGGGTATGAGCGTACTTTACCAATCAATATAAGTGATAATGTTTGGATAGGTGGTTCTGTTACAATTGTTCCAGGAGTGACTATTGGTGATAATTCAATTATTGGTGCTGGAAGTGTTGTGACGAAGAATATTCCTGCAAATGTTATTGCTGCTGGTGTACCATGTAAGGTTATCAGATCAATTACTGAAAAGGATAAAATCGGATTGACAACTAACAAACAGAGTAACAAAAATCCACAGTGAACTAAACAGAGTGCAATTTCAAGTTGGAAAATCCACTGCTCTTAATAATGAATAACATATACAAAACTAGTTAACATAAACGGATGCTATCGGCACTGAAAAAGGATCTCCAATTGAAAGAAGTTCATTAAGGAACTGTACCCTAAAAACTTTATTGTTCGATATTTAGGTGGTAACTGAGGTTACAGTCTACCACCTAAATATTGAACACTATATTGGGAGGGCCACTATAGTTTTTTAGTTAATGGAAATAAAACACAATCTTTAATTGTATCACTATCCGTTAGTACCATTAATAATCGTTCAATTCCAAATCCCCAACCAGAAATGGGAGGCATTCCATATTCCATAGCTATTAGATAATCTTCATCCATCTCCATAGCTTCTAAATCTCCATTACTTTTAAGATGGGCTTGAGCCTCCAGCCTTCTTCTTTGTTCAAGTGGGTCAACCAGCTCTGAATAGGCATTTATAATTTCCGCACCATTCACCACTAATTGGAACCGGTCTGTAAGAGCAGGGTTTTGATCATTGGCTCTAGCTAGTGGGGATAAATCAATAGGATGCTTGATTAAAAATGTCGGTTTAACTAGTTGTGGTCGACACATTTTCTTGTAAAGAAGATCAATAAAATTACCTCTCCCTAAAGATTCAATGTCAGAATGTTCTAAGTTGACATTTTTCCTCAACGTTTCTTGATATAAATCCTTAACATCAGGATAAAGGTCTATATCAATCCCTGTGTCTTTTAAGATTAAATCCCTGAAAGAGACAATGTCCCATTCTAGTGAAAAGTTTATCGTTTGACCCTGGATGGTAATAGTAGTTGTATTAAAGGTTTGATCCAGAACAAACAGAACCATATCACGCATTAATTTCATTGTATCCTCATAATTCCAGTATGCCGCATATCCTTCAACCATTGTAAATTCTTGAAGATGTTGAGGACTAATCCCCTCGTTCCTAAAACACTTTGCAAATTCAAATACTTTGGTAAAACCACCTACAATTAACCTTTTTAAATAGGTTTCCGGTGCAATACGTAAATTTAATTCAGTATCTAAAGAGTTATGATAGGTCCTAAAAGGTTTAGCTAAAGCACCCGAGGAAGTATGCTGTAAAACTGGTGTTTCTACTTCTAAAAATTCCTGGTCTTCAAAGAATCTGCGAATGGCACGTACCATTTTGGTTCTGGCTAGTAAACGGCTTTGAGTGTCTTTTGTCATCATTAAATCTAAATAACGTTGTCTATATCGAAGTTCAACGTTGCTTAAACCGTGCCATTTTTCTGGAAGAGTCCGCAACGCCTTCCCAAGAAACACATAGCTTTCGATACGAAGTGTTTTCTCATTCGTTTTAGTCGTATACATACGTCCTTCCACACCGATAAAATCTCCTATATCCAATAAATTATGAAATTGATTAAAAGGTTCCTCGCCAATCTCATCCTTTTTCAACAGAAGTTGTAAGCTTCCTTGTATGTTTGAAATAGTAATAAAACTTAATTTGCTGAAGTTTCTAAGACTCATTATTCTTCCGGCAACCCGGACTCCAGAAGTTCCGTCTTCAAGCTGAGAGGCTTCATAAAGTTCATAATTTATAGAAAACCTTTCAGGATATACTGGAATCCCCTGCGATTTTAAAGTCTCTAATTTCTCTATTCTAAAAGCTGTTTGTTCATTGATCATTCTTTTCGCTCCATTCTTTTAGTTTGTTTATAAGGATTTTTAAATTATGAATTTATATTTCTAAACAACAAAAAAACTCCCACCCCCAAGATATTCATCTTGAGGACGAGAGTTTATAGCTCCGCGGTACCACCTCAGTTTATTGATATGTCACCATATCAACCTCTTCAGGTACGGAATTTTTTAATAATTGATTATACCCTATCTCTTTAACGGGAGATCCCGTCGCAGTATCACTAAGAACGCCCTTAGATCCGTGCGAAGCTCCAAGCCTTTTTTCATTAAGATCATTATTACTCCTTCCCACCTACCGGAGCTCTCTGAAAATAATTAATCAAAATTACTCTTCTCTTCATAGCCGTATATTCTATATTAATTGAAAATATCTTAGCCTAAATAATTGGTTTAGTCAATTGCTATATATAGAGGATTAATTTACTTGTTCAACTAAACTGCCCCTTTAGTTCCATAAGACTTATTGTAGAGGTGACATATAATGTGTGTCACTTTGACCGATAATTTGCACATCAGCTATAAAAACCCAGCTACCTTCACATAGGAAGATTAGCTGGGTTACTTAATAATTTACATTCAATCATTTATATAGAATTATTCTGGTCTGTATAGTAAAAAAGCAACTGCTTATTGTTCAACAATCGCGCCCTTGAATGGAATAACTAAAATATGGCCTCAGTCTTAAATCTTCTTCAACGCACCCGTTAGCGCAATAAGAAAAAAGACTGCTTAATTGCAACAGTTTTACTCAAGCTCTCGTTACTTTAAGAACAATTCTTCACAAGCAACTACTAGCTGATTTAGGTGAATTTAATAAGTGGATGCGCAAATGCAACCACTTTTAAACTCAAGTTACCTTTTAGCGACCAAGGACTGAGCGTTTCCTTTTTCGGTTGAATTGAACAATTCAATCACTCCCTTTAAAAGAATACTCTCTTACTACTTTACAAATCTGCACGTTGTATTTACTGTACCACGTTTCTTGTCCTTTTTGTTGTGCTACTTGATGATTCGTGTTCTCTTTCCACTTTTGAATCGCTTCTAAGGATTCCCAATAAGATACTGTAATACCATGCCCTTCGTGATCTCTTGCGCTCTCAACGCTATTAAATCCAGGTTGTAATCTTGCTAATTCTACCATCTTGTCTGTCATACTTGCATATCCTATAGATGAAGGGATTTACCTCTACTTAAAATTGTGGACGTAAAACATGTCCTGCTCATCCTTATTTCAATATTATTATCAATCCTGCTTTATTAATGGCCTTTTATAGTTTCTTTTCGAAAGTTACTCATATAAATAAAGGAAACAATCATAATTAAAATAGCCAGAACGGCGTAGATATTGCTGTAGTTTAAACTATTGTGATTTAACAGAAATGGATTAAGTTGAAGACTTGCACTTTTAACTTCTAATGCTTTACTTATTAGTGTAGTAGCTGTAGCCCCTGCGATAAAGTTCATCATCATAAAAATGCCCATCCCTACCCCTGCTTGTTCTTTTGGTAGCGAACGTGACACAGTATTCCCTAACGCAATTTGAATAAATGTTTGACCAACATAAGCAAAAATTAGCACAATCATAATGAAATATGGAGAGGAACCTGCAATAAATGACAAAATTCCATATCCTAAAAAGAAACATAATAATGCTGTGTATGCTACAAATCCATTTCCTTTTTGATCCGCAAGCTTCCCACCTTTTCTTCCTAGGATAGCTGCAAGAACCGCCCCAGGAAACATTACAAGTCCACTTAGCAATGGAGACAGCCCATTAACTCCTTGAAGTAAAAGAGGTGTAAGGTACGGTATACCAAATCCAATCCCAGAACTTAGAGCTGAGACTAGTAGCCCTGCGGAGAATGTTCTATTTTCAAATAACTTCCCTTGTATGAAAGGATTTTGAGCTACTCGAATTCTCCATAAAAATAAAACAAAGAAAACAATTCCGATAAAAGCAAGTAATAAAGCCCCTTGCGTAATAGCTAAAAGAAGCAAAGCAAGCGTTCCGGCAAGTAAAAAGGCTCCAATCAAATCTGTTTTATTTTTCACCTTTTCTTCCTCATTATCTAGAAAAATTCTAAAGAACGGAAGCGTCAGGAGAATAAGAAGCGAAATGACAAAGAGATAGCGCCAACTTATAAAGTTTGTCACAAGTCCCGCAACAATGGGACCAACTGCTGTTCCAAAGGCTGTCGCTGAGGATGTAATCCCTAGCGCTCTTCCTCGTGTTTCAGGTGTAAAATACCGAGTTGGGATGATCATGGAGGTAGCCGGCATGATAGAAGCTCCCATCGCTTGTATGATTCGCCCTGCTAAAACAAACCAAAAGTTTGCTGCCAAAAAACCTATTAAAGATCCAAATGCAAAAATGAGCAAGCCAACTGTTAATAAGTTTTTCAACGTGTATTTATCAGCGAGCTTTCCAAACATGACAGATCCAATGGCATACACAATAATATATCCTGTCACAATCCATCCTGCCTGTGATGTTTGCAGATGAAATTCATTTGTAATAGTAGGAAGTGCAATGTTAAACATGGTCGAGTTCATGACTGAAATCACCATTGCAAATGCTAAAATCAAGATAAGTTTCCCTTTTCTTTTTTCATTCATATCTATCAGATCTTTTTTCATTTTTCCCCTTCTCTCTAATCTGGAATAAAGGTTGATTTTACAAGGTTAGAGAACAGTTTTTTCTCTAACCTCATCATCTTTTTATCCTTTATTTTGATTTGCCATCTTTAAATCGAGGTTATCAATATTTGCAATTACTCGATCAAAACGTAGTGGCTGAGGATCAGCTGGGAAAATATGATGCTCATATTGATCTCCCAAAGTACGGAAGAATGGTTCAAATAGACCTGAAACAAGTACTCCTACCATCTTAGTATATGGAGAATCTAGACGATATGAATGAACGGTGTGAGCCGGAACGTGAAGGAAATCCCCTGGGTTAAGCTTAATTTCCTCTCCATTTGCCCACATTGTCATTTGACCTTCTAGGCAGTAAAAAGTTTCTGTATGGTGCTCATGATAGTGATCAACAATCCGATCACCTTTTGGACCTTCAGATGAAACAACGATAAATTGTCCATCGGTATTTGTCTGAGCTGCCACAATTCGGTGAAGCTGGTCACCTGTTAATAGGCGATCTCCTTCCCCAGACTCAAGGACATACGGAACAACTTCATCAGGACGTTTTGAGTTTGTCACAAGTTTTACTTCAGTTTCTAAGTTTTCCTCATTTGATACAAACTCAATATCAGAAACTGCTGCAGCTTGTAAGAAACGTTCGTAAGACAATTCATCTGCAACTGGAGGATGCTCAACATGCTGATAAGGTTTACCAATTTCCGCATAAAAGTTCGCAACTTTCCCTTTCATTGTATACGAAACAAAACGAGTGCGATGACTCTGCATTTTATAGCCATGGGTCGTGCCTGCTGGAATTTGAGCGTAGTCACCCGATACTAGAAGATGCTTTTCTCCATTAAGGATAAGTTCTACTTTTCCGTCTAAAACTAAAATGCCTTCATGAGTTTCTTTATGAAGATGAAGAGGGAAAGAATCTCCTTTTCCACCTGAAAATAAGACAATTTCAAACATATCCCCTGTACTTTTTCCATTTGCCATAATTGTCGCTACTTGACGTCCAAAGAGATAGCGAGGACCTTCCCCATTTCGTATTAAATATGGCAATTTTTCTTCTGGTAATTTATTAACTATTGATGTCATTTAATTCCCTCCTATAAATATAGACCGTTCTACATAATTATTGGACCGACCGGTCTATAGTTTTTGATTATAAAATAAAGAGTAACAAAATGCTACCCTTTTTTTTGTACAATAACTGGAATTTGCTTTGAAATAAGTAAAAGTGGCTGTTTATCTTTATGAGCCAGCGAGAACATAATTCCGCCTTCAATCATTGAGTTAATGGTGATCCCAAGCTGTTCTGCTTCTTCATGTTCAAATCCATGTTGGATTAACTTTTTTGCAAACACATTTGCCCAACTCTTAAAAACTTTAACACATGTACATCGTAAAGGCTCACTGATCAAAGCTGTTTCACTCGCTAACAAGCCAACTGGAATTCCCTCAACATTTTCTGGATCATTAAACTGGCTGGCTGTTACACCAATAAAATGTTGGATGGCTTCAACAGGATCTAAGATTTGGGCCATACTTTCTTTGATTTGTTCTTCAATAGATCTTCCTGTATATTTTACAGCTTCAATGGCTAGCTCTTCTTTTCCATTTGGAAAGTGATAATAAACAGAGCCCCGAGGTGATCTGCTCTCTTTTATTATTTGATTCAAACCTGTTGCGTGATACCCTTGAAGTTGGAAGAGATATGCAGCAGTTTGAATAATTCTTTCTCTTGTATCACCTTTAACTTTCATTAAATTTCCTCCTACTAATTATGAAGACCAATCGGTTTAAGTATAGAAAATGGTAGTTAAAAAGTCAAAACTCGCTCATATTCCCAGCCTCTTTTGTTTTATCCTCAAGAGGAAGACTACAAAAAACATTTTTTATTAGAATGTTTTTCAGTTTTTTAATATATTCTTATTCACTATCCTGCCCCTTTAGTTCCATAAGAAGAAGCTGCCTTAAAGACAGCTCCGATCTTCAGCTAACGCACCCGTAAGTTCATTAAGAAAAGCGATTCTTATTAAAGAATCGCGCCCATTGAGGATTGAAAGCTGTTTAAGGGTTCCCCACTTATTGAAACATTAACACTTCATAGGTGGCTAATGGAGAAGCTTAAAGAGAGGGGCAGCTGGATGTTTCTAGCGATGATTTAGCGGTTGTGTTAGATCGACCTTTATCACCATTAACTTCCGTGTTACTCGATTACTTTTTTGTACCAATAAAATGAATCCTTAGCCAATCTCCTCCGAAAATATAAATAATGCATGGACCGGAATCACTTTGTTCTGCAATCTGATAAATATCAAGTTTCAAGCTATATTCCTTGCCATTATTCAATATCACTTTAGCGTAAGTCACATCTTCAAAACGTGGAGAAATCTCTGATGGGCAAAGTGGTTTTACTTTTGGTGGAACATACATATTTTAATCCCCTCATATGATCAACGAAAAAGAAAACACACCCAGACGACAAGAATTACCTGACTGACTGAGTGTGCTTTGCTATTATTGGATTTTGTTTGAAACTTATGTATTGATTTCTCCATATCGTCCCACTTAATCCAATTGCTCCTTCTATCACTTTATCAGCTTACAGGGAACATAATCATAGCACCTACACATAGTGCAAAAATACGGATCAGGTACATAGGTACTGTGAACAACCAGAACTCTGGAAGCTTATATTTACCCATGCCTAAAATCATAGCAGGCATACCATCGACTGGCATGTACCCTCCGTTCCATCCAGATATTACAACTGCAGTTGCGGCAGCAGCTGGATTAAGTCCCAAACTAACGCTGGTTGCAATAGCGATTGGCGCAAAGATGTATACAGCACCCATATTTGAACCAGTAAAAGTAGCACAGGTACTAGTTAGAAGTGCGAAGATGAAGATAAGAATGAATGGATTGATATTAGTACCCATTGTATTCGCCACAACCTCTCCGATCATAGCTGTAAATCCAGAGTTAGCCAGAGCGTCAGCAACGCCGATAACACCAGCCATCATAAGGATTACAGGTGCACCCATATTATCACGAACTTCCTTGAAGTCAAGTACGTTGATTATTAGTAAGAATGCTCCTGTAAGGCCAGGGATTACATAGGAAGCATTGCCCAACACGTTCATAAGCATCATACCAACAACACTGACGGTAAATGCAGCGATGGTACAGTATTCTTTCCATGCAGGCATAGCCTCAACCTCAGTCGTAACCGCCACCTCATCCTCTACAGAAGCTTCCGTAATTGGATGATCAGGTAGAAGACGATAAGCAACCAAACTCCATAACAAGAAACCAAGAGCCAGGATGAAATTCACTACAGCAAATTTCGTCATAGAAAGCCCGTCGTTATAACCTGCCGTTTCCAGTACGCTGATAGTGACACCATAGAAGAGTGCTACATTGAAAGGAATCAAAGGGTGGTTAGTAGCAAACCCCAAAGGCATCATCAGTTTGGACGTAGGCATTTTTTTATTGTAAGGGATAGTAGATATCAAGGATAGAATCAATACATAGTAACCAGTGGAACCGGAACCTGGTAAACTGGCACCAAGCATAACTACCACGAGCAAAAGAGCATAGCTCTTATAACCGCCCCTATTTACCAATGCGAGCATAGAGGACTGAACCTTACCAATCAAGCTAGTCTTCATTAGTCCCGCCATAACAACCATAAAGCCAGCGATCATGATAACGCTTGGGTTCACGAAGCCTGCAAAAGCCTCCTGAACAGTGGACAGACCGGTGACTACTAGCAGAAGGCAGGCCATGATTGGAGGTGCGCCGAAGGCAAATTTGTCTGACATGATCATTA
The DNA here is from genome assembly GCF_001439925.1 of Peribacillus muralis. Classification (GTDB taxonomy): domain Bacteria; phylum Bacillota; class Bacilli; order Bacillales; family DSM-1321; genus Peribacillus; species Peribacillus muralis. The sequence continues at coordinate 35,780 of NZ_LMBV01000025.1, forward strand.
CAATCATCAGGACCAAGATACCAAGTGCAAGAATCATGTGCATTGTCATTTTTGTTTCCCCTCTCTCTTTCATAAACAAGTTAACTGGATATTTTGTTAACTTGGTTTTAGCCCAAAGCAGTCAGGTGATAACACTTTGAATCATATTGTAGACTGTCAAGGTCTCTTTCTAAAGCCCGTTTTCATGAATGAGACTATCAAATATAATTATGTGATAACTTAATATCTAACTTATTTCTCCAGATGTAGGATTGTAAACCCTTTCATTTTCGCGTTTTTCACCATATATATCTTCAACTGAAAAACTGTTATATTTTACACATATTCTATTCTTATATGCGTATACTAAATGTATATGTCCTTCCGCATCTTGATAAATAGTAGGATATTCAAATTGTGAATTATTCGTTTTATTCTCTGCACCAATGAAACCTTCTGCCTGTTCAATAATTCGACCGATTGGCCAAGTATTTCCGCCATCTTCAGACACTGAAACCACTACCGGGTTTCTTAATCCAGGCCATGCTACTTTACCCTTTTCAGGATTATTAGCAGATGATGCATTATATGCAATAGCAATTGCAACGTTATCCAGTTTGATTGCACTTATACTTGCATTATTATTTGGTAAGATTGTTGGCTCAGGCACTGTCCATGAATCTCCATAATCCGTTGACTCACTTCTATAAATATAATCCGCAAATCTACTTCTCATAAATGCCACTAAATGTCCATCTTCTAATTCTATAACATTGGCATGTACTCGTCCGTTACTTTCAGGCATGCCTACTTCTTTCCATGTTAGTCCTTGATCATCTGATACTTGAAATACTGTAGGATCGTTTGTAAGACCTAATTCTGAATCTTCACATACCCACGTGCTAAATATCCATCTTCCATTACTTAATATTTGAATAGTTTGTCGAGCAAATGTACCAGGTTGGCTAAATAATACTTCTGGTTCAGTCCAATTTTCACCATTGTCGTATGTTTTCTGATATTTAATAATTGACGTAAACTGCATATTATCTTTATCTGGTCGTCGACCTTCCTGAGAAGTATATATTAACCATACTGATTTATCAGGTGCGTGGAAAAATGATGGGTTTTGCTCACTACGCGTATCATCCTGCGAGACAATTTTCGGTTCATTCCACTCTTGAGATTCATGATTGAATTTTGATAATACAATTGAAATATCGGGACTGCCTTCAAATGAACCTGCAAACCATGCACATAATAAATCTCCATCGTCTAACTTAATAATAGTTGGTGCATGTGCGGTTGAAAAAGGACCAGATGGAATTAAAGAAAAATCAATATTTGTATAATCATCATGATATAATTTACCGTTTGGAATTGACTCGTGAATTACTAATGAATTATTACTCATACTAATCACCTTATCTTTCTAATTAAATTTCTATCTTATTACCGCTTTATTTATATATTCTGACGCTTTATGTCCATCGTGAGGCAGACAAATATAGGCCATACCTTTATTGATTTTCATGATTGCTTTCGAACTGCCGTTTAATTGAACCACATCCTTTTCCGCATTATCTTCAACATCAACTACTAATTGATTAATTGGTGCCCATGCTACATATTCTGATCCGTCCAAAACAATTTGAATATCAATATATCTTTTATGTGCTTCAAATGTTCCTTCATCTATATGATTCGTAGTTCCTTCCTGAAAGAACAAATAACCACCATCAAAATCAAATCGCTTATTATAATCTATTTCGACTTCGTTTAATTTAAACCGTTGGCGAATTTTGGATTCAATGATATATATTCATCTAAATATTCTATTAAATCAAATATCACACTATTCACTTCGTTTCTTAATTAACATTATTCGCCAGCTTTACTGCATAATCAATTGCATTTTCAAGACTAAGTTCACTCGCAGTCATACTACCTGCTTGATCGAATGCTGTTCCATGATCAACTGAGGTTCGGATAATCGGTAATCCCAATGTAATATTAACTCCAGAAACCTCTTTCCATTTATTTTGTTTTTTATCATATACAAACCCTAATAGTTTTAATGGGATATGTCCTTGGTCATGGTACATCGCCACAACGATATCATATATTCCACCACGAGCTTTTGAGAAAACTGTATCTGCAGGTTCAGGTCCGTATACATTAATCCCTTCACTTTTAGCTGCTTCAATAGCAGGGAAGATCTCATCAATTTCTTCAGTACCAAACAATCCATTTTCTCCACAATGTGGATTTAATCCCGCCACAGCAATCCTTGGATTATCGATACCCAAGTTTACACAAGCTTGATGAGCAATTTTTATGACATCTAATACTCTCTCTCTTTTAACTAAATCGCAGGCTTCTCTTAAAGAAACATGCGTTGAAACGTGAACCACTCTTAAATCACCATCAGCTAACATCATGGAAAATTTATAAGTATTTGTAAGCTGTCCATAAATTTCAGTATGACCCGCAAAGTGATGTCCTGCTAAGTTTAACGCTTCTTTATTTAATGGATTCGTAACGGTTGCATCTACTTTCCCCTCAAGTGCTAATCCAATGACTTTTTCAACATAGAGATATGCCGCATTTCCGGCATCTTTAGACACTTCACCAATCTGTAATTCATTTGCATCTACAGAAGCTAAGTCAATTACATCCATTGTTCCCCATTCATACAACCCATCTTCCGGTGTAGTAATCGCATTTACTTTAATATTAACCTCTGGGAATTTCTCTAAATAGCTCTCTACAATACTTTTATCTCCAATAAGTAAGGGGTTACATTTTTCGTATAAGCTTTTCTTTTGAAAAGCTTTGATTGAGATTTCAGGTCCGATACCTGCAGGATCACCCATTGTTATTCCTATATTTTTTTTCATAATGTCCTCCTAATTACTTCATCCCTGCTTCAATATTTTCATTTAATACTGATTTTAATGCTGTAACTCCTTCATCAGACACTTGATTGAATGGTGCACGGCACTTCCCAATCGGATAGCCTAGTAGTTCAACAGCAGTTTTTACCACAGTATTTGGATTCGCAAATTTAAAACAATCTCTAAAACTTCTGATAGAATCTTGATATTTACGAGCTTCTTCAATATTATCATTTACAAATTGTTCGTATATTTGTGCCATAGTAAACGGATAAACATTAGAACATCCTGCAATACCGCCTGTTCCCCCAGCAAGTAACGTCCATAATATTAATGAATCATTACCTGATAGCACAGAAAAATCTTCTCTATTTCTTGTTCTTTCAATATATTGAAGAATATTATCAAAGTTTCCACTACTATCTTTGACACCAACAATATTGTCAATGTGACTTAGTTTTTCAACAGTCGCAGGTTGAATGGTATTACCGGTTCTAGCAGGAATATTGTATAAAACAATTGGCACATCAACCGCTTCAGCAACTGTTTTAAAATGATTATAAATCTCTTCTTGAGTTGCTGCTGCAAAATATGGTGTAATGATTGATAGGTAGTCTACACCAACACGCTTTGCTTCTAGAGACAAGCGAATTGTATCTTGTGTTCCAACTAATCCTGTTGATGCATATACTGGAACCCTCCCCGCTACTGTATCAACTACTGTTTCCATGACATGCACTTTTTCTTCTTCACTTAAAATATACCCTTCTCCATTAGTACCAAATGTAAAAATACCATGGACACCATTCTCAATGACTCTATTCACTTGATTTACGAGTTCTTCATAGTTAACTTCTTCATTGTCATACATTGGTGTAACAATTGGTGTGATAATTCCTTGTAATTTGTTTTGCACACTAATCACTCCTACATAATTTCTAGATAAATTTTACGAGCATCTTCTCGTGTTACTTCTCTCATATTATTCACAAGTAATCTTTGAACTTCCATTCCAGCCTCGACTAATTCTTCTAGATCTTCCTCAGGCACATTAAAAGTTTTTAAGCTAGTTGGAATTTCAAGTGTTTCCACAATGTTTTCTAATAAATCAATGATATATTTTGATTTTTCATTTACATTTAATTCTTCATTTGTTTCTTTTACAACTCTATCGTATGCTTTAGCTAAGAGGTCTTTAATAACTGGCTCATTAAACTTCATAACTGGTGTTAGTAGAATTGCATTAGAAACACCATGAGCAATGTGATATTTTCCACCTAAAGGATAAGACAATGCATGAACAGCTGTAGTCCCTGAGGATGTAATCGCTACCCCACCATAGAAAGAACCTAATAACATATTACTCTTAGCTTCAAGTGCATCTGGATTTGTGCAAGCTTCAATAATGTTATTGATAATTAAATCTAATGCCTCTAGTGCAAATGTATCACTGATTGGGTTAGCTTTTTTTGAAGTAAAACATTCTATAGCATGTGCTATAGCATCAATACCTGTTGCTGCAGCAATAGGTTTAGGTAAATTTTTTATCATATTGCTATCTAAAATAACATGGTCAGCAATTAATTCACCATTTACAATACCAACTTTTAAATTTTTTTCAGGTACACCTACAATGCTATTGGGAGTTGCTTCAGATCCTGTACCAGCTGTGGTAGGAATCATTAATGTTGTCACTTGTTTTTTAGCTAATAACGGATCCTCTAGTAAATCTTTTACAGTATAATCATCAGTAGATAACACAGATGCTAATTTAGCTATATCCATAACACTTCCGCCACCAACTCCAATTATAAAATCAGAGTTCAATGCTTTAAAATTATCAATAACCTCTTGAGCTTCTGTATAAGATGGCTCTGTTGGTATATCAGATAAGATTTCATACTCGATATTATTCTTTTCTATAATACTTATGACATCGTCTAGCAATCCAATTTTAAGTATGTTTTCACCTGTAAATATCGCGATTTTTGTAACACCGTCTTTGATAATTGTATTTAGGTTTTTCATGGCATCTGAACCTGCAAACACATTTGTTGGCATTTTTAAATTATATAGATTTAACATAATATACATCTCCTTCGTCACTAATCAATTCATTTAATTTAATAAATAGATCTTCATTACCAAATCCCCCAGATTTAGTAATGACATAATGTTTTTCATCCTTAAAATCAATACTTCCAAGAACAATTCCGGGGAATAATTCTTTCAGAGGTTTAATTTCGGTAATCCCTAAAACTCTCATCGATTGATATAATGTATCTCCACCTGTAAATAATAAAGTTCTTTTAATACCATTTGACATAAGATTCTTTACTAAGTATCCGAGTGACTGTCCTATCCTAAATCTTGCTTCATTTCTTTGATCAGATAGTTGATTTACTTTATCTGTCGATACATTCCCGAATGTTTCAAACATTAAAGGTTGTTCAATTTTTAAATATTGCTTTATATTTTCTTGCCCTTTTACTGTATCCCAATATTGTTTATCCCAAAGTTGCTCCATCATTAAAGATATTCTTTCAAATCCATTCACTTCCGCAAATACAATTTGTTTTTTTGTTACTGGATTAACACTTCCACTTACAATCAATAATGGAAGTTTAATATCGTTTTGAGTTGTATCCCTTTTTTTATAGATTATATTTGCTAATGCTTTAGCAAACCCCGCACACCCCACCGTTATATTTAATGCATCATTCATTAATAGCTCATTCCCTTGAGATAACATCTCCTCATCAGAGTGACTTTCTATTAACAAAATTCTTTCTTCTTTTGGAGGAATTTCATATTTTTTTGTAATATAAGTTTTTAAATCTGTTTCTTTAAGTAGAAGAGATGGGATATGGCTTTCAATTACTGGTTCGTACGGATCTTGTCCAAAAACACTTTCACTTACTGGAATTGAATCTATATGTAATATTCCTTCGCAACTAAAGCGATTCTGTTCTGGATACGCCGGAATAAAAGGAATTGATACATCTTCGAAAACATCACTCAAAGCTCTTAACTCAGAAGCAACATTTCCTCTTAATGCTGAATCAACTTTTTTAAATATATATTGAATATTTTCTTCTTTAGCTTTTAAGGCTATCTTCTTAATCACTTCATATGCTTTACATTTATTCAAATATCTTGTTTCAGTATTGAAGACAAGTACTTCTATTTGATCTGTAGTTTCACCAAATTCAAACTCTAAATCAGAGGTCACTACTGTATTAACACCGTAATTAGAAAACTGTACTCCAGTATCAAGTGCTCCCGTAAAATCGTCAGCCATTATAAATACCCTTATCATCTGTTCACCACCTTGGTACTTTATAATTTAATTATGGGCTTATACACTACCTAAAAAAATATGATAATTATTATTATCGTTACATTTTGAAACTTTTCTATTGAAAACGTTACCATAATTCAAGGATTAGCGTTAAACTGTTTAAATAAGAAACATATAAGGAGAATATATATGCAAAATATAACAAAAATCCTTGGTATAGCACCTTACGAAGAGTTAAGAAAATCAATGGAAAATGTAGGATCTACTTTCTCTAACATTTTGCTAAATACGTATACTGGTGATTTACAAGAAGGAAAAAATCTAGCCCTGGAGGTGATTCATAATAATTACGATATTGTAATATCAAGAGGAGGTACAGCTGACTTAATTAGGAAGAATATATCTATACCAGTTATAGATGTTTCAATATCTGTATATGATATTTTAGGAGCAATCAAACTAGCAAATAACTATATTTCTAAATTTGCTATTGTAGGTTATTCAAGTATTACTGAAACTGCACATTTAATTTGTGACATATTGGACTATTCTGTGGAAATATATACTATAGATGATTCAAGTGATAATTTAGGTCTACTAAAATCACTGGGGAGAAAAGGGATTAAATTAGTTCTTTGTGATGCAATAACTAATAAACTAGCACTCGAAATTTCTTTAAATACTATCCTTATTACATCAGGAAGTGAAAGTATTAAACGTGCATACGAACAAGCAATAGAGTTAAATATGCATCTTCAAAAATTAAAATTACAAAATAACTTACTTACAGAAGCTATTGAAAATTTTAAAACTGACTGCTTAATTTTATCCAGACAGTTTGAATTGATTTATTCAAGTTTAGATACAGAAATTAATGTCTCAATCTATAATTATTTACTTAATAAAAAAGATACTACTCCATTTAATGAATCACATACTTTTTATCATTCAGTAAACAACACTCTATATAACTTAAAAGTAAATATTTCAAATAAGACAAATGATATTTTTTATATTGTAACTGTTCAAAAATCTTTAACACCTATCATGAATTCTAAATTCGGTGTTACATATGAAGATAAGTCAGAAGTGGAACAAAAATTAAATAATAACTTATATAAAAATCCTATTATCACAAATGATATTAACGATAAAATTAAACAAATCAATTCAAATAATTCTCCAATTATATTACTAGGAGAAAGAGGTACAGGAAAAGATATCGTCTCTCAGAGCGTATTCACCAGTCAAAATAATAACAATAATACAATGGTAACGATTAATTCTAACTTACTAAATGATACAATGTGGAAACACCTTTTAAACACAAGTAACGGCCCTTTACTTGAAGTTGGTAATACAATACAGTTTAATCACTTTGATAAAATTTCAAATGAAAACTTCGAAAAGTTAATCACTATTATTGAATCTACTAACTTACACGTAAGTAATCGACTGATATTTATTTGCGAAAAAACATCTGAAGATATTACATCAGAATTCTATAAAGAATTACTGAATCGAATGAATTCTATAAGTTTTCTTCTACCTACATTAAGAGAAAGAAAAAATGAAATATCGGCTATATTAACGATGTTTTTAAATAAGGTAAATATTGAAAACAATACTGATATTATCGGGTACGAGCCCAATGCTCTGGCTACTCTTTCACAATATAATTGGCCAGGTAATTTCAAACAGTTAAAACAAGTTCTAACCGAATTAGTATGCTTATCTAAATCGCTATATATAACTAGTAATAATGTCAATTTTATTTTGGGCAAACAAAAAATTGTTGAAAATATATCTTATTCAGAAGCTGGAATGAATATTTCATTTAACAGTAGCAAAACATTACATGAATTTAATTTGGATTTGATCAAGCTAATACTTGATCAACATAATGGCAACCAAACTTTAACAGCCGAGCAGCTTGGTATCAGTCGAACAACGTTATGGAGATATTTAAATAAATAAAAAAGGCTCTTTGTCAATTGGTGTTGGTGACAAATTTATAATGACTGGTTTAAGTTATCCAGCTGCTTCTTGTTCAAACAAGAGTGACTGGATAATTTTTTGTTTATTTGATGAATAACGGTTAAAGGCTAAAAAAATTCTCGCTTGATTATTGCAGATGAATTGAGCCACTTATGAGGAGAAGAGAGCCATCTTTTGCGGGGTGGAGAGTCAATATAAAAAGAACACCTCTTGTATAATAAAGTTGCATGCAAATAAGCATGACACTAATATACAGGAGTTTTTTTATGGTTAATTGTCGTGAAATTCTGAGATATTATTTTGAAGGAGTCAGTCAGAGAACCATTAGTTCTAGCACTGGACATTCTAGGAATACAGTCTCCGATGTCGTTCATCGCGTCAAGAAGCTTGGTATTGAAAGCCTGAACGATACAATGACCAATCCATAGCTAGAAGCATTTCAACTTTCCAGAGAAACAAGCTACCTTCCAGATGATTTTTCTTTCATTGTATCCATTTTTTTTTAGAGTCCAAAACCGGGAATAGAATGCCCCATTACTAAATTTCCCAGAAAGTCTTGACCCTTATATTGGGAGTGATCACTAATTACAAATCCTTCCTCGTCAATTTTGTTATGGTATCGTTCTATTACGTATGTACCAATAGCTTTCGTATCATGATTAAAGTGAATTAACAATTATTTTGCAAGTTCTTGATGTTTGCTATCCCCCCGACTCCAACATCATATAAAGCTTGGTCGGTTATTATCTGCCTAATTCTCATATCAGAAAAGTATGAACCATAACTTCCCCATTTCATAAACCTGTGAAATTCATCGAGATAATTATTTAGTTGGACTGGCACATTATACATTTTTTATCATTCCTATTAGTTAAATTAATTTTAATAATAATATAAAACATTTCTGAGAATTTTAACAATTTCACTCCTTCTTATTCAACTAAACTGCCCCGTTAGTTCATTGAGAAAAGCGATCCTTATTCAAGAATCGCTCCCTTTTTTGGAATATAGATCACTATATTTTATTAATTATTCTCATCAAAAATAATATAACTAATATTATGGTTATTATCAAAATTGCAATGCTAAGGACACTAAATATCCTACTTTATATTACTGGTTAGCACATCTCTTTCTATAGCCGTTAAATTAATACATCGCGACCACCATCTTACTAAAATATACTGTTCACTCCAACATGAAATCGTTTACAATGGAAGTATCAACGAACAAGGAGGAAAATTCACATGAAAAACATGACGAATAAAACCGTACTAACATACAAGGGTGGAACCCGTTCTTAAATTGTAAACGGTGTACCCCCTTATATGTGATTATTTAAATAACACAAAAAAGGGGTAAATCATGCGTTTTCCAGTAAAACATTTTCTTTCATATTACAAACCGTATTTAACGGTGTTTCTGTCGGTAATGGCCTGTGCCTTTATTGTATCCACTTTGACTTTGGTGTTTCCGTTGCTCGTTCGGCATATTACGAAAGATGTACTGGAAGGGGATTTGTCCACTGCGCTAAGTGAGGTGTATTGGATTGGCGGCCTGATGCTTGTTTTAGTCGCTATCCAGAATGTAGGGAACTACTTTGTGGACTACAAAGGTCATGAAATTGGTGCTCTCATGGAAAGTGACTTGCGCAACGAGCTGTTCGCGCACATGCAAAAGCTTTCCTTTAGCTTTTATGATAAGGAAAAGACAGGTCAGCTCATGTCTCGAATCACACACGACCTGCTGCTGCTTTCTGAGTTGTACCATCACGGCCCGGAAGATTACGTTAAATATCTTGTCCGATTTATTGGAGCATTTTTCATTTTGTTCTTTATTAACGCACCATTAACGATCGCCGTGTTCTGTTTTTTACCATTGTTAGGTGTGTTTGCATTGTATTTTAATAAGATGCTGAACAATGCATTAACAAGAAACAAAGAGCGAATTGGGGATGTAAACGCACAGGTAGAGGATAGCTTATCGGGAATCCGGGTAGTAAAATCGTTTACCAACGAACACGTAGAGATCGAGAAGTTTAACCGAGAAAATAATCGTTTCCTGGAAAGCCGGAAGAAAACATACAAGGCAGAAGCACTCTTGTACAATAGTTTTGAAACGATTATCCAACTAATTACAATTACGGTGATCATCTTTGGAAGTGCCAATATTGTAAACAACTCGTTGGATTTAGCTGATTTAATTACTTTTTTACTGTATATCGGCTTTATGATTGAACCAATTCAAAAACTGACTCACATGAGCACACAATTTCAAGAAGGAATTACTGGTTTCCAGCGCTTTATGGAAATCATGAACCTGAAGCCTGCAATCGAAAACAAACAGGATGCCATAAACCTGACAGAAGTACATGGTGAAATTGAATTCAGGCAAGTTACCTTCCGTTACGAGGACCATTTGAACAATGTATTAGATAACGTGTCGCTTCGTGTACAACCTGGAGAATTTATCGCGTTAGTTGGGCCTTCTGGTGCAGGAAAAACGACATTAGGTTCGCTTATCCCTCGCTTTTATGATGTGACAGATGGGGAAGTGTTGCTAGATGGGATAAACGTCCGTGATATCGATCTACAGTCATTAAGAAAATCAATAGGTATTGTACAGCAAGATGTTTACCTTTTTGCGGGAACGGTGTTGGAAAATATCCGATACGGAAACAGATCAGCGCGCGATGAAGAAATTATCGCAGCAGCCAAGCACGCCAATGCCCATGACTTTATCATGAGCTTGCCAAACGGCTATCACTCCGAGATCGGACAGCGAGGTGTCCAACTGTCTGGCGGACAAAAGCAGCGACTGAGTATCGCTCGCGTATTCTTAAAGAATCCGCCAGTTCTCATATTAGATGAGGCAACGAGCGCATTAGATAACGAAAGTGAAAGCATCGTCAAGAAATCACTAGAATCATTAGCAAAAGGGCGTACAACCATAGTCATTGCCCATCGTCTTTCCACTATCCGCAATGCCGGGAGGATTATCGTATTAACGGAGGACGGTATTGTGGAACAAGGTACGCACGATGAGTTACTAGCATGTAACGAAGCATATGCAAAACTATATTCTAAGCAGTTTGAATTACCAGTATAAGCTCTTTATTCAAGAATGGGCTCTCTCCTTAATGAAAAGGGAGAGCCCATTTTACCTTTTCAACAACAAATCAATATGTACTCTTCAACTCCCTCAGTTTGATGCAAATATCTCTCGAATACTCACTTATTCGCAGGATTTCATCACCCTTGATTGTGAGGTCAAAGTTAAGTGGAGTGAGTTCAGGACATGAGGATTTCGTGAAGGCATAGTGAAATAAAGGAGTTGTACATCACTCCACATTTTACCA
>NZ_LMBV01000025.1:47403-59885 GCF_001439925.1 Peribacillus muralis
CGTTGCCCTTTTGTTGAAGAAACCTGGTACACCGTACATATTTGAAATCCTACGAATAAGACAACATTCAAAATGATAGTTAACTATTTTAAGTAATACATTTTATATACTTAATGTTTTATTTCTATGCTGCTAAAGGGATTATTACTTGGACTTTATTTGGACAGTAAGACTCATTTCGTCGTGCTATTCCTACAAAAATCCTTGCTAGTTTACCTATCAGTTTCATGATTGACTTCATTTTCTTTATCTTCTTTACCTTCACATTATGGGAATGGATGGCTTTAAACTCAGGGTTATTCATCACAAGGCTCATAGTTGCTAAGTAGAGGAAGCGTCGGAGTCTTGACCTTCCACGCTTTGAAATGACAATCTGACCTTTCCATTTGCCTGAACTTGCTTCCGCTAGATGTAATCCCGCATGACGTAATAGAGAGTTTCCGTGAGAGAATCCACTTAAATCTCCTGACTCACCTAGTATCCCCGCTAATGAAATTTCACTTATTCCTTTAATCATAAGTAGTTTTTTTGCAAATGGTATTTTATTGAGAACTTCTTTAACTTGTTGTTCAACTCTTTCGAGTTGCTTTACAGCGAGGTCATATTCTTCTAATAATTGTTCTAGATGGAATTTATAAGCATCGAGTGCTTGTCCAGTTCCAATAGAAGATTTTGCAAGATTGATCAGTAATTGAGCCTTCTTTGGTCCTGGTTGTCGTTTCATTAAAGACTTCCAACCCCTCATGACCTCTAGTGTTTCTAGTGAAGATATTTCATCCGGTATAGGAAATAAACGAAGGGTTGCGATCGCCCCTTTGCACGTTACATCTTTAAACACTTGTCTGAGTTCAGGAAAGACCACATCCACCCATCGATTTACTTGATTAATAGACATCACGAGACGTTTAACAATCACATCACGATTAGACATTAGAACTCTAAGCTTCTCAAATGATTTTGATGATGGGCGAATAAAGGAATAGTAGCCGTTTTTGACCATATCCGCGATAACGAGCGCATCTTTTTTATCACTCTTAGATTGGGTATTATCACGATTCTCTTTATTCCTTTTTACTAAATGGGGATTGACTGTTACAACCTCAATGTTTTGGTTATATAACCATTTTGAAAGGTTAATCCAGTAATGGCCTGTAGGCTCCATACCTACTATTGCTGCATCTAAGTTTTTTAATCTTTTTAAATCATGAATCCAGTTTAATAGTTTAACGAACCCCTCTTCATTATTTTCAAATGTAATAGGGTCTCCAACTACAATTCCACGGAAGTTAACTGCTCTTGCAACGTGTAATTGTTGAGCGATATCCACACCAATAATAAGATGAGTATCAGAAATTCTTTCAATTAGTTGATTTTGTTTGTCTTGCATTTTAAAATTCATAATAGGGCTTCCTCCTNTAAGACTCTGAGTTAGATTGGACTCTATACTCGTATCTTACTGAGGGGCTCTATTTTTTTCAAACCTGATATTTAACGATCTACAGGAATGNNNNTCCGCTAGTTCATTAAGAAAAGCGATTCTTATTAAAGAATCGCGCCCTTTTATGGAATAATCATTGTAAGATTTATTTATTTTCATTTTCTATTTCCTCAACTCTCCTTTCCATGTTCTTTATTTTTTTGATTGCGTGAAGGGCGAGTCCTAAAGCTATTCCACCTAAAGTGAATGCTGGAAAAACAAAAAAAGCAAACCATTCCATCTTTTAACACCTCCCTAAAACTACTAAACAATCTTGTCAAACAGCACTCTTCCTCCCCCTTCAGTTCCATAAGAATAGAGCTGCCTTAAAACAGCTCCGATCTTCGGCAAACGCACCTGTTAGTTGAGATGAAATTATTGATTATATTACTCATTATTTGTCCTTATTCCACTTATATGGAATATCCGCCCATTTAAATAACAAAATAATCAACAACATTATAAAAAAGGCCATTATGTTATCCATCCAATTAACCTCTTTGTTAGCAATAAATTCCCAAACGGTTAATACCACAACATATATTAAGGGAAATTTGATGCTTTGCTTAAACATAACATCACCGACTTCATTCAAATTTTCTCTACAAATTTTGTTATCCAACTAACCTGCCCAACCCAAAAATAAAAGCTGCCTTAAAGACAGCTCTTAACTCATTACGTATTCGGTCAGGATTCTTCAAGTCTATCCAACCATTCATTTATTAGCGTGCTAAAAAGTTGTGGTTGTTCGATTTGTAAATTGTGGCCTGCTACATCGAGTACAGCAAATGTTCCTCGCGGATACTTGTTTACTAGGTCAAGAGCATCTTTGTATCCAACCGAGGAGTCTTGTCTTCCTAACAGGAATACGCTAGGTTTATTGAACTCAGACTGGTCGATCTTAAAGGAAAATCCATATTCATTCCTAATCTTATTTAAAAACGTTTCATCTCCGATTTTACAACCGCTTACAATTTCTTTGTTATAACGTAACCATGTGTACTCATTAAGTACAACGTTATTATTTTTAAAATCTTCTAATTCATCCTTCGATAACTTCCAATAAACTTTTTATCCGTTTTCATTATTTTGTGCTTCTGAACTGTTCTATCTTCTGGATGGGGATTGATGAGAGGACATATAAATGCAGCGCCGAGTACTTGTTCCTGATGCTTCTCAATAATGCCCCTAGCTATATAGCCACCGTAGGATTCTCCAGCAATGACGTACTCTTGGTTAGGAATTACGGTTTGAATAAAATCCAGGACAGCATTCAACATTTCATCAGAGCTGCTTATTTCGTCGTATTTCTTTGTTAATCCCATCCCCGGCAGGTCAATATAAATGCGTCTCCAGCCTTGCCTTTCAGTAAATATAGGTTCCATACACCCGCTCATTAATCGATGGTCCGGAGAAAAGCCGTGTATCATTAAAATGGGCTTACCTTCCCCAAAATCTTCATAATATATTTCGGCTTGGCGAACTTTGCAATATGTCATATTAATCCTTCTTTCTTTATAGATCTTGTATGGTATAAAAAAGGCCACCGCAGCAACCCTGTTTTACTGAAAACATTACACCCTTTCAAGAGGGATATGAGGTAAAGGCGGTAACTGAATTCTAACCTGGTCTCCGGGGTGAACCTCACCACTTTCCAAAACTATGCTCATTATTCCTGCTTTACGTATCAAGTTCCCATTGTTATCCCGGTCTAATACAGCGTTCATAAGTCCCGATTTGAATGAATCGATTTGGGCACATGGATTTCGTAAGCCTGTTACTTTAATCACTGCTGACTCTCCAATAAATAATAGCGAATCCCTCGGTAGTTCAAGCAGATCGATGCCTTTTGTGGTAATATTTTCACCTATTTGTCCGGCTGTAACATTAAACCTTTCTCTCAATTCATCCAATAATTCCGAGTGGATTAGGTGGACCTGTCGCAGGTTAGGTTGATCTGGGTTTTTCGCTACACGTGATCGATGCTTAACCGTTATACCTGAATGGGCGTCTCCTTCAACGCCTAAACCTTTCAACAGCTTTATACTGCTGCAATTTTCCTTACTAAATGTGTGTGTATCACTTTTACTTACAGCTACTACCGCTCCAATTCTTTCGTCATTCATTTCCATTCAACTCCCCTTACTACTTATATTTGATGTATTCATTCAACTATCCTGCCCTCAAGCTAATATGATGTATATATATATTCCTACTAAACTAAAAAAAGGCTACTTCACGTAACCTTTTTTAGTACAATCATTTTCTATTTGTTTTTGACTTTAAGAGCCTTAATTACTTCTTTTGTTGTCTCAGCGATAAGCTTGTCATTATACTCAGCATCTTTTTTATCACGTTTTGAAAGTACAGCAAGAACAATAGGGTCCCCTTTAGATGGCCAAATGATCGCAATGTCATTTCGCGTACCATATGATCCTGCTCCAGTCTTATCAGCCACTTCCCAACCTTTCGGCACTCCAGCACGAATTAACGCATCTCCCGTAGTATTTCTCTTCATCCAATCTATTAAAAGCTCACGTTTCTCTGTTGGAAGTGTATCTCCCAATGTAAAAGCCTGAAGACTAGTAGCAAGTGCTCTCGGTGTGCTCGTATCATGCGTTTCACCAGGATTGACTTCATTTAAATCTGGCTCAATTCGCACAGGGTTGGTAACGTTATCTCCCATATCCTCCAGTGCTTTTTTGAATCCAGTCGGCCCCCCAAGTTGTTTAAGGATAAGGTTTCCCGCAGTATTGTCACTGTATCGAAGCGAAGCATCAGCAAGCTCCTTAAGAGTCATCCCCGTATCAACATGCTTTTCTGTAATCGGATTATAATTGACAAGATCCTCACGTGTATAGGTAATTCTTTGATTAAGGTCTTCTATTGATTTCTGCTGTAAAAGGACTCCTACAGCTAAAGCCTTATGAGTGGATGTATAAGCAAAACGCTCATCTGGATGATAGGTTACTGTTTCGTTTGTTCCAGTATCCAACGCAAAGACACCAAGTTTAGCATCAAACTTTTTTTCAAGCTTAGCAAAATCATGAATATCGGCAGTTTCTTGTTTTTTCGGTTTAGTTAATTCTGCATTAACGTTATTGCTTGAGCAACCTACAAGCGTTGCGCATGAAAGAAATAGTACCGGCACAATTTTTTTGAAAGTGGAATTCCTAAAAATATCGCTCAACGATTTCATTTCTATTCAACCTCTTTCTATAAACATTTATTATGTGTTCTCCTATCTTATCAACCATCCGCAACAATGAACATGTAATGCTTATGATAAAATCTTAGTGTTTTTCACTATACATATTTTCTAAATAGAAAGTGTGCAAATTATTAGCATTAGAGAACATCCAGATTATAGTTTACTAATCCATAGTGGAATGGAACGGAAGGCGCGAGACTCCTGCGGGAAATGCGTGTCCACGTGAGACCCGCAGGCTAAAAAGCCGAGGAGGCTCACGGACCGCCCGCGGAAAGGGAGCGACTGTAGTGCAATGAAACGTTAGTGTAAATGGGCAATCGAGAAAAGGATGAAAGTATTTTTGAGGACTGTAAATATGACTTTCCCTTCGTACTCTTATTTCTTGCAAGAAAACATTAAGAAAAGAGGAATTCTCATTCTTCGTTTATATTCACTTTCACTATTGATTTCCTCAGGTCTTGGTGTGCCTTCTCTCAAATCTTCAATGATGAATCCAGCTTGTTTTAATTGTTGGTAATATTCTTCGATTGTTCGGTGATATTTAACAACCTTCTTATCAATCCAAGGCTCTATCCTTGCGCCACTATTAAAATAATCGTCTACTATCCAATCAGTTTTTGAAGAGGAAGCCGCAGCGCTTTTGGTTGATGAGGTTAAAACAGGATGTTGCACACTAAATATAAATTTTCCGTTATCTTTTAGTGATTGATGAACTTCTTTAAATAAAACTTTTAATCCCTCTAAATAATGAAGAGCTAACCGTGAAACAACAAGATCATAATTATCAACTTTAAAATTCCACGTTTCCATTGAAGCGAGATGCACTTTCCCCTCTGTGCCATGCAGATTTTTAGTAGCTTCTCTTACCATATTTTCTGATCCTTCTACACCGTCATATGAGAAACATCCTTTTTGTAGAAGTTCATATCCAAATGTAGCGTCACCACAACCTAAATCCAACACTTTTTTTCTCTCTACATTACCAATAAGTTCAAGCAATATAGGCTTTTCAATAATATTGTTTGGACTTTCGACACGATTTCTCCTGGTTATATAATTCTTAAAAAATTCATCATCGTCGTAAGCCGATGCACCTCTGTACTCCATTAAATCCCCCCAGCAACTACCCCTTGAAACTTTTAATTAACGTATATTATAAATTCTATATCAAATGCAGTATTCCTTGTTTATTAAGCTTTTCCACTAGCCACCTATGAAGTGTTAATACTTCATTGGGGAACCCTTAAGGACAATACGTTTTAAATCAAATGTAAAACGAGATTGGGAAATGAAAGTTATGCCATCAATAGATTAAGGGTTGAAGGAAATAAACAATCTCAAAGTTACATTTACAACTATAATAGATGATCAAAATCCGATTATTATTAATACTTCCATAGACAGTACAGATAAAAAAGCTAAAGAAATAGGAAAACGTACTGAAGAGCTCATAAATGAATTTTTCCAATATAAACAAATCTCACGTTCTAAGTAAAGACAATAAGAAAATAAATTAAGCAATAAAAAAAGGATCTTTTAATCAAAGATCCTTCTTTTTATTGCCTTCTTGTTATAGATGAGCGTTACTTATGGTAATACGAGTCTTTTCCGTCCGTGACTGAATTAAAGTGTGACAATAATCGGACCATTTTTAGTAAGGATGATCGTATGCTCCAATTGAGCTACATAGCTTTTTTCTGTAGCATAGGTCCACCCGTCTTCTTTTTGGAATACTTCTTCTTCAAGGGTTGAGATAAATGGTTCGAATGCGATAACCATGCCTTCTTTTAATATTTCATTATCCCATGGATCATAATAATTACAAATATGGGCAGGTGCTTCGTGTATTTTACGTCCAACACCATGTCCTGTAAGGTTTGTGATAACAGTGAATCCATGCTGTCTCGCTGTTTCGAATACGGCTTTTCCGATTCTGCTTTTTTTGGAACCAGGTTTTGCTTTCTTAAGACCTGCTTCAAATGCCATTTTAGCAGCGTTGCATAATTTCGTTAATACCGCTTCTCCTTCTCCTACTACAAATGAGATTCCTGTATCTGCGAAATAGCCGTTCTTTGAAGCAGATACATCAATATTTACGAGATCGCCTTCACGAATAACCCGATGACCCGGAATACCATGTGCCACTTCTTCATTTATACTAATGCACGTATAGCCAGGAAAATCATATTCACCTTTTGGAGCTGAAACTGCACCTGCTTTTTCCAAAAGTTCTCCGGCTCTATCATCAAGTTCTTTTGTTGTTATGCCAGGAGTTGTTCTTTGTGCCAATTCATCTCTAATGGAGGCAATAATTTTGCCAATTTCCTTCAAACCATTAAAATCTTCTTCTGTTTTTGCAATCATTTTTTCCCTACCTCATTATCTTTTATCATAAGTATTAATTGTACCTTTATTTTAGCGAAAAACAAAAGCACTGTAAATTGTTTGGTACATTACCCCTCAGCTTGATTTTTTCTTCGATCAAGAAAAAGACCACACTACGACTGTGAATTGAATTTACCTTCCGCCTTTCATTCAATGCTGAGTAAACTTTTTTCAAGGACGATTTTATGTAATCCTTTTTCATCCGTATAAGTATCAATGACATCAAATCCATTTTTTATATTCAAAATTAACATACTACGCCATTTATTCATTGTCTTCGTTTGAACGATATCATAACCATTATCCTTTAAACATTGATGTTGCTTTTCCATTAACGTAGAAGCAATACCATGTTTTCTGTAATTAATATCCACCCCACCTAACCAACTATAAAATTTATTACGGTCAATCGCATAGCCAATCTTATACCCAATAACCTTTTTGCCATCCATCGCAGTAATAACCAACAATTGAGGTTTACTTGACATCTTACTAATCAAATCATTAGACGTACCAAAAATGTCTTTATGAAGCTCTAGAATGCCATGCATTACATCAGCATCAGGTATTGAATTAATAACTATGTAATCAAAGAACAATTGTAATCCCCCTTACCTAACAACTTACTCTCCTACATCTTTTTTCACCTGGCCGGCCTTATGGATTCATTTTGATTTAATACCAGCACCACAAAGAGGGATGATTATTTTTTCGTCTGGTGCCTTTTTATATTTAAGGTAGCCAGCATAGTTTACTGCTGATGTCACTTCCACATAAAATCCTTTCTCACTCAGTTTAGCTCGTGCACTCAGAATCTCATCTTCTTCAATATCGATAAAGGTACCGTTCGTATGACGTACAGCTTCTAAAATTTGTTTGGAACGCGCTGGTGCAGCAATGGCTATCCCTTCCGCTAAAGTACCTCTATTCGTAACAGATTGTGCTGATTCCTCACCGTTTTGATAGGCTTTTACAAGAGGAGCGCAGTTCTTCGCTTGAATGGCAACGATTTTCGGTAGTTTATCAATTAATCCATTTTCAAACAACTCGTTAAAGCCATAATATGCACCTAGGAGAAGCGTTCCGTTTCCAACCGGAATGATTAACGCATCAGGCACACCATTTAATTGTTCGAAAATTTCATAGGCATATGTTTTCGTTCCTTCATAAAAATAAGGATTATACACATGACTTGCGTAAAAAACTTTTTCTTCGTCTACTGCTTTTTGTGCAGCAGCTGCAATGTCCTCTCGTGTACCACGAATCTCTTTAATCGTTGCTCCATGGGCTTTTATTTGAGCGATCTTTTTCGGTGAAGTTTCATCACTTAGATAGATATCACAGGCAATATTACATCGTGCTGCATAAGCTGCAATAGCCGTTCCTGCATTACCACTGCTATCAGCAATTACTTTGGATACCCCTAATTCTTTAGCCTTTGTCATCAAAACAACGGCACCTCGATCTTTAAAGGATAATGTAGGCATCATATATTCAACTTTTACATACCTATTTGGCTCCATAGGATCTAGAAGAATTAAAGGCGATTGACCTTCACCCATTGTCACGGATTCCCATGTCTTGGAATCTTTTGCGAATGGCATCGTTTCGAAATACCGCCATAATGAGTTGGGATAGGTATTCCAAGCTGCCCTATTAACTTTTGGGGTATCTTTTACTATGTTTAATACTCCGCCACATTCACATTTCCATAGCGTTGGTGTAAGATCATGTTTGTTGCCACAACTGTTACAAATAAATTGTTCCATCATCTATCACACCTTCGAATAATTTTTTATATAAATTAGACTTTTTTATACGATACGGATAAAAAAATTCAACTAAATATATGCAATGGCATCAATTTCAATCTTAAATCCAAAGTGTAATTTATTAGTTGGCACAACGGTACGAGCTGGTTTATGGTCACCGAAAAATTCCTTATAAACCGCATCTACTTTATCCCATAATTCCACATCCGGAATATATAATGTCATGCGCAAAATCTGTTCTTTCTTACTACCGGCTGCTTCTATAATCATTTCGATATTCTTTAGTGCTTGTAACGTTTCTTCTTCGATGGTGCCAAATTCTTTTTCACTGGTTTCTGGATTAATGGCAAACTGCCCTGATACATAGACAGTGTTCTGATGAACTGTCGCCAATGCATAGTGTCCATTTGATTTTAAATTTCCTACTTCAAAGATACTTTTCATTTGATGCTCCTTAACTTGATTTATTTTTGATTTCATCCAAATAACTATAAACAGTCACTTTGGAAATGCCTAACAAAGATGCGACCTTCTCAACAGATCCTTTCATTAAAAAGATTCCTTTTTCATCCATAAATCTTATTAATTCAATCTTTTCATGGCGTTTCATGACTGGATGAACACTGTTTTGGATGATTTGTTGAATCAATTGATCCACGATTCCTTCAACATTTTCCATATCATCATCTGATTTTATTTCATGTTCTTGAACTTCAACGTGTGTAGGAAGAAAAGAATTCATGAATTGTTGCATTTGATTCAGTGCTTCAACATCAAAATTCAAACAGAATGCACCAATCACTTTTTGCTTGGAATCACGTATTAATGAAGTGGAAGAACGAATAGTACGATTATCTTCTGTTACAAACGTATAACCTGCAAGATAATCTTCTTTAAAATCTTCTGATTGTAATACAGTCTTCACTAAGTGATCAAATGATTGCCCGATTGCCCTACCTGTAACATGGTTATTTACTGTAAACATTACAGATGCTTTAGGATTCGTCAAATCATGAATAACGACTTCACAGTTTGGTCCAAACATTTTTGCAGTAGATTTTGCTATAGGGATAAAACTCTCTAATACTTTCTTAATTTCTTCCATGTATAACTACCTCATTATTCAGATTCCATTCAATTATATATTTTTTTATACGAAAAAAATCAAAATGTGGATTTTTTTATATGTTTTTAATTCTTACTACCTGCCCGGATTATTTACCTTCTGCTAAGTAATAAGGTGTATCGTAACCTTGGCAACCAATGATAGAGTATTTATTTCCTTCAACTAAAATTTTCTCGCATCCAAATGTGTTAATTTCTCCACTGCCGTATTCATCTCTAGTGGTATCCTCAGTAATTTCAAGCTGCTCTCCGTTAAATGTTAAATCAGTTAGGATTGGGTCTCCCTCCTTCGTGTAAGCAACCACACGAATACTATCCTGTTTCCCTGTTTCCGTATTCTTGATAAATTCTTTTAACTTCGTTTCGTTTTCAATATCACCATTATTTCTATTCACAACATCAGTATCAGATGGAACATATTTTTCAGTCTCTATATTTGCACAGCCAAGCATAAGCAAAAACATTATGCTGACAGTCATAAAACTTACATATCTTATCATAAACTCCCCCCTTTATTGATTAGACGTTATAAGTTGATTTTGGTTTCACTTATAAGAAAAGCTGCCTAAAAGACAGCTCCAAACATAACGCCATTGTTGTTTCTGTTTTACTTTGTTTCGTTTTCCTCGGAAAGAATGAGATCCCATCGTTCTTCGATTAATGTTGTTGTCGTCCATTCTTCATTCGGTTTTTCTTCAGTTAATTTAAAATTATATTTTCTATAAAGATGGCGAGCCGTTTCTAACGTGCTCACCGTCCATAAGAACACATGCAGATAATTTTGTTTCTTACTGAAGTTGAGGGCAGTATCGATAAGTTTTTTCCCTATCCCCATGCCTTGATAATTTTCATTTAATACAAACCATTTTAACTGTGCTACTGTATCACTGAACTTCGTAATTGCAATCGAGCCGGCAATTTCGCCATTCACTTCCGCAATCCAAAGCTCTCCTCCATCGGTATCATTCATGAATTCTGTTAAACCTTTCATGACGTAATATTCAAACCTCTGTCCGAACTTATATGTTTTATCGTATAAATTCCCATGAAGGTATGCGACGTATCCTACATCTCCGGGTTGAAATGGTCGAATTAAGACTTCTGAATGGGATGAACGTCCTTCCGAGTAAATGGATTCGATTCTTTCCATGGATGTGACTAGCTTACACAGATCATCTTTTGATAGATTATTAATCATTTTATCTACTCCGCGATTTGCATTTTCAACTAAGTCCTTGTAAATATTTTCTCCATATTCGGTAAGATAGAGTGAATACTGTCGTTTATCCTCTGTTGACTGTTTTTTTATGATGATATTTTCATCCTCAAATCGCTGGACAATACGACTCATATAGCCTCGGTCAATTCCTAGGTTTTCTCTAACTTCAGTTGCCGTACACCCATTTTTGTGGTTAATTTCCGTTATTACCCGTGCCTCTGTTAATGGAAAAGGTTGATTATAAATTTCTTGATCAATTTTGCCCAGAACATTTGCGTAATACCTGTTGAATTTCCGAATCTTTTCTACATAATTATTTGATTGCATAGATAATTCTCCTTAATATTCTGAAACTTTAAACTAAAAACAGTATAAAGGATATAGTTGACTTGGTCAACTATATAATAATCAGGAAACCATATCTTTGCATATTGCAGAACAAGTAACGCCTAAATATAGGAGACAGTAATAATCCGAACTTCATAATGCTTTTATATCCTTGTTGAACCATCCTGCCCCGTTAGTGCATTAAGAAACGTACCTCTTCTTTTTTCTATTTCTAAGATAGCCTCCCATTGTCGCTCCAAGACCCGCAAGTAAAACAACGAGTATCAATTCGCCAATATAATTAGAAGGTTTAATTAGCTTAAAAATAATTGTGCAAAGTGCTCCCCATAGAAGAAAAAGCAGCAAATCTCCAATTGTAAATTTCATAATAATTCTCCTTTGGTTTTCGAAATATAAATTCTAATTCATCCATCACTCTTTTGGGTCAATTATTTCATACTGAACGGTTGCATAAAGAAAAAGCTACCTTAAGACAGCTCCGACTTCAGCAAACGCATCCGTCTAATTCTAGTTCTATATGAAAAGGAATTAGAGATATAAAATAAAAGAAATAGTTAAAAATAGAGTAATAGAGATACCTGCTTTCTTTTTTAAGTAATTTATGTAACCGGCTGTAAATATAAAACCCGCAAATGCGATGATGTATCCTTCAGGATCATCCATTAGAACTTGATACCTCAAAGCTCCTAATCCAACCAGGACTATACCTATAGTTCCAAAAAACATATTTACATACATATTATTTTTCTTTAAACAATTTTTTCTCTTTCCCCCTAAAATTTTGTATTAATTCATATTTAATCATTTCATTTAAAACTTTTCGTTGTCTGAAGAAATAGAAGTTCATCTTCAACTATCCTGCCCCGTTAGTGCCATTAATCGAGTAGGAGGAGGCGCCTAGCCTCCGACCTCTCACACCACCGTACGTACCGTTCGGTATACGGC
>NZ_LMBV01000026.1 GCF_001439925.1 Peribacillus muralis
TTTTAATAGTGTGTGCTCACTTAAAATTTAACGTTGGCGCTTTGTTTTGTTCAGTTTTCAAAGAGCAATGTCTTTCGAAACAGCTTATTTATAATAACATTTTTCATTACATCAAGTCAACAACTTTTTAAAACTTTTTTAAAGTTTGTCATTCGTTTGCAACTCGTTCGTAACGACAGATATAAATATAACACCATTACGTTAACTGTGCAATAGCTTTTATTAAGTTTTTTCGAAATAATAATGTTTTTCTTTTTTACCGTGGAAATCCAATCATTTAAATGTTACGAAACTATAATTGAAAAACAAAAACCGAATTGAAACGGCCGAAATCCAGAGGCTAACCCCAATGGATTCCAGCTTTCCAATTCGGTCCTGAAATCATTATCTCATCTTGCCTATTAGCGATGTCTCATTAATGGGAATAACAGAACGTCACGTATGGAAGGTGAGTTGGTCAATAACATAACGAGACGGTCCACACCTATTCCCAATCCACCAGTTGGCGGCATTCCGTACTCTAAAGCTTCCAGGAAATCCTCATCCATTTCATGAGCTTCATCATTTCCTTGCTCGCGCTCTTTCAATTGAGCTTCAAAGCGTTGACGTTGATCAATAGGGTCATTAAGTTCCGTGAAGGCATTTGCATGCTCCCTGCCCACTATGAACAACTCGAAACGATCAGTGAAACGGGCATCTTCAGGATTTTTCTTTGCTAGTGGGGAAATTTCCACCGGATGTCCATAGATGAACGTAGGCTGAATTAACTTGTCTTCCACCTTCTGTTCAAAAAACTCATTCACGATATGACCGAACTCCATGGAGTCCTTGATTTCAATTCCGTTCTCTTTAGCGAGCTGCCGCGCTTCTTCTTTACTCATGTGAGCCCAGAAGTCAACACCTGTATATTCCTTTACAGCGTCGACCATGTGAAGTCGTTTCCATTCTGGTTTTAACTCGATCTCATATTCTCCATACTGGATGGTAGTGGTACCAAGAACCTCTTGAGCTATATGGGCAATCAAGTTCTCCGTTAAACTCATGATATCCTTGTAATCGGCATACGCCTCATATAATTCAATCAATGTAAATTCCGGATTATGCCTTGTTGATACTCCTTCGTTACGGAAAACCCGGCCAATTTCATAAACTTTCTCTAAACCGCCGACAATTAAGCGTTTCAAATGAAGTTCAATGGCAATCCTTAAATTCAAAGGCATATCCAACGCGTTATGATGAGTAAGGAAAGGACGAGCAGCAGCCCCGCCAGCAACAGAGTGCAACAACGGCGTTTCCACTTCCAGGTAACCATGATCATCCAAATATCTTCTCATGGATTGCACGATACGACTGCGCATGATCAATGTGTTTTTACTTTCCTCATTCGTGATTAAATCAACATAACGCTTCCGGTAACGCTCTTCAACATCCTTAAGACCATGAAATTTATCAGGTAGCGGACGAAGTGCTTTTGAAAGGAATACATAGTCATTCGCTTTAATGGAAAGTTCGCCAACCTTCGTCTTGAAAATGACACCAGTAATCCCAACTATATCGCCAAGATCGGTTTGGTTAAAAATTTGGTAAGCTTGTTCACCTATTTTATCTAAGCGAACGTAGATTTGGATTTGGCCGCTAATATCCTGGATGTGGGCAAATCCCGCTTTCCCTTTTCCACGCTTGGTCATGACACGGCCAGCGATGGTAACCTCGATTTCTTTTTCCTCAAGAGCTTCTTTTTCCAATTCACCATAAGCACGAACTAACTCCTGTGTGCTATGCGTGCGCTCGAACCTGCTCCCGAAAGGGTCTTGTCCATTATCAATCATAGTCTGCATTTTATCGCGTCTTACTTGCAATTGATCATTCAATTCTTCATGACTCACGAAAATCATCTCCATCTTTATTAATAAAGGCTTTATATAATTAATCAAAACTTCTTTTGCATACGTATTTATTCTTACATAAAGTACAGGAATTCAACAGCTTTTTATCTTAAAAACTTCTTTATGTATATATAAAAACTGCCAGGTTTACTGGCAGTTTAAGATATGCGTATTATAGGAAAACAGGAAGGCGAAGTCAACATCAGACCATTTGGATGTTCATTTCCTTCGCTTCAATATCATCGACCATTCCATAAAGGAGTCTCACGACATCTTCTCTTGTTTCACAATCATTAATCCCTTTACGAGCCTTAGCATTCCCTTTAACACCTTTTAAATACCAAGAAGCATGCTTACGCATTTCACGAACAGCGACGAATTCATTTTTCAGTGCAATCAGACGATCCATGTGAAGTACGCAAACATCCATCTTCTCACGAACTGTAGGTTCATCCATCAATTGACCGGTTTCCAAATACTTCACGGTCCGGTAAATCATCCACGGGTTACCTAGAGCTGCACGGCCAATCATGACACCGTCAACCCCGGTTTCCTTCAACATACGTTCAGCATCCTGTGGCGTTTCAACATCTCCATTCCCGATAAGGGGAATATTGAGCGATTTCTTCACTTCGCGAATGATGTCCCAGTTAGCTTTTCCTTCATACATTTGAACCCGGGTCCTTCCATGCATGGAAACGGCTTTACCACCCGCGCGTTCGACCGCCTGTGCATTTTCAATCGCAAACACATGCTCTTCATCCCAGCCTATGCGCATTTTAACGGTTACTGGCTTGTCTACGGCATCCACAACAGCGGAAACCATCTCATAAATTTTATTCGGGTCGAGAAGCCACTTCGCCCCTGCATCACATTTCGTGATTTTCGGGACAGGGCATCCCATATTGATATCAATGATGTCGGCGTTTGTATTCTTATCGACGAATCGAGCCGCTTCCACCAATGATTTCTTTTCCCCGCCAAAGATTTGCAAGCTTAACGGCTTTTCTCTTTCATCTATATAAAGCATATTCATCGTTCTAGCATTTTGAAGTACGATTCCCTTGTCACTGACCATCTCCGCACAAACCAGCCCAGCACCAAACTCTTTGACGGTCAGGCGGAATGCCGAGTTACAAACCCCTGCCATCGGTGCTAGCACTACCGGGTTCTTCATTTCTATATCGCCTATTTTTAACACGTGTGACCTCCTATAACGTCTTTCATTTATCCTCAGGTGGTTGAAGCTCCTCGATGGAAACGTGAAGGGTCTCCGCCACTTCCAGTAAAAAAGCCTCTGAAGGGTTGCGGTTCCCTCTTTCAACTTCCCCTAGCAAGGAAACGGAAACGCCTATTTCTCTCGCAAAGCCTTCCTGTGTATAACCCTTTAGCTTTCGAAAAGCGCGAATGCGCCTTCCCCATTTTTCACCTTCCATAATCGAACTCCTTCTTTATCCGGAATCTGTTCAAGCAAGTCGCTCAAAGGTGCATGCATGTGCGGAAGCACGATATCAGGGTCCACTTCCATTAATGGCACGATGACAAACGCCCTCTCGTGCATACGAGGGTGCGGGACCGAAAGGATCTCTGTCTCAATATTTTCAAGATTATATAATAAAATGTCAAGGTCCAAAGTACGAGGACCCCATCTTATTTCCCTTTTTCTTCCTAACTCTTGCTCAATTTGCATACAAACGCGAAGTAACTCCTCTGGTTGCAAGTCGGTTTTCACCTTTAGGACAGCGTTTAAAAAACAGTCCTGATCGGCATATCCTACCGGATCCGTTTCATAAAAAGAAGAGCATGCAGCCAACGTGATATGCGGATTATCAGTAAATAATTGGAAGGCTTTTCGGAAAGTTTCAAGCCGATCACCTAGGTTCGATCCAATTGAAAGGTAAGCGATATTTCCCACAATCAGCGCCCTCTCACGATTTCTATAGCTACCGAGTCATAGTGCCCGGCTATAGGGGGATCGGGTTTGTACACCTTGACCGTACAATTATTGATTGAAGGATATGCACGAAGCAGTTCAGAAGCAATCTTTTCAGCAACAGCCTCCACTAGCTTAAAAGGTTTCCCTTCGACCACACCTTTACACACTTCATATAACTCACCATAATTAATCGAGTCCTCAAGCTCGTCGCTCTGTCCAGCTTTGGATAAATCAGTCTCGACGATCAGATCCACTTTAAACCGCTGTCCAAGCTTCGTTTCTTCAGGGAAAACACCGTGGTACCCATAAAACTCCATTTTGTTGACAAATATCTTATCCATCTCATTCACCTTTTCCTATAAGGGCATCCATCATCTTTGCAGTTCGCGCCATTTCCTTAACATCATGCACCCGAACCATTTGACAGCCTTGTTGAATTCCATGACAGATCGTAGCGGCGGTGCCTTCCATCCGCTCACCAGGAGGCAAATCGAGAACATGCCCGATCATCGACTTTCTGGAAGTCGCAAGCAACACTGGATAGCCTATTGCTACAAGCTTATCAAGATTCCTCATCATTTCCAAATTAAGCTTTAAGTCTTTTGCAAACCCGATGCCTGGATCGAGGATGATGTTTTCTTCCTTGACTCCAGCACGCTTTACAGTCATGATGCTTTCGAATAGATCCTGAAGGACATCCCGGACGAAATGACCATACTCCATATTATCCCTATTATGCATCAAAATGATCGGCACACCAAATTCCGCTGCAACGTTCGCCATCAAAGAATCGGCTTTGCCTCCCCAAATATCATTTAAAATATGGGCTCCTGCCTTTACAGCTTCTTTCGCTACCTTTGATTTATACGTATCGATCGAGATTGGGATTTCAATATTCCGGGAAATTGCCTCTATGATCGGAGCGACCCTTTCTATTTCCTCCTCATCCGATATCCTCTCATAGTTAGGGCGGGTGGACTCTCCACCTATGTCCAGGATATCCGCCCCGTCCTTCACCATCCGTTCCGCATGCTTCAAAGCAGCATCTACCCGATTATATTTCCCGCCATCCGAGAACGAATCGGGTGTTACATTCAAAATTCCCATAATTAACGTTTTCTTGCTGTAATCCAATTCAAATGAACCGCATGTAAGTTTTGAAGCTTCAGCTAATGACATCCAACGTTCTCCTTCGCCTAAAGTATATTACGAGTTTACCGAAATACCAGCGCTTAGTGCAAGCTATCCGCGAAGATCGGGAAGGACTCGTAGTCTTTTTTAAAAAAAAAGAAGAGCAAAGCCCCCGAGGGACTTTGCTCTCATTCATCGCATCTATTATTCAAAATTATATAGTGGTGTACTTAAGTA
The DNA here is from genome assembly GCF_001439925.1 of Peribacillus muralis. Classification (GTDB taxonomy): domain Bacteria; phylum Bacillota; class Bacilli; order Bacillales; family DSM-1321; genus Peribacillus; species Peribacillus muralis. Next base: position 5,191 of record NZ_LMBV01000026.1, read on the forward strand.
TCGTTCACCATTGCTCGGGATGATAGCTAGGACTTTTTTGCCTTTCCCCAGCTTTTCAGCCACTTTAATGGCCGCAGCAATGGCACCTCCCGAAGAAATCCCACCAAGAATCCCTTCTTCTTTAGCTGCACGACGAGCATAATCGAATGATTCATCGGTATTGACTTGAATGATTTCGTCATAGAGGTCTGTATTTAAAATACTCGGGACGAATCCTGCTCCGATTCCTTGAATTTTATGCGGTCCTGGATTTCCACCAGATAATACAGGAGAATCCTCAGGCTCGACGGCGTAAATTTTAATGTCAGGATATTTCTCACGCAGAACTTCACCAGCACCTGTAATCGTTCCGCCAGTACCGATCCCGGCTACGAAAGCATCCAGGCCATCATCACCAAAAGCTTCGACGATTTCAGGACCAGTTGTGTTACGATGAACTTCAGGATTAGCTTTATTCTCGAATTGTTGCGGAATGAAGTAACCCTTTTCTTTAGAAAGCTCAGTTGCCTTGGCAATGGCCCCCTTCATTCCTTCAGGTCCAGGCGTAAGAACTAATTCCGCTCCATAAGCACGAAGTAAATTACGTCGTTCCAGACTCATCGTCTCCGGCATGACAAGGATTGATTTATAGCCCTTCGCGGCCGCTACCATCGCAAGGCCGATACCTGTGTTTCCGCTAGTAGGTTCAATAATCGTATCTCCCGGCTTAAGGTTGCCATTCTTTTCTGCTGCTTCGATCATCGCAAGGGCGATACGGTCTTTTACACTACTGCCCGGATTGAAGTACTCAAGTTTTAAATAAATATCTGCACCGTTTTCAGGTTGAAGCTTGTTTAACTTCACGATAGGTGTTTGACCAATTAAATCGATTACAGAATTAGCTATACGTGCCATTTTCTCCACTCCCCACATTTTTAATACCGAGTATCTTTATTGGTTTTATAATTTTAAAGTTACCAGTTTCATTAGTTCATTGTCAATGATTATCTATTATATTCTAAATTTTCTCACATATCATTTGACCTACTTTTCTTCCTTCAACTCATAAAACCATTCTACATCAAAATCATCCCAAAAAATCTTTCCGGATACCGGTGCCTGAATCTGTTCAAGAGCTATTTGGCGGCGTATCTTTTCTTTAACTTCATCGTATTTATATTGCTTACCTTCAATTTTTTCATGCAAATAGAGAACGGCCCAGCCATCTTCCGTTTTGACCGGCCCACTCCACTTATTCACCTTTAGGTTTTTTGCTGTTGAAATGTATTCCTTAGGAACCTGCTCGTTATCTTGAGATATATATCCCATGTCGCCCCCCTGATTGGCCGTGAATTCATCCATGGATTTTTCCATCGCCAAAACCTCAAAGGAAACGCCTTTCGCCAACTCGTCCCGGATTCTTTCCGCCTGCTTATTCGTGGACGTGGTAATATGGGATAAATGATACGTGGTGGGAATTCGATAGAGATCCTTATTATCATCATAATACTTCTCCATGACGGTCCCGGAAACAGAGACATCCTTGGTGAGCAGCTTCTCGAGCAGTAGGCTCGACTGAACTTCCTGCCTTAGTTGAGCGGTGCTTTTATTAACAGTCTGGCCGGCAGTCCCATACATCGTCTTCATCATTTTAAGTTCACGATCGACCTCTTTATCCGAAATCTTCACTTTGTATTTTTCTGCTGCCTGCTTGACTACCTCTTTATCGACCATTTCCTCAAGTACGTCTTCTCCATATCTCTTTTCGAGCTCATTAATCCATGCTTCCCGGGAAATATCCTTAGAACCAACCTTGGCGGCCGTTTCCTCTCCGATTACGGATTTAGAGATGATTAATGGCTTTATGACAAAGATAATGATAGTCAAAAGGTTCAAAAAGGCAAGGCCAGCAATAATCGCCCGAAGCTTTTGTTTAGGCAAAACCTTTTCCTCCGTCAATTATTTTTGTGTTTCTGCTTCAAGTTCTTCAAGATCTTCTTTCGAGAATTGGTAGGTTTCATTACAAAAATGGCATTGCGCCTCTGCTTGCCCCTCTGTCTCGATAATATCACGAATCTCTGCTTGTCCAAGGCTAATCAATGCATTGGCAATTCTCTCCCTTGAACATTGACAAGAAAATTCGACATCCATTTTTTCTAATATGTTCACATCGCCCTCACCTAAAATTTCCGTTAGGATCTCTTCCGGTGTCAAACCTCTTTGAATCATTTTAGAGACAGGCTCGATTGTGCTTAAGCGACTCTCAATTTTGGAAATCGTCTCGTCGGATGTACCCGGCAGCAATTGGATGATGAATCCACCCGCCGCAAGAATCGAATTATCAGGATTCACCAGGACCCCTACCCCCACTGAAGATGGCACCTGTTCAGAAGTGGCAAAATAATAGGTAAAATCCTCACCTAATTCGCCAGACACAATTGGCACTTGCCCTGAAAAGTTATCCCGAAGACCGATATCCTTGACGACCGTCAGCAACCCTTCCGTTCCGACCGCTCTCCTGACATCAAGCTTTCCGTGTTCATTCAAATCAAAATGAGTTTGCGGGTGCGTAACATATCCACGAACTTCTCCCTTTGCATTGCTATCAACAAGGATCGACCCGATCGGACCTCCGCCCTCTATTTTAATCGTGAGTTTTTCTTCACCTTTTAGCATGCTGCCCATCATCACGCCGGCCGTCATGGCACGACCAAGGGCTGCCGAGGCAGTTGGCCATGTATAATGACGCCTTTGTGCATCTCCTACAGTATCCGTTGTTGAAACGGCATATGCGCGAACCTGTCCCTCATAGCCTAACGCCTTCACTAGATAATCCTTCATTTAAAGTGCTCCTTCCATGTTGTGCAAATATATTCTTTATTTCTTCACTTGTTCACGATTACGTTTATAGATCATCTGTAATCCCTTCAAGGTCAAAAATGGTTCAACGACATCAATTACAGTAGACTCATTAGCAATCAAGGTTGCCAGTCCGCCTGTTGCGATTACCGTTGGTTCCAGATTACTTTGCTCCTTTATTCGGTTGACGATTCCTTCGACCTGTCCAACATATCCATATAATATCCCAGCTTGCATGGCCGATACCGTGTTCTTGCCAATGATGCCGTCAGGCCGGCTAATTTCTATCCTTGGAAGCTTGGCAGCTTTCGAGTAGAGCGCTTCTGTTGAAATGTTAATACCAGGAGCAATCGCCCCTCCCATGTATTGTTTATCCTCGTTTATATAGCAATATGTCGTTGCCGTGCCAAAATCCACGATAATAAGAGGGCTACCATACTCCTGAATGCCTGCAACAGCATTAACGATTCGGTCCGCACCCACTTCACGGGGATTTTCATATTTAATATTCAAACCGGTTTTTATTCCTGGTCCCACTATTAGCGGTTTTACGCCAAAGTATTTCTTGCACATACGTTCTAGCGCAAACATGATTGGCGGAACTACCGAAGAAATTATAATTCCATCGAATTGATCAAACGTAAGGCCTTCATGCTGCAGCAAAGACTTTATGACCATTCCATATTCATCTTCCGTCTTATGGCGGCTAGTCTCGATTCGCCAATGATATTTTAAAATATCTTCATCGTATACGCCTAATACTATATTCGTATTTCCAACATCCAATACAAAAATCATCGTTTCATCACTCCGGTAAATTATTCTCCAACATCATACCACACTGTTATTTCACACGCTATTAGCCACGCTTTTCTAAAGCCAATAATATTCCAATCCCGTTTCTTAAGTTTAAACAATTCATTTAAGGGTTAAGAAAAGGGTATTTCCGAGGCGGAAATACCCTTTTCTGTTAGTCGCATTAAGACTTTTTATTGTCATCTTCGTTCGGGAAGGAAAGCGGCTTATCTTGAGGTGTCCCTTCATTGATTGGAGGAGTATTCAGTCCTTCCTCCGTTATTTCAAGGTCCTCAGGTCCTCTCTTATCCAATGGATCTAAAAGGGCCTCTTTTTCTTCCTTCTTCGTATTGATGTTCACCTTAACATTCTCATCGGTGGTTAAGTTCCCATTCAAAGCGGTATAATCGCGTTCTGGCAATTTACCGTTATGGAATAAACCTTGGATTTGAGCTGCATCAAGTGTTTCCACTTCAAGCAAGGTTTTAGCAACCAAATCAAGTTTTTCACGATTTTCAGTAAGGATCTTCTTACATCTTTCGTACGCTTCTCTGATGATACGTTGAATTTCAAGATCAATTTCATATGCGATTGCATCCGAATAGTTTTGATCATTGTTGAAATCGCGGCCTAGGAAGACCTGACCTTGAGAATTACCGAATTGAAGAGGTCCAAGCTTACTCATGCCATATTCCATAACCATGCTGCGAGCTATGCCCGTTGCACGCTGGAAGTCATTATGCGCCCCTGTACTCACTTCACCGAATGTAACCTCTTCGGCTACACGGCCACCTAAAAGTCCTACGATTTTATCTTTCAGTTCAGGCTCCGTCATGAAGAAACGATCTTCTTTCGGCAGCATTACTGCATAACCACCAGCTTGACCGCGAGGGACAATCGTAACTTTATGAACGATTTCCGCATCATCCAAAACCAACCCGATTATCGTATGGCCTGCTTCATGCCATGCTACGATATTTCGTTCCTTTTTGGAGATGACACGGTTTTTCTTGGCAGGACCGGCAATAACGCGATCCGAAGCTTCATCCAAATCGGACATGTCGATCTTCTTCTTATCTTGACGGGCAGCCACAAGTGCCGCTTCATTCAGTAAGTTTTCTAGATCTGCTCCCGAAAACCCTGGTGTACGCTGGGCGATCGCTTTCAAATCGACGGTTTCTGCCAAAGGTTTATTGCGTGCATGCACTTTCAGAACTTCTTCACGGCCCTTGACATCCGGGCGACCGACCGTAATTTGACGGTCAAAACGTCCTGGACGCAATAATGCCGGATCCAAAACATCTGCACGGTTAGTCGCAGCTATGATGATGATGCCTTCATTGCCGCCAAACCCGTCCATTTCAACGAGCAATTGGTTCAGTGTTTGTTCACGTTCATCGTGACCGCCACCAAGACCTGCGCCACGTTGACGTCCCACTGCATCAATTTCATCGATGAAGATGATACATGGTGCATTTTTCTTAGCATTCTCAAATAAATCACGAACACGGGATGCACCTACACCCACGAACATCTCAACGAAGTCAGAACCGCTGATTGAGAAGAAAGGAGTTCCTGCTTCACCAGCCACTGCCCGTGCAAGTAACGTTTTACCTGTACCAGGAGGACCAACCAAGAGCACCCCTTTAGGGATACGTGCGCCAAGCTCGGCAAATTTGCGAGGATCTTTCAAGAATTCGACGACCTCGACAAGCTCCTGCTTTTCTTCATCCGCTCCGGCTACATCATTGAAGCGTACTTTTTTCTTATCATCATTATACAGTTTCGCCTTACTTTTCCCGAAATTCATGACGCGGCCACCGCCGCCGCCTTGAGCTTGGTTAAGTAAAAAGAAGAAGAGGATAAAAATGATTACAAATGGAATGATGGAAGTGAAAAATGTCACCCAGCCACTTGTCTTTTCTGGAGGTTCGACATTGATGATGTCTTTATCCAGCTTATCTACAGCGTCATTGATCCGGCTTTGCGAATACTCACTGAATGGCACGTAAGTCACGAAGTTCTTGTTATCCTTGTAACCTTTGAGCTTCCCAGTGATTTCAAAGACACTGCTTTCAGGCTGCATCGTAAGTGATGTAACGTCCCCACTCTCCAAATGCTTATAGAATTCATCTTGGGTCATTTTTACGTTTGGTTCATTGTTATTATTAAAGATGCTTACAATCCCAATGATGACCAAAAAGATCAGTAAATAAAATATCGTATTACGGAAGATCCGATTCATCCCTTACCTCCTCCCACGGGTAAACAAACTATAGTAAATACTATCATACAAAATTAAGGAATTACAATAATTTAACACCGCTGTTTTAATCTGGTCTTAGCTTTCAAACAGGTACGATCAATTCGAGTAAATTTCAGGCTTCAATATGCCAATATACGGGAGATTGCGATATTTTTCTGCAAAATCGAGGCCGTATCCGACAACAAATGCATCCGGAACGATGAATCCGGCATAATCGGGGGAAATGTCCACTTTCCGACCAGTTGGTTTATCCAATAAAGTAACGATTTTAATTGATTTTGCTTTTCTATAACGGAACAGCTCCGCAAGATAGCTTAGTGTCAAACCGCTGTCGATGATATCTTCGATGATTAAAATGTCCCGGCCTTCCACTGATGCATCAAGATCCTTGATGATTTTGACTTCACCGGTAGATACCGTTGAGTTACCATAGCTTGAAACATCCATGAAGTCCATTTCAAGATGTGTATCCACTCGTTTCAGCAAGTCTGACATAAATGGCATCGCGCCTTTCAGCACTCCGATAGCCAAGGGGAACTTACCTTGGTAATCAGCCTCAAGCTGTGCACCCAGTTCCCTGATTTTTTGTTGAAGTTCTTCCTCTGTAATTAACACTTTTTCAATGTCGTTTTGCATGGTCATTGTAATTGATTGCCCCCCATGAAGAATTAAGCTTTTTTATATTCTAAGTAGATTAAAGATGTTTCATCAGATAACATATCCGGCTCAACATCCGATTTCTTTAAACCGGGAAGCCAAATGGCCGTCCCCGCCTGATCGATGATGACCGGCCACACATTTCTTTCCTGCATCGGGATTTTTTCATTGATGAAAATATCCTTCAACTTTTTCGTGCCGCCCAATCCCTTGACTGCCATTCGTTCACCTTCCTTCCTTGTTCGGACGGTAAGTGGAAACTGTACAGCGGATTCAGGAAGTATAAAAGAACGATTTCCCCTAAGAGCCGGAATTTCTTCTTTTATATAGTGCGCTTTAATCTTATATCCATTCGGAAGAATAGTCTCACCGGGAATTTGTAATTTAAGGGAATATTCTTGGCTTTTTTGGCGAAAAAATCGAAAGGTACAGGTTTGATATGATTTTTCCGCAATCAAGCCCTCCGGAAGATGCAATTCTGCAGAAGGTTGAGGATTAAAAAACAATACTAAAAGTTGGTCAATATGTAATGCTGAAAGCGATGAAGGTCTCTCCAAATAAAGATAGTTTAATATTAGTTGAATCGCTCTTCTTTGTAAAGGTTTAGGCATCGCGAGAACCTTATCAATCTTAATGACTGCTTGATCTTCATCCTGCTGGATCCAAACCTTCGACATTTCACTTGAAACCAGGTCCAAAAAAAACGCCTCATCTTGATAAAGCTCTTCGCTGAACCGTTGGAAGTGCTCATGAACCTTTCCATTTTCCTGCTTTAAAAATGGCAGGACTTCGTGTCTAAATCGATTCCTGACATAGTCATTTTGGTCATTGCTCGGGTCAAATCTTGGAGCGATATTACGAAGGTCGGCATACTCCATGATTTGCGACTTGGTGATTTCAAGAAAAGGCCTGATCAGCTGGCCGGTATGAAAGCGCCGCTTAATGGGAATCCCTGCCCGCGCCTTTCCCGTCGCCCCTCTTGTTAAACGCATGAGCATCGTTTCGACTTGATCATCTCCATGATGCCCCAGTACAAGTGTGGAAGCCTGGTGCTTATCCATCATTTCTTCATAGAAAGCAAACCGTAACTTTCTTGCCGTTATTTGTGAGCTTTCCCCTGTATGCTTCATCCTAGCAGGAACATCAATCCGTTTCCCTTCAAAAGCGATGCCCCATCGAGCGCATATTTGCTCGACATATTGATAATCTTCATATGATTCTTCACCACGGAACATATGGTCAACACTGGCAACGAGCATCTCATATTGAAAAAGTGGTTGTATTTCCTTCAAGATGTGGAGCAGCACCATTGAGTCCGGCCCTCCGGAAACACCTATAAGCAATTTCGTTTTTTCCTCGATCAATCCGTTTCTATAGATGGTGTTCAAAACTTTTTCTTTTAACATACAATCTTCCTTCTTCATGGACAGGTAATGGTTAATACGTTTCAAAACATGAAACGGCACCAACTTTTTCATGTTATTTCTGCATTAACTATATCATAACAACTGTTCATATATGTAAAGAACATAGAGCATCGAAATTATCGCAACGAGCAAAAAAGTCTCAAATAGCCCTCCCATCTTCTTATTTGACTGGTTCTGTGACCTTCTCGCCTGCCTCGTTGTAGGCTGCCTCGTTGAAGCCTGGACCGTCCCCGTTTTCTTCTGGTGGTTTTGCTTACTTAGCACAGTGACTAAATCCTCCCTCATTTGCAGCGCCGAATCGTACTTCCCGTGCAGCGCTTTCTCCAACATCTTCCTATAGGGGAGCAGTTCCTTTTTCTGCTTAATCAAGTCGTTTAGCTGACTATACCCCTCACCCTTCTTGTGGAAACGTCCTGGGTAGGCTGAATTGATGATGATCATTCCTACCGCGAACAAGTCATATTGAGGATCTGCCTTTCTTGATCCGAGCCCCCAGTATCCTCTATCAAAGAATTCCGTGAATTCCTTGACCGAGCGGCCAATTAAGGTCGTGCCCCCTACATCCACGCAGCGCACCTTATAAGCTGGTGATGTCACGATCAAATTCTCTGGCTTTAAATCACCGAATACCCAGCCATTTGCATGCAAGGCGGATAAACTGGTTAGTAATTGAAGCATTAAGACACCGATCCAGGATGCTCCCTTTTTTTCAATAAAACGCAAAAAATCGTGTCCATGGATATATTCCATTACATAAAAGGGGAGCTGCTTGCCTGATTTGATGAAATCGTCCGCTTCCAAAAAGGAAGGTCCAAGGGTAGACCCCTGGACCTTTGAAAAGGATTTTAGGATATTCATCTCCGATATAATGGATGTCCCATTATCACTGAGCTTTAGAGCATAATGACGATTTCCGTTTTCCACCAAATAGACGATGCCGTTAGCGCCACACCCCAATTCCTTAATGATTTTGTACTGGTTTTTATTCCACTTTCCAGTGATTGAACTGCCAGGCAGGAGATTACATTGATTCCTCAAAGTATTGTTCATCATCATGTGATAACAATCCCCTCAGCGAACGTTTTTTATTGAAATAGGTCAATGCCTCTCGAATGGCTGGACCTGTCGGAGTGAGTCCGCCCGTACTGAGCTTAGGAAATGTCGCCGTCAGGGCCTCAAGGTTGGGGGTCCAATCCAGCAGCTTTTCCACATCCTTTCTTTTCCCAGGAAATACGAATACGGAAAAACGGCTGTCACCCATTCTTGCGTTCATACTAAGGGAAAGGTCCAATAAGGAATCTTTAACGGTAGGAAGTTTATGCTTCATGCTTGCGCTTGTATCAACAAGAATCAACACTTCGAGCTTGCTTGTTTCTCCAAGCTCATCGACCACCTCCATCACTTCGCCTCGTTTTTCCGGGGGAAGATCCTCCATCGTGCTTGAATCTCCCAGTATTTGTTGAAGTTCACGATTGATAACTCCCTGTATGGTTTGAGTCATTGCCTTTTGAGTCACCATTTGGACGGTTTGGGAAAGCTGCTGGGCATAGACGATTTGACTTACGCCGCCTCCCGAGTCGGCAATCATCTCGATTTCCTTCAGTCCCTTTTCATCTATTACATCATTTTCCATGACGCCTATGACATTGATGGTTATGCCTTGCTCCCTTGCTAGTTCAGCCATGGCAGATGGCTCTTCACCATGATTCGAACATCCGTCGGTAATAAGCAAAATCTGTCTTAATGTTCCTGCTTTCATGTTTTGCTCTCCCTTCTTTTCAATCTGTTACCATAATTGACTAAAAAAGGGGAAATTATACGCAAAAGACATCCGCAATCAAGTCACATTAGCGTTCAACCTATTTATCTTTTACTTAGTCCACCCTCCGTCACCTCGTTTAATTTCAAATTCGATTTATATGAATGCCCCCTACTGAGCCCTTTTGTTTTTGGAGGAAACGGGAATGGAAGCCCATTTCGGTGTATTGTGTTTGATTTTTGATGTGACGACTGTCATATCATCATCTATAATCCCTTTCGTTCGGATGACTTCTTCCAATATTAAATCGGAAATTTCCTGCGGATCGTCCGTTTCCATTTCCTTGATTTTTCGTTTAAGCCAGAACTCGATATTTTCCACATGTGATGGTCCATCGAACACTCCATCGCTCATCATGATTAATATATCTCCTGCCTTCAGTTCTTCTGATACTACATCAACATCGAAATCCTGGATGATTCCCATCGGCAGGTTACTCGATTCAATTTTTATGATCTTATCTCCCCTTTTAATGAAGCTCGGTATTGAACAGATTTTCAAAAACTTAGCCTTTGCGTCCTGAAGATCGATCATTGCCAAATCAAGAGTTGAAAATATTTCATCGGTAGTGCGTAGTGATAAAACGGAGTTTACGGATTTAATGGCTATTTTTTCCTCTATTCCCGATTGTAAGAATTTTTGCAGCAATTTCAATGTTTCTGTGCTTTCAAAATGGGCCCTTTCCCCATTTCCCATGCCATCACTAATGGCTATGGCAAATTTACCGCAACCGATTTCCATCGTCGTATAACTATCTCCCGAAACAAGCCCTCCCCCCTTGGCAGCATGAGCCACACCCGTTTCGACCGTGAATTTTTTTGCTGACCTAAATATCACCTCACATTGCCCGTTTGGATATGTTGCGCATTCTTCTGAATGTACGACTATCGTTTCTCCTAAAATGTCCGACAGCATGGGCGCTATCAGCTTTTCACATTCCCCTCTGCCCTGACAGTATGGGACACTCATCTCTATATCAACATTTCCTTGTTCTAGACTGTATATCTCAACATGGCCTATATGGAGGCCAAAATCCTGTATGGCCTCCATGATCGATTCCTCATGATAATGATGATTCTTCCTTTCCCTTTGAATTTCCTTGGCGAAATCATCCATCACTGCCGAAACGCCGCGTAGCTGATCCGCTACAAGTTTCCTGCTTTCCTTCACCTGCCTTTTCAGTTTTTGATTTGCCTCGAAGTATGTGAGCTCCTGGGCTATCGCCCCAATGACCTGAGGCCCGCGGGTACAATACTTCCCCCATTCCTTCGCCGTTTTTTGGGGGATCTGTCCATTATTTTCACTTAATTGAAGCATGATTTCCTGCATGCCGTCATACGTTGTATTAAAGTTTTTGGACCAGCATTGCTCCTTCTTAAAACAGAGCTGACACGTCTTTTCCGTTACATTGCTTAAAAAGTAATCGAATTCTTTCTCATCTTCCTCCAATCTTCCTCTTTCATCCACCTGGGAAAAGCTATTCGAGAGCGCCTCGAATACATGTGAGAATTGCTCCACCCTTTGAGCAGTAACATCCCTCACCTTGCGGGCATACTGCTGCTGTTCGTCGGAATTCTCAACAGTTCCCGGTATATGCTTCGCTATTTTGTTGATGATTGATGATGGTGTAAATAAAAATAACAACACAGCAATAAGTGATTCATAAAGTGTCACCAATATATTATTGGTGCCCTCGCCATATAGTCCTATCAATAAAGTAGCGATCAAGAGGCCGCTGGCAACCCCTATTTTCCTTCCCTCCTTCAGCAACCCCCCCAGCAGGCCGGAAAAAGCAAGCAGGCTCATTTGATAAAGGCTGGCAATACTGGCAAGGGAAAAGATCAATCCGGTTACTACACCTACAGTGGAGCCTATGGCGGCCCCTCCCGCCAGCCCGAAGAGGAGAACCAAGTATCGTGAAAATATATGGTCAAGTGATAAATCATATATCATCCAGCCAATCGTTCCGGTCATCACCGATGCCAGCAGGATGATGATACTGACGATTTCCTCCGTCTTCAATGATTGGGATTTTTTACGGATCGATAGAAGCGGGATGGACTGTATGAAGATTAAGGTTAATATCATGGCGAGTCCCGCCTCCACTCCTATCATCATCAGGTCGTACAGCTGAATCGTCCGGAACACGAGATATTGCTCAGCCAGGTTGACCAGGAACAGTGAGGCGAAAACGTACATCGACATCGTCTTGAATTGTCCTTCGACGGCGGGCTTCTTGATCTTATGAAAAAGCAGGAGCAGAAACGCCGATGCGAATATGACTAAACTATTGGAATAGTGGACTGTGAGACCACCGGCAATCAATCCGAATAGCGCCAGTGGAGCCCTGTCACGTCTCATGAGGAATACGGCTGCGAAAAACGGAAGTCCAAATGGTGCCAGCTGTGAAAGTATTAATGCTCGTCCTAATAAAAAACCGATAATGGCTAAAGAGAAACCCTTCTTTATGAATATGTCCTCCGATTTCATTTGCAGCTGTTGAATCCAATTGATGGCACCTGCTTTCGCTTCTTTTAATTGAACATCTCCAAGAGGTTCCAACATTGGTCTTTCTACTTTTTCCATTTCAACACCCCATTCGTATTAGTGATTTTTATTATAAAGAGGGCATTGTCATTTTTTTGTCAGAATTTTAAAAGCGGATTAGAAAAACGTTCGACGAAATTCTTCTTGAATAATCAATTGTATACAGGTTTTTGTACCGTTTTTTCCAATACAGAAACGAGTGTTCCTTTTTTTCTTGAAGAAAAGCAAAGTTTTTAGGTTATTTTTGCGGAAAATAACAGGAATAAATGATTAAAATATGGAAATAGATAAACTTTATTTTTTTTGTTGACATTTTTTCTTCACGAATGTAAGATATAACTTGTGCTTTAGTAGCACTTACCATTATGGCGGCGTAGCTCAGCTGGCTAGAGCGTACGGTTCATACCCGTGAGGTCGGGGGTTCGATCCCCTCTGCCGCTATCTTTATTTTATTTCCATGGCCCGTTGGTCAAGCGGTTAAGACACCGCCCTTTCACGGCGGTAACACGGGTTCGAATCCCGTACGGNCCAAAAAGCGCTCCTGCACACTTAACCGAAGTGTGCAGGAGCGCTTTTTTTTGGTATTAATACAATTAAAAGAAGACAAGCAAGCTGCCTGCCTTTATCTACACTATGAAAGTATTCACAGGAAAAGTTGCTAAACTATTATTTTCAGCAGCAGGTTTTATCCGCGTCTTCCTCCTCGACCTCCCCGTTTCGTTTCGGTGCTACGTTTGAGGGTCGTTAGGCGGTCTTCGCTATCTTTTAAGAATTTTGCCATCTTTTGCTCAAAGTTTTCCTTTGGCTGAAAACTATTACCTTTTGAGCGGAAGTCTTTGGAACGGTTGTCATTCCCTCTTCCTTGGCGCGGACGTGGTGTGTATGCAGGTTTTTGCTCACCTTCAGGACGGTCTATCGCTTTTTTTATGGACAAGCCAATCTTGCCATCTTTTTCTACATTGATGACTTTCACCTCAACTGTATCGCCCACTTTTAAATGATCATTGATATCCTTGACGTAATTATCAGCCACTTCACTGATATGGACGAGACCAGTCGAACCTTGAGGGAGCTCTACGAATGCACCAAAATTAGTTATGCCTGTTACTTTACCTTGTAACTTGCTGCCTACTTCGATTGACATAAAAAAAATGTTCCTCCTTAGAAATGTTAAAAAATCTCTTCATCCTATATTATAACGAAAGTAAAAAAACAGTGTCAATATTAGTCACTATCTTCCTTTCCTTTTGGAAGGGTAAAAATGATCTCTCCATTATCCGATAAGAAATAATCGCGTCTCGCTATCTTCGCAATATAATCGTCGTCATTAAGCTTTACGATTTCTTCTTTAAGAAGGGTCTCGTCCTTTTCCAATTTAGCCAGCTTTACTTGAATTTCCTTTTTCTGTTGAACTTTCTCATCGAGTGCAGCATTTTGCGTAATGAGGGTGGTAACAGCCAAAATTAAAAAGAGAGCCGCAAATACTGAATAAAGAGTTAGTCTGCGCATTAGACCACGCTTCTTTTTTTCAACGGTTTGTACTTTTTGCTCTTGTTGGGCGACGTAGGCATTTTCTATTTTTGCCACTTTCCTTTTACGAAGGCTACTCATGTTTTATCACTCCTCTCATCATTTCTTTTTAGTTCTCCATCTATTCAGCGTTCTACTTATAGAATTCTTTATTTTCAATAAAATCCCTTTTCCTTTATTATAAAACTTCCCGACGTTTTTCGTAACAAAAAACGGCAATAAATTCCATATATAAGTCAAAACCCACTTCATTGGCTTCCAGAAAATATTCAAAATAAAGAAAACGATTTTCCCTGCCCATTTTAATAAGACCAAGGCGAATTTGCCTAACCCTATGACGATGGCTACTATGGATACTATTACCCATTTTATCGGAAGAAAAATCAGCATGTGAACAGAATCGGTAATAAATCTTGCCAACTTTATCACCAGAAATATCAAAAACTCTAAAAACCGCTGATAGAATCCTTTGAACAATGCTTGATAAGCAGCAAAACCGCAAAATAAGGCCAAAAATAAATAGAAGCGAAACTCCCCTTCATTCACCAAAAACAACACATAAAAGATAAGGAGGCCCTGAATGATCCAGAAGAGGAAGTCATGGATGAAGACAATCCACCTTTTCCTTTCCGAACGCTTCAAAAAACGGCTATACGTATCCAGGGCAGCTCCAAAACCACTGCCCATGCCAATCATCGCTAGCAACGTATAAAATTGGATCGTTAAGGTCATTTGAACAACTTGCCAAAGAAGCCTTTAGCCTTCTCCCCTGATTGCTCATCCAGGTAAACGAGATCGAAAATCTTCCCCTTGATGGACACGATGCCTTTATCAACGTCCAAATTCTTCATTTGCAGGTTTTGCCCCCGTATTGATAGAAAACCCATTGACGTTTCGAGCAGGAACTCTTCATTATCAAAGCTTTCCACTTGCTTGACGCCAGTAATATCCAGTAAACGGCGACCTTTCATCGTAACATCATGCTCTTGGGTCGTTCCCTTTGTATAACCAGCATTCGGATCATTAAATTGGCTCATTTTTTCATCCCTCACAGTACCACTGATTTTGTACAAGTGTATGTCTGTAAGAAGGAAAATAGAACCAAGCCTGTCCTTACTCCTCTGCCAGCTTTTCTTCCTTTACGATCGTATACATTTCTGCAGCCGCTTCTTTTTTCGTCGTTTCCTGAATTTTATCGACTCGTACCGTCACCAGCTTTTGACCGAAGCGTACTGTTAATTCGTCGCCATCCTTCACATTCGAGCTCGCTTTTGCCTGTTGTCCGTTAATCGTGATTCTCCCTTTATCCGCAACTTCTTTTGCAAGAGTGCGGCGCTTGATCAACCTTGATACCTTCAGGAATTTATCCAATCTCATCGACATTCTTTTTCTCCCCCTTGATTAAAGTCCTTTACCTTTTGCCTCATCCCAATATGCATCCAGCTCTTCCAAAGTATAATCCTCAAACTTTTTGCCTGCCTTTAGGATGCATTGTTCTATATATGTAAAACGCTGGTGAAATTTCCGGTTCGCATTGTAGACGGCTTCTTCCGCTTGTATGTCATAATAACGTGAAATGTTGACAAGCGCAAAAAAGAGGTCGCCTAACTCCGATTGGATTCTTTTGATATCGAAATTCGCGGTACCCAATTCATCTTCTAATTCCTGCACTTCCTCTTTAACCTTTTTCCACGCCTCGGAAACCTCGTCCCAATCAAAACCCACTTTTGCAGCTCTTTTTTGATATTCTTCTGCGCGAAGTAAATTTGGCAAGGATTTCTCGATCCCGTCCAATATGGAATGCTCGAGCTTGGCTTCGCTGCCTTTCTCATCCGCTTTGATTTTCTGCCAGTTCACCATTACGTCTTCCTCGCCATGCACTTCAACATCTCCAAATACATGGGGATGGCGTCGTATCATTTTTGCCGTTATGCCCTCGATCACGTCATCTATCGTGAACATGCCCTCGTCCTCGCCGATCTGCGAATGGAGCATCACTTGAAGAAGGACATCCCCTAGCTCTCC
Organism: Peribacillus muralis; assembly: GCF_001439925.1. GTDB lineage: Bacteria > Bacillota > Bacilli > Bacillales > DSM-1321 > Peribacillus > Peribacillus muralis. Next base: position 21,095 of record NZ_LMBV01000026.1, read on the forward strand.
GACCATGCCCTCATCGTCCTCATCATCAATGGAATCAATAAGCTCGTAGGCCTCTTCTATTAGGTATTTCTTCAAGCTTTCATGCGTTTGTTTCTTATCCCAAGGACATCCGTCTGGTCCCCTAAGCTGGGCAATGATCTGCCGCAACATGGAAAATTCCCGATATTGTAACGCTTGTTCTGTAACAGGAGGGACATATACACTCGTTAAGTTACTTAGCTCCAACTGACGGTCGAGCTCGAACAAAGCGCATTTTGTCACTTTTTCCTGACTGCTGCCTGCCGCTGTTACGATGAATACCTCGTAGTCATCCGGAAGCTTCTCCATTAAGGTCAGCTTCACATTGGACGCGCTGAAGGCATCATACACCTGCCCGATTATCATATGCTGAGTAATATGCAAATCATTTGGAGAAAGGTCCGTGCCATCCAAAAGCTGGAACCCCTCGATTGGATCGATCCGGACAGCCTGAAACAAGGGGTCAAGGAAACTTTGTCCGCCTTCCACCTTTATGGATATACCAAGAGTCGGACCCTTTTCGAGCAAAAGCTGAACCGTTTTTTCCGCAACCATCGGATGTCCCGGAACGGCGTATAAAACGGAACGGTTTGAAGCCTCATGCAATAATGTTGCTGCAATTTCTTCATATACCGCTTCAAATTGATCGTGCTTTTCATATATATCGTCAAAAGCCGTAAAATTGATTCCTTCACGTTTCAATTCCTCGATTACCGGATGATCTACCGTTCTGACGAAGCATCGCTGGGGTTGTTTTAATTTTTTATAAATCCCTAGCGGAAGCTGATCTAAATCTCCTGCACCAAGGCCGATTATCGTTATCTCATTCATGATTTTTACCTCTATTCGTTTTTATAAATCGTTCAAGCTTCGATACTAAAGGTATATGCGATAGCTCTTCTTCCTCAAACAAGCCTGTACGGATGCTAGTCACAACAAAGACGGCTGCGCCTATCGCTACACCGATCAGTGCTTGGATCGTCGCCAGCATCCGGCCCTCACCTGTAAACAACAAGTGAAACAAGGCATTATATAATACAACCACCGTACCCATATAGACCGTACTCTTTAAAATAATGTATATGTGGTTCTTCTCCATTAAGGGCTTTTTCAAATGTATTCTCAATACCGCATAAAATAATACTGACATGACCATAAGAGCTAGGACCGTCGCGGAGGCTGCCCCGACGATATGGTAACGGGGCACGAGCATAAGGTTCAATACCCATTTGCTGAACACCCCTATAATCGTAATGACCATCGGTACTACGGAGTAGCCGAGGCTTTGAATCACAGCTGCCGTGGTCATGATTAGAGACGTGAATACTATCGATAATGAAAAAATGGCTAAAGCAACCGTCCCTTTGTCATCCGTGAACAGCATTTGATTGACCGGGCTCATCATCACCGCTAAGCCAATCGCTGCCGCCAGACCAAGCGAGGCACTGACACGCAGCGCCAGCTTGATTTTATTAAGTAATTCATATTGATCATTTTTCTGAAGGAATCGGGATATCACCGGCACAAGCGCTAGTGCAAAAGAATTGGCCGCCACTGTCCCTAGCTGAAGCAAAGGCTGGCCACGGTCATAAACCCCTTTCCATCCTTTGGCTTCATTTTCCCCCATCCCGGTTTCCCTTAATAAGGAATATAAGTGCAGAGAGTCGACAAATTGAAACAGGATAAGGATTAGGCCAGTTATGCAAAACGCCACTCCTTGAAAAACCAAGGCTTTGGAAATCTTGATGAAATTAGCCGGTCTGATATCCATCCGTAAAAAAAGCTGCCATTCTTCTTTTAAGATAACGTAAACCAGGAGCAGCGCAAGACCTGCCATACCGCCGGTGATCGACCCGAAGACAGCTCCCTTGCCAACCACATACTGAGAGTAGCCTTGCTGCACAAATAGTATGGAGAGAACCAATATCGTCAATACCCGGACACTTTGTTCAGCAACTTGTGAACTTGCTGTCGGAAGCATGTCGTTTATCCCTTGGTAATAGCCTCTCAAAACGGAGGATATCGGCATTAATAAATAGGAAAAGGCAATGATTTTCAGCAGGCTGCTTAATTTCGGGTCCTCCATCAAGCCAGCAATCCAATCAGCGCCAAGGAACAACACAACAAACATCATCATTCCCATCGTACTCAAGACAAGAAAGGACGTCACGACAATGTCCTTGACCGCAAATTCATTTTTTGAAGACTCCCGTTCTGCAATCAGCTTGGATATGACGACGGGGAAGCCCAGTGTGGACAATGTTAAAGCAACACCGTAGAAGGGATATACCTGTTGATAGATATAAAAGCCGATGTCACCGGCAATATTTTGATAAGGTATGCGGTAGGCTGCGCTCAAAACTTTTACGATGATCGCCGCTGCGCTTAGGATCAACGCCCCTCGTAAAAGTTCATTTGAAGTTTTATAAGGCTTTTCAGCCATTCTTTTTCCTCTTTTCACTCATATGTAGTAGTAATTATAGCATAATTTGGAGGTTATTTTTCATTCGCGCCCATACTGTAAACCCTCTTCCATATACACTTCATGAGAATATATCCCCTTTCCATAGAATACATTCAGCTCTTATGAAAAGCAAAAAGGACAGCGATTGCTGCCCTTTCCGCTCTTAGGTTATAATGGCATGTCCAAGCTTACTGTTCCATTTGTCTGGCTAGGAAACTTGCTGCTGTTTCAACCGATTTCTGTTCCACTTCACCGATGGTGCCTTCTTTAGAGAAAATCAGGACGGCACCGATCGGGTCGCCGCTCGCGATGATTGGAGCGGCAGTATAAGATTGCACCTGTTCATCATTTGAATCGACGAAGGAAATTTGTCCGTTCGGTGATTCCAAGACCGGATTTCTTTCTTCCATGATTTTTTCAACTAGTTCACTAACGCTTTTATTTAAGTATTCTTTTTTGGAGCCGCCTGCGACTGCAATGTAAGTATCCCGATCACAAATCATAACTGGGTTTCCAAGGCTATCATAAAGTGCTTCTGCATACTCCCTTGCAAAATCGCCTAGTTCACTAATGGGAGAGTATTTCTTTAAGATGACTTCACCATCTCTGTCGACAAAGATTTCCAATGGATCCCCTTCACGAATGCGAAGGGTCCTTCGGATTTCCTTGGGGATGACGACTCTTCCTAAATCATCAATTCGGCGAACGATACCAGTTGCTTTCATCAAATGTTGCCTCACTTTCATCTAATTGATTTGATAAATCCTCTTTTTGTAGCAAAATCATCACCAGCTATTGTACATAGTATTTTTCTAATGGTAAGTTCTATGCACTTTGAAAAAATTTTTCTTTTTTCTGCATTTCATTACCATCATATCTTTCATACCATTTTCTAAAAAGAGAATAATCAATCATGATTAGTTATTGGTCGTTTGGGTCTCTTTCTTCACATGCTGTAAGCCCTTCGTCATCTCAAATAGGATATTGAGCCATTTGCTTTGCTCCACGCCTTTTAGATGCAATACGAGCTTCATCCGGTTACCATCCATTCCGAAGCCGACCATCCGGCCATATTTCGAGCCAAGCTCAAACACCTTTTGTCCATCCACGTCGCTGCTTACCTTTTCACTAAGAAGAATGCTAATTTCCTGCTTCAATTGTTTAATGCTCTCAATTCCGGCTATCTCAGCATATACTTTCATTTCGGCAATCAGGAATAGAAGGGCGACTTCTTCTGGATATTCCCCGAACCGATCGAGCATTTCTTCTTGTAGTTCTTCCACTTCTTCAAGAGAAGCAATCCCTCTGAACCTTTTATACATTTCAATTTTCTGATGTCCATCGTTTATATAGGCATCAGGGATATACGCATCTAATTCAACGTCGATCTCAAGGGTATTTTTTTCTTCTGCAGGCTGGTCATTGCGTTTCGCATCAACCGCCTCTTTAAGCATTTGCGAGTACAAATCGAAACCGACGGAATCAATGAACCCGTGCTGTTGGGCCCCAAGAATGTTTCCAGCTCCCCTGATCGATAAATCACGCATCGCAATTTTGAACCCTGACCCCAATTCGGTGAACTCCTTAATTGATTGAAGTCGCTTTTCAGCCACTTCAGTCAACACTTTATCTTTCCTATACGTGAAGAATGCATAAGCCACCCGATTGGACCGGCCTACACGACCACGGAGTTGATAGAGCTGTGAAAGCCCCATTCGATCCGCTTCATTCACGATTAAAGTATTGACATTCGGGATATCGACACCGGTCTCAATGATGGTCGTACTTACCAACACATCATACTCACCTTCTAAAAAGCCGAACATGACCGCTTCAAGTTCTTGCTCGGTCATTTGCCCATGAGCAAATGTGACTCGGGCATCAGGGACTAACATCGAAATTTCCTCTGCTTTTCTTGCTATATCTTCTACCCGGTTGTACAGAAAATAAACCTGGCCATCCCTTGCCAATTCCCGCTCGATCGCTTCGGTGACCAACGATCCGTTATATTCCATAACATACGTTTGAATCGGAAAACGATTCTCAGGCGGTGTTTCGATGACGGATAGATCCCTCACCCCAAGCATGGACATATGAAGGGTTCTTGGAATCGGTGTCGCAGTCAATGTCAGGACATCGACATTGGTTTTTAGCCGCTTGATCTTTTCCTTATGGGTGACCCCGAAGCGCTGCTCTTCATCAATGATAAGTAAGCCCAAGTCACGATAGACGATATCCTTGGATAAGATCCTGTGCGTGCCGACGACTATATCCACCGTTCCAGCCTTCAATCCTTTAATCGTTTCCGTTTGCTGTTTTTTCGTCCGGAAACGGCTCAAGTGGCCAATCGAAATGGGGTAATCCTGAAAACGTTCCCTCAGCGTTTCATAATGCTGCCGGGCGAGGATCGTCGTCGGAACAAGAAAGGCTACCTGCTTCCCATCCATAATGGCTTTAAAGGCGGCACGGATCGCCACCTCCGTCTTCCCATAACCGACATCTCCGCATAGTAATCGATCCATCGGCCTTTCTCGTTCCATATCCTTTTTGATTTCGACAATCGAACGCAATTGGTCTTCCGTTTCGTTATAGGCAAATGAGGTTTCGAATTCCCTCTGCATATCACCATCAGGGGAGAAGGCGTAGCCTTTTGCAGCTTCCCGTTCCGCGTATAACTTGATCAAATCATCCGCAATGTTCTCGACGGATGACTGAACCTTACTTTTGACACGCTTCCATTCCGTTCCGCCAAGCTTATATAGTTTCGGTTCCTTCCCTTCGGAACCGACATATTTTTGGACAAGATCGATTTGATCAACAGGGACATACAATTTATCATCAGCTTGATAACGAATATGTAGGTAGTCTTTATGAACACCGTTTATCGTGAGCGTTTCAATGCCTAAATATTTGCCGATACCATGGTTAACATGAACGACGTAGTCGCCGATTTTCAGTTCGGAATAGCTCTTGATTCGCTCTGCGTTCGATAGCTTCTGTCTCCGTATCGATTTCTTGGACTTCTTATTAAATAATTCCGTTTCCGTGATGATACTGAATTTCTGCATAGGCAATTCAAAGCCGCTGTTGAGACTGCCTCGTAAAATCTGCACTTTACCCGGTAGGATGCTGTTCGCATCAAAGAGCTCGGCAGCCTCTATATCATAATCGGCTAATACCGCATGCAGCTTTTTAACCCGCTCGTCATCCTGTCCAAGTATGACAATTGTATATTTACCCTTTTTCCACCGCTCCAGTTCAGATTTGAACACATTCATCTGTCCGTGGAAATTCTGCATTTGTTTACTGGCAAAATTCAGGATATTCTGAGGGTTTGTGTGCGGTACGTGCCGCAAAAACAAGGAAAGGTAGACAAACGGCCGGCTCGATTTCATAATTAATTCCTGCATCGGATGTGCCAATTTGATGTCATGGATGATCTGCCCTTGACTTAAAAGGTCCGTGTACCAGCCAGCTTCTTCTTTTTCCAGGGAATCATTGATTTCTTGAATTCTACTGATTTCGTCCAAGAATACCAAGCCATTTACGGGTAAATAATCTATTAAACTAGCTGGATCTTCATACGCCAAGCTTAAGTATTTAAAAATCTGGTCGGGTTTATTCCCCATTTTCAGCTGCTCAAGCTCATAGCCGATCGTTTGAACGAGCTGTTCCTTCGCTTTCTCATCTTTAAGCTTCTTCAAGCTTTTACTTAAACCGCTTTCAAGCTTCGTGATGATTCTATCGATATGCTCGGGCTCGAGCAATGCTTCACTTACCGGACCGATCGTCACCATTTTGAGTTTCTCGATGGAGCGCTGATCTTCACTTGAAAATGTCCTGATTGAATCTATTTCCGTATCGAATAATTCGATACGAATCGGGTTGGGCTCCGTAATCGGATAAATATCGATTATACCGCCGCGAATGCTGAACTCCCCGGGGGAAGCTACCATTTCAGACCGGTTATATCCCATGGAAATAAATTTGTTTAGCGCTGTTTCGAGATCAATGTCTTCCCCCAGCTTAAACGTAAGCTGATGCCTCTTCCAAATGTCCTTGGAAGGCAGCACGCGGCGAACCCCTGGAATTGGGGCGATGACAATGCCCTTCCTACCTTCAGCCCAAAAATTCAAAGCCTCTACACGCTGTGCCCTTAATTCCGGACTGGCTACGCTTAAATCAGCCGCAATCAATTCATTGGCGGGATATATATATAATTCTTCCTCGGGAATGAAACTCGATAAGTCCTCATGGAATTTTTGAGCTTGCAATAAATTATGTGTGACCAGTAAAATCGGCCGATTCGTCTTTTCATATACCGAAGCCAGCAATAGCGATCTCGAAGAACCAGTCAAACCAGAGACTATTTGTTCTTTAAGCCCTTCATCGATGCCGGCTATTAACGAATGAACGTCTTCTTGTTTGGAGAACAAGTTTTGTAATCCATTCATTTTCTTTCCCCCCTCTCATGAACATGCAAAAAATTTAACTCGAATCCTTTATTTTAACTTGGCCCATTCGACCCAAGCAACTTTTGTTTGAAGCCATTTCTTTTACCGCTGTAAACTGGACAAACGGAAAAATGCTTTGGATTTTGTCCAAAGCCCTCTCCCGCTAATGAATAATATAATCGTTTTCATATAATTCAGGGTATCTTTGCAGCGATTCATGGCAGTCTTCACATATTGCCTTTACGTGCATATCTCCCTCGGAATCATAAACGATCATCTCTTGTCGCTCTTCATCAGTAAGTTGATTAAAACCTAACTGCTCCGTACTCAATGAGTGTGCCTCGATTGAGCCCAGCTTCGTTCCGCAATGTCGGCATCGATAATGGAGAGCCATTTCGTTACCCCCTATTTTGTAATAGTGTTAGTATGTACAAAAATAGCGGGAGTTTATTCAGCGAAACAGGAAGATCTTATTCTTTATTTATATCTACTCTTAGCTTATTGATTATATTCGTTCATGACCTGTATAAATGGTTTTTCCAACCACGCTGCACAGGAAGATGCACTTTTTTCGATGGTCGCCCCTACATGGTCCCATTCTTCAGGCGTAAACCGCCCTAAAACGTAATCGGATACCGGAATGCGGCCAATTGGACGGCCAATCCCTATTCTGATCCGATTGAATTCCTGCGTACCCAAATGAGCAATAGAGGATTTTATTCCATTATGGCCGCCTGCGCTTCCCTTTTGACGAAGACGAAGTTTCCCCGGAGGCAAATCGAGATCATCATAGATAATGACAACATCCTCGACCTCCACCTTAAAGAAATGCATGACTGCCGAAATGGATTCTCCTGATAAATTCATGTACGTCAAGGGCTTAAGCAACAACACTTTTTCTCCCTTTACCATACCTACACCATAGATTCCTTTATGCTTTGCTTGATCAAGTCGTATCGACCATTTACTGGATAACTCATCTATTACTTCAAAACCGACGTTATGCCGGGTTTTTTCATATTGTTTACCTGGGTTTCCTAACCCTACAATAATTTTCATGATTCACACTCCGTCATTACGGTTATTTAGGGAGTTACGTTGGGACGAAGTTTTTCGAAGATCATTGACCTTAGAAAAATAGTACCTTAATTTCAAGCTGGGTTGCAAGCGACCGGAGAACTAATTAGAAAAAAATTGTAATTAAAGAAATTAATACCCGAATGCTTAAACGAATGTATCCAGAGGTTGAAAAGACGTAACTCATGAAGAGCTACGCCTATTATATCATGATTCAATTGTTTAATCTCGGCATCATGACTCTGAAGATGGCTTCGTTTCCCTGCCTTCTTCATTTTCAGGAATCCCGCCATCCTGCTGTTCCCCTGTACTTATCTCCTCTTCCTGACGAGGTGCCAAAACAGATGCAACCACTTCCTCGTCATTGTTGTCGATCGTCACTTGCTGCTTCGATTGGATATCGGATATGTAGATTGTATCTCCCACCTGAAGTTCTGTAACGTCAACATCGATGGCATCAGGAATGTCATTCGGCTTAGCCGTAACCGTCACTTCATGAAGCGATTGCTGAAGGACCCCGCCGTCTTTCACGCCTTTAGAAGTACCTACAAGGTTAATGCGGACTTGCGCCTGTAATTGGGCGGACATATCGACGATTAAAAAGTCCGCATGAAAAATGAAATTCTTTATCGGGTCTTTTTGATAGTCAGAGAGCATGACCTTATAACTCTTTCCATCCAAATCCAAGGAAATGATACCATTACGGCCGATTTCTTTAATGGTCTTTTGAAGTTCAATATTATTGACCGATATGGCTGTACTGCCGTTTTGATTGCCGTAAACGACGGCTGGAATTTCTCCGCTTTCGCGCAAATTCCTTAAGTTGGAATGTTTTAAATCCGTACGTTCTTTTGCAGCTAACAAGTTACTCATACATCCTCCGCCTTCCTATATTTTAATTGCAAATTCTCTTTATATTTAACGTTTCCCTAAATTAACAGGCATTAAACATGAAAGGAAAATTTCTGGAAGGCCTTGATGTCCGCTTGAACCTACAGGTAACAAAGGATTCACCCAATAAATTCCCGATTAATTTTTTCTCGTTTTCTATCCATTTATGGCCATGTTCTCCATTACTACGTCAACTTGCATGACTCTGTTAAGGATTTGGGAAGTTATCGACACAAACTGAAGATGATCCTTTTGCCGCGGTCTCGGCAGATTGATTTCCTTATTCATGACGACTTTGCCTTCCTCAATCAAAAGGACCCGATCTGCCAGAGTAACGGCTTCTTCAACATCATGTGTAACGAGTAAGGCAGTAAAGTCCCTTTTCCGCCATAGTTCTTCAATCAAACGTTGCATCTCGACCCTTGTCAAGGCATCCAATGCCCCTAATGGCTCATCAAGGAGCAAAATGTCAGGTTGATTCACCAATGCCCTCGCTAAAGCTACCCTTTGTTTTTGTCCTCCTGATAAAACGGAAGGCCATTCATGCGCACGGTCGGCAAGCCCCACCTGCTCCAGTAATTCCATAGCTTCATGCTTCCAATTTCCGTTCAGCCCTACACCAACGTTTTGAAGGATCTTTTTCCAAGGGAAAAGCCGCCCATCCTGAAACATCATGCGTGACGATTTATTCAAGCCGTTCAGAGGCTTTCCATTCACAAAAACCTTACCCCCAGTCGGTTTATCAAGACCTGCGACAAGACGCAGCAAAGTACTCTTGCCACATCCGCTCTTGCCGACGACAGCTACGAACTCCCCTTTTTTAAAAGAAAGGTCCACCCCCTTTAACACATCATGTTCACCGAAGCTCTTTGCTACTTCCTGCAACTCAAACGAATTTCCATCTTTCATCATAAAGGCCTCCTCACTGGTATGATGGATGCCACTTCAAGCATCTTTTTTCGACTATTTTGGCAAACACATCCGATATCTTCCCCAGTAAAGCATATAAGAGAATGCTTAGCACAACGACGTCCATCCTCATGAATTCCCGTGCATTCATCGCCATATAGCCAATCCCCGAATTGGCGGATATCGTTTCTGCGACAATCAATGTCACCCACATGATTCCAAGCGAGAAGCGGATACCGACCAATATGGAGGGAAGGGCTGCCGGAAGGATCACATTCCAGAATAGAGAAAATCCATGAAGCCCATAAACCCTCGCTGCTTCAATTAAATCTTTATCCACTGACTTCACGCCATGAAAGGTATTTAAATAGATAGGGAAAAGGACCCCCAAGGCTACAAGAAAGATTTTGGCCTCTTCCTCTATCCCAAACCAAAGAATCACAAGCGGTATTAACGCTAAATGCGGTATGTTACGCAACATCTGCAAGGAGGTGTCAAATAATGTTTCCGCGATATTGGATATCCCATTTAAAAGTCCTAGGACAAAACCAATGATTCCGCCTATTAAAAAGCCAATGAAAGCCCGCTTTGCACTGATGCCGATATATTCGGCAAGATCTCCCGTTTCCAATAAGGCGGCGCCTGCTTGAAGCACCTCGGTCGGGGCAGGCAATATTCTCTCCGATAAAACACCCCATAAAGACAGCATCTGCCAGGTCACCAACAGTATAAGGGGGACGAGCCATGAGATGAAATATGAGTTATTGAGCTTTTTGTTTAACTTTTCCTGCATCTTCACTTTCACTTCCTTTTGTAGGGTAGTGGTCATTTGCCAGTATTTCCCCGAAAGGGCTCGTCGCCTTTGAAACGGATGCTTGCTGCTGTTCAATCGGAAGCAAGGGAAATAATAATTCCGCCACACGGTACGCTTCTTCCAGGTGAGGGTAACCGGATAAAACAAACGATTCTATCCCGATGTCTTCATATTCCTTCATTTTCGCGGCAACATTCGCTGCGCTTCCGACTAGTGCCGTACCAGCCCCGCCGCGCACAAGGCCGACACCTGCCCATAAGTTAGGGCTGATTTCCAGCGAATCCCTGCTACCATTATGAAGTTGTGACATCCTTTTCTGGCCAACTGAATCGAAACGCCCGAATATTTTTTGTGAATTTTCAATCATTTCATCATCCACATACTTAATCAGTTCCTCAGCCGCCTGCCAAGCTTCCGCTTCCGTTTCTCGTACTATGACATGCATTCTTATGCCAAACTTGACCTCACGTCCATATTCCGCTGCCTTCTTACGAACCTTCTCGATTTTTTCAGCGACTTGCACTGGTGGCTCACCCCAAGTCAAGTACACGTCAATATGCTTTCCAGCTATATCAATGGCTGGTTCTGATGAACCGCCGAAATAAAGCGGAGGATACGGCTTTTGTACCGGCGGCAACAAGATATTTCCCCCTTTAACCTTCAAATGTTCCCCTTCAAAATCCACTTTTTCACCTGCCAATGCCTTTCTCCAAATATCGAGGAATTCATCCGTTTGCCCATAACGTTCCTCATGATCAAGAAATACGCCATCGCCTGCCAATTCGACAGGGTCGCCGCCAGTAACTACATTGATCAAGAGACGGCCGTCAGACAGCCTATCGAAGCTTGAAGCCATCCGGGCAGCCAAGGTTGGCGACATTAATCCCGGACGTACCGCCACTAAAAATTTCATTCTTACGGTTGCGGTAATCAAAGAAGAACCTACTACCCAAGCATCCTCACAAGACCGGCCCGTCGGCAGCAAAGCCCCTTCAAAACCTAATTGATCGACCGCCTGTGCGATTTGTTTTAAATACGGCAGTGTAATCGCTCTTCCGCCCTTTGTCGTTCCTAAATAGCGACTTTCCCCATGTGATGGCAAAAACCAAAAAATTTTCATTTTCCATTTCCCCCTTCATTACTTTTAATGGATGCATCTAACACGTTTATTTTGCTTGGGATTAATTTAAGATTGTAAAATGTATCGGCGATTTTTTGTTGATCATCCAAAACGGAATCGGAAATCTCCTCGAGACCGTATTTCTTTCTTTTTAATGTTTTTTCCAATGCTTCAACACTCATTCCTATTTCTGGTGATAAAAACTCAGCGACGTCGCTTGGATTTTCTTCGATCCATTTATCTATTTTTATCACTTCCTCTTTTATGATGTTCAAAGCTTCCTCATTCTCGGCAAAGGTAGCGGTAGCCAAAAAGAATTCACGATTCGCGACAAGTCCTTTTCCATCCTGGATCGTTTTCGTTTTCAGTTCCAGTTCTGCTGCCGATAAGAAAGGGTCCCATATGACCCATGCATCAATTTGATTGCCTTCAAAGGCAGCCCTGGCATCAGCCGGTGGTAAGTAGACAGGTTTAATATCATTCAGTGTAAGGCCCGCCTCCTCCAAAGCCTTGACCAATAGGTAGTGAACATTCGAGCCTTTGTTCAATCCTACCTTCTTGCCTTTTAATCCCTTCACACTTTTAATGGGGGAATCCTTTCGTACGACTATGGCCTCTCCCGCAGGACTTGCCGGCTGATTGGCAACATAGACAAGGGGAGCGTCGGCTGCCTGGGCAAAAATCGGCGGCGCTTCCCCGGTGTGCCCAATATCAATGCTGCCGACATTCAAGGCTTCAAGCAGCTGAGGTCCTGCGGGGAATTCTGTCCAATCGGCGGTATAACCGGCGTCTTTTAGACGTGTCTCCAGCTCTCCCTTCGACTTTAAAATATTTAATGTCCCGAATTTTTGATAACCGATCCGAATGGTTTTAGCCGAATCTTTTGCATCGTTACTTTTTGAGCTGGTTTTCTCCTGTCCGCATCCCCCAATTATCAGCAAGAAGACGCTCAGAATGGCCATCAGCCATATTCGCTTTTTTTTCATACTCTGCACACCCTTCCCCACTATTTATATATAATAAAAAGCTCCTTTTCTTCACCAAGGATAAAAGGCACAGTAAAATGCCTCATATTCAATGGTAAGTAAAAAGGAGCCTTCGGTAGCCCGATCAGCGTATTTTCCATTTCAAAAAAATGGATGGAAATTGTATTATCATTCTATTACTAGTATTCTTACCTGTCAACTAAGAATTAAACAATTCCTCATGTTGGTTCCTTTAACCTAAAAACATGGTGAGCCTGAGGGCCCACCATGCTTTTACGAATGCATATACATTTTTATCAATCGAACAATGTGCTGACCGATTGTTCCTCATGGACACGAATAATTGCCTCTGCAATTAAAGGTGCTACGGAAAGACCGACGATTTTATCGATTTTCTTGTCTTCGGAAAGGGAGATCGAGTTCGTCACGACCAATTCCTTGATCGTTGAGTTTTGAATCCTTTCGATCGCAGGACCTGAAAGGACTGGGTGGGTACAACAAGCATACACAGCTTTAGCACCGTTTTCTACAAGTGCATTTGCAGCAAGTGTAATAGTTCCGGCAGTATCGATGATGTCATCAATCAGGATAGCTGTCTTTCCTTCAATATTACCGACGATGTTCATGACTTCTGCCACGTTCGGTCTTGGACGGCGCTTATCAATAATGGCAATAGGCGCTTTTAGGCGATCTGCCATTTTACGCGCGCGCGTAACACCGCCGTGATCTGGAGAAACGATGACAATATCACTTAGATCTTTTTCTTTGAAGTGATCCGCTAAAATCGGAACGGCAACAAGGTGATCGATTAGAATATCGAAGAAACCTTGGATTTGTGGCGCGTGAAGATCCAATGTGATGACACGATGGGCACCAGCCGTTTCCAGAAGGTTTGCAACCAGTTTAGCTGTAATCGGTTCACGTGCGCGTGCTTTACGGTCTTGTCGTGCATAACCGTAGTATGGCATAACAATGTTGATCGTCTTGGCTGAAGCACGTTTAAGAGCATCGATCATAATTAAAAGTTCCATTAAATTTTCATTGACTGGTTGACTTGTTGATTGGATTACATATACGTCACAGCCACGAATGCTTTCTTCAATATTAATTTGGACTTCACCGTCACTGAAACTTGTTACGCTACATTTTCCAAGTTCAACACCGATTGCAGCTGCAATTTCTTGAGCTAAATCAAAGTTTGAATTCAACGAGAATACTTTTAAATTAGGATCTAAATACTGATTTGACATGATGACCTCCGTCGGTTATTTATTGAATTTTAAATTCTTCACATAATCTTCTTTGTTCACTTGACGAGCCCGGGCAACGGATAAGGCTTCCTGCGGTACATCTTGCGTAATGGTTGACCCTGCAGCTACATATGCCCCTTCTCCTATTGTCACAGGTGCAACGAGATTAGAGTTACAGCCTATGAAGACATTGTCCTCAATCTTCGTCAAATGTTTATTTTTACCGTCGTAGTTCACGGTAATAGATCCACAGCCAATATTTACATTCTCTCCAACCTCTGCATCACCAATATAACTCAAATGCGAGGCTTTGCTTCCATTGCCAAAAACGGCCTTTTTGATTTCGACAAAATTACCGATTTTAACGGAATCGTGAATATCCGAATCAGGTCTAACATGAGCGAAGGGCCCGATTTTGACGGCACTTCCAATCTTGCTTTCATGCACGACCGATTGAAAAATTTCCGAACCATCACCAATTTCACAATTGTTGATTTCCGTATTCGGACCAATCATGCAATCTTGCCCGATCACACTGTTCCCCTTGATGCTTGATCCAGGGTTAATGACCGTATCCTGTCCGATTTGCACATCAGCTTCAATGAAAGTCGTCAGTGGATCGATGATCGTTACACCATTCCTCATATGCGATTCATTGATGCGTTTCCGTAAAATTTGCTCGGCCTGCGATAAAGCGACACGATCATTTACGCCTAAAGTCTCTTCGAAGTCACTGCATTGGAATGCTGTCACTGTTTCGCCTTCTTGTTTTAAGATTTCAATAACATCCGGCAGGTAAAATTCGCCCTGGACATTGTCATTTGAAACCTTTTTCAAGGCGCTGAACAATGCTTGGTTATCGAAGCAATATGTACCGGTATTTATTTCCTTAACATATCTTTCTTCATCAGAGGCATCCTTATGCTCGACGATTTTTTCTACAAGCCCGCCTTCACTGCGGATAACCCTTCCGTATCCAGTTGGGTTATCTGCATTTGCCGTCAAGATTGTTGCTTTCGCCTGACTCCGCTCATGCAATGCTATGAGCTCTTCCATCGTTTCCGCTTTGATCAAGGGCGTATCACCGCAAATTACAAGGGTCGTTCCGCTTTTACCGGATAAAACGCTCTCCGCTTGCATGACGGCATGCGCCGTACCTAATTGCTGATCCTGAAGCGCATACTTGCATGAATCACCAAGCTGCTCTTGAACTTTTTCAGCTCCATGGCCGATGACTGTTACAATATCCTCTATTTGAAGTTGATTGACATGATTGATAACATGTTGTACCATTGGTTTCCCGCAAACAGGGTGCAAAACCTTATAAAGCTTAGATTTCATCCTAGTACCTTGCCCAGCGGCCAATATTATTGCATAGCGATTACTCATAACAGGCCTCCATTTTCACCTTTTTATCCACTGAAAATATTATCTCAAATAGCGATTCTTTTCAAGGTAACAATTAAAAGTACATATTATTGTCAACGGTTTAAATCAGAAAACATCGGATTTCCGAGAGTCTTGCAGCATTGCGACTGGGCCTTTTTAGTATCCTTGAAACTTTTAAAAAAGAGTTATGTTTCGTTGAACGCTCCTAGGCATGATCGTAAATCACGGAGCAGTCCAGCTCCCCTCCCGGAAAGCCCCATCATTCCTAAGAACGACTCCAACCCCGTCACGACCCACGTAGACACCTTTAAGCAGCGCAGTGTCGACTGCAATCCATCATTCCGAAATCAACATGATCCACTTTTTTTTAAAAAAGAAATGGTTCATGACTTTCCCAAAATCTCAATTTCATATCATGATAAAAAGGTTTAAAAAATAAAAAGGGCGGGTATTTGAGTTTTGAAGAACGACTGCAGATATTTTTCATTAATTCCCGATCACGCGAAACATTTTGGGTAAAAAGGGTAGGTTCTATACTTGCCGCCTTTCGAATAAACTAAAAAAGAGCACTACTTATGAAGTAGGCTCTAGATGCACGTGTTTAATTTTTAACGTTTAAAAGTAAGGTTAATTAAGAAGCCCCAGCTCCAGCTTCCTCTAATTCAGTTTCAAGTTCTCCCAATCGATGATATTCTGTCAAGACAGCTTCTTGAATTTTTCCGCGTGTCGAGGAATTGATTGGATGAGCGATATCCCGGAATTCTCCATCTGGAGTTCGTTTACTTGGCATTGCTACAAATAAACCATTGTTTCCGTCGATTACACGAATATCATGAACCACAAATTCATTATCCAATGTAATTGATGCGATAGCTCTCATACGACCATCCGTATTGACACGGCGTAATCTTACGTCAGTTACTTCCATTTAAGCTCACCATCCCTTTTTGTTGTTGTTAAAACTTAAAGTACATATTCAACAAAAAAACGTGAACTCCTTCTATTATCTGTAAGTTTTTTAGAAAATTCAGCCTAGTTTTCAAATTTAAAAGAAATCCCCCTGTTATTCCAGGAAAAATACCCATTACATATGCCCTTAAAATGAAAAAAACGCCCGTTTATTTAACGAGCGCAACCACTTCTATTTCCACCAGTGCATCTTTAGGAAGGCGGGCAACCTCGACACATGAACGGGCAGGTTTGTGACTTGAAAAATATTCTCCGTATACTTCATTAATCGAACCGAAATCATCCATGCTTTTAATGAATACAGTAGCTTTAATAACGGTTTCCAGGGAGGCCCCTGCTTCTTTCAAAACGGCTTGAAGATTCTTAAACACCTGGTATGTTTGTTCCTTGACATCACCCGTTACCATTTCGCCAGAAGCGGTTAGTGGTATTTGTCCTGAGCTGAAAAATAACTTATCGACAATAACGCCTTGTGAATATGGGCCGATCGCTGCCGGTGCTTCATTCGTATGAATCGTTTTCATGAACGTATTCCCCCTATCCTTTTTTCGAAAAATAATTTCCACGGCTAACATTGATTTTTTTGTCTCTTTCGACTACCTGTGTCAACTTGATTAAGGATACATAATCCTCGACTAGGCATTCCTCAGTATGCTCAGATTCAACCAGCACGGCAATTCCGGCAACCGTTGCCTTGAATTCATCAAGTAAACTGACCATACCATTTATGGTGCCCCCGGCTTTCATGAAGTCATCCACAATCAATACATTCGAACCTTCAACCAAACTTCTTTTCGAAAGTACCATCGTCTGAATTCTCTTCGAAGATCCTGAAACATAATTGATGCTCACTGTCGAACCTTCCGTCACTTTATTATTCCTTCTCACGATGACGACCGGAACATTCAGGTAGTTTGCCACGGCATATGCCAATGAGATCCCTTTAGTTGCCATCGTCATGATGACCGATACATTTTTCCTGGCATACATGGAAGCAATGATCCTTCCAACCTTATTCACGGTTTGCGGATGTCCTAATATGTCTGTCATATAGAGATAGCCACCAGGAAGAAGCCTTTCAGGACTGGCGATCGTTTCGCATAATTGATCGATGAAGGCATTGGCTTCAGCTTCCTTGATGGAAACGATATATTTCACGCCGCCTGCCGCACCTGGAACGGTCGTTAAAGATCCGATCCCGCGTTGTTCAAAGGTTTCCTTAATAATGGTCAAATCTTCACTTATCGAGGATTTTGCCGAACTATACCTTTCAGCAAAATAGGTCAGCGAGACAAGTTCCCCCGGATGTTCTAATAAATAATTGGTCATATCGACAAGCCTCTCGCTGCGACGAAATTTCATCGAGACACCCCCTTTGCGAATTCCGAATATTATATAGCAACTATACCACTAATGTACGTTTCTATTCAAGATTGTTTCTATCACCCAACAAACGAACCGCATAGACTTGATCACAAAATCCCCGCAGTCCATTATATATTCTTTGCATCCGCGAGTCATGTTCGACCAAACCAAAAACAGTCGGACCACTGCCGCTCATCAAGACCGAATCTGCGCCAAATGTCTTCATTTGATCTTTAATATTGGCAACCTCTGGGTACAGCTGCAATGTCACTTGCTCCAGAACATTACCCAATCCAGCGCATACATCCTGATAACTGTTTTCCTTGATGGCCGTAATCATGGCAGGTACATCCGGATGATCCATTTTTGAAACCTGGAGCCTTTTGTATATATCAGCCGTAGAAACACCGATTGTCGGCTTGGCCAAAATGACCCAGCATTTAGGCGGTGCAGGCAGATGCGTGATTTTTTCGCCGCGCCCTCTGGCCAATGCCGTTCCCCCATATACACAAAATGACACATCAGAGCCTATTTCAGCTCCTATTTCCGCAAGCTCATCCATGGAAAGCCCAAGCTTCCACAGTCTGTTCAAGCCTCTCAACGTAGCTGCGGCATCACTACTTCCACCAGCAAGCCCAGCTGCTACAGGTATATTTTTCTCTATAGTTATAGAAACACCTTTATTAATCCCAAAACGTTCCTTTAGAATAAATGCGGCTTGATATGCTAAATTCCGATGATCGTCCGGAACGAATCGATTATGGGATAGAATTTGTATTTGGTTTCCCATTATTTCCTTCAGTTCAATTCTATCGGCAAGGTCGACTGTCGTCATGATCATTTCCACCTCATGATACCCGTCAGGCCGTTTGAAAAGCACATCCAAAGCTAAATTAATCTTAGCCGGGGCTTTTTCCATAAGCTTCAATATGTCCACCTACTTTAACGTTCTTAAAAGTTCTTGTCCTATTCTATCATATTTGTTTATATTCTAAAGGTTTTTTCATCGTAATTTCAATGTATTGAAGCTAAGGTTGACCTTCAGAGGAGAATAGGCACATGCAGTAGGCAAATGGAAAAGCAGCTCCTCCCTATTCAAAAAAAGTCTCGCTACATAATCCTATAGCACTTATGCTACATAAAAAAACCAGACTCTTATCTACAATGTAAGCAAAAACGAATCTTGCTATACATCGTATAGGGAGTCTGGCTTCTTTCAAAGTGACAGCATGCTACAATTAAGTGTTCATCTTACTCCTTGTTCACCAATTGATGTTGTGCTTTTTCGATAGCAAGCTTCACCATGTTTCCTGCGTCCTTGGCCCGGATTCCTCCCCAGCCTTCTTTCTGGACCACATCGTAAAATCCAAGTTCTTTTGCCAATTCTTCTTTAAGGCCATCTGACATAATCCCTTTTCTCCTGCTCAAGCGAAATGCCCCCTTTCACATGCTGTCACATGCCTAGTGTTTGCAACATACGCTATTTCATTACACCTTTTAAAAAAACCCTCTTGATCATCAACGCAAAACAAAAAGCAGCAAACTAATGTTCGCTGCCTCCTCTAAGTTACATCTCTTGTTGTTTGTTTAAAAATGTTAGTTCTACGGTTTCCGTTAAAACATCCGCATAGCTGTAAGATACTCTTTCAAACGCATTTTCATCTTGGTCGAGCTCAATTACAAAAACAGCCGGATAAGTTTCCGCCAAAGTTCCAAAACGTTCTACAGTCTTTCTTCTTCCACCATTTGCTTTTAAGAGCAATCGTTTACCTAGGTTTGAATCAAGTGCAGTTTTAATATCAGCTAGAGTTTTTGGCATTTTCGGTCCACCTCACTAAGTTAAGTATATCACAATTTACAAATATACGCAAACAAAATAATAAATTATATCAGCACTTAAAAATGTAGTCAATATATTTTTATCTCGAATTCGGCAAAATCGCGAACAATTTTATTATATCCTGGGAAATGATAAATTATGTAAACGAACTATTTCATTATTCAATCAGCCGAATTTTCGTAATTAAAACGTGATCTCTTGTCGAAATTTCGCTAAATAACAGGTTTTCGAGGAGGATATCCGAATCCTGATACGATGAAAGCAAGCTGCATTCTTTTAAAAA
This sequence comes from Peribacillus muralis, assembly GCF_001439925.1. Lineage (GTDB taxonomy): Bacteria > Bacillota > Bacilli > Bacillales > DSM-1321 > Peribacillus > Peribacillus muralis. Next base: position 40,924 of record NZ_LMBV01000026.1, read on the forward strand.
TGCAGCACCTTCATTCTTCCTGGAATGGCTTGAAAGGCAGCCCAGTCCGTAATACTCCTCTTGTCTCGACCCCGCCTAACCCCTTCTCTCCCGTCAACGTATTGCGCAGGACATCCCATACATGAATATTATCGGTAAAAGGCGTGAAGCTTACCTTTCCGACAATATACACGGGATCAAGAGCATGAATATTAACACGTGAAGGAGAGCTTGCAAAATTTGCCCCAGCTTGGATAAGTGATTCAAAATGAGATTGACAAGCCCCGGCAAATATAATTAGCTGGTCTAGATGTGAAACCTTTCTTCTTGCCTCCCTAACTGTCTGGACAAAGTCCTTGGAGTGACGGTAAGCATTGATATCGGACATCGGCCCTTTCGATTTTGAATAGGCATCATGACCAGTGACAACAAGAATATCCGGTCTGTAATGGTCCAGCAGCCCCCCGATCCTTTGGGGCATTTCTTTTTCATTGCAATAAACGCCGTTGACGGGGATACCGAATTTTTGATATAAATCAAGGCATTTCCTTAAGTAAGATGCATCCCCATCAACATGGAGGACCCTGCCTGGTATTTGAAAATATTCACCGCTATACCGGTATCCATGACTGGATTGATAGCCGTTTTTTTGTTGTTGCAACTCAAGGTCTTGTGTTAATAAGCGGTAAGATTGTTCTTGAAGTGCCTCATTCGACCTTTGTCGATCATTTCTTTCGTGGTCATTAATGATCATTAAATCTTGAAAAGGTGCATCTGCAATCAATCGGATATCTTCCCCATACAATACTGCTTCACGCCTTCCGCCAATATCACGGATATCGATTACCCGGAACAGCACGTCGCATTTATAGGAAACCCGACCAACAAGATCGTTAATTTGAATATTCATGGCCCCACCCCATGAGAAGACTTATTTTCAGCCCGCCCTAGTTTATTTTCATTCTTAAGTTATGCAAGCCAATCTTGAATGGTGAAAGGAGCGGGGCCATCTTCATCGTTAGTTTACATTGAAGCGCGCCAACGGCCAAAACAAAAAACCGGAAGCTGGGAGTGATCCCGTTCCGGTTTTTTTGTTTTCCTTATTTGAAATTCGGCAAAAGTGCATCACTCAAGCGTCCAAATTCTTCAATGCTCAATGTTTCACCACGTCTGGACGGATCGACTTCCGCTGCATCGAGAGCAGCAAGTATAAGGTCTTTTTTCGTTTTACCATCTTGCAGCTGGCTCGTTAAGTTGTTTAAAATCGTTTTCCGACGCTGCGCGAAACTAGCCCTTGTGACAACGAAGAAGAAATCTTCATCAAGGACCTCAACGATCGGCTTAACCCGCTTAGTAAGACGGATTACTGCTGAATCGACATTAGGCTGAGGCATGAATACCGTTTTGGGAACGATCATCACCGTCTCGGCTTCCGTATAATATTGAATCGCTATCGATAAGGAACCGTATTCCTTTGTCCCAGGTTTAGCGGCAATTCGATCAGCCACTTCCTTTTGCAACATACACACGATGCCCCTGATCGGAAGGTTCTCAGACAACAGCTTTAAAATGATTGGCGTCGTCACATAATATGGCAGATTGGCAACAACCATCAAATCAGGGAAGCCGGCGAATTCTTCCTCAATGACCTTCTTAACGTCCGCCTTTAAAACATCTCCGTGAATGATGTTCACATTGTCATAAGGGGACAGTGTATCCGATAAGATCGGCAGTAAACGCTGATCGATTTCGAACGCCGTAACCTTTTTGCTGCTTTTCGCAAGTTGTTCCGTCAAAGCGCCGATTCCCGGGCCGATTTCGATGGCGCCGCTTTCCTCTGTCAAATTGGCATGTTCGACGATGCGCTTCAATATATTCGTATCGATTAAAAAGTTTTGGCCTAAGCTCTTTTTAAAGGAGAATCCGTACTTTTTCAGTATATCCTTCGTCCTGACGGGAGTTGCAATATCCTTATTCATGGTTTTCCTCCTGATTGATCTGTACCATTGCTTCATAAAAAGCCTCGGTTGATATTTGGAACATTTTTAGTCGCTTATATAACTGCTTTCCATTGGTGAATCCGATTTTCAATATCGTTCCAAGCCTTTCCCTTCGTTCCTTGGCGCCCGGACCTCCTATTAAACCTGCATCTATTAAATCCTGCTGTGATATTTCTTCTGAGGCCTCTTCATCCATTAATTGTGCATCCTTCAATGCATTCCGGATTGCCTCAGGAGAAGCATGCTCGACACCAATCCCCCTGCCTGACTTAGGAAGGGCTTCCTTCTTCGTTAAAAAGGCGTGCTTACAGCCTTTAACCTGTTCTGAAATGATATTCCTGATTTTTTGACCAGGAAAGTCGGGATCTGTGAAAATGATCGCACCTCGCGTCTTTTGTGCAAGCCTAACCTGCTCAATACAAGATTCATCCACAGCTGAACCGTTCGTTTCTATTGTATCGGCATTAACAGCCCTTTTTATCGCTACCGTATCGTCCTTACCTTCTACAACAATGATCTCTTTGATTTTTTTCATCTTATCCTCCATACAGAAAAGCGCAAGCGCTTTGAATCGCTCTTGAAACATGCCCTAGGTTACCGCAAGATGGATACCCATTTGCTGAAGAAAAATTTGTAAACGGGGAAAACGGATCCAGTCAGCAGCGGTTAAAAAAATTAAAATCTCGTTTATTAAGAGGCGGCCCGCCCTCGGGCCGTTCGTTCAAGCCAAGAACTGAAGATGCAAGCAACCACAATTTCATATCAATTTTTCAGATACGTCTTTCTTATTAAAACAGTTTTACGTGATGTTTTTCAACAAATGGAAAATAAAACGTCAAAAAACAGGAGACAAATTCATCTCCTGCGAGAGAAACCTTATTAGTCCAATACGCGAACCTTTACATTCTTTACACCCCAGCGATAGGCATCATTTTTTGAAGAAAAGAAAACGTCTATCCTATTCCCCTTTATTGCTCCGCCTTTGTCAGCAGCCACTGCATAGCCGTATCCTTCCACATAGACTTTCGACCCTAATGGAATTACACTTGGATCGACAGCAATGATTTTCGCACCAGGATTACTTTTAAGATCTACGCCTGTGGATGTGACACCGGAACAGCCCTTGCAACTGGCTGTATAAGCCGTTGAAGCTACGTATATTTCTTTGCCACTTGTAGAACTGACGTTGGTTACTCCGCGTGATGCCTGCGCAACCGTTGTTTTCGTTCCGACCGTTACAACTTTATCCTGTTTTTTATTCACGACTTTTTCTGAAAGTAAATCTCTTTTGACCTCTTTGCCATTTTCTTTCATAACTTCATATTTCTTGGAAATGAGTCCGTCTTTTCCCTCTGTGACAACTTTCTCTTTTCCTTTTGATAAGGAGTCATCTTTTTTCGTAATGACAGCAAAGTCAACTGGTTCTTCCACTACATCGGTGACTTTTTCAATTCGAATTACGTTTACCGTATTCTTAGCTTCAACTTCCTCGGCTAGTTCCGGCTCAACTCGATCCAAATCATTGAGTTTTACTCCTTGTTGCTTTAAAAAGTCAGCGACAGTAGTCGAAGTTGACCATACTTGTTTTTCGTCACCGCCCACCACTAACTTCAGAGAAAAGGCTTTGTCTATGGCAACTTCCATATTCTCTTTTAGCTTCGTATCGTTTGAAGGCGTGATTTTATCCTGTTCCTTCACATCCAGATCTTGTTCAAGTAAAAATTCGTCTACCGTATCAGCGGTTGACCAAACTTCCTCCGTTTTACCATCTTGATTGATGACGATTTTTTGTGCAGGCTTATAGACAACCTCTAAATTATCGTCCACCTTGCTGTCCCTTGACGGGTGGACATAGTCCGCAGCTTGAACGGTAATCTCTAAATCTTTCAACATATCATTTACAGTAGCTGCGTGTGTCCGCACTACCTCTTTTTTCCCGTCTACCATGATTGTGACTGTATGCTTCGTTCCTTGATGGATTAGTAATCCCAATGCTGCAGAAACAAGAATCGCACTGCATATGGCAATTGCCATTCTCTTCTTCCCAAGCGGTTTGGGAATAAGGTTTTTCATAGTTTTTAATAGAATGAAAAACTCCTCCTTCCTCCCGGTGATTATATAGACTTAGTTATCAAGCTGTCAACCCATTCACTTCTCATTCAGGAAATTACTACCTATTATGCATAGTCCGGAATGAAAAGGAAAGGGCGACTTCTCGACATATTAAGCCCATAGGGGGAGTGAGATTTGTAGAAATCTTGAAAAAATCGATTTTGGCTAGCGAACCCCGGGGTTTATTGTCAAAAATGCTGTCAATTAATGCCGAATAATTTCTTGGCATTCTCCGTTGTTGCTTGGGAAACTTCCTCTATCGTTAGTTGTTTGATTTCCGCGATTTGTTCGGCAACCAGCTTCACATAAGAAGGTTCATTGCGTTTCCCCCTAAAAGGATGCGGTGCCAAATATGGACAATCCGTTTCAATCAACAAACGATCTAAAGGCACGGCAGCTGCTACCTCTTTTGGTTTTTTTGCATTTTTGAAGGTCACAGGACCACCCAACGAAATATAGAAATTCATATTAATGCATTCCAAAGCCGTTTCCGCGCTGCCGCTAAAGCAATGCATGATACCGCCAACGCTTGAGGCCTCTTCTTCCTTTAAAATCCTCACAATATCAGCAGTCGCCTCACGATTATGAATGACGATGGGAAGCCCGACTTTTTTCGCTAACCGTATTTGCTTCCGGAATACCTCCACTTGAACTTCCTTTGGCGATTTATCCCAATGATAATCAAGACCCATTTCACCAATGGCCACTACCTTTGGATGACTGGATAGCTCCTCTATCCATCGTAGGTCGTCTTCGGTCATATCTATCGCATCCACAGGATGCCATCCGACTGCGGCATACATGAAGTCATAAGTTTCTACTAATTCCATCGCCCTTTTGATAGTAGGCCTGTCAAAGCCGACCACTACCATATTATTTACACCAGCTTCCTTGGCCCTTTCAATGACTTCCTCGAGATCCTCGTTGAATTGATCCGCATTTACATGGACGTGTGTATCAAATAACATTATTTTTCTTCCTTTCTAGCACTATTTTATTTAAGAATGAATGTATTATGTTTCACAATTACATAACAAAAAGATTACAGCTGGTAATGCAGACCTCTTTACTTTTTCCAAAATCATAAAGAAAAAAACATAAAAGTGTTTCATATGAAACACCTTTATGTTTTTTTAGGGATTATTTCACCTTTGATCCATTTGGAATTGATGAATCGATTGTAGCCACAGATAGTACACCATCCTGGCTGCCAGCCAAAATCATTCCTTGGGAAAGCTCGCCACGAAGCTTAACAGGTTTTAAATTCGTTACACATATCACTTTTTTACCTACTAAATCTTCTGGTTTATAGTGCTGGGCTATGCCTGATACGACTTGGCGTTTCTCATAGCCTAAATCAAGCTGCAGTTTTAGAAGCTTGTCCGCCTTCTTCACCGGTTCTACTTCGATCACCTGGGCAACACGAAGCTCCACTTTTGTGAAGTCATCTATCGTAATTTCATCAACCTCTGGAATGGGCTCTTCCGCTTTTTCCGGCGCTACTGGGGCACCACCTTGCATTTGCTCTTTAATATATGAAACTTCCTCTTCCATGTCCAGGCGTGGGAAGATCGGCTCGCCCTTCAACACTTTCGTTTCAGCAGGGATTTGGCCAAATTCGGCTAAACTATCCCATGAAGTTAACACTTCATCCTTGATGCTAAGCTGGGCAAAGATTTTTTCCGGAGTTTGTGTCAAGAAAGGCTTCAAAAGGATGGCCGTCCTGCGTAATGATTCCGCCAAGTGAACCATGACACTGGCAAGTTCTTCTTTTCTTGCTTCATCTTTGGCAAGGGTCCATGGCTGCGTTTCATCAATGAACTTATTCGTTCTGCTCACAAGCTGCCAAATCGAGGTTAACGCAACTGAAAACTCCATATTCTCCATCGCTTCCTCATACTTGCCGACCGTATCGTGATTCATTTCCAGCAAGGCTTTTTCGAATTCACGGTAAGATCCTTGATAGCTCGGGATCACACCATCAAAGTACTTATTGACCATTGCCACCGTACGGTTTAACAAATTCCCTAAATCATTTGCTAAATCAAAATTAATTCGTTCCACAAACCCCTCAGGAGTGAATACCCCGTCAGAACCAAAGGGAACTTCACGCAATAGGTAATAGCGTAAAGAGTCCAGGCCGTAACGATCAATCAACGTAACTGGATCGACTACATTGCCTTTTGACTTCGACATTTTACCATCTTTCATAAGAAGCCAGCCATGGGCGAAAACTTTCTTAGGAAGCGGTACATCGAGAGCCATCAGCATGATCGGCCAGTAAATGGTATGGAAACGGACGATTTCCTTCCCGACCAGATGTACATCGGCAGGCCAATAATTCAAGTATTTAGAATCATTGTCCGTTCCATATCCTAAAGTGGTTATATAATTGGTCAAGGCATCAATCCAAACATAAATGACGTGCTTCGGATCTCCGGGCACCTTGACGCCCCAATCGAACGTGGTGCGGGAAACGGCGAGATCTTCCAACCCAGGTTTAATGAAGTTATTGATCATTTCGTTTTTGCGGGATTCCGGTTGGATGAAATCAGGGTTTTCCTCGTAAAACTTCAATAATCGATCGGCATATTTACTCATTTTAAAGAAATAAGATTCTTCTTTTACCTTTTCGACAGGTCGGCCGCAATCCGGACAGTTTCCGTTGCTTTCCTCAACCTGACGTTCCGTGAAGAAAGATTCACAAGGTGTACAATACCAGCCTTCATATTGGTCCAAGTAAATATCGCCCTGATCAAGCAGCCTTTTGAAGATTTTCGCTACCACCGCTTTATGGCGATCTTCCGTCGTCCGAATGAAATCATCATATGATATATCAAGCTTTTCCCATAACTCCTTGATTCCTGTTACGATATTATCCACATATTGCTGAGGGGTGATTCCTTCTTCAGCCGCTTTACGCTGGATTTTTTGCCCGTGTTCATCAGTGCCTGTCAAATACATGACATCAAAGCCCCGCATCCTTTTATAGCGGGCCATGGCATCACCTGCCACTGTCGTATACGCGTGCCCTATATGTAAATTACCGCTAGGGTAATATATGGGTGTCGTGATATAAAATGTTTTTAGTTTATCTTGCACTTCGTTCCCTCCTCATCTTTTTACAAAACCGGCTTTAGAAAATGCCAAAGCCATCAGTCTATATTAAAAGCTATTATCTCTATTTTAACGCTATATGCGATTCTACGCGACAATAATCACAAATCAAATCAACATAATATTGGTATATTATGTATACACATCTTGGAACTTAAGATCAGGAGGTCACTTCCTTTTTGTCAGCATTACCTCTTACCTCCACAAAATATACCTAAAATTCTTTTTTTGTGCAACAAATCACATATTTTAAAGCTTTCTCAGTAAATTATCCTTAATTGAAATCTTTTGCTTTGAAACTAAATTGCATTTAATCATATAATAAAGAAGCCATTTGTCGAATTGTGGGGACAAGCGTTATTTTTTGAAGCCGCTTAACGAATAATTGATAAAGCCATATCCAGTTTTTGCTCATGGAAAGCTTTTTTGAAGCATGGAAATGTAGTCATGCTCTTTTCTTACAAAAAAATGAAAATAAATCATTGACGAATATGGGAATGGCTGGTATTATAAATTTATAAAAAAATTTGTCGAATAATGGCGAAAAAAATAGAAATAGGGTACTAGATTGTAATCTGAGAGGAGAAATTCTAAAAATGAAATCTACAGGTATTGTTCGTAAAGTTGATGAATTAGGCCGGGTCGTTATTCCAATCGAGCTTCGTCGCACATTGGGTATCGCCGAGAAAGACGCTCTTGAAATCTACGTTGATGACGAGCGCATCATCTTGAAAAAATACAAACCAAACATGACTTGCCAAGTTACAGGTGAAGTTTCCGATAACAACCTTACACTTGCCAATGGTAAATTGATTCTTAGCCGTGAGGGTGCTGAATTACTTATCCAAGAAATTCAACAAAACTTCACTACTTCTAAATAAGGCAATACATAAAAAAACTTCCGGATTACGGAAGTTTTTTTATGCTCATTTATCTTCACCATCAATGTGATATGCTTGATACACATCGCGTTTCTGAATATCGCGATCCTTTGCGACTTGCTTGATGGCGTCCTTTGAAGTGTACTGCCCGGTCTCTATATAATGATTGACATGCCCGACTAAATCAAGTTCCGTCCACCAGGCTTCGGAAGCCTCATCGTCCGGCAATTGCCCGCCTTCGATGATTAAACAGAACTCACCGCGGATTTCGGACTCCGTCGCCCATGTCAACGCTTCACTTATCGTCCCCCGAATGAACTCTTCGAATTTCTTGGTTAATTCACGGCATAATACGATGCGCCGGTCACCTAGTATTTCCTGCATATGCTTCAATGTTTCTTTTAGTCGATGCGGCGACTCATAAATAATCCAAGTCGATTCCATCTTTTTTAATTTTTCCAGTTCCCTCTTCTTTTCTTTTGCTCCGCGCTGTAGAAACCCATAAAAGTAAAAGGGCTGTGGCGGGAGTCCCGATGCAATTAATGCCGTTAAGGCAGCATTGGCGCCCGGTAACGGAATGACTTTAAATTCCTCTGCAATCGCATCCTTGACCAGTTCATATCCAGGATCGGAAATCGTCGGTAAACCGGCATCACTTACCAAAGCGATGACCTCTCCTGACCGCAGCCTCTCTAACATCTGCTTCCCACTATATTCCTTATTATGCTCATGGTAGCTGACGATAGGTGTCGAAATTTCGAAGTAATTGCATAATTTCTTCGTATTCCGTGTGTCCTCGGCAGCAATGACATTCGCTTCCTTTAAGATCCTTAAAGCCCGAAAGCTCATATCCTCTAAGTTCCCTATCGGTGTAGGAACTAGATATAGGGCTGGTTCCAATCCTTCTTTTTCAAAACTCTTCTGCTGCCACATATCATACGTCCTCCTTCGCCATCCAATTTTGTTTTTGCTTTCTAGTCAGTTGCTTGAACTTATATTCAGCCTGCATCGCCAATGTCTGTGTTTCGAATATCTCATGATGAATCAGTTCAACCGGGGTACGGCCTCGTGTATACTTCGCTCCCTTGCCTTGATTATGGGCAGCAATCCTTCGCTCCAAGTCATTTGTATATCCTGCATAATAGCTGTCGTCCCGGCATCTTACAACATAAAAATAATGCTTATTTTTCTCCATATAAAATCCTTTTGATTTCCGGATTATACTCATTTTCGTCATTATAGACAACAAGTGGAGGCAGAATCTTTAAATCAGGGTTCCCATCCTTTATCCCTTCAATAAGAATCGTATTCGCTTCCTTAGCGCTTTTTGGATAGACGAATTGCAGACGCTTCGGTTCAATCCGGTACATCCTCATGAACCGTAAAATATCCATTAGACGGCCCGGCCGATGGACAAAAGCGGCTTTCCCGCCTTGACGCAGCAACTGGCTGGAAACGCGCATGACGTCTTCAAGATTACACATAATTTCATGCCGGGCAATGGCAAAATGTTCATTTTTATTTATTTCCTCGATTGACGGCGTTGGAAAATAAGGAGGATTACACGTAACGACGTCATATTTGCTATAGCCAATCTGTTCTGGCATTTCTTTTATATCACCATGAATCATCTCGATCCTGGAGGTTAGTCCATTGTGGTCCATGCTTCTTTGAGCCATGTCATATAACCGCTCTTGAATCTCCACGCCCGTAATTGCCGCTTTCGTTCTTGTACTCAGCAGTAATGGTACGACGCCATTCCCCGAGCAAAGATCGACGATTTTCCCTTTTTGGATCGGGACATTTACGAACCTTGATAATAAAACGGCATCCAGTGAAAAAGAGAACACCGATGGGCTTTGGATGATCCTTAAATCCTCAGCCAATAGATAATCGAGGCGTTCATCACCTTTAAGTTCTACCATTGCTGTTACCCTCCTAATTATGTATGGAAAAGCATGCTTCGACATTCATCTCGTACAAAAAGGGGCCTGACTCATAGTATGCGTCAGACCCCGAATCACTATATATTGTAAACGGTCTATCTATCACGTTAAAAGAGATGGAGCATTCTTTTATATTATTCCATTATCACTTCTTGTTCAAAAATGATAAACAGAACAGGCAATCTCCTTCTTTTCGTAAACTGCCAAAATGCAGATTACAAATATGGAAGCCCTCTTGATAGATACGGGCTAAATTATCATAGCCTTCTCCGATATCCATAACCTTATCCGCACTAGCGGTGCGATTTTTCACTTTCTGCTTTATCTTTACCGCAGCAGGCGCAGTTTCGACTTCCGCAAGTCCTAACCGATGACGCAAGTGCTCGTTTTCCAGCTTTAGCGACTGGTTTTCCTCAAGGATTTCAGCCAGGTTCTGCTTCAATTCCCCAAGCTGCTTATATAATTGGCCTATCTGGGTTTCCATATTGGTCACCGACTCAAAAATAGCTTTCTTATCCACGCTCTCCCACCACCTTAATAATCTGTGGCTTGAATAGAAACGGCTCCCTCTTTTAGAATCTCATCTAGAGTATACTCTAATACTCTTTCCTGCTCGATTAGTTCAATCTGAAGTACGCGTTCTAGAATATTAAGCCCCACTACCTTGCCTTTGCCACCAGGCGTATCAATCATTTCACCTAAATCAGGAAGCATTTCCTTCGCACTTTCATACTCGTCATTTTCATATTTCAGACAGCACATCAATCGACCGCATAATCCAGAGATTTTTGTAGGGTTTAATGATAGATTTTGATCCTTCGCCATTTTAATGGAAACTGGTTCAAAATCCCCAAGAAAAGTGGAGCAGCAAAGCATCCTGCCACAAGGCCCGATGCCACCAAGCATCTTCGCTTCATCCCTAACCCCGATCTGGCGCAGTTCTATCCGAGTTCTGAATATGGCAGCTAAATCTTTGACTAAATCACGGAAATCCACGCGACCATCCGCTGTAAAATAGAACACGACTTTATTTCGATCGAAAGTATATGACACATCGACTAGCTTCATATCGAGCTTATGCTCAATAACCTTCTGACAACATATTGAGTAAGCCTCTTCTGCGGCAGCCTTGTTTTCATCAACAATAAGCTTATCTTTCGCATCGGCTACCCGAAGTACTTTTTTCAAAGGCAGGACAACATCGTTATCATCTACTTGCTTACGGGCGGTAACGACTTTACCGAATTCAACGCCGCGGACAGTCTCCACTATTACAAAATCGTCCTTAGGAATAGCGAATTCACCCGGATCAAAGTAGTATATTTTGCCCGCTTTTTTAAAACGGACACCTACAACATCATACAAATCATGATCCCTCCTGCAAATTCAGCACAAGCTGTTCCATCAACAGCTGTGGATTCGTGTTGGACATCAGTTTTCTTTTTGCTTCCAAAATACACGCCATATGCTCGGCAAGGCGCCTTGAGGAAAGATGAAGAGCGTGAGTTTCAAATTCCTTCAATTTATTTTGAAATACAACAAGGTCCTTTTTATCCAACTGAATGTATAATAAATCCTTATATATAAGAAGTAACAAATCAAGACCTCTGTCAACCTGTTCTCTTTCTTTAAAGTGTGTGAACCAATCCGTTTGAAGGTACAATAATGCCTTCAAGGAATTGAGTTTTAGCACTTCATACAATTTTACCACTATTTTTTGAGCTTGTACAAACCATTCATCATGGCTAAGCTCGATTCCTGCTTCCACATTCTGTGTCATATGTGCAATAACCGAGGCAAGCTGCGGCTCCAAATCCTGTTCCATCAGCTTTTGCTTCACATTCTCCGGGGATAATGGCTTGAACGAAATCACTTGGCATCTTGATAATATTGTCGGTAGAATTCTCTGAAGCTGTTCCGTCATCAATATCGCCACAGTATCGGCAGACGGTTCCTCCAAGAATTTCAATAGACTATTGGCGGCGCTCACTGACATTTTATCCGCATCGGCAATCATATAAACCTTTCGATCTGCCTCTACACTCTTTTTCGAGAACTCCTCTTGTAACTCCTTAATTTGTTCCTTCTTGATTGAGAGTCCATCTTTTTCTATTAAATGGACATCTGGATGATTGCCACTTGAAATCCGTTTGCAATTCCGGCAAGTTTCGCATGGCTCATAACCTGCTGTTGGGGCAACGCATAATAAGCTTTTGGCAAAGGTATTGCTAATATCTTGTTTACCTGTGCCTTTTTCCCCCTCAAATAAATAAGCATGGGCCACTCTGTCCTTCGTTATGCTATTCTTCAGCATGGTCATCACCTGCGGCTGAATTCGACTCATATCCTGCCATGTTTTATCCAAAACCATCAACTCACTTAAGTATATAAATTAATCAGAAGGCCTTTAATTTCACCTATCATTTCCAATATTTCAAGCGAGCTTTTCTCTTTATTAAGAATTTCCTCACTTAACTCAACTAATCTTGCATCTATCGTTTCCACTGTTTTCAAGGGCCGGCTTTGACCATATTGGTTCCAGCTCGTGGATTGCTTCAGTTCCAATCCATATTCAACCGCTTCTTTAACGAACCGTTTAACCAACGTTTTATATTTTGCCAATTCCCTAAAAGTACGTGACCGGACTAAACGCTGGCCAGCCCCTTCGATATCACCTATCAAACGGTTTAAGGTTTGGATTTGCATCTTCTGGTCCTGTGTCTGGACCATTTGCTGGAACCTTCCATTAACTGTCTGGGAATGTTTAGCATCTTGTCGCGCCTTATCCAGCTTTATAGGAATATCATGGTTGATTTTCATAATGAACCTCCAAGCATCTACCCGTTAAAACTGTAAAAAGTTTTCAACTGGTAAAATGAATACGGTCGCACCGCCTACTTGTATCTCCACTGGGTAAGGCACATAGGACTCGGCATTGCCGCCCATCGGTGAAACCGGTGACACTAATTGGGAGCGCGACTGGCAATTGTCCTTGATGATCTGAATGGCCTGGTCAACACGTTCATCTTCCGTGCCGATCATGAAAGTCGTATTACCCGATTTTAAAAACCCGCCAGTACTGGCAAGCTTGGTCGTTCCGAAATTGTTTTCCACTAATTCATTCAGCAGCCGATGGCTATCTTTGTCTTGAACGACAGCAATGATCATTTTCATTCTTATCATCCTCCGGTTACTCTGAATTTTTTCTACCTCTATTATATCAACTTGTCATTGTCTGGAATAGTATCCCGTTGAATAATATGGAAACGAACATAATTACTTTCCCGGCTCTTTCAAAATGTTTAATAAGCCGGCTTTCGTTTCATCAAAAACCTCATCAATTGTCCGCCCTGCATCCACGATAATGAAACGGCCTTTCCATCTATTGATGATGAGCTGATATCCTTCACAAACTTTTTTGTGAAAATCCAGAGCTTCAAGGTCGAGCCTGTTCACTTCTCGTTCCCCATTCGCCTGGATGCGCCTCAGTCCCTCTTCTGGTTCAATATCAAAAAAGAATGTCGCATCGGGCATCATGCCCCCAATTGCGAATTTATTGATGCTGTACACCTCTTCTATATCCAAGCCCCTTGCATGGCCCTGATATGCCAGCGAACTATCGATAAATCGGTCACAGAGGACAATGCCGCCGCGATCGAGCTCAGGCATGACCACTTCGACTAAATGCTGGCGTCTTGCCGCTGCATATAATAAAGCCTCTGTTCGAGGGTCCATAGCTGTATTTTCTTTATTGAGGATGACTTCCCGAATTTGCTCGGAAATGGGAACACCGCCTGGTTCACGTGTCAACAGCACTTGATAGCCTTCTGCTTGCAGAGCCTTTCCAAGCATTTGGATAATCGTCGTTTTCCCGGCACCCTCGGGGCCTTCCATTGTAATAAACATACCACGCTTCATTGATGTACCTCCAAGCTTCTTTGTTTGTAGTATATCATTTTATCCTGATTGCCCGCTTTCATAAACGATTAATTCTCCAGTTGAAAGAGATGAACCACCATGAAACCTCGCTCCAAGTGCAAGAAGCCCCTTTAAGCTCGATATATGCTCGGCAGTAATCATTTCCCCGGACATAATTAGCGGAATCCCTGGAGGGTATGGTATGACCATTTCAGCCGATACCTTTCCTATGGCCTTCCTTATATCAACCAATTTCGGTTTTATTTGCTTCATGAGCCCGTATGGCATTTCAAGACCGGTCATTGACCTTCCAGCTAACCAACTTTCCGCTTGAATGGTCTCGACATTGCCCGTTCTCCCGTAAGTCGCATTTTTTATATGTTGAATGATTTCATAAAAAGGATAATCGGCATCCATCTTCATTAAAGGTAAAATCAGCAGCATATTATGAGGGTCCGCCAATTCTGTATATATTCCCTTTGCTTCGCATAACTGCTGCAATTCAAACCCGCTTAAACCATTTGTTGATGAAATGACGACTTTCAATGGGTCACAAAGGGTGCCCGTTGGCGCCTCCAACACTTTAATTGAGTGCAGAGCCTCCAAATCCCCCCTGAATTTTGTAATTTTCCTAATTAATTCATTTTTATCTGCTGAGGTGAAAGAGGCCAGGTAGGCCCTTGCTAAATCAAGTGACCCCATGATGGGGTAGGATGGACTGCTCGATTGAAGCATTTGTAAATAGAAGGATACTTGATCGGCATCAATGTAAGCTGATTGAAGATGAAGATATGAACCCATGGTCATGGCCGGCAATGTTTTATGTGCAGAATGAACGACGGCGTCTGCTCCGGCCAAGATAGCCGTATTGGGAAACGGATCTCCTAACTGAAAGTGAGCGCCATGCGCCTCATCCACAAGCACTGGTATCCCCCTTCGATGAGCAAGCTCCACCATTTCGCTCAAGTCCTCGCCTAGTCCATAATAATTCGGATAAGTTACAACGATTGCCTTTGCATCGGGGTGGACACAGAGGGCTTCTTCAATCAATTTTGGTCCTACGCCACCTGCAATGCCCCATTCCTCATAAAAAGCCGGTTGCAGAAAAATCGGCTGTACATTCGCTAGCATCAAGCCATGTAAAATCGACTTATGGCAGTTCCTTTGGACAAGCACCTTATCTCCTTCGCGGCAGGCTGCAAGGATCATTGCCATGTTTCCTACGGTTGACCCATTGACGAGAAAATAACTTTTTTTCACTCCATATAAATCAGCAAGCAACTGCTCGGCCTCTAAGATGGCACCCTCAGGAGCATGCAAGTCATCTAAGCCGCTTAGCTCCGTAGCATCGATGCCCAGCAAGGGGTTATATAACGCTTGTCCTTTTTCACTAAACACCCGTCCATTTTTATGTCCGGGGACATGAAGTGAAATTGATTTTTTTTTATAAAAAGCACTCATCGCATCGAACAATGGTGTCTGTAATTGATTCATTTATTATCGTCCCTCAAATCATATTATCTTTTCATTTTATCAAATAAGTTATAATTTATCTCACCAGAAGATTAAGCAGTGAACCAAGCCCGATGCGGTCGGCTGAAGTCAACCAGCATTCCGCTAAAGTACGATAAAAAGAGTCAGAGAATAAAGAAACACTACATTTCTTCAATCTCTGACTCTCCAACTTTCCATACCTATCCTTTCATGAAAAAATTTCAGGATGGCTGATTTTTTTTAATTGCTTTAAGTAATATTTATACTGCGGATCATTTGTATCGGTACCGATCATATCCCTTTCACATTCCTCACAAATGAAAGTCGTGTATACGTGTATTCCCAATCCTTTTATTTGTTCACAAACCACGCACGATTCCCCTGCCGTTGTTTTGGTTGTTGTTGTCCCCAACATCTCCACCTCCATACCTGCATTCTCCCCAAAAACCATCGTTCACATACATTCATTTTAAATAGTTTAAGAGAACCGGGGCTGCTTTTAACAATGTATGATGAAGATTTTCAATACGTGTATGTCTCTATATAAAAGTTTCCGATGATTTTCAATAAAAAAAGATCAGCCCAATTGGCTGATCTTTAGATTGCTTGGCGACGTCCTACTCTCACAGGGGGAGACCCCCAACTACCATCGGCGCTGAAGAGCTTAACT
>NZ_LMBV01000002.1:0-164 GCF_001439925.1 Peribacillus muralis
TGCAAAACCCCAATTCACGAATAAAAGGACGAAACTCACGAATAAAAGCACAAAACTCACGAATAAAAGGACGAAATTCACGAATAAAAGCGCCGAACTCACGAGTAACGCTCCGAATTCATGAAAGAAACCATCAATTCGGGCCAAATTCGAGAGTAACATGC
>NZ_LMBV01000002.1:234-351 GCF_001439925.1 Peribacillus muralis
TCTCACATTCGATGCAAAACCCCAATTCACGAATAAAAGGATGAAATTCACGAATAAAAGCACAAAATTCACGAATAAATGCGCCCAACTCACGAGTAACGCTCCGAATTCATGAAA
>NZ_LMBV01000002.1:407-478 GCF_001439925.1 Peribacillus muralis
TTATCAATTCGGGCCAAATTCGAGAGTAACATGCATATAGCTGGCGAGAACCGGCCGCAATTGCGTATGGA
>NZ_LMBV01000002.1:576-44809 GCF_001439925.1 Peribacillus muralis
CACAAAACTCACGAATAAAAGCACGAAATTCACGAATAAAACCCCAATTCACGAATAAAAGCACAAAATTCACGAATAAATGCGCCAAACTCACGAGTATAGTCATCAAACTCATGAGTAACGCTCCGAATTCATGAAAAGAAAGCATTAACCCGAGCCAATTCATGAAAACTCGCCTCGAACTCACAATAAAAGTCGTCAATCTACCGAGTTACCAACAATAGCCAATAATTAACCACAAAACCTGCTGCGAGGTTGTGTTCAAGGCTCGGATTCTTCTTATGAGGTCTGGACTTTAGTGATGATATATTGTATAGTTACCTAGGTAACTACTTTGCGGGAGGAATACCCATGTCGTTTCATAATGGTTTTTTTCATCATAATTTACAATTTTCCAGGTCATTTACCAAAAAGTTGAATGAGCAGTTGGCTAAGGTTGATCTTTTTCATTCTCAATGGTTGATTGTTTATTATTTGAATCAGTTTGGTTGCTCCACGCTTGTGGAGATAAGCAACTATCTCGATGTGGAGAAGCCGACGGTGACACGGACGGTGAACCGTTTGGAGGAACGTGATTTAATCGAACAAATCCCCGGGAAAGATAAGCGGGAGCGGAGAATACAGTTAACGGAGTCTGGTGTAAAGACTTTTCAAGAGGCCAAAAAAGTGGTGGAGGAATTTGAGCACCAATTAATGAGTGGATTGGCAGAAGAGGAACTTGAGGTGACGCAACGAACCTTGAATTTCTTGAAGGAAAAATTAAAACAATCGTAAGGAAGAAGGATTATAAATGAATCACAAACCGAAGTTGTGGACGAAGGATTTTCTGATTGTCTCGTCAGCGAACTTTTTTCTCTTTTTAACTTTTTATGTGTTGATGGTAACCTTGACCATTTATACGATCGATCATTTTCATGCGTCTCAAGCGCAGGCGGGACTCGCTTCCAGTATCTTTGTTCTTGGGGCTGTTCTTGTAAGACCGCTTGCCGGGAAGAAAATTGACCAGATCGGCCGCCGGAAAATGCTCCTTGGATCACTGGTTTTATTTTTGCTTGCATCGATTGGCTATTTCATGGTCAATGGATTATTAGCTTTAATGATCGACAGGCTCGTTCATGGTTTCGCTTTCGGTCTTGCGACGACTGCAACGGGAACGATTGCTGCCGATATCATTCCGAATCAAAGGCGCGGAGAGGGGACAGGGTACTTCGCCATGAGTACAAACCTGGCAATGGCATTCGGCCCGTTTATCGGTTTGGTGATTACCCAGCATTTCAGTTATTCCATCATATTTTATGCAGCCTCCTTATTTGCCGCATTAGCTCTAGTCGCATCGCTATTCATGAATGTGCCAGAAGGTAAAGTGGCCAAAGCTACAAGACAAAAAGGATTCAAGATCAGTGATTACTTTGAAAAAAGCGCACTGCCGATTTCCATTTTTATCGGCTTTGCCGGATTTACCTATTCGAGCATCTTGTCCTATTTAACCTCTTTTGCAAAGGAAATGAATTTAATGGATGCGACGAGCTTTTTCTTTGTCGTATTTGCTGTATTCCTTTTGGCATCCCGTCCGTTTACCGGAAGGATGTTTGATGTGCTGGGGGAAAATGCAGTGATTTATCCGGCATTGATTTTTTATGCGATCGGTATGGTCATGCTCAGTCAATCGCATCATGGAATCACTCTCCTGATAGCCGCTGCCTTTATCGGTGTCGGATATGGTACGTTCCAATCGAGCTGCCAAGCGATATCCATCAAGGAAGCTCCTTCAGGGCGGATGGGTTTGGCCACTTCCACGTTTTTTACGATGTATGATTTCGGGATCGGGTCTGGGCCGTTTTTATTGGGATTCCTTATCCCATTTACCGGGTTTAAAGGGTTATTCATTGGAATGGCGATCTTTGCTTTCATTCTTATCGGCCTTTATTTCTTGGTACATGGTAAAAAAGCCTCGTTAAGAAAAAAAATGCAAACGGAAGAGCGCATGTCCGCTTGAATTTTGTAATTGCCAGTATAAAATGAAGAATTTGGGGAATGCTTGTTATATGATCGATTTTCCAGAGTATCCCCCTTTTCTCCGCCTGTATAAAACAGGCGTTTTTTTTATGCCATAAACAAAAGAAACCGCCTAAGTGGCGGTTTCTTTAGAATTTATAGGTCCATAAGCGTTCTTTGCGGATCCACTCGAGGAAATCGGCATCCTGGTTTTCGAATTTTTCCTTCCAATCGAGCACCATTGCCTCCGTTTGGGAGCGGTGCGCCGTAATCGCAGCGACTTTTTTATCTTCAATCCCAGTAATATCATGAATGATGTCAGGTTGCCCTAACTCATCGATGCAGTTGTTTGAGAATGCGACACATTGAAGCTTAGGACGTATCTTTTCCTCAATTCTCTCCACGGCACGAACTACGGCCCTTGCTGTCGCTTCATGATCTGGATGGACGCTGTATCCCGGATAAAACGTTATGATCAATGAAGGATTCAATTCATTGATGGCATCGGTAAACATGGACGTCAGCTTTTCATCATCTTCGAATTCTATCGTTTTATCACGCAGGCCGAGCATGCGCAAATCTTCAATACCAATCGCATTTGCTGCATCGATCAATTCCTTTTTGCGGATTTTCGGGAGCGATTCCCTTGTTGCAAATGGTGGGTTTCCTAAATTACGTCCCATTTCTCCTAGTGTTAAGCATAAATAGGTAACAGGTGTGCCCGCTTCTCTATGGATGGCAAGCGTACCGGAAACCGAGAAGGCTTCATCATCGGGATGTGGGAAAATGACTAAAACATGACGTTCTTTTTCCAAGGTATATTTCTCCTTCCGTCTACTTGCAAGAGTTTGGTAATGGGAGGTTTCATTGTGATTATCGGTATGTCAGGATCATTCAAAGGGAGTGGGACTAAGCTGCATGGAGACGGCGAGCTTCCCGGAAAAATCAAGACCTGCCAATAGCAATCTTCCTTGTTCATCCAATTCGAAGTGGTTTACGCCTTCTGCATATACCCAGCCGATATTGAGCTTTAAGCCGATTCGATAGGGGCCATCGCCAATGATTTTGCCATGTTCATATTGTATATACGCGTTACGAATATAAGCACCTGCCGAAAAGAAAGCTTCATCTACATGAGTGGCATAGGCGCCATTTGTCGTTTCCAGGTGAAGATATACGTCTTGTCCGGCGAAAGAATCAATGGCATTCTGCACCTCTGTACGTTCTATAGGTTTCATTCTATAATTTCCTCCTTAACTGGGCGGCTAGATAAGCTTTTCCTTATTCCCATTTTACTAAATAAAAACGAAAAAAGCGAAAAAGGCCGCTCGAAGAATTGGAGCGGCCAATAAACTTGATGTTTTATTTTTGAGAGTTTTGTGCAATTCCATATTTATGGTAAGCTCCGTGATTGACAGGTCCAACATAGTCATTCATCTTCCAGGAATGGCGAACCGCTTCCGTAATGAAGTCTTTGGCGATGTGAATGGCCTCGCGCGGGCTTTTCCCTTCAGCTAGCTGAGCTGTAATGGCTGCAGATGATGAACAGCCTGCACCATGCGTATTGGTTGTTTCGATTTTCTCGGATTCAAGGATTTCAAATTCTTGTCCATCGTATAGAAGATCGATGGCTTTATCAAGATCAAGCTTATTTCCACCTTTGATTAGAACATATTTTGCACCAAGTGCATGGATCTTTTCAGCGGCAGCCTTCATATCATCGATCGTTTTGATAGGCGCTGTACCTGCTAACTGGGCAGCCTCGAAAAGGTTAGGCGTAACTACGGTTGCACGTGGAACGAGCAAATCACGCAGAGCTACAGCTGTTTCAGGATGCAATACTTCATCTTCACCTTTACATACCATAACAGGGTCGATTACGACTTTGTCCAATTTCAATTCGTCAATTTTACGGGCAACGAGTTCAATGATTTCCACCGATCCAAGCATTCCTGTTTTCATGGCATCGATTCCGATTGATAAGATCGTTTCGATTTGGGCCTCTAAAACATCTACAGGTGTAGGGAATACATTATGCGACCAGCCATTCTTAGGGTCCATCGACACGATTGTCGTTAAAGCGGACATACCGTAAATGCCGAATTCTTGAAATGTCTTTAAATCAGCTTGAAGACCTGCGCCGCCGCTGGAGTCGGATCCAGCAACTGTCATAGCTCTTTTCATAGTCATTATGTGACCTCCTCAGGAGAATTAGTTATCGATATTATCATCATACCAGGTAATATCCTATTTTTAGAATATACCAAAATTTATTTTATGTAAAACTTAGTTGTTTCATCTATACGTGTGGGCTGATGGGCACTATTATTAAGCCGTCCAATTCAGATGATATTGATCGGAACGCTCGATTACGTGATATCATCCCTTTAATCTATGGTGTCATTATTCTCGAAGTTGCTTTAAACTATTTACATACAAGTGATGCTTTTTTGGTATGTATGGTAGGTATAGCATGACCGATACCTGCTAGATTAAACCGAAAAAGGGAAGGAGTAATCGGATGGAAACGACGATGTTGCTTCTAGCTGGTGGAAAATCAAGCCGAATGGGCGAGAATAAGGCTTTATTGACAATAGATGGAGATGTGAACATTTCAACAGTCGCATCCGAGCTGAAAAAGGTGTCCCAAAACGTGTTGGTCATTACGAATTCATTTGAAGATTATCGCTTTCTGCAGCTTCCGTTAATTGCTGATTTACATAAAGATCAAGGCCCCCTTGGTGGGTTGCATGCAGGGCTGACCGCCTCTAATACGCAGCTGCAATTCCTTACAGCCTGTGACATGCCTTTTGTGCGTGCAACTGCCATCAATGAAATGATTTCCAACTATGAACCTGCATTCGATGCAGTCATTCCAGAGATAAATGGGAGGATTCAGCCTCTCTTTGCGGTTTATCATAAAAGCTGTCTTCCTATACTGACGGATTGTTTAGTGAAAAATGAATTAAAAATGAGTCGTTTTCTGGAAAAGATTTCGGTGAAATTCATCAAGGAAACGGGTTTTTCGTTATATCACGAAAACCCTGCATCGTTTCAACATCTATTCTTCAATATGAATACAAGGGAAGACTATCAAGAAGCAGTCCATATTAAGCAAAAGGAATGGGATATAAAGGGTGGTAGACATGAATTTTAATCTTTCAAAAGAGCCGATCGTCATCCAGGATGTGATCGATAAAGTTATTAAGCGAAATGCCGGTGCCGTCACGACCTTTATTGGAACGGTGCGGGAAATGACAAAGGGGAAAAAAACGCTATTCTTGGTTTACGAAGCGTATGAACCGATGGCGATCAAAAAATTAGAGCAAATCGGAGCGGAAATCAAGGAACGTTGGCCTGATGCGGAAACGGCGATCACCCATCGTGTAGGTAAACTGGACATTACGGATGTAGCGGTCGTCATTGCCGTTAGTACGCCGCATCGAAATGATGCATATGAAGCAAATCGGTATGCCATTGAAAGAATAAAGGAAATTGTCCCGATTTGGAAAAAAGAACATTGGGAAGATGGGGAGACTTGGGTCGGGAATCAGTTGGAAACCGTTCCGTATCCAACAGGAAAACCGAAGGAGGGGGATATTCGTGATTAAAGTACTTTTATTTGCCCAATTGAGAGATGAATTAGGAAAAGAGACGATTTCTATTGAAGCAAATGGATGGAGTGTGGCCGAGCTAAAAGGCAAAATGAAGGCGGAATATCAGTTGGGGGGCCTCGAAACTGTGATGACGGCCGTCAATGAAGAATTTGCCGATGATGACACGATTTTATCCGACGGAGATACAGTCGCTTTCATTCCACCTGTAAGCGGGGGTTGAGTGAATTGGATAGGGGGGGCGATGTGAAGGAACGATATTCCAGGCAAACGTTATTTGCCCCGATCGGTGAAAGGGGCCAATTGAAGATCGAGAAGAAGCATGTCCTACTTCTAGGGGCAGGGGCATTGGGGGCTGCAAACGCCGAGGCTCTTACTCGTGCGGGAGTAGGGAAGCTTACCATCGTTGATCGAGATTATGTGGAGCTTAGTAATTTACAGCGCCAGCAAATGTACACGGAACGGGATGTCGAAGAGAGGCTGCCAAAGGCCGAAGCCGCAAAGCGTCATTTACGCGAGATCAATCATGAAATTGAAGTGAATGCTGTCATCATGGATGCAACTGCGCAAAACTTGGAGCAGCAGCTTGGTGATGTTGATTTGATATTGGATGCAACCGATAATTTTGAAACACGGATGATCATTAATGACCTGTCCCAAAAGCTTCATATTCCATGGATTTATGGGGCATGCGTCGGCAGCGTCGGCATGAGCTTGACGATCCTTCCCGGGCAAACCCCTTGCTTGCACTGCTTGCTTAAAACGATTCCCATTCAAGGCATGACCTGTGACACAGGCGGAATCATCTCACCGGCGGTAACGATGGTGGCGGCACACCAAACGGCCGAGGCCTTGAAAATCCTTACAGAGGATTGGGGAGCGGTTCGGCCAGCGCTCGTTACTTTCGATCTTTGGCGGAATCAATATCAATCTGTGAAATTAACAAAAGCAAAAAAGAAAGATTGCCTCTCTTGCGGGGAGCAAAGGTCTTATCCTTTTTTAGCTAGGGAAAACGCAACGAAAACAGCGGTCCTTTGCGGAAGGGACACTGTACAGGTAAGGCCACCCACACCAGTTAAGCTGCAGCTCGAGAAGTTGGCAAAAAATCTGATCGAAAGCGGCTATTCAGTGACATTCAATCCTTTCCTCCTCACCTGCGAAAAAAATGGGGAGCGCATTGTCATTTTCGAGGATGGCAGGGCATTGATTCACGGTACGAAGGATATGATTCAAGCAAAGGTAGCTTACAATAGTATTCTGGGATAATGAATAGGAAAAAGCGGGGCTCGTTAACGAGCCCCGCTTTTTATATGGTTATGAAATTATTTGGAAGCGACGATGACGACTTTCCCTTCGTCAAGCACTTCCTCGTAGCGTTCTGCTTCCATATCACTAAGTCCAAGATTGCTCATTCGATTACGAAGTTCATCTCCACGTGATTTAAAGAGGTTTCCAACTGTATCAAGGAAGCCTTGTTCCTTCATGCCGACATCTTCCGTATTCGTATTCTCGGTAAGGTGCTTCGAACGCGTTTTATCATGTGTAAACAAGTATACATCGTCTTTCGTATATCCTGATACAACCAATTCATCGATTTTTTCCTTTGCTTGTAAACCGTTTTCTACTACATGTACTTGATACATATAAACTCCTCCTTGAATTTTAGTGTAAGATCCCTGGAATATAGGTAAATGGAATCTTGATTATGATGATTGTTAATTAGCTATAGTAGTATATAACCTTATTTAGGTGAACCTAAACATCTTGTATCGAAATAAGTTAATAAGTGGTGAAGCGAAACACCTTCTGTATGCGGTACGTTAAATATTTAAAAACGGGAAGATCCTTCTGATATTCACTATAATCGGCAGTGTACGTTCCATTGCGATTTGTCCAAAGTCTTTGAAAATAGTCGGCGACATCATAAGAAATGTCCGCGTCATTCGGTGCATGGATTTCTATATTCGCTTCAAGGTTGAAGTCATCGAGATTACGGGAGGTGTAATTGGCCGACCCGCCAAGAACGATTGTTTCTTTTGGCTTTTTTATCATCATCAACTTTGTATGGAACTGTTCTTTATCGGTTTTGTACCAGCGGATCGAGATGTTTTCATCCCCCAGTTTTTCAAACTCGGCGGCTACGGGAAGATTGGGGAGACCGATTTTTTCACTTCCGAACGCGTTTTGATTCGGGTCCAGGATCATTCGAATCTTCACTCCTCGTTTAGCTGCGTCCGTTAATGCTTCGACCACTTCACGATCGGCAATGTAGAACATGGCAAGGTGGATTTTGTCTCCTTTCCTTGTATCGTTTATCGACTTAAGCACATGCTTATTGATTTTTCCTTCCGTAAGCAATTGCACCGATACCGGTCCTTTATCGGCAGATGAGTTGCTGAATTCCGGGAATGTCTTTGGACCACCGGAGAAATTCGAAGCGGCTTCTTCAGCTTTAACGAAATCACCGATGATATTCCCTTTCATCTGAAATGCGATATTGGAATGGAATCCGCTCGCATCATGAGGATTGGCAGATGAGATGATGGCCGTTTTTTCGGTGGCGACCACTTTTCTGTGATTGGCTTTAATATTCATCAATCTAAGATAAGAACGAAAGGTAACCTTTGGTGCAGTCTTAGCCATTGGATTCACGATCCATCCTTTTCCCTGTTCGCCAAACCATTGGAAAAAGGTGCGATATACGCCTGAATAAAGCGGGTTAGGGTCGCGAAGCCGGTCTAAATTGGTCACGACGACATCAATGCCATTTTCCTTCATGGTTTCGAGCGCATCCAGCTGGTATGCATTATAGGAAGTATTCACTTCATCAGTAATGAATATGACCTGGAGTTTTGGTTTCTTTTTCTTCTGTTCAACTAGTTTATCCGTCAGTGTCTTGGTTAACTTTGGGTAGTTTATCTTTTCATCATAAAAATCATTAAACAAAAACATATCGATGACGATATAAGAATCGGCTTCTTCGATGGCTTTATTGATCGTTTCGAAAATTCGCTGCTCGTGTTTAAGATTCCCTTGTTCATCGTGATAAGAAAGGTCATAGATGAAATCAACATCTTCGACATGATGAACCTTCCCTTCATAGGAAATTCCTTTAGGTAGGGGCTTGTAGCTGTTATAGACGATCACTGCCGTCACGACGAGCAAAATGCCAACAAGCAGGTAAAATCGTTTTCTTTTGTACCATTTTTTCATAGGGAATCCTCCAACAAAGTTAAATTGCTTGCTATTTATCTATTTTCCCACTTATCGGGAATAAAGAAACATAATTCGTGATTCTTCAAAAAGGGCAAGCCGTTTCGTTTGTTATAATATAGGTTAAAAGAAGAAAGGGGCTGTACATATGGTAAAACCGGTAGTAACCAATGATTGGTGGCCTCTATTGAAAGAGGAATGTAATAAAACGTATTACCAGGAGCTAATGGAGTTCATAAAGCAAGAGTACAAAGAGCAAGTCATTCATCCGGATCAGGAGGAAATCTTCAATGCGCTTCATTATACACCCTATGGAAGCGTAAAGGTTGTCATTCTTGGCCAGGATCCTTACCATGGACCGGATCAAGCGCATGGTCTTAGCTTTTCCGTTAAGCCTGAGGTCCGCATTCCGCCTTCATTAAGAAACATCTATAAGGAGCTGCAGGCTGATTTAGGCTATGAGGTACCTGATCATGGCTACCTTGTTGATTGGGCAAAACAAGGGGTGCTACTTTTGAATACCGTCTTGACTGTCCGTGAGGGAGAAGCGCACTCCCACCGGGGAAAAGGGTGGGAAAGCTTTACGAATCAAGTCATTCGCCTACTTAATGACCGGCAGAAACCGGTTGTTTTTATCTTATGGGGAAAACCGGCTCAAACGAAAATCCCATTGATTGATGAAAGCCGCCATAAAATACTTACCTCCGTCCATCCGAGCCCGCTCTCGGCATCGCGTGGGTTCTTTGGCAGCAGGCCGTTTTCCAAAACCAATCAATTGCTGTTGGAAATGGGGGAGGCACCAATTGATTGGAAAATCACAGGAGCGACGACTTGAAAAAGATTGTGAAGCGGGTGAATTGCATGGAGTGCCGTCACTTTTATGTCACTTGGGATTCTAATTTTCCAAAAGGGTGCCGTGCCTTCCAATTTAAAACATCAAACCTTCCTTCTCTTGATGTTTTTCGTTCCTCGGGACAGCCGTGCCTGGAATTTTCAGCCAAGAAAAATTTGAAGTAGGGCAAGGATGTTTTCTTGCTTGATTTTTGCTATGCTAGTGATGAAAGTATTGACCTGTATATGGATGAGGTGGTAAATTTGGATATTTCGTCAAGAAAAATGCTAGATAAAATTGAAGAGCTTGCTTCGAAGGCGAAGCAGGCAAATTCAGAGGATAAGGTACAGGGATATGTGATTGCCATTAAAGCCTTATGCGAAGTAATGGTTGATGAAAAAGCAGGGAGCGTCGGCATATCGAAGCCAACTCCCTTGTCCCAATCCGTTATGCCGGTTACACCCAATGTAGAGCCGGTTAAAATGGATGAAGCCAATGGGGAGTCTTTATTCGACTTTTAAAATTAGCGAAGGGAAGCGAAATAATAATGAAACTGTTCATCATTTTAGGTGCAATCAATGGGTTTATCGCTGTCGCACTTGGCGCATTCGGTGCACATGGACTCGAAGGGAAGATACCCGATAAATACTTGGCAACATGGCAAACGGGTGTTCAATATCAAATGTTCCATGCGGTCGGTTTATTAGTGCTCGGTTTATTGGCTGGAAGAATGACAAGCCCGCTAATCAACTGGTCTGGCTGGCTTATGTTAATAGGGATCATCCTGTTTTCCGGAAGCCTTTTCGTCCTAAGCGTTACGCAAATCAAGGTGCTGGGGGCCATCACACCACTTGGTGGAGTGTCGTTCTTGGCGGCTTGGGTATTAATGGTGATTGCTGCCTATAAGCATTTGTAAGGGCAGGAGCTTGTCACATCACCATGAAGAAGGGCCTCAAAATCAATCAGATTCTGAGGCCCTTTTTTTGTTATCAGTTCATTTATCTTGGCGAATAGGTGGCAAGCCCAGCGCCTCCAAATGGATAGTCGTATTCGATTTCTTCATCAAAGGTTATATAATCCAAGTATACCATCGGGATTAAATACCGTTTGCCTGTTTGGGGGTCGCTTATGATCAAATGATCACGCCCGGCAGCCTCAATGATTCCTTTGAAGATCTTTGCATTCCACTCCGTATTGTTTTCAAACGTTGTATAAACAGTCGCCAATTTACCTTTGTTCAACCGCAAGATGTTTTCGATGTATGATGCTTCGACCGGAAGCATGCCTGGAACCTGTGGTCCTGGTGTCGATTGGTTCATCGGCATTGGGATTTGCTGCGGAGTGCCCGCTATAGTTGGCTGCTGTGGCTGGTATGCTGGTTGTTGATAGTTTTGCTGCGGGTAAGCCTGCTGCTGCTGATAAGGCTTCTGCTGCTGTTGCTGCTGCCGCTGGTCCGACTCATTGTTTTCATATGGATAATAGGGGCTTCCTCCATACGGGTAGTTACCGTTACCATAAGGGTTATTCTGTGACATTGCATTCCCTCCTAAGATTCAACGCTTTTGAATTGGTGGCTAAAATCCGATTACTTGAAGCAACAGTGCGATTTATAGCGACCGGTCTGGGCAATCCCCGGTGGCTTAAAAATACACAATGAATTTTAAGCGATACGTAACGTTTACGCGGGTAAAGTCCTATCTTCTTGACGGCTGATAATAAATAGAAGTAACGTGCCTTCACCTCGCTGGCTTATTTTCCTGATGTGGAATGAGGCGGTAATAATTAAATTCATCACTATTGAAAATGTATGGGGATGGTGCTCGGTTTATTCCATAGCTGGGGAAAATAAAAAGGAGGGGGTAAAATAAATAAAGCTTCCGGAAGCCGGAAGCTAAAGCGTCTTATACGTAGAGGAAAGGTGCAATGTTTTCTTCAGGCAGGATATTGCCTACAAAGAAAGAGCCGAACGCAGCGTAACGGGCGCTCACTTCATCAAAACGCATTTCGTAAATTAATTTTTTGAATTGGAGGACATCGTCTGCAAAAAGTGTAACGCCCCATTCATAATCGTCAAAACCGACTGAACCGGAAATGATTTGTTTGACCTTGCCGGCATAACTGCGGCCAATCAAGCCGTGGGAACGCATTAAGCCTTTACGTTCTTCCATGGAAAGCATATACCAGTTATCCTCGCCATCACGACGCTTGTCCATTGGATAGAAGCAAACATGTTTCGCTTTTGGCAGGATCGGATACAGTCTGGAACGTACATGAGGGTTCTGGTAAGGATCTTCACCATCTCCGCCTGCCAGGTAATTGCTTAACTCCACAACTGAAACGTATGAATAAGCGGGAATTGAATATTCGGCAAGCTTCGTTTTATTGAATTCGTTTTCGATTGCATTCAATTCCTCCATTGTCGGGCGGGCAAACATAAGCATGAAATCTGCTTTTTGGCCAACGACGGAATAAAGGGCATGGCTGCCTTCGTTGTCGCTTTGTGTCATATTCCACTTATCGAGTAAACCTTGGAACTCCGAGATGGCCAGTTGGCGTTCGTCACTTGATAACGTTTTCCAGGAAGCCCAATCGATCAGGCGGAAATCATGTAAACAATACCAGCCATCCAGTGTTTGTGCTGCTTCACTCATTACGATCACTCCTAAGTCTTATTATAGCTTTAATATAACATAGTTTCAGTATAAGGAAATTTAGATCAACCCGCAAACAACATCGCCGTCTCGAGTGTCGAGATGTGGCTGGAATTTACCCGGCTGCTGAAGTATTCTAAAAAAGGTAGGATAGGAAAGCATGGCGAAATGGTTAAATTCAGAGCGATTAGGGGATACGTATCTTATATATGTTATAAAGGAGGAAGTGCCAGTGAGCAATTTATTTGAAATGTTGGAATCGAAGGTCATGGGGCATAATTTGAAAATCGTTTTTCCGGAAGGATTGGATGAGCGGATATTGGGAGCCGCAGGCAGGCTTGCAAAAGCAAAACTGATCACACCCGTACTGATCGGAGATATCGAAATGATTTCCGAAAAGGCAAAGGAATTGAAAATCGCCCTTGATGCCTTTGAAATATATGATCCGAAGAATTATATCATGATGGATGAAATGGTGGAAGCGTTTGTAAAGGTCCGTGCCGGCAAAGCGACAGTCGAACAAGCACGTGAAATTTTAAAGGATGAGAATTATTTCGGAACGATGCTCGTCCACATGAAGCAAGCACATGGGATGGTGAGCGGTGCGACACATTCCACGGCAGATACGGTTCGTCCCGCACTGCAGATCATAAAAACTAAGCCGGGCGTCAAAAAAACATCCGGAGTCTTCATCATGGTTCGTGACGAAGAAAGATATGTGTTTGCCGATTGCGCGATTAATATAAACCCCTCATCGCAGGACCTTGCGGAAATTGCCATTGAAAGTGCAAAGACTGCACAAATGTTCGATATCGAACCGCGTGTGGCGCTGCTTAGCTTTTCGACGAAGGGATCTGCCGTTTCGCCAGAGACACAGAAAGTCGTCGATGCTGTCGAATTTGCAAAAGAAATCGATTCCGAAATCATCCTGGACGGTGAATTCCAGTTCGATGCAGCGTTCGTACCTTCGGTGGCAAGAAAAAAAGCACCTGATTCCCTTATTCAAGGAGATGCGAATGTTTTCATCTTCCCAAGCCTCGAAGCAGGGAACATCAGCTATAAGATGGTCCAGCGTTTGGGTGGATTCGAAGCGGTCGGTCCGATCCTTCAAGGTCTGAACCGGCCTGTGAACGATCTTTCAAGGGGATGCAATGAAGAGGACGTATATAAGCTCGCCGTCATTACAGCGGCGCAGGGGTTTGTAGCCCAGTACCAATAGCGGTACCTTAGATAACATGTAAAGGGAGATTTCTATGAGTGAAACAGATTCATTATTATTGCAGCAAGAGTGGCGGGTGATTGATCAATCTTCCATTGGCCCCCAATTCCCCGCTCTAGAATCCTTCGCAATGGATGATACATTATGTGCATCCGTCGGATCAGGCAAATCAGTGGCCGTTGCAAGGGCGTGGGTGCACCATCGAACCGTCGTCCTTGGCATTCAGGATACGAAATTGCCTTTCCTTAAAAAAGGCTTGGATCATTTGGAGGAACACGATTTTCAGGCGATTGTCCGCAATTCCGGAGGGCTTGCCGTCGTGTTGGACGAGGGGGTCCTTAATCTCTCGCTCATTTTCCCTGAAAACGAGCAAAAAATTGAAATCAATCGTGGCTATGATGCGATGTGGGAACTCGTTCAATTGATGTTCGCCGATTTCCCGGTCAAGATGGAGGCGAGGGAGATCGTCGGCTCCTATTGTCCGGGAAGTTATGATTTAAGTATAAATGGAAAGAAGTTTGCTGGCATATCCCAACGCAGGATCCGCAATGGGGTAGCGGTGCAAATCTATTTGTGTGTCAATGGAAGCGGGGCTGAACGTGCAAATCTTGTAAAAGGTTTTTATGAAGCAGCTAAAGCGAATGCGGAAACGAAATTCGTATATCCTGATATTGTCCCTTCCGTAATGGCATCTCTTTCACAATTGCTGGATGTACAATTGACCGTCCAGGACGTGATGCTCAGGTTCCTTCAGGTGCTGAAGGAGCATAGCGGAAGGATATTTTCGGACACGCTTTCCTCGGAGGAGTGGCCGCTGTATGAGGCTTACTTAACAAGAGTGGTAGAACGAAATGATAAAGTATTTGCTGCATTAAAGGTATAGATGAACAAAGCCGTTCCTGTAAGTACAGGAACGGCTTTGTTCACTTCATACGATGTTAGCATTCACTGAAACTGTGATGGACCATGAAAAAAAGAGTCTTATCCAGACTCCTTCCTTAGATCTTATAGGCTTATCTTGAAGTGGTCGAGCAAACCTGCATATTTCACTACTCGGCCATTTTTTCCAAGTTTCCATTACGATCCATCTTGAACTTCGTTGCCGGGCGCTCCTCTTCCTCTAACAAAACGAGCTTTCTTGCACGATTCATGATATTCATTAAAGTCTCATAATCTTCCTGCATCAAACCGCTATTTTGTTCGAGATGGCTGATTTTATTCTCCAGATCTTCATTACGTTTTTTCAGACCCTTGATTTCAAGCTTCAATCTTTCATTTTCTGTTTTTAATACCTCAGTTTGAAGCGTACGCCCATTCATAGATTCCAAATAGGCGATGACGGTATCAAGGTTGAGACCTCTTTCCGTCGGTGCTGGCGTGTTGTTGACCTTAGGAGCAAAAGCTTCAGCCACTACGAATTCTTCAGCAGCTTCATAACTGGTAGCATCGACTTCCGCTTCCAACGCTAGCTCCTCCTCTTGTACATGAGGAACCATTATGTCGGAAATGGTAGGGGACGGCGGTGTATACAGAAGCCGTTTTTTCGCTGCTTGATCCTTTCCAAGAATCCTTTGCCGCTGCTTTCGCTGTTTCTTGGCAAGGGAAAGCGCCTTATCATAATTATGGCGAACAACCGCATTCCAGCGGAAACCACAGGCGGCAGAGGTGCGATTCAACTTATCTCCTACCTCTTCAAAAGCATTCAGCTGAGTGCTTCCTTCCCGCACATGGCGTAATACCGTTTCTGCCAAAAGCAAATCATCTTCTTCTGTCCAGGCATCTTGACGAACCTTCATTTCTACATACTCCCTTTCTGGTAACTTTTAAAATGAATAACTATATAAAATATCGTGTGGCCATGATTAAGCTGTGTTCTACTAGCATTTTGGACAAATTCTGGATTTTTTATACAAAAAGGTTGAAAGGATACTAGTTTTTTGATTGAATACCGTATTTCTAATTGATTTCCTTTCCTTTTCGCATCAACAAGCCCTCTTGATATTCATAGGTAGAAGCGGTAAAATACCTTTTAGCCATATAATTGGATTAAAAAATAGATTTTCATGGGAAGGATGGTGACCGGAGGATGTCCAATGAATTCAGAGTGTGCGATGACTGCTTGGCGGTGAATATAAAGACGTTGATTCCCCGTCTTGAAAAGCTTGATCCCGACGCGAAAATTGAAGTGGGCTGCCAATCCTATTGCGGTCCAGGCAGAAAGAAGTCATTTGCCTTTGTCAATAACCGTCCAGTTGCTGCACCGACAGAAGACGAGTTACTAGATAAAATTAATAAAAAACTAAAGTAGGATCCTTGAAGGATTGCTTTTTTATAAATGGAACAGGCGGATATCACCCAGAATGAAACACACTGCGGTGATTTTTTATTTTCTTATTTACGGGCCAAAACCTGTTGGAACCTTCCGTTTTCTTACAAAATACCCCCGCTTCCTAGCAAGGGGCCAGTTAGGTTTTTTTGTAGAAACACGCTATAATGGATGCATCGAGACTATGAAAAAAGAGGGTAGTTCATGGAATATTCCGCCGAAAAATTACAAGAAGAAAAAGTTTTCAAGGACCCGGTACACCGATATATACATGTTCGTGACCGGGTTATATGGGATTTGATCGGGACGAAGGAATTCCAGCGCCTTAGAAGGATCAAACAGCTGGGAACGACGTATTTAACCTTTCACGGCGCGGAGCATAGCCGACTTAGCCATTCGCTTGGAGTTTATGAGATTGTCCGCAGGATCGTCGATGATGTTTTCGAGGGAAGGCCGGAATGGAAGCCTGAGGAACGTTTACTATCCTTGTGCGCGGCCCTACTGCATGATTTGGGTCATGGCCCTTTCTCTCATTCTTTTGAAAAGGTGTTTGACCTCGACCATGAGCATTTCACCCAACAGATAATCGTCGGCGACACGGAAGTGAATAAGATCCTCCTTAGGGTAGGCCGTGATTTCCCCAAAAAAGTGGCAGAGGTCATCGCAAAAACCTATAAAGGCAAATTAGTAGTCAGCCTGATTTCCAGTCAGATCGATGCTGATAGAATGGACTATTTACAGCGGGATGCATACTTTACCGGTGTGAGCTATGGACACTTCGATATGGAAAGGCTTCTGCGGGTCATGAGGCCGAGGGAAGAGCATGCCGTAATCAAACAAAGCGGGATGCATGCAGTGGAAGATTATATCATGAGTCGCTACCAAATGTATTGGCAGGTTTATTTCCATCCAGTCACGAGAAGTGCGGAAGTCATTCTCACTAAGATATTACATCGAGCGAAGCATTTATACGAAGCCGGTTATGAGTTTGCTCAGCAACCGCACCATTTTTATTCATTGTTCAAGGGGGAAGTGACCTTAGCTGACTATTTGAAAATGGATGAAGCGGTGATGCTCTATTATTTCGAGGCATGGGAAGAAGAAAACGATGCCATTTTAAAAGATTTATGCACACGCTTCATGAATCGGAAATTATTTAAATATGCGGAATTCCACCCATCGAACAGTCAGATGAATAAATTGATGGAATTAAGGACGTTATTCAAGAAGGCAGGAATCGATCCGGATTATTATCTCGTCGTCGATTCTTCATCAGATCTGCCGTATGATTTTTACCGGCCGGGTGAGGAAGAGGAGAGACTGCCGATTCACTTGCTGAAAAATAATGGCGAAATTCGTGAATTGTCGCGTGAATCCGAAATTGTCGACGCCATTTCAGGCAAAAGAAGAACCGATCATAAGCTGTATTATCCAGCAGATATATTGCGAGATGAATCGACGAAGAAAAATATAAAAAAACAGATTCGTACGCTTTTGGAGCTATCGGATTGAAGTGGTACATTTTTTATTGAGGAGTGACGAACCTTGTTTAAGGATCATGCAAACATTATTAATGCAATATCTACTGCCGGTGAGATCTCGGGTCGGAAAAAATTACAAAAAATCGTGTATATCGCCAAGAAGCTTTCGTTTCCTTTCCACGAGAAGTTTCAATTTCATTTTTATGGGCCGTATTCGGAGGAGCTGACCTTACGCATTGAAGAACTTTGCGAAATGGGTTACTTGAATGAGGTAAAGGAAAAAAAGGCAGGCTATTATCAATATTGCTATTCAATAACGGATGCGGGCCAGGACTTCCTATCGATACAGGAAGTGGAGATGCCTGCTCTTGAGGCATGCTTACTCGATATGAATGAACAGAATGCCCGATTTTTGGAGCTTGTTTCAACGGTATTATATTTCGACACGCTTGAAAAAGAGGAAGTCACCGAGAAGATTTTCACACTGAAAAGCAAGCAAAAATATACACCGGAAGAAATTGAAGAAGCATATAAATATATTGACCAGCTAAAAACAAAAGCTAAGCCGAATGGATGCTTTTAAAGGGCAGGAAAAAAAAGCTAGGCAATATGAACGAGAGGCTGTCTGTATTTTACAGGCGGCATCTTTTTTAGGTTCCAATGCATGAATAAAGAGTGAAATGGATTGTCCTCATGATCATTTATTCCGCAGACTTGGATACGGGTTGGTATAGTAGAACCTTTGATCCTCTCTCATAAAATAAATGAAAGCGTTTTTGTGGATGTAGCCTATTAAGATAATTTTATTGAATTCTTCATAAGCTAAAATTTATCCTCTGTTCAACATTTTGGGAAATGGAATTTCTATGTAAATGTTAAAACTGAGTGGATTTAATCAGCAAAACTGAAGGTAATGGAGACTCCATCTTCATTTTCACGCAGAGTGGAGTGGAACGGAGGGTGAGAGACTCCTGCCGGAAAGCGAGTCCAAGGGAGACAGCAGGCGCTAGAACCGACGGTAGGCCCAATTGGATAAAAGAGTGTCCGCAATGAAATGAAAATATCAAATTTGAAACAATTAAAACTGTGAGCGATAGGAGTTCTACCTGATTTTTCACGCATAGGGGAATGAAACGAAAGGCGGCGAGACTCCTGCGGGAAATGCGTGTCTACGTGAGACCCCGCAGGTTAAAAGCCGAGGAGTCACGGACCGCCTCTGGATAAGGGATCGCCTGCAGCGAAAAGGAATGGTCAATGTACAGCTTCTCCTAGTTCAATCGACGTGCTTTTTTTCTATTTTAAACAAAAGTGCCCTACAGGATCGACTTTTTTCAAAGCGCCTATCCTGTAGGGTACATTTTAGATGGTGGCTTATATTTCCCCGTTATGTAAATCTCATAGGTCGCTTTTACGGACACCTGCTACTGCAAAGTGGTTTTTCGACATTTCTTCAATGAAAATCGTCACGGCCTCTGCTGGCGCTCCGGTTGTTTCTGTTACCGCTGCGGTCACCTTTTCGACTAAAGCTTTTTTTTGTTCGTCTGTACGGCCTTCAAGCATTTTGACTGTTACAAATGGCATCATGATCCCCCCTTTCGTTCTTATCTTGTAGTGTTTCACAACGGAAAAAGAATTGCAAGACGAGGAAGTCAGAGTTTTTTTCACTTCTTGGTCTTTTGATGTATACTAACGGTAATATATATTGGGGGAGAAGCTATTGGATCAATTAGAACGGTTTTTGGCTTATGATTTGGAAGAACTTCCATATGTCATTGTGTCATTGTTGATCGCATTTACGGTACATGAATTTTCACATGCTTATGTGGCCTATAAGTTCGGTGACCCGACGGCAAAGAATGAAGGAAGAGTAACGTTGAATCCGGTTTCCCACTTGGATCCGATCGGGACTTTGTTGATATTGATCGCCGGATTCGGTTGGGCAAGACCTGTCCCGGTCAATCGTTTTCATTTTAAAAATCCAAAGTTGGCGGGAGTGCTCGTCTCTTTTGCGGGTCCGTTCAGTAACCTGATCGTTGCCATTTTGGGTTATTTGATTTTTTACGGGCTGCTTGCAGCAGGAGTTGGACCAGATTTACCTTTTTTCGTCCAGCCCTTCTTGAATGTGCTCATAAATTTGAATGTCCTTTTGTTTGTATTCAATCTCATCCCGCTGCCGCCGCTCGATGGTTTTCGGATCATACAGGATCTTGTTTCAGCAGATTTGCGGGCAAAAATGACCCAGTATGAGCAGTATGGGTCGCTGATTTTTTTGATTTTGATCATCACGCCGCTCAGCAACTATACAATTAGACCGATATTGGATACGGGTATTAAATTTGTAGGAAGCAGCTTGAGTCAATTTTTTTCACTATTATTTTTTTAACAAAAAAGAAATGACAAAACATGAAGGGGGATATAAACATGGAAGAACAACCAAAGAAGAAGGTAGGCTTCAATATCATCAAAAATGATCCTACTGAGGGTCATGGCGGATATGGGGCCGGGGTTTTGACACTCGATAATATTTCACCGGTCATCATTGATGTCGATGCAGGTGAAGCCGAGGTGGATATCGGTGCGATGCATGCGCGAAGTGTCGTGGAAAAAGGGATCAAATTTTTAAAGACGAAAGAAGAGGTCCCGAATGCAAAGCCTTACTGGCTTGTTTGGGTGACGATTGAGGCCACTCAAAACGGTCCTCAATATGCAGGTGTGACTGCTTGCGAAATGATGGTTGACCGTTCAATCAGACGTGGCTACAAATCCCTTCCGGAGCACGTTAACCGGATGGATAAATCGCTTAAACGTTATATCATCGTCGAGGATATGGATGTTAAATCAAAACGTATCCTTGCAGACTTCCTGAAAAACCATGATGCGGGAATGTGGGATCGTTCTTCAGCGAAGCTTAAGGAGTCATTGACGGTTTAAATGTTGAATTATGAAGTTTAGTGAAAAATGCACTTGTCGTAAAGCGATAAAATCAGTAAACTTATAGACAGCAGTTTAGACACTGTGGAACTAGGACAGAAAAAACCCGAAGCCGCTTGCGGTTTCGGGTTTTTTCGTTATCTCCACGGCTTCAGGACCTTTTTGTACCATGGGGTCTTTTTTTGCTCTGCTTCATCCGGGACTTGTGTAGGTTTATCGCCTTTAAAGTGCTCGGCGCAGTATTCGATGGGTTCTGTGCCTTTCACATAATAAGTCAATCTTGAGACAGGGCAATCCTTTGTTGCCAATTTACCGCTGGCGGGATTCACGTTGACAGCGATTACGTTTTTTGTTTCCTTAAACGGTTTGGCCTTTGTTCCCTGCAGGCCCTTTTCCATATAAGACGCCCAGATTTTCTTTGCATAGCTTTTTTCTGCCGGATTCTCGATTTTTTTACCTTGGTCATAGCCAATCCAGACTCCTGCTACAAGCTCCGGTGTGTAACCGATCATCCAGCTATCCGTCGGGGTGGAACCTGATTTGCCGGCATATGGGCGGGTCAGCTGTGAGCTGATGGTGCTTCCGGTAACCTTCGTATAGCCATTTAAGGTTTCATCGAAAACCCCGGTAAGCATATCGGTCATGACGAACGCCTTGTCCTTATCCAGAATCTGTTCCGGTTTCTCCTTTTCATCAAAAATCACTTCACCTTTTTGATTTTCCACCTTTTTGATAAACACGGGTTCAACCTTCTTGCCGCCGTTAGCCAGAATGCCGTATGCATTGACCATTTCAATTGCACGTACGCCTGAGGTACCGAGTGCGAGCGATGGCACGACAGCCATTTTCGCCGTTATGCCAAAGCGGTGCGCCGTATCGACCAAAGACTGTTCCCCAAGGAATAAATGTGTTTTTACGGCGAAGATATTATCTGAAAGAGCAATGGCCTGGGCCATCGTGATTTCACCTTCCGCATATTGATGATTGTAATTATGCGGTGTATAGGAGGAGTGGCCATCATCGAAAGAAAATGTGGTCGTCTCGCTTTTTAAAGTGGTCGACGGTGTGAAACCATTTTCCAGCGCTGCATAATAGAGCAATGGCTTCATGGTCGAGCCTGGCTGACGGACGGCCTGTGTAGCCCTGTTGAATGGCGACTCCTCATAATCGCGACCACCGACCAATGCCCGGACTTCGCCTGTATCCGGATCCATTGCCACGATCGAGGCTTGAATAGCTGAAGACTCCGGAATGGTAGTGGAAACAACCTCTTCGGCTGCGTCCTGCTGTGATTCGTCGAGTGTGGTATATACCTTTAGGCCGCCGAGCTCAATCGTCCTGTCATCTAAGTGAAGCTGTGATTTCAATGCCTGCTTGACCGCATCCTGGAAATAGGGAGCGGTTTTCTTGGTGACCGTTCCATGCTCTCCTTTTAATGTAAGCGGGACTTGCGAAGCTTCGGTGACATTTTTTCCTGAAATGTAGCTTTTATTTTTCATGGCCTGCAGGACAACCCTCTGTCTCGATTTTGCCTTTTCAAGGTTATCCAATGGAGAATAGTTGGATGGCCCTTTAGGTATCCCGGCCAGCATGCTAGCCTCAGCGAGTGTAAGATCCAAGGCATTCTTGCCAAAGTAATACTGGCTTGCAGCCTGGGCGCCGTATGCGCCATGGCCATAGTAAATCGTATTTAAATAACCTTCCAGAATTTCTTTTTTGGAGTAGTTCATTTCTAAGCGTATTGTATAAAAGGCCTCATTGAGCTTCCGCGA
The DNA here is from genome assembly GCF_001439925.1 of Peribacillus muralis. Classification (GTDB taxonomy): domain Bacteria; phylum Bacillota; class Bacilli; order Bacillales; family DSM-1321; genus Peribacillus; species Peribacillus muralis. The sequence goes on from NZ_LMBV01000002.1 coordinate 22,611, forward strand.
CCATGTTTTGTCATGACCGAGAAACAGGTTCCGTGCATACTGCTGGGTTATCGTGCTTGCGCCCTGGACCTTGGACATGGCCTGGATATCTGCAAGAATGGCCCCGCCAATCCGCTTTATATCAAATCCATTGTGAGTGTAAAATTGGCGGTCCTCAACAGCCACGGTTGCTTTAATGAGCTGAGGTGAAATCGCATCCATCCCGGCCCAATACCGCTTCTGGCCATTATCCGTTTCACCGATCACATTTCCATCATCGCTATAATAGAGCGTGGACTGTGGTACGGCCAATGGCGGCGGCCCTAATATTTTTGCATAAATCAGCAAAGAGAGAAGCAATACAAAGAGTATGATGAGCCCGATTGTGGCAAGGATAATGATGGCCCGTACATATTTAGTCGTCCTTTTAAATCGTTCGCTTGGAATCAATTCCATTGCATTCACCTCTCTTATCAGAAAAGAATCTAGTATCTATTACTATTATGGAAAAAAAAGAGATTTTTAAACATAAGAAAGTCATTTTGGAAATTTATCTTGCAATTCTGCTAGATTCGTCTATAATTTTTCTAGCTAATGACTATACCGAATTTGGGGAACCTATTAGGTGACTGACAATATGAAATGGAAAAGGAGCGTTAATAAATGAGCATTTGGTTTACTGAAAAACAAACAGAGAACTTTGGTATTACGATGAAAGTGAATCGTACTTTACATACGGAGCAAACTGAGTTTCAAAAGCTTGATATGATTGAAACGGAAGAGTGGGGCAATATGCTATTGTTGGATGACATGGTCATGACTTCACAGCGCGATGAATTCGTTTACCATGAAATGGTAGCCCATGTTCCTTTATTCACTCATCCTAATCCAGAAAACGTTTTGGTTGTAGGCGGAGGGGACGGAGGAGTTATCCGTGAAATCCTTAAGCACCCAAGCGTAAAAAAAGCTACATTGGTGGATATCGATGGAAAAGTTATCGAATACTCCAAGAAGTTTTTGCCGGAGATTGCAGGCATGCTTGAAGATCCGCGTGTAGACGTACAAGTTGGGGATGGCTTCATGCACATCGCCAAAAGTGAAAATGAATATGACGTGATCATGGTTGACTCAACTGAACCTGTCGGACCTGCTGTCAATTTATTCACAAAAGGTTTTTATGCCGGGATTTCCAAAGCTTTGAAAGAAGATGGGATCTTTGTGGCACAATCAGACAATCCTTGGTTTAAAGCGGACTTAATTCGTGATGTACAACGTGATGTGAAAGAAATATTCCCGATCACTAGCCTTTATTTAGCGAACATCCCAACGTATCCGAGCGGCCTTTGGGCGTTTACGATCGGATCGAAAAAATATAATCCATTGGAAGTAGCGGAAGAACGCTTCCATGAGATCGACACGAAATATTATACGAAAGAACTTCATCAAGCAGCGTTCGTTCTGCCTAAATTCGTTCAAGATCTAGTGAAATAAGGAGGCGTGGAACATGAGATTCGATGAAGCCTATTCAGGCAATGTATTCATTAAAAGCCATCCCGATTTCGAGGAGTCGGAAGCCGTGCTTTACGGCATGCCAATGGACTGGACGGTAAGCTTCCGTCCGGGTTCCCGCTTTGGGCCGACCAGGATCCGTGAAGTTTCGATCGGTCTGGAGGAGTACAGCCCGTACTTGGATCGTGAATTGGAAGAAGTGAAATTTTATGATGCTGGCGATATTCCCTTGCCATTCGGCAACCCGCAGCGAAGCATCGATATGATAGAAGAATTTGTCGACGGTGTGTTGGATGCCGGTAAATTCCCATTAGGTATGGGCGGGGAGCACCTCGTCACATGGCCTGTCATAAAAGCCATGTACAAAAAGTATCCCGACATGGCCATCATTCATATGGATGCCCACACTGATTTACGGGAGGATTATGAGGGAGAACCGCTTTCCCATGCATCGATCATTCGTAAATCCGCAGAGCTTATCGGTCCGAAGAATGTATACTCATTCGGCATTCGCTCCGGTTTGAAGGAAGAGTTTCAATGGGCAAAGGAAAATGGTATGCACATCTCTAAATTCGAAGTTCTGGAGCCACTGAAAGAAGTACTGCCACAGCTGGCAGGGCGTCCTGTTTATGTAACGATCGACATCGATGTCCTTGACCCTGCACATGCGCCGGGAACAGGCACTGTAGATTGTGGAGGCATCACTTCCAAAGAGCTTTTAGCTTCGATTCATGAGATAGCACGGTCTGAGATAAATGTCGTCGGCTGTGATTTAGTGGAAGTAGCACCAATCTATGATCCATCAGAGCAAACAGCGAACACGGCGAGCAAGCTGATACGCGAAATGATTTTAGGTTGGGTTCAAAAAGGCTAAGAATCGAACTTTAATAAAAGTACCCTATAGAATGGACACGTTGAAATAAGTCTATTCTGTAGGGTGCTTTTGTTTATAAATAGATTGCCAATTGTCCAAAGTGTTGGAGGTATTCCAAAACTGAGGCAATAGGGCTTCAATTTTTTCGTATTCTTTCAGAGTGGAACGGAGGGTGCGAGACTTCTGCGGGGAAATGCGACCCCGCAGGCAAAAGCCGAGTAGACTCCCGGACCGCCCTCTGGATAAGCGCGATCGCCTGCAGTGAATTGAAACGGTCTAAGGTACAGTTACTCGTCAGTTTGTGCTTTGCATTGAATTTAAAGCGGGGTTCCGTATAATTTACCCTTTTCACACGCATTTGGGGCCCGTTTCTGGTGTATTTCTTGCGTTACTCACGTTTTTGGCCCGGGTTCCCCGTATAATCACTGCTTTCTTTCACCATTTCGGAGCTTTACTCGCGAATTTAGCCACTTTATTCGTGAGTTTGGCAGTTTTATTCGTGAATTTCGTGCTTTTATTCGTGAAATTAGCGCATTTACTCGCGAGTTTGGGCTTTGCTACGCAGAGTGGCGTGCAACTAAACGTCCAAAGTACAATTCCTCCAAAACTGAGGGCAATAAGGATGCCGTCTTCGTATTCACCCAAAGTGTAATGTAACGGACCGTGCGAGACTCCTGCGGGAAATGCGAGTGCCCGCAGTGCAATGAAGCGATTGAATTTGAAAATACCAAAACTGTTGGAAATTAGAGATAGTTTGTTCGGATGAAGCAGAAAGGAACTGTCGGTCAAATTCTTACTAATTTTCTCCCTAGTTTTAAAAAAAGTGTCTATTCCATAGGGTGCATTTCCAAACCCAAAAGAAAACTTTCACCGAAAAACACTTTCTAGGCTATTTCCTTCTATCCCTTTCTGGATTTGCACTTTATTTTCCGATGCAAGTTGAAACTTGCTTGAAGAATATTTATACTTATGAAGTTAAGGACGACGTGATGAAGGAAGTGTAGAGTTGACTCTTCATGATATAGATAAGCAAGCCATTAAAGTGACGTTGCAGACAAAAATCAAGCATGGCCCTGAAACGGAAACGTATGAAGTGGTCACATTTGGTACAAAAATGTACAAGGGTTCCGATTTGTATTTGCAATATAAAGAGGAAAATGAAGTGGGTCAAACGCAAACGACGATTAAGCATAAAATGGATGAAACGATCCTGCTCAGAAATGGTGCCGTTAAAATGAGGCAGCTCTTTCGCTTACAGGAAGCGACAAATGGACATTATGAAAGTATATATGGCAGGTTAGGATTACGGACAACCACGAGAAAAATCGATCATCAATGGGATGAGCAGGCCAAACAAGGTAAACTTGTCCTTAATTATACGTTACATATGCAGGGAAGCGAACCCGGTCAATATGAAATGACGATCGCCTACAAGGAGGAAGCATAACACATGAACATAGTTAATGAGGTACAGGAAAAACTGAAAGAAGAGATTAAGGCTGCGGTCATCAAGGCCGGCTTAGCAACGGAGGAGCAGATTCCAAATGTTGTTTTGGAACTGCCAAGAGATAAGACGCACGGAGATTACTCGACGAATATGGCGATGCAATTAACGAAGATTGCAAAGAAAGCGCCAAAAATGATTGCTGAAGCAATTATCGAAAACTTTGATAACTCAAAAGCATCGATCGAAAAAATTGAAATTGCAGGACCAGGCTTCATAAATTTCTACATGAATAATTCCTATTTGACGGAATTGATTCCTACCATTTTGAAAGCCGACGAAACATATGGGGAAAGCGATTTTGGAAAAGGTGAAAAAATCCAAGTGGAATTCGTTTCCGCAAACCCGACAGGCGACCTTCACCTTGGTCATGCCCGCGGTGCAGCGGTAGGGGATACGTTATGCAATGTCCTATCCAAAGCAGGCTATGATGTTTCACGTGAATATTATATCAATGATGCTGGTAACCAAATCAATAATTTGGCCATTTCCATCGAAGCACGCTATTTCCAAGCGCTAGGTCTTGAAAAGGAAATGCCGGAGGGCGGTTATCACGGTGAAGATATTAAAGGCTTTGGTAAAAAGCTTGCCGAAGAATATGGCGATAAATATGTAAATGCTGATGAAAAAGAGCGTTTTGATTTCTTCCGTGAATACGGCTTGAAATGTGAAATGGAAAAACTGAAAACGGACTTGGGCAAATTCCGTGTCGGATTCGATGTATGGTACTCCGAAACTTCCCTTTATCAAGATGGCAAAATCGATGAAGCTCTGAACGTTTTAAGGGAACGGGGACATATCTACGAGCAAGATGGGGCAACTTGGTTCCGTTCAACCGAATTGGGTGATGATAAAGACCGCGTACTCATTAAACAAGACGGTTCATACACCTATTTGACACCGGATATTGCGTACCATCGCAATAAATTGGAGCGCGGCTTCGAAACATTGATCAACATCTGGGGTGCTGACCACCACGGTTATATCCCTCGTATGAAAGCGGCAATCGAAGCATTAGGTTACAAACGCGAGCAGCTTGAGGTGGAAATCATCCAGCTGGTACATCTGTTCAAAGATGGCGAGAAGATGAAAATGAGCAAGCGGACGGGCAAAGCGGTCACGATGCGTGATCTTATTGATGAAGTGGGCCTTGATGCGACTCGTTATTTCTTTGCGATGAGAAGCGCGGATACGCACATGGACTTCGATTTGGACCTTGCCGTATCGCAATCCAATGATAACCCGGTTTACTATGCACAGTATGCACATGCCAGGATATCGAGTATTTTGCGCCAAGGTGTGGAGCAAGGGGTCAGCTTTGAAGGAATCACTGATTTCTCTGCCCTTTCCACTGAAAAAGAAGTCGAGCTGTTGAAGAAATTAGGCGAGTTCCCGCAGGCGATTGCCGAAGCAGCCGAAAAACGGATGCCTCACCGCATGACGAACTATATTTACGACCTAGCTTCTACATTCCATAGCTTCTACAATGCAGATAAGGTTCTGGATGTGGAGAAGATGGAAAGAAGTCAGGCACGCCTTGGACTGGTTAAATCCGTCCAAATCACTTTAAGGAACGCTTTGGAAATAATCGGCGTTTCTGCCCCGGAAAAAATGTAATCGGCTAAAGCGACTGTTTCTAAAGAAACAGTCGCTTTTTTTTTCAGCCTATCAGCATTGAATGGAACCACCGCTCACCCTTTTTACTCCACGGACCTTGGATATATCTTCAATCAGCTGCAGCATCGCCCGATCCTTCATCTTGGCTTCAATCATGAAATCGACGTCCTGTCCAATGTCCCTAAGTGCTTTGAATAGGGGCATGATGAATTCCAAATCGATATAATCAGCATGCGAGCGAAATGCACCGGGTGATTTGGGGGAAGAAATATGGATCTTTGGAACCGCTCCTGCATGGCTCCATGTAGTGATGACCTCGGTGAGCAGCTCGTTAAGAGGCTCATCTGAGAGGTTGGCAAGATGGTGGTGGTAATCGAAGACAAGTGGAATGCCTTCCCGTTTACATACACGGAGGGTTTCTGATGTTGTATAGGTTTTATCGTCATTCTCAAAAGTCATTCTTGCCTTGACGTGCTCCGGGAGTAGCTTTAGGTTGTCATGGACCCTTACTAAAGCTGACTCTTTATCACCATAGGCCCCGCCGACATGGATATTGATGAAAGAAGAGTCCGCAATCCCCATTGCATCAAACATGTTATAGTGGAACTCCATATCTTTTACGGCATTTTGTGTAATCCCAGGTTTGGGGCTGGTAAACAGCGTAAACTGGTTGGGATGAAAGCTCACCCGCATTTTATGTGCGGTAACCCATTCGCCAAGCTGCTTCCATTCCTTTTTGAATGGAGTGACGAAATCCCATTCCACGTCTGGATGCGTAGATAAAGGAACGATGGAACTGGACATCCGATAGATTTCTATTTGGTGGGCCGTGTTGTATTGAAGCACCCTTAAGGTATTTTCAATGTTCTGCCTCGTCACAGTCAAAAGCCGATCCATCCCCACTTCCTGTCCCAATTCGCTATATCGCTTGTAAGTAAGTGTCTTCGCTGGGGAGGCCTCCCATAAACAGGTCGCGTTGGATACAAAGCCGAATCTTATTTTCATTTGTATTTTCTCCTTAATCGATGTTATAGAAAAGGAGAAAGGATGGAAGCCAGCGATTCTTTCGCTGTACGAACAGCGTTCATGGAAGAAAGCTTATCCCCGTTCAGCAGCTTCGATTCAGCAACGTCCACCGCTAATTCCTTTTCTGCATCCTCAATAAATGCCCGATCATAAATCAAACAATTGATTTCCCCATTTAAAAAACAACTGCGTTTATCGAAGTTTGCCGTACCGATATCACAAATTGTATCATCAATCAGTATCACTTTAGAATGGTAGAACCCTTTCTGAAATTGCATGATGGCAGCTCCTTCTTTTATCAATACCCGGAAATAGGGAAATGAAGCCTCTTTCACAAGTGGATGATCCGAATTTTCGGGAACGATCACCGTTACGGAAACATTCCTGGAAAGAGCTTCCCTTAACTCGCGGAACAGGGGATTGCTTGGAATGAAGTATGGCGTCCCGATGATGATTTTTTCTTTAGCTTGCTGAATCATGCCTACCAATGTCTGTTCAAGATCACTTCCATTCGTGAGAACAACCTGATGCATCTGAGTCCCTGGCGTCAGGGTAGGAAAATATGCAGGCGTCCCCCTAAGATCCTCGTCTGTATCGTGCTGCCAGTCCAAGAGGAAGACTTCCTGCAGGTCCTTTACTCCTTCACCGGTCATCTTCAAATGGTAATCTCGCCAAGGATTCAATTTGTCTCCTTGATTTATATATTCCTTGCCGATATTAAAGCCGCCAAGATAGCCAATTTTCCCATCAATCACCGTGATTTTTCGATGATTCCTTTTTTGGATCGTATAGAAAAGGAAGGGGAGTTTCGGTTTATAGCTGAAAGAAAAATGAACGCCGCTTTCCTTTAGCTGCCCAATGGCTGTTCGGGATATTTTTTTTCCTCCAACCCAATCGACTAAAAGGCGTACCTCCACACCCGTTTCCGCTTTCGTTTGCAGCAGCTTCAAAAAGTCCCTGCTGAATTGATCGTTTTTTACAATATAAAAAAGGATATGGACAGAATCCTGTGCTTGATTGATTTCTTCCATTAAATCGTCAAACAGGATTTTACCTGAGGTGAACACGGTCATGTCGCTGTTTCGAGGCGGATATTTCACGTTGGTTGCCTGCTTCATATAACGCTTATGCCCCAGCTTAAAATCAATTAAGCACCAAGTGAAGATCAATAAAAAAATGGAAGCAAGCGTCGTGATTATCTTCAAAAAAATCCCCCCTATATGATTTCAGTTTAGTTTGACTCAAATTACCTGTAAGTAACCATAGAATGGAGAGAAGGGGACAGTATTTTTACGATATAGAAGGTAAAACATGAAGAATTGTCGAACTATTTAAAAAGGTGTTGGAAATCACATATTTTTATAAAGAAAAAAGTTGACTGAATGCTCATTCATTATATAATGGAGATAATCAAATTTCAGAAAAATGCCAAATTTTCTATTTTATTAAAAGAGCTACCTGGCATTTTACAATTTTACTTAAGAGGGGGAAGGACTGCATGGAAATGAATGGCTTACTGTGGATCAACTTGATTGCGTTTCTACTTGTAACCGCTTACGCCGCCGGTTTATTTATCTATTTGATAAAAACTCGTTTAGCATATATAAAACTTGGCAAAAAAGTGGAATTCGACAACCGTGTGAAAGATCGTCTAGTGAATATAGGGGTTTATGTGTTTGGACAGAAGAAGCTCTTTAAAGATAAAAAGAGCGGAATCATCCATGCGATGTTATTTTATGGTTTCATCTTAGTGCAATTTGGTGCACTCGACTTTTTTATAAAAGGTTTAAAGCCAGGATGGCATTTGCCGTTAGGACCTCTTTATCCTGCCTTTACCTTTTTCCAGGAAATCGTGACGCTGACTGTTCTTGTAGCAATCCTTTGGGCTGGTTACCGCCGTTATGTCGAAAAGCTTGTCCGCTTGAAAAGGGATTTCAAAGCGGGATTGGTTGTTATTTTCATTACCGGCATCATGATTACCGTGCTGCTTGGGAATGGAATGGGGATGATTTGGCATGAACATGCTGCAACCTGGTCAGAGCCAGTCGCATCAAGCATAGCCTTCCTCTTCGGCTGGATGGGAACAGCCGCGGCGACCGCCGTGTTTTATGTAGCTTGGTGGATGCACCTTTTGATTATCTTATCGTTCCTTGTTTACATCCCGCAATCGAAGCATGCTCACTTGATTGCCGGTCCGATCAATGTATTCTTGCATCGCCTGGACAATCCGGGTAAATTGAAGCCCGTTGATTTGGAAGAAGAGATCCTGGACAAAGAAGGGAACCAATATTATGGTGCCAAGTATATCGAGGACTTGACGCAGTACCAAATGGTCGACCTTTATGCCTGTGTGGAATGCGGGCGCTGTACGAATATGTGTCCGGCAACCGGGACCGGTAAAATGCTGTCACCGATGGATATCATCATCAAGATGCGTGACCACTTAACCAATACGGGAGCTGCCGTTACAACGAAGCAGCCATGGGTACCCTCCTTTGTGTTCGGCAATACGAATGGAAATAAGATCGCTCTGGCCAGTGGTGGGCAGGGAGGACAGGAATCGGCTGCAGCAACTGAAAGCTACAGCCCGAGCCTGATTGGCGAGGTCATTACGGAAGAAGAACTATGGGCATGCACCACTTGCCGTAATTGTGAAGATCAATGCCCGGTAATGAATGAACATGTCGACAAGATCATTGATATGCGACGCTACCTAGTGTTGACTGAAGGCAGGCTTGATGCTGATGCTCAACGGGCAATGACCAATATCGAGCGACAAGGTAACCCTTGGGGGCTGAACCGTAAAGAGAGGGAAGATTGGAGAAACGTGAGGGAGGATGTCAGCGTTCCTACCGTGAAGGAATTACAAAAGGCAGACGAAGAATTCGAATATTTATTCTGGGTAGGATCAATGGGATCTTACGATAACAGAAGCCAGAAGATCGCCCTTTCCTTTGCCAAGTTAATGAATGAAGCCGGCGTCAAATTCGCAATTCTGGGAAATAAAGAGAAAAACTCAGGAGATACTCCTCGTCGATTGGGGAATGAGTTTGTTTTTCAGGAGCTTGCAATGAAAAACATCGAAGAGTTCCAGAAGAATGAAATCAAGAAAATCGTAACGATCGATCCGCATGCATATAATATCTTTAAAAATGAATATCCTGATTTTGGCTTGGAAGCTGAAGTTTACCACCATACTGAACTTCTGGCAAAGCTTGTTAGCGAAGGCCGGCTGGTGCCTCAGTATCCGGTTAATGAAACGATTACATTCCATGATTCCTGCTACTTGGGAAGGTACAATGAGGTATATAGCCCGCCGCGTGAAATCTTGCAATCGATTGCTGGCGTGAAACTGGTTGAGATGGAGCGCAACCGTGAAAAGGGCATGTGCTGTGGTGCCGGAGGCGGTTTGATGTGGATGGAAGAGGAAACAGGAAACCGCATTAACGTGGCGCGTACCGAACAAGCACTTGCCGTCAGCCCAACAGTCATTAGTTCGGGATGTCCTTATTGCCTGACGATGCTATCTGATGGGACGAAAGCAAAAGAAGTCGAGGAAAACGTTAAAACGTACGATGTAGCTGAACTTCTCGAAAAAGCGGTCATTGGTGAAAATAAAACGATGGCATCTTAATTTATAATGAAATTGCCTGCTTCTTATACGCTGAGCTTAAGGGAAGCAGGCAATTTTTATATTTAAATATTTTAATTATTGTCAAAATTATGTAAGATAATATTAAGCGCTTACAAAACGTTCGGCCCCATATTGAGCGAGCGTTCAATCAATATACCTTAAAGGAGGAAATGATGATGGGAAAAACAGTGATAATCAGTGGTGTGAGAACACCTTTTGGGAAATTTGGCGGCGGTCTTAGCAGTTTTACGGCATCACAGCTTGGTGGAATGGCTATCAAGGAAGCTCTTGAACGGGCGGGAATCGAGGGCGGCCAGGTGGATGAGGTCATCATGGGGAATGTGCTTCAGGCAGGCCAAGGGCAAATCCCTTCACGTCAGGCAGCCCGACATGCCGGAATTCCTTGGGAAGTGAAAACGGAAACGATCAATAAAGTGTGCGCATCAGGACTTCGCAGCGTTACATTGGCCGATCAGATCATTCGTTTAGGTGAGGAGGAAATCATTGTTGCTGGCGGAATGGAGTCGATGAGCAATGCACCTTATATTCTTCCGAAGGCACGGTGGGGCCTAAGGATGGGCGATGCCCAGATGAAGGATACGATGATATCCGATGGACTTAGCTGCAGTTTCACAGGGGTACATATGGGCACTTACGGGAACAGTACGGCCGAGGATCTTGAACTTACTCGCGAGGAACAAGATAGCTGGGCTTACGAAAGCCATCAAAAAGCGCTTAAAGCAATCGATGCAGGCATACTTGCGGAAGAAATCGTTGCCGTACAGGTTCCGGTCAGAAAAGGGGACCCGATTACAATTCAGCATGATGAAGGACCAAGAAAAGATACATCTGCGGCGAAGCTGGCCAAATTAGGCCCGGCTTTTAATAACGAGGGAACGATAACGGCAGGAAATGCACCAGGAGTCAATGATGGGGCCGGTGCTCTCGTATTGATGAGTGAGGAACGTGCCGAGAAAGAAGGGAAAACACCGCTTGCCTATATTTTAGCTCATGCTGAAGTTGCCGTGGAAGCGAAGGACTTCCCGAAAACGCCCGGTTTGGTCATAAATGAAATCCTGAAGAAGTCAGGCAAATCGGTAGAAGAGATTGATTTATTCGAAGTGAATGAAGCATTTGCAGCGGTGGCATTGGCCAGCGGCAAGATTGCCAACATCAAGCCGGAAAAAGTGAATGTCAATGGCGGTGCAGTTGCCTTGGGACACCCGATCGGGGCAAGCGGAGCCCGCATCATCATCACGCTCATGCATGAACTGAAACGCCGCGGAGGTGGATTGGGCATCGCAGCGATCTGTAGTGGCGGCGGCCAGGGAGATGCCATTTTAATTGAAGTGCCAAAGCAAGGATAATAGATTCATAGATAAATGAGGGGGATTTTCATGGGCATTCAAAAAGTGATGGTCATCGGTGCGGGACAGATGGGATCTGGCATTGCCCAGGTCTGTGCAATGAGCGGTTATGAAGTTCTTTTACACGATTTAAAAGACGAATATGTAGAAAAAGGCTTACGGACAATTTCCAAGAATCTTTCGCGGCAGGTTGAGAAAGGGAAAATGAAGTCTGAGGATAAAGATGCAGCCCTTTCCCGGTTAACGTCGTCGACTGATTTGCACAATGCAGCCGAGGTGGATTTGGTTATTGAAGCAGCGGTGGAGAATATGGAAATAAAAACGAAGCTATTTGCCGAGTTGGACCAAATCGCGCCACACCATGCCATCCTTGCAACCAATACATCTTCGCTTCCGATTACCGAAATAGCCGCAAGCACGAAAAGGCCGGAAATGGTAATTGGCATGCACTTCATGAATCCGGTTCCCGTCATGAAGCTGGTCGAGATCATCCGTGGCCTTGCCACAGCGGATGAAGTTTACAAAGAAGTCGAAAAGATGGCCGAAACCTTGAACAAGATACCGGTGGAAGTGAATGATTTTCCTGGATTTGTAGCGAACCGGATTCTGATGCCGATGATCAATGAGGCGATTTATACGCTATATGAGGGCGTTGCGACTAAAGAAGCGATCGATGATGTGATGAAGCTTGGGATGAACCATCCGATGGGGCCGCTTACGCTCGCTGATTTCATTGGACTCGACACATGCTTATACATTATGGAAACCCTTCACCAAGGGATGGGCGACGATAAATACCGTCCGTGTCCGCTGTTAAGAAAATATGTAAAAGCCGGGTGGCTAGGCAAGAAATCAGGACGTGGCTTTTACGAATATACCTAAACATTGAAAGCATCTGCAGCTAGGGAGGAATGAAGGAATGGATTTCAAGTTTACAGAAGAACAGGAAATGATGCGGAAGATGGTACGTGATTTTGCGGAGAATGAAATTGCCCCTCATATCGAAGCGATGGAAAAAGGCATGTTTCCAAGAGCGATCCTGCATAAAATGGGAGAGCTTGGCTTGATGGGGATTCCCATCCCGGAACAATACGGTGGTGCTGGAATGGACTTCATGTCGTATATCATCGCCATCAACGAGATTTCCAAAGTAAGTCCCACCCTCGGTGTCATACTATCTGTTCATACTTCTGTTGGAACAAATCCAATCGTTTATTTTGGAAACGAGGAGCAGAAGCGAAAGTATGTGCCTAAGTTAGCCGCAGGACGATATTTAGGCGCCTTTTGCTTAACCGAGCAAAGCTCCGGATCCGATGCTGCGAGCTTGAAATCCAAGGCTGTAAAGGAAGGCAATCTATATCGATTGAATGGCTCTAAAGTATTCATTACAAATGGCGGGGAAGCGGATGTGTTTATTGTATTTGCCTCCACGGACCCACAGGCGGGCAGCAAGGGAATCTCTGCTTTCATTGTAGAAAAGGGGACCCCGGGATTAATCATCGGTAAAGAAGAACGTAAAATGGGACTTCATGGCTCGAGCACCGTACAGGTAACCTTCGAAAATCTGAAAGTGCCTGAGTGCAATCTGCTAGGCAAAGAAGGTGAAGGCTTCAAGATCGCGATGGCCAACCTGGATGCCGGGAGGATAGGAATCGCGTCCCAAGCGCTCGGAATTGCTGAAGGTGCCATGGAACATGCCGTCCAATATGCAAAGGACAGAGTGCAGTTTAACAAACCGATATCCTCGCAGCAGGGAATTGGCTTCAAGCTGGCGGACATGGCAACAGGCATAGAAGCTTCAAGGTTACTTGTCTATCAGGCGGCGTTTTTACGCTCAGAGGGATTGAAATGCGGTAAGGAGGCAGCGATGGCTAAGCTATTCGCTTCGAGGACGGCTGTCGAGGTGGCGATAGAAGCAGTCCAAGTATTCGGAGGCTATGGATACACGACGGAATATCCGGTCGAACGCTATTTCAGGGACGCAAAGGTAACGGAAATTTATGAAGGCACCAGTGAAATACAAAGGATGGTCATCAATAAGAATCTCTAAATACATCGAAAAAGACAGGAGAAGATCACATGCAGTTTAAATTAACGGAAGAACATGAAATGATCAGAAAAATGGTTCGCGATTTTGCCCAGAATGAAGTGGCACCGACAGCTGCCGAGCGGGATGAAGAAGAACGATTCGACCGCGAGATTTTCGATAAAATGGCCGAACTCGGTTTGACGGGAATTCCGTGGCCAGAGGAATACGGTGGAATTGGAAGCGATTACTTGGCGTATTGCATTGCGATCGAAGAACTTTCCCGTGTTTGTGCGTCTACTGGGGTTACGCTATCAGCCCATACATCTCTTGCAGGCTGGCCAATCTATAAATTCGGATCTGAGGAGCAAAAGCAAAAATACCTTCGACCGATGGCACAGGGTGAAAAAATCGGCGCATATGGCCTGACTGAGCCTAGCTCGGGCTCCGATGCAGGCGGTATGAGAACGACTGCCAAGCTTGTTGGTGATGAATATATCATTAGCGGGTCGAAAATTTTCATAACGAACGGCGGGATTGCGGATACCTACGTGGTCTTTGCTTTGACAGATCCCGAATCGAAGCAAAAAGGAACGAGTGCCTTCATCATTGAAAGTGACTTCCCGGGCTTCAGTGTTGGTAAAAAAGAGAAGAAGCTCGGAATCCGTTCATCCCCGACAACGGAAATCATCTTTGATGAATGCCGGGTGCCAAAGGCAAACCTGCTTGGCAAGGAAGGGGAGGGCTTTAAAATCGCGATGATGACGCTGGATGGCGGCCGTAACGGAATAGCGGCCCAAGCTGTAGGCATTGCCCAGGGTGCATTGGATGCCGCGGTCAATTATGCAAAAGAGCGCGTCCAGTTCGGCAAGCCCATTTCTGCACAGCAAGGAATCGGTTTTAAACTGGCGGATATGGCGACCGGGGTTGAAGCGTCAAGACTACTAACCTATCAGGCGGCCTGGCTGGAATCGGTTGGTCTTCCGTATGGAAAAGAGTCGGCCATGTCGAAGCTTTTCGCTGGTGATACAGCAATGAAAGTAACGACGGAAGCCGTACAGGTTTTTGGGGGTTATGGATATACAAAGGATTATCCTGTAGAACGGTATATGCGCGATGCGAAAATAACCCAGATTTACGAAGGTACACAGGAAATTCAAAAGCTGGTCATTTCAAGGATGGTTACGAAATAAGGTTGAAAATGAGGTTTTCCGCTTGAGGCACCGTCTTGGCGGAATGCCCTTTTCAACTTTTGGGAAATGTCTTTATTGAGTAAATGATGCGCTTTCTAAAAGGGGTTTGAAAATGGAAAAAAGAGAAGTTGTTGCGTCGGTAAAGGATGAGCGGCTGGTTGAAAAAAGGCGAACCCAAATGATTAAGGGGGCGGTGAATCTTTTTAAGGAAAAGGGATTTCATCGGACGACCACCAGGGAAATTGCCAAAGCGGCGGGCTTTAGCATTGGTACGTTATACGAGTATATCCGAACCAAGGAAGATATATTATATCTCGTTTGTGACTTTATATACGATGAAGTTCAGGAAAAGCTTCAAAAAGAAATCGATCAGAGTGAGGGAACACTTGAAAGTTTGAAGATGACGATTGCCTATTTTTATAGAGTGATGGATGACATGCAGGACGAGGTGCTGGTGATGTATCAAGAGGTGAAGGCATTGACGAAAGATGCCCTGCCTTACGTGCTGAACAAAGAAATTCGAATGGTGGGCATGTTCGAAAAGGTTATAAAGAAATGTGTTGAGAACGGGGAACTGTTGCTGACGGAAAAACAAATCAGCCTCGTTTCGCATAACATTTTCGTCCAGGGACAGATGTGGAGCTTCAGAAGGTGGGCTTTGCATAAAGAGTATACGCTTCAAGAGTACATCGATGTTCAGACGCAATTATTGATCCAAAGCATCTCATTTCATAAAAGTGCCGATATCAGGTCGTTTCAATAAGGAGGAGCTATATGGATACAGTTGTTGTATATAAACCGAAAAACCATATCAGATTCGTGACTGCTTCGAGTTTATTCGATGGTCATGATGCATCGATCAACATCATGAGGAGGATTCTGCAGTCGAGCGGGGCGGAGGTCATTCATTTAGGACATAATCGCTCTGTTGAGGAGATCGTGAATGCAGCCATCCAGGAAGATGTTCAAGGCATTGCCATGTCATCATACCAAGGAGGACATGTAGAATATTTTAAATATATGTTTGACCTGTTGAAGGAAAGGGGGGCCGAGCATATTCGGATTTTTGCCGGAGGTGGGGGTGTCATCATTCCGAGGGAAATCAAGGAGCTGCATGATTATGGGATTGCCCGCATCTTCTCCCCTGATGAAGGGCGGGAATATGGTCTCCAAGGGATGATAAATGTATTGATGGAAGAATGTGACTTCTCCACAGTCAAACCGTCTTTGCAGGAACGCTTCGATGAATTGATTGCAGGCGGGACGAATGCGATTGCCCAATATATCACTTTTGCTGAAGGAAGGCTGGAAGCTTCAGATGAATCGGCCGCAGCGGTTGAAAGCCTTTTTGAGCAAATCAAGACATCTGAAAGGAAGGTTCCTGTTCTTGGGATCACAGGGACGGGCGGCGCGGGTAAAAGTTCACTGACCGATGAATTGATCCGGCGTTTCCTTAACGAAATCAAGGATAAGAAAGTGGCCATACTATCCGTCGATCCGACAAAACAAAAGACAGGTGGTGCCTTGCTGGGCGACAGGATCAGGATGAACGCGATTTTTTCAGAGCGTGTATATATGCGGAGCCTGGCCACGCGCCATTCAAAAAGTGAGTTGTCCTTGGCGATCAAAGATGCCATATCAGTCGTGAAGGCAGCCGGCTTCGATTTAATCATCGTTGAAACGAGCGGGATTGGCCAGGGTGATGCAGAGGTTGCCGAGATTTGTGATGTTTCCATGTATGTGATGACAAGTGAATTCGGTGCACCCTCCCAGCTTGAAAAAATCGATATGATCGATTACGCAGACTTGATCGTCATTAACAAATATGAGCGCAAAGGCTCTGAGGATGCAAAGAACCAAGTTCAAAAACAATATCAGAGAAGCCGGATGCTTTTTGAACAAGATCCATCGGAAATGCCGGTTTATGGCACGATCGCCTCCCAATTCAATGACCCGGGCACGAATGCAGTATTCGCTGCCCTGATTGAAAAACTTCATGAAAAAGCAGGGACGGAATGGAGCACATCCTTTTCGAAGGAAGCGGATGTTTACAAGCAAAATGTCATCATTCCAAATGACCGCCGTTATTATTTGCGGGAAATAAGTGATACGGTCAGGACGTATCATAAACGCTCGGCGGAGCAAGTGCGCATCGCCCGCAGGCTTTTCCAGCTTGAAGGTGCCATTGAGGCGGTAAAGGAAACGGATAACAACAAAGAAATCTTGGCGCCTTTAGAAGCTTTGAAAAAGGAAACGGATTCCAAGTTATCCCCCGAATCTAAAAAATCGCTCTCAGGATGGGGAGATTTAAAAGAAAAATATGAGGGGGAGCAGTTTGTCACATCGATCAGGGATAAAGAAATTGTTACGAAGCTTAAAACGAAAAGCTTATCAGGTTTAATGATTCCGAGAGTCTCTTTGCCTAAATATGTCGATTATGGCGAGATTTTAGGATGGATATCCCGTGAAAATGTGCCGGGCTTTTTCCCGTATACAGCTGGAGTCTTTCCGTTTAAACGTGAAGGGGAAGATCCAAAACGGCAATTTGCCGGTGAGGGCTCACCAGACCGGACCAACCGCCGTTTTCATTATTTATCTAAGGATGATCATGCTAAACGGCTAAGTACGGCTTTCGATTCCGTGACATTATATGGCGAGGATCCTGATCATCGACCGGATATTTATGGCAAGGTAGGGGAAAGCGGCGTTAGCATTTGTACGCTCGATGACATGAAAAAATTATATGCAGGTTTTGATCTTTGCCACCCATCGACATCTGTATCGATGACCATCAATGGACCGGCACCAATCATTTTGGCCATGTTCATGAACACGGCAATCGATCAGCAGATTCAGCGAAAAGTGGAAGAGCTTGGCCGCCCCCTTAACGATATGGAAGCGCAAGAAGTGCAGGCGTTCACTTTGCAAACGGTACGCGGCACAGTTCAAGCGGACATCCTGAAAGAGGACCAAGGTCAGAATACATGCATCTTTTCTACGGAGTTTGCTTTAAGGTTAATGGGCGATATCCAAGCCTATTTCATCGATCATAAAGTCAGGAATTATTATTCTGTATCCATATCCGGTTATCACATTGCCGAAGCGGGAGCGAATCCGATTTCACAACTGGCATTCACTTTGGCGAATGGATTTACTTACATCGAATATTACTTGAGTCGCGGAATGAATATTGATGATTTTGCCCCGAATTTATCGTTCTTCTTCTCAAATGGACTTGACCCGGAATATACGGTTATTGGCAGGGTGGCAAGAAGGATTTGGGCGACAGTCATGCGCGATAAATATGGAGCGAATGATCGCAGCCAGAAGCTAAAATATCATATTCAGACTTCAGGTCGCTCGCTTCATGCGCAAGAAATTGATTTTAATGATATCAGGACGACACTTCAGGCATTGATGGCCTTACAGGACAACTGTAACTCCTTGCATACGAATGCTTACGATGAAGCCATCACGACGCCTACCGAAGAATCGGTACGACGTGCAATGGCGATTCAAATGATCATCACGAAAGAGCATGGGCTTTCAAAAAATGAAAACCCAATGCAAGGTGCCTTCATTGTCGAGGAATTGACGGATATGGTTGAGGAGGCCGTCCTTCAGGAGTTCGATCGCATCAATGATCGAGGCGGCGTTCTTGGCGCGATGGAGACGCAGTATCAGCGCGGCAAAATCCAGGATGAATCGATGCATTATGAAATGAAGAAGCATACAGGGGAATTGCCGATCATTGGGGTCAATACGTATTTGAACCCTAATCCACCTTCCGAGGATGCCGTGAACAGCATGGAAATTGCCCGTGCAACAAAGGAAGAAAAGGAAGGACAGATCAAAAACCTGCAAGCATTTCAGGAAACAAATAAGGAGTTCGCCGACGAAGCGCTAACGAGGTTGAAAGCAGCGGCCATGAATGGGGACAATATCTTCTCCGAGCTCATGAATTGTGTGAGAGTGGCTAGCCTTGGCCAGATTACCCGGGCGCTATATGATGTAGGCGGGCAATATCGCAGAAATATGTAGGGAAGGCAAAAGGGACTCCGAATTGAAGGGGTCCCTTTTGTTAAAATATTGGAAAAATGTGAATTTCCCCTTATAATTATTTGGAAAAGGGGCAAAAATGATGAATCAGCACCATTTGAGTTGAATGCTCGGATCCATACTTGCTTCCTTTTTTGCCATCATTCTTTTATTTTAGCTATATTAGCATCAATGGGGTGCCATCCCATTGCTTTTTTTACGGCTTTTTATCGTCAAAAATCGAAGAAAGAAAGTAAATGGTCAAGCACTCTCCGAAACATAGGCGTTAAGGTAAATCTGTGAAAGTATCAGATAGAACTAGCATAAACCCATTTAGATTGTTTATAATGGAGTATATGTCTAGCAGGAATTGTCGTTATTTTATCGAAATACTGTTTTAGATTATTTTTTTATGTGAAAAAACACGGAATCCAGTGTTTGAATAGAGAAGGGAAGTGCGGAATTTGAGTTTAAAACAATACTCAAAAGAGCAATTATTGGAAATGTCCTTAATAGAGATGGCATATGATTTGTTAGTGGAAAGAAATGAACCGATTCCATTCAAAGACCTAGTCAGTGAATTAGCTTCATTGCATCATTTATCCAAAGCGGAAGTGGCAAAAAAAATCGCCCAATTCTATACGGACTTAAATGTTGATGGCCGTTTCACTTCACTAGGGGACAACCGTTGGGGATTGAAAACATGGTACCCGGTTGACCAAATTGAAGAAGAAGTCGTCCATGTCGTTAAACCGAAAAAGAAAAAGAAAGCGAAAAAGGCTGCTGTCGTTATCGATGATTTCGATGAGCTTGATGATGAAGATCTTGATTTCGATGAAGATGTCGATGATCTTGATGAAGATGAGGATGACGATGATGATGATATCCTAGGTTCTCCGGTTATCGATGAAGTGCTTCTGGACGATGACGTGGAAGAGGATGACGATTTGGAAGAAGAAATTATTGAAGACGAAGCATTTGTCCTTGAAGATGATGAAGACGAAGATGAAGAAGAAGAACTGGATGAAGATGAAGAGAAAGAAAAATAATAATCGCCCTTGACTTTTTGAGGCGAAATTTGTAGAATCATTTTTGGGCTCCTTAAAAAAGGACACAATGATTAAATTATATCGCTCCCTTACTTTCAATGTAAGAGGAGCGTTTTTGTTTTTAATGATGGAATGAGTAAATGACATCATTTTTTTATTTTTAAAAATGATTTCTCTTAGAATTGTAAAAACTAAAGAGAACCTATTTATGTTTTACTGTCATTTGCGGAAGTTTAACCTTGTTCATGCTTAAAGAGCATGACTCTCACTAAAGACCTTTACGTCTTTGGACTTATTTACCGCGTGTATGGCGGCGTATTGATGCAAGATCTTGTTTACCTGTATATCAAGTAACAGGATTGGAAGAAAACATTCTATTAGGAGGATATGAGATGACAAAATATATTTTTGTGACAGGTGGAGTAGTTTCTTCCTTAGGAAAAGGGATAACGGCCGCTTCTTTAGGTAGGCTTTTGAAAAATAGGGGATTGAATGTTACGATCCAAAAGTTTGACCCGTATATCAACTTGGATCCAGGTACGATGAGTCCATATCAACATGGTGAAGTGTTTGTAACGGATGATGGCGCCGAGACGGATTTGGATCTTGGGCACTATGAGCGGTTCATTGATATTAACCTTGGTAAACACAGCAATGTGACTACAGGTAAAATCTATTCGACCGTCCTTAGAAAAGAACGCCGCGGCGACTATTTGGGTGGAACGGTTCAAGTTATCCCCCACATCACGAATGAAATTAAGGAGCGGGTTTTCCGTTCAGGCAATGAAACCAATGCCGATATCGTCATTACGGAAATTGGCGGTACTGTAGGGGACATAGAATCCCTTCCGTTCCTTGAAGCGATTCGCCAAATTAAAAGTGATATCGGAATTAATAATGTTATGTATATCCACTGTACACTTGTTCCTTATATTAAAGCGGCTGGTGAAATGAAAACGAAACCGACTCAGCATAGCGTGAAGGAATTACGCAGTCTTGGCATTCAGCCGAATATCATCGTTGCTCGTACAGAAAGCCCGATCTCACAAGATATGAAGGATAAAATTGCCTTATTCTGTGATATCGATAAAAATTCAGTCATCGAATGTCTTGATGCGGATACACTATACTCTATCCCTCTTGCGCTTCAAGCACAAAATATGGACCAAATCGTTTGTGATCACTTGAAACTTGACTGTGGCGAAGCGGATATGGAAGATTGGAAGGAACTTGTCAAAAAGGTTACTTCTTTATCGAAGAAAACGAAAATTGCTCTTGTCGGAAAATATGTGGAACTGCAGGATGCTTACCTTTCTGTAGTGGAAGCACTCAAGCACGCAGGTTATGCATTTGACGCCGATGTTGAAATCGACTGGGTCAATTCGGAAGACGTAACGAAAGAAAATGTTGCCGAACTTCTTCAAGGTGCAGACGGAATCCTTGTTCCTGGTGGTTTTGGAGATCGTGGTATTGAAGGGAAAATCATAGCGACTGAATTTGCCCGTACGACAAAGACACCATTCTTCGGAATCTGTCTAGGCATGCAGTTGGCATCCATTGAATATGCACGTAACGTATTGGGATTACCTGAAGCCCATTCTGCTGAAATTCAAGCGGATACTCCAGATCCAATCATCGATCTTCTTCCTGAGCAAAAGGATGTAGAAGATTTGGGTGGAACACTGCGTCTTGGCCTTTATCCTTGTAAGCTTATCGAAGGAACTAAAGCATTCGAAGCATATAATGATGAGGTTGTGTATGAACGTCACCGCCACCGTTATGAATTCAATAATCATTACCGCCAAGCGATGGAAGAGGCTGGATTCATCTTCTCTGGAACAAGCCCTGATGGCCGTCTAGTGGAGATCGTTGAATTGAAGGATCATCCTTGGTTTGTGGCTTCTCAATTCCATCCGGAGTTCACATCACGCCCTAACCGTCCACAGCCACTATTCCGTGACTTTGTTGGGATGTCTTTAAAGCGCAGCAAAAAACTTTAATAAACAAAAAAAACAGCTCTAAGGCTGTGTCAGACTGTAGTCAAACTCGATGAATAATGGAGTTTGACTGCAGTTTTTTTAGGTTTTGATGATCTTGCAGTGATTGTTCCTTTTCACTGCACGCGGTCCCTCATGTAGACACGCATTTCTAAGCAGTAGTCTTGCCCCCTCCGTTCCACTCCACTCTGTGTGAAAACGAACATGGAAAACAATTCAGATTGTCAGAAACGGTACAAAAACATGAGCAACCTCCTCAAATTGGTAGCAAGCCTAAATTGGCGAGTAAATGCGCCAAATTCACGAATAAAAGCAAGAAATTCACGAATAAAAGCACAAAACTCACGAATAAATGCTCCAAATTCACGAATAAAAGCACGAAATTC
>NZ_LMBV01000002.1:44828-44893 GCF_001439925.1 Peribacillus muralis
TGCTCCAAATTCACGAATAAAAGCACGAAATTCACGAGTAAAGCTCCGAAATGGTGAAAGAAAGC
>NZ_LMBV01000002.1:44911-45120 GCF_001439925.1 Peribacillus muralis
TATTACGGAGATCCCGGCCAAACTCGAGAGAAAAGCAAGAAATTAACAAGAAACGGCCCCATTTGCGCGTGAAAAACGCAAAGATAACGAGAAACGGCCTTAAATTCGATGTGAAATCCAAACTCGCGAGTAAATGCGCCAAATTCACGAATAAAAGCACAAAACTCACGAATAAATGCTCCAAATTCACGAATAAAAGCACGAAATTC
>NZ_LMBV01000002.1:45177-77322 GCF_001439925.1 Peribacillus muralis
ATATTACGGAGATCCCGGCCAAACTCGAGAGAAAAGCAAGAAATTAACAAGAAACGGCCCCAATTGCGCGTGAAAAACGCAATGTTTATGAGAAACGGCCTTAAATTCGATGCAAAGCCCAATCTCGCGAGTAACTGTACCTTAGACCGTTTCATTGCACTGCAGGTGTTCCCTTTCCAGAGCCGGTCGGGGAGCCCTCGGCTTTCATTGCCTGCGGTGACTCACGTAGAAGCGCATTTCTTGCATGATTCGCGCCTAATTCACTCAGAGTGAAAACGAAGACAAAATCGCCGTTACCTCCAGTTTTGCTGATTTGTACGATGAATATTCCTCTCTTCTATAGGCCTTGGCTTTCCCATATCGGATATTGATTGCTTCAGTTTTAATGTAAATCAAAAAGGCATCGGGATGTGGTCATTCCGATGCCTTTTTTGAGGTTAATCTTCTTCATTTTGATATTCTTGTATAATTTCCTCAAGGGTGAATTTAATGCCATAATAGGCAAAAAGAGCGGCAATGAGAGTGGGATAGCCGAAGCGGTTTCCGGTTTCATCTGGAATCAAGCCCCGGTTGATCCTTAAGTCGATATGTACGTCAGCCAGCTCCATGAGAGAGTCCTCATTAGATGGTACGGAGGTTGAAATGGCGACAAAAGGTATATCCTTTTCCCTAAGTGCTTTTGCAAGCTTTAATGCTTCTTTATCATTTGAATGCCTAGTGAAAATAAGGAATCGATCTTCTCTTGCTATAGTTTGGCCGTGTTCGTATCTTTTTGCTTTCGGAAAGGGCTCTGCGCCGTCCATGGCCTCGGCTGTGATGCCCTGCATTTCACCAAAACCTTGTATGAAAATGGCGCCATCTCCAACCGCGGCCTGAGCCAGCAAGCGTCCGGCATCCTCCATTTCAAAGGCTTCTTTGTCCATCATTTTATTAAATAAACCGCTTAGTTGTGTCGAGAAAATTTTTAACATGATCACGGACTCCTTTTTTAAAAATAGTCCCTTTATTATAAAGGACTTTTCGTTGCATGGACAGGCTTCAGGATATTTGATAACAATGGTTCATTTTACTAAATCGGTCAAAAAAACCAAAAAAATAAAAATTCCTTTTAGCCTTGGGGCAGGAATTTTGTTACAATTATCGAATATGAAACTCATAGAAATCAAGTTTGTGAAAATGTGAAATATGCATTGGACCGCAAGAAATTTGACGCAATCTATGAAACTCCCCAGATAAGGTTATATGGGTGATTAGAATGATACATTTATAAATCGGGAAGAGGAGAGGTGATAAAATGTCAGGGAAGATATTGATAGTTGATGATCAATTCGGGATCCGAATTTTATTGAACGAGGTTTTACATAAAGAAGGGTATGATACATTTCAAGCCGCAAATGGAATTCAAGCCCTGGAGGTCCTGAATAATCATTCACCGGATCTTGTATTGCTTGATATGAAGATTCCTGGAATGGATGGCATTGAGATATTGAAACGGATGAAAATGGTCGATCCCGATATCCGGGTCATAATCATGACCGCTTATGGCGAACTTGATATGATTCAGGAAGCAAAAGATTTAGGGGCAATGACCCACTTTGCAAAACCCTTCGATATCGATGATATTAGAAAAGCGGTCCGTGAATACTTACCGATTCAGTCAAGCTAACGGTCTTGAATGTTAACACTATTGGCCATATATTGCCGCGGCTATCTTTTTTTCAGATGTGCCGCGTTTTTTTGGAAGAAATTTTTGGCTTGAAATAGTGTATTTGTTGCTGTTTTTTTGATGTATTGATATGCTACAAGAGGAGAGATATTCTGATCGATAAGCGTATGCTACATTGGTTTTAGGGAATATCTAGAAAGAAATAGCTTTAAAATAATTACACCCACTAGTAGGAGGAAATCAAATGCCTTTAGTTTCTATGAAAGATATGCTGAACAAAGCTCTTGATGAAAAGTATGCAGTAGGACAATTCAACATCAATAATCTAGAGTGGACTCAAGCTATTCTAGCTGCTGCGGAACAAGAAAATTCCCCGGTCATCCTTGGTGTTTCTGAAGGGGCTGCCCGTCATATGGGTGGTTTCAAAACGACTGTCATGATGGTTCAGGGATTGTTGGAAGACATGAAAATTACTGTTCCTGTGGCCATTCATCTTGACCATGGTTCAAGTTTTGATAAATGTAAAGAAGCGATCGAGGCTGGATTCACTTCAGTTATGATTGATGCCTCTCATCATCCAATCGAAGAAAATATCGAAACGACGAAAAAGGTTGTTGAATTTGCCCATGCCCGTAATGTATCCGTTGAAGCGGAAGTGGGTACTGTTGGTGGACAAGAAGATGATGTAATTGCTGATGGCGTCGTATATGCAGACCCTCAGGAATGTGAGCAATTAGTTAAAGAAACGAATGTTGATTGCTTCGCACCAGCATTGGGATCAGTTCATGGACCATATAAAGGTGAACCGGATCTTGGTTATAAAGAAATGGAAGAAGTACGTGATTTAACGAACAAGCCACTGGTTCTTCATGGTGGGACAGGCATCCCGACGAAAGATATCCAAAAAGCGATTTCGCTTGGAACATCAAAAATCAACGTGAATACTGAAAATCAAATTGTATTCACGAAAGCGGTCCGTGAAATTTTGAATACGGATTCCGAAGTATACGATCCACGTAAATTCTTGGTTCCTGGCCGCGAAGCGATTAAAGAAACGGTCATCGGGAAAATCCGTGAATTTGGTTCAAACGGTAAAGCATAATATTCTATCAGCAGTGGGGCTCCACCCCTTAAAAGCAGGCTGATGAAAGCAAAAACTCCATTGGTGGGAATTTCCCTCCAATGGTTTCTTTTAGATTAAGGGTAAATGTGGATTCTATTTTTTGAACAATTAGAATTCAAGGGGTAATAGAGAAAGAAAAAAACGATTACATATGGAGGCCATTGTTATGAAATTCTTTATAGATACAGCAAATATGGAAGAAATCAAACAAGCACATGAACTTGGCGTTTTAGCAGGAGTTACGACTAACCCATCCCTCGTTGCAAGAGAAAAGGGCGTTTCCTTCCATGATCGTTTAAAAGAAATCACTAGCCTAGTCAAGGAATCCGTTTCTGCAGAAGTCATTGCGCTTGATTTTGAAGGAATGATGGCAGAAGCGAAGGAACTCGTTGCGATTGCTCCTAACATCACGATTAAGGTGCCAATGACCCCAGATGGTTTGAAGGCTGTAGCTGCTCTGACAAAACAAGGTGTCAAAACTAATGTGACCCTTATTTTCAGTGCCAACCAAGCATTATTGGCTGCCCGGGCAGGAGCAACTTATGTATCGCCATTTTTAGGGCGTTTGGATGATATCGGTCAAAATGGCTTGCATTTGATTTCGGATATTGCTGACATATTTGCGATTCATGATATAAAGGCGGAGATCATTGCAGCTTCCATCCGCCATCCGATGCATATTACGGATGCTGCCCTTAAAGGGGCACATATCGCAACGATTCCTTATAAGGTATTGATGCAATTATTCCACCATCCATTGACTGACAAAGGAATTGAAGCTTTCTTGAAGGATTGGAATTCTCGTACGGAAGCATAAAGCCTTGCCGCTAAGTCGCTATAGATTGCACTGGTAAAATAAAATTAACATAAATTAGAAATTTTTTTCTTTTTTTTACATGAAATTTCTACTTTTGTGTAAACTAAGAAACTAGATAGTAAATGTTGTCGGATTATGCAATTTCCTTGTGGAAAAATATTACTTTTTTAATGTAGCTTCTAAGTGCTTAGCGTGGAAGGGAGTATATTATGGAAAAACTTAAAATTGCTGGTGGTTATCCTTTAAAGGGGAGCATTCGAGTCAGCGGAGCGAAAAATAGTGCGGTCGCCCTTATACCTGCAACGATATTAGCGGACTCTCCTGTAACGATCGAAGGCTTGCCTGATATTTCGGATGTACAGATGCTAAAGGAGTTAATGGAGGAAATTGGCGGTGAGGTTTCCTTTGATGATGGGGAAATGACAGTCGATCCCAGCAGGATGATTTCGATGCCACTTCCCAACGGAAGAGTGAAGAAGTTACGCGCCTCCTATTATTTAATGGGGGCCATGCTTGGTAAATTCAAAAAGGCAGTGATTGGATTGCCTGGGGGCTGCCATTTAGGTCCTCGCCCTATCGATCAGCATATTAAAGGGTTTGAAGCACTTGGTGCACAAGTGACCAATGAACAGGGAGCCATTTACCTTAGGGCCGACGAGTTGCGGGGAGCACGCATATATTTGGATGTCGTTAGCGTCGGCGCAACGATCAATATCATGCTTGCGGCCGTGTTGGCTAAAGGCCGTACCGTAATTGAGAACGCTGCCAAAGAACCTGAAATCATTGATGTGGCCACATTGTTGACCAATATGGGCGCGAAAATCAAAGGTGCGGGAACGGATATCATCCGTATTGACGGTGTCGATAGCTTGCATGGATGCAGGCATACCATTATACCAGACCGAATTGAAGCGGGGACGTTCATGATCTTGGCAGCTGCTGTCGGTGAAGGGATCTTGATCGATAATGTCATTCCCCAACATCTGGAGTCGTTGACTTCAAAGATGAGGGAAATGGGCATAAACATTGAAGCTGGCGATGATCAGATATTCGTCTCACCAGGAGAAAAATATAAATCCGTGGATATCAAGACGCTCGTATATCCTGGGTTTCCAACAGACCTTCAGCAGCCCTTCACGTCGCTCTTGACAAAAGCAAGCGGCTCCAGCATGGTGACCGATACGATATACGGGGCACGCTTCAAGCATATTGATGAATTGCGGCGCATGAATGCCAAGATCAAGGTCGAGGGCAGGGCGGGCATCATCGATGGTCCTGTCCAACTTCATGGTGCAAAAGTGAAGGCGAGCGATCTACGTGCCGGAGCAGCCCTGGTGATTGCCGGATTGATGGCCGAAGGAATCACTGAGGTGACGGGCCTTGAACATATCGATCGTGGATATAGCCATTTAGTGGAGAAGCTTTCAGGACTAGGGGCAACGATTTGGCGGGAAGAAATGACGCAAGAAGAGGTGGAGCAGCTTAAAAGCTGATCCCTTTTCTTGTTACCTCAATATGTTACTATATATGATATAATGTGTTATACTAATTTATAAATAAAACATGTTAGTGTACTTGAGGGGGAACGGGAAATGGAAAGAAGTTTGTCGATGGAGCTTGTTCGTGTAACGGAAGCGGCGGCCTTGAAT
The DNA here is from genome assembly GCF_001439925.1 of Peribacillus muralis. GTDB lineage: Bacteria > Bacillota > Bacilli > Bacillales > DSM-1321 > Peribacillus > Peribacillus muralis. The sequence continues at coordinate 50,433 of NZ_LMBV01000002.1, forward strand.
TCTGCGCGTTGGATGGGAAGAGGAAAGAAAGACGAAGCCGATGATGCAGCAACAACCGCCATGCGCGACGTGTTCAATACAATTCCCATGCAAGGGACGGTTGTAATCGGTGAAGGTGAAATGGATGAAGCGCCGATGCTCTATATTGGTGAAAAACTTGGTACCGGTTTCGGACCGCTAGTGGATGTTGCGGTCGATCCTTTAGAAGGCACGAACATCGTTGCGTCAGGTGGCTGGAATGCTTTAGCCGTATTGGCGATAGCAGACAAGGGAAACCTGCTACATGCCCCTGATATGTATATGGATAAGATAGCAGTTGGTCCTGAGGCTGTTGGCCTGATTGATATCAATGCTTCTGTCTTGGACAACCTTAAAGCGGTGGCGAAGGCAAAGAATAAAGATATTCAAGATGTAGTGGCAACAGTATTGAACCGCGATCGTCATTCGAAGATCATTCACGAACTTCGTGAGGCTGGGGCACGGATCAAATTGATCAACGATGGAGATGTAGCGGGTGCCATCAATACGGCCTTCGATTCTACTGGTGTTGACATCTTATTCGGATCAGGCGGGGCTCCCGAGGGTGTCATTGCAGCCGTTGCTTTGAAATGCCTGGGCGGGGAAATCCAAGGCAAGCTTATTCCACAAAATGATGAAGAAGTGGAGCGCTGTGGAAAAATGGGCCTTAATGTAGGAAGGGTCCTTAGAATGGAAGACCTCGTTCGCGGAGATGACGCCATTTTTGCTGCAACAGGTGTGACGGATGGCGAACTTTTACGTGGTGTTCAATTCAAAGGGCATTATGGCGAGACGCAATCCGTAGTCATGCGCGCTAAATCCGGAACCGTTCGTTTCATTGATGGACGTCATAGTCTGAAAATCAAACCGAATGGTTTGATTGACTGAGAAGGTTTTTCCGGAAAAACCAACGAGGGAAAGCGAGCGATTATAGCGCTCGCTTTCTCTTTAAAAAAATTTAAGTTGAATAATTAAAATAAAAAAAGTAAAATAAAGCTTGGTCTACTATCAATTGTTTACTATATATAAAATCTGCCCTTTCACTCCAAACTTCAAGAAGCCTTCAAATTATTTTCTTCTTTGCATGTAAAAATGTATCATCCTTTCTAAGAAAACTCTGGTCGGGTACATGGATTGTGGTTTTTCTTCCATCTAACAAACCATTTCTTTTTTTTGTATGGGTGAAAACGTTTAATTAATAAAAGTGTGGTGTCATAATGAATTTAACTATTTCTAATTTAGAAAACATGAAACTAAAGGATCTCTATGAGCACGCTCGTGAATATAAAGTTTCCTATTACAGCAAACTTTCAAAAAAGGAACTTATTTTCGCTATTTTGAAAGCGCAAGCCGAACAGGATGGCCTTCTGTTCATGGAGGGCGTTCTGGAGATCATCCCTTCCGAGGGGTTCGGTTTCTTGCGGCCAATCAATTATTCTCCAAGCTCGGAGGATATTTATATTTCCGCTTCCCAAATCCGGAGATTCGATTTGCGCAATGGAGATAAGGTTTCCGGTAAGGTAAGGCCGCCTAAGGAAAATGAGCGCTATTATGGCTTGCTGCATGTCGAGGCTGTCAATGGCGATAACCCAGAGTCAGCGAAAGAACGTGTGCATTTCCCAGGCTTGACACCGTTGTATCCAAACAGGCAAATCAAGCTTGAGACTACGCCGAAGAACTTATCGACTAGAATCATGGATGTTCTCGCACCGGTCGGTTTTGGTCAGCGTGGATTGATCGTTGCACCGCCAAAAGCCGGTAAAACGATGCTCATCAAAGAAATTGCCAACGCGATAACCACGAATCATCCTGAATCGGAGTTGATTGTCCTTCTGATCGATGAACGCCCGGAGGAAGTGACGGACATTGAACGTTCCGTTGCTGGTGACGTGGTAAGTTCAACGTTTGATGAAGTGCCGGAAAACCATATCAAGGTTGCGGAGCTAGTATTGGAACGAGCGATGCGCCTCGTCGAGCATAAACGGGATGTCATTATCCTAATGGACAGCATCACCCGTCTGGCCCGGGCTTACAACCTTGTCATCCCGCCGAGCGGACGGACGTTATCAGGTGGTATCGACCCTGCTGCATTCCATCGCCCAAAACGCTTTTTCGGTGCGGCGAGGAATATCGAGGAAGGCGGCAGCTTGACGATCCTTGCTACGGCATTGGTGGATACAGGTTCAAGAATGGACGATGTCATTTATGAAGAATTCAAAGGCACAGGTAATATGGAGCTACATTTAGATCGCGCCCTTGCCGAAAGACGTATCTTCCCGGCAATCGATATCCGTCGGTCAGGCACGCGTAAAGAAGAGTTGTTGATTCCGAAAGACCGCCTTGATAAACTGTGGGCAATCAGGAAAACGATGTCAGATTCTCCTGATTTCTCAGAGAAATTCCTTCGCCGTCTAAAGCAGACAAAAGGCAATGAAGAATTTTTCAGCAAGTTGGATGATGAAATGTCCGAAATGAAAAAGGGACCAGCGAGCGTTAAACGTTCGTAAAACAGAGAAAGAAACAAAATGTTGCACAACTACTCTTAAGTTGCTATAATGAGTTCATGTGTTTTTACAATAAATGTGAGGGTGTTTTTTCACTCACCTTGAAGTATATAACTCTGTTTCGAATGATTCAGGGCAGAAGGAGCTGAAAAGAATGAAAACTGGAATTCATCCAAATTATAAGCTTTCAAAAGTATCTTGCTCATGCGGAAACACTTTTGAAACTGGTTCAGTTAAAGAAGAGATCAAAGTTGAGACTTGTTCAGAGTGCCACCCATTCTATACTGGTCGTCAAAAATTCGCTGAAGCTGGCGGACGTGTTGATCGTTTCAACAAAAAATACGGTATTAAATAAGCCGGACTTTTTAAAAAACAGGCAAGTATTTTTCTTGCCTGTTTTTTCTTTTCTGTAAACAAGTAACAATTTATATAAAGCCGGGTCCACTTCAATTATGGCCAATGGATCGACAGGTGGAAGGGAGTAGCTGTTTCCATGTATGTAATGAAACAAACAGGCTGGATCGAGCTTATTTGCGGAAGCATGTTTTCAGGAAAATCTGAGGAATTGATTAAACGAGTCAGCCGTGCTCAATTTGCGAAAGAGCAAATCGCTGTATTTAAACCAGCTATAGATAATCGCTATGCGGAAGAGGCTGTTGTATCACATAATGGATCTTCTGTGATGGCAAAACCGATTGCCCATTCAACGGATATCTTTAAGTTCTTGGATAAGCCGCTGGATATCATTGCAATAGATGAAGTGCAATTTTTTGATCATGAAATTATCGGGGTTGCCCAGCATCTTGCGGACAGCGGTTATCGAGTGATTATGGCTGGACTCGATCAGGATTTCAGAGGTGAACCATTCGGTCCTATGCCTGTTCTATTATCGGTAGCTGAATCAGTGACTAAGCTACAGGCTGTGTGTGAAGTGTGCGGATCACCTGCAAGCAGGACACAGCGTTTGATTGATGGCAAACCTGCCTCCTATGACGAGCCGATCATCCTTGTGGGTGCATCTGAATCATACGAGCCACGTTGCCGTCATCATCATGAAGTTCCAGGTAAGCAGATGGCTGGGATTAAAGAACATATTTGAAACGAAGGTGCCTGTGATCCCAGAGATTATAGGGCCTTTTTTTATTGGGATGCTTAAAGTGGGCCTGACCAATACATGGAAGGGAATAAAAGATTATTTACTGCCCCATTTTGGGAAGGATAACGAGGAAATGTTCTTGTTGTTCAATTAAAATGGAGGGTGAAAATATGAAATTCAAGATGATGATGATGACGGCTTTTTTGCTTACTGCACTGACAGCATGCGGTCAAAATGACAATGCGATAAATAATGATTCGGAATATGGCGATCAAAGCCGTGATGGCAAGGATTTTGTCGGCAGCGGTTTAAAGCGTGTGTCCAATAAGGAATGGGAGAATGAAGCGGAACGTCCTTCCGATCAATTGCTCAATACACAAAATCATACTTCCAACAATTCTCCATCCATGGGGCAGGAGATAGCTGTTATCCGGGAAGCTGTTAAGTCCAAAACGAATTATGAGGCAGGGTCGGTTTGGATTAACGGCAAAACCATTCATGTTACGGTCCATGATAAGGGGAAGATCAAGTCCGAGGCTGAAAGAAATGATGAAAAGAAGCGACTGGAAGACCTGATTACCGGAGTCGTGCCTCAATATAACATAGATGTTAAATTAAAGAATTGACCACATTCTTTAATCCTCTTTGACGTTGATTATTCACCTATACTATAATTAACCTAGAAGTGAACTGATTTGGGGCACTGAACTACTTATTTATAGTTAAAAAAGATGGATTACTTCCGATTCATATTAAGCGGATGAAGTGGAAAATTTATGAGGTGAATAATTTGTTTGATCGATTGCAAGCAGTAGAAGATAGATATGAAAGATTAAATGAACTATTAAGTGACCCGGAAATCATCAATGACTCCAAGAAACTAAGGGAATACTCGAAGGAGCAGTCCGGCATTCAAGAAACCGCATCGACTTATAAGGAATATAAAACGGTTCGTGAGCAACTCCAGGAAGCGAAGGCGATGCTCGATGACAAACTTGATGCGGATATGCGTGATATGGTAAAAGAGGAAGTCAACGAGCTTGAAGAGATGATAAAAGGCCTTGAAGATAAGCTGAAGATATTGCTGATTCCAAAAGACCCCAACGATGATAAAAACGTAATCATGGAGATTCGCGGCGCGGCAGGCGGGGATGAGGCGGCTTTGTTTGCGGGTAGCCTATACCGGATGTATAGCCGTTTTGCCGAGGTTCAGGGCTGGCGGACAGAAGTCATTGAAGCGAGTCCAACCGGACTTGGGGGCTACAAGGAAATCATATTCATGATTAACGGAAATGGCGCGTATTCCAAATTGAAATTCGAAAATGGGGCCCACCGCGTACAGCGGGTGCCTGAAACCGAGTCAGGTGGACGGATCCACACCTCTACGGCCACAGTCGCCGTTTTACCGGAAGCGGAGGAAGTGGAAGTCGAAATCCATGATAAGGACGTTCGGGTCGATACGTTTGCATCAAGCGGTCCTGGAGGGCAAAGTGTCAATACGACCATGTCTGCGGTGCGATTGACTCATATTCCTACGAATACGGTTGTTTCTTGTCAAGATGAGAAATCACAGATCAAGAACAAAGAAAAAGCGATGAAAGTATTGCGGGCGAGGGTGTACGATAAAATCCATCGTGAAGTGCAGGCGGAATATGATCAAAACAGGAAGCTTGCTGTTGGAACGGGTGATCGTTCGGAACGGATTCGGACGTATAACTTCCCGCAAAACCGCGTTACGGATCACCGAATTGGTTTAACGATCCAAAAGCTGGATCAGATCATGGAAGGTAAGCTTGATGAGGTCATTGATGCTTTGATCATGGAAGACCAATCTTCAAGGCTGGAAAATGCAGATGACTGATTCTGCACTGAAAGTGTTTGAAGCCCTTAAATGGGCTTCTTCTTTTTTAAAGGAGAATGATCGTGATGCCAATGCCGGTGAAATCCTGTTACAGCATTTCTTGAACCAAACCCGATCCATGCTGTTGGCGAACCTGCATGACGAGCTTAGTGAAGCTGATTTTGGACGTTTTAAGGCGGCAGTGGAGCTACATGCCGAGGGGACGCCGATCCAGTATATAATCGGCAGTGAGGAATTTTACGGACGGACCTTTTATGTGAATGAGGAAGTGCTGATACCGAGACCTGAAACGGAGGAATTGATTTATTATACACTCCGTAAGCTGCCGGCCATTTTTAAGAAGGACCAGAAGCTCCGTCTAGCTGATATTGGTACAGGCAGCGGTGCAATCGCCATTACGATGAAGCTTGAAGAAACAAACTTGCTCGTATCGGCCACGGATATAGCGGAACCTTCCCTTGAGGTGGCGAGGGGGAATGCCAAAGCGCTTGGTGCCGAGGTGCAGTTTAGGCAAGGTGATTTGCTTTTGCCGTTCATTGAACAGAACGAAAAGGTGGACATCCTTTTATCGAATCCCCCATACATCCCGATTGATGACCAAAAATCGATGTCTGTTGTGGTAACGGGTCATGAGCCTCATCGTGCCTTATTTGCTGGCAGCGATGGTCTGGACTTTTACCGTCGTTTTATGGAACAGCTGCCGCGGGTCATGAATTTGCCAGGGCTGATCGGCTTCGAGGTGGGGACTGGGCAGGGGCGGGCGGTTGCCGACATGCTGCTGCGGACGTTTCCTGCAGCTAAGGTATCCGTTGAAAATGACATTAATGGAAAAGATCGAATGGTTTTTGCTGCATTACAATGATCCGTCCCTCCTTGGGGCGGATTTTTTGTATGGCTTGCATATGGAATCTATCTGCTTATCATTTATTTTCATTTTACTAGTTTAAGATAGCCGGAAAATGGTGAGACTGATTCATGTGAGGGGGCGAAGGCGATGAAAACTAAACATTTAGCCATTATTTATCTATTAATCTTAACGATAGGAACGATTGTAAGTATATATATGCCAAAAGCGGAAGTGGCAGGTGCCGAGGAAACGAAGGTGATCCCGGATGAGGCAATCCGTTTGCGGATCCTTGCAAATAGCGATGAAGAAAAGGATCAAGCGGTTAAGAGGTTGATCAGGGATGAAGTTAATAAGGATATCACGAATTGGGTCCAGGAGCTTACTTCCTTGGATGATGCCAGGGATGTAATCACTTCTCATCTGCCTGATATTCAAGCCACGGCGGAGGCGGTCATAAAGGAAAATGGTTTGGAACAGTCAGTAAAGGTCGATTTTGGACAAGCGGAATTTCCGACAAAACTTTATGGACAATATTTATATCCGGCAGGGGAATATGAAGCCGTTATTATCACGCTAGGTGAAGGGGAAGGGGCCAACTGGTGGTGTGTGTTGTTTCCTCCATTGTGCTTCCTGGATTTTTCGAATGGGACGGCAGTGAGCCAAAGTCCGATAACCGAGGATGAAGGGGAAGGGCAGTCCGGCTCTGCAGGAAAGGCGTATGCTGCAACGAAGGAGAATAAGTCTCCAGACGAACAGGTAAAAGCGGAAGTAGCAGCGGCAACGGAAAAACCAGCAGCACATGTTGATGCGGTTAAGGAAGAGGTTGTGGAATCAGAAGAAAAAGCGCATGAGGAACAGGTTAAGGAAGAAGGCGTAGAGGAATTGGCAAAACCGGCAGCCCAGGAAGATACAGTGAAGGAAGAGGGTACAGAATCAGATGGGAAAGCGAAGGAGGACGTGGCGGTTGAAGAAAATGCAGAAGGACTTGCCGTAGCCGGTGAACAGCAATTGTATGAAGGGGAAAAGGAGCCTGAGGTGGAAGTGAAGTCCTTATTTGCAGAAATATTCAATGATTTATTTTAAAATGAGGACAATTGTCCTCATTTTTTGGCGAATATAGTTTTTATACCACATATCCACAGGGTTATTAACAAAAAATCAAAAAAGTCTGTCATTAATCATCAATATCCACAAACTTATCCACCGTTTCGAACAGTTTATCCACAATTTGTGGATAACGCTTGAATTCTGTGTATACTTCTTTTATACTTTCAAAGTACTTTTAAGTAGAATCCATGCGATTTAATGAAAATATCGTTAATATAAAGGCAATTAGCAAAAAAAAGAAATGGTAAAAGGTGTTGGTGTTTAAAATGAATACGAAAGTTTGGGTAGTGGATAAAAATGTGGATAATTTACAAAGTTATCCCCAGATTACAGAATCAGCTGAATTGTTAAAGGCTGACCAAGTGGTTGCTTTTCCTACTGAGACCGTTTATGGACTTGGAGCGAATGCCAAAAGTGACGAAGCTGTCAAAAAAGTGTTTGAAGCGAAGGGACGTCCAAGTGACAATCCTTTGATTGTTCATATAGCCTCTGAAGACCAGCTTGTCGAAATCGTTGAAGACATTTCCGAACAGGCACGGAGGCTAATGGCTGAATTTTGGCCAGGACCTTTGACGTTGATCATGAAACGTAAACCTGGCAAGCTATCCAACATTGTTACAGCTGGATTGGACACGGTTGCCGTCAGGATGCCCGATCATCAGGTTGCCCTTGGCATTATTCGCGCGAGTGATCTGCCTATTGCTGCTCCTAGTGCAAATACTTCAGGCAAACCAAGTCCTACTTCGGCTAAACATGTTGAGGATGATTTATTTGGGCGGATTGCAGGCATAGTCGATGGAGGTGCTACAGGTGTAGGCGTAGAATCCACGGTCCTTGATTGCACAGTTGAGGTTCCGGTCATTTTAAGGCCTGGCGGAGTGACGCTGGAACAACTGAAGGCCGTCATCGGGGATGTGCAGCAGGATGTCGCTTTGAAGAATCAGGATACGGCGCCAAAGGCTCCGGGTATGAAATACACTCATTATGCACCGAAAGCTCCTCTATATTTAGTCAAAGGTCATCCAGCTTTCCTGCAAAGGCTTGTGGATGAAAAAAGAAGGGATGGACTAAAGGTGGGCGTCATTTCCGCTCTTGAGCACGAAACTGAATATGCGGCGGATTATGTGGTTGCACCTGGTTCGCTGGCTGATTTGCACACAGTTGCCGCAGGGTTATATGATGCTTTACGTCAGTTTGATGAGTTGGATGTCGATATCATTTTTAGTGAAAGTTTTCCTGAATCAGGTATAGGTGCTGCAGTCATGAACCGGCTAGAGAAGGCTGCAGGTCACCAAATCATTGACGAAGAACAAGTATGAATAAGCACTGATTTTATCCTTCTATTTCTTTTCGGACATGCATAACATGTAGTAGGCACGTCCGAGGGAGGATTGGGATGAATACAATTGCTGGAGAAATCATCACCTTATTGTTAATGGCATTCGCGTTGGGAATGGATGCCTTTTCAGTCGGCCTTGGAATGGGAATGTTCAAGCTGAGGTTGAGGCAAATATTTTCCATAGGGCTAATAGTTGGCATGTTTCATATTTGGATGCCCTTGCTTGGTATGGGGGCAGGTCGTTTCATTTCAGAGAAATTCGGGACCTTCGCTACATACGCCGGTGGTCTTTTGCTGATAATTCTTGGCATTCAAATGTTTATTCCTGGCAAAAAGGATGAATCCGGTTTAAGTTCGAATAAGATGCTGGCTCCTGTTGGCAAAGGCTTATTGATTTTTGCTTTAGGAGTAAGCCTGGATAGCTTTTCGGTAGGGTTGACGCTAGGGATTTACGGTGCAAAAACCGTTGTGACCGTTCTGTGCTTTGGGGTTGCTGCCACTCTTTTAACGTGGGCTGGTCTTTTATTGGGAAGAAAAATGCAGGGGTTGCTCGGTGTTTATAGTGAAATTCTTGGAGGCAGCATCCTCTGTGCGTTCGGAATTAAATTATTGTTCTCATTTTAAATAATCCAACTTCATATTAATTCTTCCTCAACTGTTCCGATACCGGGGCGGTTTTTATTTTTCTTTAGATCAAATTTTATAAGGGGTATGCAGTTATTTAGACTATAAAAAATGAACGATGGCTTATAATGGATAAAAAGGGAGGCTTTAAAATGACTCGAATATTATTCGTATGTACCGGCAACACATGCAGGAGCCCGATGGCAGAAGCGATTTTAAGAGATAAGAACATTCCGGGTGTGGAAGTGAGGTCGGCCGGCGTGTACGCCTCAGCTGGGCAGGGGGCTTCCATGTACGCTAAAAATGTTCTCGTTGAAAATGACATTGTGCATAATCATCAGTCAAAGCCTCTATCCGAAGAGGAAATGGAATGGGCGACTCATATTTTCACCATGACCCAAGGCCATAAAGCGGTCATCAACAGTGGATTCCCCTCTATGATCGAAAAGACCTTTACTTTAAAAGAATTCGTTCTTGACGATAAGTATGATAAAGACATAATCGACCCATTTGGTGGTTCGGAAGGGATTTATCGGGAAACGTTCAAGGAGCTGCATGATTTAATTGAAAAATTAGTCATAAAGCTTAAAGAGTAAGTGGTTTATAGGGGAAACGTATAGCTATAGAAGGCATGACAAAAACGGTACATAATGTTGTTGCAGCAGTTAAAAGATATTACAGACCTTGTTGACCGTCAAATGGAAAGTGTAGAAGAAACATCAAGGAAATCCTAGGAAGTGGCTGATTGCTCCAGGAGCGGTAGAAGTTATGGTTACGACAAACGTGATGGAAAACGTCGAAAAATTGGCGATGGAACTCAAAAACCAAGCGGAAAAGCTGAAAAGTACCATTACACGCTTTCACACTTGAATTTTCCCTGCGGGAGACCGAAACTGGTTTCCTGCTTCTTTACGGGAAGCGGCGGTGGCCATCCTTTATCTTTTCATAATTTTGTGACACAATGAAATCAAATAAAAAGCAAGAGGAGGATTTTGATGAAAGTTGCGATTGCCTCGGATCATGGTGGAATTCATATCCGTGAAGAAATAAAGAATTTAATGAATGAGTTACAGATTCCGTTTGAGGATTTTGGCTGTGAATGCAGTACGTCAGTCGATTATCCGGATTATGCTTTGCCTGTTGCTGAAAAAGTGGCAAAGGGTGAGTTCGATAGGGGCATCTTGATCTGTGGTACTGGAATTGGGATGAGCATTGCGGCGAATAAAGTCAAAGGGATTCGCTGTGCTTTGGTGCATGATGTCTATAGCGCTAAATTGACCCGTCAGCATAATGATACCAATATGCTTGCGATGGGTGAACGTGTCATTGGACCAGGCCTTGCCAGGGAAATCGCTCAAACATGGCTGACCTCGGAATTTGAAGGCGGTCGTCATCAAAATAGAATCGGTAAGATTGCCGACTATGAAGGTAAACATAGCTGAAGCGTAAGTTTTAAAAAGGAATTTAGAGATTAACTTTTCTTCGGATAGCAAGTTTTCTTATTGAAAGGATGCGTTTTCATGTCAAGTGAAGCTAAAATTTCAAATGAGCTTGAGAGATGGGAAAACCAGTTACGGGAACTTTTGCATGAGTTTCAAGAAGAGGCGGCTTTAAAAGAAAAACAACTACTGGTCATTGGCTGCAGTACAAGTGAAGTGATCGGGAAACGGATCGGCACTGAAGGCACACTTGATGTTGCCGGGATGATATTTTCCGTTGTGAAGGATTTTCAAGAAAAAACCGGTGTCCACGTCGCCTATCAATGTTGTGAGCATCTTAATAGGGCCTTGGTTTTGCAAAGGGAAGCGGCTATGCGAAGAGATTATGAAGAAGTATCGGTCATACCGGTCAGAACGGCAGGTGGATCGATGGCAACTTACGCCTTTCAACAATGGGAGGATGCCGTTATCGTTGAACATATTAAAGCGGAAGCGGGCATAGACATTGGCGATACCTTCATTGGCATGCATCTAAAGCATGTGGCCGTACCGGTACGATCTTCCATCAAGGAAATAGGGCATGCACACGTGACCTTGGCAAAAACGCGCCCTAAACTGATCGGCGGCGAGCGGGCTGTCTATCAAGACATTTCTGTCAACAAGAGTTGTCAATAATTAAAGGATGTAAGGCTATTCCTGTATCAGGAATGCTCAGTTTGTAGACTAAATGGTTTCGGAACTCTCATTCCGAAACCATTTTTTTATTTTTTGAAGAATCGGCACTTGGCAACGAGAGTTATATCTTCGTTTTAATGCAATCTAAACCTTCCAAAAAGGAGGCAACCGGAATATTATCCCCGTATTCCACGAAAAGTGGAATGGAGCGCCTGCAGTGTAATGAAACGTCTAAGTACAACACCACAAACTAGGGGCAAGTGAAATGCCATCTTCGTTTTCACGCAAAATGCAGTAAAAGTGAAGGTTCAAGTATATACCATTAAAATCGTGAACAAAGAAATCTTTTTAGCTATTAAATCTAGGATATCTGAAGCATTAAACAAAATTGATAAGTTAAATACGAACATTTATAAATAAAAAAACATTTAATGTTCGATAAAATTACACTATCACTTCTAAAATAGACATGTTAAAATGGAGTAGAATTTTCTAATAATTACTGGTAAGGCTTTTTCATGTCTTTTTGAGGGCATGTTGCACATAAATACTAAAAAGCGAATCACGCACAATTTTGAGGAGGAATTACGGAATGAATCGTTTAGCAAAGCAAGATGAGCAAGTGTTTAACGCAATTCAACTGGAATTAGGGCGTCAAAGAAGTAAGATTGAGCTTATTGCTTCTGAAAACTTCGTGAGTGAAGCTGTCATGGAAGCGCAAGGATCGGTACTAACCAATAAATATGCAGAAGGATACCCTGGCAAACGTTACTACGGCGGTTGTGAATATGTTGACATCGTTGAAGACCTAGCGCGTGATCGTGCAAAGGAAATTTTCGGCGGCGAGTATGTAAACGTACAGCCTCACTCCGGAGCTCAAGCCAATATGGCCGTTTACTTTACAGTACTTCAAACTGGCGACACGGTGCTTGGAATGAACCTTTCCCATGGAGGTCACTTAACTCATGGAAGTCCAGTTAACTTCAGTGGTGTTAACTACAATTTCGTTGAATATGGAGTAGACGAAAAAGATCACCGCATCGATTATAATGATGTATTGGAAAAAGCGCGTCAGCACAAACCTAAATTAATCGTAGCAGGTGCCAGTGCCTACCCACGCGAAATTGATTTCAAACGATTCCGAGAAATTGCGGATGAAGTCGGGGCGTATTTAATGGTTGATATGGCGCATATCGCAGGTTTAGTTGCGGCTGGATTACATCAAAGTCCAATTCCTTATGCTGACTTTGTAACGACAACTACTCATAAAACACTTCGCGGACCACGCGGAGGGATGATCATCTGTAAAGAAGAATTCGGCAAGAAAATCGATAAATCCATCTTCCCTGGTATTCAAGGCGGTCCATTGATGCATGTTATATCAGCTAAGGCTGTTGCATTTGGCGAAGCGCTTCAAGATGAATTTAAAGTGTATGCACAACAAATCATCGACAACGCTAAACGCTTGGGTGAAGGTTTGAAGAAAGAAGGGTTCACCCTTGTTTCTGATGGAACGGACAATCACTTGATTCTTCTTGATGTGCGCTCTACAGGCTTGACTGGGAAAATTGCAGAACATGTTCTTGATGAAATCGGAATTACCGTTAACAAAAATGCGATTCCTTATGATCCGGAAAAACCATTCGTCACGAGTGGTATTCGTATTGGAACCGCTGCTGTAACATCACGTGGCTTCGGGTTGGAAGACATGGATGAAATAGCTTCAATCATCGGCCTTGTTCTAAAGAATAACGAAGATGAGGCAAAGCTTGAAGAAGCGAAACAACGTGTAGAAACATTATCGAGTAAGTTCGAATTGTATCCTTCATTGTAAGAACGAAGCCGCTCCTTTTTAGGGGGCGGATTTTTTTGTAAATTATAACGGAATATATAATTGAAGAATCTAAATTGTGAAAATAGGTCTGACATCAAAACCTTTATTGAAGATTGAATCTTTTTTCTGTAAAATAGGTTGAAGTGAATTTAAAGGCACGAAAATTTTTCTATTCAATTAGGGAAATCATAAAAAAGAGCAAAATTATGCAATGGAATTGGAGAGATGCCAAATGGGAAAAGTTTATGTTTTCGATCACCCGTTAATTCAACACAAATTAGCCTATATACGGGATATAAATACAGGAACAAAAGAATTCCGCGAACTAGTTGATGAAGTGGCTTCATTAATGGCGTTTGAAATCACTAGGGATATGCCGCTTGAAGAGGTGGAAATCCAAACACCGGTAAGCACAGCGAAAGTAAAAATGCTTTCAGGTAAAAAAGTGGGGATCGTTCCAATCTTGCGTGCGGGCATAGGGATGGTGGACGGAATCATTAAATTGATTCCTGCTGCAAAGGTCGGCCATGTCGGTCTATACCGTGATCCGGAAACATTGCAACCAGTCGAATATTATGCAAAAATGCCAAGTGATTTGGCTGAAAGGGAATGTATCGTCGTTGATCCTATGCTGGCTACCGGTGGTTCTGCCATCGAAGCGATCCGTTCCATTAAAAAGCGCGGTGCGGTCAATATTAAATTCATGTGTCTGATTGCAGCTCCTGAAGGTGTGGATGCATTAAAAGAAGCGCATCCTGATGTGGATATTTATATTGCAGGACTTGATGAGAAACTGAATGAACATGGTTATATCGTTCCGGGTCTTGGAGATGCGGGAGATCGCTTATTCGGCACAAAATAATGGACGGAAACTGAGGTGTCACGAATGAACAAACCGATAAAGGTCATGACAATTTTCGGGACGAGACCAGAAGCGGTCAAAATGGCTCCCTTAGTATTGGAATTCCAAAAACACCCAGAACATTTCAAGCCGATCGTTGCTGTTACGGCTCAACATCGCCAAATGTTAGATCAAGTTCTTGAATTATTTTCGATCGAGCCGGATTATGATCTGAACATAATGAAGGATAGGCAAACGCTAGCTGATATCACAACGAGGGCATTAAGTGGACTTGATTCCATAATGAAGGAAGCTGAACCTGATATCGTTCTTGTTCATGGTGATACGACTACAACGTTTGTCGCCAGCTTGGCTGCCTTTTACAATCAGGTCGTCATTGGCCATGTAGAAGCGGGGTTGCGTACTTGGAATAAGTATTCCCCATACCCGGAAGAAATGAATCGCCAGCTTACCGGAACGATGGCGGACTTGCATTTTGCACCGACTTCAAAAGCGGAAGCGAATTTGTTGAACGAAAACAAGAAGGACAATATTTTCGTGACGGGAAATACGGCGACCGATGCTTTAAAAACGACGGTGCGGTCCTCGTACAGCCATCCTGTTTTAACTGAATTGGGAGAAGACAAGCTCATATTACTGACGGCTCATCGCCGGGAAAATCTAGGGGAGCCGATGCGAAATATTTTTAGGGCTGTCAAGCGACTGCTTGCCGAGCATGAAGACATTCAAGTCGTTTACCCAGTCCATCTAAATCCAGTAGTTCAGGAGCTGGCAAATGAAATTCTTGGAGAGGAATCTCGGGTTCATTTAATCGAGCCGTTGGATGTATTGGATTTTCATAACTTCGCTTCAAGGGCCTATTTGATCATGACTGACTCTGGAGGAATCCAAGAAGAAGCACCATCACTTGGTGTACCGGTCCTTGTTTTGAGGGATACGACTGAACGTCCTGAAGGGATATTGGCTGGTACCTTAAAATTGGCGGGCACTGATGAACAGGTGGTCTTCAATATGGCTCATGAATTACTAATGAACGAAGAAGAACATGAGAAAATGTCCAAGGCTTCCAATCCGTATGGTGATGGGAATGCTTCGGTTCGTATAGCAGAAGCGATCCGTTATTATTTCAACCAAGTGAATGTACCGCCAACTAGATTTGATTCATAAAGAAGGAGAAGCTTAGCGTTTCTTCCTGTAAGACTGTAGACAAACTCGTTTTGTCTGCAGTTTTTTTTGATTTGATACATTGACCGTTTCTTTGCACTTCAGGCACTTGCTTATCCAGAGGCGGTCCGTGAGCCTCCTTGGCTTTCAGCCTGCGGGGTCTTAAGTAGACACGCATTCCCGCAGGAGTCTCGTTGCCTTCCGTTCCACTCCACTCGATTTTAACATTTAGATGGAATTCATCTTTCCAGCAGTTATGGAGTTTTATGTACTTGGAGCGTTTCGATGCACAACAGGCGATCGCTTATCCAGAGGCGGTCCTTGAGCCTCCTTGGCTTTTAGCCTGCCGGGTTTGGTACTCCTTTGGTTGGAGTGGGTCAACTAATGCCTTGGATTAGGTGGTTTGTTTCCTGTTAACTTGCTTCGTATTCAATGAGATATGAAAAAAGGGAATCGGGGGGATTGCAACGGACTGGATAGGCGATGGGGCTTTTGCTTTTTATTGCATACTCCAAGGTTGTTGAGAAAAGATAACAGCTAAGGGGATGATGATGATGATGAAGTCGGGAAAGAGAATGTTCATATATATGGTTGTTTTTCTTTTGCTAGTTACTTACTCAAATGAAAAGGGAGTGGCATCCGTCACTCTGCCGCCGTTGCCAAAACTATCTAAATCTAAGAATGTGACGGTCGTGGTCACGTTGGATAAAGCTTTCGAGGCCACAAAAATTAGTGAATTACTTCAAAGATATCCGACTCTTCAGTTACGGACGGTTTATTCGGTTGCGCTTAACGGTTTTTCCTTGCGAGGAAGCATGAATGAGATCGAGCAGCTTAAAAAGGAGAATGATATTCAGGCGGTTACGGAAGTTTCCACGTATCATGCTGTGTTAGATGAAAGTGTCCCATACATAGGAGGTGAGCGGGTGAGAGGATTCCTTGATAAGGAGAACCATCGAATCACCGGAAAAGGAGTCAAAGTGGGGGTGATTGACACGGGGATCGATTATACACATCCTGATTTGCAGCGGGCATATAGGGGAGGGAAGGATCTGGTTGATGGTGATGAGGATCCGATGGAAACTGAAAAACAGGGTGAGCTGGATACATTACATGGAACGCACGTTGCAGGTATCATTGCTGCCAATGGAAAACTGAAGGGAGTAGCCCCGGAAGCGGAGATATATGCATACCGGGCTCTCGGACCAGGCGGTGCTGGAGATACTGAGCAAGTTTTGACGGCTATCGAGTCGGCAATGAAGGATAAGATGGATGTATTGAACTTATCTCTCGGCAATAACGTAAATGGCCCGGATTTACCGATTTCGCTTGCATTAAACAAGGCAGTTGAAAGCGGCATCGTAGCCGTGACATCAAATGGTAACTCCGGTCCGGAAGTATGGACGGTCGGTTCGCCCGGAACCTCGGAAAAAGCGATATCGGTTGGAGCGTCCACTCCTCCTTTAAAGGTCCCATTCATGATTTACGGTTTAGGTTCGAAAAAGCATCATACGCGCTTGCATTCATTTCAAGGATCAAGGAAATGGAATCTGTCATTTTCCGAAGATGTGATAGACGGAGGTCTTGGGAATGTAAAAGACGTGAAGCATGCCCGGAATAAGATCGTTTTGCTAGAGCGCGGTACACTCACTTTCCAGGAGAAGGCATCCAATGCAGCTAAGGCGGGTGCAAAAGGCGTGATTATCTATAATAATATGGGCGGGACCTTTTCAGGAAGTCTGGAAAAAGAAATGAAGATTCCAGTAGCTTCTATTAATAGAAGAGATGGGTTGCGCCTTAAGAAAGTCTTGGAGCAAGAACGTAGTAAAACCGTTCGCTTCTTATATAAAAACGAACAGGACCGGCTCGCTGATTTTAGCTCAAGAGGTCCGGTGACAGTATCATGGGGAATAAAGCCGGACGTATTGGCGCCTGGAGTCGAAATTGAAAGCACCATTCCTAATGGATATATGTCCCTCGACGGAACCAGCATGTCAGCTCCGCATGTGGCAGGAGCGTGCGCGCTGATTTTGCAAAAGCATCCGGAGTGGACTCCCGATCAAGTGAAATCGGCATTGATGAGCACATCCAAACCATTAAGGAAATCTGCCGGCGAATTTTATCACACATATGAACAAGGAGCGGGACGCATCCAGGTCGACGAAGCCTTAAAGGCGGACACGCTCTTGAACCCAAGCTCGTTATCATTCGGGATGTATACGAAAAAGGGCGGGATTGAAGAGCATCATGAAACGATACTGATTGAAAATACAGGAACGAAGATGAGGAATTATTCCTTTAAGGTGCCATTAAAGGAGAAGGGGCTCACATGGGAATTGCCGAAATCTCTTAATTTGAAGCCGAAGGAAAAGAAAAAGCTAAAGGTGGGGCTTCAGGTGAATCCGGCTGAACTGGAAAAGGGGGTCTTCGATGGGTACCTTCTTATAATGGAAGGAACGAAAAAGATTTCCCTTCCATATTTATATGTGAAAGAAGAGCCTGATTATCCAAGGGTGATGGGATTTGATTTTGGACAAGGAGATCAAGCTGGGGCATACCGCTACGAAATGTACCTTCCACGAGGAGCTGAAGAATTCGGGATTGCGCTTTACGAGGAAGATAGTTTGAAATTCGTTGGATATTTGGATTGGTCGAAGCCAGCGCCTTCCGGTTTAATCAAAAAAGAGATAATGAAGAAGAACTTGCCACCCAGAGGAGAGTATAAAGCGATTATCTTTGCAAGGAGGAATGGAAGGGAAGATCGGATAGAAAAAACGTTACATATTGAGTGAACATAGGACAATATGTAAAATAAAACGGATGTCAATAGTATAAAAAAGATAATTTGTGAACGTTTCGTTAATAATCACAAACCTGTGACAAATTTCACTAACCACTCATTGACAATGATTCTAGCCTATTGTATGCTAACAAAGGATGTAAAATGATAGGGTTTTCAGTAGCTCGGCATGCAGATTTTACCAGCATGAAATGTTTTCTATCCTCCACCAAAATCAACCGCGAGGATGCAACTTGCGTCAAATGATTTGCCGTCTATAATGGCTATGACTTTGATGTCAGCGATTCTTTCTCAAATAGTCGGATCAGTTTTGTTTTGGTATCTTCATTTACTTGCCAGAACCTAAGATTCGAACCGCTGCTAGTAGTAATTGGCCTTCTTTGTGGACTTCCGGACTTCCTAGGTTTACAAGCAATGCTTCATTCAGTACGAAAATATTTCTCAGGAGATTAATGAAAAATGCCAGAAATGAAAATTATGTTCAACAGGCAGAGTAAATATATAATTTTTCTTTTGGCGGGTTATGTTGTTGGATGGGGACTTACGAGTTATCAAGCCGTTTTTGCTGGGCTTATACTGGGTACGAGTTTGAGTTTATACAATTTATGGCTGATCAATCAGAAAATGAAAAAGTTCAGTCAGGCGCTCGATGAAGGAAAGAAAACAAGATCTCTTGGGACAATGACTCGAATGGCATCCGCAGGTCTAGCGGTACTCATTGCATTGGAATTTCCGGAGCATTTTCATCTGATAAGTGTTGTATGGGGATTGATGACAGCTTATATTGTCATTTTCATAGATTTTTTCATCCAATTAATACGTCGATAGCGGGGAAGAGAGGTGAATATAGTTGAATCATGGAGCACCCTTACACAATTTTATGGGTCTAACCTTTAACTTGAGTAACGTCCTAATGATTACAGTTGCCAGTCTAGTTGTGTTCTTACTTGCTTTCCTTGGTACACGGAAGCTTGCAATGAAGCCAACTGGCATGCAGAATTTCATGGAATGGATTATGGATTTCGTTAAGGGTATTATTAATAGTAACATGGACTGGAGAACAGGTGGTCAGTTTCAACTGCTTGGTATGACTTTGCTAATGTACATATTTGTGTCCAATATGCTAGGTCTTCCGTTTGCAATTAGTTACGATGGAGTGCTTTGGTGGAAATCACCAACAGCCGACCCAGTTATCACATTGACTCTTGCAGTCATGGTTTTAGGTTTAACGCATTATTATGCTATAAAAATGAAAGGCGTCAAGGGCTACTTTAAAGCTTATAAAAACCCAATGACATTTGTGGAGGAATTTACAAACTCCTTGACACTTGGTCTGCGTCTATATGGTAACATTTATGCTGGTGAAGTTTTACTCGGTCTATTAGCGGGATCTCTAGCATTTAGTGGAGCTGCCGGATTTATTGGTGCAATTGTGCCTACATTAGTATGGCAAGGCTATAGTATTTTCGTCGGTAGCATCCAAGCTTTTATCTTTGTCACGTTAACAATGGTATATCTGTCTCATAAAGTCAGTGACGACCATTAATTATAAGTTCATTTAGAACTAAAAAAATAAATTTTGATACAATCTAAGGAGGAAATTTATAATGACAGGTTCAGTAGGTCTTCTTGCAGCGGCAATTGCAATTGGTTTGGCAGCACTAGGTGCAGGTATTGGTAATGGTCTAATCGTTTCAAAAACAGTAGAAGGCATCGCTCGTCAACCAGAAGCTCGCGGTATGCTTCAAACAACAATGTTCATCGGGGTAGGTTTAGTTGAGGCGATGCCTATCATCGCGGTAGTAATTGCGTTTATGGTATATGGCGGTTAATAGAACCTTCAAAAAGTTCAAAAATGGCGAAGTTCGTTCCATGTGAACCTTCGCCTTTCCTTTATGTCCACATTCCAATTTTTATCCAATTTAAGAGCATAGTTTTCTATAGTTCAGATGAATGAACTTTAAGAAGTGAAACTCGTGAAGGGAGTGAACCAAGCGTGTTAACAAGCAGCTTAGTACTTGGGTCAACGTCTCAGGGCTTTAATGGCGGAGACATGTTATACCAATTAGTAGTGTTTATCATTTTGTTAGCGTTGCTGAAGAAATTTGCATGGGGTCCTCTAATGGGCATCATGACTCAACGTGAAGAACATGTTGCAAATGAAATTAAAGCAGCGGAAGCTAGCAGACAAGAAGCACTTAATTATTTGGAAGAACAACGCGAAATCGTAAAACAATCTCGCACTGAAGCGGGTCAACTTATAGAAAATGCAAAACTTCAAGGTGAAGCACAGCGTTTAGATATTGTGAATCAAGCTCGTATTGAAGCTGACCGCGTCAAAGAATCAGCTAAGCGTGAAATCGTACAGGAAAAAGAAAAAGCCATTACGGCATTACGCGAGCAAGTGGCATCTTTATCCGTACTTATTGCTACTAAAGTAATAGAAAAAGAACTATCCGAAGCAGATCAAGAGCAATTGATTAATGACTACATTCAAGAGGCAGGAGAAGGTAAATGAGCGATATAACTGTAGCAGGACGTTATGCTGTAGCTCTTTTCCAAATTGCGAAAGAGCAAAATCTCATTAACCAACTTGAAGAAGAGCTTCGCATAGTGCATGAAGTTTTCACGAAGGATAAGGAACTTTTAGGTTTCTTGGCTCATCCTAAAATGACTGGCGACGCTAAACGTGAACTGATGAAAAATGCTTTTGCAGGGATATCGACTTCCGTTCAAAACACTGTAATGCTAATGGTGGAACGTCATCGTATAGATGAAGTGGCTCCCATGGCAGAAGAGTTCATTGAACTAGCTAATGAAGAAAATTCAGTTGCGAATGCAACTGTATATACAGTCAAAGCTTTAACTGAAGCTGAAGCGGAAGCTGTGTCTTCTGCTTTTGCTGCAAAAATCGGCAAACGAAATCTACGCATTACCAATATTACGGATAGCACGATCATTGGCGGAATGAAACTCCAAATCGGCAACCGTATATATGACGGGACGATCAGCGGTAAGCTAGATCGCCTTAGCAAACAACTATTAGGTTAATATTCACGGATAGGGGTGAAATTCATGAGCATCAAAGCTGAAGAAATCAGTGCGCTGATTAAAAAGCAGATTGAAAACTATCAGTCGGAAATTAAAGTAAGCGATGTGGGTACAGTCATCACGGTTGGTGATGGTATCGCACGCGTTCATGGTTTAGATAATGCAATGTCTGGGGAGCTCTTAGAATTTTCCAATGGTTCAATGGGATTAGCACAAAACCTTGAGCAAAATAACGTAGGTGTTGTTATTCTTGGACCGTTCAGAGACATTAAAGAAGGCAGTGAAGTACGCCGTACTGGCCGTATCATGGAAGTGCCTGTAGGAGAAGAATTAATCGGACGTGTCGTGAATCCGCTTGGACAACCATTGGATGGTCTTGGTCCGATCGCTACAACGAAAACTCGCCCAATAGAAAGCCCTGCAACTGGTGTAATGGACCGTAAATCAGTTCATGAACCACTACAAACAGGTATTAAAGCAATCGATGCATTGGTTCCAATCGGTCGCGGACAACGTGAGTTGATCATCGGTGACCGTCAAACTGGTAAAACATCAGTTGCCATCGATACAATCCTTAACCAAGCTGACCAAGATATGATCTGTATCTATGTAGCTATCGGACAAAAGGAATCAACGGTTCGTGGAACAGTTGAGACGCTTCGTAAAAACGGTGCATTGGATTACACAATCGTAGTATCTGCATCAGCATCTCAACCGGCACCACTTTTATACCTAGCTCCTTATGCTGGTGTGACTATGGGTGAAGAGTTCATGTTCGCTGGTAAGCACGTTCTTGTCGTGTATGATGATCTTTCGAAACAAGCATCTGCATACCGTGAACTTTCCTTGCTACTTCGTCGTCCTCCAGGCCGTGAAGCATTCCCAGGGGATGTATTCTACTTGCACTCCCGTTTACTTGAGCGTGCAGCAAAATTGAACGACACTTTAGGTGCTGGATCAATCACTGCGCTTCCGTTCGTTGAAACGCAAGCAGGCGATATCTCTGCTTACATTCCAACAAACGTTATCTCCATCACGGATGGACAAATCTTCTTGCAATCCGATTTGTTCTTCTCGGGTGTACGTCCTGCGATCAACGCTGGTCTTTCCGTATCCCGTGTTGGTGGATCTGCACAAATTAAAGCGATGAAAAAAGTTGCCGGTACATTGCGTTTGGACTTGGCTTCTTACCGTGAATTGGAAGCATTCTCTCAATTCGGTTCCGATCTAGATGCTGCAACACAAGCAAAACTTAACCGTGGTGCTCGTACAGTTGAAGTTCTTAAACAAGATCTAAACAAACCGATTAAAGTTGAAAAACAAGTCATGATTTTCTATGCTTTGACTAAAGGTCTTTTGGATGATATTCCAGTATCGGATATCCTTCGTTTTGAAGAAGAATACTATGTGTTCCTTGATCGTTCTCATCCGGAATTATTAGATCACATTCGCACAACTAAGGGTCTTCCTGAAGACGCTGCTGTCGTTGCTGCCATTAACGAATTCAAAAAGAACTTCGTTATTTCTGAATAAAAAGGTCTAACTAATTTTTAAAGGGTGGTGAGAATGAATGGCCTCTTTACGCGATATTAAGTCTCGGATTACTTCAACGAAAAAGACGAGTCAAATTACAAAAGCGATGCAGATGGTATCTGCTTCTAAAATGAACCGTGCCGAAGCTAATGCTAAAGCATATGTTCCATATATGGAAAAAATTCAAGAAGTGGTATCCAGTATTGCGAACGGAAGTGCGGATGCCTCTCATCCTATGCTTACTTCACGTCCAGTTAAGAAAACCGGATACTTGGTTATCACATCGGACCGTGGTTTGGCTGGGGCCTACAATAGTAGCATCCTTCGCCAAGTTCATAAGACCATTCTTGAACGCCATAAATCCAATGATGAGTTTGTCATTATCGCAATCGGAAGGGTTGGCCGTGATTTCTTTGTCAGCCGTAATATGCACGTAGAGCTTGAAGTTATTGGAGTTCCCGATCAGCCATCTTTTGCTGATATTAGCTCCCTTGCTAAATCTACAGTGAATTTATATTTGAATGAGCTGTGTGATGAGCTTTATATGTACTATAACCATTATGTCAGCCCAATTCAGCAGGAAGTAACGGAAACGCAAATCCTTCCGTTATCTGACTTTGATACTTCCAACCCAACATTGACGACTTATGAATTTGAACCGAATGCAGAAGAAATTCTTGAGGTATTACTGCCTCAGTATGCAGAAAGTTTGATTTATGGTGCTTTGTTAGATGGTAAAGCAAGTGAGCACTCTGCACGTATGACTGCAATGAAAAATGCAACAGATAATGCAAAAGAGTTGATTGACTCACTTTCATTACAATATAACCGTGCACGTCAGGCAGCAATCACTCAAGAAATTACAGAGATTGTCGGCGGAGCAGCTGCTTTAGAATAAAATTATTTAGGGGCGGTCAGCCCGGACGAGGCTTGGCCGTCCATAATCTCGATAGTCGTTATAAGCAACGTTAGGAGGGAAAACGATGAATATAGGACGCGTTACTCAAGTTATGGGTCCGGTTGTTGACGTGAAATTCGAAGACGGACAACTTCCTAAGATCTATAACGCGTTAAGAATCGAAAATACAGCGTCTGGTACAGGACTAACTCTTGAAGTGGCCCTTCAACTAGGTGATAATACAGTTCGTACTGTAGCAATGTCTTCCACTGATGGGTTAACCCGTGGTGCAGAGACTGTTGATACAGGAGCTCCAATTTCCGTTCCTGTAGGTGAAGTAACTCTAGGACGCGTTTTCAACGTATTAGGGGAAAACATTGACCTATTTGAACCACTTACAGCAGATGTGCGTCGTGATCCAATTCACAGACAAGCACCAACTTTCGAGGAATTATCAACACAAGTTGAAATTCTTGAAACAGGGATTAAAGTAGTAGATTTACTTGCCCCTTACATTAAAGGTGGTAAAATCGGTCTCTTCGGTGGTGCCGGTGTTGGTAAAACTGTACTTATCCAAGAACTTATCAATAACATCGCACAAGAGCACGGCGGTATTTCAGTATTCGCTGGTGTAGGTGAGCGTACTCGTGAAGGAAATGACCTTTTCTACGAGATGACTGATTCTGGTGTTATTAAGAAAACAGCGATGGTATTCGGACAAATGAATGAGCCGCCAGGTGCACGTATGCGTGTAGCTCTAAGTGGTTTGACTATGGCTGAATATTTCCGTGACGAACAAGGACAAGACGTTCTGTTCTTCATCGATAACATCTTCCGTTTCACGCAAGCAGGTTCTGAGGTTTCTGCCCTACTAGGCCGTATGCCTTCTGCGGTAGGTTACCAACCAACCCTTGCGACAGAAATGGGTCAATTACAAGAGCGTATCACTTCAACGAATAAAGGTTCCGTTACTTCCATTCAAGCGATTTATGTACCTGCCGATGACTATACGGATCCGGCTCCGGCTACAACTTTCGCTCACTTGGATGCAACAACTAACCTTGAGCGTAAACTTTCTGAAATGGGTATCTACCCTGCGGTTGATCCATTGGCGTCATCTTCACGTGCTCTAAGCCCTGAAATCGTCGGAGCTGAGCACTATAAAGTGGCTCGTCAAGTTCAATCAACTTTACAGAAATATAAAGAACTTCAAGATATTATTGCGATCTTGGGTATGGACGAGTTAAGCGAAAACGAAAAAGTAATCGTTGGCCGTGCTCGTAGAATTCAAAACTTCTTGTCACAAAACTTCCACGTGGCTGAACAATTCACTGGTCAAAAAGGATCTTATGTACCAGTTAAAGAAACAGTCCAAGGATTCAAAGATATCCTAGCTGGAAAATATGACTCCCTTCCTGAAGATGCTTTCCGTCTAGTTGGCCGCATCGAAGAAGTTATTGCTAAAGCAAAAGAAATGGCTTAATTAAAGGGACCTAGGAGGGAATGAAATGAAGACCATTAAAGTCAATGTTGTTACTCCCGATGGCCCAGTATATGATGCAGAAGTTGAAATGGTAAGCACTAAAGCTAAAAGCGGTGAGATGGGAATCATGGCTGGACACGTTCCAACCGTAGCCCCGCTTACCATTGGTGCTGTCCGTCTTAAGAATGGTAGCAACACAGACTATGTAGCTGTAAATGGTGGCTTCTTAGAAGTCCGCCCTGATGTGGTAACCATTTTGGCTCAATCTGCTGAAAGAGCTGAAACTATCGATCTTACACGTGCTCAAGAAGCAAAAGCACGTGCAGAACAAAGATTGCAGAACAATGATGGATCATATGATGTTAAAAGGGCTGACCTAGCGCTTAAACGTGCCATCAACCGAATTCAAATTGCAGAAATGCGATAACCTGATATGACAAAACACCTGATCGGACCAACCTGGTTCAATCAGGTGTTTTTTTATTTTTACTTATTATCATGGAAGGTCGGAATTAGAAAAAATTGCTGAAATCAATCGAATCGTGGAACAAACTATTTTCCATATAAATCCTCGACTCGTCGACATATGGTAGCCTTGATGATATAATGTATACGCTTACATTATTTATCTTTATTCCTCCTCCTGTCACATTGCTTCTAAAAGATTGCTACCCTGCATAAATATTATATACGGCATCCAACAAAAAGAAGACAAGCTCATTTAACATGTACCCATTAATTTTTGACTGATTTTTAAAAGGGAGATGAATATGGGACAGCTACATTTGTACCAAAATAATTACTTAATCGTATTTGTTTTTCTTTGTCTCGGCATATTACTACCTGTTATCGCATTATTTCTTGGCAAGCTACTTAGGCCTTATAAACCGACAGATATGAAGTATACGACATATGAAAGCGGAATCGATCCTTTTTCGGACTCAAGGGTTCAATTCAATGTTCGATACTATTTATTCGGATTGATGTTCGTCATTTTTGATGTAGAGACGGTCTTTTTATTTCCGTGGGCAGTCGCCTATGATGAGCTTGGTATATTTGCCCTAATTGAAATGTTATTTTTCGTCCTTATTCTGATGTTGGGATTAATCTACGCTTGGAAAAAGAAGGTGTTGAAGTGGAATTGAAATTAGACGATCTAACTCCTGCCGAAATGGAAGAGATGCGGCAAAGCATTTTTTTGTCAACGCTTGAACAAATTAAAGGCTGGGCGAGAAGCAACTCACTCTGGCCAATGACTTTCGGATTAGCATGCTGTGCCATTGAAATGATGGGTGTAGGCTCCTCACATTACGATCTGGATCGTTTCGGTTCATTTTTCAGGACGTCACCCCGGCAATCTGATGTCATGATCGTTTCAGGTACGGTAACGAAAAAAATGGCTCCGATCATTAGTAGGTTATATGAGCAAATGCCAGAGCCCAAATGGGTCATTGCAATGGGCTCTTGTGCAACTGCAGGAGGTCCGTATGTGCATTCCTACTCTGTGGTCAAAGGGGTAGATCAAATCGTGCCAGTCGATGTATATATCCCTGGTTGCCCCCCAAATCCGGCAGCACTTATTTATGGAATCAACAAATTAAAAGAAAAGATCCGTTACGAGGCGAAAACCGGAAAGCGGGTGATATAGATGGATGAGGAACAGGACCTAGCGAAGCAAAAAGCAGCCGCAGCAGCGAAGGCGAAGGCGGCAGCACTCGCGCGAAAGCAAGCGAAGGAGGAAGGAACGGAGAATCC
>NZ_LMBV01000002.1:77339-77428 GCF_001439925.1 Peribacillus muralis
TTAGCGAAGCAAAAAGCAGCTGCAGCGGCGAAGGCGAAGGCGGCAGCACTCGCGCGAAAGCAAGCGAAGGAGGAAGGAACGGAGAATCC
>NZ_LMBV01000002.1:77576-77672 GCF_001439925.1 Peribacillus muralis
TGCGAAGGAGGAAGGAACGGAGAATCTGTCAGGAGAGGAGGACCTAGCGAAGCAAAAAGCAGCCGCAGCGGCAAAGGCGAAGGCGGCAGCGCTTGC
>NZ_LMBV01000002.1:77678-137363 GCF_001439925.1 Peribacillus muralis
AAATCTGCAGGTAGTGATGCAGATTCTGAACAAGCGAAGGCGAAGGCAATTGCAGCTGCGAAGGCAAAGGCTGCTGCTGCTGCCAAGACCAGAGCCATCGTCGAGGAAATGACGGAAGATGCTACAAAGAATGAACCATCCCCAAACCAGCCCAAACTCAATCAAATTGTTTCCGCTATTGAAAGTCATGTGGGACAAGATGCATTAATAGACCACTATATTAATAAACTATCAAAGGATGTACCGACAATAGTGGCGAATCCTAATACATACTACTCAATAGCTAAGCTACTGCGTTATGATGAACAGCTTAACTTTGCGTACTTATCGGAACTTCACGGCACCGATTTTGAGACCCATATGGAAATCTATGTACACTTGCATTCATTCAACATGAACCAATCGGTTGCCCTTAAGGTGAAGCTGGACAGAGCTGCTCCTGTCATTCCCTCGCTGGTCCCGTTATGGCCTGGTGCGAATTGGCCGGAATGTGAGGCGTATGATTTATTAGGCATCGATTTTCGTGAGCATCCTGATTTAAAGCGGATTTTACTTGGTGATGATTGGAAAGGGTATCCCCTTAGAAAAGATTATCAGCCTTATGATGTGGAGGTGTAACCCCAATGTTAAGGACCGAAGAAATGCTTCTCAATGTCGGGCCGCAGCATCCGAGTACGCATGGTGTTTTTCGGCTTGTCATCAAAATTGATGGCGAAATTATAAAAGAGGCCACCCCTGTTATTGGGTATTTGCACCGAGGTACGGAAAAACTGGCGGAAAACCTGCAATATACACAAATCATTCCATATACCGACCGGCTCGATTATTTAGCGGCGATGACAAATAATTATGTGCTGTGTCATGCCGTTGAGACAATGATGGCGATTGAAGTACCCGATAGGGCTGAATATTTGCGGGTGATCGCCATGGAATTGGGCAGGGTGGCGAGCCACCTTGTCTGGTGGGGAACATACTTGCTTGATATAGGTGCGACGAGCCCTTTTTTATACGCCTTTCGCGAGCGGGAAATGATCGTTAACTTATTGACTGAATTATCAGGGGCACGGCTAACATTCAATTATATGCGAGTGGGTGGTGTGAAATGGGATGCCCCTGAAGGCTGGATAGAAAAGGTTGCCGAGTTTGTTCCGTATATGAGGGAGCAGCTTGCCGGTTACCATGAGCTGGTGACAGGGAATGAAATCTTTGTGAATCGGGTAAAAGGGGTTGGCATTTATACGAAGGAGGAAGCGCTGCAGTATTCACTTAGCGGTGCCAACTTAAGATGTACGGGGGTCAAATGGGATTTGCGGAAAAACGAACCATATTCGATTTATGATCGGTTCACGTTTGATGTTCCCACTCGTGAAGAGGGAGATGCCTTTTCGCGGTATCACTGCAGAATGGAAGAAATCGAAGAATCATTGAAAATTCTTGAGCAAGCAGTCGTGCAATTTCCAGAAGGGCCTATCCTTGCCAAGGTTCCGAAAATCATAAAGGTTCCAAAGGGTGAAGCCTTCGTACGAATTGAATCACCAAGAGGGGAGATAGGCTGCTATATTGCGAGTGAAGGGAAAAAGGAGCCATATCGCTTAAAGTTTCGCCGGCCTTCATTCTATAATCTGCAAATTCTCCCTAAATTATTGGAAGGGGAAAATATGGCGAACTTGATAACGATATTAGGAGCAATCGATATCGTTTTAGGGGAGGTGGATGGATAAATGATCAAGGATTTACTCCACTCCGCTCCAAGCCTTCTGAACTTTGGCATTTATTTTGGTTTGGCAGTCCTGCTGTTATTCGTTGTCTTAGGGTTCGTCACATATGGAATTCTCTCGGAACGAAAAATCATGGGGTTCATGCAGCTGCGGATCGGCCCGAACCAAATCGGCGGGAAATGGGGTCTCTTGCAGACGGTTGCCGATGTTTTGAAACTTCTGATCAAGGAAGATACGATACCGAAAAAAGCCGACAGGCCGCTTTATATATTGGCACCGGTGATCGCCTTTGCTCCTGCTTTCATGGTCCTTGCCACCCTGCCGTTCACCGATGCGTTCCAATTTGCTGATATTGGGGTAGGTTTGCTGTATTATGTGGCGATCTCGGGCATATCGACGATCGGCATCGTCACGGCGGGATGGGCATCCAATAATAAATATTCGTTGATCGGTGGCATGCGTGCAGCCGCGCAAATGATATCTTATGAAATTCCCCTGGTGATGTCGCTAGTGGGAATCGTCCTTCTGACAGGAAGCCTGAACTTGAATGATATAGTGGCTGCCCAAGAGAAGGTTTGGTTCATATTTCTTCAGCCGATTGCCTTTATCATCTTCATGATTGCGTCGGTGGCAGAGCTGAACCGGGTCCCTTTTGACCTACCGGAAGCGGAGTCCGAGCTTGTGGCGGGGTATCATGTTGAATATTCCGGATTTCGCTGGGCGTTCTTTATGTTATCGGAATATGTGTATATGTTTGCAATGGCCACGTTAACCACTGTATTATTTTTAGGGGGATGGAATTCTATTCCGTTTTTGGATTTTATTCCGCAAGCCATTTGGTTCGGCCTTAAGTTCAGTGCGGTGTTCTATATATTGGTTTGGATCCGGGTAACCTTTCCTCGGCTAAGGGCCGATCAATTAATGGAGTTCGGTTGGAAGGTGCTGCTCCCGGTTGCGTTAGCCAATATATTTTTGACGGCAATCATAAAAGAAATCGTTAACCTTTTTTAAAAAAACGTAAGCAGATCGGAAAGTGAGGGATGAACATGCTTGGTTTAGCTAAAGGTTTAAGCTATACATTAAAGAACTTAACCCGGAAAAAAGTGACGTATGACTACCCGAATGAACCGCTGCCGCTTCCTGACCGCTTCCGCGGAATCCAAAAATTCTACCCTGAAAAGTGTATTGTATGCAATCAATGCGTGACGATCTGTCCCACGGACTGTATTCAATTAACGGGAAAAAAACACCCCGACCCTTCCAAAAAGGGGAAAATCATCGACACGTATGACATTAATTTCGAGATATGCATCTTATGTGATCTATGCACGGAGGTATGCCCTACTGAAGCGATTGTCATGACGAATCAGTTTGAGCTGGCGGAGTATAGCCGTGATCATTTGTTCAAAAATTTGGAGTGGCTTGATGAAAATGATGAAAATATTCGGAAGGTGAATAAAGTATGAGTGTTTCCGGCGAACTGATTGCCTTTTTTGGCTTGGCACTCGTCGCCATATTGGGCGGGGTGCTGCTAATTACATTAACGAAAGTAGTGCACATGGTCATTGCGCTCGTGTTTACCTTCTTGAGCATTGCCGGCATATATCTGCTGCTTTCGGCGGAGTTTGTCGCAATCGTCCAAATCCTGATTTATTCCGGGGCGATTACGATCGTGATGTTATTCGGGATTATGCTGACGAAGCATCGGGAAAATGATGAACCGGCAAAGGGGGGCTGGCAGAGATTCTTTTTGCTGTTAGCAATTGCGGGATTCGCCGTTGCGGTTTATCTGGGAATCTATAATTTGGATATCCCGGTACAGCCAACTGCCTTGCATGAGGAAAATACAAAACAAATAGGAATTGAACTGTTTTCTAAATATGTGATTCCGTTTGAAGTCATGTCAGTACTTCTGCTAGTGGCTTTAGTCGGTGCCATCGTATTAGCAAAAAAAGATGATGAGGAGGGAGATCGATCATGACGGGAGTTCCCTTGTCGGCTTATCTCGTATTGGCGCTTGTTCTTTTTTGTATAGGGCTGTATGGCGCCTTGACGAAAAGAAATGCGGTCATTGTCTTGATTTCAATCGAGCTGATGTTGAACGCCGCCAATATCAATTTAGTTGCTTTCAGTAAACTCGGGGTAACGCCATCGATTACGGGACAAGTGTTTTCGTTATTCACGATAACCATTGCAGCAGCTGAGGCGGCTGTTGGGCTGGCTATATTAATGTCCCTTTATCGCAATCGGAAGACGGTCAATGTCGATGAAATGGATATCATGAAGCATTGAGGGTTCATATGAACGAAGAAGGGGATTTGATACGATGATGGAGAACGCTTGGCTCATACCGATTTTTCCACTCGTCGCGTTTCTGGTTCTGCTTCTAGTAGGTGGCCGGTTACGGGAGCGCGGGGCTTATATCGGAATAATCTTTACGTTGGCTTCATTTATGTTATCGTTGCTTACGTTGATGGAAAGGTTCTCAGCACCCACTTATAAAAAAACGCTCGAATGGCTTACGTTAGGAGGGACGCAGCTTACAGCCGGATTCGAAATCAATCAGCTTAATGCCTTGATGCTTGTGATCGTTTCCCTTGTCAGCCTGCTTGTCCAAATCTACTCGTTGGGATACATGAAGGGTGAAGGGCGATTCTCCACTTTTTATGCTTATCTCGGCTTTTTCACCTTTGCCATGCTTGGACTGGTCATGGCTCCAAATTTAGTACAGCTTTATTTCTTCTGGGAATTGGTCGGTGTTGGCTCCTTCCTGTTGATTGGGTTTTACTTTTATAAACAGGAAGCCAAGGCTGCAGCGAAAAAGGCATTCATCATGACCAGGATCGGGGATGTAGGGCTTTTAATCGGGATTATCCTCCTATTCTGGGAAACGGGCAGCTTCGAATATGGTGAAATCTTTCAAGCTGTTCAATCAGGTGTGATATCTGATGGGAGTTTGACATTGATCGCCATCCTCATTTTTGTTGGCGCAGTTGGCAAGTCTGGGCAATTCCCGCTTCACACATGGCTGCCTGATGCAATGGAGGGACCAACACCGGTTTCTGCATTGATTCACGCAGCAACGATGGTCGCCGCGGGCGTATACCTGGTAGCGACCATGTTCCCTTTGTTCCTCGCTAGTGAAGCCGCCATGCAGGCTGTTGCCATAACAGGCGGATTCACTGCCATCTTTGCCGCGAGCATCGCTTCCGTGCAGAAGGATGTCAAGCGTGTATTAGCCTACTCGACAATCTCTCAGCTTGGTTTCATGATGCTTGCATTAGGTACTGCGGGATATGTGGCCGGTGTGTTTCATTTAATGACCCATGCCTTTTTTAAAGCACTTTTGTTTTTGGCTGCAGGTAGTGTTATTCATGCCATACATACACAGGATATCGAAAGGATGGGCGGGTTATGGGCAAG
The DNA here is from genome assembly GCF_001439925.1 of Peribacillus muralis. Taxonomy (GTDB): domain Bacteria; phylum Bacillota; class Bacilli; order Bacillales; family DSM-1321; genus Peribacillus; species Peribacillus muralis. The sequence goes on from NZ_LMBV01000002.1 coordinate 82,820, forward strand.
GCTGAAATGGACAGGGCCGCTGTTCTTGGTTGGAACTCTGGCGATATCAGGGTTTCCTTTGCTCTCGGGCTTCTTCAGTAAAGATGAAATTTTGATGGCTGCATGGACGAATGGTAATTATTTCTTATTTATTCTCGCGGTGATTACCTCTTTTTTAACTGCCTTTTACATGTTCCGGTTATTTTTCATGATCTTTGCCGGAGAGTCTCGCAGGCAAGCAAAACAGGTCAAGGAATCACCTGCGATCATGTTGCTTCCCATGCTTGTTTTAGGGGTACTTGCGGTGATCAGTGGGTATATCCAAACCCCATGGTTCGGGACCTTCCTTGGTGAGTGGCTTGTAGAGGGGAATGAAACCGTGCTGGGTGCGGCACATAGTGAAGGACCTGCTTGGGTTATGATCCTTGCCGTGAGTGTAGCGCTCGCTGGGATATTGCTTGCTTATATGAAATATGCTAGAACGAAGCTGCCAAGAGAAGGGCTCGTCAAAGAAAACTCCACGTTATACCGAGTTTTGGAGAATAAGTATTATATGGATGAAATTTATTATTTTACTATAGTTCAAATGATCAAAGGGATTAGCTTATTTCTATCTTATATGGAGAGGTTCATTATCGGTGGCTTAATATCGACTGTAACCGGTTCAATAGAAGGAATGGGGAAGATAGGGTCTAAACTGCAATCGGGGCAGGTACAGCAATATGGGATGATTGCGTTTCTGGGCCTTGCGGTATTGCTGGTCATTTTTGCTTTAACAGGGGGGTATTTAAGATGAATGCCTATTTGCTCTCGCTTTTAGTGTTTTCACCTTTGCTGGGAATTTTGATGGTTGCCCTCATGCCGAAAAATGAGGAAAGGACCATCAAACAGTTTGGCTTTTTCGGAACGCTTCCCCCCCTTTTCCTCTCGTTCTTTTTATGCAGCCAACATTATTCGGGCGTGGCTCTTTCCAGCTTTAACATTAAGTTGGATTGGATCAGATTTGGAAATTTGGAGATGTATGATCCTAAACTCTTTACGGTGAATTTTGAGTTGGGGCTGGACGGATTGAGTCTCATCTTCATATTACTGACGACAATCATTTCTTCACTGGCGGCAATGGCCTCGATATATATAAAGCAAGGATGGAAAGGCTATTACTTGTTATTTCTGATCCTGGAGATCGGGATGCTTGGTGTCTTTACGGCAGAAAATCTGATCCTTTTCTTCATCTTTTTTGAAATGACGTTGATTCCCGCTTTCTTCTTAATTGGCAGATGGGGCTTTCTGGAGAGGGAAAAGGCGTCTTATCATTTTCTCATTTATAACGGCATCGGTTCGGCCATTTTATTGGTGGCGATATTGATTTTGTTTGCCAGGACAGGTACAACCAACATTGCGGCTTTGACACAAATGATGACAATGGGCGGTGTATCGCTGTTCGCGCCGATTTCCAGCTCGATGAAATATGGCTTATGTCTTGCCTTTGTCATTGCGTTTGCGATAAAGCTGCCCGTCTTTCCATTTCACAGCTGGATGGTGCGGGTTCATGCAGAGGCGCCTCCAGCCATCGTCATGATCCATGCGGGTGTACTATTGAAAATAGGGGCATACGGGATCATCAGGTTCGGAATGGGGATATTCCCTGAACAATACAAAAGCTTGGCTTTTGGCATTGTACTGATGGGAGTCATTAGCTTTTTATATGGAGCATTGCTGGCACTGGTGCAAACGGACTTCAAGCTTGTTTTAGCTTACTCATCGATCTCGCATATGGGAATCGTCATGATGGGGCTGGGAGCCTTGAATGAAGCGGGCCTTCAAGGTGCAATCTTTCAAGTCATCTCACACGGATTAATTGCGGCAATGCTGTTTTTCCTGGTGGGTGCATTAACCGAACGGTCAGGGACTGTGATGCTTCCTAAGCTTGGGGGATTGGCGAAGTCGATGCCGGTTTTTTCCGGGTTCATGCTGGCGTGTGGGCTTGCTTCACTGGGTTTGCCAGGCATGTCCGGCTTCATCAGTGAATTCATGGTATTTCTCGGCTTATTCAAAAGTCAGCCAGTGCTTGCGGCAATTAGTGTGATCGGGCTCGTATTAACCGCCGTCTATATACTGAGGGCGGTCATGCTGATGACGTTTGGCAAGAATGATAGCTTGGTAGAAAAAGAGAAGCTGGACCTTGAAGGCTGGGAGTTTATACCGGCATTGGTGCTTCTCGGTTTGATTCTATTGATTGGGGTATTTCCAAATTTGTTAGGCGGGCCTCTTCAAGGTACGATTGAAGCCATGATGCTTGCTCTAGGGGGGCGATGATAGATGGATTTGAACACGATGCTTTCTTATAATTGGGGAGCGATGATGCCGGAATTCATCATCCTTGGAACGACCATGGCTCTATCGATATTGGATTTGTTCTGGCCGGTGCACTTTAATCGAAGGAAGTTGGCGTGGTTCGCGCTAACCGGTATCATTTTGGCATGTTTGTCGCTGATAAGCCTATTTTCGTTTGAGACTGTCAGTATTTTATCCGATACGTTTCGTTTGGATTCATTTGCAAAAGCCTTTAAGCTCCTTTTATTAATCGGTGCGGGCCTTATCATCCTTCTTGCACATAGCTATGAACCGAAGGAGGGGTTACGGGAACATCGGGGCGAATTTTATTATCTGTTCCTGACCGCTTTGCTAGGTGCGATGATCATGACCTCAAGCGGGGATTTGATAACCCTGTTTGTCGGACTGGAGCTGCTTTCACTATCATCCTATATATTGGTCGGCATACGTAAACGCGATCGTTCGGCTAATGAAGCATCGATGAAGTATGTGATAAACGGCGGCATATCCACGGCAATCACCTTATTCGGAATGAGCTACCTATATGGTGTGACCGGTTCGGTCAATCTAGGCGAGATGAGCCGGACGATGGCTGCGATGACGGACGGTCAGCTGCAATACATTATGGGTCTCGCTTTCTTCATGGTTTTTGTCGGGTTGTCCTTCAAGATAGCCGCTGCTCCCTTTCATATGTGGGCACCGGATGTTTACGAGGGGGCACCGACACCAGTGGCGGCCTTCTTAAGTGTCATTTCCAAAATGGCGGGATTTGTCATCCTGCTGCGCATTTTTCTTTCCTTGTTCCTGACTGCTCCCGGTGATGCCTTCGGGGCACTCGACTTTTTGGAAAAAAATAATATCTATATAGCTTCGATGGCAGGCCTGACGATCATCATTGGAAATGTAGTTGCTTTAAGGCAGCAAAACTTAAAACGGTTGTTTGCCTACTCAAGCATCGCCCATGCGGGTTATCTCCTTGTGGCTGTGGCTACATTGGGCGGAGGATATTTCCTGCTGGATACAATCTGGTATTATTTACTGGCATACGTATTGATGAATATCGGCGTATTTGCAGTCATTCAGCTGCTTTCCAGCCAAAGCGGTTCAGAGGATATCAGCGTTCTTGCGGGACTAGGAAGGAAATCTCCATATCTTGCACTTGCGTTCACCATCTATATCCTTTCGCTAGCCGGAATTCCCGGAACGACAGGATTCATCGGCAAACTGAACATATTCCTCGGAACATTCATTACGGAGCCTGGCCATTTTGTATTGGCAGGAATCATGATTGCAGGTACCGTCGTCTCCTACGTGTACTATTTCGGCCTATTGGTACAGATCTTTTTCCGGCCGATCCATTCAGACAAAGTCGTAAAGATCCGCTCGGGTGTTTCCGTAGTTCTGATCATTTGTGCAATCGGCACCGTACTTTTTGGATTGTTCCCAAATATTGCCTTTGATTTTCTTCATGACCAATTTGGTGATTTTACAGACTTTATTTCAAGTGAATGATATAATGGTAGTTGATAGGGGCTTGTTCCATTGGATCAAGCCCCTATTTACAGTTTCTAAAAAGATATTTTGCAATTCTTCCTTTTATATTCCAAATGTGAAGGGGTTTTGTGTTAGAATAGAAGCTGGGTGTCTTTTAGGAGGTATGTACATGTTTTCAGCAATGGGACAACAGGCTTTAACTGGAATAACTGCACATTTGTTTTTCATTGCAGTTACTTGGTGGGCTTTACAGGCATTACATTTTGATAAAATGTTAAGATCGAATTCGGTCATTAAGGCCAGGGTTTTATATATTTTATTAACGATTGCCATCGGTTCAGTTGTGAGTAATTTCTTCCTCGACTACCTGGGATTTGCAAATCAGCTCCCGTATATGTTCAGAAATGACTGATAAGCTGTGAGACTCTGTTTATAGCAAAATAAGATCCTACTCTTTTATTCGCCTTGCTTCCCTCTGAAACATGTCAGTTGGAAGGTATCACTAATTGTCGGAAAACTTGAAGTATGATTTTTCTCCTTATGGCAATAATGCATAAAAGGAGGGGAATTTAACATGTATAATGTAAACAAAAAAATGTTAATATACATAGTATTTCTTGGTTTGATGGTGATTTTAATTGGGAATAGTACGATTGTGGCAGAAACTAAACCAGATATAGTAAAAATGGTTGGTCTGTTACAAGAAGATGAGGATTTAGACATAGGTGATTGGTCTGTACTCGCTAGAGAAATAAATAAAGAGATTGCAACTAAACAAGAGTTCGAAAACGAAGTTTCCGCTTTGAAACACAAATACCCTCAATTTCAATGGCATCGGAAAGATGATACTTCCGGCTGGAAGGCTGAAGCGTCAACTTACAACGTCGATTCAGGTCTAACCGAGTCTATTAAAATAATGACAACGGAAGCGGAATTTGATAAGGTTACCTATGTTATTTATGAAGTGAAGGGACAGAAGTGGAAAAAAGCGAATCCGGCCTTTTTTAGAACAACATTCCAGAACAGGGTGAATGACCTATTTATAGGGACTCCTTCAATTTTTTCTTGTATAAAAGGGTCTATCAATGATAATATGGATTCGGTTTTAAACTCTAAAACTGAAGACCTGTTAGATATGTTCCAAGCGAGGGAAATTGAGAGTGTGCATGAAACAAACTTTACATCTATATCTGCACATTCAACATTGTTTAAACAACCTTTGACAAATCAAAAATTAAATTTGCAGTTTGGGCTACGGACAGAAGGATTGGGTGAACGAACGAACTTTGTAGTTGGCACACCAATCATAACGTTTGAATATTAATATAGAGAAAATGGACGCGGAGGGGAATACTTTTGGAAAAAATCATCGTCCGCGGCGGAAAAAGGCTTAGCGGGACAGTTAAAGTAGAAGGTGCTAAAAACGCCGTTTTGCCAGTTATCGCTGCAACATTATTAGCAAGTGATGGGAAAAGTATCATTAAAGATGTTCCTACGCTCTCCGATGTATATACAATCAATGAAGTATTGCGCAACTTAAATGCAGATGTTGCCTTTCATGACAATCAAGTAACTGTAGATGCATCAAGAGAGTTATTAGAAGAAGCACCATTTGAATATGTACGTAAAATGAGAGCTTCCGTTTTAGTGATGGGCTCCTTATTAGCAAGGAATGGCCGGGCCCGCGTTGCTCTTCCGGGTGGCTGTGCCATCGGCTCACGTCCTATCGATCAGCATTTAAAGGGCTTTGAAGCGATGGGAGCAAAAGTGCAGGTCGGCAATGGTTTCATTGATGCCGAGGTAGAAGGAAGGCTTAAGGGTGCACGTGTGTATCTAGACTTCCCGAGTGTGGGTGCCACCGAGAACATCATGATGGCAGCAACGCTTGCTGAAGGTATTACCGTTCTGGAAAATGTGGCCAAAGAGCCTGAAATTGTAGATCTTGCGAACTTCCTTAATAAAATGGGTGCCAAAGTTAGAGGTGCCGGTACGGGTACGATGAGAATCGAAGGCGTCGATAAATTATATGGCGTTGAACATCATATTATACCTGACCGTATCGAAGCTGGTACATTCATGACAGCGGCAGCTCTTACTGGCGGAAATGTTCTCGTTCAAGGAGCTGTACCTGAACACCTTACTTCCCTTATTGCCAAAATGGAAGAAATGGGCGTTCAAATTCTTGAAGAAGAAGATGGCTTGCGCGTCATCGGTCCTAAAACCTTGAAGGCGATTGATATCAAAACAATGCCGCATCCTGGTTTCCCGACTGATATGCAGTCACAAATGATGGCATTATTGCTGCGTGCTGAAGGAACGAGTATGATTACGGAGACCGTTTTCGAAAACCGTTTCATGCATGTTGAGGAATTCCGTCGCATGAATGCCAATATTAAAATCGAGGGCCGCTCCGTTATCGTTAATGGACCGACTAACATTCAAGGTGCAGAGGTAGCTGCAACAGATTTACGTGCCGCGGCAGCACTCATCCTGACTGGATTGGTTGCAGATGGCATTACTCGTGTTACTGAATTAAAGCATCTTGACAGAGGCTACGTGAATTTCCATGGCAAGTTGGCAGCATTAGGTGCCGATGTGGAACGTATTAACGAAGATGTACCGGCAGAAACAAAAAAAATAGCAGATCAAAACGCATAATATAGCTTATAAAACCATTCACGTTCCTGTCATTGGGGCGTGAATGGTTTTTTTGTCTGTCCATACTTTTTGCACTCCGGTTGAATGGTTGTTGATTTTCTATTCATAAAAGCTTGTCCTTCGACATACATTTGTTATGTAAAGATCCTGCCGGGGCAGTTGGTGAGCGGCAGAGAAAACAAGTGTAGGGAGGCTCAGGAGTTTGAAAGCAATCAAACCGATGATCATACTATTCATAGCAGTAGCATTCGTAATTATCATGATTCCAGCAGTGCTTGTGCTTCCGTTTTCAAATGAAAAGACAAGTGGTGAGTTAGCTGAAAAATTAGTGAAAGAGAAGAAGGAAAATAGTGAAGTAAGTGCCAATGAAGTGGGTACCGTGGAAGTTGCCGTTTACCGAACCACTGCAAAAAAGATTGAAAAAGTGGCGATGGAATCGTATTTGACCGGTGTGGTTGCAGCGGAAATGCCAGCCGATTTTGAGGAAGAAGCACTGAAGGCACAAGCTTTGACCGCGAGAACGTACATTGTCAATCAGCTAATAAGCAAAAGTAAGTTGGGCTTGCCGGATGGTGCAGATGTGAGCGATACGATCATGCATCAAGTTTATCTGAACAATGATGAGCTGAAAAAGCAATGGGGCTCTGATTATAAATCGAAAATGAAGAAAATCAACAAAGCCATTAAGGAAACGGAAGGGCAAATCCTAACCTATGAAGGAAAGCCGATCACTGCCACTTTTTTTTCGACCAGCAATGGCTATACGGAGAATTCAGAGGACTACTGGCAAGCGGATTTCCCTTATTTAAGAAGTGTTTCGAGTCCGTGGGATAAAGAGGAGTCACCGAAGTTTTATAATAAAGTGGTTGTGAACACGGCGGACTTTGAACAAAAACTTGGTGTAAGTTTATCGTCAGGAACAACAATAGGCACTGTCGTTGAAAGAACCTCAGGTAATCGCGTAGGTATAGTGGACATCGGAGGAAAGAAATTGACCGGAAAGCAGATTCGTGAAAAGCTCGGGCTAACTTCATCCGATTTTAACTGGGAGCGCCAAGGCCAACGGATCGTCATTACGACAAAGGGTTCAGGTCATGGTGTTGGGATGAGCCAATACGGTGCCAACGGAATGGCCAGAGAAGGAAAAAGCTATGAAGACATCGTAAAGTATTATTATAAAGGCGTCGAAGTTCAGTCCTCGAATAAGTGGATGAATACGATGACCGCGAAAAAATGAGAGATGGGATATCCCGTCTCTCATTTTTTTGCGGTTAATTTTTCTATGTTGGTCAAAAAGCCCCGTCCATGCTTGAAATAATGATATTGAACATGGAAATAGACAGCAGCCACCCCTATGATATCTTTAATTACATCAATTAAGGTTGCTGAGCGGTACGGAATGAATGATTGATGGAATTCATCGAGTACTCCATAAAAGCATGCGACAAGGGCCGCCAGCAGGCTTAAGCCTGGCTTCAGTTTTTGGTTTGCGGCAAGGGCCGAAACGAATAATATGAATAAAAGGGCAAATTCGACTAGATGAAGTGACTCTTTAATAAAACGGTCAAATGAGGATGACGGAAGATCAAGAATCATGTCATCGGGATTGCCTGACATTATCCAAATTGCAATCATATATAGAAAAGGCAATAACGTTAACAAAAGTTTAAAGGCTTTTTTCATGAATTAAACACCCTTTAGCAGTATGATACCAAACATTTTACCATTCCACGAATAAAATCGGTTTCGTTTCCACAAAATAAATCTAAAAAAATTTTTTCCTGAGTGTATATAATTTTAACAAAATGTTCAGAATGATTGCTGAGGTGATTAATATGAGAGAGGAAGAAAAGAAATCAACTTCCACAATCCGACGTATACTAAAGCAACGTTGGGCGTTAGCAGCAATCTATATCGCAAGTGCAGCCATAATCTTAGCCGCGGCCTTCTTATTACAAAATAGTTTTGATGATTCAGCTAAAGATGGCAAAGAGGAATTGGCTGAAACAGGAAAAAACTATGGTGAGCCTTCTGTCGAGGTTAACAGTAATCTTGAAACAACCAAGATGCCTGTAGCCAATGCAGATAAAACGGTTATCAAGAAACAATTTTATGATGTGAATGCGGATGAAAAGGCACAAGAAGATGCATTGGTTTTTTACAACAATAGATATGAGCAAAACAAAGGGATAGACATTGCGATGGAAGACGGAAAGTCTTTCGATGTAAAGGCTTCCTTAAGTGGAAATGTAACGAAAGTCCAAAATGATGCATTACTTGGAAATCTAATCGAAGTAGAGCATGAAGATGGTGTCGTTACCCGTTATCAATCTGTCAAGGACATTAAGGTTGCTGTTGGTGATAAGGTGAAACAAGGACAATCACTTGCTGCGGCTGGAAAAAGCCAAATCAATGAAGAGGCGGGCGTGCATGTCCACTTCGAAATCAGAAAAGATAACATCGCGTTGAATCCGGCTGAATTCGTCAATAAACAAGCTTCTGCCATTCAAGCTGCAACTGAAGCGGAAGGCAGCGAACTTGACGAAGCAGCTAAAAAAGAAGAAACACCAGCAGTCGAAGAATCAGAAACTGGCAAGGATGAAACGCCTGCCGTTGACGAAACAAACGATAGCACGGATTTAGAAAACGGCACGGATAAAGAAGAATCTGCCCCTGCTGAGGATACAACCGAGGAGAGCGACTCCTTAAAAGATTCGTTAAATCAATCAAATTAAAATAAAGAGTTTTCATAAAATCAAAACAAAAACCTTGAACGTTACGAATGACAACAACTGAAAATTTGGTAAAAAAAAGCCGTTCACTATGAACGGCTTTTTTTTGTCGAGGAAATACTTTGAACTATTTTAATTTCCGACAAATTTCTTGGGAAATAATTTGCTTGCAAGAAAAGTAAACAGATCATACTTAGAAATAAATCCAAACCTCCTGTCCCATTAGGCATATATTCTTAACCAAGCTAATAAGATGTTATAAACCATGCAAAGAGAGTGTTTGAGGTGAGGAATCGTTTATTACAAATTATCTAATAGGTGAATAATTCTATCTTTCATTGTTTATAGGGCAGCGGTATTCGATTCGAAAAATACGAATCTCATTTCACACTTCTCACATCCAATCTGGGGAGGTCGAGTGGTGTGCACGATTACATCAAAGAAAGAACTATCAAGATAGGAAAGTATATCGTGGAAACTAGAAAAACGGTCCGCGTCATTGCAAAAGAGTTCGGAGTCTCGAAAAGTACCGTTCATAAAGACTTAACGGAGAGGCTGCCAGAAATTAATCCTGATTTGGCTAACGAAGTAAAGGATATATTGGATTATCACAAATCCATTCGTCACCTTAGGGGCGGAGAAGCGACAAAATTAAAATATAAACGATCTGAAAGAGAAGAAGAAATCGTAAAATGAAACTCGGCACCATTCCGGCATGGACGTGAGTCGAGCTATCAAGGACAGGATGAAATCCAATCCTTGACGGCGGTTCACTGCCGGAATTTTTTTTTGTAAATGCAGAGGTAGTACATATGGTATTGATTTTTTTCACTTATTGGTAAAATAGGAAGGAAAAGCAATCGTTAGCGTTTATTTATAATTCATACTTACTTGTGTCAATGCAATATGGTAAAATAAACAATTAGGACAGAAGTAGGTTATATGTGAGGATATTCAAGGAGGATTTAAGAAATGTTTGCTAGAGATATTGGGATAGATCTTGGAACAGCCAATGTTCTTATACATGTCAAAGGTAAAGGAATTGTGTTAAATGAGCCTTCGGTAGTGGCGATCGATAAGAATACGAACCGTGTTCTTGCTGTTGGTGAAGAGGCTCGTAAAATGGTAGGCCGGACCCCGGGAAACATCATCGCAATCCGTCCTTTAAAAGATGGAGTCATTGCCGATTTCGATGTAACGGAATCGATGCTTAAGCATTTCATCAATACATTGAATGTAAAGGGTTTCCTTTCAAAGCCGAGAATTTTGATCTGCTGCCCGACAAACATAACGAGTGTCGAACAAAAGGCAATTAAAGAAGCTGCTGAAAAAAGCGGCGGGAAGAAAGTATTCCTTGAAGAAGAACCGAAAGTGGCTGCAATCGGCGCTGGCATGGATATTTTTCAACCGAGCGGAAATATGGTCGTGGACATAGGCGGAGGCACAACTGATATTGCCGTGCTTTCAATGGGTGATATCGTTACATCGTCGTCCATTAAAATGGCCGGTGACAAATTCGACAACGAGATCTTACATTATATCAAGCGGAAGTATAAGCTTCTGATTGGTGAGCGTACAGCGGAAAACATCAAGATCCAGGTTGCAACCGTCTTCCCAGGTTCCCGTAATGAAGTGATCGATATTCGTGGTCGGGATATGGTGTCAGGTTTGCCTAGAACCATTTCCGTCAACTCTGAAGAAATTGAGGAAGCTCTTCGCGAGCAGGTTTCAATCATTGTACAAGCTGCCAAAAGCGTACTTGAGCGGACACCTCCTGAACTCTCAGCTGATATCATTGACCGTGGCGTCATCTTGACAGGCGGGGGAGCATTGCTTCACGGCATCGATTTACTGCTTGCCGAAGAACTTAAAGTCCCTGTGCTCGTTGCCGAGCATCCAATGGATTGTGTAGCAATTGGAACTGGAATCATGCTTGATAATATGGACAAATTGCCAAGGCACAAATTCAACTAAAAAGCGGATGAAAATCTGCATCATAAGATAAGGGTCTAAGGTTCAGACAAACATGAGGCATAGTGAAAGTGCGTGCGGTTCTAGTACTGATGAGCAATAGGCCCTCTTCTTTTATTCGGGGATTTAACACCATTCCTTTACATCTGACCTAGCCAATACCACTTCTGCCTAAAGCTTTTCTTTTTTCCTTAAGATACTGATGTTCATGGCCGATAAGAAAGATATGAGAAAATGAACGTTTTTGTAAACAATGAGGAGTGAAGAAGATGCTAAGAGGGTTTTATACAGCGGCTTCCGGGATGATTACGCAGCAAAGGCGCACTGAATTACTCACAAATAATATGTCCAATGCAAATACAACCGGGTATAAAGCGGATCAAACGAGTGTAAGGTCTTTTCCGGAAATGCTTATCAGCAACATGGGTGGCAAAACGATTCCTACTGAGAATAAATTGGGCATCCCCGTATTTTCCCAGGTTGGAGCCCTTAGCACCGGCGTTTACGTACAAGAGGCAAACCCGTTATTCACCCAGGGTACATTGGAGGAAACAGGGCTTAATACCGATCTGGCCTTGGCTGATGAAAACCTGCCGATCAATGAAGAGCGACGGAAAGGGTCTGTGCTTTTTGCTGTCCAGGATGGGGATGGCGGGCTCCGGTATACGCGCAACGGCAGTTTTACCTTGGATGGGCAAGGATATTTAACTACCCCTTCAGGCTACTATGTCCTGAATGATAATAAGGAACCGATCAAGCTTGAGAGCGACCGGTTCACCGTCACGGATAGTGGTGCCATTTTAGAGGGAAATATTCAAACCGCACGACTGGGCATCGGTTATTCAATCGATCCATCTTCACAGCTGATGAAGGATGGGGAAGGCTTGTATCGGGCTGTGAACGATGAGGAACTACCTAGCGCATATGCGGCCTTAGAGGGTGGTTTTTCTACTAAGCAGGGCTTTCTTGAGGGATCTAATGTCGACCAATCGAGGACGATGACGGAAATGATGTCCGCATACCGTTCGTTTGAATCCAGTCAGAAGGTTCTTCAAGCCTATGATAAAAGTTTGGATAAAGCGGTCAATGAAGTTGGCAGGCTTTAAGCGAACATAAGTAGAAAAACGTCTCTGGAAATTTGAACATATAAGGGGAATATTCATGAATCGGACCATGATGACAGCGACAAATACGCTGAACCAACTTCAAAGCAAGATCGATCAAATAAGTAATAACATCGCCAATGTTGATACGACCGCCTACAAAAAGACTCAAACGAGCTTCAATGACCTATTGACACAGAGCTTCAATAATCAACCGAATGAGTCCAAGGAGAAAGGAAGGCTGACGGCACCGGGCATCCGGCAGGGAACGGGTGCTATGCTAAGTCAATCTCAATTGGTGCTTTCACAGGGAGCGATAAAGACGACAGACCGTAACCTTGATGCTGCATTGACTAAGGAAGGCCAATTCTTCACTGTGAGCGTTCAGGACGGCAAAGGGGTCAATACAAGGCTAACGCGGGATGGGGCATTTTACTTATCACCCAATGCGAATAATCCGGATCAAATGATGCTGGTTACCTCTGCCGGGCATCAAGTTCTTGATGAAAAGGGTAATCCAATTCTTATTGTCGGGAATATTACTAACATGAAGATTTCGGACAATGGAGTTCTGACGGTGGATACTGAAGAATATGGAAGTGAAAGCTTCGGACTCGGCATCGTCTCGGTCAAGAAACCGCAATTCCTTGACCGGCTAGGCGGGAACTTACTTGGACTGCCCGAAAACATCAATAACCTAGGTGTAACCGTAGACGATATCATGACTTCACTAACAGGTGACTCCCGGGATCAAATAGCTGTCCGTCAAGGTGCACTCGAATCCTCTAATGTGGACTTATCAAAAGAAATGTCGGATTTGATCAATGTTCAGCGATCCTATCAGTTTCAATCCCGGTCCATCACGATGGCAGACCAAATGGGTGGTTTAATCAATGGGATCCGCTAAGATATCCCGATATTAAATGTCATCCTGCGGATTTTAAGCAAATCGGTTATAATGGATTCATAACAAAAGGAATCTTTAATGCCTATCCATTTGCATAGTAAGCCGAATTTTTGGAGTATGGGGAAAATAAGTCGGCGAGTTTTCTAAAAGAAAAAGGAGCTTTCACATTCTATATGGAACAAAATCGTGTAATGAGACAACAATTTGAAGAAGAGGTAAAGGAAGCCGAGACGAAACCGAATCGCAGAATCAAGGTACGTCTTATGCCAATTTGGCTTCGTTTACTCATTGTTATTGGCTTGATAATCATTGCTGTATTATCAGGGGCACTTTTAGGATACAGTGTCATTGGGGGAGGACATGCCTTGGATGTTTTCCAAAAATCAACATGGACCCATATTATTGATATAGTGAACAAGGGTGCATAATGCTTTGTCTTATGAAGCAGTTGCCGTCGGTTTTCGATGTATAGTACATGGCAACTACGCCTCTGTCTTCAAGGCAGGGGCACGTCTACGTTATTGAAAAAAAGCTCAGGAGGAAAAAAATATGCTTGATATCACGCAAATAAAAGAAATCATTCCGCATCGCTACCCATTTTTATTAGTCGATCGGATTATCGAGATAGATGAGGGGAAAAGAGCGGTTGGGTTGAAGAATGTTTCTGCCAATGAAGAATTCTTTAATGGCCATTTCCCTGATTATCCAGTTATGCCAGGGGTATTAATCGTCGAAGCTTTGGCACAGGTCGGTGCTGTAGCCGTATTGAAACAAGAGGAATATAAAGGACGGCTTGCATTTTTTGCAGGAATCGATAGCTGTCGCTTTAAAAAGCAAGTGAAACCGGGCGATCAACTTCGTCTGGAAGTCGAAATAGTGCGGATGAGAGGATCAATGGGCAAGGGGAAAGCTGTCGCAACTGTAGATGGCGAGATAGCATGTGAAGCCGAAATCATGTTTGCCTTTGGTGACAAATAATATCCACCCTTTTTAATTGCTTTATGAATGCAAACTGAATAGCAACTTTTTTTATTCACCCTTTGAATGCCGGATGTTGTATGTCCGGCATTATTTTTATGTCTGATTTCGGTAATCGGACATTTTCTTTTTTAAATTTTAAATAGGACGCAAGTTATTTTCACATTCGGGCAAAATAGCTAATGATTAAGAAAGAAGGGAGGTTGCCAAAAATGATGAAGAGCAGAATTTTAGCACTAATTGGGGGATCTTTATTATCCTTAATGTTCCTTGCAGGATGTGGAACGAATGATAATGATAACAATCCCGCTCCAGAAGATGATAACAACATCATGGAAGATAATAACAATGACGTAAATGATAACGACGGCGGTACAGATGATAACGACATGAATGATATGAATAAAGATGATGATGGAATGATGGATAATAACGACGCTGATGACTTAATCGAAGATGACAAGAAAGAAAACAACAATAAGTAATTAGCTGAAAAAATGATAAAAGACTAGCATCGTGAAGAAAAGGATGATCATCCTTTTTAATCTATGCTAGTCTTTTTTATATTCGGTTAGGGGGATCATGGATAGCATATTTACTTATTCGTGGCCAGTTTAGGCTTCGAGCGGATTTTTTGTTTGAATTGATTTATTAATTCATCACCGACTAGACCTTCTTGGACCAAATCTTCAAGCAGAAGTTCTGCATATTTGCTGCGCGTTTTTTGAATGTGACCTACGAATAGGAGGCTATAATGGTTCCCCACTTTTCTTATGGTGCGTAGGACAGTTTGAAACAAAGCAGGTTCATTGTCCTTTTTGGTGATGACGGCCTGAATATAGACCTCTCCATCTATATCGGGAAGAGAGGGTTCAAGTTCTTTGAAGTGATTTTCTTCGACAAACGCTTCCATTAGCCATGTGTTGGCATCGTTTTCTTTATTTATTATCAGCCCGTCTGTTAATGCAATATCAATCAAGTGTAAATTCTCAGTAACAATTTGCAACGAGATTAATTTAAATGATTTCATCTAACTCCTCCGTTTCTTGCCAAAAGAGCGGTATATACCCCTCTCATACGTGTTTTTTTCATTTATCCTCTTGATAATCCTTTTAAAGGTAATTATATCATACTAAAAAACTGCTCCTTAATGAAATGAAAATCCAGCAATTGTCTAAATTATGAATGAAAGTTTAAAACTTTGCAAAATATTTAAATTCGTTAACTATTCTGTTATTAACGGTTTTGGAAGGAGAAAATTGCTTTTTAACCTGTTCAAAACAATTTTCAAGAAGGAAAGTGCTGAAATAAGTCCATTTCCGTCATTTTTTTATTGATTGAAGAACGAGTATGATTAAAGCATCTTAAAGGGAGAGGAGAGAAAAGATGATCAACCAAGTAACTCTTGTCGGCAGGCTTACAAAGGACCCTGTGTTAAAATACACTCCCGATGGCAAGGCCGTATCCAATGTTACGCTAGCGGTCAACCGGAATTTCCGGAATACGGTCGGTGACTACGAAGCGGACTTCGTACAGTGTATTTTATGGAAAAAGGCAGCTGAAAATACTGCCCAGTATTGTAAAAAAGGGACATTGATCGGCATCACGGGCAGAATACAAACGAGGAGATACGAGAACCAAGACGGCAAAAACATATACGTAACTGAAGTGGTCGCCGAAAGGGTCCAATTTCTGGGACCTAAACAGCAGGATGTAAAGCCAAAGGATTTCGAACATATAGGCCTATAGGCGTACTGGAGGTTTAGCAAATGAGCGAAGAGTGTAGGTTTTGCCTTGAGGGTGAAGACTCTCTATCTAAATTCATGCAGGATAATAAGCAAATGGAAGAACGTCTCAGTGTTTTGATTGGCCTTATGGCAAAGAATCATGTGAGAACTTGGGATAATGAATATGAATTAGGACAGGTTAAATCGATGCTTATTGAATTGGAATTACAAAACAAGTATTTATATGACCATAATGAAAAATTAATGAAACGGATATCAGCTCTTGAAAAGGGTGCAGGATATTTAAATGAAAGAAAGAAACTCCGCGAAGCTGGCTCACGATAGTGACCTTCAACCCTCCCTTGAATCCCCTATAGCTAACATAAGCTTTTCCCCGCTTGATCCTTCGGTTTACCTCCTCCTGGAATCAAATTATTTGATTCGCCTTCTTTTAATGACTGCAAAAGCAGTCTTTTTTTTGTGTGCCAAAATACACATTTATCTAGAAAACAAAAAAATAATTCTGTTAAATTAGAATTTTTAGAAAACATATTGTAAAGTTTTAATTTTGATGCAATAATATACCAAATAGTATAACTGGTAAAAAAGTTATATATAGGAAGTGATGTAATGGACAAACCAATTATTAAGGTGAATGGGCTGAGAACCAGTTTTCGTACGGACGATGGGGTGATCCCGGTTGTAAATTCAATCGATTTTCACGTCAATCCCGGTGAAGTGTTAGGGATTGTAGGGGAGTCTGGGTGCGGAAAAAGCGTAACTTCTTTGTCCATCATGGGACTGGTTTCTTCGCCGACGGGCAAGGTGGAAGGAGAAATCCTTTTTAATGGTGAGAATATCGCGAATGCCTCTGAAGCGAAAATGAGAAAGATTCGCGGGAATGACATTGCGATGATATTCCAGGAACCGATGACAAGCCTGAATCCTGTGTTCACGATCGGCGACCAGCTGGTGGAAACACTTCGGATACATAAGAAGTGGAGCAAAAAACAGGCCAGGCTTAGAGCTGTAGAAATGCTGAAGCTGGTTGGGCTTGGCCGTGCCGAAGAACTGATCGATGAATATCCGCATCAGCTTTCAGGCGGAATGAGACAGAGGGTCATGATTGCCATGGCCATGATCTGTGAGCCTAAGCTTCTTATAGCGGATGAACCGACAACGGCTTTGGATGTGACGATTCAAGCGCAGATACTGGAGTTAATGAAGAACTTAAATAAAGAAACGGATACGGCGATCATGATGATCACGCATGATCTTGGGGTTGTGGCGCAAATGTGTGAACGGGTCATTGTCATGTATGCAGGCAAGGTGATAGAGGAAGGAAATGTGCAAACGATTTTCCAAAACCCAAAACATCCCTATACGGTAGGATTGCTTCAATCGATACCGGATATGCGGATTAAGAAAGAGCGCCTTTACTCGATTCCCGGTAATGTTCCGAAACCGGGGACAAGCAACCTTGGATGCCAGTTTGCGCCGCGCTGCTCCCATGCCATGGAGCAATGCATGAATGAGGCCCCGTCTCTATTGGGTCTTGGCGAAGGGCAGTCTGTTCGCTGCTGGTTGTATGAAGATGGGAAGGGAGTAGCCATCCATGAATCAAACATTGGTTAAAGTGGAAAACCTTAAGAAGCATTTTCCGATTAAGGGCGGCGTTCTAGGAAAGACCGTCGGAGAAGTCAAGGCCGTAGATGGCTTGTCATTTTCCATCTATAAAGGGGAAACACTGGGGCTTGTCGGTGAAAGCGGTTGCGGGAAATCTACAACGGGAAGATTACTGCTTCAATTGCTCGAGCCTAGTGAGGGAAATGTTTACTTCGAAGGGAAGGACTTGACCACTTTGTCTTCGCGGGAAATGAGAAAAATGCGCCGTGAAATGCAAATGGTCTTCCAGGATCCATTCGCTTCACTCAATCCAAGGCATACGGTCGAAAGGATCTTGGAAGAGCCCCTCATCGTTCATGGGGTTAAAGATAAAAAGGTCCGTAAAGCCCGTGTTCAGGAGTTACTCAAGGTTGTCGGCTTAAGCGGTTACCATGCGAAAAGGTATCCGCACCAATTCAGTGGGGGCCAGCGGCAGCGCATTGGCATCGCGAGGGCACTCGCCGTCAACCCTAAGCTGATCATTGCCGATGAGCCAGTATCTGCACTCGATGTGTCGATCCAGGCCCAGGTCTTGAATCTGTTGCAGGATTTACAGGAGCAGTACGATCTGACTTATCTTTTCATTGCCCATGATCTTGGGGTGGTGAGGCATATCTCTGACCGTGTCGGTGTCATGTATCTTGGACATATCGTTGAATTGACGGAGAGTGAGGAACTGTATGAAGATCCCCTTCACCCTTATACCCAAGCTTTATTATCAGCCGTGCCGATTCCCGATGTGGAGTATAAAGGGGATAGGGTGATCCTGCAAGGCGATGTTCCAAGCCCATCGAACCCTCCTAGCGGCTGTCCGTTCCATACGAGGTGCCCGAAAGCGATGGTAGAGTGCAAATCGGTAAAGCCGATTCTGCATGAGCATAAACCTGGTCACTACGTTGCTTGTCACTTATACAACTGACACACGGCGTATACATAAATTCGTAAAAATAAGGGGGATGAAAATGAAGAGAACATTAGCTTTATTGTTGACTGGTATCCTTGCTCTTTCACTGGCACTTGCGGGTTGCTCCGCGTCCACATCAAAAGACAAAGATGAGGGCAAAGGGGGTTCGGGTGATGCGAAAGGCGGTACTTTGATTTATGGGAAAGGCGGAGATGCCGTCGGTCTTGACCCAGCCGTCGTAACCGATGGGGAATCATTCATCGTCACACAACAGATTTTTGAAACGCTTGTGAAATATGGGGAAAATGATACGGAAATAAATTCTGGACTTGCTGAATCATGGGAAGTTTCTGATGACGCAAAGACATACACATTCAAATTGAAAACAGGCATCAAGTTTCATGATGGTACGGATTTCAATGCAGATGCGGTCGTGAAAAACTTTCAACGCTGGGCAAAGAGTAAGGATGAAGCGAAATTTGCTTACTATGCGTCCATGTTCGGAGGATTTGAAGGAGATGAAGGCCATGTCATCAAGGAAGTGAAAGCAATTGATGATAGCACGGTGGAGTTCACTTTGAACCGTCCGCAGGCACCGTTCTTGAAAAACCTTGCTATGCCTACATTTGCAATAGCCAGTCCGACTGGATTTGAAAAAGAGGGAGATAACTTCACGAAGAATCCATCTGGAACAGGTCCTTTCAAATTCAAAGCATGGAAGCCTGGCGATACGATCGAAGTCGTGAAAAACGATGACTATTGGCAAGATGGACTGCCGAAGCTTGATGGAATCACATTTAAAGTCATCAAAGATAACTCTGCACGTCTAAATGCGGCAATTAAGGGCGAAATCGACCTAATGGACGGGTTGAACCCAAGTGATATCAGCAAAGTGACGGGAGATGACAAACTGCAATCATTTGAGCGTCCATCCATGAATGTCGGCTACTTTGCATTCAATGTTGAGAAAGCACCATTCGACAAAAAGGAAGTACGCCAAGCTATCTCACACTTAATCAACAAAAAAGATATCATTGATAACTTTTTCGAAGGCACAGCGGAGCCTGCTAAAAATCCAATGCCGCCATCCGTTTCTGGATACAATGACAACGTTGAAGACTATGACTATGATGTAGAAAAAGCGAAGAAATTACTTAAAGAAGCTGGACTTGAAGATGGGTTCAAAATGGACCTCTGGGCCATGCCGGTACCACGTCCATATATGCCGGATGGTCAAAAGGTAGCTGAAGCGATCCAAGCAAGCTTAAAACAAGTAGGCATCGAAGCGAATATCGTTTCATACGAATGGGCTGCCTATTTGGAGAAAGTGCAGGCTGGTGAAGCTCAATCGTTCATGCTAGGCTGGACAGGCGATAATGGGGATGCAGATAACTTCCTTTATACATTATTGGATAAAGATAATATCGGCTCTAACAATTATGCTCGTTATGCAAATGATGAAGTGCATGATCTGTTGATCGAGGCCCAGTCCACCGCAAATGAAGACAAGCGTAATGAGTTATATGGAAAAGCTCAGGAAATCATCCATGATGAAGCACCATGGGTTCCACTTGTCCACTCTTTACCGCAGCTGGCCGGAACAAAGGCAGTCAAAGGGTTTGTTCCGCATCCAACGGGCTCACAATCTCTTGTAAACGTTTCTCTAGAAAATTAACCGTACGAACCGGGTAGTATGGGATCCTGCATGCTTCCCGGTTTTGTTATGGAATGCAGTTCAAAATGATCGAGGGAGCTTCATGGCCCCTTATGTAAAAGGCGGGTGATTGTTTTGTTTTCCTATACCGTACGACGTTTAGGATCTCTCATTCCAGTACTGCTAGGAATGGCATTTATAGTATTCATGATGATTCGGGCGATTCCTGGTAATCCAGCACAGGTGATCCTAGGACAGCAAGCAACAAAAGAGGCAGTTGCAGCAATGACAAAAGAACTTGGTTTGGACAAGCCTTGGTTCATTCAATTTTGGGATTACTTATCAGGCCTATTACAAGGTGACCTTGGAGTATCGTTAAAAACGAATAGTCCGGTATCGGAAGAAATTGGGCCATACTTAATGGCCACAGTCGAGCTAGCGTTAATTGCCATGATCATCGCTGTCGTCATTGGTGTAAATGCCGGAATCATCTCGGCCTGGTTCCAAAACTCCTGGTTTGACTATGTAGCGATGGTAATTGCGTTGGTAGGCTTGTCCATGCCGATATTTTGGCTTGGATTGATGGAGCAATACATCGTTTCCATTCAATGGGACTTACTTCCGACTACAGGCAGGGATAATATCAGGGATCCCGTCGAGGCCATAACCGGCCTTTACTTGATCGATACGCTCATTACTGGCAGGGTTGATCAGTTTTTTGAGGTAATCAGGCATCTCATTTTGCCGGGGGTTGCGCTTGCGACCATTCCGATGGCGATCATTGCAAGGATGACTCGTTCATCCATGCTCGAAGTCATGAGGTCGGATTTCATTCGCACAGCCCGTGCTAAAGGGATGAGAATGTTTTGGGTCGTATACAAGCATTCCTTGAAAAATGCTTTAATTCCAGTGGTGACGGTCATTGGCCTGCAGACTGGCTTGCTTTTGGGCGGCGCCATTTTAACGGAAAACATTTTTGGCTGGCCAGGTATCGGTACATATATTTATGATGCAATCTTATCCAGGGATTATCCGGTCATACAGTCCGGGATTCTTGTCATTGCCTTTTTGTTCGTCATGATCAATTTAATTGTGGATTTGCTGTATGCAGCGATCGATCCTAGGATCAAGTATAAATAGGGAGGGAAACTCATGCCTGAAATTGCAACGAATACATCGCCAATCCTTCCTCCCAAGGAGGCAGAGGATAAAGTCATCTCTCCCTGGAAGGAAGGGTGGAAGAGCTTTAGGAAGAATAAGGTGGCCCTAGTCGGTTTAGGGATCGTTTTATTTTTCATCTTGATCGCCATCTTCGCCCCCCTCATTGCACCGTATTCATTTGAAGGGCAAAAGCTAAGTGATAAACATTTGGCGCCCTCTGCAGAACATTGGTTTGGAACGGATGAATTTGGCCGTGATATTTTGAGTAGGGTCATTTATGGCGCGCGCATCTCAATCGGAGTCGGCTTTTTATCTGTAGCCGGGTCTGTCGTGGTCGGATCCTTCCTTGGAATCATCGCCGGCTATTATGGAAAGTGGATCGATACGCTCATTTCGAGGATCTTTGATATCATCTTGGCTTTTCCCAGTATCTTGCTTGCCATTGCGGTAGTAGCGGTCTTGGGACCTTCCCTCCGCAATGCCCTCATTGCCATTGCCATCGTCAATGTGCCGATATTCGGGCGGCTTTTACGCTCAAGGGTGTTAACGGTGAAAGAAGAGGAATATGTAACGGCTGCAAAGGCCATTGGGATGGGAGATGGCCGGATCCTCCTGCATCACGTCCTGCCGAATAGCCTTGCGCCGATTATCGTGCAGGGGACACTGGCAATTGCCACTGCCATCATTGAATGTGCAGCACTCGGCTTCCTCGGTCTTGGGGCACAGCCACCAGCGCCAGAGTGGGGGAAAATGCTAGCCGATTCAAGATCTTTCATCATTCAGGCTCCATGGACGGTCCTTTTTCCTGGGCTAGCGATCATGCTTACGGTCCTAGGCTTCAATTTAATGGGTGATGGCCTGCGCGATGCTCTGGATCCACGGATGAAAAACTAAAGGTGATAAGGTGATGTTAGTTGTAACATCACCATCTTTTTGTTGTTTGTGTTGTAAATCTATAAAAAAAGGAAAAATAATGATAATATCCTAGTTTCAAATAGGAAAATAGTGACTTTTATCTCTTAAAATCACCCCAAAAGTTGTGGTATTTTTATAATAAGTAATAAAATTCCAAATATTGATTATTTTAGAGGGGGAAAAGTTCATTGATTAAGCGTAGCTTGTCCATTCTAGCAATCTTTCTATTAGTATTTACTGCAAGCGTTTCCGCAGCTAAGCTTCCGGATTCACCGAGCGGCTCTGGTGAAGGGAAGAAGAATCAGCAAAGTAACCTGAAGTTGAAGCAAGATGATATAGGAAAGAATTATAAAAGTAACGAGAAGGTCAGGGTCATCGTAGAGATGAAGGAAGCGCCTGCGATTGATATAGCTTCCAAAGAAGGCAAGCTATTCAAACAGTTATCGAAAAGTAAGAAACAACAATTAAAGTCTGACAAGCTGGCTAACCAGAAGAAATTGAAAGCTAAGGTGAAAGATAAAAAAATAGCGTTCAAGGAACTTGAAAGCTTTACGACAGTAGTCAATGGGTTCAGCGGTGAAATTCAGTTTGGAGATATCCAAAAAGTGGAGGCCATGCCTGAAGTTGCTGAAGTACATATAGCGAATGAATATGAACGTCCGGTTGAAAAGCCCGAGATGATTTATAGTAAAGAGCTCGTCCAAGCCCAGGAAGCTTGGCGGGATCATGGTTATAAAGGGGAAGGAATGGTCATTGGAATCATTGATACGGGAATCGATCCATCACACCGTGATATGGTCCTGAACGAAGAGAATAAGGCAGAGCTTACTGAAAGTGAAATTAAAGCGATGAAGAAGTCTAGTCATCTATTAGGTAACTACTATACGCCTAAGGTGCCATATGGATACAATTACATGGATGAAAATGAAGAAATCCTTGATCTTGGTGAAGGGGCCTCCATGCATGGGATGCATGTCGCAGGAACGGCGGGCGCCAATGGAGATGAAGAGCATGGAGGGATTAAAGGGGTTGCACCTGAAGCCCAGCTGCTTGCTTTGAAAGTATTCGGGAATGATCCTGCCATGGAGTCAACATGGGGCGATATTTATATTAAGGCAATTGATGATGCCATCGTTCTTGGGGCAGATGTGATAAATATGAGCCTTGGCGCGACTGCAGGTTTTGTATCGGAGGAAGACCCTGAGCAGCAGGCGGTATCGAGAGCCGTTGATAATGGGATACTCATGTCGATTTCAGCCGGAAACTCGGCTCACTTTGGAAACGGATTTGCCAATCCATCAGCCTCGAACCCCGATATCGGCGTATCAGGCTCACCTGGTCTTGCTTATGACTCGGTGCAAGTGGCATCCGTCGAGAATAACTTTATGGATTTGGATGCGGCGACCTATAATTTTAACGGTCAAGAAGGAAAGGCACCGTTCATGTCGGCGTCAAGCGTACATCCCAATGCTTTAAAGGAAAAAACGCATGATTTGGTTGCGGCAGGAATCGGCACGCCAGAGGAGCTTGCAAAAGTTGATGTGAAGGGAAAGTTTGCCCTCATCGAGCGCGGCACGCTTTCTTTTATCGATAAGACTAAAAATGCCCAGGCAGCAGGAGCTGCAGGCGTGATCATTTATAACAATGCCGATGGATATATTTCAATGGCGACAGATGCAAGCATCACGATTCCCCAGCTGTTCATGTTGAAATCCGATGGAGCTAAGCTGAAAACGGCCTTAACCGCTGGAGAAAAGGTTAAAATCAGCTTCAATGGCGATAAAACAAAATCGGCAAACCCGGAAGCGGGAAAAATGAGCGCATTCAGTTCATGGGGCGTGGCACCGAATTTAGATTTCAAACCAGAAATCACTGCTCCGGGCGGGCAAATATACTCGACTTTGAACAACGATGAATATGGGATGTTGAGTGGTACCTCGATGGCGGCGCCACATGTAGCAGGCGGTTCTGCCCTTGTTCTGGGAAGAGTGGATAAAGACTTTAAATTAACAGGATTTGCCCGTGCCAAGTTGGCAAAGGACCTGATGATGAATACGTCAAGACCAGTGACGGATCAAGGTGTCGTCAATAAGGCATTTGGCTGGGAGAATCCATATTCACCCCGCAGGCAGGGCTCTGGAGTCATGCAGCTTGATTCTGCACTATCGACCCCGGCTGTCGTGACCGAGACACGGACGAAAGAAGCGAAGGTTGCCATGAAAGAGGTCGGCAATACGTTCGCATTTACCTTGAAGGTTGAAAACTTCAGCAACAAAGCAGTCAAATATGATGTAAAAGGAAATATCCAAACCGATTATGCCATCAAAGGTCAACTCGGTTATTCCGCTCATCAATTAGAAGCACAGGAAATTAAAGACGCTTCCATCAAAATCAATAATAAAGATACAAGCAACATAACCGTACCAGCGAAAAAATCAATTACGTTTGAAGTGAAAGTCGACATATCCAAAGCAAAAGTGCTTGGCGATGATCTCGAAACGCTTGTCGACATTAACAAGGTTTTCCCGAATGGATATTTTGTCGAAGGGTTCGTTACATTAAAGGATCCAACCGACACCAACCCGGAGCTGCACGTACCGTATGTTGGGTTTAAGGGAGAGTGGGATAAAGCACCGATCCTTGATGGAACGGTATATGATAAGAAGTCCTTCTACGGTATGGCAGGCGCAGCAACGACAGCAGGTAAAGAATTCAATTACTTAGGCTCCGACCCTGCAGGGGATACATTCAACAGCAAGCATATCGCGATTTCCCCGAATGGTGACGGGGCACAGGACGACTTCGTGCCGGTCCTATCATTCTTAAGGAACGCAAAAAAGGTAGAATACAGTATCTTGAATGGTGAAAACAAATCAGTCCGGAAACTTCGCACGGAGAATAATGTGCGTAAGGATTATTTTGATGGCGGCCTGGTAGCTAATTACTCCATAAACCCTGCCCGTAAATGGGATGGTAAGGTTAATAATTCATTGGCTAAAGATGGTGTCTATTATTTTGAAATTAAAGCGATAATAGATTACGAGGGTGCACAATGGCAGACGTTTAAAATGCCGGTCAGAATTGATACGGTAAAACCAACGGTAAGGATTTCGAAAAAGGGTAACGTGTTAACGATCCAAGGTAAAGATAATTTGAATGGTTCAGGAGTAGCTTATTATGATGTACAGATCGATGGAAAATCGATCCTGGAAAATCCGCTTCCGGGGACTTCGAAACAATTCACCCTGCCTGATCTAAGAGGGGACAAGGTTCAGGTGGTGGCAATTGACCATGCAGGCAATGAAAAAGCGGCTGAAACGGAATTAGCCACAGACACAGCACCAATCGATAATTATGCACCGGCTGTAAAGATTACAAGCCCTGAAACCTTAAGCGTGAGCAATAAAAGTAAAATCAAGATAACAGGGGAAATCGTGGAAGCCTCGGCAATCAAGGAATTTAAAATCGACAATCAAACGATCCCTGTAACATATAACAAAACGAGCAAAACGTATGGATTTTCTTTTGAAAAGAAATTGGGAGATGGCGTCCAAAGCCTGACGGTTAAAGCGACAGATAAATGGGATAACACGGTTTCGTTTAAACGGATTTTCATGGTTGATACAAAAAAACCAGGTTTAACGGTTAAAGGTGTGCCGGCAACTGTGGGCGTAAAAGCGAAAAACCCAAAAGTGGATGTGACGGTAGAGGATAATTTCGATGAGATCCGCCTTTACTTGAACGGAAGTGAAGTGTTTTATAATGAATTCAAGGAACCATACAAAATGCGTGCTTTTAAGAAGGAAATAAAGAAATTGGAGCTGCCGCTTAAATCGGGCAACAACAAGATTGAATTTAAAGTGACCGACCTTGCTGGAAATGAGTCGAAGAAGGAATATAACATTTTTAAAGTAAGGAAATAAATCCCATACTGTAGACAAACTCGGGTAATAATGGAGTTTGTCTACAGTTTTTTTTATTTTGATACTTGAACGTTTCATTTCACTGCAGGCGCTCCCTTTCCGCGGGCGGTCCTTGAGCCTCCTCGGCTTTTCAGCCTGCGGGGTCTCACGTAAACCGCATTTCCCGCAGGAGTGTCGCACCTTCCGTTTCATTCCACTGTTCGTGAAAACGAAGATGGCATTCCACTTGGCTCTAGTTTGTGGTGGTGTACCTAGACCGTTCCATTGCACTGCAGGCGCTCCCTTTCCGCGGTTGGTCGGAGAGCCTTCTCGGCTTTCAGCCTGCGGGGTCTCACGTAGACGCGCATTTCCCGCAGAAGTCTCGCACCTTTCATTTCAATCTATCATTCCTGCAATAAGTCGGAGAGAGGGATCCTATTATTTACAATCTTTTTTTTCACGGTAACAGATGCATGGAGCGGTTTTTTGATGTAGGTCCGTTTAATTTGTAAACGATTTATTGGGTATGATGAAAATATTTTTATAATCTAGCAGGTAATTCGCATGAGAAAAAAAGAATTAGGTATAAGGAATCATTAGGAAGGAGGATTTCTATGAATTATAAGCAAGGTTCGAGCAATGATGATGTTCCTGGAATTACAGTGAAATTCGAAAAAAGAGACAGTGATCCGGCTTCATTGGCAAGACCGAGTTTTTTTGATGCGCTTCAACATGTCAGTTCTCCATTTGAAAAAATGCCCCTCTCGGATTCAACATATCAAAATTATCCACTAAGCCAGTTAGTAACCCTTTCTTTTTTTGAAAATGGTGCTAGAACATCGATTAATTACGACCCGCATAAAGAATTGATTACGATTGAAGATAGTTCAGAAGAATATCATTTAAATAAAGGCGGGGGGATTCATGCCATTCTTGAGCACATCATGATCGATCACGGAAAACACCATTCTTTTTTCATCAGCAATTTAAGTGAGATGAATGTAAAAAAGTGAGCAATTCTTTAGCTAAACAAGAAGGCTGCCGTGGCAGCCTTTTCGTGACCCAATTAGTGAAGTGCAAACCTTAAGTCATTTTCACTTGCCCTCGATCGCCTTTCACATAATTAAATCAACCGCCGGATGATTTTTGAGAGGGTTCGAATCCCATAAGTTAGTTGTTCCTCAGATGCATATGAGTACGAGAGCCGAAGATGCGTATGGTTATTTGGTTCATATATGTACCCTGGATTGATGAGTAGGTGTTCCTTTATCGCTAGCTTGAAGAGGGTTGGATTTACAATCGGTTTGCATAATTCTAACCATATATAAAAACCCCCTTGAGGTATATGCCAGTTGGCGATTCCCTCAAAATATTGATTGAGAAGAGCTAATGTGAAATCCCTGCGTGCGATAAGTTCACGCCGCAGCCAATCTAAATGCTTCGAATAATCGCCCTGTGATAGCCATGTTGCTACAAGCTGCTGCGATAGTGCACTCGAGCCGTAGTCCATTTGCATTTTAATATCCGCCAAGCGTTCGATAACAGGCATCGGCCCAGCAATCCATCCGATGCGTAGCCCTGGGCTTAATGTTTTCGACATACTGCCAATGTGCAAGACCAGACCATCGACATCAAAGGATTTTAAGGGTGGCGGCGGTTCTTTTTCAAACCATAAATCACCGTAAACGTCGTCTTCAATAATTGGAACTTGTTCCTTTTTGCATAGAGATAGGAGATCTAGCCTTTCTTCTTTTGTCCATGTGTAATTGGTTGGGTTGTTAAACGTTGGAACCGTATAAAATAGTGATGCTTTCTGCTTTCCATTAATTCGCTTTATTTGTCTCGGGATAGTTTCCCTGCTTTGTTTTGATAAGCCTGTCAAATGCATGCCCGCTGATTGAAAGGGGTGAACCGAATTTATATAAGAAGGCGATTCATGTAAGATCAATGATCCTTTTTGAAGCAAGCCAACTGCAATCAATTGGAGTGCCTGAAGCCCTCCGGATACGACCATGAGCGAGCTCGGACTTACGGTTACTCCTTTTTCCTTTAAATGATCACTTATGCTTTGACGCAGTCTTTTATCACCCTTGGGATCGGAATATCCAAGTGAGTGTGCATCAAAAGCGGTGGAATGCATCGTTTGTTCAATTTTTTTTACTGGCAATAGTGTTGGTGAAAGCTCGCCGGTGCCCAATCTGATCATGGTAGTGTCTGCTTCATAGCGGTTGATGTCCTGAATCGTCTGTAAATTAGGTTCGTGCAGGCCATTGCGGACATAGTTTTTCCAATCGGTCTGCTTGCTTGCGACGAGCACGTTCCAAGTGTTGTTGGAAACGAATGTGCCGGACCCTACCTTCGTTTCCAAAAGTCCGTCTGCAATCAACTCATCTATAGCCGATATGATCGTACTTCGGTTTATGCCAAAAGAATCGGCCAATGAGCGTTGCGATGGAAGCTTGGTCGCCACTGGCCATTCTCCGCTTGTAATTTGTTCTTTCATCCAATTCACTATTTGCTGGTGAAGGGATAGGCTGGATTTCCGGCTTGGTCTCCATTCGATAATGATAAGAAAACACTCCTTTCCTGTTCGATTCATCATTAATTGGTTGGGTTGAATTCCTCTCAAATGGATGGTCAATTCCTTCGTTTTATTCATTATACTGAATGTGAGGGAGGAAGGTATTCGTATGGGACCATTTTTTCATGGATTGTTATTGGCATTAGGCCTGATCCTGCCATTAGGGGTGCAAAATGTATTTATTTTCAATCAAGGGGCAATCCAGCCGACCATAAAAAAAGCATTGCCTGCAACGATTACAGCTGCCATTTGTGATACAGCTCTCATTCTGTTGGCCATTTTCGGCGTTTCGTTAATTGTCATGCAATATGATTGGCTGCGTCTGGCATTACTCATTATTGGCGTCGTATTTCTATTGTTTATGGGTTTTCAGATTTGGTCTTCCGGTGCGAATCCACAGGCAGATGCTCATAGTAAGCCAATGTCCGCCAAAAAACAAATGGTATTTGCTTTATCGGTATCATTGCTGAATCCACACGCAATCTTGGATACGATCGGTGTCATCGGTTCAAGCTCGCTTGTTTATTCAGGAACGGATAAAGTGATTTTCACGATAACGTGCATCACGGTGTCATGGTGCTGGTTTCATGGACTATGTCTTGCAGGGCGAGTATTGAAAAAGGTTGATACTTCTGGAAAGTTTCTAAGGATGTTAAATAAGATTTCGGCAATCATCATCTGGATTACGGCTCTCTATATGATGAGTTCAACTTTTGAATCGATTTTCTCTTGAACTGTGTCGAGCCGGGTTTGGCGAATATTCAACACGAAAAAGGAGAATGCCATTCGATAAGCATTCTCCTTTTCGACCTTATTGAAGTGCGACCAGATCCTTGATTTCCTCTGTGGAAAGTTCGGTGATCCAGTTGTCACTGCTGATGATTTCGTCGTTCAATGCTTGTTTTTTATCAAGCATTTGATCAATCTTTTCTTCGAGTGTCCCTGTACAGATTAGTTTATGAACATGAACGAACCGCTGCTGTCCGATTCGGTAAGCGCGGTCGGTGGCTTGATTTTCGACAGCCGGGTTCCACCAGCGATCATAATGGATCACGTGGTTTGCTTCTGTTAGGTTAAGGCCGGTTCCGCCAGCCTTTAATGAGAGAATGAAGATGGGGAATTCGCCATCTTGGAAGCGTGTAATCATTTCATCACGCTGCTTCTTGTTCGCACTTCCGTTCAGGAATGGAACTTCGATGTTATACCGTTTCTCCAGCAATTCCTTCATCATGTTGCCCATCCCGATATATTGCGTGAAAATGAGGCAGCTTTCATCCTGTTCGCGGACGGCATCAACAAGCTCGGTCAGCTTCTCGAGTTTCCCCGATCGATTCGCCGTCTTCATGATGTTCTCCTTATCCGTCTCTTTTAAATAAAGGGCTGGGTGATTGCAAAGTTGCTTCAGCTTATTCAGCATCTGCAGGATGATGCCTTTTCGTTCAAAGGCTGACAGTTGTTCAATATCAGCGAAGGTATCCTTGATCAGTTGTTCATACAACGATGCTTGCTCGGTGGTAAGCGGGACGAATTCCTTCTGCTCCTGCTTATCAGGAAGATTGAGTGCGACATCTTTATCCCGTTTTGTACGGCGGAGCAAAAATGGCTGTATTAAACGCTGCAATTCCTTGATTTTATCTTTCTGTTCATCCCGTTCGATGGTGGCCACATATTTTTCCTGGAATTGGCCCAGCGTCCCAAGATATCCTTTGTTAATGAAATCGAAAATCGCCCATAGCTCACTTAAGCGGTTTTCCATCGGCGTTCCCGATAAAGCGATATGATGCTGGCCATTGAGTTTGCGGACCGCCTTGGATTGCTTGGTTTGGGCGTTCTTGATGTTTTGTGCTTCATCAAGGATGACGCTGCTCCAATGGATTGAAGATAGCTCAGCCACATCTTGATGCGTCAGGCCATATGATGTGAGCACAATATCGTGCTGTGCCGCTTTTTTGATGAACGCTTCACCTTTTGATCGATTTGATCCGTAATGCAGGTGGACTTTAAGTGTTGGCGCGAATTTTTCCAATTCCTTCTGCCAGTTGCCAAGGACCGACGTAGGGCAGACGATGAGCGCAGATTTTACGGAAACAGGTTCAACAGGTGTGGCGGTCATATCTACCGCATCACTGTCCTCTGTGCAGAATTCCTCTTCGACGATGATCGTTTCACTCTTTTGCTCGTCATTGGCTGTCGTGGGTAGCTCTTTACCTGCTTCTTCTTGGTCTTTAACATGAAGCAGGTAGGCAATCATCTGAACCGTTTTTCCCAGCCCCATATCGTCCGCAAGGCAAGCGCCAAAACCATGCTCCCTTAAAAAAAGCAGCCAGCTCATGCCCAGCTTTTGATAGGGGCGAAGGTCACCTTGAAGTTCATTAGGGACGGGGAGGACGGAAATGTTTTTGGTTTCCCTGAGCCTTCCGACCATCTTACGGAGCTCTTGATTCAATTCAAATTGAATTCGGAGCATATCATCATTTTCTGGATCGTTATCACTATCTTCATTTTCGCCATTCAATAATTCCTGCTGAAGCAAGTCTGACAGCTGTATTCCTTTTTCATTGGCTGTTTCCATCAGCACCTGAATTTGTTTAATGAAAGCCGGGTCAAGCTTGACCCATTGACCGCGAATGAAGACGAGACGCCTTTTTTGGTCAACGAGCTCCTCGAACTCCGCCTCAGTGAGCTCCTTGCCATTCAATGAGAAACGCCAATCAAAATCCATTAAAGCTTTCAGCCCTACGTATGAAGGGCCGCGGTTGGTTTGGCTCTTTACTTTGGCCTTCACCTTCAAGGAAGACTCCTTCAAGGCAAGCCACCATGATGGAAGCAGGATCTCGACGCCAAGGAATAGCAGTTTTTCACTTGCATCGGTCAAGAACTCCCATGCGTCCGTTTCCGAAATCTCCCTTTTCAGCCGGCCATTTTCTCCGAGCCAGGGCACGACGAGCTGCCAGCGTTTCGTGGCCCGCACCACTTCACTTGCATACTTATTCCAGCCGCGCGGCAGTTTTTTTCCGGTATAAGTTTCAATGATATTCTCATCCCTTTTGGAACGAAGGGTTACGTCGAGTATCCACGGCCCATTTCCGTCAGGAGGCTCAGTTAAACGAAGGCCGATAGTGAAGGGCTTCGGATCGGGCTTTGTTCCAAGCCACTCCTGCCAGCTTTCTTTGTCAAAAAAGGCCTGCAGCTCTTCAGGGGAAAGTCTCGAATCCTTTAAAGCACCGACAGCTTCGCTCCATTTATGCTGCATGGGAGAATAATTCTTTAAATACATGTTGGCGGCACCGTTATACCATTTTTCGATGAATGACCGATTCGTTTCCGCTTCAGGCGAAGGGAGATCCAGTGCTATGCTTTCTTCCCAAAATGAAGGGACGAATTCGTCCTCGACTTCTTCCGGAAGCTTCCAGCCTATGGAGTCCAGCTGCAGATTGGTGAAATCGGGTACGGTGATGCCGGCCTCGATCGACTCATGAAGAACGGGTGCCGCTGCAAGGCATAGCGATGAAATCTCGGACCATTCCCATTCTATGAAGGAGTTGAAGCTCTCCTTCGCAAAAAAATTGAGAAGTCCCCACGCATCAAGAATGAATACAGGATTGCCATCCAAGATATCCGTAGTCATTTTCGTGCCATAAAAGCTTGCGTCATCCCAATTGAAGAGCAGCCTGCGTATATGATTCGTGTTGAGGAAGGCATTGTCTTCATTGGCGACACCTAAGGCGTAAGATCCGTTTTCGAGAGCCGCTATTCTGATTTTTAATTTCCCTGGATTAAACATCGATAAGCTTACCCCTTTTTAGTTCTTCTTGGAAAGCGCGAAGCCGTTTGGTTGAGTCGGCTACGTATAATATATAGCGTTCGAAAACGTCTTCCTTTTTGGTCTTTTTATAAATGGTGCGCATTCTTTTTAAATAACGGACGGCTTGTTTATAGGCAGGCCTGTTTTTTAACGATACCTTTTCCTGTACCGCATGATAGTATAGGGGCAGAATTAACTCAGGTTCTTTAGAGACCACCACTTTAATGGACTCACTGCTGATTAAATCAATGCTGATTTCAGAATAAATATGCATCTCCACCCATTTTTTGTATTGTCCTTGTTCAAAAAGAAAATTTGCATAGTTCCAATAGCTGTGTGGAAGGGTGGCTCTGTAAAATTTCTCGAGTAAATCTGTTCGTTTCAATTTATAACAGCAATTGCTGATCAAAGTTGTAAACGTCCTTACGAAGTCCACCCGCTGATAATAATCGGTTAAATCTGCGAGGAACTCCTGGACATTGGCGATGATGAATTCAATGAAAGGAATGGCCCGTGACCGGTTATCTGATTCAGACAGGAGATTCAGCCAATAGAAAATGTATGGACAGGCATCCTTCTTCAAATCCAGGAGAAGTTCAATTGCCTGTTTATCTTGATTCTCCAGAAGGGATAGGTGAATGGCTGCAAGGGAGTAGGACGTCCTCTCCGTCGTGCCCATATACTTGTCTGGAAGTTCTTCCTTGATTCGTTCCAGCTCTTCTCTGCGCCACGAGGAGTTGGAGAATAAGTAGCTCCAAATTTCCCTGTACAGATCGATCTTTTCATATTCAAGACCAAATCCGCCGTCCAGCAGCTTAGCTACATCTTCCTTGATGCTGAAAACGAAGGGATCAAAAGCGAAGGGCCGCGCTTGCCGGCTAAGCGGCTGCACGGTTTCATGCAGTTCTTCCGCAAGGTCGACAGCAAGTGCATAAAAGACCCTGACCGCTTGCGTCTGGCTTTTATGCAGCTGAATCATTTTCAGTGTCAGCTGCATCGTACAAAATTGTGTAACGAAATGGTAAAGCAGTTTCCATTCCCGTTCCATGGGAGCCTTTGAACTAAGGCGTTTAAAGTATGTTTGTATATGATTTTCGATCATATAGTTTGGTTCGCCAATATGGGGCTCGACATGTTCCGAGAAGGTGACGTCCACGAATTGCTTCCATGATGGATAGCTTTTATCTAGCGTAATCGATTTATCCTCCGCTTGTTTCAGTATTTCACTTGCACGTTTTACTTGCTGCAGCGCTTGTGCCGTCGATTCACTCTTTGGTGCTTTCCATTCGCTCAGCCAGTCGGAAACACTGGCGTAATCCGAATACGCGGAAAAGAAAACGGCCATTTGATGCCGGCATATGAACCTTGAATCACATGTACAGCTTCCATCCTGAGGGAAGATGAGATTCAACCTAGCCTTATGACGCGTTTCGTCCTGTACCTCAGCCGCAATCATATCTGCCGCTTCTTCTTTAATTTCAACAAGCCCCTGACGGTATAACTGGAGTCCCTGATTCACCACGTCCGAATCATCTGGATTCCCGGCTTCCAAAAATTCCGCCAGCAGCTCCCCACCTAACAACAACTCCCGCTCCATACTCTCCTCCTTCAGGGACAAGCCCCGCTTACCAAAGTTTATATTTTTACCTGATCATGAATCATCAGTGCTTTGACTTTCTGTCTCGATAACTGGACTTTTTCATCTTCCAATCACTGCTTTTAGCCGTATATTTAATAAAACCCTATAAAAGTCAATATCGTCAAAAATCGCCTTGAATATAAGCGGTATGAAACGGATATATAGCCTTCCAAACAGGAATAACTGGCATTCATGTTAACCAAGCCTCAAAATCTTCATCCACTTACACTGCATAAAACTTAACATTTAGGGCCGAAACCTTTTTTAAAAGTGCCTTTTTTGAAGCATCTCTTTATTATACTTCATTTTGGCTTGGAATTTGAAATGTAGAATAGAGGTTTTGGAAATCGTGGCGAATGGGAAGAGCCATTCCAGTGGGGAATGGCTGTTTCTTAATGACTTTTTAATTTGGTTTCCCAAGCTTTGAATTTTTCATCAATAAAAGTAACGAATCGTTTTTCTTTTTGTAAATCAAAGATCAAGCGGGCTCTTTCCATGTACTTTTTAGCATGTTTATAGTCTGCCTGCAATTCATAGTTATAACCCAGATGATAATGTAACTCAGCTAAAAGGTACAAGTGATCTTCCTGTAAGCACCACTTGATAGCTTCCATACAGTACGTGATGGATGCATTATAATCCTCTAAGCGTGTGGAAACCCTTGCAGAATTATAATATAATCTTGTTTTTATCGTTTTATCATTTAAAAAGGGTAAATGGTTCAAATGAGTTAGAGCCAATTTATCTATAGATCGGGCCTTTTCATAGAGCTTCTCTTCAAAATATATAACGCCCATACTAAGTAGATATTCAATTTCCCGCTCAGAGTAAACCTTGTCTGTTAAATCCGATAAAGCAATCGCTTCTTCGAGATACTGAATAGCTTTATCGAGATTTTTATTCATCATGTACTCATATATGCCTTTGTGCCATATGAGTAATTGGTGGTTTTGTTTATTTTGAGTAAATAAAGGATTTTTCTCTTCTGTTCTAACAATTTCCTTCATTTCTTGATAGTTCATTGTTCTTCGAGCAATTTTTAACTGATGGGAAACTTCTTGTACATAATCTAATCTCGGTGTCATACCGATGTCAAAAAAGTAATTCACATCGACACCTAACCTTTTAGAAATTAAGTATAAAGTAGTCGCGTATGGATAGACATCGCCTTTTTCAATTTTACTGATTTGGGCTTGAGTACAAATGCCTTCTGAAAGTTCTTCTTGAGAAAGACCAATTTGTTTTCTAAGTTCTTTTATTTTTTTCCCTACTGCAAAGAAATCCATGTTAAATCTCCTTAAAATATGCCTAGAGTTATATTTTTAGTGGAAAATAGAAGTATAAAATAGAATGTATCATTTAAAATATGTATTGCGTTTCAGAATAGCTAAAACTTTTAAAATAAAACTATGGTTAAATACAACTATAGAAGTTATTTCTATTAAAACCAATATTTTATTAAAAATAAGGAGGAAGTACCTATGAAAAAAGCTTTTAAGGGAATCACTGTATCCTTTCTTTTAGTAACTGCGATAGTATTAGTAGGTGGCGTTTCACCAGCTGAACTGCCAAGCGTTTTTGAATTACCTTCAGTATTTACTAAGGCATAAAATAACGAATGTATAATACACACTTCCAAAAGGGAGTGTCTTTTTTTGATTTAACTTTATTATTATTCTTTTGCGCATATTCCTGTAGTTATAATTATCCATGCATGACTGATGTACGGTTCATTTGGAGGGTGTGGGAGAAGCGGTAGCGTAGTTTGGAACACCTATTTCCCCTTACGGATTTTGTTATAGTTTATATAACAAAACGGAGAGAGGTGTAAAATTGATGATTGATATTAATATGAAAGTTCAACCCTCTTTTTACGATGATGAATGTGCCATTGTGTTTTCTTTTTATTTTGATAAGGCGACCAGGAAAATTGGTGAGGCTGTCGTGTATACATGCGAAAAATCAGAAGAAAAAGATTGCAACCAAGATCATATAGATACAGATGTACAAGAAAAAGTCGCTTACATTAAAAAATTTTCCATTGTAGATGAATACCAGGCAACCTCCATGAAGAAAATCCAACATTTTTTGAATGTAATCGGTATCAAAAAATGTGTGCGGCACAACCTGCAGGGAAATGAAATTACATCCTAATCACAAAAACTCATGACCTCCTATTCGTGTCATGAGTTTTTTCCATTTAAATGAGTGTTTTGGCCATGCAGTTTCATTTTTTTGATGAAATCGCTCATTTGTTTTCTTTCAGTCGGTTTAGAGCTATGTGTTTGTTTTAAATAGTTCAAGGGCTGTTTATTGCTATTAGTTTTCATGATGTCTCTCCTTTTCTTTTTTTCATTTCCCCTTTTTCGCATACTTAAAACTAGAATTCACAAAGGGAGCTGCGGAGTGATTTCTTTATTCCTATAGTTATATATTTTTTTGTCAGTTCCGGTTTAATTGGAACATATAGCGATTATTGAGGTGTAGAGCTTATATATGGAGAAATTCCGTGTTTTACCTTCTTTATAATACATGCTAAAATGATCCGAATATCGGATTTTTCATTAGAAACATCAGTTTCTAGTACCCTATAGTGAAGAGGGTTGAAGAACCCTTTTCGATGGCCTTCGAGCATTAGCTTGGGGGATTTTTTTTATGAAAAAGTAATTTGTCCATTTTATTTCTATGAAATGTTTCGTTTTGATTACGTAAACATGGGTAAACATAAGAAACAAGTTGAATTAAACCTTGAACATCCATGTTTAATCGGAGGAATATAAATTATGGAAATGAAGCTAGAAAATAATGGTTCCACGAAGGGGAGTTTTCAGCAATTCCTTTTTCCGTTTACGCTCGAAGGGAATAAGATCGAAACGTTTGTGGGAAAGTTGCTTGAAAATCATTTCGTTTTCCTGAACTTGAGAGATATGGACCAGCAAAATCAATTTTACGGTAACCATCAAGTATCACATCGTAATTTGGAAAAGTATTTCATGCCATACATCGAGCCAATCCTATTTCCAGCGAACTTAAAAGAAAAAGAAGGACTGCGGCGTTTTACGAAGAAACTGGATATTGATTGCACGTTTGAATCCCCCTTTTTAAATACCTCATTCATTATTAATTCTATCGATATCTTCATATGCCCATTTCATATTGGCATGATGAATTTGCGTATTACATTACCTGAAAATCTTTCGTACGATGATGTGCTTTATTTTGGAGATACATTTCGAATTCTCGAACCGATTGCTGACGATGAACAGAAGACAAAAGTAGGCTGCAGGAAGAACCAGTATGAACAAGTGAAGGATTTCATCTTCAACGAGCTATTGCCGCCAATGGAGGAATATATGGATGAAGAGCAGACGGATTCCACGTATTTCGGAAGTTTACCGTTCTTTATCGATGAAAGGATGTACGTCATCAGCTATATTGCACTCCCTGAGCATCGTGACATAAGTAAGGAGGATTTATTTAGGGCCAGTGAACTGAATGGATACGACAGTGACGGAGAGCCATATATCGGGGCAACAAACCCCGCTTATATTGATAAGTATTATCAGAAGAGGGTGTATGACAGGTGGGGTGAGGAAACCTTTTATGTAACAAGTTTGTACCATTTCGCTTGTTTGACGAAAGCGAAGGGCAAGCTGGAACGGCAATTGGCTAGTGAAATGTACGGCCAAAACTTTTATTCAATATTGCTCTCCTTTTATTATAAAATTGTGCTTCTAAAGCTGGTACATGAGCATTCCCAAATAGATATTGAAAAAGATCAATCTGATACCGAGCAGTTGATTTTCATGATTACGGAGTTTACTGCAAAATATTTATTCACTGAAGTCAATAGTACGGCGTCTGGTAAAGAGCTATTCAAGATTACGGACGATACCTTTAGGATCGGTCCTCTCTATAATGAAGTAAAAGAGACGCTTTCTTACCTCTATAAAAATCAGGATAAATTGTCTGGTAAGAGTAGTAATTATCTCTTGCAGATCCTAACGATTTATACCGTCGTTTCGGGAATATTCGGGATGAATCTCTATATTGAAGATTGGAAAAAGAAGTTACCGTGGAAAGCGTATATGGATTATACCTTATATGAGTGGGTGGCAGTATTCGTTACGACAAGCGGTCTTGCCATTACATCCATCTTGGGCTTTTTCTTCTTGAAAAAATGGTTGCATGAGAAAAAGAGCCGGAAAAAAAGAATGCTTTAATCCTGAATTCATGTTCAGGATTCGGTCTGTAGACAACCTCGATGATGGAGGGTGTCTACTTTTTTTGTTTTTGTACTTCGAACGTTTCATTGCACTTCAGGCGCTCCCTAATCAAGCGGCGGTCCGTGAGCCTCCTCGGCTTTCAGCCGAGGGCACTGAAAAAGTCCAAATTTTAAACTTAGGGGATGGAAAGTTCGAGTTAGTCAAACTTTCCACCCCTTTTATGCATTACACTTAGGATATTAATGTATAGGTGGTATCCAAATGATTTCAAATCAAGCATCTTTCAATCTTAGTCCCTTTATGGCCATTTACGATTTTGTTGTCCCAAAAGACAATATGCTTCGCCAAATCAATGAACTCGTTGACTTTTCCTTCATTCTAGAAGAATTAAAAAATAAATATTGCCTAGATAATGGTCGCAATGCCGTCTCGCCTATTCGCATGTTTAAGTATCTATTATTAAAATCTTTTTTTGACCTATCAGATGTGGATGTAGTAGAGCGATCAAAATATGATATGTCGTTTAAATACTTCTTAGAAATGGCACCTGAAGATCCCGTCATTAATCCAAGCTCACTAACGAAATTTCGTAAACTCCGCCTACAAGATGTGAGTTTATTAGACATGCTTATTGGGAAGAGCGTTGAGATTGCACTTGAAAAAGAAATCATTAAAAGTAAAACCATTATTGTTGATGCCACACATACAAAAGCACGTTATAACCAAAAATCACCCAAAGAATTTTTACAAGAGAAATCAAAAAATGTTCGAAAAGCCGTGTATCAAATCGATGAATCAATGAAAACTAAATTCCCTTCAAAACCCACTTCCAACGAAGTAAAAGAAGAAGTAGAATATTGCAGTGAAATTATTACCATAGTTGAGAATGAGCCACAAATCGCATCCATTCCAGCAGTGAAGGAAAAATTAAATGTATTAAAAGAAGTCGTGGAAGATTACACAGAACAGCTAAGCTTTTCCAGTGACCGGGATGCTCGCGTTGGAAATAAAACAGCTGATTCTTCTTTTTTTGATATTAAAACACATATTGCGATGAGCGATGAACGCATCATTACAGCTGCGATTATTACAACTGGTGAAAAAAGTGATGGGAAATACCTACAAGAATTAATCGGGAAAAGTAAAGAAACTATTGAGGCGAAGAACAGTGAATTCAAACACAGACACGGGTATGATGAAGCATCATCAACGGTTCTATTAGGCATGAACATCCAAGGAGCAACAGCCATTTTCGCAGTCAACCTCAAACGAATTCTCACGATAATAGATGCAGAAAAGTAACTAAATAAGAAAAAATAGCTCAGTTCCTGTTCCGTATCGAACAGGAACTGAGCAAATTTTGTTTCATAAACAATGATTAATTTAGTATCGTAAGTTTTTCAGCAGCCTCGTTTTTAGCTGCGGGGTCTCACGTAGACGCGCAGTTCCCGGAGGATTCTCGCGCCTTACTTTGAACTCCAATCTGGAAGGAATCTAGGTTAGGAGCTCCATCAACCCTAGGTGGAGGGTCTAGACTTTGCCCTTTGCTTTGCACTTAAAGGACTTGATTTGCCAGCGGCACTCGTGGGGGTGCGGCATATTTATTGGGAATCAGCTTTTTTTGACGTGTAGATGGACCTGTTTTTTTCTAGTTGCTGAGTTTTATATCGATGTGTAGGACTTTTGCTTTAGTGAAAATAGGATAAAGTAGCAAAATAAAGAAAATGGTCATACAAATTCCCCCATTCCCTCTAATATTTTGATAAACTATATGTATATCATTCTAACTATTCATTAGGAGGAACTCATGAAGAAACTAGCTATAGTTTCCAGCTTGTTGTTGATGAGCGTACTTTTCCTGGCGGGCTGCTCGGATGAGCCAAGTCCGGAAGAGCGCTTTGCGGCATACACCAAGCTTTGGAATAAACAGGATTTTACAAAGATGTACGAATATCTGTCACCTGAAACGAAAAAAAACATTAGCGCGGATGAATTTGCGAAGCGTTATGAAAAAATTTATAACGGCATAGAGGTAGACCAATTAAAGGTTGATTATAAAAAGCCCAAAGAAGAAAAAAAGCATAAAGATGGAGAAGAAGTAAACCTTGCTTATACCGTTGATCTATCGACGCTGGTGGGGGAGGTAAGCTCCGATCATCAAGCTACCCTTGTCAAGGAAGGCGAAGGTGACAAGGAAAATTGGTACATCAAGTGGGATGAAAGCTATATTTTCCCCCAGCTGCAAGCAGGTGAAAAGATATCTGTTCAAACATATCCAGCCATCCGCGGGGAAATTGTCGATCGAAATGAGCGCGGCCTTGCCATGAATGGAACAGTCGCGGAAGTGGGGATTGTGCCTGAGAAAATGGCCAACGAAACCGAAACGGTCAAACAGGTCGCTGGAATCCTTAATATGTCCACCGACGAACTGGATAAGAAGTTAAATCAAACATGGGTGAAGCCCGGTTATTTTGTACCGATCAAGAAAATGTCCAATGATAATTCTTCAACATTGGAAAAGCTTTTGGCCATTCCTGGGGTATCGGTCAATAATACGGAATCCCGGATATATCCATACAAAGATGCTACGGCCCATCTGATTGGATATGTCGGTGAAGCATCTGCCGAAGACCTGGAAAAGTTGAAAGGGAAGGGTTATACCGCAAGTGACGTCATTGGCAAGCGCGGTCTTGAAGAAGTTTTGGAAGGACGCTTGAAAGGAAAGCCAGGCGGCAAGATTTATATTAAATCAGAAGATGGCGAAGAAAAAGTGATCGCTGAAAAGCCTGCTGAAGAGGGAGAGACCATTACATTAACCATCGACGCCGAGCTTCAAAAGGATATCTTCAAGCAATATAAGAACGAAGTCGGCTCTGCAACGGCACTTGATCCGAAGTCGGGCGAAACGCTTGCACTTGTATCGAGTCCTTCATTCGACCCCAATAAATATGTTTTTGGGATAACAAATGAGGAGCGAAAAGCGCTGGAGGAAGATTCCAAAAAGCCGCTGCTGAATCGTTTCAGTTCGACCTTCGCACCGGGGTCGACGATAAA
Source organism: Peribacillus muralis (assembly GCF_001439925.1). Lineage (GTDB taxonomy): Bacteria > Bacillota > Bacilli > Bacillales > DSM-1321 > Peribacillus > Peribacillus muralis. The sequence continues at coordinate 124,209 of NZ_LMBV01000002.1, forward strand.
GGCCCTCACTGCCGCAATCGCTTTGAAAAATGGAGTGGATCCGAACGAGGCAATCAATATCCAAGGAAAAATATGGGCTAAATCGACATGGAAAGACCATTCCATCACAAGGGTCTCTGACCCGGGTGTTGCCATCGATATGGAGAAGGCTTTAATATATTCTGATAATATTTATTTTGCTCAGAAAGCTTTAGGGCTTGGTAAGGAAAAATTCACAAGTGGACTCAAAGCGTTTGGTTTTGATGAACCATTGAACTACGATTATCCGATAAAGGCGTCAAGCATCGGGAAAATCGACAGTGAAGGTCGCTTGGCTGATGCTGGATATGGTCAGGCGCAGGTCCAAATGAGCACGCTTCATCTGGCTATGACCTATTCAGCCTTCTTGAATGAAGGAAACATCGTCAAGCCTACGTTGCTGTCAGGAGATAAAAAAGAAAAGGAAATATGGAAGGAAAATGCCATGACTGCTGAGCAAGCGAATAAAATCACTAAAATGCTGACGCAGGTAGTGGAACACCCTAAGGGGAGTGGACATGGTATTAATGATTTGGGTATCAAAATCGCAGCCAAAACGGGAACGGCTGAAATCAAGGCATCCAAAAATTCCGATGGAACGGAAAATGGCTGGTTTGTAGCCGTGGACACGGAAGACCCGGAGCTCCTCATGGCCTGGATGGTTGAAGATGTAAAGGGAAGAGGCGGCAGCCATGTCGTTGTCGATCATATGAAGCCTGTCTTAAAGAAGTATTTGAAATAAACGGTAAGTAAGCTGGATGTGGATCTTTCCATGTCCAGTTTTTTTTTTCATGTGAGTACAGCATTGAAGTTTTGATAGAGAATGAAGGAATATAGGGAAGATATCCAGAATCTATAATGAATCAAATTATAGAAGCTGTTGAAAATCTTTGAAAGATAACTAGGTAGGAAAGAGGTTGAAAGGAATGGGAAGTTTAAAGGGTTTGTTTATGGCTTTCTTTATCATTTTTGCTATATTTCCTTCACATGAAGCAATTGCAGCTAAAGAGAATGCAACGATGGAAGTGAAATTGAAGAACTATTTAGGAAATCAGACGAGTGTCAAAATAACGGCAACAGGGGATTACCAGACTTCCAGAGGAGAGATTTTCATCAAGGCAGGAGAAGAGATGACTTTGAACGTGAAGTCAGGAAAACTTGCCGCGTATAAAGAGTCCAAGAAATTGGGATCATTTGCTTTATTAAAAATCATTCCGGTTAAGGGAGATGCTTTACTGTCCATTAATGGCCGGCCGTATCATGGATCATTTTTATTTACAGTGGCTGGAGGTTACATCCGGCCTATCAATCATGTGCATATCGAGGATTATTTAAGGGGTGTCGTTCCGAACGAAATGCCTGCACTGTGGCACCCTGAAGCATTGAAAGCACAAGCGGTTGCCGCCCGGACATATGCTACTCACCACCAAGCGGAAATGATCGATGATACGATATCCTATCAAGTGTATGGAGGGGCGGATGGTGGCAGGCGCACGAATACCGCCATCGAACAGACAGCCGGTATGGTAATCAAGCATGATGGGGAAATAATCGAGGCATTCTTTTCCTCAAGCAATGGAGGCATGACCGAATTGAATTCCAATGTTTGGTCAAGAGGAAATCCTCTAGGCTATTTAGCTATAAAAGAAGATGCCTATGATCCAAAAACGAAATGGACGATAACGCTTGATAAGCAACAAATCGATCTGTCAAACAAAGACTTATCGAAGCCAGCTGAATGGTGGACGCGTGTAGAGGAAAAAGATAAAACGATTGTACCTAATCTAAAAGCTTGGCTGAAAAGTAATGGATATGCGAACCGGGATATAAAAATAACCGAAATTCCCGTTTTGAGCTTTACTGATAAAAAAACGGGCGGGCGGGCAACGAAAGGGTCCATTAAACTAAAATTCTATGCCAGAGGTCTCGTTAATGAAAGCGGGAAACTTAAAGAGCAAAAGGTTGAGCTTACTAATGTACCAGCTTCCAAAATCAGGGGCATGGTCGGTCGAGAAGTGATGAAAAGCTATTTGGTGGACCATTCGGGATCCGATTCTTCCAAAATTGACATTGAAGGGTCTGGCTACGGTCATGGAGTCGGCTTAAGCCAATTTGGCGCCAAGACAAGGGCGGAGGCAGGTCAAGCGTATCAGCAGATATTAGCATTTTACTATCCTAACACTACTATTGCCAGGGAATATGGAGAAGCATCAGAGATATCCGAAGAGATTCCCATTAAAAATGCGAAGTCAATAAACATGAAAGCGAAGCATGATTCTGTTAATGATAAAGTCACTATCACCTATTCGCTTAAAGAAGCTGCAACCGTATCGCTCATGATTAAAGGTGATGAAGGCAAAACGATAACGACACCAGTCAATGAACAATCATTGAAAAAGGGAAGTTATGTGGCGGTCTGGAATGTTGATAAAGTACACAATGGTACATATGCAGCAGTAGCCTCTGCCAGGGATGGAAGCGGGATGGAAGCAAGGGAGACACTGGAATTCAAGGTGAGCAAAGATACGCCGCAACCAATAATCACCGATGTCGAAACAATGGGAAATTACAGTACAGAAAAAGTGAACATCGCCTTTACGATAAACGAAAATTCGAAAGTGGCAGTGGAAATCAAGAATGGCAAAGGCAAAGTGGTGGGCGTCCTTGCCGAAAGGGAGTTCAAGAAAGGGCGCCAATCGGTTAACTGGGATTTTGGGAGTATATCGAACGGGATGTTTACGGTGTTGATATCCGCCAAGGATGGGGGCGATGCCGAGGAAGCCGTCTCAACGAAAATCCCGATTAGGAAGACGATGGGAATCGTGGCAGCAAGGGAAATACGGATAAAAGAAAAGGCAGATTCTTCTTCCAAAACGAGCGGAACGCTTTATGAGGATCAAGCTCTCACGATATTGGCTCAACAAGGTGAGTGGTATAAAGTGAAAAAGGGAAGCCAAGTCGGTTTTGTACAGAAGAAACATGTCAAGAAATGAAGATGAAAGGCGCTGCTTCTGGAGTCATCCAGTTTTGGTGAATCTGTACGTCGACCGTTTCATTGCACTTAAGGTGCTCCCTTATTCAGAGATGGTTGGGGAGCGTCCGCGGTGCTCGCGCCTGAGTATTCTCACGTAGACACGCATTCCACGCAGGCGTCACGTGGCATATGCAAACAAATCAAGAACACTTACGATATGCAGTTATTTGAACAATAGAAGGATTTTCATCTGCTTCAAATTCAATATAGTTAGCAACAATCATCATTAGCGAGGAATGAGTTCATTCCTCGCTTTTTGCTTTATGTTCACCGGGCGTGAAGGGGACATCGGCGGCTTTAGTGATGATTTTTGAGATATCGGTATTTTCAATGACCCCATCAATGTCTTCGCTGCCTGGACCTGCGGCGAAAACGGGAATCATATTGGCTGTATGACCTCCAGTTGAACTGGCAGCGCGAATACTCCGATCAGCTACGCCTGCCTTATAGTGTCTGGCGATGGTGCTGCCGATTTCCCAATCGATACGATGCTGCGGATAGACGAGCGTTCGGTTCTTTCTTACGTTGTTAATGAATTGGCGCACTTCTTTATCGGTAAGGGATATATGGGCATAGTTCTTGAATACGGAAGAAACACTTTCTGGTTTAATTTCATGATTTCTATCGAACGTAAGCTGTTTGGACATAAATTCAGTTGATGCCCGAATTTTTTTTAAGGCTGCGATGTTCATCGTTTCAGATGCGGAGATTCCCATCGTTTCATGGTCCGCGAGCACAACGATTAGCGTATCATTTCTGTTCTTGGCCCAATGGACAACCTCTTTCACGGTCTGATCAAATTCGATCGTTTCCTTCCATATCCCTGTGAAATCGGCTGCATGCTCCATCGAGTCAATTCGTGCACCCTCAGACATCAAGAAGAACCCTTTGTCACCTTGAGACAAAACACTAATTGCTTTGGCTGTCATTTCGGGCAGTGATGGTTCTTGGGAATGCATCACTTCTTTATCAAGCTTGAAATTCATATAAGTCGGGTGAAATAGGCCCAAAAGCTTGTCGGTTTTATGAATGGAACTGAGTTCGTCTTTAGTCGTCGCAATTCCATAGCCTGCTTTTTTGAATTTCTTGACTAAATCCTCGCCATTTTGCTTATCTTCTCCAAAATAGCTGGCCCCTCCGCCGAGAATGACGTCAATTTGGTTGTCGAAGAGCTGCCTCGCGATATCGGCCCCACCCGTCCAACGGTTCGGCACACTTGCGCCAAAGGCTGCAGGGGTGGCATCGACTACCATATTGGTCGAGATGATCCCGACTTTTTTTCCGTGGTTCTCAAATGCATCCAATACACTGTCCACTTCATTGCCATTAACATCGACGCCGATTGACTCATTGTTGGTTTTAACACCAGTGGCAATTGCGGACCCGCCAGCAGCCGAGTCGGTGACATGATTATTGGCTGAATAAGTGCGCATCAAGGCGACATGGTCCAGTTTTTCCATATGTAAAACACCTGTTTTACCATATTCGAATTGCCGGGCGATTTCCATTGCACCTAACCCCATGCCATCGCCAATTAGCAGGATGACATTTTTGGGTATTTTTTTCGTTTCTGCTTGAATGGGATGGGTGATACCAATTAGGCAGGAAAACAAGAGTAAGCCAAAGCGATAGGGCTGGAAAAGTTTGCGAATGTATGATTTCCTAAATGTCTTCTTCATCTGTAATCCTCCATTTGTTGTTTGTGTCCCTATTATTTGTTAAAGTCCATAAAAAATCCCCTCCTGATATTCAGGAAGGAGATAGGTTTTATGCTTCAATATGGGTTTGTTGCGAAGCACGTCTCGCCTTGAACCAGATGACCGTTAGCGAAAGAGCGATAAATATGAGAAGGAAAGCGCCGAGAACGCTTACACTTGACCAAAATAAATCATGATTATTTAAGGTTATGACTGATTTAAAGCCATTGATTGAATGCGTAAGCGGGAGAAAATGACTCATTCTTTCCAGGTTTTCAGGCAGCATTTGAACAGGCAAACTTGATCCTGTTGTAGATAGCTGTAAAACCAGGAATGTAAATGCAATGAATCTGCCTATATTGCCTGCCAGTACGACCAGGAAAAACACGATTGAAAGGAATGTTACGCTGACGAATATCGAGAATAAAATCAACATGATGCCATTTGTGAATGTTGATTTTAAATAAAAAGAAGCGAATACGGATGCGATTAGCGCCTGTGCCGTGGCGAAAGCAGCCATCGTTCCTAGCTTATTGGCATACCATCTGAAGGACGAAATTTCTGTAAAGGCCGGCTTTTGTAAGTCGAAAAGACATGCCATCACCAAAACACCAACAAATAGTGCTAATGAAAGGATATATGGAGCATTAGCATAGCGGTATTTAGGGAATGCATTGATTGCCTTCCCGCTCAATTGGACGGGTGCGGCGAACATATCGATATTTGGTTCATTCGCATGAATGCTACTCAATTTGCCGGCACCGCCTGAAAGTCCAGTAGCAAGCTCTTTGCTGCCATCTTTAATTTTATTTAATCCGCCATCCACTTGCTCGACACCATCAGATAAAGGACCCCAGCCTGTTTTAACGGTGTTCGTACCGTCACTTACCTGAATCATCCCTTCATTCAGTTTGTTTGCACCGGCTGTTAACTGATTCCAGCCAGCTCTTACGGTTTGGTTACCGGCAGCTACGGCTCCAGTTCCGACTGCAAGCTCACCTGTTCCATCGGCCAGTTTGCCTGAACCATTAGCTAGGTCATTACTTCCGGACGCTGCCGATTGAATGCCATCGGCAAGTGCGCCCGAGCCATTGGCCAGTGTGCTCGTGCCTTGAGCCAATGCTTTATTGCCATCAGCTACCGAACGGGTACCGTCGGCGACTGCGCCTGAGCCAACAGCCAATGTTTCACTTCCTTCAGCTACTGAACGGGTGCCATCGGCAAGTGCTATTGAGCCATTTGCCACAGCGCCAGAACCATCAGCCAATTTTTTGTTGCCTAGAGCTACACTGCTTGTTCCATCGGCAACCTTTTCGGCACCATCGGATAGTAGGTTTGTCCCTTGGACGACACCTTGGGTTCCTCCATATACTTGTTTTTGTCCTTCCAGCAATTCATTCAGTCCCGCCTCTAAATCAGTGGAGCCCTTTGAAGCGTTTTTCAGTCCCTGAGAAAGTTGCTCCGTTCCATCAGCTAAGGTTGGGGTTTGATCAGCCAAAGCGCCCAAACCTCCCGAGACTCTTTGACTGCCAGTTACTAACTGCTGATATGCAGGGCTTTCTTTAAGGTCCGGAACTTGTTCTCCAAGTTTTATGATACCAAGCTCTACATCTTTTGCACCCGGGGCCAGCTGTTTAGCCGCTGCATTTACGGCAGCAGCACCTTCGGCAGCCTTGTTGCTGCCAGCTTCCAGTTGCGTTAAACCGGACTTCAATCCGTTGCTGCCTGATTCAGCATTCACCAAGCCATCCAATACCTTCTTTGCCCCTCCATTCACCAATGTTGCCCCATTGGCTAAATCTTTCATGCCCGTGTTCAACTTTTGAGCACCATCGCTCACTTGATTGGCGCCGCCGGATACCACCTTTGCCCCTGCATAAACGGAGCCTGCTCCGTCCTTTAGGTTTTGAGCGCCATCATTCACTTGATTGACGCCTCCCGATAACTTCCTTGCCCCTGCATATACGGAATGAGCGCCATCATCCACCTGACTGGCCCCGCCACTAAGCTTTTGGGCTCCCGTATTGGCTTCATTGATGCCACCGTTGAGTCTTTGGGCCCCGGAATTTAATTCGGTCATGCCAACGTTCAATTTTTGGACACTTGCATTTAATTTCCTGGCGCCGCCGTTTATTTGCTGCATACCGGTATCGACTTGGTTAGCTCCATCCGCTAATTTACCGATATCAGTTTGTTTACCTACCATTGAGTTGTACATTGTACCGGTTCCAACCTTTAACTGAGCTGCTCCGCCTGCAAGCTTGTTGATGTCAGGTGCTTTTTGCTGCAGTGATTCGAGGATTTGAGCCGTTCCGTTTTTTAGTTTCCCGGCGCCGTCATTGATTTGCTGTGAGCCTCCTGCCCCTTCATTGAAACCGTTTTCAATTTCGGCCAATTGAGTGAGAAGGGCTGTCGTATAACTGGCCGTTACTTTATCTGATAGATTTTCACGGATGCGCTCGGTGGCGCTTCTGGTGACTTGAGCAGCCATGTAATGCAGACCTTCGTTTTGTATATAGGTTAATTCAGGTTTAACAGGTTTTTCGTCTAACACCGTCGTTACATTTTGAGAGAAGTTTTCGGGAATTTCGATGACCATATAATAGTCTGTATCGTGCAGACCTTTGTTTGCCCTTTTAGCATCGACAAAATCCCAGCCAAGGGTATCGCTTTTCCTTAGCTCCGTTACTAAGTCCTTACCGACATTAATCGGCTTATCTCCCATCGTACTACCTGCATCCTTATTGACTACGGCAACCGGTAAATTAGACAAATTATCGTACGGACCCCATTTTGCAGTTAGAATGATTGCTGCGTAAATGATTGGAATGAATAAGACAGCTAGAATGGCAATGATCCAACCCGTCCTATTAGTGGAGCCGCCAAACTGTAACCCTGAACCTTTCATACATTACCCCCTATATACCTTGATAGTTGTGAAATGGGATGGAAAATGTCCCGCCCTACTTCATAACACAGTATATTCTGACTATTTTTGTTAAATCCTTCTTGGATTTTACAAATATTTTCAGCGTACACCCTCATTTTTAGTTAAATAGTTTCAAAGAATAATGATTTTGTTGTCTGGAAAACACTTCTTTAGTCGGATGTTAAAATGAAAACATAATATGAATGGGTATTCATTCATATTTGTTTAGCAAAAGTAATGAAAAAGTATTATACTACGTTTGATTATTGAATAATGATTTTTGTTTGTATAAAACGACAGAATTCACAGTTTGGAACCGATATTGGATAAAGCGGCAGGTTGTGAAAAGAAGATTTACTATTGATTACAATATATAGATGATTTTTAATAAACAGTAAATATATAACTGATATACTTTCAGTAGAGTTCAATCGAAATAGTAGAAGAGGGGACCTTATGCGATCGGCTATGAAAAAGTTCTTCAATGAAAGCTCGAAAGACCTAAAGCGTATATATAAAGCGGTAGATGCTGTGAATCGGCTGGAGAGTGAATATGAAAGCTGCTCAGATCAAGAATTAAGGACAATGAAGGATAGATTTACAAACGAATTGAATGCTGGAAAAAAAATAAGGGATATTCAAATCGAGGCTTTTACAGTCGTTCGGGAGGCTTCTAAACGGGTTTTGAGGCTTAGGCACTATGATGTTCAGCTCATGGGCGGTTTTGTTCTGAACGAAGGAGCCATTGCCCAGATGCATACAGGAGAGGGAAAGACACTTGTCGCTACTTTGCCTAGCTATTTACATGCATTGCAAGGAAAGGGTGTCCATATCATTACGGCCAATGAATACTTGGCGAGACGTGATAAAGAGCTGATGGGACAAATCCATGAATTTTTAGGACTGTCTGTTGGTTTGAATATTTCCGGCTTGGATGCCGCTGAAAAACGTGAAGCCTATGCAGCAGATATCACGTATGGAACGGCAACCGAGTTCGGTTTCGATTATTTGCGTGATCATATGGTTTTGCAAAGAGAAGATAAAGTGCAAAGAGGGCACGATTTTGCCATTATCGACGAGATTGACAGTATTTTAATTGATGAAGCAAGGACACCATTGATCATTGCGGGTAAGTGTAGTGAAGGGACAGCGCTTCACGAAATTACGGCACAAATCATGAAGTCTCTTATAAAAAACGTGGATTATGAGGTCTCGATTGAAGCGAGTGCTGCCTCATTTACGGATCATGGTGCGTCCAAAATTGAAAAAGCTTTTGGCATCGAGAATCTGTACGACATAGAGCACCGGGAGCTATTACACAATCTATCACAGGCACTAAAAGCCTATGCAATCATGAAACGGGATGTTGATTATATCATCATGGACGATCAGATTTCATTGATCGATAAATTCACGGGCAGGGTGATGGAAGGAAGAAGCTTCAGCGATGGTCTTCATCAAGCTATCGAGGCAAAAGAAGGTCTGGAGATTTCCGCGGTGAATGAAACGCAGGCTTCTATCACCATCCAAAATTATTTCCGATTATATCATTCAATCTCCGGTATGACTGGCAGCGCCATGCCAGCAAAGGCGGAATTCTGGGAAACCTATCAGCTTCCCGTGATTGAAATTCAAACCAATAAGCATATTATTCGTTCAGATGAGCCGGATTTGATTTATAAGGATGAAATCAGCAAGATTAAGCAAATCGTTACGGACGTAAAACGAATTCATTATGAAGGAAGACCGATTCTAATCGGGACAACCTCTATCGAGCAATCAGAAAAAATATCGGTTCATTTAGAACGGGAGAACATTAAGCATCAGATCCTTCATGCAAAGACGGAAAAGGATGAAGCGGAAATCATCGCCAAGGCCGGGCAAATAAACGAAGTGATGCTTGCTACGAACATGGCTGGAAGAGGGACCGATATAATACTGGATGAAGCAGTAAAGAAGCTGGGAGGTCTTCATATCATCGGTACGGAGCGGCACGAAAGCAATCGGGTTGATATGCAGCTAAGGGGACGTGCCGGGCGGCAAGGTGATCCAGGCTCCTCGCAATTCATCATTTCTTTGGAAGATGAGTTGTTTGATTACTACGATCGAGAAGGAATGGACCGGTACTTAAAGAAAATCAAAACGGATGAAACAGGACTGGTGATCGGTCCTGCACCCGATAAATTCGTGAGGAAGGTGCAGGAAACGATCGAGCAGCAGCATCAATCAAGCCGTAACCATTTATTCAAGCTGGAACTTGCAATGAATGAGCAAAGCGAAATCATTTTTGCAATGAGGGATGAGGTACTTGATTTCGAGACGGAAAAGCTGAATGCGGTTATATTCGAATATATCGAAGCGTACATTCGCAGGCTAGCGGTTAAATTTGATTCTAAGAATATGGATGAGATTACTACCTTGATTGAAGAGCTTTCCCTTGTTTTTCCGTCGTTGCACTGGCAGACAAGTGATGGGGAGGATTTGGATTTTCATCTAGTTGAAGCCAAAGCGATGGATGCTTTAGCCGAAATGAAATCGATGCTGGAAATTTTTCAAGTCGATACGGATTGGGGTAATCAGCTGCGTGCTTTCATCCTGCATCATATTGATACAAATTGGATGAACCATTTAGACGAAATGAATGGTGTGAAGGAAGGAATCGGATTAAGCGGATATGGTCAACAGGATCCGTATATGTTGTTCGAAAAAGAAGCGCTTAGTCGATTTAATTTTCTGCTGAATAAAATTGAGTCGGATATCAGTATTCATTTCTTCGAATATATGAAGAGCAACCAGGAGGGGAGCGATGATTGATGAGTTCATTTTATAAAAGGGTTAATGAGAGGAAAGCAATTTTAGCTTCCACTGAACATAACGTACCCAAGCAGGCTGACTCTGTTCAAACCTCCCTGCTCTTTCATGACGAATGGAACATTTCAAAGCAAGAGGAATACGTTTATAGGTTCCACCATCAACAGCTGCCAGCGTTAAAGCCCAACCAAATTTCGATATCCGGGGTGAAGCTCGTTAAAGAAGAGGATGATGTAATCATCATCGCATTTTTAAGAAATTCATTGGAGAAAGCGATCCGCTTTGAAATCGTGGATATATGGTTAGTGGATGGGAGCGGAAGAGCATGGGCAAAAAAGGCATTTGATTTATCCGTTCTTGGTGAAGTACCTGCACTTTCAAGCATACCATGGCGATTCTTATTCGAGGAAGATGATAAGCTGGCAGAAACAATTCCTGATGAAGAATGGCAGATTGTATTTGCATGGAAGTAAGGGGAGGAAAAACACGCCGGGTTTAGCATTGCAAAATTCAAGATATGCAGAAACAGTCGTAAAGCTCTCATCTTTTGATGAAGGCTTTTTTTGTGCGTTTCCGTCTGCAATTTCTCATAAATGGCAACGCTAAGTAATATTTATAAGAATCTTCCGTAACCAGGCTTGGCCCTGGAAATCATGAAGAGGAAAGTGGCAGGCGCATGAAATTTAACCTTAGCGAGCGATTGAAGGAGAGGCTATTTGAACTCTTGTCGGTTTTAATCGTGACCATGCTTTTCATTTATACGAATGCTCAGATGGGCAATCCTCTCTCAGTCGGGATTGTCACGATTATCGTAGGCATTTCCGGCTTTATTGTTTACTTGAAGGAGTGGGTACCGAACAGGATCGTGAAAGGCTTCGTTTTTTCCCTGATCCTTGTTTCAATCATGGCCTTTTTCCTTGCCGATATTTGGTTTTATCGTTATTATGCGACACCTATGAATTCTTATTTGTGGATGCAAAAAAGCAACCTGAATGGGTTGGGTGAAAGTATATTCAGCATGTTCGATATGAAGGATGTCGTCTTCCTCTTGGCAGGCATACCTATTGCCGAGTCTTTTATGAAGAAAAAATATCCGCTCAAGCACATGGCACTTATACCTGCATTGCTATTCGTGTTGATTGCGGGGCTTAAGCCGGTAAAGAATATCTTCATCGACAAAGTCGATATAACCCGGCGCTACGAGGCGAATACCTTTCTGCGAAACTGGGGCCCGATTGGACATCATGTATTGGACACGTATGCCTACTTTTCTGATTCGGGAAAGCATGAGATATCAGCGGATGATAAAAAAGCCGTTGCTGAATACTTCAATAAAAAGACCAAGCCTGTTCATGATTTATCAGGCTCGTTGAAGGGGAAGAATCTCATTCTTATTCAGGTGGAGTCATTACAGGCATTTCCGCTATTTCAGGAAAGTGCCGGTCAGGAAGTCACACCCTTCATGAATGAACTTGCGAAAGGCGGACTATATTTCCCTCATGTATATCCGCAAACCGTATTCGGGAATTCGTCTGATGGGGAGCTGATTGCCAATACGGGATTATATCCTTTGAAGCAAGGTGCGACTTTTTTTCGATTTCCTTATAATGACTTTCCTGGTCTTGCTAAGGAGTTAAAAAAGTCGGATTATGAAAGCTTTGCCTTCCATGGGGATGAGGAGGACTTTTGGAATCGTCAGCATGCATTTCCTTCATTGGGGTTTTCCGATTATTATTCGATAGAGGATATGAAACAAGATGAAATGATATCGATGGGATTGGGGGACCGCAGTTTTTTCAATCAGAGCTTTAATATCTTAAAAGATAAAAAAGATCCGTATTATGCCTTTTTTGTGACATTGACCAGTCATGTACCTTTTTCGCTGCCGAAGGAAAAAATAACATGGAAATCTGAAGCAGGAAAGGAAGGAAGCTACCTGACTAATTATTTTGAAGCTATGCATTATACCGATTCGGCGATCGGTGGATTCGTCAAGCAGCTGAAGGATGCAGGCAAACTGAAAAACAGCGTGATCGTCATATATGGTGATCATGATGGGCTTTTTTTAAAAGATAAACACGCGGTTGAAGCGTACTATGGAACTAAGATTAGCGATGACGAGTGGGTGGCCAAGTATATGCCCATCCCGGTCATCATCTATCAGCAGGATATGGAAGGAAAAACGATTGAAAAGGTAGCGGGGCAGGTCGATATTTTACCGACACTTTATGATTTGTTTGATATTAAGAGCTCTACATACTTTGGTGAAAGCATGCTGAATGGTGAAAAGGGAGGTGCCTTGATATTGAAAGGAGATTATGGCTCCCAAATGAAAATAAATGCAGAAGGCAGGGTCGAAGAAATTTCTCCAAAAGACCAAAAGGAAATTGATCTCAGTGATCAAGTGATCATTACTGATTATTTTAAACAAGCGAGGGATTGAAATAAGGTTGTAGACAATCTTTTAGGGGCTGGACTTGCCTACAGTATTGGATGGTTTGTAAGTAGACCCGTTTCATTGCACTGCAGGCGCTCGCTTTCCGCGGGCGGTCNCGTGAGCCTCCTCGGCTTTCAGCCTGCGGGGTCTCACGTAGACGCGCATTTCCCGCAGGAGTCTCGCTGCCTTCCGTTTCATTGCACTTTGCTTGGGTAAGATAGAACTTCAG
>NZ_LMBV01000002.1:137442-137550 GCF_001439925.1 Peribacillus muralis
CCCACAGTTTGGAGGATTTGTAAGAAACGTTTCATTGCGCTGCAGGCGCTCGCTTTCCGCGGGCGGTCGGGGAGCCTCCTCCGCTTTCAGCCTGTGGGGTCTCCCCTT
>NZ_LMBV01000002.1:137579-217837 GCF_001439925.1 Peribacillus muralis
ACATGGGAATTAAAATAGAACTCAGCCCATAGTTTGGAGAATTTGGACTTGATCGTTGCATTCCCTCAGGAGTGTCACCTTCCGTTCCACCCAAATTTGTGTGAAAAGCCACTGACCACAATATCGGAGGGTCTACTCTTTGGCCGTTTCAATCCTCTCTGCTCCAACGAAAATAGCTTCGGATAAGGGGGGATGTACATGTACGTTTTGATTGCGTTCAATTGGACATGTCGGTCGCCAGTGATGACCTAGATAAGGTATTTGGAGGGGGGACCATTCTTTATGACTGATTAAATTAAAAAGGGTTTCGGAATGAGAGCATTCCGAAACCCTTTTTGCCTGAAGTTTGAGAGGATGGCAATAAAGTCATCTTCTTTAGGTTATATTCCCAAATGTGTTTTCATACGGTTTTGGGCTTCCAGTTTTTTTTCTTCTGGAACGATGTTGTAAAAGACGCCATCGACCCTTTGATTGTCACCTTGAAGTGTATATTGTTCAATGTTCTTTAGTGAAGATTTATAATTGTTTTGGATGCTAAGCATTTCATTGAAGGTTAAGTTGGTTTCAACGTTTTTTCCTAGTGCCTTGAATATATCGTCATAATTAGTGAGTGTCGATAGGCTTGAGCCCTTTTTCATGACAGCTTGGATAACCTGGCGTTGACGCATTTGCCGTCCGTAATCCCCGCGTGGATCTTCCTTACGGATTCGGGAATAAATCAAGGCCTCTTTACCATTTAAGTCAATGGTGCCTTTATTGAAGGTAAAGCCTTTGTAGGCAAGGTCCATATCATTATCAACGGTGACGCCGCCTACAGCATTCACGATATCTTGGAAGCCTTCCATATTCATTTTGACGTAATAATCGATCGGAACGTCGAGATAAGCTTCGACTGTGTTGATCGACATGGAAACTCCGCCAAATGCATAGGCATGGTTCATTTTATCATTCGTGCCTTTGCCGATGATTTCTGTACGTGTGTCTCGTGGCAAACTCAGTAATTCAATGGATTCCTTTTTCGGATTGACCGTCATGACAATCATCGTATCTGATCGCCCTTTGTCATTTTTCCTTTCATCGACACCGAGGATAAGGATTGAAAAAGGGTCTTTGCTTTTAAACTTAATATCATCTACACGCTTATCCGTTTTATGCTCCGTACCCTGCATTGTCTGAATCGCGCCTGCCAGGGATTGGTAGACGGAAGCTGCATAAGCACCTGCACCTATGAAAAGGATAAGTAAGGTAAAGCCAATTATTTTAAACGTTTTGCGCTTCTTTTTCTTCTTCTTATGTTCAGATCTCAACTAAATTCCTCCCTGAACCATCCAACTAAAATGGAGGGCATGAAAAAAGTACCTAGACCTAACTATACCTTTTTTTTGTCGAAAATAGAATAGTATCTTTTTGTAGATAGAGTGTAATTTTACCTATTTTTACTTAACGAAGCAGCAGATCCTTTCAACATCATCGGTGTTTTTTTAAAAAAAGCCTTACACAAAAATGGACAGGCTCTAAGTGAATGCCTGTCCATTGAAGCTTATAAACTTTTATAACCAATGATCCTGCTCTTGAAATAAGAGTTTGAAGTAGAAGTGATTGTGACGCCCTTGCTGGATGAGGCATGAATGAATTCCCCGCCACCCAAGTAGATTCCCATATGACTTACCACGGCTTTACTAGAACCGGTTGCAAAGAAGATAAGATCACCGCTTTTAGGTGAAGTAACCTTTTTGCCCATATCATAATATGTAGAGGATGAAACCCTGGAGATATCATATCCGGCCTTCTTGAATGTGTAGTAAATGAAACCGCTGCAATCGAACCCTGATGGAGACGCGCCTGCCCATGAATAAGGTGTTCCAATCATTTTCTTCGCTTCGGAAACGAGCTTGGCCACTTTGCTGCCGGAGCTAGGTGCTTCTACCTTAACATCATTATTAGCTGGTGTGCTGGAACTGGATGATTTGCTTAATCTTAGCTTTTGTCCGACTCTAATGAAATCTGAGTTTAACGAGTTGAATGCTTTAAGCTGTGCTACTGATAGCTTGGTCTTTATGGCGATTTTTGAAAGCGTATCACCTTTTACCACGATGTATGTAGCAGAATTCGCCGGGGTCTCTGTAGGATTGGATGGTTTGGAGCTGCCGGGTAAATCAATTGTAGTGGTGGTAGTCGATTTAGATACGATTAGTTTAGCCCCTGCATAAATTCGATCCGATTTTAAGTTATTCATTTTCATCAATTCAGCAAGTGTCAAGTTATGCTTGTTCGCTATCCGTGTTAACGTGTCGCCAGAGACGATGGTATATGTGGTATTCTTCGTTTTTTTCAAGGAAACAGAAGAATCATTAGATGTTTTGTCGGAGTTGGATGTTAATATTTTTTGGTTGATTCTCAAAAAGTCGGTTTTTAAATGATTAAGCTGCTTCAAGTCATGTACCGTCGTATTATGTTTCTGTGCGATTTTGCTTAACGTATCGCCGCTTTTGACTGTATATGTACTGGCAAGGGCAGGAGAAACAAAAGTTGAAGATAAAATGGCTAGTGTCGAAAATGCGACTACACTTTTTTTCAAGATTTCCACCTCTATGTCTTTTTCCCTATTCTAACAAAATAAACAGGCGAAAATATATTACATTTTTATTACAAGGGGAAAATAGTAGTATTATACTGGTTTATATTGGTTTGATAAAGGTGATAAAACCAACAAAATTTTCTATATTATGAGTCTTTTTTCACAAAAATGTTCAAGGCGTAAAAGCTTGTCGTACGCTGTTAAATTATCACTGATTTACATGATAATTGGGATTTGTCAAAAAAACCCACTTCATCAATGAAGTGGGTGAGTGATTTTATTTAAAAAGAAAGTCAACTACATTCCGGCTTGAGTTTCCAGTCGAGTATTGATTCCATTTTTGGTTAAAGGCAGCGATTTTCATTAATGAATGATCGGCGACTCGGATTTGTTTCAATAAAGCTTCTGTGGTGGATACTACCGGTCCCGGCATGGAAGCTGTGTAGTCTTCCCAAAAGCCCCGCTCCTGTACATACTCAGCTAAATCATAGGCGAAGAAAATCATCGGCCTGTTTAGAAAGGAGAACTCAAACGGAATTGAAGAGTAGTCGGTTATTAATAGGTCTGTGCTGATCAGCAGTTCATTGACATGAAATTCATTAGTGACACAATAAACGAACCCAGGGAATTTAAGGTGTAAATCATGATCTGCTTTAACCGCTGGATGCAATTTAAGCAGAAGTGCATAATCCTCACCCTGCAGTTCCTCATACAGTAATTCCAAATCGAGTGCAATCGCTCCATCATTCAAGCCATCATTACGAAATGTAGGGGCATATAGCATGATTTTCTTATGCTCTAATTCTGGAAACTTGGCAAGAAATGCACGACGTGCTGTCTTTTTTGATTTCTCATTGAAAAAGAAATCGGTACGAGGTATCCCGGTCTTTAATATGTGGGATTCAGGCAATTGAAAACTTTCCTGATAAATTTCGGCCATTCTGTCTGAACCTGAAGTAACATAATCGAATTTTTTATATACATCCAGGAACCTTTTCCGAGCTCCAAGAGAACGGTTTTGAATGGAAGGGTCTTTTGCGCCGAATTGTTTAACGGCCCCGGCCGCATGCCACACTTGAACGCATTTCACTTGCTGTTTGAATGAAACGGCGGAAAGAAAGCCATAATAATTATCAATGATGATCACTTTCGATGTAGCAAGATGATAAATCGATAGGAAAAGGGCGATGATATTTTTTGATTCAAAAGGAAGGACGATGGTATCCCCACCGTCCTCTACATGTATATGACTGCTCGATTTCATCAAAAATACTTTTTTGACGGAAATGTCCTGCTTGTCCATTTCGTCAGCGATATATTGGCAATTATCCCCGAATGAAGAGACAAAGGTCGTTTTGTCATGCAAAGGGAAGAGTTTAAAGATAGAGAATAAAACTTTGAAACAAAAAAGATAAATCCCTATCGCGAATTCTTTAGCCATTAGTAACTTGTAACAGGTCATCTTTAAT
Organism: Peribacillus muralis; assembly: GCF_001439925.1. Taxonomy (GTDB): domain Bacteria; phylum Bacillota; class Bacilli; order Bacillales; family DSM-1321; genus Peribacillus; species Peribacillus muralis. The sequence continues at coordinate 141,627 of NZ_LMBV01000002.1, forward strand.
TTGGGAAGTCGAAATGCCGATTGTTCTTGGAAGGTAGACCACATCACAAACTTCGGATAACTCATCGAATTTGCCCTTCCAGTCATCTCCCATTACAAAGATATCTACACCTTCACGAATGATGTCTTCCCGCTTTTGTTCCCATTTGTTCTCAGGTATAACTTCATCCACATAGCGGATCGATTCAAGGATCATTTTTCTGTTTTCAAAGCTATGATAAGCCTTTTTATCTTTTAAAGCATTAAATTCATCAGTGGAAATGGCAACGATAAGATAATCCCCTAAATCTTTAGCACGTTTCAATAGATTGATATGACCCCAGTGAAGTAAATCAAAGGTACCATAAGTGATTACTTTCTTCATTTTTTATTCCTCCTGTAAGACTCTTCATTTCTATAAAAATAGTAAGAGTCAATTTGATATTTAGTTGGACCATTAGATTATGAAATGAAATGTAAAGCAGGTTACTAGCATTCCATGGCATTCGGCTGTTACTTGCCTATGGAGCAAAATCAATAATGACTTACCTTACTAATTATAACTTAATAGCTTTACAAATAAACAACAATTTATTTACATTTAAACCACATTTTCTTTTAATGATAATAAAACTATTAATTTCAGCCCGTATAATTGTCCGTTAAGTGATATAAAGCAGTATCTAAATATAATATCAAACGGAGTTAAAGGTAAAAAGAAATGAACGACAAAAATGAGCCAATCACATTTTATCATGTTTAGGAGAGAACAACTAGAGGAGCTACTCAAGGGGAAGTGTGAGTGATAGGGGACATGGGCTGTCATGTATAGGCTCCAAATCTATCGGTTACCATTGTATATACCCAATTAATAAAAATCAAGAAGAAACGTGAGCGGCTGAATGGCTGGATTTGGGGAGATGGCAGGACGTTCAACTGTGCTTCTTTGTATAGGATTTCGGTAACAATATATAGAAGGAACTTGCTTCGTTTGTTTCAAAAGGGGTATGCTGCTATCGGCACACAGAAAGCCAATATTTTCGTTAATATACGCTTATTTGGTAATGTGTGGGAAATCATCTTATCGGTGACGTGATATTGAGTAAAATGCGAAAAAAGTTTATGATTTTAAAGTACAATGAATGAATCGAATTTATTTAAATAATTTGTTATAGGTGGTTTAAAATGATAAAGAGGCTTCTTGGAAAAAGAAAAGCAAAAAAAACTCCTAAAATTAAGCTGAAGCAAGTTCTTAGCATTTGGCAAGAGGGAAATATGTTGTTCATAAAAGGACAATTTTCAAAAGAACATTATTTCGCAAAAGAAATATGGCTATTCTCCAGAGAAAATGAAGATCAAAAAATAAAAATCGCTGAAATGGCTGGTTCAGCTAATTTCGAATTTACAATAAATCTGCAAGATGTAATGCGGAAAATAAATGAGAACAACCCGACTGTTTATGATTGTTTTATGAAAATTTCCGTACCGGTCGATAAGCTAAGCAAAAAAACGATACAAAATATCGAACATAAAGCGGCATATGTAGAAGAATCCGACCAGGTTCATATTGAGTACCCAATTCGTCTAGGTCGTTTTCAGGAAACGTACATTGACAATTTGAACATATACTCCTACGAAGATAAACAATGCATATTCTCGATAACGAATAAAGGAAATCTATCTCTATACGTCAATGAGACCCCTAAAGCTTCAATCAAGTCTCAAATCGAGAAAATCACCAACAAGTCGAAAACGATGCATATCAATGGTCAAATTTTCACCAAACATTCAAAGATCTTAAAAGGTGAAGGTGTAGTTAAAGGAAGACAAAGTGACAAGGAATACAAGGCAAATCTATCTTTTATCCATAACCGGGAAATGAATAGTAAGAAATACGGTTTGAATCGTTATATATATGATTTGAAATTGGATATAGAACAATTGGTCAGTGTCGATTTGCAAGATGATATATACGATATATACATGAAATTACATTTGCATGATCAGGAAGAACCGAAATTGGTACGTGTCGGACGACCAACAACCAGAGCTAAATTATTCACTAAAAAGACCAACGTCAGATATGATCATACAGTGGCTATAGTTAATCCGTACTATACCTTTAAAGCATCTAACTTATCATTGGAAGTGTTTAACTTCCCGATAGAAAGTTATCAATATTTAAAAAGTATGATGGGATGGAAGCGAATCCTCAGTCTATTCAACAAGAAAAAAGATGTCTGGTTAATCGGAGAAAGAACGTATAAAGCCCAAGATACAGGATATCATTTCTTTAAATATATGAGGGAAAAACATCCGGAAAAAGAAGTGTATTATGTAATAGAAGAAAATTCCGTCGAAGCTAAAAATGTCGAACCCTTCGGAAATGTACTTTATTTCAAGTCGAAGGAACATATTAAAAAGACTCTGGAGTCGACACGCATCATTGCATCGCATCATCCAGATTACTTATATCCATTAAGAACGACTGAATTTAAGAATCGTGTTAAGGGAGTTAAGGTGTTTCTTCAACATGGGGTTATGGGTACGAAGAATATGGTGGCGAACTATGGAAAAAAAGCCACTTCCGGTTTTAATACGGATGTTTTCCTAGTAAGTTCCGACTTCGAAAAGGATATGATCGTAACGGACTTTGGATACAACGAAAAAGAAGTGTTCGCAACGGGACTATCGAGGTTCGACTCACTGTTCAACGATGATGTTTTAGTTAAGCGGCAAGTGTTGATCATCCCAACTTGGAGGGATTGGATTACTTCCGATGATATATTTTTGGAAAGCGAGTATTTTGAAAGATATCAGAAATTAGTGAACCATCCGGTTTTACATGAATTAGTTGAAAAAGATGGGTTTGAAATTATCTTTTGCCTTCACCCCAATATGCAGAAATTCACGTCTTATTTTAAAGATGCTCCAGTTAGGGTAATCAGTCAGGGTGAAGTGGATGTCCAAAGGTTAATTAAGGAAAGTGCAATCATGATTACGGATTATTCAAGTGTCGCTTTCGATTTCAGTTTCCTGCATAAACCAGTGATTTACTATCAATTCGATAGAGATCGTTTCATAGGTAAAAGGCCATCGCATTTGGATCTGGATAACGATCTTCCTGGTGATATCGTTGATGAATTGGATGAGCTGTTGAATAGATTGGCCGAATACGCGAAAACTGATTTTACCATGAAGAAAAAGTATATGGACAAAGCTGACCGTTTTATTAAGTATCGCGATGTTCATTCCAATTCGAGAATATTCGAAGTGATTCAGAAGGCTGAAAAAAATCAAGCTGCCCTGAATAAATTATATAACCAAGAGTTGCTCAAATTGGTAATGACTCGATTCAGGAAAAGTCAATATTATTTCCCTGTTATGAAAAAAGCATATACAATGATGTCTAAGCTTCTCCCTGTTGACAGGAACCTAATCCTTTTCGAAAGTGGGATAGGCAAGCAATTTGCGGATAGCCCTAAGTATATCTATGAAGAATTGATTAAAAGGGATAATAATCACAAAAAAGTTTGGGTGTATAATGGGAATTTGCCGGTAAAAGGGAAAAACACGAAGGTGATAAAACGCCTAAGTCCGGAATACTACTATTATTTAGCCAAAGCAGGCTATTGGATAAATAATCAAAATTTCCCTACCTATATGAGCAAAAGGAAAGAAACCACTTATATTCAAACTTGGCATGGCACCCCCCTGAAAAAAATGCTATTCGATATAGAAAATATACAGGGAAGAGAAGATGGATACTTAGATCGAGTGCATGCTGCAACTAAAACATGGGATTATTTAATTTCACCAAGTCCATACGCATCCCAGGCCTTCAGAAGTGCCTTCAAATATAATGGGAAGATATTGGAAACTGGATATCCAAGAAATGATTTGTTTTACAAGGACGATGCGGCAATAACTGCCAAGTCAGTAATAGAAAAGCTGAAGATACCCGCAGGAAAAAAAGTCATCTTATATGCTCCTACATTCCGGGATAATCAAACATCGAAAAACAATAAATTCATTTTCGATCTAAAATTTGATTTGGAAAAAATGAAGGCGGCACTGGGGGATGAGTATATCCTGTTGTTAAGGATGCATGTTGTCATTAGCAATAGTCTCAGCATCCCTAGCGAATTCGAGGATTTCGTCATGAATGTATCCAATTATTCAGATATCCAGGAGCTTTACCTGATCTCTGACATCTTGATTACGGATTATTCTTCAGTAATGTTCGACTATGCGAATACTGCTCGACCGATTTTGTACTATACGTATGATCTGGAAGATTACAGAGATAACATCCGCGGATTTTATATGGATTTTGATAAAGAAGCTCCAGGGCCATTTTTGAAAACGACGGAAGAGATTATCGATTCCATTATTAATATTGATCAAATAAACATGCAATATAAAGAGAGATATGGTTCATTTAGAGAGAAGTATTGTGGAATAGAGGATGGGAAAGCTACAGAAAGAATCGTCAATCAATTTTTTGAGGATTGATTCCTGAAACAAAGGGTATTGTTGATTTTGAGTAACCGGTAGATTGGCTGCCTTAGCGATACATGCACCTCTACACACGGAAGGAGAGGATTGGAATGAGCGTCTTGGTACGTCAAAAAGCGAGGGAACTTATAAAGGGCAGTACGATTCAAACGAAAAACAATCCTTCAAGCTTAAGAAATAAGCTATTAGGAAAAGGTAAAAAAGTCACTGTAGTTACTGCTGCATATAACTCTGAAAAATTCATAAGAAAAACGATTGAATCGGTCATAAATCAATCCATGGGGATAGATCAGATTGAATATATAATCATTGATGACTGTTCGACTGATGGTACCGCTCGAATTATCCAAGAGTATACGGCTAAATATAAAAGCATTTGTTCAGTTTCCCTTCAAGATAATAATGGGTCCCCCGGGACCCCTAGAAATATTGGGATAGAAATGGGAACAACCAAATATATAACTTTTTTAGATGCGGATGACTGGCTTGCTCCTGATGGACTGGAAAGCCTCTATAACATCCTGGAGGAAACTGGTGATGATTATGTAGTGGGTAAAACGGTAAAAGTCGAATCCGAGTCAGAGAGCGTGATTGGTGAGTTCGCTTCCATAAAAGAAAGAAGAAGCATTTCCCCATTGGATGTTCCGCACTTTTTTTATCATATGGGTCCAACGGCAAGAATGATGAATCTATCCATGGTCAAAGAAAATGAAATTGGTTTTCCCAATATGAAATTCGGTGAAGATAAATGGTTTTTCACTGATGTTTTCTTTAAAGCTAAAGCAGTTTCGACCACTAAAAAACCTATTTATTATGTCAATAGGACGTCAGATAATCCAACTTCCTTAACTCGTATTACGAATGTGTTGGACAAGAGGAAAGCGGATATTGAAATAATAAAGTATATACAAACCAAAGATATTAACCTTGAATTCAAAAAGGTGTCTCTTAACCGGATTTATGAGTACGATTTAGTAAAAACGTTCGACAGTCAAACCTTTGTGAAATCGAAGAACAAAGAAGAATTCATCGGAATATTAAAGGAAGCTGTTGAAACTACGAAAAACCTGTCATATGACTTTACCGCTGAATTCAAAGTGCCTGTTTACAAATTGGCGATTGAATTATTCATGGACGATCGGATTGATGACTTCGTAAAGGTATTTGAATGGTTAAAACGAGAATCGAATAAAAAATACCATATTAAAGATGGCTTACCTTATTATGAACTGCCATTTTTGAAAGATGAATATCGCTTTGTCAGGATTCCGATGCTTGCTCGGGCAATTGATTCCTATGTCATCGATAATGTTTACCACCAAAGTTTTGAGATATATGGTGATGATATAAACAACATCGAGTCTGTATTGATACGTGATAGAAAAAGAATGGACAATGAACTGAACTGCGACGTTCAAATAGAAGGCAACAGAGGGCATTTCTCTGTTTCACTGGATGAAATCGATCGTATGGAAAAGTCCCTATTTACAGTGTTCATTCGCTACAATGACTACCAATTGTTGAATATTAAAAGAATCCTGAAAAATAAGATGACGTATAATAAGAAAAATGTGGAGTTTTATACAACAGTGGCAAATAATTTGGGACTGGCAATAAAGTCTTTGGAGTAGCTGTTCGAAGTACACCAAAAAAAGCTCTCCCTTTTCTTGGGTGAGCTTTTTTTTGATGTGCATGATTGTGTCAATGTTCATTTATATGCGCTATTTATTAATTTATTGAAAAGGGAGATCGGATATGGAAAATGGAAAAATAAAAACCCCAAAGAGACCTTCCTTTCTAACACTGTTTAAACAAATCGTCAAAGCAATCATTTTAAGAGGATATAAAATGGTTTTTGCCTTGGCAGGCAACGTGTTGCCTGTGGACCAGAGACTAGTTATTTTTGAAAGCTTTTTGGGCAAGCAGTATAGCTGTAATCCACGGGCGATTTATGAATACTTGCAGAGTCACCATCCTGAATATAAAATGTATTGGAGCGTAGATAAAAAGTATAAAGCTCATTTCGAAGAGGCTGGGATTCCATATCTCGACCGTTTTTCATTTAGTTGGCTGCTTAAAATGACCAGAGCCCGCTATTGGGTAACGAATAGCAGACTGCCGCTCTGGATCCCGAAGCCGAGGCACACGATCTATTTGCAAACGTGGCATGGAACGCCGCTAAAGAAGCTTGCGGCAGATATGGCTGAAGTTCATATGCCTGGAACGACGGCGGATAAATATAAAGAAAATTTCCATGCCGAATCAAGTAAATGGGACTATCTAATTTCACCGAACGCTTATTCAACCGAGATTTTTGCCCGTGCCTTTAATGTCGATCCAACTAAAATTATGGAAACTGGTTATCCTCGTAATGATTTCCTTTACAACGGGAATAATCGTGATACAATCGACTCATTGAAACAGAAGTTAGGTATTCCCTTAGAGAAAAAAATCATATTATATGCTCCTACTTGGAGGGATGATGAGTTTTATGATAAGGGGAAATATAAGTTTGAAATAAAACTGGATTTGGATCGAATGAAACGGGAATTGGGGGACGAGTATGTCATTTTGCTCAGACTTCATTACTTGGTTTCCGAGAACATGGACTTGTCCTTGTATCAAGGCTTCGCCTACGATTTATCCAGTTACGAAGATATTAGTCATTTGTATCTTATTTCTGATTTATTAATAACTGACTATTCATCCGTATTTTTTGATTACGCGAATTTACAGCGTCCGATGCTTTTCTTCGTGTATGATATTGAAAATTACAGGGACAAGCTTCGCGGGTTTTACTTTGACTTTGAAAAGAATGCACCTGGTTCGTTAGTAAAAACATCCGATGCAGTCATTGATAGTATCAAGAATATGAAATTTGAAAATGCCAATGATATCAATCATTTTCACGAACGGTTTTGTGCACTCGAAGATGGTCAGGCTTCACGCCGTGTCGTAGAAAAAGTGTTTTTAGGAAGGTCCGTGTAATCTATGAGTTCAGCTTTGACTGTATTAAAAGAGCAAATTAACAATTTCTATTTGGTAAGGCGTTTATCCGTTTATGAGGTGAAAAGTGCCAACAGCAGTAACTACCTGGGAGTCCTATGGGAAATCATCAATCCGATGATACAGATTGCGATTTATTGGTTTGTATTTGGATTTATCATCTTAAATCGCGGGGATGATTTCCTTCCATGGCTGATGGCAGGGATCGTTGTCTGGTTCTTTGTGAACCCGGCCATAACCCAAACGTCCAAATCCGTCTATTCCCGAATGAATATGGTATCCAAAATGAGCTTTCCGATGAGTGTGATTCCATCGTATGTCATCTTTGCTAAGTTGTATCAGCATCTTATGCTGCTGGGAGTCATCATCATCCTATTAGGGTTTACAGGTTACCTCCCTACAGTCTACATCTTGCAACTGCCGTATTATGTTGCAGCGACGGTCTTGCTGTTATTTTCATTGGGTTTAATCACTTCAACATTATCAACCATCATTCGTGACGTTCATAATATCATCGTGTCCTTAATGAAAGTCATGTTTTATTTAACACCAATCCTTTGGGTAATGGATGCTAAGGAACACCCTACCATAGTCAACATCATGAAGCTGAATCCACTATATTATATTGTGGAAGGGTATCGAGCTTCGTTATTGGGGGAATCATGGTATCTGATCGAGCATTGGGAATATACGCTTTATTTCTGGGCAGTCATTATCATTTTGTTTATGATAGGTTCCTCGCTGCATGTTAGGTTTAGAGATCGCTTTGTTGACTTTAAGTAAACAGGAAGTGAGAAAATTGGAAAAATCGGTAATAGTAACAGATGTGACGAAAAAGTATAAATTATACAATAAAAACTCGGAAAAATTATTGGATCTCCTTTTGCCTAAAAGCTATGGGGAAGAGTACTTCGCTCTGAGGAATGTTAGTTTTGAAGCAGAAAAGGGCGATGTAATAGGATTTGTCGGGGTCAACGGATCAGGTAAATCCACATTGTCCAATATTATTGCAGGCATTGTCCCGCCTACGGACGGAAATGTCCAAACTAATGGGAAAACGGCTTTGATTGCCGTTTCATCGGGCCTGAATAATCAGTTGACGGGCAGGGAAAACATCGAACTGAAAATGCTGATGCTCGGATTCGATAAAAATCGGATCAAAGAACTTGAGCCTGAGATCATTGAGTTTTCGGAACTTGGTAAGTTCATTGACCAACCGGTGAAATCCTACTCAAGCGGCATGAAATCCAGGCTTGGTTTTTCCGTTTCCGTTCATATCGATCCTGATATCCTCATCATTGATGAGGCCTTATCGGTCGGGGATAAAAACTTTGCTGAAAAGTGTTTGGAGAAAATGAACGAATTTAAAGAAAAAGGCAAAACGATGTTCTTTGTCAGCCATTCAATCGGTCAGATGAAGAAATTTTGCCAAAAGGCATTATGGCTTGAATATGGAGAGTTAAAGGCATATGGTCCAATGAATGAAGTCATGCCACAGTATGAAGCATTTTTGAAGGAATATAATGCCATGTCTAAAGAAGAACAGAAAAAGTACCGCGAAGAACAAATGGAAAGACGCAGTTCACAGCTCGTATGAAATGGACAAGCAGCCCCATTATTGGGACTGCTTGTTTTTTTTAGATAAGCACTTCATTGTAAGCGACCTCGAACCGTTTTGCGGCGGCAAGATGGGAGTATTCACTTTCCATCTTCGATCGGGCCCTCAAGGCTAATGTGGATGCGTATTGAGGATCTTGAAGCAATGTCGCAATCGATTGTGCAAGCGCCTTGGTATCCTTCTGTGCCACTAGAAGGCCATCCTCGCCATCAACAATTATTTCCTTCAAGCCTCCGATTGCACTGGCAATGACGGGTGAGCTGCAGCTCATCGCTTCCAATGCAGAAATGGAAGTCGCTTCCTCCACGCCGTGCGAATGTACGCTTGGGATGAGGACGACATCTGATGCTTCATAGAGATTATGCATATCCTCGAACGGCACGGACCCTAAGAAAATCACGGAATCCGTTAATTGGAGACTTGCTGCCGTTTCCTCAAGCCGGGCGCGCTGCTCACCTGTACCGGCATAGACCAATATCGTCTCCTGATGTGTTTCGAGCACCTCCGGGAGGGCCAGGAGCGGATAAATGACACCGTTTTTTTCTGTCATTCTTCTCGGAACGAAAAGCATCTTCTTATGTAGGGGGATCTGGAAGTCGTGGCGGGTTTGCTCCCGTTTTTCGCTTTCCGGCTTAAAGGCTGTCACGTCAATGAAGTTCTTAATTGCTGTCGCCTCGATATGTGCTGAATGGTGTATATAGTCTTTAATTCTTTGATCTACCGTTACGACTTTTGCAGCGGATCGATAGGCATTTCTTTCAAGCTCGAGAATGGTCAAATCTTCTTTACTATCCGGGAGGAGGGCTCCTCTGCTGACTGCTTCGAATGAATAGTACCCATGGACGGTCTGCACCGTTGGTATTCCGGACTCAACGGAGGCAAGTGTGGCAAAAATGTCTTGTGCATTAATGACATCATAGTGCTTATCCAAGCTTTTTAGCGCAGTTGCCAATAATTTTTGGCGTTGTCGGTCATTAAAAAGCTGGCCGCTTCCTTGCTTTACTTTATTCATTAAAAACCCGGGGGCCTGGGCGAGCATTTTTTTCTTGAGCAGAGGTAATTGAGAGAAAGATAATACATCTACCATATGGCCTCGAGACATCAGCCCTTTTTTCAATGTCGTGATATGGCTCGATAGCCCTCCTTCGTGAGGGTAGTCGAATATCGTTGTTATCAAAATGTTCATAATAAGCACTCCTTTTCCTTTCACTTCGATTTGAACCTGCTCAATGATTGCAGGCTGCTCACTTTGAAAATCATCGATAATGCGAGATACAATCCGAATACCAATAAAGTGATGAAGACTAGCTCCACGATGATGGAGAACGTCGGGGCAAGCGGATAAATCCACCTGGCAAGTCCGTAAATGATGGCGCCAATGATGATCAGCTTGCCGCCTTCTGTCACGGCATCCCGGAAAACGGCGTAGTCCTCTCTATCTGCCTTGAGCCAAAGGAAGCAAAAAAGGTAGAGAGATTGAAGGAGCATGGAAATGCCCGAAGCTATGGCGATTCCGCCGACCCCGAGTTGACGAGATAGGAACCAGCTGAGCATGACATTTAGGAATACGGCGAATAGGCAGGAATACATGGCCACCTTTGTTTTTTTTAAGGCATAGAAGGCGTTCATTAAATAATCCCTAAGTGCAAAGAAAGGGAGGGCTGCCGAATAAAAGAAAAATGCCGTATTTGTCGTTTCGGTAGCTGAAGCATCAAAGGCCCCGCGTTGGAAAGCTAGTGTGATCAAGCTGTTTCCGCTGATTAACATGACGATCATGAAAGGAATCGCTAAAAAAATAAGCGACTTCATTCCTCTTAAGGTCAAACTTAGGAAAGACTTGTAGCCGATAAGGGCCCGCTCGACGATGGAAGGATACAAGACGGTAATCAGCGGCGTGAGGACAATGCTTAACGGGAGCCATAACAGCCGGTTCGCATAGTTCAGCGCCGATACGCTCCCGGTTTCGAGGGAGGTGGCAATGATTCGATCCACGACACTATTCAATTGGATGGCCAAAGCCGCGATGATGATCGGATAAAAGGTGTACAGCGTTTGAACGATCTGCTGCCTGTGGGGCAGGAAAGAGATGATAAGCCGAATGTTATATCTCTTCAAGGATGGATATTGAATCAAGAATTGACTCGCAGCACCGAATACAAAGCCCCAGGCCAATCCTTCCACCCCGAATGGGGCAGCAAACAAGACGGTGGCTATTATAATGACCGTGTTTTGGGCAGTGGAAGTAAGGGCAGGCAGCATGAAGCGTTTATTCGCATTCAGAACGCCTGTCGCCATGTATGAAAGCGTAAAGAAAAGTAAACTTGGCAGCATGATCCGGGTCAGCGATTCCGTTAATTCAAGCTCTGCAGCAGAGAAACCGGGTGCAACCATCATGACGAGCGGCTTTGTGAAGATCATGCAGGCGATGGTCATGACTCCAGCTACGAGCATGAAGAAGGAGCCTAATAGACTGATGAAATCATCCGCCTTCATTGGATTTTTCGCCTTCTTTTCCAAATAAATGGGGATGACGCCAGCCTGGAGGCCACTGCCGAGAGCTGTAAACAGAATGGTGGGAATGAGGCTTGCCACGAAAAAAACATCTGCCATCGACGACGCCCCGAAATAGGCGGCAATGATTGACTCCCGGCCGAAGCCGAGAACTTTTCCAACAGCTGCAATGATGGTGACGAGCCCGACCGATTTAAGTACATGTGAACGAGTAGGCATATTTTCAATCCTTTAAAATAATGTCCTTTTGTAAAATGAAGCCTAAACAACTATAAAAAATTACGGTAAATGTTTTATCCTCGAGGATATTGTAAAAAAGTCCTGCCGTTAACGCCGCCAGCAACAGGCATCCGGTGAAGGCTGCAAAGGTGCCGTGTCCCGATGCCTTGATTTTGCGGAAGGCTAATAAGATGAAAGTCAGAACGGCACCAAAACCAAGTAAGCCCGTTTGAACCAGTATCTGGATATATTGGTTATCGGTATACATCCTTTCACCGATTTTGTATTCCCCATAGATCGGTGAGGGAAAGGAAAGGGTGGCTGAGTCCCCGAATGTAGCAAGCCCCGTACCGATAACCGGATGATCTTTGAAGATTTCGACTCCTTTGAAAACGACATATAAGCGGCCCCACTCCGTACTCTGGTGAAGGATCTTATCAGAAAACATTTCTGAAAAACGGCTGGAGAGGGCCTGTTCATGATCGGAAGTCGGGTTACTTCCAATCATCAGGTTATCCAATGGAACGGCTGCGGATAGCTCAACTTTGCTTGAAGCGAATATGACCGGATAGTAAACGAGAAGCAGCCCGAGCCCGAATGCCCCTAAAGAGTATATAAGAAACGATTTATTTTTCGTCCAAAGTACAAAGACGAGCGCCGCCAATCCGAATGCAATCATTGTGCCGCGGGAATAGGTGAGCAGCAGCGTCCCAAAAATCAAAATCGAAGCGAGAAAGACAAGGAATTTGGATTTTTTCAGTGATCGATATAGAAAGAAACTAAAAAACAGCTGAATGCTTAAGTATAGGGCGAATACATTAGGGTTGGCAGAAGCTCCATATATTCTCATTCGGTTGGCGGAAGAAAGATTCCACATTTCCCATTCATGGGGAAGCAAAATCGTACGCGAGAAAATTTTTTCGATTAAGCCATGAAGGCAAAGGATGATGGTAAATACTAGGGTTGCCTTCAAAAATAGAAAGATATCCTTTCTTTCTAGATTTAATTCACCGATAATGTAAAGAAGCAAGAATGTAATAAGCAGGGCCCGTAGCTCAAAGAGGATGGGCAGGATTCCGACACCGGTTATGAGTGCAGCCATTGTGCCAATTAAACAAAAGAGCCAAAAGGGCATGGTGAAATGATATGTAGAAAAAGACCAATTCTTTTTTTTGAACCTTTCCATAAGCAATGAAAGAAATAAGAGGACGATGATTAGGTCGCCTGAATAAGTTAGGCCGCCATTCAGTTCCATGAACAAGGGACGGGCCGGGAAATAAATGAATAAAATGAATACAAGACTTTTTTTATTTATAACGATAAATACGAGCATCAGCACCGTCGCTAAGTAGCCGGTGATAGGGTAAGGCACTGCCGCTGGAACGAGCAGGCAAAGGATAAGAATCGGTATTGCATGTTTTTCTAGAAGCTTCAAATGAGTAACCACCTTCGAATCAAAAAATCAGGTTCTATGATGTGTATGAAAAAATTTCTTGAATAATACCCCACCCTTTAGATGTATAGTACATATGAAAGGCTGAAGTGAAATGACAGAAAAGTTCGTAGAGATACTCACGATTCCATTCATCGATAGCAATATGGATGAATTTGTGAATAAGATCATCTATCCAAGAATAATGAATCAAGAAAAAACGTTTGTCGTTACGGCAAACCCAGAAATCGTCGAATATGCAAATGAGCACAAGGATTATAAGGACATCATTACATCGGCTGATTACATCACGCCGGATGGCATTGGTATTATTATGGCCTCTAAATGGCTAAACCAACCTTTACAAGAGCGAATTACAGGATTTGACTTGATGAATGAACTATTTCGGGTCGCTGATGGAACGGCCCTGAAAATATATTTGCTCGGGGCGGAGGAAGATGTGATTGAAGCAGCCGCCCTTAAAGTAAAACTGCAATATCCGGGAATCGAGTTAGTGGGATATCACCATGGTTACATTGATATAAAGGACGACCACTTGGCTAGGTCCATAGCTGAACTCGAACCTGACATCATCCTGACTGCATTGGGGTTTCCTCGGCAGGAGAAATGGGTTTCGATGCACTATCCCTTATTCAAGAAAGGGATCTTCATCGGAGTGGGTGGAAGCTTCGACGTTCTTGCAGGAAAAGTGAACCGCGCCCCGGTTTTTTGGCAAAAGCTGCGTCTTGAATGGTTGTACCGGTTGATTCAACAGCCTTCTCGCTGGAAACGGATGCTTGCCCTGCCAAGGTTCGTATTCAAGGTAAGGCGGTTAAGGAAAAAGGTACAGCATTCCTGAACATAAGGAGTGGACTGGATGAAAGTCTTGCATTTAAATGCTGGTAATGAAACTGGCGGCGGCATGTTCCATATTATGTCCTTACTGAACCAATTGAAAAAAGAAGAGTGCTTGCTTGGGGTGTTTGAAGAAGGGGAGCTTTACCGGCGGTCGAAGACTGCGGGGATAAAAACCGAACTTTTCCCCCAACATTCCAAATATGACCTTTCCATTTTGAAACGTTTACGGGACTACATCCGTCTAAATAATATAGACATCATCCATACCCATGGGCCGCGAGCGAATATATACGGTGCTTTTTTGAAGCGCCTCGTAAAGCGCCCTTGGCTTCTGACCGTTCACAGCGCGCCCCATCATGACTTCTTGGGCCAGGGTGTAAAGGGAAAGCTGTTTACAGGTATGCACGTAAGGTCATTTCAATATGCCGATCATATATTGGCGGTTTCCGACCGCTTTAGACAGGACTTGATCGATCGCGGAATCAATCCGTCCAGAATCACGAAAATCCTTAACGGGATTGACTTTGAAAAAAAACTGCCGGCCCCTTTCCAAAGAGGAGAATTCGGGTTGAAAGCAGATGACTTCATCATCATCATGCCTGCAAGACTTGAACCGGTGAAGGGCCATGAATGTGCCTTGGAGGCATTGGGAGCTGTGGTTTCCAAGTTTCCACACGTTAGACTTTTGCTTGTAGGGGACGGGAGCAGGAGGAAGGCTTTGGAACGGCTCGCCTTGGAGAAGGGGTTATCCGATAACGTCATCTTTTTGGGATATCGCGCCGATATAGAAAGAATTTATCCAATGGGGGATGTCACTTTACTGACTTCCTTAAGCGAAAGCTTTCCGCTCGTCTTGCTGGAAGGAGCAAGATCAAGTCTTCCTGTGATCACGAGTGATGTTGGCGGTGTGAAGGAATTGATACCTGATAGGAGCAAAGGCTGGGTTACGGAAATCGGAAATGTCGCCGAGCTGGAGGGAGCGATCTTTAGTGCCTTGGAATTGAAGAAATCCGGGGAACTGACAAAGATAGGGTCAGATTTACAAGAATTTGCAAAAAACAACTTTTCTATAGAGATTTTAGCCGAAAACGTATATAATGTTTATTTGAGGATAAAAAATTAAAATAAACATGTAGGTTTTCTTATAGATCGTTACGGGTATTAGATTTTTAGTTGAATTGAGGTGGTTCTTAATGTTAATTGGGGCCTTGTTGGTAGCCTTTTTATTATCCATTTTTTTGACTCCTTTTGTCGGAAAGCTGGCCTTTAAATTAGGAGCTACCGATAAACCGAATGAGCGAAAAGTGCATAGTAAAATTATGCCGCGCATGGGCGGTTTAGCTATATTTTTGAGTTTTTTCATTACTTTCTTATTGTTTACGGATGACTTTTGGGGACAGTTGCCACTTCTAGTCGGCGCACTTATCATCATATTGATCGGGATGGCTGATGATATATATGAACTAAGGGCTGCACCCAAATTCCTGGGCCAGATTCTGGCTGCCCTCATTATCGTATTATGGGGCGGTCTTGAGGTGGAATTCATCAATTTGCCGTTCATTACCGATACGCTGGAATTTGGAATGCTAAGTACACCAATCACCATTTTATGGATTGTCAGCATCATTAATGCCATCAACCTAATCGATGGCCTCGATGGCCTTGCAGGTGGTGTGTCGACGATAGCATTAGTGACGATTGCAACAATGGCGCTAATTAAAGGCGATTTATTCGTTGCCATGGTAGCCTTGATCGTAATCGGAAGCACTCTTGGCTTCCTGAAGTATAATTTTCACCCGGCGAAGATTTTCATGGGAGATACGGGCGCCCTATTCCTGGGCTACATCATTGCCGTTCTGTCCCTGCTTGGGTTTAAAAACGTGACGATGATTTCCTTGATCGTACCGATCATCATCTTGGGCGTGCCGATTTCCGATACGTTTTTTGCGATTATCCGCAGGCTCGTCAATAAGCAGCCGATTTCTGCTGCCGATAAGTCCCATCTGCACCACTGCTTAATAAATTTGGGGTTCACTCATAAGCAAACCGTTCTGCTGATTTACGCCTTAGCTGCCTGCTTCGGCTTGGCAGCCATCATTTTCTCATTTGCAACGATGTGGGGGGCTTTGATCCTAGTGGCGGGACTTCTGCTGATCATCGAGATTTTTGTCGAAAAAATCGGTTTGGTCAATTCAAACTACCAGCCGCTGCTGAAGATGCTTAATTTTAAAAACAAACCATGATAGAAGGGCAACTAGATTACTAGATTGAACTGTATGACCATGTAAAAGGCTCCAACCGTATTCGTTACGCGTTGGAGCCTTCTTTGTTTTTGTTTGAAACTATATTAGGTTGAATGGAGCGAAATGCGAGACTCCTGCGGGGAAAACAATTACACCGCATTACTTGGTGGATAGCAACAAAAGAAAACCCCACTTTTACAAGTGGGGTTTCGCTTTATTCTTCTATTTGTGATTGGACGGCTTCGGTTTGCTTGGAAGCATCTTCAGGTCCAAGATTTAAGTGTGATTGAAGCATTAGCTTCGTATTCGCTACCGATGTTTCATTCAGCTGATAATAATACGTTCCGTTAATGGTGGAATCCTGTCCTTCCAGCTTGACTGTTTCAAGGTTGAGGCCTTTATCGGTAGTTACATATTTAATGAATCCTTTAATTTGTGAGAATTGAAGATTCGTTGTCATATTGTCACCGACAGCTTCCATTACATCTGTATATTTCGTTAAAGATCCAGCGGAGGTTGCCTTGGAGATGATGGCTTTAAGCACTTCCTGCTGGCGCTCACCGCGTTGGATGTCACTGTCCTGCTTACGTGTCCGTGCAAAGGCCAATGCTTCTTCACCATCTACAGTTTGTATTCCTTTTTGCAGATGGATTGCACCCCTATTGTCATGTGAATCCATTTCTTTCAATTCATATGGTACGTCAACTTCGATCCCATCCAATGAATCGACAACATCTATGAAAGCATTAAAGTTCATACGAACATAATAGTCGACAGGGACATCGAATAGTTCTTCTACCGTGTCCATCGTCGCCTTTGGACCTCCGGCTGCATGTGCCGCATTGATTTTTGTGGTAACTCCTTTGGCAGGGACGTACACATAAGAATCACGTGGAATGCTTAAAAGTTTAATAGATTTCTGATCTTTATTGAATGTAGCCAGTATTAAAGCATCAGAGCGCGAGTTTCCTTGATAGTCACGTTTGTCACTATCATCGATTCCTATGAAGAGAATCGAGAAATTATCTTCGAGCGGGTCGACAGCTGCACTCCGCTTGGCTGAAGCCTCGACCGGATCATACGATTTATGGAAAACATTCTGTGCTTTCATATATAGGGTCGCAGCATACGTAGTTGCACCTAGTCCCAGTACCAGTATGGGGACTAGTAATAACCAAAGCCTCTTTCGCCTTTTTTTCTTAGTTTTTTTAATTTTATAAACACGCCTAGTAGTAGACATCATTTCTTCTCCTTTTAAATAACGAACTTCAGACATATTTCGCTATTTTTCGAATCCTTCTTTTTATATTTCGTCATAATAAATCTAATTTTACAATGATTTAATAATTTCGTAAAATAAATATTTCTTTTCAATTATATTACATCCTGAAAAAGGAAAAATAGTAAGGGTGAAATCAGGAGAATGCATGTTCCAAATAAAGCATATCACCTTCGACAATTTGACCTTGACCGCTTGTCAGCTCCGTCATCCAGGTGATATATGTTTCTTTTTGGGACTCTTCCACATATACGTGGATCGTTACCTGATCGAGGTATTGAATTTCCTTTATTTGATAAATCGAGGAACGCAATTCATTCTCCAATTTTCCGAGCCACGTATAGTCAACCTTTGTCGAAATGACCCGCATCAACTTCCTGATGACGATACCAGTTGCATTTATGCCTTCCGAAGTCGATTTGCTATAAGCACGGATGAGCCCTCCGGCACCAAGTTTGATACCCCCAAAATACCTTGTGACTACTATAGCGGTGTCTTTCAAATCCTTTTTCTTAAGAACCTCTAGGATGGGGACGCCTGCCGTACCGCTTGGTTCACCGTCATCGAGGGCCTTTTGGATTTGGTTCTGTTCCCCGATCATATACGCTGAGCAGTTATGTGTGGCATCTTTGTGCTTTTTCTTGATCTCCTGAATGAATGCCTGGGCGGCTTCTTCCGTTTCAACTCGGGCGATGTGGGAAATAAAACGGGATTTTTCAATGACGATTTCATGTTCACCGCGACCTGCCACCGTTAAATATTGAGCGAGCATACCTATTCCACCTTCGAACTTGCTATTAGTTGATTCATTATAAGTCTTTGCGTGAAAAGTGGCAATGACGATTCGTTTTGAGAGAAGATGTGTAAAGAAACTTTAATATAAGAAAAAGGAGACCATGTTATAATAAGTTCTATTGCCTTTCATTTGTTTAGCTAATGATTATGCTCAAAAGAATAACATTTTAGGAAAAACAATGCGTTTTGGTCACTAATTTAAACGTGTTGCTATTGTGGCCGTTCACTTCAAGGATTTTGCCATTTAATAAATGGGTCTGTTTCATATAATAATCAATGGAGCGGAATAACCGATTTGATTGAAAACGATCGTTTGTATTAGGATAATGGAAACGCATTTGCCGCTAATGGGTATGCTAGACTATCAAATCGGCCATAATGCCTATAACCAGGAAATATGTATCATATATGTGCATTTCGTAAAAATCTGCTGGATAAATTAACGTATTTTTCTTCTTTTTTTGGTACAATATGTTCACGAAGGATACTTCATACAAAAGTTTCCTGGAATTTAACCATTCATGTAAAAGGGAAAAGGCTTTTTTTCCATATACATAGTCTTTAAGATAATAAATACTTCAGTCTTTTGATTAAAGTGGAGGGATCTTAATGTCCATAAAAAAAGTTGATGCGAAAGCATTGGACAAGATCTTAGAAACAATGGTGAGCACTGTTAGTGAAAGTAAGGATGAAGTCTTTGACATCGGCGAGCAATGCCGTAAAGATTTTGAATCATTAACAAAAGAGCTTGATGATGTGAAAGTCAGGGTTGCCATTGTGATAACCGACAGTGATGCGCTTGATTCAAAAGCCAGGTTTGCTCGGAAAAGGCTTTCCGAGGTCAGTATGCACTTCAACCATTTTTCTGAAGAGCAGGTACGAGATGCTTATGAAAGGGCACATAAGCTGCAGGTCGATCTACAGATAAACCGGCAATTGGAGAAGGAGTTTCGCAATCGCCGGGATGAACTCGAATTAAGATTAAGGGCTTTACAGCAGACGATCGATAAGGCGGTACATCTTGTCTCGCAAATCTCGGTGGTCCAGAATTATTTGACCCAGGACTTAAAATTCGTTGGTGAAGCCCTGCAAGAAGCGAAGCGCAAACAGGACTTCGGTTTGAAAATAATCGAAGCCCAGGAGCAGGAACGCAAGAAGCTCTCACGGGAAATTCATGATGGTCCGGCGCAAATGCTGGCGAATGTCATGATGCGTTCAGATTTGATAGAACGTGTTCAGCGGGAGAGGGGCCCTGATGAAGCGCTCGTTGAGATCCGCAGTTTGAAGGTCATGGTAAGGAATGCCTTATACGAAGTGCGCAGGATCATCTATGATCTTCGTCCCATGGCACTTGATGACTTAGGTCTTGTTCCTACCCTCAGAAAGTACCTGCAAACGACCGAAGATTATAATAATGGCGTGCATTTGAATTTCGTCAATCTTGGGCAGGTCAAAAGGCTTCCTTCCGATATGGAGGTCGCTTTATTCAGGCTAGTTCAAGAGGCTGTCCAAAATTCATTGAAGCACGCAGAGCCAAAACAGGTTCAAGTTAAACTGTCCATTTCCAAAGAGATGGTGACCGTTGTCGTCAAAGATGATGGGAAAGGGTTTGACTGTACGATTCAAAAAGAAGGCTCATTTGGCTTGGTTGGCATGAGAGAAAGAGTCGAGCTGCTTGAAGGTGAAATGACAATCGATTCACAGCCAGGAGCAGGCACTTTGGTGTTTATACAAATTCCCTATCAAAAGTAACTTAAAGGGGATAGGCATATTAAATAGAAATTAGGAGGAAGAAGCCGTTGAAGACAAGTATCATCATTATCGATGACCATCAGCTTTTCCGTGAAGGCGTTAAGCGCATATTAGATTTTGAATCATCCTTCGATGTTGTTGCCGAGGGTGATGACGGAAGTGAAGCAATGGATCTCGTTGAGACACATAAACCAGATGTTGTTATCATGGATATCAACATGCCGACTATGAATGGGGTAGAAGCAACGAAAATGCTTGTGAACCGGTACCCTGAAACAAAAGTCATCATCCTTTCGATTCATGATGATGAGAACTACGTACAGCATGCATTGAAAACGGGCGCCCAAGGCTACCTATTGAAAGAGATGGATGCCGATGCGTTGATCGATGCCGTTCGTGTAGTCGCCGAAGGAGGCTCTTACCTTCATCCGAAGGTTACTCACAATTTAGTGAAAGAATATCGCCGCCTGGCAGCTGATGAAGGGTCTGATCGTGAATCCGTTCATACAATCGAAATCAGGAGACCTCTTCATCTCTTGACTCGACGTGAATGTGAAGTCCTTCAACTTTTAGCTGACGGAAAAAGCAATCGTGCCATCGGTGAAACGCTATATATCAGTGAAAAAACAGTCAAGAACCATGTGAGCAACATTCTTCAGAAAATGAATGTCAATGACCGTACACAAGCGGTTGTCCTAGCCATCAAGAATGGTTGGGTAGAAGTGAAATAATTGCAGTTGTCGATAAGTCCGGCTCTTTCAGTTCCGCAATGCGTGCTGAAGAGCCGGACTTTTTTGTTGGAGGTTGGACTAACCATATATTACGAATTAACGGTAAGGAAAGCATTTTAATGCAAATGAAGGCATTTTTAGATAGAATGTTGAATAAGAAAATAGAGTAAATTTTTATAAGGATGGTACTTATGATGAAAACCGCAGTCGTAACAGATAGCACTGCATATATACCGAAGGAAATGCGTGAACGTTTACATATACATATGATGCCGCTTAATGTCATTTTCTCCAATGAAGCATACCGGGAAGAAGTCGACATCGCTACGGATGAGTTTTATGAGGAAGTAAAGAAGCAGGAGAAATTACCCACGACGTCACAGCCTCCGATCGGACTGTTTGTCGAGAAGTTTGAGGAGCTGCAAAAGGAATACGATGATGTCATTTCCATTCATTTATCCAGTGGCATCAGCGGTACGTATCAGGGAGCTGTATCTGCAGGAGAAATGGTCGAGGGGATTACGGTTCATGCTTTTGACTCGGAGAGCAGCTGCAGAATTCAGGGTTTTTACGTAATCGAGGCGGCTAAAATGGCACTTGATGGAAAGGGCGCAGAAGAGATCATGGCGAGACTTGAAGAAATGAAACCTTCCGTCAAGGCATACTTCATGGCAGATGACCTTTCCCATTTACAGCGGGGAGGCCGGTTAAGCAGTGCCCAAGCTTTGATTGGCAGTTTGCTTCAAGTGAAGCCTGTTCTCCATTTTGTTGATAAGGTCATCGTCCCGTTCGAAAAAATCCGCACGAGGAAAAAAGCGATGAAGCGGATTGCCGATTTGCTTGGAGAAGACGCAGCAAGTGGTGCGAAATATAAAGCCGTCATCATTCATGCGAAACGGGAAATTGAAGCAAAAGAATGGAAAACCGAACTCGAAGCCCGATTCGCGAATGTCGAATTCGACATCAGCTACTTCGGTCCTGTAATCGGGACCCATCTTGGCGAAGGCTCGATGGGGATGGGCTGGTATAAAGTATAAGCTGTAACGCCTTTCCTAAGCGAAAGGCATTTTTTTATGCAGGAAAAAGGAATCCTGGAGTAAAAAGCGAATGAATAAGAAGAAGTCAATTCATTAAGAAGTGGAGGGTGCAGTTTGAAAAAAAAGAGCATTTCCGCCCCTTATTCCCCGGAACTTCAAAACCATCTCACCGGCAAACACCTTTTGGCCTTCGAAATCCCCTTCTCCAAAGAACTCCTCGCAGAGCATCTCAGCAATGGGTATGTCTCGGAAGCTTGCGGCGTGCAATCCACAAATGGCAGTTATCACTGTGTGCGCTGCGGCAACAAAGAACAAACCATGTTTTATACATTCCCTTGTAAGATTTGCGATCGAGATTGTACTTACTGCCGCTCATGCATCATGATGGGGCGGGTTAGCGAATGCGCAAAGCTTTATAGGTGGACCGGACCAGGCATTCAGTTTACGATTCCTGACAGTGTGATGAGCTGGTCAGGCACTTTATCCGCAGGTCAACAAAAGGCCTCCGACCGTGTCGTTGAAGCTGTAAAAGGAAAAGATGAATTTCTAGTATGGGCTGTATGCGGGGCAGGGAAGACGGAGATCCTATTTCCAGCGATTGAGGCAGCCTTGCTTGACGGGAAACGGATTTGTTTGGCAACACCGCGGACCGATGTGGTTCTCGAGCTGTCCCCAAGGTTAAAGGAAGCTTTTCCTGCCATCGAAGTCACGACCCTCTATGGCGGCAGTGCCGAACGACATGGATTTTCACCACTAACCGTTTCCACGACACATCAGCTTTTCCGTTTTATTGAAGCTTTCGATGTTATTATCGTTGATGAAGTCGATGCGTTTCCCTACTCAATTGATGATTCCCTGCATTATGCAGTCGATAAATCGAAAAAGGCTTCTGCCTCAACCATCTATCTGACTGCCACACCTTCGAAACGGATGCAGCGTCTATATCGAAGCGGCAAATTGAAAGCCGCCATAATACCTGCCCGTTACCATCGTCAGCCAATTCCTATCCCAGAAATGAAGTGGTGTGGTAACTGGAAAAAGAAATTGCTGCAAAAAAAGATACCTCCTGCGATTAGCAGGTGGGTAAGTGAGCGCCTGGAGCAGAAAATCCCCTTTCTCTTGTTTTTTCCAAGCATTGAAGTGATGGAGCAGGGCATTCCGCTGTTTCAAATGCTGTCTCCAAACTTGAAAATCGTCCACTCACAGCATCCCGAACGAAAGGAAAGAGTGATGGCTATAAGGAATGGGGACGTTCCGGGGTTATTGACCACGACCATCCTGGAACGCGGGATTACAATTGAACGGTTGGAGGTGGCCGTGATTGGAGCTGAGCATGAAGTGTTTTCAGAAAGCGCCCTCGTCCAGATCTCCGGACGGGTAGGGAGAAGCTTTGTACACCCTTTGGGGACGATCACTTTTTTTCACTACGGTAAAAGTAAAGCGATGATTGAGGCAATCGATCACATCCAAAGGATGAATCGCGCTGCATGGGAAAGAGGGTTGCTCGATGCGTAAGTGCCTGGTTTGTGATGAGGTGATGAAGGATGCCTTGACATGGAGGACCCTGCTTATGAGGGTGGATGCCAAGCTGATCTGCAAGAGCTGTGACGAGAAGCTTGAAAGGATAACCGGGGATAGATGTTCGATGTGTTCAAGGGGACTCGCCGGTAATTCCAGCAGTGGTGAACTCTGTTTCGATTGCTTGAGATGGGAAGGAAATGGAGAGTGGTCCGGCTATTTGTCCAACAATATATCGCTTTTTCATTATAATGAATACTTGAAAGAAATCATTGCCAAATATAAGTATCGCGGGGATTATGCATTAGCTTCGATTTTCATCCCTTATTTGAAGGAGATGCTAAGGGACATCGAGTATGACCTTGTAACGTGCATCCCGCTTAGTGTTGAACGGCTAAAGGAGCGGGGATTCAACCAGGCACAGGCTTTGGCGGATTTGCTTGGCCTTCGGACAATCGAGGTGCTGACACGGATCGATACGGAAAAACAATCAAAAAAATCACGTCATGAGAGAATCGCATTGCCGCAGGTTTTCCACGTAACAAAAAACGATTTGCTGCCCAACCAATCAATTTTGGTGATTGATGATATTTACACAACAGGCACAACGCTCAGGCAGGCAGCCAAAGCCTTGAAAAAAGCTGGGGCAAAAGAAGTATCCTCGATCACATTGTGTAGGTGAAATAGCTTAATTTTATAGAATCTCCTAAAGTATCGAACGTATTATTCGATATAAACAGTACATATCAATAATCATTGTGATGTGGAAGGAGGGACCTTGATGGATATACTCAATTGTCCAAGCTGCAATTCGTTATTCGTTATTACGAAATTCCGAGATGTTTGCGATGCCTGTTATAAAGAGGAAGAAGCCAAATACGATAAAGTATATGCATATATTCGCAAGAAAATAAATAGAACGGCCTCCATGATGCAAGTGGTTAGAGACACTGGTGTGGAAGAAATCTTAATCATTAAATTCGTGAAAACAGGAAAGCTGAGGATTTCCCAGTTCCCTAATTTAGGCATTCCGTGTGAAAAGTGCGGTACGCAGATTAAGGGCGGAAGGTTATGCAGCAACTGCAGCGATTCCCTGCGTTCGGATTTGCAGGCATTTGAAGATGAGGATAGGCGCCTGACTGAAATTCCCGGGCATGAGAAAAAAAATACGTACTATATGAAGGATGATCTAAAAGGGTAATTCATGGCAACCTTAAACAGGATTTGTTAGAATTTTCGATATTGAAAACAACTTTCGACAATCGTTGTCAGGGGAAAGATCACTGGAAACCATAAAAGATATTCAATCCTTGTCGATAATAATGATAGGGAGAAACATACAGACCATAGCCAATCCAATGGCCTTATATAGGAATCGTAATTTGGAATGGAAATCGACCGAAGGAGAGGATCTGGAATATGAAAATCAATAACGGCGGTATGACAGGTGTTAACCCGTATACTCTTCAAGCCAATAAAGCGGGGAATATGAAAGAATCCAAGTCCGTTGCCAAGGATAAAGTTGAAATTTCTTCAGCGGCAAAAGAGATGCAGCAATTATCTCCGATTCCTGCTGCAAGGCAAGCGAAAGTGGACGAACTGAAAATCCAAGTGGAGAACGGAACGTATAAATTGAATGCACAAGCGACGGCTAAAGGTCTTATCGATTTTTACCGGAAATGATTTTTATAACGAAAATGGACGGAAACCAATTTCCGTCCTTCATTCATGAGGAGAGGAGGCGGCAAAATGTCTGTACGGAGCATCATTGAGTCGCTTGAAAAATTGATCAAGCTTCATAAAAGCTTCAATCAATTAGCGATAAGGAAAACGGCAGTTTTGAAAGCGAATGATACCGAGGCCATTACCGCACTGTTGATTCAGGAACAAAAGCATTTGAAAGCGATTGATCAAACGGATAAGCAAAGAGAAGGTGCGGTCGGGGAATTTCTTCGTGCAAATGGAAAAGTGGGACAGCCTGCCTCCATTCACAGCGTAACCGAGCTGACAGGTCCGATCGAAACGGAAAAACTTGCCCACCTAAAAGCGGAATTGATGGAAGAAGTGACTAAGCTAAAGGGACGGAACAGTTTAAATCAACAACTGATTTATCAGTCGCTTCAATTCATCAACGTCTCACTGGATATGCTTAGACCTCAAAATCAAAACCTGAATTACGGCAACTCGGTTAGAAAACCCCAAAAAAGCGGCATGACGATGTTCGATTCAAAGGCATAAGAAACGGAAAAAAGGAGGCATGAGCAAATGATTTCAACCTTTATGGGTCTTGAGACGGCCAAGCGTGGCTTATCGACCTCGCAAGGCGCCTTATACACAACAGGAAATAACGTGGCCAATGCCAATACATTAGGATATTCAAGGCAGCGGGTCAACCTCGTCCAGACGCCGGGCTTCCCTACTGTCGGGATGAACAGCCCGCGGGTGGCTGGCCAAATCGGCACAGGGGTAGCGGCAGAAACGGTTCAGCGAATCCGTGATAGCTTCCTTGACGCACAGTATCGAACACAGAGCAATAAAATCGGTTATTACGGAGCGATGAGTGAATCCTTGACGAAGATGGAAGGGGTCATGAACGAACCGACCGACAGCGGGTTGGCTGCCACGATGGAGAAGTTCTGGAATTCACTTCAAGGGCTGACGGCGAACACGGAAAACTCAGGGGCGCGTGAAGTCGTTGCCTCGACAGGCGTCATGGTCGCAGATACCTTGAACTACTACTATAACTCGCTAACGAGCGTCCAAACGGATATCGGCAATCAGATCAACGTTAAAGCGAACGAAATCAATACGATCATTAGCCATATCGATCAGCTTAACCAGCAAATCAGCAAGGTCGAACCGCATGGCTATATCCCCAATGACCTGTACGATCAACGCGATGTTCTCGTCGATAATCTCTCACAGCTTGTCAGCATAAAAGTGCAAAACGTCATTCCGACGGATTACGGCAGGGCCAGCGATGTTGCGACAGGACTGTACAATATCGAATTGATGAAGGAGGACGGTTCTTCCTATAAGCCGCCCATCAATCTAGTAAGCGTTAACCAAACAGGCATGGTCGGCACGTCGAAAGTCGAAGTCAGCTATGATAAAACGACAGGTATGGTCGATGGAGTGAAAGCCGGTTCGAAAACGTTGACGGACTATAAATTTTCGGGAGAATTGTCGGGCTTGATCAACAGCTTTGGTTATAAAAAGGCTGACGGCACGATCGGCGGAGCTTATCCCGATATGCTGAAAAAACTCGATAATATGACGAAAGCCTTCGTGAATGAGTTCAATGCCATCCACAAACAAGGATATGCATTGGGTGATGGCAGCACTTCAACTCTGAACTTCTTCGAGATCGATCCAGGTAAAAGCGCTGCCCAAAGCATCAAGGTGAATAGTGAGATCAGCAAAGATCCATCGAAAATTGCTGCAGGCGGTAAAAGCGGCGGAGCATCCGGAGATAACGAAAATGCTAAGCTGCTGGCAGACCTGAAGAAGAAAGCGTTTAGTGAGTACTCGACGAAAGACCAAAACTCGAAAGAATTGACGGGAAGCTTCGACACCTATTATGCGGGTATCATCGGCAAGCTGGGGGTGGATTCGGAAAGCGCCCAAAAGAACCTTTCCAACTCGGTTGTGCTTGCTACTTCCGTCAAACAAAATAGGGAATCGGTCAGCTCCGTCTCACTTGATGAAGAAATGACGGACATGATCAAATTCCAGCAGGCATACAACGCTTCTGCAAGGATGATGACGATGATGGACGAAATGCTCGATAAGATAATAAACGGTATGGGCACGGTAGGCCGATAAGAGGAGTGAACGAACATGCGGGTAACGCAATCGATGCTAACCAATAATATGTTACGCAATTTAAGCGGCAGCTACGAAAAGATGGCCAAGCTGCAAGAGCAGGTTTCCTCTCAGAAGAAGTTCACCAAGCCTTCCGACAATCCGGTTGCGGCCATGATGGGAATGGGGTACCGGACGAACCTGAATCAAATCGGACAGTATCAGAGCAATATTTCCGAGGCGACCAATTGGATCGACAGCACAGATGATGCCATAAGTGAATCGGTTTCTGTCATGCAGCGGATTCGGGAAATAACGGTTCAAGGAAGCAATGGCACATATGAAGGCGATCAATTGAAAAATATTGCAGAGGAAATCAAGCAACTAAAGGAGCATCTCGTAAACCTCGGTGATACACAGATTGGCGGGAAGTATATTTTCAACGGGCAAGATACGAATGTGAGGCCATCTTCCGTTAAAGACGCGAATGGGGATATCGTATACGGCAAAGGGGACATAAACCTTGAAGTGTTTTCTGGAATTTCCCTTAAGATCAACACGGATGGATCGAAGGTTTTTGGAGATGCGCTTGCAAATCGCGGGAGCATCGACAAAACGATCGCTGCACTCGAAAACGGCGGCGACGTAGGCGCGACACTGGAGGGCCTTGATGTAACGATCAATACCTTCTTAAGCTTGCAGGCCCAGGTTGGTGCAAGGCAGAATCGGATTGAGCTGATGTCGGACCGTCTCAAGCAGCAGGAGGTTTTTGCCACTGAAATCCTTTCAAAAAATGAGGATGTCGATATCGAAAAAGCGATCATGGATTTGACGACCCAGGAAAGCGTCCATAGTGCCGCCTTAAGTATCGGGGCGAAAATCATGCAACCGAGTTTATTGGATTTTCTTCGCTAAGCTATTCTTAAAAGGATAGCTTTTTTTCATAAGGAGTGTTGATGATGCAAATTCCGCAAATTAGATTGCAATCCACCCCAATTAAGATTGGGTTGGATATCGAACAGCCTGTGCAGCAAATTGAACAAAAGGCAGCGGTCCAATCGATAGAGCAGCCGCAGGCCATTCTGGAAATCCATACGACCCGAGGCAAGCTGACGATCGATCAGACAAAGGCAAGGGAGGATATGGACTTGAAAAGCCTCTCTAAGCGAGTGGAGGAATTCGCGCAGCAAGGATACCAAGACTGGCTCGCAGGCATGGCTCGACGCTCGCGGCAGGGAACGGAGCTGAGGCACATAGAAAGAGGCGGAAATCCGCTCGCTGATCAGGCGAAGCAAAACAGCAAAGGAGCGGAGAAGCACTTCAATCTTGGCTGGATTCCCTCCCATTTCAGCGTCAAGCTTGACTACGAGCCAGCACAAGTGGAGATTGAAGCAACCGCACAAAAACCGATCATTGATGCTCAAATAAACCGGCCGGAACACACATACACACCGGGCAGTATCGATGTCGAAATCCTACAAAAAAATACGCTGGATATCGATTTCATTAATTTATTTCCTAATAAGACAGGTGAGTGGAAACAGAGATGAATGTACAAACAAAATTTCATGGCAAAATTGAATTAGCCGGAGAAGATATATATCGATTCGAAAGCGGGCTGCCGGGCTTTTTGGAAGAAAAGCAGTTTTGCCTGCTTTCGTTGGATGACACGCCCTTTTTCGTCCTGCAATCGACAAAAACAAAAGAGATTGCCTTCATTGTGACGAACCCTTTTGATGTGTTTCCTGATTACGAAGTGAAGCTGACGGATGAAGTGCTCGAATTTTTACAAATAGAAACGGAGCAGGATGTCCTTACGTTCGTGATCTTGACGATTTCTGATATCTTCAATGAATCGACGGCGAACCTTCAGGCTCCCGTTGTCATAAATAACACAAAAAAAATCGGTAAGCAATTCATCCTGACCGGAAGTGATTACCGCACAAAGCATAGACTGTTCGAACCTCCCGCAGAACAGGAGGAGAAATGATGCTCGTATTGACCAGAAAACAAAATGAAGCAATCATGATTGGCGACGATATTGAAATTACGATTCTCGCGGTTGAAGGAGAACAGATCAAGCTCGGAATCAATGCCCCGAAAAACATCGATATCCATCGGAAGGAAATCTATCTATCGATTCAGCAGGAAAATAGCAAAGCCACCCAAACGGAAACACATCTGCTGCAAAACATAAATGACTATTTTAAGAAAAAATCGTAGAATCCCCTAAATATGTTTCCAAGCAGGTCGATATTACATATACAGCGATGAGCAGTGATATAGGCGGCCGACTTATTCACTGCCCACCGTGAATAACCACATGGATGTGGGAACTTAAAACTCAAGGAGGAAACATAAATGATTATCAATCACAATATCGCAGCACTTAACACGCACCGTCAATTATCAAGCGCGACAGGCGCACAATCTAAATCAATGGAGAAACTAGCTTCAGGTATGCGTATCAATAAAGCTGGGGACGATGCTGCAGGTCTAGCAATTTCTGAAAAAATGCGCGGACAAATTCGTGGATTGGATCAAGCTTCTCGTAATGCTCAAGATGGTATTTCAATGATTCAAACAGCTGAGGGTGCTCTTAATGAAACTCATGACATCCTTCAACGTATGCGTGAACTTGCTGTTCAATCCTCTACCGATTCAAATACTGATGCTGACCGTGGTGAATTGCAAAAAGAATTTAATCAAATGGCGAAAGAAATAACACGTATTTCCAAAACAACAGAATTTAACACTCAAAAGCTACTTGATGGTTCTGATGGAGATGGTAAGGTATTCCATATTGGGGCGAATGCAGGGCAGAACTTAACTCTTGTTATCGGAGCAATGGATGCTACTACTTTAGCTGTAGGAACTGGAACAACTGAAGCTGATACAGTGGGTATTGATATTTCAAACCAAGCTGGCGCTGATGCTGCTATTACATTAGTTAACTCTGCTATTGGAACAGTTTCAACCGAGCGTTCTAAATTAGGAGCTACTCAAAACAGATTAGAACACACAATTAACAACTTAGGTACTTCATCGGAAAACCTAACTGCTGCAGAATCACGTGTACGTGACGTTGATATGGCGAAAGAAATGATGGAGCAAACTAAAAATTCTATTCTTGGTCAAGCAGCACAAGCAATGTTGGCTCAAGCAAATTCCGCACCTCAAGGAGTTTTACAACTTCTAAGGTGAATTTGAAGGGCGTTTTATCTAGTAATGGATAAAAGTATAACTGGGTGAATTGCTGGAACTTCCTAAAGCTGCATCAACCACAACGTAACTGGAAACGGTAAGCGTGATGGTCAGAAAATGATGGAGATGACCCAATGGACAATCAGCAGCCAAGCTCCTTTGAGGAAACTCTGGAGAAGGTTCAACGACTAGGATATACAGTCTAATGCGAAAGCTAAGACCATGAAATCCGTAGGGTGGCGATAGCCATTCGAAGTGCCCAGCCCCTTATAATACAAGGGTGAAGATATAGTCTATTCTATGCTCGAAAGACATAGTCGCAAAGCAAGCGAACCAACAACCACAAGGCGTTCTTCAATTATTACGTTAATCATTACTTTTTTAAAAAAAGACTCAAGATATTTACATCGAGTCTTCAGCTTGTAGACAAAAAGGTGTCGGAATGCTCTCATTCCGACACCTTTTTCATTGGATTGGATGCCTTTATAAAGACATCCAACGCACAGTTCAAGGACGTGTATAGGATAAAGCTGGATGTGATTTATTTGTATAAGGGTAGTTTGTAGTATTCACTTATTTTCATTGGCTTTCTCATGTGTGGAAATAGCAATACTTGCTTGAACTTTATCCATTTTCTTACTGTAGACTTTACTAAGATTTGATAGTAAATCTGTTCTGAAAATTGTAGGTAAAAGGTATGCTATCTACATGTTAATACAAAGTTGATTGGAGCGGGTGTCCGAGACTCCTGCAGGAATACGTGTCCAAGGGAGACCCCACAGGCGCAAAAAGTCCCGGACCGCCTCTGGAAAGCTAAGTGTCTGAGGTGGAAATCAACAGTCTGAATACACCACCACAAACTGTCGGCAATCTGGATTATCTTCATTTTCATGCAGAGTGGACTGAAAACCAAAATCAAAGCTTTCCCTAAATATAAAACCGTAATTACCGATATAAAAAATAAAGACATCATATTGGGGGCTATTTATATGCTGGAGAGTTTGTCCACGAATATTCTTTCCTCACAACTTAGAACAGCCATCTCGGACGGAATCAGTTCTTACTATCAAAGAGAAATCAATACAGTTGCTTATTCGGAACAAAGTGTGGAAAGCAATCAGCCTACAAAGGAAAAGGTTCAAGAAGTGGTGGAGAGCTTAAACACCTTTCTAAACCCAACACATACGGCGGTTCGCTTTGAGTATCACGAGAAGCTGAATGAGTATTATGTCAAGGTGGTCGATGATGTAACGGATGAGACGATCAGGGAGATCCCGCCTAAGAAATTATTGGATTATTATGCGGCAATGACGGAGTTTGTCGGGATTATGGTGGATGAAAAAATATAAGTGGGTGATCAATGGTGGTACGAGTAAGTGGTTTAGCAAGTGGAATGGATATAGATGATATAGTTAAAAGCATGATGCAGGCGGAACGGGTGCCTTTGGATAAGTTAACACAGAAAAAGCAGTCCTCCGAATGGCAGCGCGATGATTACCGCTCGATCAATACAGCTTTATCGGAATTGGATACGCTCATTCGAGATGGGATTGGGAAAATATCCTCTTTCATTAAAAAGAAGGTATCGGTTTCGAATCCAGATGCAATATCCGTGAAAAATATAAATTCAACTACTGATTTTACCGGGAATATTAAGGTGAACAGTCTTGCCAAGGCAGCAACCATGTCTAGTACGGAAAAAACGGCTGTTACTGACGCGAAAAAGAAACTGTCGGAATTAGGCTTCACGACGCCTCAAGAGATTACGATATTAGCGGTTAATAAAGAGGGCGGCTTTGATACGGTAGATAATGACGGAGTAACGCCTAAGCCGTATACACTTACGCTTAATGCCGAAGATACGCTAGAGAGTGTCATCAATAAAATTAATGCAAACTCTGGGGTCACGCTGTTTTTTGATCAAAATTCGCAAAACTTTTCGATTACCGCTAAAAATACCGGTGATGTAAAAGATGGTCCTGAAATTAAACTGGGCGGCAGCGGAGATTTTTTTGCTGCGTTAAAACTGAGCAGCAACAACGAAGAAGCTGGCGGAACAAAAGGGGAAAATGTATCGATTACGTATAATGGCCTGGACATTTCCCGCCCTTCGAATACGTTCCAAATCAATGGAGCGGAAATAACGGTCAAGCAGAAAACGATGGATACCGTGACTTTCTCATCAACGGCTGATGTGGATGCCATTTTGGACACGGTCACGCAGTTCGTGAACAAATACAACGAAATCATTAAAAAGGTCCAGGATAAAACAGGTGAAGCAAAATATCGCTCCTTCACTCCGCTGACTGCCGAGCAAAAGAAGGCAATGACAGAGGATGAAGTGAAGCTTTGGGAAGAAAAAGCGAAGAGCGGTACGCTAAGAAGTAATTCGACATTAAAAAGTCTTCTGACCACGATGCGGTCTTCCTTGTATACCGCTGTGGATGGAATCACGGGAAAAAACAACCTTAGCAGCCTAGGCATTACCACGACCAAGAATTACTTGGAGGGCGGCAAATTAACGATTGATGAGGACAAGCTTAGAGCAGTGATTAGTGAGGATCCCAATGCGATTTATAATATGTTCATGGCTGATGGTTCGGAAAAAAGCGACAAAGGTCTGGCTCGCCGTTTGCGTGATGATATACAATCTTCCATGAAGGTTATTACGGAAAAGGCCGGGAAGGCTGGATTTGTTAATAACTCGTTTACCATCGGGAAGCTGGTTAATGGATTGGATACCCGGATTTCAACATTTGAAGCAAAGTTAACGAAATTGGAATCGCGCTACTATAGTCAGTTCACGGCGATGGAAAAAGCGATTCAAAAGGCGAACAGCCAAAGTGCATCGTTAGCTTCTTATTTTAGTTAAGGTAAGTCGGAAAGGAAGATAAATATGGCGATGAATAATCCTTATCAATCGTATCAACAAAATTCGGTCAATACAGCATCTCCGGGAGAGCTGACATTAATGCTGTACAATGGCTGCCTGAAGTTCATCACGCTCGGGCGGAAGGCAATCGAAGCGGGGAATATCGAAGCGAAAAATACGAACATCATCAAGGCGCAAAACATCATCCATGAATTGATGGTGACGCTGAACATGGACTTTGTGGTATCCAAGGAAATGATGAGTTTGTATGATTTCATGAATCGCCGCCTGATAGAGGCAAATTTGAAAAATGATGTTGCTGCCTTGGACGAGGTGGAAGGACTCGTCACTGACTTCCGTAATACATGGAAGGAAGTCATTCAAATCAATCGAAAAAAACAATTCAGCCAAAGCGGGCAAGTGTAATGATTCAAGCCTTTCATGACTTGACTGCCGAATTACTTGCCGTTCTGGAGGATATGACGTTTGCAGAACGTCAGGACAAGATAGAAAGCATCACCGAGCTGATTGAGCGGCGGGAGTACATCTTAGTACAAATCAAGCCGCCCTTTACTGATGCAGAGCAGCAGCTAGGACGCAGAACGATGGTGCTCAATCAACAGATCGATAGCTTGCTGAAGCTTCAAAAGCAAGAAATACAGCGGGACATCCTGGAAATAAACAAAAAGAAAAAATCATCCAATAAATATATGAACCCTTATGAAAGTCTATCAATCGATGGCATGTTCTATGATAAAAGAAACTGATTACCCAACCGTTTGGATTCCAAACGGTTTTTATGTTAAAAATATTTAAATTTTCTGTAAATATTTTAGCCTTTATTTTTTCCTTATGGCTAGGCATTTGTTATAATGAAGTCAGGGTAGACATCAACCCTTTAAAACCTTCCGACAATTGTTTTAAAATTTCGACATATTTCATGATGTGTTTCTAAAGGGAACCGGAGGGGTATTGTAGAATCTAACTGTTATAGTCTTATTTTAAGGAGGACTCACTTTATGAATTACAACGTACGCGGTGAAAACATTGAGGTAACTCCAGCAATTCGAGAATACGTCGAAAAGAAAATTGGCAAGTTAGAACGATATTTTAACAATACACCAGATGCAAATGTGTTAGTTAATTTGAAAGTGAACAATAATACATCCAAGGTCGAAGTGACGATTCCTATGCAGAATTTGGTTCTTCGTGCTGAAGAGGAAAATGCGGATATGTATGCTGCCATTGACTTGATCAATGATAAGCTTGAACGCCAAATTCGTAAACATAAAACGAAGGTCAATCGTAAATTCAGAAACAATTTATCAACGACTCCTGAAGCATTTGCCTTCAATACGGACGTTGACGAAGTGGTCGATGAATTCGAAGAAGAGAATGATGTTGAAGTGGTCCGCAACAAGCGCTTTGATTTAAAGCCGATGGACAGTGAAGAAGCGATTTTGCAAATGAATATGCTTGGTCACAGCTTCTTCGTTTACACGAATGCAGATACGAACACAACGAACGTCGTATACCGTCGTAAAGATGGACGTTACGGCTTGATCGAACCTAGCTAAATCTGAATCTATCAACTAAAGCACAGCCCAGTCATTGGGTTGTGCTTTTTGGCGTCGTGTTAGATTGATAGAGCTTTTCTTCACGGGAAAATGGCGAAGTCCAGCGTTCACTTCATCATGCAATATGTCTATTGTTTCATTTATAGAACGTATATTGTTCTTTATTAAGATAAATAGTTAGTTATGCCCATGTTAAGGAATCTTTCTTTTGTACTATACTTAAGTTGTTCGTTCTTTAAATAGAACGTTATGTTATTTTTTAAAGAACAACTGAAGCGAGGTGCAGAGGGGTTGATAGTTTGTATCAGAAGAATTGCCATAAATGCCGACGGGCTTCTTTTAGCAGTGCAGAATATGGGGAGTGGCTTTGCCCAACCTGCGGTGATGACCTGACTGTGCAAAAAGCCTTGGATCCGCTAGTGATGGAGAGAGTTAATGGGCTTCATCAACAGAATAAGAAGAGCGATATATACCGTTTCATAAAAAGAAGTAAATGATAGGTATGCAAAAAACACTTAAAGTTTATGCTGAATTTTCTTAATATTGTAATATTTTGTCGGATAAAATTTTTTGCTTTTTGCTAGTTTAGCGACATAATATAACAATATATGGTGCAAGTATCCGGTATAATATGTTTATAAGCAATGTATTTGGTAATAGGTACCACGACAAAGGCAAACTTATTGAAAGATAAGGGCGCAAAGGCACAGGTCTAAGGTCCGCTAGACTAAGATGGCTGGTCTGCCTGAAATACAAAGGTATTTTAGGAGGTATAGATGAGGGTGGTTAAAATGGAAATGGATCAGGAATGGGTCGAGTTAATTTCAGAAGCACGGAACTTGGGTTTTAAAAAAGAGGAAATTAGTGCTTTTTTTGAACGAAAATGCCTTGAGGTTCCATTAGAGGAGAGAGATGGAAGCTAATTACAAAACAACCCTATAAACAGCGGGTGTTTATAGGGCTAATTATTCCCAAGTAGATTTCAGTATGTATAGCTCATTCAAGCTGTTTAGGTCAGGATTATGTAGGGTCAGGTTAATTAACCTCTACTCTTCTTTATCTTTTCTCCATTTATTAAACTCGATGAATTCCCTGAATTGTTGTTTCGAAACGCCCGAATTCATAGCTTCCTCTACGATTCTCATCCAGTCATTATCCAAGGTTTCCTTGTTTGGTGCATCGTATAGGAGGGCATCAACAGGGATGTTAAGTACGACGGAGATTTTTTCTAGAAATTGAATGGAAGGGTTCGTTTGTAAGTTACGCTCTAGCGAACTTAAGTAAGACTTTGCCACCCCGGCTTTATCGGCAAGTTCGGTCATTGACATTTTCTTTTCTTCCCGCAGTTTTTTTACGCGTTCACCAATCATAATACCACCTCGAAACATGTTCTATTTATCTTCTACTTTTAATGTTTAGTAGCCCACCTTAAAAAATTCAAACATGAAGCCCGTAAGGTTGATATACCTTGACAGCTATCGCTACGGCTTAGGCAGAATAATTAAGTGATGGAAGGGTAAGGATTATCCACATTTGCATTTGGAATGGTGGGGAGTTTCCATATATTATTTATACTTCCTCCTATTTTAACAGTTTTCCTCCTCATTTATCCATTGTTTTTCGCAAGAATTGAATTCGGATCAAGTGACATGAAGTTGTACCTCTAGGATAGAAGTGGTAAAATTAAGCGTAGATTGGGAATAATAGAAGTGCATTTCTTCTTATTTATATGAAATTTGTCAATGGATGATCACTACCATAATAGAGGAGCGTTATTGAATGCTTAATATATTGAATAAAGTTTTTGATCCGAATAAGCGAGAAATTAAACGTCTGGAAAAGATCGCTGATCAAGTCGAGGCGCTGGCTGATGGGACGGCCGCATTATCGGACGAACAGCTGCGTGCCAAAACGGGGGAGTTTAAAGAGCGCTACCAAAACGGGGAAACCGTCGATGATTTGCTCGTAGAGGCTTTTGCGGTCGCCCGTGAAGGAGCGAAACGTGCTCTTGGTTTATATCCTTACCGTGTTCAAATCATGGGTGGGGCATCGCTTCATGATGGGAATATCTCAGAGATGAAAACAGGGGAAGGTAAAACATTAACATCCACGATGCCGGTTTATTTAAACGCGCTTACTGGTAAAGGTGTACATGTCGTTACAGTCAATGAATATTTGGCCCACCGTGATGCTTCCGAGATGGGTGTTTTGTTTGACTTCCTTGGTTTGTCCGTCGGACTGAACCTGAACAGCCATTCAAAGGATGAAAAACAAGAGGCGTATAATGCCGATGTTACGTATAGCACGAATAATGAGTTAGGCTTTGATTACTTGCGTGACAATATGGTGTTATATAAAGAACAAATGGTCCAGCGGCCTTTGCATTTTGCTGTCATCGATGAAGTCGATTCGATTTTAATTGATGAGGCCAGAACGCCGTTGATCATCTCCGGTTCTGCACAAAAATCGGCCCAGCTTTATATCCAGGCCAATGCGTTTGTCAGAACGCTGCAAAAAGAAAAGGATTATACGTATGATGAAAAGACAAAAGGTGTACAGCTAACCGAGGATGGCATGAACCGTGCCGAAAAAGCGTTCAATATCGATAACTTGTTTGATATTAGCCACGTTACTTTGAACCATCATATCAACCAGGCATTGAAGGCACATGTTTCCATGCATTTAGATGTGGATTATGTCGTTCAGGAAGGCGAGATCGTCATCGTTGATCAATTCACCGGCCGGTTGATGAAAGGGCGTCGTTACAGTGAAGGCCTCCATCAGGCGATTGAAGCGAAAGAGGGTCTTGAAATTCAGAATGAAAGCATGACGCTTGCGACGATCACGTTCCAGAATTACTTCCGGATGTACGAAAAACTTTCCGGCATGACTGGTACAGCCAAAACGGAAGAAGAGGAATTCCGCAATATCTACAATATGAATGTCATTGCGATCCCGACAAACAGGAACATCATTAGGGATGACAGGGCCGATCTAATTTATGCGTCAACTGATGGTAAATTCCGGGCAGTTGTTGAAGACATCGCCGAAAGGTATGCATTGGGTCAGCCTGTGCTAGTCGGAACGGTTGCTATTGAAACGTCGGAAGTCATTTCAGCTTATTTATCTAAAAAGGGGATACCTCACGATGTCTTGAATGCGAAGAATCATGAGCGTGAAGCTGATATCATTGCCAATGCTGGTAATCAAGGTTCCGTTACGATCGCTACGAACATGGCTGGGCGTGGTACGGATATCAAGCTTGGAGAAGGTGTCAAGGACCTAGGCGGACTTGCTGTCATCGGTACGGAGCGCCATGAAAGCAGGCGTATCGATAATCAGTTGCGTGGTCGTTCGGGCCGTCAAGGAGATCCAGGGGTCACACAATTTTATTTATCAATGGAAGATGAATTGA
This sequence comes from Peribacillus muralis, assembly GCF_001439925.1. Lineage (GTDB taxonomy): Bacteria > Bacillota > Bacilli > Bacillales > DSM-1321 > Peribacillus > Peribacillus muralis. The sequence goes on from NZ_LMBV01000002.1 coordinate 179,994, forward strand.
TGCGCCGTTTCGGCTCCGATAATATGAAAAACATGATGGCACGTCTCGGTATGGATGATTCCCAGCCAATCCAAAGCAAGATGGTGACTCGTGCCGTTGAATCTGCGCAGAAACGAGTCGAAGGCAATAACTTCGATTCACGTAAGCAATTACTGCAATATGATGATGTTCTTCGCCAACAACGGGAAATTATCTATAAGCAACGTTTCGATGTGATGGAAAGTGAAAATCTACGTGAAATCGTCGAAACGATGATAGCGGCCTCCATCCAGCGCAATGTGCCAGCATTTGCACCGATGGGTGATGAGGAAGGCTGGAACCTGCAGGGCCTTGTCGATTACTTGAACGGCAACTTATTCGATGAGGGATCGATCACCGTAGCTGATTTAGAAGGAAAAGATGAAGCGGAATTGGTTGAATTCATTTTAGCCAAGGTGAAAGATGACTATGACGAAAAAGAAGAAGAGCTATCTGAAGAGCAAATGCGTGAATTCGAAAAGGTCATCGTTCTACGTGCGGTCGACAGTAAATGGATGGATCATATCGATGCGATGGAGCAATTGCGCCAAGGGATTCACCTTCGTGCTTATGGACAAATCGATCCGCTGCGCGAATATCAATCAGAGGGCTTTGCCATGTTTGAGGCGATGATAGCCTCCATGGAGGACGAAGTCGCTAAATACATCATGAAAGCTGAAATCCGCAATAATTTAGAGCGGACGGAAGTCATAAAAGGACAAGCGGTAAACCCGAAGGAAGAAGATGGAGGCAAAGTGAAAAAGGCCCCGTCCCGTAAAAAGGAAGACGTTGGGAGAAATGCGCTTTGTCCTTGCGGCAGCGGTAAAAAATATAAGAATTGCCATGGCAGTGTAGGCTAATATTAGGTGTATAATGAATAAGGGACGGTTAAGTCAGGAACTTGCCGCCTCTTTTCATGTTTCGTTTGCATAAAGTTGTATATTTGCATATAGTTTGAAGAGGAATAATGGTACTGAGGCGAATCCCTTTGTAGGGATTTTTTTAACATACTTAATGAGGTGAAGGAAATGGAATTAGCAGAAATAAGAAATGAACTTGAACGGACAGCGCAACGATTAACGGACTTTAGGGGGTCTCTTTGACTTAGATGAAAAAGAGGCACGGATCGCTCAGCTTGAAAATGAGATGACACACCCTGATTTTTGGAATGATCAGCAAAAAGCGCAGACTGTCATCAATGAAACGAATGCATTGAAAGAACAAGTCAACCAGCTGTCTGATTTGAACGAATCATACGAAAATCTGGACCTGACGTATGAACTAGTGAAAGAAGAAAATGATGCAGAACTTTTGGCAGAGCTTGAAGAAGAAATCACGATTCTTTCACAAAAGATGAATGAATTCGAATTGCAGCTGTTATTAAGCGAAGAATACGATTCAAAAAATGCCATTCTTGAACTGCATCCTGGTGCTGGCGGAACGGAGTCCCAAGATTGGGGGTCGATGCTGCTGCGCATGTATACAAGATGGGGTGAAAAAAGAGGCTTTAAAGTGGAAACCCTTGATTACCTTCCAGGTGATGAAGCTGGAATCAAAAGTGTTACACTGCTTTTCAAAGGCCATAACGCCTACGGATATTTGAAAGCGGAAAAAGGCGTTCACCGTCTTGTTCGTATTTCTCCGTTTGATTCATCGGGGCGACGCCATACGTCATTCGTTTCCTGTGAAGTCATGCCGGAATTCGATGAGACGATCAATATCGAGATACGTACGGAAGATCTGAAGGTTGATACGTACAGGGCAAGCGGTGCTGGTGGTCAGCATATCAATACGACCGATTCGGCTGTCCGTATTACCCATTTACCTACCAATACGGTAGTGACGTGCCAAAATGAGAGATCGCAAATTAAAAACAAGGCCCAAGCGATGAACATGCTGAAAGCCAAACTATATCAACGTGAAATTGAACAGCAACAAGCGGATTTGGATGAAATTCGCGGTGAGCAAAAGGAAATAGGCTGGGGAAGCCAAATTCGTTCCTATGTTTTCCATCCGTATTCCATGGTTAAAGATCACCGTACCAGTGCGGAGACCGGAAACTTGGGGTCGGTCATGGATGGAGATATAGATATGTTCATCGATGCGTACCTCCGTTCAAAATTATAAGATATGACGGCCGGACCCGTTTCTATGGTCCGGCTTTTTTTGTGAAATTTTCATGATGGCGTCCGCTGTTCCTTTATAACATGCTATCTGGCTGATTTTTACAGGATATGAAAAGGGATGTCATACTATGTTCGGCCAATACTAGATAATAATGAATGATCGTTTGAGGAGACAATAAAGAATGAGAAAAAGATACAGGGAGCCGAAGCCCCCTTTCATGCAAAAGTTAATCGAATATGGTTTGGTGATTGTCGGTTCGGCCATAATTGCCATCGGTTTTAATGTTTTTTTACTGCCGAATCAAGTTGCTTCTGGCGGGGTCAGCGGCATCAGTACGATACTCAAGTCCACTCTCGGCTGGGAGCCAGCTTATGTGTTATGGGGGTTCAATATTCCTTTATTCATGGCCGGACTTATCATCCTTGGAAGGCATTTTGGTGCCAAAAGCTTGATAGGGACCTTGTTCTTGCCACTAGTGGTATTCTTGACAAAAAACTGGGCGCCCTGGACGAATGATGCCCTGCTTGGCTCCATTTGCGGGGGGATTATGGTCGGTCTTGGATTGGGCCTTGTCTTTCGCGGGAAGGGGAGCACAGGAGGAACCGATCTAGCAGCGCAGATTTTCCATAAATATACGCATCTGTCATTAGGGACCTGTGTCGCCGTTATCGATGGCATCATCGTGTTAAGTGCCGCGATTGTCTTCGATATTGAAAAAGGGCTTTATGCGTTGATTGCCTTATATGTGACAAGCAAGACGATCGATCTTGTCCAAGTCGGACTAAATCGATCCAAGATGGCACTGATCATCACGAATAATGAACGGAATGTAAGGGATGCTATCATACATGAGCTAGACCGTGGGGTAACGGGGATATCCGGTTATGGGGGATATACGGATGACACCCGCCCAATCATGATGTGTGTAATAGATCAGTCTGAATTCACCAAATTGAAACAATTGGTGAAACTCGTTGACCCTAAAGCGTTTGTGATCGTCACGGACGCTTCGGAGGTATTGGGCGAGGGTTTTAAACTGGAGTGATATTGGTATAATGTTCTTGTATTGGTAATAGGGAGAGGGGGGTAAAATAAATGAGAATGAAATGGGTAGCCTTAGTTTTGGGTACTTCATTGGTTTTGGCTGCATGTGGTGGGAATGATGATGCATCAGATAAGCCAGCAAGTGAAAGTGGAGAAACGACCACGGCAGGTGCCGGTGATGCCGCCAAGATTTATGAAAACAAATGCTCAAGCTGTCATGCTGTGAATCTCGAGGGTGGCGTTGGACCAAATTTAACGAAGGTCGGCGCGAAGCTGACGAAGGCTGACATCGAAAAGGTCATTGCAAATGGGCAAGGTGCAATGCCGAAGGGAATCCTCCAAGGCAAAGAAGCGAGCATGGTCGCTGAATGGCTGAGTAAACATAAATAAATAATCGACCATAGGAACGTTCTGCATCAGCAGGGCGTTTTTAGTATGTAAAATCCCGGAAGCCTCTCACATTTAATTCCTTAACAAACATTCAATTCCGTATATATTACGCAGATGTTGATATATGTCTAACTGAAATGAAACTGTAATATTATTAATGCTTAATTTGACAAAATTTGATGTTATAATGTGTCTGTGCTCAAGTAAGAGCGATTCCTGTCAGAATTCAGTGGAAATTGTCGAAAAAGCTGTAATTACATAGTGATAATACAAGCAAATTAGGTGGTTTTAGTATGATAGAGATGATAGATGTGAAAAAGACATACCCAAATGGTGTAATTGCCATTAATGGGCTCAACGTAAAAATAAAGCCAGGCGAGTTCGTATATGTAGTAGGTCCCAGCGGAGCCGGAAAATCGACCTTCATCAAAATGATGTATAGGGAAGAAAAGCCGACTAGTGGTAATATCTTGGTCAATGGACTTAGCCTGCCAAGTATCCGCAATTCTAAAGTTCCTCTATTCCGCCGCAATATCGGTATGGTATTCCAGGATTTCAAACTCCTTCAAACATTCACAGCATATGAAAATGTGGCTTTTGCCATGGAAGTCATCGAAAAGGAACCGGAAGAAATCAAAAAGAGGGTCATGGAAGTCCTTGATTTGGTTGGCATTAAACATAAAGCCAGAATGCTGCCGTCCGAGTTATCTGGTGGAGAACAGCAAAGGGTTGCGATTGCCCGGTCGATCGTCAATGATCCCAAGGTCGTCATAGCCGATGAGCCTACAGGGAATCTTGATCCTGAAACATCTTGGGAAATCATGAACATATTTGAAGAAATCAATAAACGCGGAACGACAGTGGTCATGGCCACTCATAATAGGGACATCGTCAACAATATCAAGCGACGTGTCATTGCCATTGAAAGTGGAAAAATCGTTCGCGATGAACATAGAGGTGATTACGGATATGAAATTTAGAACATTGCTCCGTCACTTCCGTGAAAGTTTTAAAAATATTGGCCGTAATGGATGGATGACATTTGCTTCAGTTAGTGCAGTAACGGTCACTCTAACATTGGTTGGCGTATTTTTAGTACTGATGATGAATTTAAATCATATCGCGGGAAACGTGGAGAAAGATGTCGAAGTTCGAGCACATATTGATAATGCAGCGAACAAAGACGATATAAAGGGAATTGGCAAAAAAATCACGGAAATGAACGGCATTCAATCGGTCATTTTCTCACCAAAAGATGAAGAACTCACGAATTTAATAGATGATTTAGGTGATAATGGTGATGCTTTTAAGCCATTTGAACAGGACAACCCTTTAAGGGACGTTTATATCATCAAAACGAAATCTCCGCAAGATGTCATCAAGGTGGCAAAAGAGATAGAGGGCTTTGATTATATTCAAAGCGTTAAATATGGACAGGGCTACGTCGAGAAGCTATTCAGCTTCGTGAATATTGCGAGAAACATAGGGATCGTCCTTATCGTTGGTTTACTATTCACGGCAATGTTCCTTATTTCGAATACAATTAAAATCACCATTGTAGCTAGAAGAAAAGAAATCGAGATCATGAGATTGGTAGGAGCAACGAATACATTCATCCGCTGGCCATTCTTCCTCGAAGGACTTTGGTTGGGAATCCTCGGTTCGATCGTGCCGATCGGTCTGATTTCCGTACTCTACTACAATCTTTATAAATATGCAGCACCGCAGATAACGTTCAAGTTCATAGAGCTTCTGCCTGCAAGCCCATTTATTTATCAAGTTTCGGCAATCCTCATCGTCTTAGGTGCGGTTATCGGGATCTGGGGCAGCTTGATGTCCGTCAGGAAATTCTTGAAAGTATAAAAGGCTCCTTTTACTGGAAAAGAAGCTAGAAAAGATAGAGAGACGTTGCAGGGCAATAGATGTGACGGGATTGAAAGGGGAAATGAAACGTTGAAAAAGAATATCATTGCCATGAACGCTTCCATCATGATTGGGTTGGGAAGCCTTCTGGCAGTACCATCCGTTCATGCTGAGTCCATTTCGGATTTGGAAAAGCAGAAGAACTCGATTCAGGAAAAACGTTCAGGTGTTGAATCGAATATTTCTGAGGCGGAGAAGAAAATCGATAACCTTCAGGATAAGCAATTGACTGCAGAAGAACAAATCGCTGCGATTGAAGCGAAAATTGAAGAGTCCACCCAAAAAATCGATGCTAAAAATGCTGAAATTTCACAAACGAAAAAAGAAATTGAAGCATTGAAAGAAGAAATTAAAGTATTGAAAGAGCGGATCGCCAAACGTAATGAAGTATTGAAGGAAAGGGCGCTTTCTTTCCAGGAGACTGGTGGGGACGTAAACTACCTTGAAGTATTATTCGGATCATCCAGTTTTGGAGATTTAGTTGACCGTGTCGGAGCTGTAGCGACAATTGCTGAAGCCGACCGTGATATTTTAAAGCAGCATGAGCTTGATAAAAAAGATCTGGAAGAAAAGCAAAATGCCGTTGAAACGAAGCTTGCTAGTTTAGAAGTGGCAAAAGCTGAACTATTGGAAATTCAAGAACAACAAAAACAACAGAAACAAGAAAAAGATGCATTAGTCAAGAAATTAAAGGAACAAACTGAAAAACATGAACATGAGAAGATGGGCCTAGAGGAAGAAAAAGCGAATTTGGCATCTCAAGAAAAAGCCATCAAAACGGCCATCAGCCTAGAAAATCAACGACTTGCAGAATTGGAAGCAGCACGTAAAAAAGCGGCTGCTGAAGCGAAACAACGTGCAGAGCAGGAAGCGGAACAAGCAGCACAAGCTGCATCCGAAGCGTCAGCATCGAAGCAGCCATCTGCTTCTTCGGAATCTAGTTCAAAAAGCAGGAGTGCATCACCAGCTCCCCAATCTTCGTCCAATGTAAATGAAGCGCCTGCTGTATCTTCGGGTACATTCACTAGACCAAGTGCAGGATATGTATCTTCTACAATGGGTGAACGTTGGAATAAACAGCATGCCGGCATTGATATTGCTGCAAGTGGAACGGTTCCAATAGTAGCGGCAGCAGACGGGGTCGTAAGCCGTTCTTACTTCTCCAGTACTTACGGTAACGCCATTTTTGTTACCCATTCATTAGGCGGGCAACAGTGGACTACGGTTTATGCACATTTAAGCTCTAGACAAGTAAGCGAGGGCGCTGTGGTTGCCAAAGGTCAACAAATTGGCATCATGGGTAACACTGGCCATTCGTACGGTCAGCATTTACACTTTGAGCTACATAAAGGTGCATGGAATTATAGCAAGTCAAATGCAGTCAATCCATTAAACTATATACCTAATTAATACCCAGTTTTAATGCGGTAAAACAGACCTGGAAATATTCCAGGTCTGTTTTTTTATGGTCATCGACAAGTTCCTCAGTGCATATTCTTGTCCAGCTCCACATATAGTGGAATACATATCAGGTCAGAAATGGGGATAAATATGGTCAAAAAATGGGTACTGCCGCTAGTAATCATCATATCAATAGCCATTGGAGCCGTGGGGGGGATCTATTGGACAAGCTTCCCTGATAAAAATGAAACAACTCATGAAAGCCCAGCCATATCCAAGGATAAGGAATGGGCAAAGGTGGAGCAAGCTTATGGCTTGATCGTTAGTGAGTATGTCGAACAGGTGGATGGTTCCCGCTTGGTGGAAGGTGCAATCCAAGGCATGCTATCAGCTTTGAAAGATCCTTATTCCGTATATATGGACAAGGAGACCGCCAAGCAATTCAATGAAACGTTGGATTCCTCTTTCGAAGGAATCGGGACTGAGATTGGCATGGAAGACGGCAAGGTCATAATCGTCTCTCCTTACAAGGATTCACCTGCCGAACAGGCGGGGTTGAAGCCGAAAGATCAAATCCTGAAGGTGAATGGAGAGAGTGTGGAGGGCTTGGATCTCTATGAAACTCGCCTGAAAATTCGTGGCGAAAAAGGCTCTCCCGTCAAAATGGAAATAAAGCGAGCGGGGGTTTCCAATCCACTTGAGTTCAATATGGTGCGTGCCGAAATTCCATTGGATACCGTATTTTCATCCGTTAAAGAAGTGGCCGGGGAACAGATTGGCTACATCGAGTTAACTACTTTCTCGGAAAATACAGCGGCAGATTTCAAAAAACAGATGAAGAAGCTGGAAAATGAAGATATTAAAGGCTTGGTCATAGATGTACGCGGCAATCCAGGCGGTCTGCTTTCCAGTGTGGAAACGATTCTTGGCGAGTTTATCACAAAGGAAAAACCATTTATGCAAATAGCTGAAAGGACTGGAGAAACACAATCGTTTTTTACAAGCCTTAAGAAAGCGAAAAATTACCCCATCGCAGTCTTGACGGATAAAGGGAGCGCCTCAGCCTCGGAAATTCTAGCTGGAGCGATGCAGGAGGCTGGAGGCTATCCATTGATCGGGGAGAAGACTTTCGGTAAAGGAACAGTGCAGCAGGCCGTGCCGATGGGCGATGGCAGTAAAATAAAACTTACCTTGTATAAGTGGCTGACGCCTTCAGGGAATTGGATTCACAAAAAAGGAATCGAACCGACGATCAAAGTGAAGCAGCCAGACTTCTTTAATGCCCATCAGCTTGCGGTTGAAGGGGTCCTGAAGCGTGACATGAACGATGAACAAATCCAGTATGCCCAAAGCATTCTGAAGGGACTTGGATTTGAAACGGGACGCGAGGATGGCTATTATGATTGGAATACGGAAATTGCGGTCAAAGCATTCCAAAAACAATATCGCCTGAAAGTGACAGGGAAGCTGGATGCGAAAACCGCAGCACATTTGGAAACCGCCATACTGGAAAAAATCCAAGATGAAGATAATGATATTCAGCTGCGAACAGCTTTGAATTATTTGGTGAACTGACAAAAGAAGGTGCCGCTTCCCTGAAGCGGTGCCTTTTCTCTGTTCGGACATAACATGAAAAGAGTAGTTTACTTTTTCTTCATCTTGATAGGCAGGAAGGGTACATTTTTGATAGAATAGGAGGTAACTGACAAGAACGAATTTTACATACGATTAATTACCCTTTGAGGATGGTGGAAAGAAATTGACAACGGACTGGCTGATAGCATGCATGATAGGATTAGGAAAGCTATTCCTTCATCCTTTGCTTTATATTTCGATTGCATATTGTTTATTCATCGGCTATCTTCGTGTAAAACGGGAACGCCATGATTTTAATACGAAGGTTTACAGGGCTTCAATGGAGCTGCGTTCATCGTTACTTCATGGACTGATATGGGGGTTGATCCTTTCATGCCTAACGTTGGTCTCGGGAATGACCATTCCTTTGGCAGCGATGTACATCATGGCCGTTGTAACGATCCTGGCTGTATTGACGATGAACAAGAGGATCGTTTCTCCTGTATATACAGTCGGAATCACCTTTTTCATCCTTTTCTTTTTATACGATAGTGAGTTCAAGCTCCCGATTTTGCAGACTGCATTGAATCAGCTGGATCGTTCCATCTACCCGACGCTTGTTATCTTGATAGGGCTCTTGCTGATTGCTGAAGGATTTTTAATTGTTAGCAACGGAAGTAAAAAGGTCTCCCCGCAGCTGCAGTTGTCCAAGAGGGGACAGCCAATAGGTGCTTACGTTTCGCAAAAGCTCTGGTTAATCCCGATGTTCGTCATGATACCGGGAGGACAACTTCCAGCTCCTATTGACTGGTATCCGGTTTTTTCAATTGGGGATATAGCCATATCGCCAATCGTGCTGCCGTTTTTAATCGGCTTCAAGCAAAAATTGCATGGCACGCTCCCGGAGCAGGCAATCAGGGCATATGGAAAAAAAGTCGGAGCATTAGGACTCATGATTACCGCATTGGCGATTGTCGGCTACTGGTATCCGACAATCGCAATCCTGACGGCCATACTGGCAATCCTTGGCCGTGAATTCCTGCATCATTCCCAAAGGGCAATGGATCAAAAGCTGCCTTTTTATTTTTCAAAAAGCAAGCTGGGCGTCCAGATCTTAGGCGTTATCCCTCATTCCCCTGCTGATAAAATGGGATTGGTCAAAGGCGAGGTCATTTCGAAAATCAACGGTGTCATCGTCAGGGAAGAAGAAGAGCTATACAGGGCGCTCCAAATCAACCGGGCCCATTGCAAGCTTGAGGTCATCGATAATAATGAACAAATCCGTTTCGTGCAAAGAGCATTATTTGACGGTGAGCATTATGAATTGGGCATCCTGTTCGTTGACGATCAACTGAAGGAAAGTGGCCAAGCAGGTTAATGGCTAAAGCGGTAAAACGAATCGGGTACAGTTAAATATTTTCTCGAATGAAAAATATAAAAGTTGAAAAAAGAGTATAAACGGCTTGCGATAATACTATAAAGTAAAGGTTTTTGAGGTGGGAAAGGTCCCCACGCGCTGCCCAGTTCGAAACTTATGGGTAGTTACCAGAGATCAGGGTTGCCGCCTTGCTAAAACTTTTATAAAGAAAGACCCTTTCGTATAATGCGAAAGGGTCTTTTATTTCTGCTTAAGATATTAATAATGAAAAAAATTGCTAAAAGCTGAAATTAAAGTTGAACCTATATTTTGAGTCAGATATATAAATTTAATCATACATTCAATTACATTAAAGAGTCACTACCACTAAACTCTTTTGATCAATAAATTCACTTGGATTTCCAGCCTCATCTTCTTCAAATGAATACTAAGTGAACAGGTTTAGTAGATGTACAACCCTGCAAAACTGTGGGTAAAGGAGTTCTTACTAAATGTTAAGTCTGAGTGGAATGGAGCGGGTGTGCGAGACTCCTGCGGGAAATGCGCGTCTACGTGAGACCCCGCTGGCTGAAAGCCGAGGAGGCTCACGGACCGCCCGCGGAAAGCGAGCGCCTGTAGTGGAAAGAAGCGGTCTAAATATAAACCTCTAAACTATGAGGAATCGGAAGTCTATCTGCATTTCTTATCATAAACAAAAGCACCCTACAGGATAGACTTTTCAAAATGTCTATTCTATAGGGTGCTTTTTTAGCTAGTTTTGCTGGATCGTAATCCTTACTTTTCTAGCATGATTTTTTCTAGATCGTCCAACATTTTATTAGCGGCAATGACTCCACCGGCTGTATTCCATGTTGCGTCACTGACTTCGTGCGCATTTCCTTTTTTGACTGCATCAAGGTTTTTCCAAAGCGGATCGTTTGTCCACTCTTTTGCAGTGCTAAGAGCTTGTTTGTCTCCTTCAGGAGCGTAAGTGAAGTAGAAAAGGATATCTCCGTCCATTTTAGGAATGACCTCTTTGCCTACCTCGATCGCAAGGTTGCCAAGTTTATTATCAGCAGTGAACAGTTCCTTCTGTTGTTCTGCACGTTTGAAGCCTAATTGATCAAAAATCACTCCAGAGAATGAATCAGTATAATAAATGCGTGTAGTTCCAGCCATGAAACGGACGATGGAAACTTCTTGATTTACCTTGTCACCCAATTTAGCTTTAAGATCTTCAGTGTGTTTATCGAATTGAGCAATTACGTCGTTCCCTTTTTCTTCTTTGTCTACTGCTTTAGCATAAAGCTTAAAGTTTTCCTTCCAATCCCCTCTAAGCGTTTCCGAAAAGACGGTAGGGGCGATTGCACTTAACTTATCATAAATCGCTTCTTGGCGAATCTTGCTGCCGATAATCAGGTCAGGCTTTAATGATGCGATTTTCTCTAAGTTCACTTCATGTTCCACACCAACAACTTCGACTCCATCCATATCGTCTTTAATATGGTCATACCAAGGGTCTCCCAGCCAAGATTGTACGGCACCAACAGGTTTAATTCCTAAAGCGATTAATGCCTCAGTACCTTCATTCGTTAGTACGACCACTCGTTTTGGTGCTTTTTTCAATTCAGTCTTACCCATGGCATGCTCGATTGTATAGCTTGTATCCTCTTTTTTGTCATCCTCTTTATTTTCTGAGGCTTTATCATCCGTATTGCCGCAAGCAGCAAGCAGGAAGACTGCAAATATAGTAAAAATGGTGAATAATGACTTAATCCTGAACATTTATGTATCCCTCCCGATTATAAGCAAATGATAATCATTCGCACTTAACAGCCTCATCATAAAATGAATATACTTTTCTGTCAATATATAATTGAAAATGATTATCAAAATCGTTGACATATTTCCGTTGCCGACCGTACAATTGAATATAATAGTATAAACATGAATGGAAAGGTAACAGGATATGTTATTGAAAAATACATGGCAGAAATGGATGGGGCTATTCATTACCATTCTTTTGCTGCTTTTTTTAGTGTGCTCGAGCATTGTATACGGTTATACGAATACTACATGGCAAATGGCCATTGATGCTTTCACCCATTTCGATGGGTCGAACGAACATATCGTAATCCAATCGGTCAGACTCCCACGAGCCCTGATCGCTTCGGCAATTGGTGCAAGTTTAGCTATTTCAGGTGTGCTGATGCAAACACTGACTAAAAACCCGCTTGCTTCTCCGGATATTTTCGGAGTCAACGCCGGTGCGGGATTGGCGGTAGTCACTGGTATCACCATCCTTGGGATAAGCAATCTTCAAATATTCACTTGGTTATCATTCATCGGTGCCGCAATCGCGGCAACAAGTATATATATGATAGGAAGCATGGGACGGGGCGGCATGACACCCATGAAGCTGACTTTGGCTGGGGCAGCGATGTCCGCCATGGTAGCTTCACTGACGCAAGGTCTTCTAGTTTCCAATGAGGCCCTGTTGGATCAAGTATTGTTCTGGCTTGCCGGATCGGTTTCCGGCAGGAGTCTCGATAATTTAATTTCGGTCCTTCCTTACCTTCTCGCTGGATGGGGACTGGCCTTGATCGTTTCCGGGAAAATGAATGTGTTATCCATGGGTGAAGATGTGGCAAAAGGTCTCGGACTGAATGTCGTTATCCTAAAATTGGTACTGGGGCTGGCAATCATCCTGCTCGCCGGCGGATCAGTGGCGGTGGCTGGACCGATAGGATTCATAGGAATTGTCGTTCCACATCTTACCCGTTATATAGTAGGAACCGATCATCGCTGGCTGGTTCCGTTTTCCGGACTTCTCGGGGCGGTGCTTTTAATAGCTGCCGATATCATATCCAGGTATATCCTGATGCCGCGAGAAGTTCCAGTAGGAGTCATGACGGCGATAATTGGCACCCCATTCTTTATTTACATAGCTAGAAAGGGGTTCAGCAGCCGATGAAGTCATATAAAAGCTTTCGTTTATTTAATGAAAAACTATCATTCTTAATCGATAAAAAAGCGATGATCGTCGTTTTCATCTTATTTTTGGTCACTTTCTCTGTCTTTATAATCAGCACTGGATTGGGCGAAATGAATATTCATCCATGGAATGTCCTGCAGGTTTTATTCGGAGGGGGAACGGATGGCGATCGCCTAATCATCCAGTCCTTTCGCCTGCCTAGAATAATCCTTGCCCTTTTGGCAGGGATGGGACTTGCCGTAGCGGGAGGAATTCTTCAGGGGATGATCAGAAATCCGCTTGCCTCGCCCGATATCCTTGGAATAACAGGAGGGGCGACTGTGGCGGTCGTTGGATTCATGGCGATTTTTAGCGACAAGAATCATTCTTTAACGGTGAGCATCAATTGGCTGCCGCTAGCAGCCTTCATCGGTGCGACAATCGTGGCGATCCTCGTCTACTCCTTGGCTTGGAAAAATGGAGTTCCCCCGATAAGGCTCGTATTGATCGGGATCGGGGTAATGGCCTTAATGAAGGCGCTCACGACGATGATGATGATTCTCGGCCCGGTCTATCTTGCGAGCCAGGCCAACCTCTGGATTACGGGATCCGTGTCCACCTCTACATGGAATGATATTTCCATACTGGCTCCATGGACGTTTCTGTTTTTATTGATTGCCTTTCTGTATGCGAGAAATATAAATTTACAGGAGCTCGGCGATGACCTGGCGACGGGGCTTGGCGGGCAGGTTCAAAAACAGCGGTTCATATTATTGATGATCAGTACGGCTTTGATTGGCGGTGCGACGGCTTTTGCTGGAGGAATAGGCTTTGTCGGATTAATGGCACCCCATATGGCTAGAAGGTTGGTGGGTTCTAGTTTTGGTGTGCTGTTGCCCGCATCAGCTTTGCTTGGCGGCATCCTCGTCATGATAGCGGATTTGATTGGACGCACGTTATTCTCCCCGTTGGAAATACCAGCCGGTGTCTTTACGGCGAGCATCGGTGCTCCATATTTCATTTATTTACTTTATCGAACGAGAAATGCATAAAAAAAGAAGCAGCTGTCCCATTGGGCACACTGCTTCTTTTTTTGCCTTAAGCTTCTTTAGCTGCCTCGATGTCGAGGGTAAGAGTGATCTGGTCACCAATAAGGACGCCGCCCGTTTCCAATGCTGCGTTATAGGTTAAACCATAGTCACTGCGTTTCACTTTCCCTTTACCGCTAAATCCTGCTTTTTCATTTCCCCATGGATCTTTTCCTTGGCCTTCGAAGGTGATGGCAAAGGTTTCTTCCTGTGTGATTCCATTAAGGGTTACATTTCCTGTAACATCGTATTCATCGTCATCCGTTTTCACAATCTTTGTAGATTTGAACGTTAATGTTGGATTATTTTCAACATCGAAGAAGTCAGCTGAACGCAGGTGATTATCTCTGTCTGCATTACGAGTGTCAATGCTGGCTACATCTACGGTAAAATCGATTTCTGCAGTAGTCAGATCCAATGGGTTCGCTGAAATGCTTGCATTGAATTTGTTAAAGCTTCCTTTTACTTTAGCGATCATCATATGCTTTACGGAAAATTCAATGGTACTGTGTGTTGGGTCAATTGTCCAATTCGTATTTGTCATGATTATTCCTCCTAAAAATTAATCTCGAAACTATTTATCTTTAATTTGAGATATTTGAACTTAATGTAATTATAAGAGATGATGGAGAAGGTGTCAACTGAAATCTTTTCCTGAATTTAGAAAACACGGAAATAACCTGTGCATCAAGAGTGCGCAGCGTTTTCCTTTTTTTGAGCAAGAGAGAAGTGGTTTTTAAATGAAATCCGAGATTAGATTGGATATTGGTTTTGACCGTATGTTGTTTTTCAAACGAAACTATATAAGGTTGATTGGAGCGTAAGTGCGAGACTCCTGCGGAAGCAGCGGGACAGGTGAGACCCACAGGCGTTCACGCCGAGGTGGCTCCCCGCCCGCCCGGCGGAAAGCGAGCACTGGAGTGGAAATCAACCTCAACTCATTTCTTGTTGAATAGCAACAACGTATGATAAAACAGCCAAAATAAAAGAGTCAGCAAACTCAATGTTTGTTGTCTCTTTTAAAAGCATTAATACTGATATTTTTCCTGAAAAGTTTTCGAAACAAAGAGATCAATCCGATTATAACTAAGACAGTAATAATACTTCCCGGAATTCCAAAACTACTTAACATAAGGATTCTCCTTTTTCGGTCGGTTTACTGTAAATATAAAACCCAAAAT
Source organism: Peribacillus muralis (assembly GCF_001439925.1). Taxonomy (GTDB): domain Bacteria; phylum Bacillota; class Bacilli; order Bacillales; family DSM-1321; genus Peribacillus; species Peribacillus muralis. The sequence goes on from NZ_LMBV01000002.1 coordinate 195,072, forward strand.
CAAGACAAGCGGCATAGCTGAAACCAAAAATTTCATTAACAAAATAATTTCCCCCAATTGATGGTTTATTTATAGCTACACAATTAAAGTACCATGAATTGTTAAAGGTGATTATTTCAATTTTGAAATGGGAAATTCCAATTTTGGAAAGGGAAATAATATAGATAAGTAAATGCTAGATGATTTGAAAGAGATGGTCTGTCGAACCGACTGTGGTCCTAAATAATAGGATTGATAATCTATATCCAGTCCTTTTGGTTTTCTTCGGCAGCTCCACGTAATTGTTGGCTGTTTCGTCTTTACGGCCCATTAAAGAAATTAAAATTTATTGCAAGTTTCTAGATTGAAATGAAGGGAATAGGGGAAAGTATAGAGATAGTATGGTTTATATTAACAAAGGAGGTATTTTTTTGTCTGAAGAATCCAAAAAAACAAATGATGAATCCAAAGAAACATTGACGAACAGGCAAGGCCACCCTGTAACGAATAACCAGAGTCTTAGAACAGTGGGGAACAGGGGTCCAAGTACACTGGAGAACTACGATTTCCTGGAAAAGATCAGCCATTTCGATAGGGAGAGAATTCCTGAACGGGTCGTGCATGCCCGTGGTGCAGGAGCCCATGGTTATTTTGTTCCGACTGGTAAAGCAGGGGACGAGCCGATATCAAAATATACGAGGGCGAAGGTTTTTCAGGTAGAAGGCAAAAAAACACCGGTATTCGTGAGGTTTTCATCTGTTATCCATGGCGGGACATCTCCGGAAACGTTACGTGATCCGAGGGGGTTTGCCGTGAAATTTTATACGGAAGATGGGAACTGGGATCTTGTCGGGAATAATCTGAAAATCTTTTTTATCCGTGATGCGATGAAATTCCCGGATTTGATCCATGCCTTCAAACCAGATCCGGTCACGAACATTCAAGATGGGCGAAGGATTTTCGATTTTTGCTCGAGTTCTCCGGAAACCTTTCATATGGTCACGTTTTTATTTTCCCCTTGGGGTATCCCAGCCAATTATCGCATGATGCAAGGCTCAGGCGTCAATACGTATAAATGGGTGAATGAAGAAGGCAAAGCCGTACTCGTCAAATATCACTGGGAACCGAAGCAGGGCATCAAGAACTTGACACAGAAGGAAGCCAATGAAATTCAAGCAACGAATTTCAATCATGCCACACAGGATTTATATGAAGCGATCGAACGAGGGGAATTTCCGGAATGGGATCTGAACGTACAGATCATGAGTGATGATGATCACCCCGAGTTGGACTTCGATCCGCTCGATGATACAAAGATTTGGCCAAAGGATGAATTCCTATGGATGCATGTCGGCACGATGGTATTGGATAGAAACCCGCAGGATTATTTCACTGAAGTCGAACAGGTTGCATTCGGTACGGGCGTCTTGGTGGATGGCCTTGACTTTTCGGATGACAAGATGCTTCAGGGGCGTACCTTCTCTTACTCCGATACACAACGCCACCGTGTGGGGGCGAATTACCTGCAATTGCCGATCAATGCTCCAAAGAAGCCAACAGCCACGAATCAGACTGGCGGACAAATGCAATATGAAGTGGGCAGAGGTAACCAAAGCCCCCACATAAACTATGAACCATCAACCGTAGGAGGCTTGAAAGAAGCCGAGCAAACGGGTAAGGAGTATACCCCTTTCGTAGAAGGGAAACTGGTCCGTGAGACAATTGATCGCCAAAGCAATACGAAACAGGCTGGTGAAACATACCGTGAATTCGAAGATTGGGAAAGGGACGAATTGATCTCCAATTTAGTATCGGCTTTAGCACCTGCAGACCCGCGCATCCAAGAAAAAATGATCGCCCTCGCAAAAGAGGCTGATGAAGATTATGGCCGCAGACTTGAAGAGGGACTGGATTCCGCTTCCGAAGAAACGGAATCCTCCAAACCGATGGGAGGAACGGATGAACCAGGTGACGCTGCCAGAGAAGGACATGAAGCGGATCCTTATTGATCGTTAAAGAAGCAAACTTCCTTTTAAAGGGGTGTGCTTCCTTTTTTTATGGGTATAATTGTAAAGTGGCTTGGAATGTTCTTTTTTAAGACGTAAGAACAACAAGCAGGAAATAGATTGGCAAAAAACATCATAATCATTTAAACTGAAACTACTCTATTTTTCTCTGACAAAGGAGATGAAAAAATGATTAAAATTCTTTCTGCCCTTTTCCTTCCTTGCCTTCTTGTCATGCTTTTTTCAAGGGTCACCTATAACAATATCGTGGGCCTTGTCCTAACGGTTGCCTTGATTACAGCTTCTGCATATAAAGGTTATACGCATACGAACTTATTGATCATCGTTGATGCATTATCCCTGACAGTGGGATTCTGGCTATCCAAAAGGATGATGAAACGAACATCCAAGAGCGCCTGAGTCCAAAGGTGCTTTTTTTGTACTCAGCTCGGCTTCACCCTTGGCCATATTCGATAAAAAGTAGAATGCGTGTTCGCTTATCGCTGGTTTGTTTTGAGCCAGTTGTGGTAGAATGTGTATATATACTTTCTTTAACCGGAATAAATAGGGATATGGCCATGTCCCGTTTTTCATATAAAAATATTTCAATAGGAGGCTATGCTTGGTGAAGGATAAGTTTGAGTTAGTCTCAAAATACTCTCCTCAAGGAGATCAACCTGCAGCAATTGAAATGCTTGTCGATGGCATTAAAGAAGGAAAAGAAATGCAGACATTACTGGGAGCGACGGGGACAGGGAAAACGTTCACCGTTTCCAATGTAATCCAACAAATCAATAAACCGACTCTTGTCATTGCCCACAATAAAACGTTGGCAGGGCAGCTTTACAGTGAATTCAAAGAGTTTTTTCCTAATAATGCCGTTGAATATTTTGTTAGTTATTATGATTACTACCAGCCAGAGGCTTATGTTCCATCTACCGATACATTCATCGAGAAGGATGCCAGCATCAATGATGAGATCGATAAGCTGCGTCACTCGGCAACTTCGTCTTTGTTCGAAAGAAAAGATGTCATCATCATTGCCAGTGTTTCGTGCATTTATGGGCTAGGGTCTCCGGAAGAATACAGGGAGATGGTGGTTTCCCTCAGAACAGGCATGGAAATGGACCGGAATGCCTTGCTGCACAGGCTAGTGGACATTCAATATGAGCGGAATGACATTGCATTTCAACGCGGGACCTTCCGCGTGCGCGGCGATGTGGTCGAAATTTTCCCGGCCTCCCGTGATGAACATTGCGTAAGGGTCGAGTTTTTTGGAGATGAAATAGATCGCATCCGGGAAGTCGATGCGCTGACCGGTGAGATTACTGGTGAACGCGAACATATCGCCATTTTCCCGGCATCCCATTTCGTAACCCGTGAAGAGAAAATGAAAATAGCGATCGAAAACATCGAGCAAGAGTTGGAAGTGCGATTGAAGGATTTAAGGGAAGACGACAAGCTGCTGGAAGCCCAGCGCTTGGAGCAAAGGACCCGTTATGATCTGGAAATGATGCGGGAAATGGGCTTTTGTTCAGGAATCGAGAACTATTCCCGACATTTGACGCTTCGTCCTGCAGGAGCGACGCCATACACGTTGATTGATTACTTTCCAGAGAATTTCCTCTTGGTCGTTGATGAATCGCACGTGACTCTTTCGCAGGTCAGGGGAATGTTCAATGGAGATCAGGCACGGAAGCAAGTGCTCGTCGATCATGGCTTCCGTCTGCCATCAGCAAAGGATAACCGTCCGCTACGATTTGAGGAATTCGAGAAAAAGGTCCATCAGTCTATCTTCGTTTCAGCGACACCGGGACCATATGAACTCGAGCATACACCTGAAATGGTCCAGCAGATCATCCGTCCTACCGGCTTGCTTGACCCAACAATCGAGGTTCGACCAATTGAAGGGCAGATAGATGATATGATCGGTGAAATTCAGGATCGGGTCAAAAAGAATGAACGTGTCCTGATTACGACCTTAACGAAAAAGATGTCCGAAGACTTGACGGATTATTTAAAGGAAATCGGCATCAAGGTCCAGTACCTTCATTCGGAAGTGAAAACATTAGAAAGAATAGAAATCATCCGCGAGCTGCGAATGGGCAAATATGATGTGCTGGTCGGAATCAACCTTTTGCGAGAAGGATTGGATATACCGGAAGTGTCGCTAGTGACCATCCTCGATGCCGATAAAGAAGGTTTTCTCCGCTCGGAGCGTTCGCTCATCCAGACGATGGGCCGTGCCGCTCGGAATGCCAACGGACATGTCATCATGTATGCAGACCGCATCACGAATTCGATGGAGCTTGCCATTAGTGAAACGAAGCGGCGCCGTGAAATCCAGGAAAAATATAATGAAAAACATGGAATCCTGCCGCAAACCATTCAAAAGGATATTCGTGACTCCATCAGGGCTACCCATGTAGCGGAAGAAGGGGAAGCGTATCAGGAAGATGCTGCGCCAAGCTTCGCGAAGCTCCCTAAAAAAGAGCGCCTGAAAGTGATGGAAAGCATGGAAAAGGAAATGAAGGAAGCGGCAAAGGCGCTGGACTTCGAGCGAGCTGCCGAGCTGCGTGATTTATTACTAGAGTTAAAAGCGGAAGGGTGACGAAACATGGCAATGGATAAGATTGTGATCAAAGGCGCAAGGGCCAACAATCTAAAGAATATCGATATCACGATACCGAGGGACAAACTTGTCGTCCTAACTGGATTATCGGGATCTGGAAAGTCTTCCTTGGCTTTTGATACGATTTATGCAGAAGGGCAAAGACGTTATGTGGAATCATTGTCCGCTTATGCGCGTCAATTTTTAGGTCAGGTGGATAAACCGGATGTCGATGCGATTGAAGGGTTATCACCTGCCATTTCGATAGACCAGAAAACGACCAGTCGAAATCCGCGATCAACCGTAGGGACGGTTACGGAAATCTATGATTATTTAAGGCTGTTATATGCACGTGTCGGCAGGCCTACCTGTCCGATCCATGATATAGAAATCACCTCCCAAACGATTGAGCAAATGGTGGACCGCATCCTTGATTATCCTGAGCGGACCAAGCTTCAAGTATTGGCACCGCTTGTCTCAGGCAGGAAAGGGACACATGCAAAGGTTTTGGAGGAAGTTAAGAAACAAGGATATGTCCGGATCCGTGTCAATGGGGAAATGCATGATTTAAGTGATGAAATCGTTCTGGAAAAAAATAAAAAGCATTCAATTGAAGTGATCATCGACCGGATCGTCATAAAAGAGGGCGTGAGGGCAAGGCTTGCCGATTCATTGGAAAGTGCTTTGAAGCTTGGTGAAGGCAAGGTCATCATTGACGTCATGGGTGAGGAAGAACTGCTGTTCAGTGAGCATCATGCTTGTCCATTTTGCGGTTTCTCGATTGAAGAATTGGAACCGAGGATGTTCTCGTTCAATAGCCCGTTCGGGGCCTGCCCTGATTGTGATGGTTTGGGGGCTAGGCTTGAAGTGGACGGGGACCTCGTCATACCTGATAAGGAGTTAACCCTGCGTCAGCATGCGATTGCACCATGGGAACCGACGAGCTCACAATATTATCCGCAGCTGCTAGAGGCGGTAGCCAACCATTACGGAATCGATATGGATGTGCCCGTTAAAGATTTGCCTAATGATAATATGGATAAGATTTTAAACGGCTCAGGGAAAGATAAGATCTATTTTCGCTATAAAAATGATTTTGGCAGAGTGCAAGAAGGATATATTTCCTTTGAGGGTATCTTAAGAAACATCGAGAGGCGCTTCAAGGAAACGAGCTCGGACTATATTCGTGAGCAAATGCAGAAATATATGTCAGAGCATCACTGTCCATCCTGTAAGGGCCATCGATTGAAAAAGGAAAGCTTGGCCGTGCTCATCCAAGGGGTCCATATTAGCGAAACAACCGCACTATCAGTTGAGGATGCTTTAGTATTTTTCGATGAGCTTGATTTGACGGAAAAAGAGGCTGCGATCGCAAAACTGATTTTACGGGAAATTCGCGAGCGGCTCGGGTTTCTGGCTAATGTAGGATTGGAATATTTGACGTTGAGCAGGGCTGCGGGAACATTATCAGGCGGAGAAGCACAGCGTATTCGATTAGCAACGCAAATCGGTTCCCGATTGACGGGAGTGCTGTACATTTTGGATGAACCGTCAATCGGGCTGCATCAGCGGGATAACGATCGCTTGATCGAAACGTTGAAGGATATGCGCGAGATCGGAAACACTTTGATCGTTGTCGAGCATGATGAAGATACGATGCTAGCAGCTGATTATTTAATCGATGTTGGTCCTGGAGCAGGTGCCCATGGAGGGCAAATCGTTGCTGCCGGCACTCCGGAAGAGGTCATGAACAATCCTGAATCATTAACGGGGCAATATTTAGCAGGGAAGAAGTTCATACCACTGCCATTGGAACGCCGCAAAAACGACGGTCGTGTCATTGAAATAAAAGGTGCCAAGGAAAATAACTTGAAGAATGTGAACGTGAAGTTTCCGCTTGGAGTCTTTACAGCTGTTACGGGCGTTTCGGGTTCAGGCAAGAGTACGTTAGTGAATGAGATACTCCATAAGTCATTGGCCCAAAAGCTGAATCGTGCAAAAGCCAGGCCGGGGGATTTTCGGGAAATCAAGGGGATTGAGCATTTAGATAAGGTCATTGATATTGACCAGTCCCCGATAGGGAGAACACCGCGTTCAAATCCAGCTACGTATACAGGCGTATTTGATGATGTTCGTGACGTTTTTGCGACGACGAATGAAGCGAAGATCCGCGGCTATAAAAAAGGGCGTTTCAGTTTCAATGTGAAGGGCGGCCGCTGTGAGGCTTGCCGTGGCGATGGCATAATCAAGATTGAAATGCATTTCCTTCCGGATGTGTATGTGCCATGTGAAGTCTGTCATGGAAAGCGTTATAACCGGGAAACGCTTGAAGTGAAATATAAAGGGAAAAACATTTCTGATATCCTCGATATGACAGTTGAGGAAGGCGTCAGTTTCTTTGAAAATATCCCGAAAATCAAACGGAAGCTCCAGACGATTTATGATGTTGGCTTGGGTTATATCAAGCTTGGGCAGCCAGCGACCACTTTATCAGGCGGTGAAGCACAAAGGGTGAAGCTAGCTTCTGAATTGCACCGCCGTTCAACCGGCCGCTCCTTCTATATCCTGGATGAACCGACCACCGGGCTCCATGTCCATGATATAGCAAGGCTGCTTGAGGTGCTGCAGCGCCTGGTTGACAATGGGGATACCGTTTTAGTGATTGAGCATAATCTTGATGTCATCAAAACGGCGGACCATATCATTGACCTAGGGCCAGAAGGTGGAGACAAGGGCGGAACGATCGTCACCTATGGTACACCTGAAAAAATATGTGAAGTTACCGATTCATATACGGGTAAATATTTAAAGCCAGTATTGACGCGTGATCAAATTCGTATGGATAACTTGATCGAAGCAAAAGAACAAGAACATGAACATGCATAAAAAGAAGCAAGCCACCCGGCTTGCTTCTTTTTTGATTTGAATTGACGATTTATCCTACAAGTTTTTTGTAGAAAAATGAAAGGTAGCGTTTAATCAATCATTTGATTAAACGAAGGGAAAACAGTATATTTCCGGGGAAATTATTCTTTTTTTCGTTCGGAAATTGTCATTTCATTTTGTCGAATGTTGGTAAAAACGGTATTTATGAAACTTTTTAAATATCTAGGCGTATGTATGAATAAAATGATAGAAGAAAGTGAGGAATGATCATGCAGGAAGAAAGAAAGAAGATTTTAGAAATGATTCAGGATGGAAAGCTATCCGCTGATGAAGCGATGGGCCTTTTGGAAGAATTAGAAAAAGCGAGCCAGGAAAGTGAAGCGAAAGAGCAGAAACTGCAAAATGAATTATCGACGGTCGTCGTGGAAAAGAAAAGTGAAGGAAGCTCTCAAGATACGTTCAAAAAGAATATCCAGTCATCAAAGGAAAAAATTCTTGATTTCGTTGAGAGTGCGTTTAAGAAAATTAAAGAAACCGACCTTGATTTCAATTTCGGGAAATCGGTGGAGGTCAGCCATATTTTTCAGCATGATTATGATTTCCTGAACGAAGTGGATGTAGATATAGCAAACGGGAAAATAAAAATTTCGACCTGGGATCAGCAGGAGGTTCGGGTTGAATGCCAGGCAAAGGTATATCGGGTCGAAGACATTGAAGATGCAAGAAAAAATTTCCTGGATGAAGTGGATTTTTCGATTAAAGATGGAAAGATAGTATTCAAGGTCCGCGAAAAAGCGATCAAGGTCGATACGATCATGTACATTCCAAGGAAGGAGTATGAGGACATTCAGGTAAGGTTGTTCAACGGGGCAATCACGACCGAGTCCTTGAAGTCCGAAACACTTAAAGCCAAAACCGCGAATGGAGCCATTCATATCGTGCAAGGTGTTGGTGATTCGTGTGAGCTGGAAACCGGTAACGGGACCATTACCATTTCAGATACGAACTTTAATGACCTGGAAGCGGAGACTTTGAATGGAGCGATTAAAGCTGATGGATACTTCAAGAAATTGGATGTGCAAACGTTCAATGGGGAAATCGTTTGTAACAACTCAGGAATGGATTGCGACTCCATACATGCGAAGTCAGTTACTGGAAAGGTCCAGCTGATCCTGCCTTCAGGTAGGGCAATTGAAGGAGAGCTGAAATCTAACTTGGGCAGTTTCAACGTAACTCTTGAAGGGATGACGATCATCGAGGAGAAAAGTGATGTTGTCCAAAAGGTCCTAAAATTCAAGACGGTCAAAGAAGAGGCTCCTTTGCTTCATGTGTTTGCAGAAACGAAGACCTCAGCGATAACCGTTTCCTAATGAAAAAACCCGCCAATTGAAATGGCGGGTTTTTTCATGATTAAGGCAATCAATGATGAGCCCTTGATATCCATTTGAATACAGTTGCACCGTCTTAATCCGTTGGATATGATTGTGTAAAGGATCGTTGCTTTATTTACAGACCATCGATCATGAGCAAAATTATAAGTCTATTTTAAGTGGGGAGAGATGACATGGAAGTTTTTTCGGAATATTTAGCTTCAATTGATAACCAGGAACATAGGGAGAGAACGGAAGAAGTTTTGCTTTGGGTAACTAGGAAATTTCCCAATTTAATGCCGAAAATTGCATGGAATCAGCCTATGTTTACCGATCACGGCACGTACATCATTGGCTTTAGCGTAGCCAAACATCATTTGGCTGTTGCCCCTGAAACGGCAGGGATCAACCATCTTTCCAAGGAAATTGCGCAGGCTGGCTATGATTACACGAAGCAATTGGTACGGATCCGATGGGATGGTCCGGTTGATTTCTCGTTACTTGAGAAAATGATTGAATATAATATGTTGGATAAAGCAGACTGTCCAACTTTTTGGCGAAAATAACGATCTTGGACTGTTTCAGGATCGATTCGAATGAAGAATTACCATATAAATTCAATGTAAAAGGAACCCACACAGGTCGATCAAGTTTTTTCGAAATGTGTGGGTCGTTTCTATTGATTCAGCCTTTTAATCAAGCCGTATCCGAATACATGCGGTGGGATTGGTGATTGATGCAAAAAAAACGATAAATAGATCATGCTTTGTTTGGTTATTAACAGAAAAATGCTAAAATAGAAAAAGTATCTCGAAAAACAGCATCGCTCCAGAAGGAGGAAAGATATATGGCAAAAGTCCGCACAAAGGATATCGTTGAAGCGTTGGGTCTAGAGCTCATCAGTGGGGAAGAAGGAATTAACCGACCGATTGTCACAAGTGATTTATCTCGTCCAGGTCTTGAAATAGCCGGTTTTTTTGATTATTATCCTGCCGATCGAGTCCAGCTTTTAGGCATGACGGAGATGTCGTTTTTTAATCGCCTGAATGAACAGGAACGTGTACAAAGGATGGAAGAACTATGCAGGGATTTCACTCCAGGGATCATCATTACGCGTGGTCAGGAAGTGCCGATAGAGCTGATTGAAGCGTCTGAGCGGGAATCGGTTCCTGTAATGAAATCGAATATGAAGACAACAAGGTTATACAGCCGGCTGACCAATTTCCTTGAAAGCAAGTTGGCTCCCACCACAGCCGTTCATGGTGTATTGGTCGATATATACGGCTTGGGTGTATTGATCACCGGGAAAAGCGGTGTAGGGAAAAGTGAGACGGCATTGGAGTTAGTGAAGCGGGGTCATCGCCTAGTCGCGGATGATTGCGTTGAAATCCGCCAGGAAGACCAAGATACATTGGTCGGGAACGCCCCGGATTTAATTGAACATCTTCTTGAAATAAGAGGCTTGGGTATCATTAATGTCATGACTTTGTTTGGCGCTGGTGCAGTCCGCAGCAATAAAAAGATATCAATCGTCATCAGCTTGGAACTTTGGGAAAAAAACAAGCAATATGATCGTGTCGGTCTTGATGAAGAGAAAATGAAAATCATCGATACAGAAGTGACGAAGATAACCGTACCTGTTCGTCCAGGTCGAAATCTAGCTGTAATCATTGAAGTTGCAGCAATGAATTATCGCCTGAAGAAAATGGGAGTAAATGCGGCAGAACAATTTTCGGATCGCCTGAATCATGCGATCGCAGATCCGGAGCTTGAAGAATTTTAAACGGTATGGAAAAGAGGGGTCAAAATGGAACAAGGAATACAGCCGCTGAATCCGATTGCGATTGACCTTGGGCCTATCCAGGTTCATTGGTATGGGTTGATCATCGGGTTCGGTGTGTTATTGGGACTTATCATTGCCTTGAGGGAATCCGAGCGAAGAGGTCTCGATAAGGAATTATTTACGGATTTGATTTTGTTTGCCGTCCCGATCGCAATCATCTGTGCACGCATTTATTATGTGATCTTCCAGTGGGAGTACTATTCACAAAACCCCGGCGATATCATAAAAATATGGAATGGCGGAATTGCCATTCACGGTGCGCTGATTGGATCGGTCTTGACCGCTATCGTTTTTGCCAAGGTGAAGAAGGTGTCGTTTTGGAAGCTCGTCGATATTGCCGCTCCGAGCATCTTGCTGGGGCAGGCGATTGGGCGCTGGGGCAATTTCATGAATCAGGAAGCGCATGGTCGGGAAGTAACGAGGGCATTCCTGGAAAATATGCACTTGCCGGAATTCATCATTAATCAAATGTACATAAATGGCACTTATTATCATCCGACCTTTTTGTATGAATCGATTTGGAATATCATCGGAGTCATCATCCTTTTAAGTCTGCGGAATGTGAACTTGCGCAGGGGTGAGCTATTTTTGACCTATGTATTATGGTATTCGGTCGGCCGTTTTTTCATCGAAGGATTACGGACGGATAGCTTGATGCTGACGGAGTCATTGCGAATCGCGCAAGTGATCTCCATCGTATTGGTAGCAGCAGCCATTGCTCTTATCGTGTATAGAAGGGTAAGTGGGCAAGCGGTCAAAAGATATATGGATGCATAGTGATCATCTGTAAGGGGAGGGGACACTCGTGTTAGGGAATTCAGTTAAAAAGGGACTTCTTTCTGGCCTGAATACAACCTGGTCGTTGGGTAAAGTGATATTTCCGGTCACGCTGATCGTAACCGTGCTTCAATATACGCCTGTATTGCCGTGGATCATTGATTTGATAGCGCCTTTGATGAATCTCATCGGTCTTCCGGGCGATGCGGCAATACCGCTCGTGTTAGGGAATTTCCTGAACCTTTACGCAGCGATTGCCGGCATTTTGACACTTGATCTGACCGTAAAGGAAGTATTCATCATCGCGATGATGCTTTCATTTTCACATAATTTATTGATTGAATCAGGCGTGGCCATGAAAACCGGAGTCAAGCTATGGATCATTCTGACTGTACGGATTGGGCTGGCGCTCTTATCGGCGTTCGTCATTAATCTTGTTTGGCATGGTGGGTCCGAAATGGCTCAAGGTATGGCCATCGGGGAAACTGCCGAGGTTAATGGAATGAGCGCAATCCTTATGCACGGAATCGTTCAGGCCCTTTCCGGCATCGCCCAGCTTGCAGTCATCGTTATCCCGCTGATGGTAGTGGTTCAAATCATGAAGGATTTAAAATGGCTCGAAGCCTTCTCGAGAGCACTTGCTCCGTTCATGAAAGTGCTCGGGATGAAGCAGAATGCTTCCATGCCCTTCGTGACAGGGCTTACCCTCGGCTTGGCATATGGGGCCGGCGTAATGATTCAAGCAGCTAAAGAAGACAATGTCTCCAAGAAGGATATGACAATTGCCTTCATCTTTTTGGTGGCCTGTCATGCAGTCGTTGAAGACACACTAATTTTTATCCCACTGGGCATACCGGTCTTGCCGTTGTTACTTATTCGGTTGCTCACTGCCATCGTTTTAACGATGGTCGTTGCGTATATTTGGAATCGGTCTGACAGTGTACAGAGAAAGGAAGCTGTTTATGAGCAGTAGCATAAATACACTATTATTCGATCTTGATGGCACACTGATCAATACAAATGAGTTGATCATTGCTTCTTTTACAGAAACGTTAAACCACTTTTGTCCCGGTCAGTTCAAGCGGGAGGATATCATTCCATTTATCGGACCGACCTTGACCGATACTTTTTCGTCAATTGACCCATCGCGGGTGAAGGAAATGATCGCTTTCTATCGCGAGCATAATTGGAAAAACCATGATGCCCTTGTGACACAATTTGACGGGGTATTTGAAACCGTTCAAACGCTTAAGCAGGCCGGCTTTAAAATGGCAGTCGTTACGACGAAGAAACGCGATGTCGTCGAAAAAGGACTGCGTCTAAGCAATCTTGAACAGTTTTTTGAAGTCGTCGTCACGCTCGATGATGTGGAAAACGCAAAGCCTGATCCGGAGCCTTTAATAAAGGCGCTTCATCAGCTCGGTTCAAATCCTGACGAAGCGATCATGATTGGCGACAGCTACCATGATATTCTTGGTGGGCAGAATGCAGGTACAAAAACGGCAGGGGTTGCATGGTCGCTTAAAGGCCGTGAATTTTTGGAGAGTTATCATCCGGACCATATGCTTGATAAAATGGCCGATTTATTAAATGTCGTCGAAAATGAAAACCTTATAGAGGCCAAAAGATGAGACGCACGACCCGCCATCCCGTTGAAGGGGCAAATTCATTATGGCATGTGTACAAGACGGTTCCTTTCTGGAAAGTGGTAAAGAACTTTATCGTGATCCAGTTAGCCCGCTATACACCATTTCTTGGCATGAAGAATTGGCTTTACAGAACTTTTTTGCATATGAAGGTCGGTAAGAATACTTCGTTTGCCTTGATGGTCATGCCGGATGTAATGTTTCCGGAAAAAATATCTGTGGGGATGAATACCGTCATTGGTTACAATACGACGATTCTTGCCCATGAATATTTGATTAAGGAATATCGTTTAGGCGATGTGATTATTGGAGATGAAGTGTTGATTGGGGCTAATTCGACCATTCTTCCGGGCCTTACCATTGGAGATGGAGCGATCGTCTCAGCGGGAACCCTTGTCCATAAGGACGTCCCAGGGGGAGCATTCGTCGGAGGAAATCCAATGAAGGTCATCTATACGAAAGAGGAAATGCTTAAGCGGGATCAGCAAACTTCAATATGAAAAAGAAGGACTTGTCCATTTATGTGGCAGGTCCTTTTTTAATGGCAGTTTGGGTACAGTGAGGCCAGTTCATGCTTTAAGTGATCAATGATCTCGTCGATTGATATATTCTCCTTGTTTACTGTTGCTTCATAAGTATCCTTCAAAATTCGGAAAAACCTTTCCTGTGCATGTTTATCCATATTGAACTTGCCCCTTTCTATATAATGGATGAATTGAACAGGGGCTGAAAAAAATTCAGCCCCTTATTTCATTCATCTCATTCGGTTTTCAATAAATCTGCAACCAATACATATCTTTCTGGTGCACTACCAATATATGAAAATGGATAGCAGGTTGTAACTGTAAGAGTGGCTTTAGGCTTGGGAACGATTACGGTACGGTCATCTGCATCGACGATCCGGACCTTCCTTACTTTATAAGTAAACGTACCAGCTGCCGTTTTGGTAATCAGCAAGTCTCCTTGACCGACTTTGCCCAGCTCTTTGAAAATGGTATCCCGATGACCGGATAAAACGGAATTATCGTCTTCGCCGGGCAGAACCGACCCTGCATAATGGCCGACACCCTTTTCGAGTTCATCTTCATCCGTGCCATGGTAAATTGGGAGCGTCGCCTTAATTTTTGGAATGTAAAGCTCTCCCATCAAATCACCCGCTTCCGGGCGTTGCTCATATAGCTCGTGATCAGTGGGGACAGTAGCCTTTTTCTCCGGTTTTGAGGGCTTAGCCGTCGTCGTAGCCTGTGCTGTCATCACCGTTGGTTCAGGCTTATTCCACTTATATATGGCATAGCCCTTCAGCAGTGTATAGGTATTTGTCGTTGTAAAATAAAAACCGAGGATCAAAAAGCAAGCGGCAGTGACAAGTAACCATTTTTTCTTTTGCTTGGATTGCCTATTTTCATTCATCTTAATTTGTAAGTCTCGCTTTTCTGATTAATGCGAATGCAGTGATCATCATCGCTAAACCGATCAACGATCCCAATAGGTAATTACCAGCCGTCTTAGGCATCAATCCACCTTTTTCCGTTTTATGTATCGGTCTTTTCTTATCTTTTTTTACATCAGCTTTTGTTTTTACGTCAGCCACTTTAGAAATGACCTTCGTGGACTGTTTCATGTCATTCCCGGTTTCCTTCACTAAATCGGAACCGATCATTTCACCTGTCAGGATGAAATCGAGCAATAGATTGCCTTTTAAATCATATATGGAAACTAGTAAACTGGCATTCGTCAAATCCTTAAGCTTGAATAAAGCTTCAAGTGATAGATTAGTAGTGACACCATCCTGGATTAGAGCAAACTTGAATTGAACTTGCAGCAGGTTTTGCAGATCATTGTATATGGACAGCAACTCGGCTACTTGTGCTGCTGACAATTGATCAATGGTTTCAAAATCAGCCAGTTTGTCCATCCGATCGGAAAGCGCCATTAAGCGATCCTCAAAAGTCGGATCCTCGACAAGAGGCATAAGGTGTTTCATGAATCTTTCAAGCTCCTCGTCCGTAAGTCCGATTTCAGTAAAAAGCCCAGCCATTAAATCTTGCAATTCTTCATCGTTAAATTCCAACTCTTCATCTTCATAACCCATTTCTAGGTCTATAATATCTTCAATATCATATATGAAATGGAAGGTATCAATGATGGATTCTCCTTTTTCCAATTCACCATAATCTATTAATAATTCTGTCAGTTCAGCTTCTGTCATATCATAATCTTTCAGTAACTGCTTTAACGTCTCAGGAGTGACTGTAGGTCCCAATGTATCGCGTAACTCATCAACCGACTCCATATCATTTAAGGTTAAGTCATAATAGGCTAAGTAATCTTCCATTTCTTTTTGTGTCATTCTAACTTCTGCCAAGTATCCATTAAGCTCAGCCTGGTCAATCTTCGTTGCAGCAAAGCCTTTGGCTCCGATCGAACCTACCGAAAAAAGAACGATAAGCGCTACAAAAAACGAAAAAACTCTCTTCAATTTCATTTCCCCCCAACAATTTCTAGTAAATCCAAACTCCTACCCATTATAAAACAGCTATACCAATAGGTATACAATAATAACAATGATTGGCTGGAAATGAGAGGATGGGTATGGGTCAAAAGTAATGGTTTTCTCTTGTCTATGTAATGACCTTTGGGGGGCGGTTGAGGAACGGAAGCTTTTTCTTGACGGAAGGTGTGGTCAACGGTAAACTATTAATAACTTCACCTTATTACCATATTAGCGAACTAAAGCAATTTGTAAGATTATTGCGATTATTTGTAGGAATATGTTATTCTTTTTACTACAATTTTTTTATGGGAAGGATAAAAATCAGAGACAATGAATGATTGGTTCTAGTCAATGAGTGAGAACCGATTGAATAGATGGTTACTACTATTTTTAAAGGATGTGCAATCGTGACAAAGCCGTTTATGTTTGAGAAACCGTTAGGCATGAGAGATACATTGCCTGTACTGTATGAAACGAAAGTATCGGCCAGAAATAAAATGAGTGATGAAATCAAGAAGTGGGGTTATCAATTTATTGAAACTCCTGCTTTGGAATATTATGAAACGATTGGCGAGGCCTCCGCCATTTTAGATCAGCAGCTGTTTAAACTTCTTGATTCCGAAGGGCATACGCTCGTATTGCGTCCTGATATGACAGCACCCATTGCCCGGGTTGCGGCATCGAAGCTGTTAAAGCAGCAAATTCCGCTGCGCCTGGCCTATTCAGCGAATGTATATCGGGCCCAGCAGCGTGAAGGCGGCAGGCCAGCAGAATTCGAACAGATTGGCATTGAGTGCATCGGCAATAAATCGATAAGTGCAGACGCTGAAATGATTGCGCTGCTTGCCGATGTTTTGAAGGCTGCGGGTCTACAGCAATTCAAGATATCCATTGGCCATATCGGCTTTTTGCAGGAATTCTTCTTAAGCATACTTGGGACGGAGGAAAGGGCTTCTATATTAAGGAAGTTTCTATATGAAAAGAATTATGTCGGTTTCCGGGAGCATGTAAAATCGCTGCCGCTATCATCCATTGATAAAAAGCGGCTCATTGAATTTACATCTTTAAGAGGAAGTGAGGGCACCTTGGAAAAGGCGCTAGCGCTCGTTGAAAATAATAAAGGGCAAGAATCCTTGTCAGAGCTGAAGGAACTATCCGTTCAGTTGCAGGAATTTGGCGTAGGGAAATATGTGAGCTTCGATTTAACATTGGTCAGTCACATGAGCTATTATACGGGAACGTTATTTGAAGTGTATGCAGGACAGGTCGGTTCACCAATCGGAAATGGCGGCCGATACGATAATCTGCTTGAAAAGTTCGGCTGGGATGCATCTGCTACAGGTTTTGCAATTCGTGTCGATCGTCTTGCCGAAGCTCTGGGAGAGCCAATACAGCCTGTCGCGCCTGAATGTATTTTATTCAGTCCTGAACGGCGCTTGGAAGCGATCGAATATGCAACCATAAAACGCTCAGAAGGAAAACGGGTAACGATTCAGGATATTACCGTCGTCCAAAATGTCGATGCTTTTACCAGAACCTTTTCAGAGGTGCACTTATTTGTAGGGAACGGAGGGAATGGCAAAGATGAATAATAGCTTTTTGACGATTGCGATGCCGAAAGGGCGAATATTTGAAGAAGCGGCAGCGCTATTAAGAACGGCAGGTTTTCGTCTGCCTCCCGAATTTGATGATTCCCGGAAACTGATCCTTGAAGTGGAAGAGGAAAACCTGCGTTTCATACTGGCCAAGCCGATGGATGTCGTAACTTATGTCGAACACGGTGTCGCTGATATTGGCATAGCCGGTAAGGATGTGATGATGGAGGAAGACCGTGATGTATATGAGTTGCTTGATTTGAAAATCAGTTCCTGCTATTTAGCCGTGGCAGGCTTGCCTGGTACGAAAATAAGTGACATCGCCCCTAAGGTAGCCAGTAAATATCCGAATGTGGCTTCAGGTTACTTCCGCGAGCAGGGAGAGCAAGTCGAAATTATTAAGCTGAATGGTTCAATAGAGCTTGCACCATTGATTGGCTTGGCAGAACGAATCGTGGATATCGTTTCAACCGGCCAGACCTTAAAGGAAAATGGACTCGTTGAATATGCGAAAATTGCCGACGTTACTTCGAGGCTGGTGGCGAATCCTGTCAGCTATCGAATCAAAGAAGCAAGAATAACGGAAATTGTCGATAGATTGGCAGAAATCATTGAATAGGAAGTAATTGTAAATGAGGTGAGCATATGAAAATTGAACGGTTTGCAGAAGGAATTTCATTGAAACGATCCGTTGACGCAGGTACTGCCGATCAACGAAAAGCGGTTCAGGATATTATCCATGCTGTCAGGAAAAGTGGGGATTCCGCTTTACTTAATTATACCGAACGCTTTGATGGAGTCAGGCTTGAGGAATTTCTTGTATCGGAACGGGAAATGGAAGAAGCGATAGCGTCCTTAACGGCTGAACAGCTTGATATCATTCAAGAGGCTGCCGATAATATTGAATTGTTTCACGAGAAACAAATTAGAAATTCATGGTTTACGACGGATGATACGGGAACGATGCTAGGACAAAAATTGACACCTCTTGATGCGGTTGGAGTGTATGTACCAGGAGGAACGGCTGCATATCCTTCGTCTGTGCTGATGAATACTATGCCTGCCAAGGCTGCGGGGGTGGAACGAATCGTTATGGTATCCCCTCCAGGCAAAGATGGTAAATTATCACCAGCGGTTCTAGCAGCTGCAAAGATCGCCGGTGTGAAGGAAATCTATAAAGTCGGAGGGGCTCAGGCCATTGCCGCACTAGCGTACGGGACGGAAACAATAAACAAGGTCGACAAAATCGTCGGTCCAGGGAATATTTACGTTGCGCTGGCGAAGCGGGAGGTATTCGGTGACGTGGCGATCGATATGATTGCTGGACCAAGTGAAATTGCCGTGTTGGCCGACGAGTCAGCTTTAGCCGCAGAGGTTGCCGCCGACTTGCTATCACAGGCAGAACATGATGCACGTGCTTGCAGTGTCTTGGTGACGACGTCAACGTCACTTGCTGAAGAAGTGGCACAAGAAGTGGCCAAACAGGTGGAGTTGCTTCCCCGCCGTGATATTGCTGCAGCATCGATGAAGGATTACGGAAGGGTCGTCGTATGCGGGAATATGACGGAAGCGATCGAAGCCGTCAATGAACTTGCACCCGAGCATTTAGAAATCATGACCAATGATGCACTTGAAGTGATGGCCAAAATCCGGCATGCCGGGGCAATTTTCATTGGCCGCTACAGTTCGGAGCCTGTTGGGGATTACTTCGCTGGTCCCAATCATGTGCTGCCAACAAACGGAACGGCCCGGTTCTCAAGCCCGCTGAATGTGGATGATTTTCAAAAGAAATCGAGCATCATCATGTATAGTGAAACGGCCTTCCGGAAAAATGCAGAAAAAATCGCTGCATTTGCTCGCATGGAGGGACTTGAGGGTCACGCCCGTGCCATTGAATCACGCGGCGTGAATGAACTCGGAAAATAATGCTGGCTTCTTTACGGAAAATTGCAATTTACAGCTTTGGAAACGGGGACATACCCCGATGAGGAGGATTTATGATGGAACGTTTTGCTAGCGTGGAGCGAAAGACGAATGAAACGGATATCAGCTTGAAGTTTGGTGTGGATGGGGAAGGTAATTCCTCTATCAAGACGGGCGTCCCATTCATGACACATATGCTTGATTTGTTCACGAAACATGGAAAATTCGATTTATCCGTCGATGCAAAAGGAGATACGGAGGTCGATGATCATCATACAACTGAAGATATTGGCATTTGCCTAGGTCAGACGTTATTGGAGGCGCTTGGAGACAAGCGTGGGATTAAACGGTATGGAAATGCTTTCGTACCAATGGATGAAGCACTCGCGCAGGTTGTCATCGACTTAAGTAATCGGCCGCATCTGGAGTTCCGGGCCGAGTTTCCTTCCCAAAAGGTCGGTACGTTCGATACGGAACTGGTGCATGAATTTCTTTGGAAATTCGCTCTTGAGGCAAGGATGAACTTACATGTAGTCGTTCATTACGGGCACAACACACATCATATGATCGAAGCAATATTCAAAGCGATGGGACGTGCGTTGGATGAGGCGACGACGATCGATCCACGGGTCAAAGGCATTCCTTCTACGAAAGGAATGTTGTAAATGATCGGAATCGTCGATTACGGCATGGGGAATTTGTTTTCCGTAAGCAAAGGGTTGGAGCGCCTTGGTGCCGAGTCATTCATTTCCGATGACCCAAAAGAGCTTTCAAAGTCAACTGGAATCATTCTTCCCGGCGTTGGATCTTTCCGGGATGCGATGAGTCTTTTGGAAAAACAAGGGCTGGATGATTTCCTGAAGGAATATGTAGCAGGCGGGGGTTATCTGTTAGGCATTTGCCTTGGCATGCAGCTTCTCTTTGATGAAAGCGAGGAAAATGGGCCGGCGCAAGGATTGTCACTCATCCCGGGTAAAATCGTCCGGTTCAAGGGTGAGGATGTGAGTGGCAAAGGGTATAAAGTACCGCACATGGGTTGGAATCGTATTGAATTCAAACAAACATCACCAGTGACTGAGGGACTGGAGGCAGAGCATGTTTATTTCGTCCATTCCTATTTTGCCGATACGGGAGACGCGTATATCATGGCTAGTGCAACGTACGATGTCGAAGTCCCGGCAATCGTAGCGAAGGGGAATGTATTTGGCATGCAGTTCCATCCGGAAAAAAGCGGGCAGTTGGGCATGTCACTCTTAAGGAATTACTTGTCATTAGTGGAAGGGAAGGAAAAAGCATGAGCAACTTTACGATATACCCGGCGATTGATATGCGCGGAGGCAAATGCGTCCGCTTGATCCAGGGAGATTATAATCAGGAAACCATTTATGGCGATTCCCCCTTCGATATGGCTAAAGGGTTTGCAGACCAGGGAGCCGAGTGGATACATATGGTAGACCTTGATGGGGCTAAAGAGGGAGTCCGCATCAATGATTCATACGTGATTAAGGCAGCAAAAGAGTTAGGAGCCCGCATCCAAATCGGCGGTGGCATCCGGACGGAACAAGATATCGCTCATTACCTGGATAATGGGGTGGAGCGTGTGATCCTAGGAAGTACAGCCGTTTCAGATCCGGCTTTCACTAAAGACATGATCAGGAAATACGGTAAGCATATCGCAATTGGGATCGATGCGAAGGACGGCAAGGTTGCGACTCATGGTTGGCTTCAAACGTCCGGAACGCTTGCAATAGAGCTAGGGAAATTATTGGCGGATGCTGGTGCAGAGACGTTTATCGTTACGGACATCGCCACAGATGGCATGCTTTTGGGTCCAAATGTGAAAGGGATCTTGGCTATGGCGGCGGCAACAGGGAAAAACGTGATCGCCTCGGGCGGCATAAGTTCATTGGAAGATATCATGACGCTTAAAGAGCATGAAGCGGAAGGGATTGCAGGGGCAATCATCGGCAAGGCACTATATACGAATCGCTTTACCGTAGCAGAAGTGCTGGAAAAGGTGCGTGGTTAAATGCTCACTAAACGAATAATTCCTTGTCTTGATGTAAAAGATGGTCGCGTAGTTAAAGGCATACAATTTGTGTCTCTTAGGGATGCTGGTGATCCGGTCGAGCTTGCAACATTTTACGACCAAGAAGGTGCCGACGAGCTTGTCTTTCTCGATATTTCCGCTTCACATGAAGGCAGGGAAACGATTGTCGACGTCGTTCAAGCGGTAGCGGGCAGCTTGGCCATCCCGTTCACCGTTGGCGGCGGCATTAATTCCCTTGCGGATATGAAGAAGATATTACGTGCAGGTGCAGATAAAGTATCCTTGAATACAGCAGCCGTTCTCCGGCCGGAATTAATTAATGAAGGCTCGAATTACTTTGGTGCCCAATGCATCGTAGTCGCCATTGACGCGCGATATGATGAAGAGCTAGGATCATGGCGCGTATATACCCACGGCGGCAGAAAACCGACTGAGTGGGAAGTGATCGATTGGGCGAAGGAAGCCGTCAGCCGCGGTGCCGGAGAAATTTTATTGACGAGTATGGATTGTGATGGGGAAAAACAGGGGTTCAATATCGCTTTAACAAAGGCGGTTTCAGAAGCTGTTTCCGTGCCGGTCATTGCCTCAGGCGGTGCCGGTAACGCCGAGCATTTTCAGGAAGCCTTCGAAGAAGGTAAAGCCGATGCAGCTTTAGCTGCTTCGATCTTTCATTATAAAGAAACATCGGTCAAAGAAGTCAAAGCGTTTCTCAAACAACAAGGAGTGGTTGTACGATGAATCTTGAAACTATTAAATACGATGAAAAAGGCTTAATCCCGGCAATTGTCCAAGACGCACGCAGCAAAGAAGTGCTGACGCTTGCTTACATGAATGCAGAATCGTTAAAAATGTCGATTGAAAAAGGTGAAACGGTTTTCTTCAGCCGCTCGCGCAATGAAATATGGCATAAAGGGGCAACCAGCGGAAATACACAAAAAATCATCGAAATTAAGTATGACTGCGATCAAGATGCATTGGTCGTTGCAGTCGTACCAGCAGGTCCCGCTTGCCATACTGGGGCAACCAGCTGTTTTAGCGAATCGATTTTTCATAGCAGGGAAGCGGTGGAAACGAATGTGACGTTCCTAACGGAATTGGAGCAATTGATAGCAAGAAGGAAAGCGGAAATGCCTGAAGGATCATACACAACTTACTTGTTCGATAAGGGTGTTGATAAAATCCTGAAAAAAGTCGGGGAAGAAGCGGCAGAAGTGATCATTGCCGCAAAAAACCGCGACGCCGAGGAATTGTCGATGGAAAGTGCCGATCTCCTTTATCACTTATTCGTCCTTCTCCAGGAGCAGGAATTGCCTTTCCAAGCGGTGCTTGATGTATTGAAGGCCAGACACTCCGAAAGTGACGAGCCTAAAGAAACTGAATGAAAAGTTGATTGCCCTCCTACACAAGGAGGGCTTCTTTATATCACCCTTGGATAAGGGATTCCAACGGAAAAAGTCATGGTCAAAGTAGAATCCCTTTGATATGTGGGTATTGGAGTATATATTGTATTGACAGAGAGTGAAATGGAACGGAAGGTGCGAGACTCCAGCGGGAATTGTGTGTCTACTTGAACCCCCGCAGGCGTA
>NZ_LMBV01000002.1:217866-218011 GCF_001439925.1 Peribacillus muralis
CTGTGCAATGAAACGGACCAAGTACAAATACTCCAAAATTGTGAGCCATCAGGATTCCATCTTCATTTTCACTCAAAGTGAAATGGAACGGAAGGTGCGAGACTCCAGCGGGAATTGTGTGTCTACTTGAACCCCCGCAGGCGTA
>NZ_LMBV01000002.1:218154-218241 GCF_001439925.1 Peribacillus muralis
CAGGATTCCACCTTCATGTTCAAGCAGAGTGAAATGGAACGGAAGGTGCGAGACTCCAGCGGGAAATGCGCGTCTACTTGAGACCCC
>NZ_LMBV01000002.1:218249-248928 GCF_001439925.1 Peribacillus muralis
GCTGGAAGCCGAGGAGGCTCAAGGACCGCCCGCGGAAAGCGAGTGCCTGCAGTGCAATGAAACGTTACGATATCCTTTTTAAATGGACACAAAAAAATCCTTGGCAGCCAAAATTGACTTCCCATGGCATGATAATTTTAAGATTTGAGGTTCAAACAATCGTTTTCCAGTTTCTTGAATTATTCGGCAAAATTACTCCAATATGTTATAATACTATGGTTAATCAACTTGTAGATGGAGGATTACATGAGTAAAGACTCTAAATTTGGCCAACAGGCAAAAATTTTAACCTTTCACCCAACAGGTGAGTATTATTTCACCAAGGGTTTAAAAGCTTATAATAGAAGAGAACTGCCAAAATCAAAAAAATACTTGGAGCGTGCGCTTGAGCTAGAACCAGCGGAACCGATGATCGCCTGTCAATTGGCAATCACCTGCTCGGAAATCGGTGAATATAATTATTCAAACAATCTCTTGGAAAACATCCTGGACGTGATGGATCCTTATATGTCGGAATGCCATTACTTCCTGGCAAATAATTATGCCCACTTAGGGATGTTCAAGGAAGCTTACCGTCACGCCAGTGCTTATCTAGATAAAGAAGAGGATGGGGAGTTCAGCGATGATGCAGAGGATTTGCTTGAACTGATCTCGTTCGAAACAGATGACTCGGATGAGAACCCCTTTAAGCATGATGGGCTCATTGTCAAACAGGAGAAGGCACGTGAATATTTGGAATCAGGGAATTTCCCTAAGGCAATCGAGATATTGAAGGAAACGATTGCTGAATATGAGGACTACTGGTCCGCTTATAATAACTTGGCACTGGCCTATTTTTACCTTGGTCAAGTGGAGGATGCTTTCGAAACCTTGGATGGAGTGCTTGAAAAAAGCCCAGGAAACTTGCATGCGCTTTGTAACCTCGTTGTCTTTCATCATTATCAACAAGATGAAGAGAAGGTTGGGGAGCTCATACAGATGCTGGAGAAAATTCGGCCCATGCTATCGGAACAACGTTTCAAGCTTGGAGCGACCTTTGCTTTGATCGGAAACTATGCATCTGCGTATAAATGGTTGAAAGTTTTGCAAAAGCAAGGTTTTGAGGGAGATGGAACCTTCTACTATTGGCTAACGATATCCGCTTATCACTTAGGACATGACCAGGCAGCTAGAAAGGCTTGGAAAAAGGTCGTGGAAATGAATCCGGAAAAGGAAGGCATGGAGCCTTGGGGAGATATGAATGCGAATTCCGATGGTTTTGAGCATCACTTTCCTTCCATAATAAAACGGCTCGAAAGCGAGTTCATCGAAGAAAGGCTGTTTGCGATTTTCCTTCTGAAGCATTCCGTTCATAAGCAGAAGTTATTGAAAAACCAAGTGCTCAACCTTAATCAGAATTTTACTGATTTGGAACGGGATTATGCCGACCTTGTGCAAGCTTCCTCTAAAGAACGCCAACTAACGCCCGTTGATTTTGCCGATCGTACGGCTGAATTATTATACCAACATTTCCAACCGATTCAATTGGATGAAGCGGGGCTCTATTTAATGTGGTTTTCCGTCTTCATCGAAGCGGTGAATTGCGAGCAAAAGCTCAACAATCCTGCAGGATGGGCATCTGCGGTGGAATACGTATGGAGTCAGCTTAAAAATGAGAAAGTTAGCAAACAGGCAATTGCAGACAAACATTTCATATCCGTGTCCACCTTATCGAAATATGTGAAGTTGGTTCAAACCCTTCTGGAATGAGCAGATATTTGGACGAAAAATTATTTGTTATATAGGATAATAGGTAGGGAACACTAACCGTAGTGAAGGTTCCATTTGCAATGGAATATGGAGGAGTGAGAACATGGCTGAAAAAATTTATGATGTTGTTATTATTGGGGCTGGCCCAGCAGGGATGACGGCTGCTGTCTATACATCACGTGCTAACCTATCAACATTGATGTTGGAACGCGGTGTGCCGGGCGGGCAAATGGCCAATACGGAAGAAGTTGAAAATTATCCTGGCTTCGACACGATCTTGGGACCTGAGCTTTCAACGAAAATGTTTGACCATGCGAAGAAATTCGGTGCGGAGTATGCTTATGGCGACGTTAAGGAAATCATCGACGGTGAAGAGTATAAAACGATCAAAGCCGGTTCCAAGGAATTCAAGGCACGCTCAATCATCATTTCTTCAGGCGCCGAATATAAGAAAATCGGTGTGCCGGGCGAAAAAGAATTGGGAGGCCGCGGTGTATCGTATTGTGCAGTTTGTGATGGAGCGTTCTTCAAGCAAAAAGAACTATTCGTTATCGGCGGTGGAGACTCTGCCGTTGAAGAAGGTGTGTACTTAACACGCTTCGCTTCAAAGGTGACGATCGTTCATAGACGTGAAGAGCTTCGCGCGCAAAAGATTCTTCAAGATCGTGCTTTCGCCAATGAAAAAGTTGAGTTCATCTGGAATCATACGTTAAAGGAAATCAATGAAGAGGGCGGAAAAGTTGGCGGAGTTACTCTCGTTTCGACAGTTAACGGTAAAGAAACGGAGCTGGATGCAGATGGTGTGTTCATCTATATCGGAATGCTGCCGCTAACTAAACCATTTGAAAGCTTGGGCATTTTGAATGCAACCGGTTATATTGAAACGAATGATCGCATGGAGACACGCGTCCCGGGTATTTTTGCTGCTGGTGATGTCCGTGAAAAAACATTGCGCCAAATCGTGACAGCAACAGGCGATGGAAGCATCGCTGCTCAATCTGTTCAGCATTATGTAGAAGAACTTCAAGAAAAATTGCAACCAAAGGCGTAATTAAATTGGTTACAAAAATTCACACAACGTAATTCCGTTTTAATTAGGCTGTAACACGGGTGAAATAATGATTCGGTATAGTTAGAGTAGAAGTTGACCCCCTTTAATTATAAACGTTTGAGGACACAGATTAAGCATCTGTGTCCTTTTTTTATTCCCTGCTTTAAGATTACTTTTTTGGATACCAATTAAAGGGAATAGGTTGTTCGGTTGTAAATATGAGGTGTCATCCCTTTGCATGTAGGCAGGGAATCTGGAGAAGAATAGTGTTAAGACACCTTAGTATTGTTAGGAAACGAATCGGTAAGAATGAATATTCCCCCAAAGCAGGAAGCTTACTTTATTGTTTGCTCATTTCAAAAATAGTATAATGATAAGATATACTAAACAGATACCTTTCATAAAAGACAGAAAGATATAAAATACCATTTGTTTGAACTATAACCATCTATAAATCGCCAAATGGAGGAGTAGCGGCGGTTAATGATATGGGATGCATAGTCGAGCAGAGGCCAATCGAGGTGAAAGACGTGCAACGTGTCACAAATTGTGTATTGATTAAGGATAATCAAATCCTCTTATTGAAAAAACCTAGACGCGGATGGTGGGTAGCCCCGGGTGGCAAGATGGAGCCTGGAGAATCAATACGCGATGCCTGTATAAGGGAATATCGCGAAGAAACAGGCGTTTACTTAAAAAACCCTTCTATTAAAGGCATTTTCACTTTCATCATGAAGGACGGCGATAAAGTCCTGTCGGAATGGATGATGTTCACTTTCTTTGCAACCGATTCCGATGGCATCAATTTGGATGTGTGTGAAGAGGGCGAACTTAGCTGGCATCCGGTTGATGATGTTAAAAAACTGGAAATGGCTGAAGGCGACTTTCACATTCTGGACTATATGGTCCATGGGCGTGGAATCATTTATGGAACTTTCACTTACACGCCTGAGTTCAAGCTACTTTCGTATCGTTTGGATCCAGGTTGAAATTTGCGTATAAAAAAAAGATTGTTATACATGGGGGCGGAGAACAATGAGTACAGGGCAGATGAATGAAACGCAATTGGTCATCATTACCGGAATGTCGGGAGCGGGAAAGACAGTGGCGGTTCAAAGTTTTGAAGACCTCGGCTTTTTTTGCGTCGATAATTTGCCGCCCACACTATTGCCAAAGTTTTTGGAGTTGATGAAGGACTCCGGGAATAAGATGAATAAAGTGGCTCTTGTGATGGATTTGAGGGGACGGGAGTTTTTTGATTCGTTATTCTTTGCACTTGATAACTTAACGGAAACATCGGCAGTATCTCCAAGGATCCTTTTTCTTGAGGCTGATGATGATTCGTTGGTGCGCAGGTATAAGGAGACGAGAAGAACCCATCCGCTAGCTCCATTAGGGCGGCCATTGGAAGGCATTAAGATGGAACGGGAGCTTTTGGATGAATTAAAGGGCAGGGCTCAGCTGATTTTCAATACGTCGCAGCTGAAACCGCGCGAATTAAGGGAGAAAATCGCTTCGGAATTTTCCGCGGATAAAAGTGTAGGATTCACAGTTAACGTTATGTCCTTTGGGTTCAAGCACGGCCTGCCGATAGATGCTGACCTTGTGTTTGATGTGCGGTTCCTGCCAAACCCCTATTATATTGACCATATGAGGCCGAAGACTGGATTGGAACAGGAAGTGTCCAGTTACGTTCTAAAATGGAGCGAGACCCAAAAATTTTTGGAAAAGGTGACCGATCTACTTGCGTTCATGCTTCCATACTATAAACGTGAGGGAAAGGCACAGCTAGTTGTTGCGATTGGGTGTACAGGCGGTCAGCATCGCTCCGTTGCGTTGACGGAGTATATCGCCAATCACTTCCAAAATGATTATCAAGTTCAAGTGTCACATCGAGATATCGAAAAAAGTAAGGGGAAAGCAGATGCTAAATAATAAGAAACAGCCCAAGGTTGTGATTATTGGAGGAGGAACAGGTCTTCCCGTATTGTTACGAGGTTTAAAGAAGCATCCCGTCGATATAACGGCAATCGTGACGGTAGCTGATGATGGCGGGAGCTCAGGTCGCCTTCGTGAGGACATGGATATTCCCGCTCCAGGCGATATTCGGAACGTGCTGGCTGCGTTATCGGATGTGGAACCTCTTGTTGAGCAAATGTTTCAGCATCGCTTTCAGAGTAAAAATGAACTGTCCGGGCATTCGCTGGGGAATTTGATCCTGGCGGCCATGACCTCTTTGACCGGTGACTTTGTCCATGCTATCCAGGAAATGAGTAAATTCCTGAATGTTCGGGGCAAGGTGCTGCCGGCTGCCAACCAGAGTGTTGTTCTCCACGCGGAAATGGATGACGGATCGATCGTTACTGGAGAATCCAAGATTCCCTTTTCAGGAAAGAAAATCAAAAAAGTGTTTTTGTCTCCTCAACATATCAAGCCGCTCAGTGAAACTCTTCAGGAAATCAAGCAGGCAGACCTTATTGTCATCGGTCCGGGAAGCTTATATACTAGCATTCTGCCTAACTTACTTGTTCCTGGACTGGGGGAAGAGGTTGGCCGTTCCAGGGCCAAGAAAGTGTACATTTGCAATTTGATGACACAAGCGGGCGAGACGCTCGATTATAGCGCAAGCGATCATATTAAAGCGATATATGACCATATGGGCAATGCATACATTGACAGGATCCTTGTTAACAATGAGGAAATACCGGCCGAGATCCAGCAACGGTATCAAGCTGAATATGCCAAACCGGTCATGTACGATGTCGAAGGCTTAAAACGAATGGATCTTGAAATCATCCAAGACCGGATTTTTAGCTATGAAGGGAATGTCATTCGACATGATACGAAAAAAGTGGCCGATTTGCTATATAATATGCTTATAAATGAAACAAAAAGCCATATCGTTCCGTAGATATGGGCAGGGACGTTTTTTAGGAATGATAAAAATAGATTACCTGCGTTCGATTGGGGGTGAAACGGATGTCTTTTGCTTCAGAAACGAAAAAAGAGCTTACTACATTAGAGGGAAAGGACTGTTGCGGGAAAGCGGAGCTGTGTGCGCTTATCCGGATGAACGGATCCCTTTCATTTTCTAATCGGAAGCTAGTGGTGGATATTCAAACTGAAAATGCAGCGATTGCCAGAAGGATTTATACGCTGTTGAAAAAAAGTTATGAGGTCCAAGTCGAGCTTTTGGTCCGTAAAAAGATGAAGCTTAAAAAGAATAACGTCTATATTGTCAGGATGTCATCTGGTGGTCAACGGGTTTTAAATGACTTGGAAATCTTGGGAGAAGGCTTTGAAATCCTCCATGATATATCCGATACTATCGTTGGGAAGAAATGCTGCAAGCGCTCATACCTAAGAGGGGCATTTCTTGCGGGAGGTTCAGTCAATAATCCGGAAACGTCCTCTTATCACTTGGAGATTTTCTCGCTTTATAAAGAGCACAATGATGCACTCTGTGAGTTAATGAATAAGTTTGATTTAAAGGCCAAGACGCTTGAACGCAAAAAAGGGTACATCATTTACCTGAAGGAAGCCGAAAAGATTGCCGAGTTTTTAAGTATCGTTGGTGCCCATTCCGCATTATTAAGGTTCGAGGATGTACGGATTGTTCGTGATATGCGCAATTCAGTGAACCGGCTTGTGAATTGTGAAACAGCTAATTTGAACAAGACGATTGGAGCCTCATTACGGCAGGTTGAAAATATCCATTACATCGAGGATACGGTGGGATTGAGCATTTTACCGGATAAACTTCGTGAAATTGCCGAACTGAGAATAGCATTCCAGGATATAACCTTAAAGGAACTCGGCGAAATGGTATCCGGGGGAAGCATCAGTAAATCAGGGATTAATCACCGATTGAGAAAGATTGATGAAATAGCTGACAGGCTCCGTGGGGGAGAAGCTATTGCTGCGAAAAAATAAAGCTTACAGGGGAGATCAAGATGGTGGAGAAACAAGTTGAAGTGAAACTGAAAACAGGTTTACAAGCCCGGCCGGCGGCCCTGTTTGTGCAAGAAGCTAACCGCTTTCATTCGGATGTATTTCTTGAAAAAGAAGGAAAGAAAGTGAATGCAAAAAGCATCATGGGTTTAATGAGCCTTGCCATCAGTTCTGGCGTATCCGTGAAGCTGATCGTTGAAGGACGCGATGAGAAGGAAGCGTTGGAATCATTGGAAGCGTTCGTTCAACAAGAAGGGTAAGGAAAGAGGATGCCTAAACGTGCATCCTTTTTTATATTCCAAAAAAAAGCCACGAAAGTCGCTTAGCACGGCTTTCGTGGCTTCTGATCATAATTATTTAGAATCTTTTTTATCTTCAAGGATGCTGCGCGTGATTACTTTGTCAATCAAGCCATATTCAAGCGCTCTTTCGGAAGTCATGAAGTTATCGCGCTCCGTATCTCTTTGAAGCACTTCAAGAGGCTGACCAGTGCGTTCTGCCAAGATTTGGTTTAATTTATCTTTCAAGTGAAGGATGCGGCGGGCAGCAATTTCGATTTCCGTAGCTTGGCCTTGTGCTCCACCAAGTGGTTGGTGAATCATGACTTCACTGTTTGGTAACGCATAACGTTTGCCTTTTTCACCAGCAGCCAATAAGAAGGCTCCCATGGAAGCAGCCATACCAATGCATACAGTGGAAACATTAGGTTTGATGTATTGCATCGTATCGTAAATGGCCATACCGGAAGTGATGCTTCCACCTGGGCTGTTGATGTATAAAGTGATATCTTTTTCAGGATTTTCCGCTTCTAAAAATAGTAATTGAGCAACAATGGAATTGGAAACATTATCGTCAATTGCACTTCCTAGCATAATGATCCGGTCTTTTAATAAACGGGAGTAAATATCGTAAGCACGCTCCCCACGGCTTGTTTGTTCAATAACTGTAGGAATTAAATTCATGTTCATTTCCTCCTTCGATTAAGACAATCATATAAATTCTTTATGTATGTATGATACACTTTTTGGTCAATTTAGGTCAAACAAAACAAATCCTATAAGTGATAATTTGTTCGACAATTTTTGGACAAATCTCCCTCCCGTTTGGTTTCATTTTTGATTAAGCTGCTTTCGCATCCTTTGTAGGTAGTCACCAAGGGTTGATATCCGCTCCAATCAACCTTAAAAACAACAGTCTTTACTAAAAGAACTAAAAGAGCTTCCAATTATGCCGCACAGAGATGAATTTCCACTTTATCCATAATACCCAAAAGACGAATTTTTAAACGTGATAACCCTTGCAAAGGGGGGGATTCTATCATATAATGAAGTCTGTTACATTTCGCCCTCGTAGTGCAACGGATAGAACGCAAGCCTCCGAAGCTTGAAATGCAGGTTCGATTCCTGCCGAGGGCACTACCAATCTCCTGCTTTATTAAATTAAAGTGGGAGATTTTTTTTTAACAACTGCAATTTCTGTTGGATGGCCTCGATTTTTATCAAAATCTGCTATACCGGAAAATGTGCGCTTCAGTCTTGAATAATGGTGATTTATCAATAAAAGTGGTTGTTAAATAGACAACGCTAGCATATATTACATTAAAAGATTTGCCCGGTTTAGAAAAAAAGTAAGCGTTTTCATGGGTTTTTGTGTAGAATTTTCTCCTATTAATGTAAAATGGAGTGGGGAGGGATGAATCGATGAGTATGAATATGAAAGCAGGGTTATTTCAACAGCAAACATTAAAGATGGCTATGACTCAGGAACTTATGCAGGCTATTACATTGCTGCAATACTCCGCGCAGGAGCTTTCCGCTTTCTTGGAGAGTAAAATGGCCGAAAATCCATTATTGTCCCTAGATCAGCCAACATCTGCATTATTTCAGCCAACTTTTGACCGGAAAAGAAGTAAACGGACGCATATAAATACGTATGATGCCAACTATTGGATCGAACAAATCAGTGAAGACACCGTATCACTTGAACAGCACGTCATGTCCCAGGTGAACCACCAGCAGCTTACGGGTGAGCAGCAGAAGGCGATGCTGCTCTTAGTTCATAACCTTGATGAAAACGGTTACTTACGGATAAATCTGGATGATATCTGCAGTCCAGGCATCACTTCAACCGCTTTGGAAGAGAGTCTCTCACTTTTACAGAAACTCGAGCCGCATGGGCTTGCAGCAAGAAATCTGCAAGAGTGCCTTTTGCTTCAAGTAAAAGCGGAAGGAGTCAATCCGCTCGCGGAGGTTATCATAGAAAATCATTTCCTCGACTTTGCCGAAAAGCGTTGGAAAGATTTAAGTAAGAATATCAGTGCCACATTGAAAGAAATACAAGAGGTTTTCGATTATGTCCAGAAGCTGAACCCGCGACCGGCCTCGATCTTCTTTCAGGAAAAACCGTCTTATATAGTGCCTGATGTCGTAGTGGAGGTCCGTGAGGGGATGCTGCTTGTCGGGAATTACGATGGCAATACTCCCAACCTTAATGTAGACAAAGGATACCTAAACCGAATGAAGAGCCATGCAGACAAAGGCGTGCAACGCTTTATTCAGGATAAGTGGCAGGAGTACGAATGGATCTCCAGAGGGATTCAGCAGAGAAAAGAGACGATTTTGAAGGTCATTCAGTGTATCGTCGAAAAGCAGCCAGCGTGCTTTCATCACGGGCTGAACTATTTGAAGCCGATGACGATGAAAGAAATAGCCGACGAAATTGGGATACATGAATCAACGGTAAGCCGGGCCGTTAAAGGGAAATATGTGCAGACTCCCTTTGGCACGATAGAAATGCGGATATTCTTTACAACATCCCTACAATCGGTAGGACTTGAGGAAGATATGTCCGGCATGCAAGCGAAAAAGAGCCTAAAGGCGGCCATTGATGGCGAAAATAAACAAAAGCCGTTATCGGATCAAGACTTGGTTGCTCGTTTGAAAGAGGAGCATGGGATCATCCTTGCACGTCGAACGGTTGCCAAATACCGGGAGCAGTTAGGGATTCCTTCCTCATCTAAACGAAAAAGATATGATTGAAAAGGGTTGAGTGATTTGAAATCGAGTGCATTTGTTTTATATAGCAGGGAAAGGTGCCCGTTATGTGATGAAGCCAAGGTAATACTTGAGGAAGTGAGACGGGATTTAGGCGTACAGTATAAGGAAATCGATATCCATTCCGATGACGCGCTCCTTGAGAAATTTGCCCTGATGATTCCCGTTATTGAATGGAAAGAAGAAATCGTTCAATTCGGGAAAGTTGATATATCAGCGTTAAAGAAGCTTTTACAAAAATAATTTTTCAAATCATTTGAAGAAACATTCCGTTCCTGCTAGAATAAAATATGTAGCAGGAATATTTTTTTTATTTCAGGTGGGACATAAAATGACTACGCGGGACATTATACGTCCAACTTAACTTTTTAGGAGTTTTACTTATGCGTACATTACTCGAGGTACAAAGAAAATTATTACCCGATTTCCTTCTGGTTATGCAAAAAAGATATGATATCCTGCGTTATATCAAAATGATGCAGCCAGTGGGAAGGCGAAGCTTAGCCGTAAGTCTTAATCTGACGGAGCGGACGCTTAGAAGCGAGGTTGATTTTCTGAAAAGTCAGAACCTGGTTAATATATACAGTTCTGGTATGACGCTAACTGATGAAGGGGTGGAAATCCTCGAAAAGTTAGAAGGAATAATGCGGGAAGTAATGGGTATAGACATAATGGAACGGCAATTGCAGGATTTGTTACAAGTCGATGAGGTCATTATTGTCTCAGGGAATTGTGATGAAACCCCATGGGTAAAAAAAGAATTGGGCAAAGCTTGTGCAAACCGTATGAAACTTGAGTGGAATTCAAAGAATATCATTGCGGTTACCGGTGGATCGACAATGGCAGAAGTGGCTAATTCGCTGACACCTGATGAAGCGTCGAAGAAATTGATATTCGTTCCAGCCCGCGGTGGAATTGGTGAAGCAGTGCAGAACCAAGCTAATACGATTGTCGAAAAAATGGCACAAAAGGCGCAAGCCTCTTACAGAGTGTTATATGTACCCGACGAATTGAGCGGCGAGGTATACGCTTCGTTCAAGAAGGAACCTGCTATTAAAGAAGTCATCTCCCAAATCAAATCTGCCGATATGATCATTCATGGAATTGGTGATGCCATGGCGATGGCAGAGAGAAGAAATTCTCCGCCGGAAATGTTAAAGAAGCTGATAGAGGGAAATGCTGTAGGAGAAGCATTCGGTTATTACTACGATGAAGATGGAAGAGTCGTTCATAAGGTTTTGACTGTCGGCATCCAGTTAGATGATCTCAGTCCTGAAAAGCGAGTGATAACTGTCGCAGGTGGGAAAACTAAAGCCAAGGCTATTGGTTCTTACATGAAAGGTGCACCTTCATCAACGGTTTTGATTACGGATGAAGCGGCAGCACAAGAGTTAATTCAGGGGAATTTTACCCCTTAATATATTTACGAACTTAAAAGGAGGAATTTTTCATGACAGTAAAAGTTGGTATTAATGGTTTTGGACGTATTGGACGTAATGTATTTCGTGCAGCATTGAATAATCCTGAGGTGGAAATTGTCGCGATTAACGACTTAACGGACGCTAATATGTTAGCGCACCTACTTCAATATGATACAATTCATGGTTCTCTTAATGAAAAAGTAGCGGTTGATGGTGATTTCTTGGTTGTTGATGGCCATAAAGTCAAAGTATTGGCTGAACGTGACCCTGCACAATTAGGCTGGGGAGAACTAGGAGTAGAAGTAGTTGTAGAATCTACAGGACGTTTCACGAAACGTTCAGATGCAGCTAAACATTTAGAAGCTGGCGCGAAAAAAGTAATCATCTCTGCTCCTGCATCTGACGAAGATATCACAGTCGTAATGGGTGTAAACGAAGAGAAGTATGATGCAGCAAACCACCATGTAATTTCGAATGCTTCATGTACGACGAACTGCTTGGCGCCATTCGCTAAAGTTCTTCATGAACAATTCGGAATCAAACGCGGTATGATGACGACTGTTCACTCTTATACAAACGATCAACAAATTCTTGATTTACCTCATAAAGATTACCGTCGTGCACGTGCAGCGGCTGAAAACATCATTCCTACAACGACTGGGGCAGCAAAAGCTGTTGCACTTGTTCTTCCAGAGCTTAAAGGGAAGTTGAATGGTATGGCAATGCGTGTACCGACTCCAAACGTATCTGTTGTCGATCTTGTTGCAGAGCTTGAAAAAGACGTAACAGCCGAAGAAGTGAATGCAGCATTCAAAAAGGCTTCTGAAGGGGAACTAAAAGGAATTCTTGAGTACAGCGAACTTCCGCTAGTATCAACGGACTATAATGGTAACCCATCTTCTTCTACAATCGATGCCCTTTCCACGATGGTAATGGAAGGAAACATGGTAAAAGTATTATCTTGGTATGATAATGAAACAGGATATTCTAGCCGTGTTGTTGATTTGATCGACTATTTGGCTAAAAAAGGATTGTAATTAGAATATAAAAAAACCTCACCAAGGTGAGGTTTTTTTAATCATGCTTTAATCAAACTTAACAGAGGATGCTAATTGATTGAGCACCTAATGGTGATTCCGCTCCTTGTTTTTGGATAATTTCCTGAAAACCGACTATAATGAAGTAGAGAAAAGGGGAGCTGGGATATTTGCCTTCTCCCTTTTTGACTAAAGAAATCAAAACTGTGATAACAATATCTAAGGAGGTTCTTTGGATTTATGAATAAAAAGTCGATTAGAGATATTGATTTAAAGGGGAAACGGGTATTTTGCCGTGTTGATTTCAACGTCCCTATGCAGGATGGGAAAATCTCGGACGATACGAGAATCAAAGCTGCACTGCCGACAATTTCCCATCTGACGGAACAAGGCGCCAAAGTCATCTTAGCAAGCCACCTTGGCCGTCCTAAAGGACAAGTCGTGGAAGAGTTGCGTTTAGCTCCTGTTGCCGAAAGACTTAGTGAACTTAGTGGAAAAGATGTAAAAAAGGCTGAAGAAGCATACGGGGAGTCCGTTCAGTCCATCATAAATAACATGGAAAATGGCGAGATTCTGTTGTTGGAAAACGTTCGTTTTTATCCAGGAGAAGAGAAGAACGATCCGGAATTGGCGAAATCATTTGCAGCACTTGCGGATGTTTATGTAAATGATGCATTCGGAGCTGCTCATCGTGCACATGCTTCAACTGAAGGGATCGCACACCATCTTCCAGCCGTTTCAGGATTGTTGATGGAAAAAGAGCTTGATGTTCTAGGAAAAGCGTTATCAAACCCAGAACGTCCATTTACAGCTATAATTGGCGGCGCAAAAGTAAAGGATAAAATAGGCGTCATCAAAAACCTTCTGGAAAATGTCGATCATCTGATCATTGGCGGCGGTCTAGGTTATACATTCATTAAAGCGCAAGGACATGAAATCGGTAATTCGCTTTTGGAAGAAGACAAAATAGAATTGGCCAAATCTTTCATCGAAAGCGCTAAAGAAAAAGGCGTGAAGCTTCATTTGCCGATTGATGCCGTCGTAACTGCAGAATTCTCACCTGATGCAGATACCGAGGTCGTCAATATCGATTCGATACCAAAAGAAAAGATGGCTCTTGATATCGGTCCGAAAACAAGTGAATTATATGCGGATGTAATCAAAGGTTCCAAGCTTGTCATCTGGAATGGACCTATGGGCGTGTTCGAATTCGATAAATTTGCCAATGGGACGAAAACCGTTGCTCGAGCCTTAGCTGATGCGAAAGATACTTACAGCATTGTAGGCGGAGGGGATTCTGCCGCTGCGGCTGAAAAGTTTGGCTTGGCAGAAAAAATGTCCCATATTTCAACTGGCGGCGGTGCATCTCTTGAGTTCATGGAAGGCAAGGAATTGCCGGGCGTTGTAGCCTTGAACGACAAATAAGCGTAAGCCGTCAATATTTCAACTTTAGAAGGGATGAGAAACC
Source organism: Peribacillus muralis (assembly GCF_001439925.1). Lineage (GTDB taxonomy): Bacteria > Bacillota > Bacilli > Bacillales > DSM-1321 > Peribacillus > Peribacillus muralis. The sequence continues at coordinate 231,980 of NZ_LMBV01000002.1, forward strand.
AAATGCGTAAACCGATTATTGCAGGTAACTGGAAAATGAATAAGACACTATCTGAGGCAACTGCCTTTTTAGAAGAAGTGAGCAATTTGATTCCTAAGCAAGATGTAATTGATACGGTTGTATGTGCTCCTGCCTTGTTTTTAGATCAACTGGTCCAAGCTGTAAAGGATACAGATGTTAAAATAGGCGCACAGAACATGCACTTTGAAGAAAATGGAGCCTTCACAGGAGAAATCAGCCCGATTGCATTAGCTGATCTTGGGGTATCTTATGTCATTCTAGGCCATTCCGAACGCCGCGAAATGTTTAACGAAACGGATGAAGCCGTTAATAAAAAAGCTCATGCCGCATTCGCTAATCAAATAACCCCTATCGTTTGTTGCGGTGAAACGCTTGAGCAACGAGAAGCTGGCGAAACGAATGATTTCGTAGGCAGCCAGATTGAAAATGGATTAGCGGGATTATCTGACGAACAATTGAAACAAACCGTTATCGCTTATGAGCCGATTTGGGCGATTGGAACGGGAAAATCGTCATCTGCTCAAGATGCAAATGAAGTTTGTGCGCATATCCGCTCAGTGGTTGCCGATAAGTTTTCTAACGAAGCGGCAGCAGCGATCCGTATCCAATACGGCGGCAGCGTAAAACCTGAGAATATTAAAGAGTATATGGCACAACCTGATATTGATGGTGCATTGGTAGGCGGTGCCAGCTTGAAAACGGATAGCTTCATACAATTGCTGGAGGCTGGTCACTATGAGTAAGTCGCCAGTGGCACTCATCATCTTGGATGGTTTTGGCTGCCGTAGCGAAGAAAAGGGAAATGCTGTTTTTCATGCGAAAAAACCGAACTTTGACCGTTATTGGGAGCAGTATCCTCATTCCCACTTAACTGCAAGCGGGGAAGCGGTCGGCTTGCCTGCCGGTCAAATGGGGAACTCGGAAGTGGGCCATTTGAATATCGGGGCAGGGCGGATCGTTTACCAAAGCTTGACCCGTGTGAACCTGGCTATCCGCGAAGGAGAGTTTGCTGAAAACCCAACTTTTGTCGAGGCAATGAGCCATACAAAGAAAAAGGGTACAGACCTTCATCTATTCGGGCTTCTTTCGGATGGGGGCGTACATAGCCATATTGAACATATGTATGCCCTGCTAAGATTGGCAGCGAAACAAGGCGTCAAGAATGTGTATGTACATGCATTCCTCGATGGGCGTGATGTCGGACCGAAAACGGCGCAGGGATATATCAAGGCTGCCGAAGCGAAAATGAAGGAAATCGGTGTTGGCCAGTTTGCGACCATTTCCGGAAGATATTATTCCATGGATCGTGACAAACGCTGGGAACGTGTCGAAAAATCGTATCGTTCAATGGTATATGGTGATGGACCAGCTTACCCTTCTGCGCTGGAATGTGTCGAGGATTCATACGAACATGGTATTTTTGACGAATTCGTGATCCCTTCGGTCATTACGGCGGAAGATGGCAAGCCGGTGGCGACGATAAAAGATGATGATGCCGTTATTTTTTATAACTTCCGTCCCGACCGTGCGATCCAGATTTCGAATACGTTCACGAATCAGGACTTTCGTTCATTTGACCGCGGTCCTGGACATCCGAAGCACCTTCATTTTGTCTGCTTGACGCATTTTTCGGAAACGGTTGACGGATATGTTGCTTTTAAGCCGACGAATCTCGATAATACATTAGGGGAAGTGCTTTCTCAAAACAAGCTTACTCAGCTTCGCATTGCTGAAACGGAAAAATATCCGCATGTGACGTTTTTCATGAGCGGTGGCCGAGAAGAGAAGTTTCCTGGTGAAGAGAGGATTTTAATCAATTCTCCGAAAGTCGCTACATATGATCTACAACCGGAAATGAGCGCTTATGAAGTGACGGATGCGCTGATGGAACAAATCGAGGCCGATAACTTCGATGCGATTCTTTTGAATTTCGCCAATCCGGATATGGTTGGGCACTCAGGGATGCTTGAGCCGACGATAAAAGCGATTGAAACCGTTGATGAATGCTTAGGCAAAATCGTCGATTTAATCGTCTCTAAAGGCGGCACGGCGATCATTACGGCCGACCATGGGAACGCTGATGAAGTCGTTACGCTTGAAGGAAATCCAATGACGGCCCATACAACGAACCCTGTGCCTGTCATTATCACCAAAAATCAGGTAACATTAAGAACAGATGGTATATTAGGCGATTTAGCTCCAACGATGCTAGACTTGCTTGGAGTCGAAAAACCTGTTGAAATGACAGGGAAATCCCTATTATCTAAATAAAATTGTGAATAGGAAAAGGAGAGAGTTATAATGCCTTATATCGAACATGTATATGCACGCGAAGTGCTTGATTCCCGTGGTAATCCAACAATAGAAGTAGAAATCCAAACAGAGTCCGGCTACTTCGGACGCGCAATCGTACCATCAGGTGCTTCAACAGGAGAACATGAAGCGGTTGAGCTTCGTGACGGTGATAAATCTCGCTACCTGGGTAAAGGGGTACAAAAAGCAGTCGATAACGTAAATGATATCATTGCTGAAGCAGTAATTGGCTTGGATGTTACGAACCAAGCTGGCCTTGACCTTACAATGATCGAATTGGATGGTACGGAAAACAAAGGAAACCTTGGAGCGAATGCAATCCTTGGTGTATCCATGGCTGCCGCCCACGCTGCTGCTGAATTTTCCGGTTTACCATTGTACCGTTACCTTGGAGGGTTCAATGCAAAACAACTTCCGACTCCAATGATGAACATCATCAACGGTGGATCACATGCCGATAACAACGTTGACTTCCAGGAATTCATGATCCTTCCTGTCGGTGCACCAAGCTTCAAGGAAGCCGTTCGTATGGGCGCTGAAGTATTCCATGCATTGAAATCCGTTCTTTCTGCTAAAGGCTTGAACACGGCTGTTGGCGACGAAGGCGGCTTTGCACCAAACCTTGGTTCAAACCGTGAAGCGCTGCAAGTCATCATCGAGGCGATTGAAAAAGCAGGCTATAAAGCAGGCGAAGATATCTACCTTGGTATGGACGTAGCTTCATCTGAATTTTATAACAAAGAAACTGGCAAATACGATCTTGCAGGCGAAGGCCGCAATGGCGTTACATCTGAAGAAATGGTTGCTTTCTATGAAGAGCTAGTGAATGAATTCCCGATTCTTTCGATTGAAGATGGCTTGGATGAAAATGACTGGGATGGCCACAAACTTCTAACTGAACGCATCGGTTCTAGAGTTCAATTGGTTGGTGACGATTTATTCGTAACGAACACGAAAAAATTGGCTGAAGGCATCGAAAAAGGCATCGGTAACTCAATCCTGATCAAAGTGAACCAAATCGGTACACTGACTGAAACGTTTGACGCAATCGAAATGGCTAAGCGCGCAGGCTACACGGCTGTCGTTTCCCACCGTTCAGGTGAAACGGAAGATGCAACAATTGCCGACATCGCCGTTGCAACAAACGCAGGCCAAATCAAAACAGGTTCCATGTCCCGTACGGACCGTATCGCTAAATACAACCAACTTCTTCGCATCGAAGACCAGCTTGGTGACTTGGCTGTATATGGCGGCTTGAAATCTTTCTATAACTTGAAGAAATAATAACGCCAAAATCCGCTTCTGACGAGAAGCGGATGGAGATAATAATTTCTTTTTACCTCCCATTCCTTGTGAATGGGAGGTTTTTATGTTTATCAATGATTAGATTCAAACTACCATTTTTCCAAAATATATTTAATAAGGACTTTTTTGTTAATATATTTTTGTATAAAATAAAAGTAGAATCACAAAATTGAAAAGGAGGAATTATGGAAGAGAACACAGAGATACCAGACGCATCTAAAGAGTTGATTTCGAGTAGAATAAACTTACTTAAAACCGATTTACAGCCGATTTTCACAAAGATTCGGACTGGACTTGGGAAAGAAGGTTGGGATAAATATTGGCTGAAATTATATGTTCAGCAACCTAGCACTAAGAGCTTAAAGACACTCCAAAACAATAAAATTATTGCATTTGTTATATTGGCTGCAGGCACATTCCTTGCCTCTAAATTTGCTACTCCAATTGAACACTTCTCAACGTTTCTTTTGTAGAAAATCAACCAGCTGGACAGCACGCTTGTCAATGATTTGCTCACGGAGAATGGCGAAAATAAGCTTGGTGAACAAGCGAAAACTATTGCAACTGTCATGATTTCCGTTGTCCCTGTATCTGCTCTTATCTATGCTTATCTTCATTTAAGGCATATTGGTACTACTAGAAAAGAGATGATTGACCATAAAAATGATTCTTTCAATTTAGGATTGTTTAAAAGTCATAATCCTGAAATTTTTCAGTTGGCAGAATCCTTCGGTAAGGATGGTTTTGTTTTAGATCAATTTGAAAGCTACATCCGTTCAGATGATGACAGGGAAAAACAACGAAAAACCATTGAAATGATTACAGATATGCAACAGGATTTGAAAAAATTCGAAGCAGATGCACTAAATCTAACCAATGATACAAATGCATTGAACGAATTGTTGGATACTTTCCAACGGAACTTCAACCGCCTAAGCAACGTGGTACTTCATCAGGATGTTCGTAACTTCGAATTCAGTTTGTCTTTTTTGAGTAAGAAGTTTGTCCTTTATCGCTTTAGAAGGGGAAATCAAAATGCCCAAAAAATCATTGATTCTGGAGATGTCGGGACGGATCGCCTTTTAGAAATAAAAGCGAATAAACATCAACCCTTCATTGACCTTTACTTAAAAGACAAGCATTCCTGTAAAGACGATAAAACGGTTTCCTATTTGGTCAGATTGAACGAGGATGAAACTTGGGTCATCACATATTATTTGGAGGCGGATACTAATCTAAAAGTGAAATTTTTGATTGGAGATGGTAAAATAGGGGAAGGAAAAGAAGAAGATAGCATCTTTTTAAGTAGGGAATTATACGAAATCGTCCGAAAACACCTATTAGTAATCCATCATATTGATTCAATAATGAATTCAGTAGGGGAGGAATTATAATGAATAGAGCGCATAATAAAATACGCAGATCGCATAGTACATTACGATTGAATAAAGATAAAAAGCATAACGCAGTGTTGGTCCCTGAAGGTTCTGGAAGCTCGGAAAATAAAGCAGTTGGCGGGCGTGTCTTAACCATTAAAATCACCAATGAGTTAAGCCAAAGAGGTAAAGCGGTAAAAGTACATGTAGAAAACGAGAAGGAAGAAATTCTGAAGAAAGCACAATTTATGGTCCAAAAGTTTTCTGAACTTCTTCAACTTGTTAATAGTAAATAAACAACAAAATGATCCTCCTTTTATAAGGAAGCTCATTTCTCTTTTTTCTGAACGTGCTCCATGAGCTTGTCCATTTTTTGATTTAGACTTTTAATCCCATGATTCATTTTATCTGATTTATTTTTCATTATTTCCCTTATGCTCTTCATGTCCCGATAATGTTTATAATCTTTTACCACATAGAAACCTCCCCGTCCAGATTCCTTCTCTGATAAGTATGTTCCGGAATTTAGCTATATTACTATCTTTGACTAATTGTTCACTTATTATCATTTTAAGTAAGAATACTGTTGAGTTATAATAACGCCAAAATCCGCTTCCGACGAGAAGTGGATGGTCTTTTCACCTCCCACTCCCTTGAATGGGGGGGGGGTTATATGGGGTAGTCCTCTTAATCAAACGTTTGATTAAGAGGATTCCAAACAAAAAAGGTGCCGCATCTGGGCACCTTTTGTTTATTTATCTACTGCTTTTACTGGAATGGCATTATAGTATTCTTCCAATGTGCGCTTCGACTGGAAAATTTCAGTTGCTACATCGACACCTAGATAACGGATGTGCCATGGTTCGTATTTATAGCCTGTGATGTTTTCCTTGCCTTCCGGATAGCGGATGATAAATCCGTATTCATGGGCGTGCTCTGCAAGCCAGGCGGCTTCATTCGTGTCCCCGAAGCAATCTTGGGCTGCACAAGCACCGTCATGGGTGGTGACATCGATGGCCAGACCTGTTTCATGCTCACTTGTCCCGGGCATGGCACTGTAGGTTTTCGCTTTTTCTTCCCCGTCCTTGGCCACATAGCTATTAAAGACCTCAATTTGCCTTTCATGTGAGCGGTACGCGGATACGCCGGCAAAATGCATGTTGTCTTTAACGGCTGCTTGGAATAATTGTTCAAGCGCTTCTGCCGCTTCTTTTCGCATCATTCTTTTTTCAATTTTATCTTGAAAGATGAAATCGACTTTTGGATAGATGAGATCTTCAGGTTTGTAATCTTCCGGCAAGCTGTATTGTTTGTTGACAAGTACAGGGATGCTTTCTGGGTTGGCTAAAGTCTGTAGGCCATCCTGTGCGGGCTTAACCGTTTCATCGACGTCCACCTCACGTTGGGCCGGTGCTTTGGGATCATCATCTTTATTATCTTCAGTTTCTGTCTCCGTATGGTGGGAGCTCGGCTGTTCTTCTTTTGGCTCTTTTTTATCATCGCTGGATTGATCGAATGAGCATCCGGATAATAAAATGAACGATGATAGAGCAGTTGCTGTAAATATAGGTTTTAACATATGAAAGGCCCCTTGCTTTTATTATAAGATTTCCTGCTATAGGCGTATTGAAAGATTAGCGTGACAAGTAGTCCCTCGTCAATTCGCTTTGGTACTTATCGAGAAATAAACCAATCCATACGACCATCAACAAAAATGGATAATCATTTCGGACTGCGGTTTCCACGACGGGAACAGACCAGAAATGCGAAAGGAAACCGGATGACATTCTGATTGTCTCGAAGGTTACCAGGGCATGCAGCGATAGCCAGAGAATCGTCAGGGTATTTGTACCGAAACCAATGACGGCCGCTATGACACTCAGCAGCACGGCAGCTGCCCCGATCAGAAGTACTTGGTAACCGGATTGGAAAAAGTCGATACCGCTATGGGAAAGTCCATTATAAATAATAGCAGTAAAATAGACGGTTGTCGTGCTATATGCAGCAAATAATAAATATCGATTTCCATGATATTTTGCAAGCAGGAGCAAAAGCGGCGAGAGGATGATTAATAGGACACTCATGAGGTTGCTTCCGCCTATCGATAAGGAATAGCCTGCAACCGCCGAGAACAGGATGGTCAGTAGATCGAGAATCCGAAGTATGGGCTTGAACATGGTGACACCCCTTTCTTCCTTTTTTGTGAATTATCTCAAACTTTGATTCAAAAAGAAAATGTGGAAGATGCCGTTTAGGAATTCTTACCATTATATTATAACAAAGATTGTGGATATCTTATGGGTGTGGTAAAGTTAAAGTAATTGTTTATTGGTACTTCAGGAGGTGTAATTGCATGCATGCATTTCTCATAACGCTTTTGGTGATCGTCAGTATCGCCCTTATTGTGACGGTATTGCTACAATCGGGTAAAAGCGCAGGTTTATCAGGTGCGATTGCCGGCGGTGCTGAGCAGCTATTCGGAAAGCAAAAAGCACGCGGTTTGGATCTGATTTTACATCGGGCAACGATAGTATTAGCCATTTTATTCTTTGCTTTAACTTTACTTGTTGCATTCTTTGATGTGTAATCGATCAAAAATGAGTCTAGCTAAATAGCTAGGCTTTTTTCTTTGCACAATAGTTATATGAATAGATATAGTAATTTTAGTACTTAATGATAGGATAGGGAATTTTTTTTGGATGCTATTTACTAATAAAGGAGCTTTTAATCATGAAAATCAAGCTGCAGCAGCCCTTTACTTTTGAAGGCGGAAAAAGAGCTGTCTTACTTTTACATGGATTTACGGGTAATTCCGCCGATGTGCGGATGCTTGGCCGCCACTTGGAGAAACATGGTTACACCTGCCATGCACCGCACTATAAGGGACACGGGGTGCCACCGGAGGAGCTGGTGAAGACCGGCCCTGCTGATTGGTGGAAGGACGTCATGATGGCATACGATTTCTTGAAGAGTAAGGGCCATGAGGAAATTGCTGTTGCCGGACTCTCTTTAGGAGGCGTATTTTCTCTTAAATTAGGTTACACTGTACCTATAAAGGGTATCGTATCAATGTGTGCGCCCATGTATATCAAAAGTGAAGAGATGATGTATAAAGGAGTATTGGAGTACGCTAGAGAATTTAAGAAGTATGAAGGAAAAACTCAAGAGCAAATTGAGCTTGAAATGGACCTTCTTGCCGATAAACCGATGAAAACATTGAAAACCCTTCAGGAGTTGATAACGGAGGTACGTGAGCATGTCGATTTGATCTATGCGCCGACATATGTCGTGCAGGGGCGTCATGATGACGTCATCAATCCGAAAAGTGCCGATATCATTTTTGATTCCATCGAGTCACCTGTCAAGAAACTGAAGTGGTATGAAGAATCCGGTCATGTCATAACGCTGGATAAAGAAAAAGACCAGTTGCATGAAGATGTATTGGAATTTTTAGAAAGTCTGGATTGGTCGGTTTAACAAAATTGATTATACCCTGAATAGGAGGGGTTTTATGGAAGATAACATTCAAGAACATATCAATAGGCTTTTGACGTACATGACCGACGAAGCCTATAAGCCATTAACGGTACAGGAGCTTGAAGAGGCTTTAAAAATCGAAGACTCGGCAGACTTCAAGAATTTCGTTAAGGCGCTAGTGAAGATGGAAGAAAAGGGGTTGGTCGTCAGAACGAGAAGCAATCGTTACGGCCTGCCGCAAAAAATGAACCTATTCCGGGGTAAATTAACGGGTCATGCAAAGGGCTTCGCTTTTGTAACACCAGAAGATAACCCAGGAATGGATGATATTTTCATCCCGCCGAATGAAACGGGCACAGCGATGCACGGTGATATCGTCATGGTCCGTGTATCGTCAGAAACATCTGGATCGAGACAGGAAGGCACGGTCATCAGGATCCTTGAACGCGGAATCAAACAAGTGGTCGGTACATACTCCGAAAGTAAAAGCTTTGGTTTCGTCATCCCTGACGATAAAAAGATCGCGAACGATATCTTCATCCCGCAGCATGCTTCCCATGGAGCGGTGGAGGGCCATAAGGTTGTCGTCAAGCTGACTTCTTATCCAGAAGGACGTGTAAGTGCAGAAGGCGAAATCATCGAAATTCTAGGGCATAAAAATGACCCTGGGGTCGATATCCTGTCCGTCATCCATAAGTATGGATTGCCGATGGAATTCCCGGAAGACGTCATGAAGCAAGCCAATGCCGTTTCCGATACGATTCAAGAAAGTGAAATAGGTAATCGTAGGGATTTGCGAAATGATGTATTGGTCACGATTGATGGAGCCGATGCGAAGGACCTCGATGATGCCGTTTCTGTTTCTAAGCTTGAAAATGGCCATTATAAGCTGGGAGTCCATATTGCCGATGTCAGCCATTATGTAACGGAAGGTTCACCGATCGATAAGGAAGCCCTTGAAAGAGGTACGAGCGTATATTTGGTGGACAGGGTCATTCCGATGATTCCGCATCGTTTATCGAACGGTATTTGTTCCTTGAACCCGCAGGTCGATCGGTTTACACTTTCTTGTGAAATGGAAATCACGCCAGACGGACATGTCGTCAATCACGAGATTTTTGAAAGTGTCATTAAAACGACGGAACGGATGACATATGGCAATGTGAACAAAATTCTGGTCGACAAAGATGAAGAACAGCTCGAGCGCTATGAGGCATTGGTGCCGATGTTCCAGGAAATGGAGAAGTTAGCGGCCATTCTTCGGAAAAATCGGATGAATCGCGGTGCGATCGATTTTGATTTTAACGAAGCGAGGGTTATCGTTGATGAAGAGGGACACCCGACTGATGTGGTGTTACGTGAAAGGTCGGTTGCCGAGAAGCTGATTGAAGAGTTCATGCTAGCGGCGAACGAAACCGTTGCTGAGCATTTCCACCGCCTTGACGTACCGTTCATTTACCGTATCCATGAAGATCCCAAGCCGGAAAAACTGCAGCGTTTCTTCGAGTTCATCACGAACTTCGGTTATATTGTGCGCGGGTCGGCCAATGACGTTCATCCTAAGGCACTACAGGAAATCATCGAGGCAGTGGCCGGCAAGCCTGAAGAAACGGTCATCTCCACCGTCATGCTACGTTCGATGCAACAGGCGAAATATGATCCGGAAAGCCTGGGCCACTTTGGTTTATCAGCTGAATTTTATACACATTTCACATCACCGATTCGCCGTTACCCGGATTTAATCGTGCATAGGTTGATCAGGACCTATTTGGTGGAAGGAAAGCTTGATCAAGCAACGAAAGAGAAATGGAATGCCAATTTACCTGAAATTGCCGATCATACTTCGAAACGGGAACGTCGCTCCGTCGATGCAGAGCGCGAAACCGATGATTTGAAGAAGGCGGAATATATGCTCGATAAAATCGGTGAGGAATATACAGGTATCATTGGTTCGGTTACGAATTTCGGGATGTTCGTCGAGCTGCCGAATACGATCGAAGGACTTGTTCATGTCAGCTTCATGACGGATGACTATTACCGCTTTGATGAGCGTCAGCTTGCCATGATCGGGGAACGGACCGGTAATGTGTTCCGGATTGGCGACGAGATCGACGTACGTGTTTCCAATGTCAATAAAGAGGAACGCGCCATTGATTTTGAAATCATCGGCATGAAGGTAAGCCGCCCGCGTCCATCCGGCGAGAAGAAAATATTCAAAGCCAATTCAGGTGACCGTAAACGCGGCCGCGGCGGCAATGGCGGACGTAACGAAGGAAAAGGCGGAGGCCGCAAGGGAGATGCGCCTTCTTCCGATAAAAAGCCGAAAAAGAAGAAAAAGTACTTTGAAAATGCGCCAGCTGCCAAGCGCAAGAGAAAGCCTAAAAAGAGATAAGATTGATGTGAGGGGATGATCCATTCATCCTCTCACCGCGATCGGATGTAAAAAGGGGAGAGTAAGATGCCAAAAGGCTCAGGGAAACAACTAGCACAAAATAAAAAAGCATATCATGATTTCTTCATTGAACAAACATTTGAAGCAGGCATCGTTTTGAAAGGGACCGAAATCAAGGCAATCCGCGCGGCTCGTGTGAATTTGAAGGATGCCTTTGCTAAAATAGAAAATGGTGAAATTTATCTTCATAATATGCATGTCAGCCCTTATGAGCAGGGAAATCAGTTTAACCATGATCCGTTGCGAACACGGAAGCTTCTTTTGCATAAGAAAGAAATCAGTAAACTGATCGGTGAAACGAAGGAAACAGGTTACACCATCGTTCCGTTGAAAATGTATTTAAAGAACGGCTTTGCCAAAGTTTTAATCGGACTTGGGAAAGGGAAGAAACAATATGACAAGCGTGATGACCTGAAGAAGAAGGAAGCGAAACGTGATATTGAACGTGCTTTCCGTGATCGTCAGAAGATGTAGCACTGCCAAGACCTTACAATTGATTTTTTGATTATATCTGTTATAATTAATCCTGTACCGATGACAATTGAATATCAGCCAACTTGCTGACTATTCTTCTCTCGTACGCTCCATTTCAATCATGGGGACGTTACGGATTCGACAGGGATAGTTCGAGCTTAAGTTGCGAGTCGAGGGGATCGGCCTCGTTAAAACGTCAACGCCTATAACTGGCAAACAAAACAACAACCTAGCTTTCGCTGCGTAACAACAGTCGTTAGCTGTTCCTCCCTCCATGGCCCACGTGGTAGGGTAAGGGACTCACTCTAAGTGGGATACGCCGGAATCCACCGTCTGAGGATGAAGGAAGAGACCAATCAGACTAGCTGCTCTGCCGCCTGTCGATAGGCTAATGAGTTCGCGAAATGCGAATATATCGACTACACTCGTAGAAGCTTAAGTGCCGTTATGTCTGGACGTGGGTTCGACTCCCACCGTCTCCACCAATACATATATTGGTGGTTTTTTATTTGCCTTTACGATTCAAATACAGCTGCTTGATGGCAATGATCCGTATAAATGGGCTGGTATTTTTGAAAATATTTACAATTTATGTTGACAGATCTTCTACTACGTCATACTATATACAAAGAGTAAGTCAAAATTAATACGAATACCACTGAATAAAGGAAATTTTCCTTGGTACTAAGTCGTACTGAATATAAGTCAGACATAATAGGGGAGGCGATGAACATGGAAAATTTAACTGAAATGCTGAAGGGTCTCGAAGGGTGCATTCCGGCAGGAAAGATTTGAATTAGCGCTGATGGGGGATTGAGCCGCGTGAGTAAATAGATGGTTTGAAAATATTTACAGTGTCGTGTTGACAGTTTATCTACTACGTGCTACGATATAGATGTAGTAAGTCACACTTGATACCTAGACCACTGAATAGCGGGATTTCCCCAAAAAATTTTCCTTAGTACTAAGTCATACTGAATATAAGTCAGACCAATTAGAGGGGGTGATGAACATGGAAAATTTAACTGAAATGCTGAAGGGTTCGCTTGAAGGCTGCGTGCTGGAAATCATCAGCCGCCATGAAACCTATGGCTACGAGATTACCCGCCGCCTGAACGAGCTTGGGTTTAATGAAGTCGTCGAAGGGACGGTCTACACCATCCTCATGCGATTAGAAAAGAAAAAACTGGTAAATATAGAAAAGAAACCGTCAGATATGGGGCCGCCTCGCAAGTTTTACTCATTGAATGGAGCTGGCCGCGAGGAACTTGAATTGTTTTGGGAAAAATGGGATTTTGTATCTTCAAAAATTAACGTCTTAAAATCAAATTAGCTTCATAAGATATTCCGTACGATATGTTTGGAATGCCTTGTTCAGCTATTATTATAGGAGGAAAAATAACATGATGGAAATGTTCAAAAAAATGATCGGTGATAAAAAAGAGTATAAGATGATGATGGCACGAGTTGAAGCCTTGCCAGAGGACTACGAGTTTGTATTTAAGAAAATTCAAAGCTACATGTGGAATTTCTCAACGGGCAGCGGGATGGATATGCTGCAAATGCAGTATGAATTAATCGATTTGTTCGAGGCCGGTGCGGCGGATGGCAGACAAGTGCTGGAAATAACTGGGGATGACGTGGCGTCATTTGCCGACGAACTAGTGGCAAATGCTAAAACCTATGTCGACAAGTATCGTGTAGATTTAAATCAGAGTGTCATGAAGCGATTGGGAAAAAAATAAATTTCATAAATAATTTCCACTGAATAGCTGATTACAAATGTGAATTGCCACCTTTGCTTTTCAGTTATATTTTCACCCGGTACTAAGTTATACAGATTATCAGTCAGACTAAATAGAAGATCCAAATCGTGCAAGCGGCCTTGCTGCGCTATATATAAGGAGGAAAAAAAGATGAGCAATGCAACGATATTTGTAAAAGGGTTAAAAAAATCCTTTAAAGACAAGGAAGTTTTAAAAGGGGTGGATTTTGAGGTGCAGCGTGGGGAAATTTTTGCACTGCTCGGTTCAAATGGAGCAGGCAAGACAACGACTGTCAACATCCTCTCGACGCTAATGAAGGCAGATGGCGGCGAAGTAGGTATTTGTGGCTTTGACGTCCAGCGTCAACCGGATCATGTTCGCCAGAGCATCAGCCTGACAGGGCAGTTCGCAGCTTTGGACGGTATGCTTACAGGGCGGGAAAACCTGATGATGATCGCCAAGTTGCGGGGAGTTTCCAATCCAGCTCAAGTCGCCGACAATTTGCTTGCAAGATTCAGCCTGACCGATGCGGCCAACCGCCGGGCCGACCAATATTCAGGAGGGATGAAGCGCAGGCTAGACATCGCCATGAGCCTGATCGGGACGCCAGCAGTCATATTTCTCGATGAACCGACGACAGGGCTTGACCCCGAAGCGCGGATTGAAGTTTGGGATACCGTCAAGGAGCTTGCCGGCGGCGGCACGACCATCTTGCTGACGACCCAGTACCTGGAGGAAGCCGAACAACTGGCGGACCGTATCGCCATCCTGCATGACGGGAAAATCATCTCGACCGGGACCCTTACCGAGCTCAAGGAAATGTTCCCGCCAGCGAAAGTGGAGTACATCGAGAAGCAGCCGTCATTAGAGGAAATTTTCCTCGCGATCATCGGTAAAAAGGAGGAGATGTAAATGAAAAGCAAAACTGGGGTATTACTAGGACGTTTAATGCGCAACATCATGCGCAGCCCGGATACAATTATCACGGTGGCGATTACGCCGATTATGATGCTGCTGCTGTTTGTCTATGTATTTGGCGGAGCGATAGAAACAGGGACGGCCAACTACGTCAATTATTTATTGCCGGGGATCTTGCTGATGGCTATCGCATCCGGCGTCGCTTACACATCCGTTCGGCTGTTTACGGATGTGAAAAGCGGCCTGATGGCGCGTTTCATTACCATGCCAATCAAGCGCTCGTCGGTATTGTGGGCTCACGTGTTGACCTCGCTTGTATCCAATGCGCTCACACTCGTGGTGGTTATCCTCGTCGCGCTCTTGATGGGCTTCCGTTCCAGCGCTAATATCCTCGATTGGCTCGCGGTAGCTGGGATTCTCGGACTGTTTACGCTGGCGTTGACATGGCTGGCAGTGATTCCCGGCTTGAAAGCCGGGTCAATGGAAGGGGCGACAGCCTACTCGTATCCACTGATTTTCCTACCATTTATCAGTTCGGCCTTTGTCCCCACCGAAACCATGCCTAAAGTCGTCCGTGCGTTCGCTGAGAACCAGCCCGTGACTTCAATCGTGAATGCGATTCGTGCCCTCTTGTATGAAGGGTCTGTTGGCAGCGATATTTGGACCGCGCTTGCCTGGTGCGTCGGGATCATGGTCATCGCTTACTTCTTCGCCAGTAGAGAATTCAAACGCCAATTAGGGTAAGAATCGTAGGTAAACAAAGGAACCATGAATGACATTTCAGTTGGAATGTCATTCATGGTTTTTTTCGTTTGAAGGGAATTTCTGGTTCAAAGCATACTCCTTACAAGATTATTCTTCCTCCTCGGAAGGAAAATGAGTTTTAACAGGGAATGTAGGATAATAAGAAAGTGTTTACATACTGGAGGCGTGTTGATGGAATTTGATGTGATTGTGGTCGGAGCGGGTCTCGCAGGGTTGGTGGCTACGGCAGAGCTCGCTGATGCGGGAAAGAAGGTCCTATTATTGGATCAAGAACCGGAAGCTTCTTTAG
Organism: Peribacillus muralis; assembly: GCF_001439925.1. Lineage (GTDB taxonomy): Bacteria > Bacillota > Bacilli > Bacillales > DSM-1321 > Peribacillus > Peribacillus muralis. Next base: position 247,136 of record NZ_LMBV01000002.1, read on the forward strand.
GCGGGCAGGCTTGGTGGTCTTTTGGCGGCTTATTTCTTGTCGACTCACCCGAGCAGCGGAGACTGGGCATTAAGGATTCTCGTGAACTTGCTTGGCAGGACTGGTTAGGTACGGCAGGGTTCGATCGAGAAGAAGAAGAGGATGAAGATTATTGGGGGAAGAAGTGGGCGGAGGCTTACGTCAACTTTGCTTCAGGGGAAAAACGTGAATGGTTAACAGCGCAGGGCATCCGTTTTTTTCCGGTTGTGGGCTGGGCGGAGCGTGGGGGATACCTCGCTGAAGGGCATGGTAACTCAGTTCCGCGTTTTCATATTGTATGGGGAACGGGCCCAGGGATCGTTAAGCCGTTCGAGGATCGGGTCCGTAAAGCGATGGGGAAGGGACTTGTCGATTATCGTCCCCGTCATCGTGTGAATGAATTGATAACGGAAGATGATTCTGTCATTGGTGTACGCGGATCCGTGCTTGTACCGAGCTCGGCAGCTCGTGGGGAGGCTAGTTCTGGGGAAGTAATCGGTGACTTCTCGTTACTTGCGAAAGCTGTGCTTGTTACAAGTGGCGGTATCGGTGCCAATCACGAATTGATTAGAAAGAATTGGCCCGATAGACTTGGTGAAGCTCCGAAAAATATGATTTCCGGTGTTCCCGAGCATGTGGATGGGAGGATGCTGGCCATTACGGAAAGGGCCGGTGGAAGGATCGTCAATCGTGACCGGATGTGGCACTATACGGAAGGAATCAAGAATCATGATCCCGTTTGGGACAAGCATGGGATCCGTATCCTTCCCGGCCCTTCGTCTCTTTGGCTCGACGCAACAGGTCAGCGGTTCCCTGCCCCGAATTTCCCCGGATTCGATACGCTGGGGACGCTTGAAACAATCATGGCGACAGGGTACGATTATTCCTGGTTCATTTTAACGCAAAAGGTCATAGAAAAAGAATTTGCTTTATCAGGCTCTGAGCAAAATCCCGATTTGACAGGTAAAAGCATTCGGAAAGTGTTATCCCGGGTCCTGCCTGGCGCACCGTCTCCCGTGCAGGCTTTCATGGACAAAGGGGAAGACTTTGTCATAGCGGATTCTCTCTCTGAACTCGTGGAGGGAATGAATGAGATCACGGGGGAGAAATTGCTGGTCCTTGCCGATATCGAGAGGCAAATCATCAGCCGGGACAGGAAGATGGATAACAAATTCACAAAAGACCTGCAGATCACCGCAATGCGTGGAGCGCGCCATTATATCGGGGACCGCTTAATAAGAGTTGCGGCACCGCATAAAATACTCGATCCGAAGAATGGTCCCCTGATAGCAGTGCGGCTGAATATCGTCAGCAGAAAAACATTGGGTGGATTGCAAACCGATCTCTCCTGCCGCGTCCTGAATACTTCCGGACATCCGGTAAAAGGCCTGTATGCAGCCGGTGAAGTAGCCGGATTCGGCGGGGGCGGGGTTCACGGCTATCGTTCATTGGAAGGAACATTCGTCGGTGGCTGCCTTTTCTCCGGACGACAGGCGGGCAGGGCAATCGCAGAATTATGACGTGGACCTGCTTTCGGGGTCCTATTTTGTCGAAAAATCGATAAATCGCCGAATTCGTAGATAAAAGGACCAGAATCGTAGTTGAAGGGCCGAATATGTAGAAAAATGGACCAGTTTTGTAGATGAAATGCAGCAGCTATATACGTGGACCTGTTGCGGATCCCTTTTTTGTCGAAAAATCGATAAATCGCCGAATTCGCAGATAAAAGGACCAGAATCGTAGATAAATCGCTGAATTCGTAGATAAAAGGACCA
>NZ_LMBV01000002.1:248954-249063 GCF_001439925.1 Peribacillus muralis
CAGATAAAAGGTCCAGAATCGTAGATAAATCACCGAATTCGCAGATAAAAGGTCCAGAATTGTAGTTGAAGGGCCGAATATGTAGAAAAATGGACCAGTTTCGTAGATG
>NZ_LMBV01000002.1:249092-249215 GCF_001439925.1 Peribacillus muralis
GCAGCTATATACGTGGACCTGTTGCGGATCCCCTTTTTGTCGAAAAATCGATATATCGCCGAATTCGCAGATAAAAGGACCAGAATCGTAGATAAATCGCTGAATTCGTAGATAAAAGGACCA
>NZ_LMBV01000002.1:249239-249389 GCF_001439925.1 Peribacillus muralis
TAGATAAAAGGTCCAGATTCGTAGATAAATCACCGAATTCGCAGATAAAAGGTCCAAAATCGTAGAAAAAATGCTGAATTTGCAGATAAAAGGTCCAGAATTGTAGTTGAAGGGCCGAATATGTAGAAAAATGGACCAGTTTCGTAGATG